>NZ_JAWUDN010000007.1:0-238964 GCF_044430645.1 Ewingella allii | reverse complement strand
AGGGGGCAGTTTGGATATCGAAAATTATTGTACGTTAAGGTTATTTTTTGTACCTCTGAGCTATGGTAAAGCTTGACCACTTTGACAGGCAGCTTTGAGCGAAGAGCGGAAATTTTACGTGGCTGCTATTGAGCAGGGCCTTCTTTGTGGTTCTGAATGTATGTTGACCCCCTGTCGATTCAGTTGACGGGCAAATCACCAACTCTTACGTTGTTTTCGCGGGTGTGAAAAAGCTCATCAGCAAATCCGGTATGGCGAGTGTTTACCGTGCCGGAATTCTGTTTCTGAATGGCGCAGGATTATGGGCCAGGGTCAATACACTCAATTCGGATACCTGAACAGAGGTGTATGGCGTATCCTTTTTTTCCAGGTTCTGAAAATACTGGTCATGTATTGATATGCGTGGCTACAACATGAGCAGCTAATTTTGCCGTTTCGACCAGTCTGCGCTGTGGCATGCCCTGATAAGCAGCAGCAGATAACCCTTTCAGTGTTACCACAATAAAGTCTGTAAGACAGTCTGCTGACTCCGGGTACACAGCCTTAAGCCAGTCATTTATGGCTGTAATTCCCGGTCTTGCCAGTTTACATGCCACTTCACGGGCATCTTTGTCATCTGCCCGCATGCCTTCGGTAACAAGGCATCCTCGCTGATGTTTATGACGGCCATATTGTCTGGCTGCTGCTACCAGCAAACCTTCCACGCCTTTCGCAACATTTTTATTAGTTGATAATAATTTGTTCAGGGGAAGCGCACTCTCCCGCGCATAACGCTCCAGGCTCCGTTCATACAGTCCAACCTTACTGCCATATGCAGCATAAAAACTTGGCGGCTTTATATTCAGCGCCTCAGTCAGGTTAGCAATACTGACAGCGTCATAGCCATGTTCATGAAAGAGTGCCTGTGCAATTGCTACTCCTGCTTCGCGATCAAAGGCAGGTCGCCGCAGTCTGTTTGCTTGTTTCATCTTGCCTCCAAAATCAGTTTATATAGTAATCGCTAAAAAGCATTAGCATCAAATGCTAAATTTATCTTATTGATATGGAAAGACTTGTTAAATTAAGTTTAATTTTCACTTGTGATACTTTAACTTTATATGTAGTGATCACTATATACATAACCCACAACAAGCAGGAGAATACACAGTGACTCACTCATTTCAGAACAAAATCGCGGTTGTGACCGGCGCATCATCCGGTATCGGTCTTGGTATCGCACAGGAATTAGCAGCACTCGGTGCAACCGTGATTATTACCGGGCGGGACAGGAATAAACTTGAATCTGCACTCAGTACTCTTGGACCGGATGCGAGTCAGTTTCAGGTGGATGTATCCAGTCTATCGGAACTAGATGATTTTTATCAGCAAATATTGTCCCGGGTTGGTCGCATCGACATCCTGATAGCAAATGCCGGAATGGGCGAATTTGAACCCCTCGGGCAGATAACCCCGGAGAAGTTCGATCGTCAGTTCACAACGAACGTCAGGGGTATCACGTTTACCGTTCAGAAAGCATTACCACTGATGAAACCAGGCAGCAGCATTGTAATTACAGGTTCAACGGCCTCCATTAATCCCGGTCAGGGCCTCAGTGTTTATGGAGGCACCAAGGCTGCTTTACGCGCAATGGTACGCAGCTGGATTCTGGACATAAAAGGTGCTGGCGTTCGCATTAATATTCTCAGCCCCGGACCGGTGGATACTCAATCCTTACACGATTTCCTTCCCGAACCCGTTGACGCCATCCTGCAGTATTTGCGTGACCGCAGTCCGATTGGTCGCATCGGCCAGACAGACGAAATAGCAAAAGCTGTTGTTTTCCTTGCCAGTGATGATGCCAGTTATATCAACGGCGCGGAAATTTTTGCCGATGGCGGCGCATCTCAGATCTGAACATTGTTACTGAAGAACTAAGGTTTTGGGCATCATAACAGTTCTACCTTCAAGGGGAACCGGCCCTACTGGCTCGATGTGATCCGGCACAGATGCTTCGTGCCGGAAGTGTACCTGTTGCGCTGATTTTCAGTGGCATTATTTAACGTGATTCGCCTGGTATATGCGTGGCGGATCTATTTCCCTCCTGATATGAAGAGAATAAATTATGGTTAATTCAGTTCACGCAGAAAATGAACAACGTTATTTCGATGAATTAAAAATTCAGCGGTTACTTGCTTCCTACGTCCACAACCTGGATGACGGAAAGTTTGCAGAGAATGCCGAGTTATTTAAACATGCTGAATTTATTGTTCTCAGTGATACGGCACATGGTAGTGAAGAGGTCGAGCAGTTTTTTAACCGCGGCGTTCAGCGCCATAAGGACGGAACTCCCCGTACGTGGCATAACGTTTCTAATGTGCTGGTAGATGTATCGCCATCCGGTAGTTCAGCCACTTGCGTCAGCTATTTCACTGTGCATCAGGAACTGGAGGGGTTTCCTTTGCAGCCTATATGTACAGGGCGGTATTACGACAGTTTTGAAAAACATGACGGTCAGTGGCGTTTTACGTCGCGCAACGTTGTTCCCCGGCTGATGGGCGAACTTCAGTTTCACGTAGGCACGCCCATCGACAGTTCACAGACTGAGGGGGTGTAGTAAAGATGAAAAAGACCGCGCTTGTTACCGGGAGCAATAAAGGGATTGGCTTTGCTATAGTCAGAGGCCTTGCAAGAACGGGTATGTCAGTCTGGATGGGTGCGCGCGATCGCAGTCGTGGTGAAGAAGCAGTTGCCATCCTGCGCCAGGAAGGTCTTGACGTCAGGCTACTGGAACTGGATGTTGCAGATGAAGCGAGCGTGCAGAACGCGGCTGCAGTACTTGCGCATGAACTGGGTTCTCTCGACGTTCTTGTTAATAATGCGGGCATTCTCAGTGACACCATCACACCTCCGAGCCAGGTTAGTATTAAAGACATGAAAGCGGTTTATGAAGTCAATCTCTTCGGCCCGGTACGCGTGACGCAGGCCTTTCTGTCCCTGCTCAAAGCTTCTGGAGAGGCCCGGATCGTAATGATGAGCAGCGGCGTGGGTTCTCTGACGCTGATTACCGATCCAACTTCGATATATTCAAGCGTTAATCTCCTTGATTATACCTCTTCGAAGGTCGCCCTGAATGCCGTTACGGTTTCATTCGCAAAGGAACTTGAACCCTTTGGGATCAAAGTGAACGCTGTTGAACCCGGCCATGTACGAACCGATTTAAATGCCAACACCGGCTTTCTGACACCGGATGAAGGGGCTGCAACGGCAATAAAAATGGCGTTAACGGGACCGGACGGACCTACAGGTGGTTTCTTCGGCAGTCACGGACGCCAGCCCTGGTAACAGGGGATGTCCGTTCGCCTGATACAATAACCGGGATGTCGGGAAAACAGACAAGCTACTGACTAAGCCGACAAACTGTCAGCCCGACGTCCCATCATTATCTACTGCGGTACGCAGTGGATTTGACTTTTTATACCAGTCAGTCATCAGTGCCAGAACGGCAAGCCATATCGGAACATAAATAATGTAGTGATGTAATGCGGGACCCCGGTCAGCTCATTGCTGCCCGGGGCAGCTTATTAACAGAGTCAGGAGAGCTGGAGCCATGTACCCGGAATACTCAGCGCAAACTCACTACCAAAAACGATCGCCGGCGTCTGAAAGCCGGGGAAACTGTCACCGTTCAGAACTCGTCTGGCAGCTTCTGTGGCCGCAAGCGGCGTATAGGAATATCCGTTAACCGTCCCGATCACAGCCCGGTGGGTCTTCCCGTCAGCCCCGGTAACTTCAGCAACTGCGCGTGCGCGATTTGCATCGCGTTCATCCTGCCCGGGCCCTTCAGGAAGCATGGACAAATCCCCCTGCGGAAAGGCATCCCCTGTGACATGCACAAACATCTCAATATCCGGAATACCGGTTGAATGCCATGCTGTTACCAGATCGCCAAAGGAAAGCGGCGCACAGGCAACGGGACCGTCGCCAAAATCAAACCAGCCGGGCTGTGCATCCTCTTTCGTCATCAGAATACCGTTAACACGTACCAGCAGGCCGGCTGCGATTATTTCGCCTGCGCTGACGGCAGACCCCCGGGACATCGTTCCGGCCACCTGTAATGCTATACGCAACCGTCGTGATTCCGGTACATGTCGTGCAAGGCGAACGGCCAGGCAGTCGGTAGGCACCACGTCCCAGCCCACGCCCGGCAATAGCATACTCCCGGCCCGCGCCGCTCTTTCTCCCAGTGACTCAGCCAGCCGGTAAACGTTAATTTCCGCTGTGATATCAAGGTAATGAATACCCTGGTCTATACAGGCTTTCATCAGTGGTTCTGCCGTAGCAGCAAACGGCCCGGCGCAGTTCAGCACAGCGCCGATGCCTGCCAGCTGCAGCGCGGTTTCAGCAGCGTCCTCCAGGCCGAATACCCGCATACTGACGTCAAGTTCACAGGCAAGTGCGGCCAGCCGCTGCCTGTTTCTGCCGGCAATAATAATATTCAGGCCGGCACTTTTAGCCTGCGCGGCGGTCATGCGTCCCGTGTAACCGGTGGCGCCATAAATCAGTAATGTTTTCATGGTTGAGGGTGCTGCCATTCTTTATAAACAAATTCCAAGCTGTAGCCATCGGGGTCGAAAACGCCAGCGGCGTAGTAACGGGGATCGTAGTGAAGCCGGACACCGGGTGCACCATTGTCAGACGCGCCGGCACGCATGGCTGAAGCATAGGCTTCATTCACCATTGTCTGATTTCGCGCGACAAACCCGACATGTACAGCAGCTGGTGCAACAGTTCCTTCGCGTAGCCAGAAAAAGATCCGGCCCTCAGCACCGAACCCTTTCAAATCCGGGTGGCCGGGCGGCCCCTCTTTTCCGTCATAATCATGACGAACCGTGATGCCGAGAGGGGCAAGCGCTTCCGTATAGAAACGGACAGAACGGTCTGTATCGCTGACCGTTAAAAACAGATGATCGAGCATAAAACCTCCGGAAGGATTCAGATTTGGTAGCCGCCGGCGACCTCGATGGATTGTGCGTTGATCCAGACGCTGTCATCAGAGACCAGGCCTGCGATAACCCGGCCGACATCATCCGGCTCCCCCACGCGTTCCAGCGCGGTCTGTGAGGCGAGTAGCGCCTCAATTTCATCATTCAGCCCTCCGCCAAGCGACGTACGGATTGCACCCGGAGAGACTGCGTTTGCCCGGATGCGCCGCGGCCCGAACTCTTTGGCCATATAGCGGGTCAGTACTTCAAGGCCGCCTTTAAAGGCAGCGTAGGGCGCAACACCTGCCGTAGCCACGCGCGTGGTGGCGCTGGTAACGTTGATGATGTGTCCTCCATCACAAATCAGAGGCAGCAGCTTTTGGGTCAGGAAAAAAGGGCCCTTCAGGTGTACGGCAAAAAGAGTGTCGAACTCACTCTCCGTCACCGTTTCAATCGGGTTGAAGAGCCCAAACCCGGCGTTGTTTACCAGCACGTCAATCTGCTCACGTTCCCAGGTGACACTGACTATGTCCAGTAAGGCGTCGCGGAAAGTGCCGAAGGTTTCGGTACGAGCCACATCCAGATGCAGCGCAACGGCACGACCGCCTGACGCTTCAATTTCCTTCACAACCCTCAGGGCAGCTTCAGGGTGGCGTTTATAAGTCACAATAACTCCCATCCCTTTAGCCGCGCACTGCTGCGCCACGCTGGCGCCGATCCCGCCACTGCCGCCGGTAATCAGTACAATTTTCATGATTTCATCCTTTCTTCCTGCGATATGAAAAAGGATAAAGTACCCCGGAGCGGTCAGCCTCTGCGTTCCTGCTCGATTCTTGCCTTTTTCTGCTTTATGCTCGCTTTATTCACCCTACTGAGGAGGCCGACTTTGACACTGGAACCCCTGCTTGACGAGCTGCGTCTCCTGGCCGCTCATGCCCGAAACTGGCGAACCGAAACCGGTATCCCCCGTGTGGCAATGGTGCAAGGTGACGTTCCCCCACATGCGCTGGCTGCGGTTTATGAGCCGATGGTTAATCTCATACTGCGTGGCAGTAAATCCATGACGGTGGGAGACCGGGTGTTTAATTACAATCCTGCTTCTTACTTTGTCATGTCAGTAGACCTGCCAGCCGTAGGCGCAGTCCACCCTGAGGCCACCGGTGAGCCGTATCTCGCGGTCAGCCTGACCCTGACGCCCGAACGGATTGCGACGCTGCTGGCTGATTTACCTCCCGTGAAGGCCGATTCACAGTCGGGTGCTTTTTCCGTGGCTGCCGTCACGCCCGAACTGCTGGATGCCTGGGTGAGAATGCTTCGCCTGATGAACACGCCTGAAGATATCCCCGCTCTCGGGCCGGTGTATGAACGTGAGATTCTTTATCATGTTCTGAAAGGCCCACACGGCTGGATGCTGAGGGATATTGCTTCACCGGGAACTATGCTGGCGCGAATTGGTAATGCGATACGCTGGATAAGACATAATTTTGCTGATGAATTTGTGGTCGAATCACTGGCCGGACAGGAAGCTATGAGCGTATCGGCCTTTCATCGTCATTTTAAGGCCGTGACAAACATGAGCCCGGTTCAGTATCAGAAGCGCGTCCGCCTTCTTAATGCCAGAACTCGGCTGCTGGTGCGGCAGCAAAGCGTCACGTCTGTTGCCATGGAGGTGGGTTATCGCAGCGTGCCCCAGTTTAATCGTGAGTACGCCCGTTTCTTTGGCCGCTCTCCTTTAAAAGATGCTGCAAGCCTCCGGAACAAGGATGAAAATGCAGAAAGCGCTCTGAATCACCATGATTAATGCGACAGTACATTTGCTGCCAGTCACTGAATAACTCATCTTTCGATGTTTTATTCAGTGACTGGCAGCCAGGCAAACCCAACAGGCAGTAACTCAGACGTGGTTCATTTTCGTAAAGTCACGACCGGCAGTATTACTCATCATTTCTGACAGACGGCTTCGATGTTATTACCGTCAGGATCCAGGACATAAGCCGCGTAATATTGAGAGTGGTAATGGTTGCGAATTCCCGGTGCGCCATTGTCTTCACCCCCCGCCTGTAGAGCGGCACGCCAGAATGCGTCGACTGAAGCCCGTTCACTGGCAGCAAAAGCCAGATGTGTTGAAGCCCCTGCTATGTCTTTATCATGAAGCCAGATCCTCGGATATCCCTCCGGGCCCAGCCCGTACCGGGCACCGCCTGTTAAAGTCCGCTCCGGAGGCACAGAAATAATCAGCCTGAACCCCAGAGGAGCGAGGGCTGCTTCAAAAAATTTAAGCGATACCTGCGCATTTTTTACTGCAATTTCAACATGGTCGATAACAGACATGACTTTTATCTCCGGGTTAAACATTAATTGGCGTCACGAGTGCGCTGAATGCCTGACCGGCCATCTGAGCCACGGCAGTTAACCTGGCTTTTGACAGTCCCGTTACTGCGGCTGCGGAAAAGCCCCGCAGCGTTGTCACGACAAAATCAGAAAGCTCGCGGTCCCGTGAAGGTTCACACTGCCGGATATAACTTCTGATGAACTGAATCCCAGCCTCACCATAGCGACTTGCCAGCTCACGGGCCTGCGGATCGTCGGCACGCATACCTTCAGCCACAAGACAACCTCGCTGCGCCGGAGAGCGGACATATAGCCGCGCAGCAGTCATAAAGAGATCTGAAACTGCCTCATCCAGCGGCCTGCCCTGTGTCAAAATTTTGTCAGCCGGAAGATTTCCCTCTGCTACGTACAGATTCAGACAGCGTTCAAACAGCCCTGATTTACTACCGTAAGCGGCGTAAAGGCTGGGAGGGTTTATATTGAGCTTCTTTGTCAGTTCCGTAATACCTACAGCATCATAACCACGCTGATGAAACAGCGCTTTAGCCGTCTGCACGCCGGACGCCCTGTCAAATATCCGCCTGGGCGCCTTTTGTTTTTCACTATCGCTCATATGTTTTATCCCTTGCATCACAAATATGTAAGCTATCATCTTAAAGCTTTCTTGTAGTGATCGCTATATTCAGGTGATGACAGCCCGCATGAGTATGTATATAGTGAGCACTACAAACTTAAAAATGGTACATATATGAATCAGTCATTTAAGAGTAAGGTCACCGTTATCACCGGTGGCGGAAGCGGCATTGGTCTGGCTATAGCGAAAAGCATGAGTGATGATGGCGCAGATGTCATTATCACTGGCCGGAATGCAGAAACCCTTCAGGAGGCGGTAAAGGCTCTGGGGAAAAATGTTAAAGGTATTGTTGCTGACGTCAGCAGTAAGGTTAGTCTTGATGCGCTTTATGAACAGGTTAAAGCGGAATTCGGACACATTGATATTCTTGTCGCTAATGCCGGCGGTGGGGTTCATGCCCCGCTTGGTGAAATAACTGAAAAACAAATCAACGACCAGTTTGCCACAAATGTTAAAGGCGTTGTTCTGACTGTTCAGCAGGCGTTGCCCCTGCTTGGAAAGGGTTCAAGCGTGGTTATCATTGGTTCGACGGCTTCAGCAGACCCGGGACCCACCATGAGTATTTATGGTGCGACCAAAGCCGCAGTCAGAAACATGGTGAGAAGCTGGATTACAGAGCTGCGCGGTTCGGGTATACGCATAAATATCGTCAGCCCGGGCCCTGTGAATACAGCGTCGCTCAGAGCCGCATTCGGCGATAATGCCGAAGAAGGGATCGCCTTCCTCACCGCTAAAAGTCCGCTGGGACGTATCGGAGAGCCGGAAGAAATAGCTTCTGTTGTTTCATTCCTGGCCAGTGATGCCTCAAGTTATGTGAATGGTATAGAGCTGTTCGCTGATGGGGGCGCCTCTCAGAGCTGAAAGAGGGCGGTAAGTTCATTTTACACAAAAGCACTTCGGCCCACCGTTTGCGTTGGTGCGGAGCGCAGATGTCCGCTTCTGGCACAGAGCAGCCCAAAAGGATTTTATTGGGCTGCTATGAGCGATAAGCTCTTGTGCTAAATGACGCTTTCTAAGGAGCATGCAAAATATGTTCGACCATTCTACCCACCCCGAAGTCGCCGAATGGTTTGCAAGGTTCGGTGTTGCCGAGGTGTCATATAGCGGGTGTTCCGTCGACCTAACCAACGAACCGCCTGAGCACTGGTTTTACAAGCGCAACAACTTGCGGCCTGAAAGCCTGAAACTGGATTTGCGCATCCCATCTAACGGAAACTGGTTGGTCGACCTATCGCGTCATGACAAGCTGTTCAACATTCAGTGGCGCCCAAATGATGACTTGCGCATCGAGTCGGAGCAACTGCGCTACCGAAAATTGATCAAATGGCCTCGACTATACAGCCTCATGGATTTTCCCCTGCTGGCTGGGCAACTTGAGCAATGCCTGGATAGGGTCCGCTTGGAAAACGGAAAATATCCTACGTTAAGCCTGTTTTTTAAGCAGGAATGACAGGCAGTTTTGAGTGAACAGCGGACGCTGGGGTTCTTTATAAAAATTCGGTTTGTGTTGTTTTGCATTAGTTTAGAGACGAAAAATATTGCGTCGGTGATTTACCCAGCGCTTTTCTGAACATCGTAATAAATGCGCTGACCGAATCATATCCCAGCGTTCCGGCTACGCGCTGCACGGACTGACCTTCAGCCAGATGGCTCAGGGCAATCATCAAATGCAGTTGCTGACGCCAGCGACCAAAGCTCATTCCTGTCGCCTCTTTTATCAGCCTGGCCAGCGATCGTTCGCTGGTGACCAGATGTGCAGCCCACTGCTTTAACGTTCGCCGATCATCAGGCTCATTAAAAAGTGCCTCCGCCATATTCCGCATTTTAGGATGATCGGATACGGGAAGATGGAGCGCTTCAACCGGCACATCCGGAATATGCTCCAGCAGCACCGCTGCGAGCCTGGCAGTTTTACTGTCAGGAGAATAAGCCTGTCCCTGTTCTGCCAGATACAGAACAAGCTCGCGGACCAGAGAAGTAATCGCCAGGGTACAACAGATTTCCGGCATCGCTGCCGCGCCGGGTTCGATAAACAGAAAGCAGGTATCTGCATTCTTCGTGACCCGGCAACTGTGGGGGATTTCACCCGGAACCCAGACAGCATGTCCGGGTGGAACAAGCCACAGCGCATCCTCAACCTCACAGCTCACTGCACCGCGCAAAGAGATAATAAGTTGTCCCTTACGGTGAGCGTGCGGACTCTGACCTGCATACTCGCCTGACGATGATACATGCAGCGCGATAGCAGCCTGACTGAAAGCATCGGAATTAAACTCATCCGGTGAGGTCACCGGTTTTTTATTAAGTGGCATGATTTAGTTATATGTTGTCAGGTTATCTATATTCTGTAACTCATGCGTCCTTTAAAGTCTTTCTTTTTACCAGAGAAAGCAAAATTTATGTCCCACACTACGAACAAGTGGTCTTCAATCATACTTGTGACCGGCATCCTTTTTATAGCTATCAACCTGCGTGTTCCTTTTACCGCTATCGCACCCGTTTTAGAGTCTATTCGCCATGATTTTGGGCTAAGTATTACTGCCGTTGGGTTGCTTAACTCGCTGCCTTTACTGGCATTTGCCGCCTTTTCACCGCTGAGCGCATCCATCTCACACAAGTACGGTCTTGAACGCACCCTTTTTGGTGCCCTGGCCGTGATTTCAGCGGGCATCCTGCTTCGCTCCACAGGCAGTGTCTGGGCGCTTTATGGCGGAACCATATTGATAGGTATCGGGATTGCCCTCGGCAATGTCCTGTTGCCTGGCCTTATCAAACGCGACTTTTCTGGCAACGTGGCTTCCGTGACGGGGGCATATTCCATCACCATGGGCGCGGCTGGTGCTATTGGTTCAGCCGTTGTCATTCCTCTGACGCAGAACTGGGGCTGGAACATCGCGTTAGCCATGTTGGTTATTGCACCGCTGCTTGCGTTGCTTTTATGGTTGCCCCAGTTAAAGATGAAGCATCAGTTGCCAGCAGCGGGTGAGAAAACAACGGCGACCGTCGCGGTCTGGCGCTCGCCTCTGGCATGGCAGGTCACCTTGTTTATGGGCCTGAATGCGATGCCGTTTTATGTTGCTGTCGGCTGGCTGCCCGCCATTCTAACGGACAGTGGACTCTCCTCAGCCCAGGCCGGTGAAGTACACGGCATTCTTCAGCTGACCACCGCCATTCCCGGCCTGATTCTGGCCGCCACGCTGCGTCGCCTCAACGATCAGAAAGCAGCCGCTGCCGGCGTCAGCCTGTTAACCGCTGCGTCCTTTATCGGCATCATGTACCTGCCGAATCTGGCGATGCTGTGGGCTGCTCTTCTCGGCTTCAGCTCGGGTGCCAGTATGATGCTGGGCCTGACCTTCATCGGACTTCGTACCAAAAATGCCGGTGACGCCGCCGCGCTGTCAGGCATGGCGCAGAGCGTCGGTTATCTGATGGCGGCGATGGGTCCGCTGCTGCTGGGCAAAGTACAGGAGTTGTCCGGAGGCTGGACATTGCCATTACTGATGACCGCAGCAATCGCGGTCGCAGGTGCCTGCACCGGAATGGCTGCCGGACGAAATGCGCATCTGGAACCTGTACAGCAGACGGGCTGAATTGGCTGGCACCACAGGGGAACGATCGGTTCCTCTGCTGTGGATGCTGTCCATTATCGTTCTGAAGCGTACTCTTGCTCTCAAGACCATCTCTTACCGGGAAGGCCGTTTCTCACCTGCGACATCGTTGAAAAGTTCGCCGACCCAGTCAGCAAAAGCACGCACGGCGGGAGAGAGAAAACGCTGATGCGGATAGAGCATCGTCACCGGCACGGAAGGTGGCTGCCAGTCCGCCAGAACCTCGACCAGTTTGCCTTGCCGCAGATTCTCCGAAATCACATTCTCAGCAAGCTGCGCCAGCCCAAAACCCTCAAGACAGAGTCTGATATAGAGTCCCGTTTCGTTAACGGCTGCGTCCCCTTCTACCGGAACGGAAAGCATCTCAGTGCCACGCGTAAAACGCAGTTCATTGGTCCGTCTTCCCGAACCGGAAAAGTAATGGATTGCCCTATGCTGCGACAACGCTTCAGGCGTCTCAGGGATACCGTACTCCCTGAGATAGTCCGGCGAGGCACAGGTCACCCAGCGAAACCGGCCAAGGGGACGGGCAACCAGCGTGGAGTCGGTTAATTCCCCGGTTCTGATGACGCAATCCACACCTTCCTGAACAAGATCAACCTGCCGGTCGCTGACGCCAATCATCAGATAAATATCCGGATAGAGCCGGTAAAAATCTTTCAGATTCGGCATGACGATAAAATGGGCGATCCCACCGGGCATATCTATCCGCAGTCGCCCCTGGGGCCGTCTGACGGAATCGATCAGGCTGGATTCCGTGTGTTCAATCAGTGAAAGGATTTCCCGGCACTGCGCAAGATACTGCAGGCCTTCAGGAGTGAGTCTGACCCGCCTCGTCGTCCGGTTAAGCAGACGCACCTGCAGGTATTTCTCCAGATTTTTAATCGTGCTGGTGACGGTGGAAGCTGGCAGTGACAGTGTCTCTGCCGCACGCACAAAGCTTCCGGCTTCAGCAACCCTAATAAAAACCTGCATAGCCTGAATCCGATCCATCGTCCTGCTCCGGGGTAAAAGTGAGTCTGATTATTCGCGAATTATGAATTATGAAAACGCTTTAAGCATCTTTTTCTGGCTAATGACGTGGCGTATCGTTTCCCCATTAATCAGGAAAGAGGCAGGTTTAATGACCGACTACATCCGAAATATTGTTAACAATCAGAATGTCACTTCACAGGCTACGTTGATTCGTGGCGCGACGATACTGAGCATGGACGAGAGCGTCGGTAACATTGAGCGCGGTGATATTCTCATCAACGGCTCAACGATTACCGCCGTCGGCCAGAACCTTGATGTGCCGGGTGCGCATGTCATTGATGCCACCAACATGATCGCCATGCCGGGAATGGTCGATTCTCATCGTCACGCATGGGAAGGACAGCTGCGCCGAATTAACCCAAACGCCACCTGCCTGGACGACTACAGCAACGCCACGCACTTCTCCTTCGCTAAATATTACCGTCCTGCCGATATCTATGTCGGCAACCTGCTGACGGCGCTGGGCGCTATTGACGCGGGTATCACCATGATGATCGATAACTCGCACAACAGCCGAACCGCAGCGCATTCCGATGCCGCCGTGGAGGCCCTGCTTGATACCGGCATTCGTGCCATTCATGCTTCCGGCGCACCGGTAGCTGGCGAATGGGATAAAGCCCACTGGCCGGGAAACTGGCAGCGTCTGCAGGATAAGTATTTCACCGACAACCCTGAAAGCCTGGTCTCTCTCGCCGTCATGGCCCAGCTGGAGCCGGAGTTGTGGGCCGAGGCCCGCAGGCTGGGACTGTCGATTGTCACTGAGTTCTTTGGCGCTGAGATGGGGTCTGAACTTGAGTCGCTGCATCAGCAAGGGCTGCTGGGTCCGGACAATATTTTCAATCACTGCACGGCGCTGCCCGACCGGGGATGGAAAATTCTACGGGAGGCCGGTGTCCGGGTGAATGTCTGCCCGCGCTCAGATTCGCACTATGGCATCGAAAGCGGGATGTTCGCCATTGAGGCCGCGCAGCGTCATGGCATCAACCCTGGCCTGAGCGTAGACAATGAAACGTCGTACAGCACCGATATGTTTATGGAGATGCGCGTCGCCTTTTACCTGCAGCGCGTGATGGGCATGCATCAGCAGCAGTGCTGCGATTCTGAACATGCGCTGAAAACGCTTCCGGCGGCGCAACTCCTTAAAGCCGCGACTCTTGATGGCGCTGCCTGTGCAGGGCTGCAGGACAAAGTGGGCAGCCTGACGCCAGGCAAACAAGCCGACCTGGTGCTGATTAGCGTCAGTGATCTCAATCTTTACCCGTCCGGCAATGCCTTTGGCACGGTGGTTCATGCCGCCGAGCGCAGCAACATCGACACCGTCATGATCGGCGGACGCATCGTTAAACAGAACGGTAAGGTGCTGGGCGTAGACAGCGCGCGACTACGTGCGGCGATTGATGAGTCGCGTGAGCACCTTTTTGCAGCCTCTGGCTACCAGCCTGACATTTTTGCTGACACCTTCCTGCCGCTGGTGCAGGCCGACTGACCAGGGTGAAAAGCATGGGCATGATCTATTACGTAATCGCTTTTGCCGCAGGTCTGGGGATCACCCTGCAGACGACCCTGAACAGCCAGCTGGCAAAGGGACTGGGCGGCGACCCGGTCACTGCGGCGCTGTTTTCATTTACGGCGGGCGCGTTCAGTCTGGGGATTTACGCGCTGCTGCGGGGTGGGTTGATGACATCGCTAGCGGCGATCCCGTCGCAACCCCTCTGGAGTCTGGCGGGCGGAATGATAGGCGCATGTGCCCTGTTCAGCTATGTCGTGCTTGCGCCGAAAATCGGGTTTTCAGCTCTGCTCGGGCTGGCGATTGTCGGACAGTTACTTTCCTCGCAGATGATTGACCATTTTGGCTTGCTGGGCGCTGTGCGGCGTCCGGTTTCGTTACTCAGGCTGGGGGGAATGGTTGTCATGCTGATCGGACTTGCCGTCATGCTTTTCGGCGATCGGCTCTCTGCACGTTTTCTGCAGTAACTGCGTTATCCACTTTTGCCCTCGTGCAGTACGACCTTTTATATCCGGAGGATTATCATGTTTTCAATTGCAGCTGAGGTCAGGAATACGCTCGGAGAGTGCCCGCTGTGGTGTGAAAGAACCCGCAGGCTCTACTGGACTGACATTGAAGCCAGTGAACTGCTCGCCATAGAAGAAGGCAATGATGCTGTGATGCGCTGGTCGCTGCCTGAACGCCTCGGCTCCTTTGCACTGACTGAACAAAGTCACATTCTGCTGATGGGATTCGCGTCAAGGCTGGCTTTCTATGATCTCAACAGCGGGTTAATTACCCCAGTGGCCGCTTCACCGGGAGGCACCGGCACCCGCATAGGTGATGGACGATGTGACCGTGCCGGTAATTTTGTCTTCGGGACGATGGATGACGGTTATCCCGTTAAAGCCATCGGTAAGTTTCATCGACTCAACGCGGCAACGCTGACTGTTGAGATGCTTGCACTGCCCGATGTCGCTATACCGAACAGCATCTGTTTCAGCCCCGATGGCGGCACGCTCTATTACTGTGACTCGATGCAGGGTCGGATAATGTGCTGTGATTACCCCTCGCTGCAGAACCAGCGCGTGTTCGCCGAAAGCGAAGGCAGCGGCGCGCCTGACGGCTCCTGCGTGGATGAGATGGGCTATCTATGGAATGCTGAATGGGGGGGGAACCGTGTTGTCCGTTACCGCCCGGATGGGACCACAGACGTTATTCTGACGTCACCTGGAATCCAGAGCACCTGTCCGACACTCGCCGGTGAGGGTTTTACCCGTCTCTATTGCACCACGGCTACAGTGGGACTCACTGCGCTGTCTGAATATGACGGTGCATTGCTCAAAGCTAAATCTGATCTCAGTCCCGGATTACCTGAAAACCGCTTTGCGGCACACACAGTTTAATGGTTTTGATACTGATAGAAATTTGGCAGTTCTGGCTCAAAGAAAACGTCCGCTTCTGGCACAGGGCTGCTGTTGCAGCCCTGACAACCTTAGACTTCAATCGACTCAGAGATCTCTAACGTATCATCGACTTCAATGCCCAGATAACGCACTGTGCTTTCTAGTTTCTTATGACCCAACAGAAGTTGGATCACCCGGAGATTCTTGGTCTTCTTGTATATCAGGTAAGGTTTTGTTCTTCTCATGGAATGTGTGCTGTACAGCGAATCTTCGAGATCAAGCTTTTCTACCCATCCATGAAAAATACGGTTGTATTGCCGGGTTGAAATGTGTTGGCAGGAACCGACCCGAGATTGGAACAAGTAGTCTTTACTGTGCAGATTGCCCCGCTTTATTAGCGCTGCAACTGCTTCTCTTGTCCCTTTGGTTATCTCAAATTGGACGGGGCTACCGGTTTTCTGTTGTAACACCGTTGCTCTGCTCGCAACAGAACTGCCATATGCAACATCTGATACTTTGAGTTTTACCAAATCACAACCCCGAAGTTTACTGTCTAAAGCCATGTTGAACAGGGCTAGATCGCGTGTTTTTCCTTCCAGTTCAAGTCTGATTCGAATCCCCCAGATATGAGATATCTGAAGCGGTCTTTTTTGTCCGATGATACGATTTTTGTTCCACGGTGACGTGTTCATGCCCAAACCTCCTGCAATGTAGGAGATTTAAGTATGATTGTCCCTCATGAGCGAAAAGCAGGCGCTCCGAAAGCAGCAAGACATAACAGCAATCTTGCGCTCATCGTTATTACCGCATGCCTTAAAACGGCATGCGGGTGGTGGCGGATGTCACTTACCTCTCTGCAGCCACGCGATATTGCTAGCGCAAGCTATTCTTACTGAACTCACTACGTTCCTGATGGATTTGAAATCAGCAGCCGCCAACCTCCGTCAACGCTTCGCAACAACACCTGCGTTGCTGTACCGGACTCTTCGTGCAGTGTTCTATCCTTAGTGGTTATGGTCAAAGTCCAGTCAATAATAAGCAGAGCCATTTCACCGGCGGAGAGGATCGAGCGGATATGGTTTCTGATAACTGGCTGGGATGATGTCAGTGACAAAAAAGTGTCCCGAAGCTTTTCAGGATCGCTTTCGATGACCACACCATCAGTCATTTTCATAGTGGCACGGTTACTGAACAGAGCCAGCAGGTCATCAACCCTGCCTGCATTGAAAGCATCATCAAACGCGGCTATCGTTTCGACAGGCGAATGGTAGACTGCTGTCCCCCCTTCAATGGCGGCTGTAAATTTTAACAGGTGGCTGGCGACCTCTGTAGGGGCCTCCAGAGGCAAGAGATGTCCGACGTCTGGAATGATATACATTGATGCATGTGAAATAAGGGGCAGCAATTCTCTTTGCAGAGTAGCCGGAAGGTCTACACGATCCAACTCCCCTGAAATGACCGTCACAGGGACATTAATTGAGGCCACTTCCTGGGTAATGTCTTCGCCGATAGCCGTATTAGGCCAGCCTTCTTTGGCCTCGGATGAGGCCCTCAAACTGTCCTCGATTACCTGTTCACGCAGAGCAGAACTTAGTGCCCCCGCTGTCAGGACATTATCAATCACAAAGCCGACAGATTCGCGGCTGTTATATGCGCTGGATAACGTATCGCGCTGCTCAGGCGTGAGACGCATAGGTGAAGGTGGAGAGGGAGCGATAAGCATCAGGCCTTCAAGACCTGCAGGCCGACGCGACGCCATCAGTTGGGCAACTTTTCCCCCCATCGAATGGCCAACAAGAATGTAGCGTTTAAGCTCAAGCGCTGAAATAACCCCTTCGGCATCCCGAGCAAGGTCACCAATTCGGTATCCTGATTTAGGTGCGTCTGAGCCCCCCCAGCCCCGGTGGTCGATTGCAACTGTGCGGTAGTGGTCAGGTAACTGACTTATCACGCTCTCCCAGGTACGGGATGAACCGCCATAATAATGCAAAAATACCAGTGCAATTTCACCGCTGCCCTGTTGCTCAATGTGGATACCCGTTCCATTCACCTTAATTTTCATCGTCTCATGCCTCTTCATGTAATTAAGGTAATGGTAATTGCTGTCATGAGTGATGATAATCAGCGTAATTGTGTCGACAGCCGATACTCTGATTATCGAATGGTGGTAAGTAATGGACAGGTTCACCAGCATGCAGATTTTTATCGCGGCAGTGGATGAAGGCAGTTTCGCCGCCGCCGCGAGACGTTTTAAGCTTTCGGCTGCAATGGCAGGAAAGCATGTCAGCGCTATAGAATCTGATCTAAATGTACGACTTCTTCAGCGTTCAACACGCCGTCTTAGCCTGACGGATGCCGGTGAGCGGTATTATGAACGTTGCAAAGTTATTCTTGAGGTTCTTGAGGATGCGAACCGGGAAGCCAGTGATGTTCAGAAAACACCGAAGGGGTTGCTTCGCGTTGCAGCACCGGTCGCCTTCGGTGCAATGCATCTTGGTAGGATCGTATCACGCTATCTGGAGCAATTTCCGGAGGTCAGTCTGGACGTTGTACTGGAGGATAAATACGCCGATCTACTCGAAAATCGAATCGATGTTGCCATCCGAGTTGGGCGTCTTGAGGATCCGACACTGGTTACGCGGCGGCTGGCACCTTGCAGGATGGTTTTGTGCGCCTCACCGGAGTATTTGAAAAAACATGGCACACCAGAGACGCCGGATGATCTTTCCCGTGCGCCTCGACTGGCGTTCAGCCAGGCGGTTTCAGCGGGAGACTGGACGATTTATGATGCACAAGGCAGGCCGCACAGTATTGAAGGCCCATGCCGTATGACTGCCAATAACATTCAGTTGCTTCTTGAATCTGTACTGGCCGGAACAGGCATTGCTTACGGGCCCAACTTTGTTTTTGGCGAGCATATTAAGCAGGGCAAGCTGATAAAGCTGCTGCCAGCATACCGGACGACTGAACTTACTATTCAGGCTGTTTATCCCAGCGCGATCCGTATTCCTTTCAAGGTTCGCAGCTTTGTTGATTTTATTGCTAAAGCGTTAGGAGATACACCGCTGTGGGGAGAAGAAAATTGAAATATGCAAGAAGTAACGTCTGCTGTTGGCACGCAGCAGACAAACACCTGACGCTGAAGGTCTGCTGAGAGCGAAAAGTGGACATTGTATCCCATTAGCTTGAGTGAAGGGCATTCCACTCATCACGAGTAATCTCCCACAATTCTGAGTCCAGAAGCCCGCTGACAAACTGTTTCTTTTCCGTTTTGATTAGTCGCATACCGCTACTGGCTGAAATGTGCTGAGAACGTATATTTTCGGCCGCTTTTGGGGCTCGCAAAACAGGCTTGTTCAAAGTATTAAACCAGTAATTTGTAACCGCAATACTTGCTTCCCTCATTAATCCCTGCCCCTGATACTCAGGTACCAACCAGAAACCACGATTATTATCTTCCGCTTCGTCCAGGCAGATAACGCCTATCAAATTGTCAGGGTTATCCCGGTGCCGTATGGTCCAAACCCAGGCATGGCCTTTTGCCATAGCAGGCAGCGCGACATTATTCACGTAATGCGCTGCACCATTGTCAGGAAAGGGCCAGGGAACTGATGACACCATATAACGCACAATTTCCCAGCGCGGATAGAGCTTCTGAATCTGGAGTGCATCTTTGGAAACTAATGGCTTTAATAGCAAACGATCTGTTTTTAGCGTGGGTATCAGCATGCGCTATTTTCCTTACTGATTAAAAGGTCCATTACTATTTTCTGTTAGTCCAATACTTAATGTAATTCATTTTGACGTGCTCCCTAATTTTTAATGCAACGCGATGTTAGTAATGTCCGCTATTGGCACACAGCGGACTTTACTTACATAGATGATGTGTCAGGCTGCTAGTCACAGGGAGTTAACTATTACGCCATGACTGCAAATAAATACGGTTATTTCAGCTTTTTAGGTTTTATGAAGCGCTTGTATCCGGCAAACCTGTGACGCGCTGTAGCCCGTAGCATCAGCCGTTTCCTGGATACTCAGTTTCTTTACCTGTCTGTAGTACAAGACTTTCTGATGTCGCTCCTGATCGGCCTGTTTACCCCGGTATTTCCCCAGTGTATGTGCCCGTTCAATTCCCTGCTTTTGACGCAGGCGGCGGCTCAGCCAGTCCTTATGCGACATCGCGGCCATCAGGTCGATAAGCATGTTATTGATGGCTGTTATCACGGCGCGGGTGATTGGGTCAGCCTGCGAAGGGTCTTTATCCGACAAAGCCTGCCATGAGGTGGGCACATCCAGGCTGACAATACGCAGCTCGTGTTGTTCTATCTGCTTTTTCAGCGTCATCCAGTCGCTGTTGCTCAGACGGGTCAGGCGGTCTATCTGCTCGACCAGTAAAATATCATTGTGGTGACTGTCCATCAGTAAGCGACCCAGTTCCGGACGGTCAAGTTTTGTCCCGCTGATGTTCTCCCGGTAGTAACTGGCTATTTTATGCCCCCGTTCCTGGACGAACTGCTCCAGCATCTCTTTTGCCCGATCGGCAAACTGATCTTCCGTCGATGCCCTTAAATAAGCTCTGATGAACATTTTTTCACCGCATTATCGCATTTAGGTTATTGCATTTAATCTGTCGCATATAGGTTATGTCATTCATTGTATTACGTCACGTTTTGATTATGGCGTAAGGGTGTACCCTTATGCGATACCATTTTTGTTAAAAATTCCGCATCAAATAATTTATGAGGGAAACTATATGGCAAGGAGGCAGATTCTTTCTCTGTCGGAAAGAGAATCATTACTGGCATTACCGGACGATGAGTTAACGCTGACACGAATGGCGTATTTTAGTGAGCATGATCTGGCGCTTATCAGTGCTCACCGTAAACCCGCCAGTCGTTTTGGTTTTGCCGTCCTTCTTTGCTATCTGAAAAATGTCGGCTTTGCACCGGATAAAAAAATCCCACCCTCTGATGCGCTGCTGAAGCATATCGCCAGCAGGCTAAAACTTACCGGGGATCTCTGGCCTGCTTACCTTTCCGGCAGGGAAACCACGCGACGCGAACATTTAACCGAACTGTACCGCTATCTTGGCGTAAAAGCGTTTACCGGAAAAATACAGCAGGACTGTATTACACACCTGCTGCCGATGGCGACGCGCACCGATAAAGGTATTCTCCTGGCCGAAGAACTGCTGGTCTGGCTCCGGAAGAACAACGTGATAATTCCCGCGATTGATGTCGTGGAGCGTACCTGTGCGGAGGCCATGGCTGGCGGCGATAAAATCGTATTTCAGACCCTGAATGCCCCGTTAACTCCGGCTCACAGGGATGCCCTGGATCGTTTACTTGAGTCCTCAGATAATCAGCCTTCCAGGCTGACATGGCTTCTGCAACCGCCGGGTAAAATAAATGGTAAGAACGTGCTGCAACACCTTGATCGGCTCAGTAGCATTGAATCGCTGGCATTACCTGAAGGTATAGATCGTACCATTCACCAGAACCGGTTGCTGAAACTGGCGCGGGAAGGCCGAAAGATGAGTAGCCGGGATTTGACCCGATTTTCAGCAGCCCGCCGTCATGCGATCCTGGTGTGCGTGCTGGAAGAAGCCAGAGCCACACTGACAGATGAAGTGATTGAGCTGCATGAACGCATGCTGAACAGCCTGTTCAGCAAAGCCAAAAGAACACAGGCTGAGCGCCTTCAACAGACCGGAAAGCTAATCCAGTCAAAACTGAGGCAGTACATAGATGTCGGCCAGGCACTGTCTGAAGCTCGTGATTCCGGTGGCGATCCATGGCTCGCAATAGAAAACATACTCCCATGGCCTGAATTTGTCGCCAGTCTGGAGGAAACACGCCATCTTGCCAGAAAAAATAATTTTGACCCGTTACATATTATTACCGAGAAATACAGCACATTACGGAAATATGCCCCGCGCATGTTGTCCGCTTTACAGTTAATCGCAACCCCGGCAGCGCAACCTCTGGCTGATGCGCTGGTTGTGATCAAGGATATGTACCGGAAGCAGTCGCGTAAAGTTCCGGCGACAGCGCCGCTTGAGTTTGTCCCTGAAAGCTGGCGCAAAGTGGTGATTACACCTGCGGGTATTGACCGGCAGTACTATGAATTTTGTGCGCTCAGCGAGCTTAAGGGTGCATTGCGCTCCGGGGACATCTGGGTTAAAGGCTCACGCCGCTACAAAAACTTTGATGATTACCTCATTCCCGAAAAGGACTTTGACAAACTCACACCGGCGCTGCCCCTGCCCGTATCTGCTGATTATCATGAGTACATTACCAGCCGTATGACCCTGCTTCAGTCCAGACTTGAAGAGGTCAATGCCATGGCTGCCCTTGGTGAGCTGCCCGATGTCGAAATATCTGACAGGGGAGTAAAAGTCTCTCCGCTGGATAACTGCGTCCCGGTACAGGTTTCACCGCTGGCAGAGCTGGTTTACAGCATGCTACCGCGCCCTAAAATCACGGAAATTCTCGATGAGGTAAACAGCTGGACGACGTTTACCCGACATTTTTCGCATATAAAAAATGACATTACCCGTCCCGATGCCCGCCAGCTCCTCACCACCATCCTTGCGGATGGCATCAATCTTGGCCTGACCAAAATGGCGGAAGCCTGCCCCGGAAGCACCAAATCATCACTGGAAGATATCCAGGCATGGTACATCCGCGACGAAACCTATTCAGCCGCCCTCGCAGAGCTGGTAAACGCGCAGGGGAAAAGACCACTGGCGGCATTCTGGGGAGACGGGACAACGTCATCATCAGATGGACAGAATTTCAGAACAGGCAGCTCAGGCCGCTACGCAGGGCAGGTTAACCCGAAATATGGGCAAGAGCCTGGACGTCAGTTTTATACCCATATTTCGGATCAATACAGCCCGTTTTACACCTGCATAATCAGCCGGGTCAGGGATTCAACCCATGTGCTCGATGGCTTGCTGTACCACGAAAGCGACCTGGAAATCAGGGAGCATTACACCGATACCGCTGGTTTCACCGATCATGTCTTTGCCCTGATGCATCTGCTGGGATTTGCGTTCTGTCCGCGGATCAGGGATCTCCACGACAAAAAGCTGTTTATCAAAGGGAAAGCAGACCAATACCCGGCGCTTCAGTCACTGATATCAACGACCCGCCTGAATCTGAAAGAGATCGAAATTCACTGGCGTGAAGTACTTCGTCTGGCCACTTCAATAAAGCAGGGAACCGTGACGGCATCCCTGATGTTGAAAAAGCTTGCCAGCTACCCCAAACAAAACGGACTTGCCAAAGCACTGAGGGAAATTGGTCGTATTGAACGAACTCTGTTTATGCTCGACTGGTTCCGCGATCCGGCACTTCGTCGGCGGGTACAGGCGGGACTGAATAAAGGAGAAGCCCGTAACGCGCTGGCGCGTGCGGTATTCCTACACCGGCTGGGTGAAATCAGGGACAGAAAACCGGAAAATCAGAGCTATCGCGCCAGTGGACTGACGCTGCTGACGGCTGCCATATCCCTGTGGAATACCGTCTATATGGAAAGAGCGGTCGATGCCCTGAAGCGCAAAGGGGTGAAGATCAACGAGCAACTGCTGTCGCATTTGTCCCCGTTAGGCTGGGAACACATCAATCTGACAGGCGATTATATATGGAAAAGCAACCGGATACCGGCTTCCGGTAAGTTTCGTCGGCTGAGACCAGCTAAAGTCGAAAGGTCAAAAAATAGCCTTAACGTACAATAATTTTCGATATCCAAACTGACCCCATTAATAACCTACTGTAATGATATGGAATTGATGTGAAGTTATATCCTTCTTATAACGAAGCAGTTACCGACCTGAAAAACGGTAATCTGGACTTGGCATTCATCGAAGAACCAGTTTATGACAACTACCGTTTCCACCAGAAAATGCCTCTGGCTATCAGCTACTCGTTCAAAGGCGTCGACCATTTGGGCTTTGCATTCCAACAAGGCTCGCCAATTCGTGACGACTTCAACGCATACCTCAAGCAATTGGGTCCAAAGAAGCTGGCTGCCATCATGGATAAATGGTTGAAGTCATAATCCATGTTCGCTAAAGAAATTTTCGATATTACTGGTCTGTTATTGCACGGCGTGGTTTACACCTTCTATATCACACTCACCTGCTTTATAACGGCCTTTATTACGGGACTGGTAGTCGCCGCGCTGCGGCGACTCACTGGCCGTCGAGTGGGTTATATTCTTGATTGTCTTGTTTTCCTTATTCGCGCCGTGCCGGTGTTAGTCCTGTTATTCTTAATTTATTTCGGCTTGCCGAGCTTTGGATTAAGCAGTCCGCCGTTGGTGGCCATGAATCTTAGTTTAGGTATTATTGGCGGTGCTTATATCTCTGAGGTCTTTCGCGGCGCGCTGGAATCGGTCGAGGAAAATGAAATAACGGCAGCCAAGGCTATGGGCTTTAGCGATTTACAAATCACTCTGTATATCGAATTCCCCCAGATGCTGCGTTTTTCTATTCCCGGCGTGATGAATGAACTGACCTCTATCCTGAAAAATACCCCTTTCGCCTACACCGTAGGAATAACGGAAATTCTGGGGCAAGCCAAAGCATTGACCGCCTCCACCATGTTAGGAATGAATATTTACCTTATTTGTGGAGTTTTATATTTCATTATTTACTTATTCTTCGTTTTCATTATGAAAAAAACAAAAAATAAATACGCGGTTGAATAACAGCCGGGAGGAATACGTGTCGATTTTACAAGTGTCCGATTTGGTGAAGCAGTTTGACGGCAACCGGGTATTAGATGGCGTCAACCTGGCTATCGCCGCCGGTGCGACTCAGGTCATTATGGGGCCTTCCGGCTGTGGCAAAACCACGCTCATTCGCTGCCTTAATTTGCTGGAGCGACCAACCTCGGGGGAAATTAGCTTTCATGGTGAAGATTTGCTGGGTAAAGAGGTGGATGTGCGCCTGCTGCGCAGCAAGATAGGCTTTGTTTTTCAGAGCTTTGCGCTCTATCGCCATCTTAGCGTGTTAGACAACGTGACGCTGGCTTTGCGCAAAATTCAGGGGAAAAACAAAGAGCAGGCGCGTGCTCTGGCGCGGGAGGAGCTGGCCTATTTTGAGATGTCGGCACACGAGAAGAAGTTTCCGGCACAGCTGTCTGGCGGGCAAAAGCAGCGCGTGGCGCTGGCGCGAACGCTGGTGATGAAGCCTGAAATTGTGATTTTGGACGAACCTACTTCCGCCCTCGACCCTCTGATGAGCCAGGAAGTGGCGCTATTAATTAAGAAGCTCGAGAGCCGCAAAGTCACCACCGTTTGCGTAACCCATGACATCGCTTTTGCTAATGACATCAGTGATAACGTCGCTTTTATGTACGGCGGGAAAATTATGGCTCAAGGCTCGGTGAGCCAACTTGCCAATTCCTCCCCCCTTCTTGAAGTGCAGCGATTCTTTCGGAAAATGCGCTATGAGTGACAGCATGCTCAGTTTCTACCACGATTTTCTCGACCAGTGGCCACTGATCTATTTAGGCATTTTGGCGACGGTTAAGCTGACAGTGGTGATTTCCGTCACCGGTTTCCTGCTGGGCGTGGTGGTCTTCTATCTTAGCCTGAGCAAAAATAGCCGTCTCGCTCGCTGTGTTGAAGCCTATAAATCCTTTTTCATCGGCACGCCGCTGATCTGCATTATTTACATTCTCTATTACGGGCTGCCGACCCACGGATTCAGGCTGTCTCCCTTTGAAGTGACGGTGCTGGGCTTCACGCTAAACATTGCGGCCTACAACGCTGCATATATGTTGACGGCCCACAACGGGCTAGACAAAACCCAGCTGGAAGCCGCGTCGGCACAGGGTTTTAGCCGCTTGCAGATCTACAGCTATATCATTCTGCCACAGGTGTTGCGCACCTCCGTCCCGGCATTGACCAATCAGGTGATCCATAACCTCAAAGACAGTTCTTTGGCGTTTTTGGTGCAGTATCCCGAGCTGTTTGCGCGCATGCAGGAGTTGGCGGCAGGCAATTTCGAATTCTTCAAAACCTATTCGTTGACGGCCGTGTTCTACATCCTCATGGCGTCCGTTATCTACTTTTTCGCCAAAAATATTGAACGACGGGTGCAGCCGGTTTAGCGAGGTCGACATTGGTAAAAATGAAATTTGGACGCCGGAGTTTTTGGCGCTAAATCCCAATGGCAAAATCCCGTCAATCCTCGACGCGAACAGGCCGGACGGCAAACCTCTGGCGCTGTTCGAATCTGGTGCTATTTGTGTCGGATTAGCGGTCGGGTTAGCGGAGAAAATGTTTTACCAAATTTCGTCGCGCTTTCCAGCAAAAAGCCCATTTTTTAGCCGTAAAACATTCATGCCCGCTATGAATTTCTTGTTTTGAGATCTCATACCAACTTTCTATCACCTATTTTGTTTTACTACCCAGTATTAGGAAATGTTACGAAAATGATTTCGTGATGAAAATAAAATAGCTGATTGTAAGGATGCTAACATGAAAAGACTGACCATTTTTTGCCTCGCAGGACTTGTTTCATTTAATGCGTTTGCCTTGACTGGCAACGATGCCACCACCAAACCGGATCTCTACTATTTAAAGAATGATCAGGCCATCAATAGCCTGAACCTGCTGCCACCACCACCGGCAGTGGGCAGCATTGCATTCCTCAATGACCAGGCGATGTATGAGCAGGGCCGTCTGCTGCGTTCAACCGAGCGCGGCAAACAGGCCGCTGAAGATGCAAACCTGAGCGGAGGGGGCGTGGCGAATGCTTTCTCCAGTGCATTTGGCTCACCGATCACTGCTAAAGACACGCCGGAGCTGCATAAGCTGCTGACCAATATGATTGAAGATGCCGGAGACCTGGCCACGCGTGGCGCGAAAGAGAAGTACATGCGTATCCGCCCGTTTGCCTTCTATGGCGTCCCGACCTGTAATACCACCGAGCAGGATAAGCTTTCGAAAAACGGTTCTTATCCTTCCGGCCATACTTCTATTGGCTGGGCAACGGCGTTAGTGCTGACTGAAATCAACCCGCAACGTCAGGATCAAATCCTGCAGCGTGGTTATGATTTAGGCCAGAGCCGCGTGATTTGCGGATACCACTGGCAGAGTGATGTGGATGCGGCTCGAATCGTCGGTTCTGCAGTTGTGGCAACGCTGCACACTAACGACGCTTTCCAGCAGCAACTGAAGAAAGCCAAAGAAGAGTTCGCGAAACAGCATAAATAAGCGTCTTTTGCTTCTTGCAGGACAAAAAAACCGGCCTGATAAGCCGGTTTTTTTACAGGGGGCTGAAAGCGAATCAGGCGGCTTTAACCGCACCGGACTTTTTAGGAGCTGGCGCTGCTGCGGTTTCTTCAGTCGTTTCTTCCAATGATTCTTCAGTTTCAGTCACCGCCGGATCTTCCGCCTGCGCGACAGGAGCTTTCATGGCTTCTTCTTCCGGCAGCTTGCTGGTACGCAGGATGTACTGAACGGTATCTTTTTGCTCAGCCAGACGCAGGGCGATGTTTTCTGCCAGCGATTCATCAATTTCCAGTTCGCTCTGCAACAGCCAGTCAGTAAAAGCATCAGCCATATCGAGCATTTTGTCGTAAGCGTCCGCTTCCTTCTTATTGGCAAATGTCATTTTTTCTTCACCTTTTCTGACGACAACAAACTTTGTTTCAACAGCCATGATTTGCTCCTTATACTGTAATTATATACAGTATAGCAATAATCAATGCAGGATACATCATCCAGCCTGTTTTTTATAATACGGAACTGGCGGGAATTTCTTACAGATATTCTCTTCACCCACTCTCAGGGTGGCGGGTCAGGCTGGTATACGGCGCGGGAGTGGCGTGACGTGGTGAATAAGCATGGTGGGGATGTGACGGTGACGCCTCTGCCTGAAATAGGTATTCAAGGCAATACTCACTTCCCGTTCTCAGATCTGAATAATGTGTAGACCGCGCTGGACCCGCATATTCAATCCGGCGAGCTGCGAGAAGTATTAACCGATTATGCAACAGTCACTAAGCCAGTATCCATTTTGTTCCCCGATCGTTGCTACCTCTCCCCTAAGGTCAGGGTGTTTATAGACTGGTTCTCTAAGGTTTTTGCTACCAAGTTTCAATCTTAAGGGTGATGCCCTTCTTAGGAAAATAGGTGGTGTATCACATCCTATTTTAGTTACAACATACAATAAGCTCAATAAACTTCAACTGTGCATTCGGCATGTTCAATGAAAAACCATCACTGCTTATCAGGAATAAAAACATTTGAAAGCCTTACTAAAAAGCTTCATTACAGCCGAAACTGCTCAGCAATGACCTTCTCAAGTGCCGACACCGCTTGGGACGAGTCGGTGGAGGGAGAACGCAGTAAGTACACTTCGTAAGTCGGGACTTTGGGTAAGTTTTCTAGAATACGCATCGTCGGTTTTACCCGCGCGCGATCTATCAGGCTGATACCTAAGCCGGTTTCCACGCAGGCTTCAATTGCACTAGAAGAGGGACTGGTGAGGATCACACGCCAGTCCAACTTTGCGTCAGAAAGCGAGCTAGTCATGGCTTCACTATAGGGGCAATGGCTGGCGTGCAGTGCCAACGGCAGCGGGCTTTCCGGCATGAGCGCTATCCCCACTCCTCCCACCCACACCGGCGTAGTAGCCATCAGCAATAAACCCTCGGAACGCGACCCCGCGGCACAAACCGAAATGGCAATATCCAAACGCTCCTGCCCTATCAGGTTTCTCAGCGTAAAGCTTGGCGCAGTGGTGATTTCCAGCACGACATCGGGATAACTCATATTAAAAGTCGGCAAGATATCGCGGATCACATAGGCCGCATATTCATCAGGCACGCCGAGCTTGATGTGGCCTTTTAGTGGCGCGGTGCGAAGCTCATCGAGGATCTGGTCATGAGCCCGCAGCAGGCTGCCGGTGGTTGCCAGTAATCGTTCGCCCAACGGCGTGAGGATCACCGACTGGTTATCACGGTCAAACAGCCTGCCGCCCGCAATCGCCTCCAATCTTTGGATATGCACGCTCACCGCCGCCGGGCTTTTATTCACCTGCGCGGCCGCCGCGCGAAATTGGCCTAACTTCGCCACGGCGTGAAAGGTGCGCAGCAGTTCTATATCTAAGGTTGAAGACATCATTTTGTTTTTATAAACCACTAGGTTAATTTATTTCGTTTTATTGAAGTACATCGTTTCTCTAAGATCAAGCAAAAGAGAGGCGAAAAAATATGCTAAATCACCACACGACAAAGATTCTCCCGGCAAAAACTGACAAAAAGGCCCTCACCGGCACCCTCTCACTTTTGGCTTGCGAAGCACTGTTGGTGGTAGCCTGGAGTTCAGGGTTCGTCGGCGCAAGGTTCTCCATTGATTACACTTCGGCTTTTCTTGTGGTTTTCTGGCGCTGCGTGCTGGTCACGGTGATTTTGTTCCCCTTTGTTATTAGGCAGTTACGCCATACGTCGCTTGCCACGATAGCACTCAACGCGGGCATTGGCCTGCTGGCCATGGCGGGATATCTGGCGGGAGTAGTGAAAGGCATTGAGTTGGGCGTTTCCGCCGGGCTTGCGGCATTAATGGCCGATCTTTTGCCCATCGGCACCGCCCTGCTGGCACTGATCTTTATGCGGCAAAAACCAGCTAACGTGGTCTGGCTCGGCTTGTTATTGGGCGTCGGGGGGGTACTAATGGTCAGCTGGAGTAGCCTGTCGTGGAAGGCGGTTCCCCTGTGGGCCTATGCTCTGCCGCTGCTTGGTATGCTGTCACTGGCCGGAGCGACTTTGCTACAAAAGCAATTTCAACCCTCGGCGCCTCTGAATCTCACCACCACGTTGTGGCTACAGAGCGCCGCGTCGTCGCTGGCTTTTGCCATATTAGTGGGGGTGCATGAGCCTTTGCTACCGGAGATTTCGCGCGGATTTACCCTCAGCGTGTTATGGACTGGGCTGTTTTCAACTTTCGGTGGCTACGGGCTGTACTGGTTCTGCCTGCAACGCACCTCGGCGGTGCGCGTCACCAGCGTCCTGTTCCTCAGCCCGCCGGTCACCCTGCTCTGGGCATGGGCGATGTTTGATGAACCGCTTTCATGGAGCATGCTGGCCGGAATGGCAGTTTCCCTGCTCGGAATTGGGATGGTTATCAAGGGAGATTCAGGTAAACCTTCAAAAATCTTCTGCTTTATGCGACGTTATAGGCCGTTTTAGTCCCTGCCAGCCAAGGAATGCGACGACAGGATTTGAAGGAAAGAGACGCATAATGAAGAAAAGCATCACCATAAAAGATATTGCTGAGATGGCCGGGGTGTCGATCACCACGGTTTCCCGCGTACTCAATAACAACCAGTGGGTGGCGGATAAAACCAAAGCCAAGGTTGATAAGGTGATCAAGGAGCATAATTTCAGCCCGAACTTAGTGGCGCGCGGCATGATTTCGAAGAAGACCCACATGCTGGCGGTGGTGGTTTCTGATATCACTAACCCCTACTTCGTGATGCTGGTCGAACAGATTGAAAAGGTCTGTTTGCAAGCTGGCTATAAAGTCATGCTGTTCGACACTCAGTCCGCCAATAAAGGCCCAGCCGGCTCTGCGCAGCATATCGACGAGAACATTTTTACCTCGGTGATCAGCAGCCAGCTCGACGGCGTGATTATTCTCGGTGGCGAAATTGACTACCTTGTGGTGCCGAAGAGCTATCTTGAGGCACTGAAAAAACTCACCGAAACCATCCCTACCGTGGTAGTGGGTCGTCACATTCCGCAGCTTGATTACCCCTGTATAGTCCGCGACCAGACCCACAGCGTTGAGTTGGTCACTCAACATTTGATTGATAAGGGCTATCAGAAAATCGCCTTTATCGGCGGTTCGGAGAAGGTCTACATCACTAAACAGCGGATAAAAGCCTTCAAAGATCAGCTGGCGAAAGCCGGATTAACGGCCGATGACAGCCTGATCGTTGAAACCAACTTTTACCTGCAACACGGCTATCAGGCCGCAGAACGCCTGATACAGCAGCGTCATAAAAGCGGGCTTCCTGAAGCCATTTTGGCGATTAACGATCAGGTGGCCATCGGGGCTATCCGCGCGTTAAAAGATAACAACATCAGCGTGCCGCAAGATATTGCGGTCGCCAGCTGCGAGTACTTCCCTGGCAGCGAATACTACGTTCCACGCATTACCACGGTTGACCATCAAAATGCACAGATCGGTCAGGCGGTTACCACCACTATTCTGGAAATCATCGAGCCGCGTGAGCAGGCGAGTGAGCATCCGGAAATTGTCTCTGTGCTGATTGAAGGCGAGTCTTGCTAAGCTTGTCCCGGCTTGAGTGTTTGCTCAAGCCATCCGTCACTCCCCGTTAAATCCAAAAGCGCACTCCCCCTTGGCAAAAGGCGTTTTAACCCAGCCTTTTGCCACTTCGCTCACAGTTTCAATCTTGTCGTATTGATCTTCCTATTGCCGACTCCTATTTTACTGAAAACGTTTTCAGGTTTTTCATTTAAAAACCTAAAAGACATCGTTAATAATGGAGAAGACCGTGAAGCCGACCATGATGACCTATATTCATCAGCAGCATGAAGTATTGTTAAATATCCTTAATGGATATCCTAAGACCATCCCTGTTATTCAAGATAAGAAAGAGTGGTTAATACTCGCCACCGGCTCCAGTATTAATGCGGCAAAAAGCGCCAAGTATTATATTGAGAAACTAACCCGCGCCAGAATTACTATCGAAGAACCTTTCAATTATCAGCTCTTTGAAAAGCCAAACCCAGCGATTGATTTAGTCATGGGCGTTTCCCAAAGTGGCGAAAGCACCTCCACGCTGAACGCCATGCGCCACATTAAGCAGTACAGCAAAGCGCAAACCTACGGCGTCACCAGCAAGATGGACAGCGAACTGGCGAAGAGCGTTGATATCGCTATTGATATTCAAAACGGTGAAGAACGTGTAGGCTACGTCACCAAAGGTTATACCGCGACGATCCTTACCCTGATGTTACTAGGTTTACGCAGTGCCAGAGCCGAAGGCGCCATTAGTGAACAGCAAGAACACGCCGAACTGGCGATGTTTAAAGCCGCCATCGACGCCATTCCAACCATCATTGATGACACCGAAACCTTCTACCAAACCTGGAAGGAAGAGCTGGTCGACTCGCCGCGTTTCACCAGTATCGGCTATGGCCCGGCGGTGGGCGTTTGTCAGGAGATGGCGACCAAATTTGCCGAAACGGTGCGCGTTCCCTCTCAAGGTATTGAGATGGAAACCTTCATGCACGGTCCCTATTTCGAGGTGAATCCGCAACATCGCCTCTTCTTTATCGAAGTGGAAAGCGTCGCCAAAGAGCGTTTGTTGCTGCTAAGAGAATATGAGAAGAAATGCACACCCTTTATTTACAGCCTGAAGATTGGCACAAGCGATGAGCCGCGAACTTTAGCGATTGATGCCAACGTCAGCGAATATATTGCGCCACTGATTGCTGTGATCCCCTTCCAAATATTGGCTCATCATATTGCTGAAGATAAAGGCAATAACCTCGGCCAGCGTATTTTTACCGATTTTGGCGTCTCGGTGAAAAGTAAAACCAAACCCGGTGATTATAACTAAGGTTTAATGAAGGAAATAACATGGCTATTGGTTATAAGATGATGGCAAGTCAGATTATTTCTGATATTGGTGGTGATAACAATATTGAATATCTCACGCATTGCGCCACGCGGTTACGTTTTAATCTAAAAGATCTCACCAAGGTTAATGAGCCTGCTCTCAACGACATGCCGGATATCATTAAAGTTATCAATAACAATAGCCAGTTCCAGATCGTCATCGGCCCGCAAGTCGAGCATGTTTATAGGGCGATTGAGCAGGCTCGGGTCGTCGAACCTGAAAGCCAGACGGTTGCCGAACCCGTGGAAAAAACCTCGCTGTTTAACCGTCTTCTTTCCAATATCTCGGCCATTTTCACCCCTTACATCGGCGTGTTGGCGGGCGTCGGCATGCTCAAGGGTATCGTGGTTTTACTGCAAACCATGAATCTGGTCCATACCGATGCCTATGTCTTTACCGTGTTTAACGCACTGGCCAGCGGCGTGTTTACCTTCCTACCGCTTTTTATTGCTGTGACTGCCGCAGAGAAGTTTAAAACCAATAAATACATTGCGTTAGCCTTGACGGCGGCCATGGTGTACCCACTGACCACCACGGACATTCCCGCCGCGATCAGCGTCTTTGGCCTGTCGTTAAGCATGAAAATCTACGGCGGCGCGGTGATCCCGGCGATTTTCGCGGTACTTTTCCTCAGCTATGTCGAACGCTATCTGAAGAAAGTCATCCCGGAAGTCGCCGCGCTGGTGTTTGTCCCCTGCCTATCGCTGATTATCACCGGTTTCGTGGTATTCACCTTTATCGGCCCGATTGCTGACTACGTGGGCATCGGCATCGCCAAAGGCTACTTCTGGCTTTACCAGCTCAGCCCGGTGATTTCCGGCGCGCTGCTGGCAGGCATTGGTCAGTTGTTCGTGGTATTCGGGGTGCATTGGGGCATTATCCCGATTGCGCTGATTAATATTCAGGTGTCGGGCTTCGACACCATTATGCCGATGTTTATGTCGGCGGTGATGGGGCAATTCGGCGCGGCCTTTGGCGCAATCTTCATCGCCCGCAATGTGAAAGATAAGCAGATTGCCATTTCAGCCTCTATTTCCGCCTTCTTTGGCATCACCGAACCGGCGTTGTATGGGGTGAACCTGAAGTACCGCATGCTGTTTGTGTTTGGCTGCATCGGCGCGGCGCTGGGTGGCGGAATAACCGGCCTGCTAGGGGTGAAAACCTACAGTTTCTTGCCGGTGCTGAACGTGTTTGAGCTCGGCCTGTTCAGTGGCCCTGACTCGAAGATGATTTACGAAGTCGCCGCTATCGCCGTCGCCTTTAGCGTCCCAGCCATCCTAACCATTATTTATGGCAAAACTAGACTAGCGAAACTGCCCATTCCGGAGACCGAAAAGCCGTGAGATATGGATGTAGATAAGAAAAAGCGCAGCCCTAAATCACTCCGGGCTGCGCTTTTTTATTGCAAAGTTACTTCTTACGCCAAACCGTTAACTGGGCCACGGTGTGCTGATATTTACGCGCCGTCTCGCGGATCACAAAAGGCACATCCATTGGCGGCTGCGCTTCTTCAAAGTCACTCGACAGCAGGCGCTGCAAGGCTTGGTGAGTGGTCAGGGCCTCGCCATTCTCACGCACGCCCCCCAGCCAATTCTCCTTCGGCGTAAACTCTTCCAGCCAGGTGTATGGCGAAGAGAGCATCAGAATGCCGCCGGGACGGATCATAGTGACAACGTCACGCAAGAAACGCTTCGGCTCGCGCAGGCGGTCAATCAAATTGGACGCCAGCACCAGATCATAAGGCTCTTTCTGCGGCTTGAGGTTACAGGCATCGCCCTGCGAGAAATGCACTTTCGCCGCCAGTTCGGCACTCAGTCCGACATCCGACAAGCGAGCGTGGCAGTACTCCATCAGCTCGCCCTCCTCCTGAATCAGATAGCGTAACTCTTCTCCGGCGGCCAGTGACAGCGCTACATCAATGAAGCGCGCCGAGTAGTCCAGACCGGTGACCTGCTCAAATGAGCGGGCCAACTCAAAGCTGGCGCGGCCGGTGGCGCAGCCGATATCCAAAGCGCGCTGGCGTTTATCACAGAGTTTTTCAGCGATGGCGACCAAAGCACAGGCGTAGTTATCCACGCCGAAGTAGGACTTACCGTATTGAAAATCAAGGTATTGCGACACCAAGGTGTCAGTTTCGTACGGATTCACAATCTGTTTTTCCTGATGAGTAGACACCACGTAGCGAAAGCCCGCGTGTTGGAAGAAGTGCCGACGGAAGGCATAGCGCGAGGAGCGTAACGCTTCGTTGCCGGTAGAAATCCAGCTGCCGCCCTTGATGATGGAGTGCTTGCCATCAAAGGTTGGCGTGGAAAAATCGTCATACAGCGGGTGGACGCGGAAACCCGAAAAACCGCCAATTGGCGTGGTCGTCCACTGCCAGACATTGCCGACCACGTCGTAAAAATCCCCTTGCGGGAACTGGTCTACCGGGCAGGAAGAGGCCCACCACGCCAGATTAATATTGCCCGGCGCCTGTTGCCAGTCTGGCTGGTCGCCCTCAACATGGTCGCGTAAAACGTACCATTCGGCCTCGGTCGGCAACTGGATAGACTTACCGGTTTCATCCGCCTTCCAGCGGCAGAACGCGGCGGCTTCCAGCTGATTTACCTCGGCAGGCCAGTCCCACGGCATGGGGATCTCTTCCGTCATCAGGCGCAGCTTCAAAGATTCAGGCGAGGCGAGATCGCCCACCCAAAATGTCGGGCAGACTGCCTGCGCAAAGTCTCGCCAGCCTTGCCCTTCTTCATCCCACCAGTCGTTATTTTGATAACCACCGGCCTGAATAAACTCAAAAAACTCAGCATTGCTGACCAGCATTTTGCTGGCTTTAAAAGGTTTTACCTCGGTCTTGAACGAACCATATTCGTTATCCCAGCCATAAGTATCATCCGTTTTGCCCAAAGTGATCTCGCCACCTTTTTGCGAAACCAATGAGTTCGCCGGAACTTCGCCGCGTTCGGTTCTCGATTGAGGACAGACAGGCCAGTGCTCCTGCGGCTTCACCCACTCGATCGGCAACTGGCGGATCAACACACTGGAGGTTTCGAGGTGAATGCGTTCATGCTCGATACCCATCAAAATCACCCACGCCGGGCTTTCCCAATCCAAAGGCAATTCAAGGGGCATCTCTTTGATAAACTGAGTAATTAACGAGCGAACCTTGCCACGATAATCTCGCAACTGCGCCACGCTCGGCCAGCTGTAGTGACTGTTATCAAGATCGTCCCAGCTCATTTCATCCACGCCGATAGCCAGCATGGCTTCAATTTCATCATCAATGCGATGCTTAATCAGCCCCGCGGCCATTAGCTTGTTGATGTAAAAAGTCGCGGTATGGCCGAAGTAGAAAATCAGCGGGTGACGCAGGGAAATGGCCTTATTGAAGTAAGCGCGCTCGTCGTCCAGACAGTCGAAAAGACGCTCATACAGTGCCCAAGTCTGCTGAAAATAGTTGAGGATCTCCTGTCGTTTTTCCTCTGAACTGCGGCCACTTAAATACAGAGTCTGTGTCGGCGCAGGCAAACCGGTGGTCGTCGTTTTTGTTAAATTCATTATTATTCTCTCCGTTCTCTGACCATGCAAAGTACAGAGCAAAGTCTAGCATTAATTCATTTCATACCGGTTTCATGAGAAATTCTGTCACACTTTAAATTCAGCCGACAAAAATTAACCCACCATAAAAAGCAGCGATCGTTCGCTAATTTGTAGCGATTCGCCTTGATAACGGTGGTGGAGGCTTTGGTAGGAGTCGCTGGAAATTATCCGCTCGATGTCTGCGGACAGGGCTTCTAGCGCCTGTTTCATCTGCGGTAAATAGTCGTGGGTGTCGTAGACGCGGTCGATGCCTTCCAGCGAGTGGTTCATGATTTTACGTGCCACGTCGTTGGCGATATTCAATGATGCGAGTTTGGATCGCGCGGTTCGGCGCAAATCTCGGGTGGTGAAAGCCTCGATGCCCAGCCCTCTTTCTGCGCGGACCATTCTGCGCAAAACCTGGGTGATCGCCCCGCGCGATAAAGGTTTTTGCGGGTCCGAAGGCGAAGGCACCAGCCACGGGCTTTCGGCCGGACTGGCTGCGAAAAGTGCATCAACGCAGCGGGTCATCATCGCGGTGAGCGGCAAACTGTGGTCACGGCGGGACTTATTTCTCTGCCCCTGACGCCACAAACCAATGGTTAAATGAAACTCGTCTTTGCGCGCCCGAACCACTTCATCCGGGCGTCTCGCAGTGAGCAAACAGAGGCGTAAAGCCCAGCGGCATTGCTCTGAAATATCCCATAAATCAAGGCCATGCCAGAAAATCCAGATTTCTGCGTCGGTCAGAGATCGCTCTCTTGGCGGCGTATTTCGCCCGCCGACGTCTCGCCGTTTCATCGAACCAATCGGTGAGTGTTCGATATAACCTTGGGTTTCCGCCCAGCTCATAAACTGTTTGCACAGAGCAAAAACGCGCTTGGCTTCGGCAATTTTTCCATCGGCCAGCAGCACGTTAAATAGCCGGTTGAGTCGCAGTCGCGTCACTTTATTCAGCGGCAGCGAACCAATCATCGGCAGCACGTGTTTGAGCAGAGAAGAAATCGCAATTTCCGGGCGACGCCGCGTGATCATCAACGACAGTCTGATCCACACCTTCATCACCTGCTCGACGGTTGCGTTGCCCTCTTCTTCCATATTATCCAGCTCGGTCAGTGGCGCATTCTTGATCTGGTTAAGAAAAAGGATCACATGGCGGCCTACCTGATCGGCGGCGATGTCGGGTTCTGTCACGGCTTGGTTCATTCAGGTAATTTCTACAGGCAAAAGTCCGGTGCGCAGTTATAACAACTTCAGTAAACCGAGGCAAAACCTTTGTGACTCCAGACCTATTAAGTCTGGAGTCACTGAGAATGCGAATCGCCAATATTAGGCAGCTCAGCTGCATCAATTTACCCAAGGCTTTTGGCGATCATAGCCCCAAAAATGCCAATTTATTTTGATTTCACTTCATATTGATATGTTATAACATAACAATATTATCTTTTGACGAACCTATTGCCATGTCCACTCCCAACGTTCTTAGCATTGAAGGCCTAAGTATCTGCACGCAGCGCAATAACCTGTTAATTAGCGAAGTAAATTTCCAGCTCGAAGCAGAGGAATGTTTAGCGGTGATCGGGCCGAATGGCAGTGGTAAATCGACTTTACTTCGCGCCCTGACCAGCGAACTCGTGCCAAGCGAAGGAAGCATTTTGCTCAACGGTCAGCCGTTGGCCAGCTTCTCGCGGCAAGAGCGCGCCAAGCATATTGCGATTGTGGCGCAGAACGATCCGCCCGATCCGCGACTGCTGGTTGAAGACTATGTCGCCCTCGGCCGCATTCCCCATCACCACTGCTGCACGCCCCTTCATCATCGGCGTTGTATTGAGCGCGCACTGGTGGATACCAAACTGGAACATTTGCGACATCGACTGATCGGGTCACTCTCCGGCGGAGAAAAACAGCGCGCCGCCTTGGCTCGCGCTTTTGCCCAAACTCCGCAATTGTTGCTGCTCGATGAACCGACCAATCATCTCGACCCTTTAAGTCGCGCGACGCTTTTGTCGCTGGTGCGCAGCAAGGGAATTTCGACCATCGCCGTGCTGCATGATTTGCCTCTTATCGAACCTTTCGCCGATCGCGTCGTAGTGATGCAAAAAGGCAGGCTGGTGATCTGGGGTTATCCCGAAATCGCGCTGTCTGCTCAAATAATAAACCGCGTGTTCGGTATGGAAAGTTACACCGTCACCCACCCTATTACTGGCAATCCTTTACGCATTTTTGAAGCGCCTTTGTGCGCTTAATGTTTTACCTTTCTCTAGGACAACCTCATGAAAAAACTCGCCTTTCTGTTGCCCGGTTTACTGTTCTCCAGTTTGACCTTTGCCAGCGGCTTCCCGGTTACGGTGGACAACTGCGGCCAGCCGCTGACTTTTACTCAGGCCCCGCAGCGCGCCGTGATCAACGATTTAAATATGTCGGAAATGGCTTTTGCTTTGGGTTTGCAAAGCCATATTGTTGGCGTGACCGGGATTAGCGGCTGGTACAAAGTGACGCCAGAATTCAAGATTCAGCAGGGAAATATCCCCGAACTGGCTGCCAAATACCCCTCTTTAGAAACTCTGGTTACCGTCGCCCCTGACCTGTTTTTTGCCGGTTGGAACTATGGCATGAAATTGGGCGGCGACGTCACGCCACAGTCGCTCGCCCACTACGGGGTGAAAACGCTGGTGCTGACCGAAAGCTGTATTTTTGTCGACAAGCATCGCCCGCGCGCCAGCATGGATTTGCTGTATGGCGACGAGTTGAAGCTGGGCGAAATTTTCGGCAAACGCGAAGAGGCGCAAAAATTGGTCGATGGCTGGAAAGCTCGCGTCGCAGCCATGCAACAGAAGATAGGTAAACAGAAAGCGCTAAAAGTTTTTGTGTATGATTCCGGCGAGGACAAGCCCTTCACCAGCGGGAAATACGCCATGCCGACGGCAATTATTGAAGCCGCCGGGGGTAAAAACATTATGGACAATCTGGACGCCAGTTGGACCACCACCTCATGGGAGAACGTGGCGACCCAAGAGCCGGATGTGATTGTGTTGCTGGATTACCAAACCGGCGGCGGCGCGGCGGCCTTACAGCATTTCCTCGAATCTCACCCATTAATGAAGGAGACGCCCGCGGTTAAAAATCATCGCTACGTGAAGTTACAGTACAGCGAGTTGACGCCGGGTCCGGCGAATATTGACGCAGTGGAAAAACTCGCCAAGGTGCTTTACCCGGACGCAACGCGTTGAAAATGGGTCGTTTTCGCTATTTTTTGATTATTGCGCTGAGCCTTTTCACGCTGATATTACTGATGCTGCTGGGCGTCGCGGCGGGGAGCGTTTCCCTGCCGATTGCGCAGGTTTTATCCTCGCTGGGGCTTTATCAGGCCCCGGTTCCTGACATGATCCATCGCATCGTGTTCGAGTTACGCCTGCCGCGAAGTTTGTTGGCGGCGCTGACCGGAGCGGGTCTGGCGATGGTGGGCGCCCTACTGCAAACCACTACCCGCAATGAACTGGCCGACCCCTTTTTGTTCGGGCTCTCTTCCGGGGCCTCCGCCGGAGCCGTGGCGGTGATCACCCGCTATGGCGATCGGCTCGGCGCGTGGGGTTTGCCGATTTCGGCCTTCGCGGGCGGCATTCTTTCTGCGGTTTCGGTGATGCTGCTGTTTATGCTGCAACGCGCCAAAGGGGCAGAAAAGCTGGTGATTAGCGGGCTGGCGATCTCTTTCCTGTTTGGCGCACTCACCAACTATCTGGTGTTCTCGGGCGATCAGCGCGCGGCAGGTTCGGTGCTATTTTGGTCGCTGGGCGGATTAGGGCTGGCGCGATGGGACAACATTGGCTTTGCTGTGGCGGCCGTTGCGCTACTGTTTGCCTTGGTCGCGTTGCGCTGGCGCTGGCTGGATGCCCTGCTGGCAGGAGAACAAACCGCTATTTCTCTGGGAATAAACCTCACCCGCCTGCGGATTGAAATCTTCCTCGGCTGCGCGCTGGCGACCTCTTTGTTGGTCTCTTTGACGGGGGTGATTGGCTTTGTTGGCTTGATGGTGCCCCACCTGGCGCGGCCGCTGTGCGGGGTTCGCCATCGTTTATTGCTGCCGGTAGTGGGACTGTTTGGTGCCATTTTAATGTCGGGCGGCGACCTGCTGAGCAGGTTACTGATTGCACCACAGGAGCTGCCGATTGGCATTATCACTGCCGGACTAGGAGGGATTTTTGTCTTGGGATTGCTGTTAAAACGCCAATAAAAAACCGGCGCTATTGACCCACAGCGCCGGTTTCAATCTGTCCAGAACTTAAAGAGACTTTAAGGTCGCCGCAATAACATCTTGATAAGGCGTCGTTTTATGCCCAATCAGTTTGCTCAGGGTTTTGCTGTCGTCAAACAGGCCACCCTTCGCCGCACCGGCGTCTGAATCAGCCAGCATATTGGCGAAACCTTCCGGCAGGCCTGCGCCAAGCAATGCTTTGGCGAACTCATCTTGCGACAGATTAACGTAGTCGACTTTTTTGCCCGACTGGCGCGCAATCTCGGCGGAGAACTCGGCCAATGTGTAGCTTTCATCGCCAGCCAGCTCGTAGATTTTCCCGCCCTGATTTTCCAACTGCAATACCGCCGCCGCGGCTTCGGCATAGTCTTCACGAGCTGCTGAAGAGATGCGGCCTTCGCCAACTGCGCCGATAAACGCATTGTGAGCCAGAGCCGGAGCAATACTCGCGGCGTAGTTTTCGGTATACCAGCCGTTGCGCAAAATCACCGCAGGCACGCCAGAGGCTTTGAGTGCCGCCTCGGTCGCGCGGTGCTCGGTGCCCAATCCCAGTTTGGTCGTGTCGGCGTGCAGCAAGCTGGTATAGGCAATCAATTTCACCCCGGCGCGTTTGGCCGCGTCAATCACCGCCTGATGCTGGGCCTCGCGCTGGCCCACTTCGTTAGAAGAAATTAGCAGCACTTTTTCCACACCTTTGAAGGCACTTTCCAGCGTTTCGGGCTGGGTGTAATCCGCCTGACGCACATCGACGCCGAGGTCAGACAGGTCTTTGGCTTTTGCAGGGCTGCGCACTGCCGCGACGATCTGGTTCGCGGGCACTTTCTTCAACAATGCTGCGATAACAAGGCGGCCGAGTTGGCCGGTAGCACCGGTAATAGCGATCATGATGTTTCTCCGAAAGTGAATTAAGTTCGATTGGACGGTCGTCTTATGACGAAACAGTCTGAATATCGCGTCCGTGAAATACATCCTATGCGATATACTAACTTTTCGTAAGTACGTACAAAAAGGTTAGTATGAAATTAACATCATTGCCGATCGAAACGGGCGAAGAGCAGGTCATGGAGAACATCCTCGGAGAGCGTCTTCGCCGGGGCGAAGTGATGAGCGCCGACTGCCCGTCCCGCGAAATTCTCAGTCACGTCACCAGTCGCTGGGGTGTTTTAGTGCTGATTGCTCTGAGCGATGGCACCCAGCGATTTAGCGAATTACGCCGTAAAATTAACGGAGTTAGCGAGAAGATGCTGGCCCAAACCTTACAAACGCTGGAAACCGACGGCTTTGTGGATCGCATCTCCTACCCCGTGGTGCCGCCCCACGTGGAATACAGCCTGACCCCGTTAGGCGTTGAGGTACAAACACAGCTCACTGGGCTAACGGACTGGGTGGAAACTAACCTGCATCGCATTATGAAGCAGCGCAATCTGCGCCTGGTGGACAAACAATAAAGGCCCGAAATGCGGACCTTTCGCTGTTTAAATGATAGTCCGGCTTATCCCTTTGCGGCGGCGGTTTCGTGTAAATGTCGCCAGATCACTTTGCCATCCGCATCGGCTGAAAACACCACGGTCGAGTAGCGCAGCGTGGCGTTCTGGCCGGGAAGCTGCTGACGCTCCTGATAGCTAACCACTCCGCCGTCGGCGCTTTCTGCCACCAACTTCATCTGTTCGATTTCAATTTGAAGGCCGATTTTTGCGCCATGCTGCGATTGGAAAAATCCGCATAACTTCTCAAAATCCAATACATGGCCACTCAATGTCACCATCGAATATTGCGGGCTGAAGCGGCCCAGCAGCTGGTCACAGGTGGTTTGCGGGGAGTTAGCATTACCCAGCCAGCTGGCGATTAAATCATGTGCATCAAGCACTTCCTGAAAATAACGGTTCACGTTGACTCCTGATTTAAGGTGTTAACAAGGCTGCGATTGGCGATTCGACAACACAGCGCAATGGGAATAAAGACGCTGAGGGCGGCCAGCAAAAAGCAGAATTGGTAGGCGCGTTCAGCACTCAGGCCCGAGTAGCTGAGCAAAAGGTTGAGTAACAGGCTAAGCAGGGTTACGCCGAGGCAAAAACTCAGCTGGCGGTTGATGTTCCACAGCGCGCTGGCGTCGGCCAACTGGCGGTCTTCAATCTGGATAAACGCCGTGCTTTGCGCCGTGCTGCTGCACAAACTGCTGCCAAAGCCCATCAGCGCGAAGGCGGTAAGTTGCAGGCCGATATCCGTCGCGCCGCTGATCTGCGTCAGCGTCGCAATGCCCATCCCCTGTACCAGACAGCCAGCAATAAACAGCGGGCGCGGTCCAAGCTTGTTGAACGTTTTCCCCGTCAGGCTAATGGCAATAAAAGAGGCCAGCGACCACGGCAGCATCAAAATCCCCACCTGCGCCGCGTGCATCTTGAGCTGGTCTTGCAGATAGAGCATGGCGACCAGACTGACGCCGGTAAACAGCCCGGGAATGAACTGATAGATAATCATCGAAATGCGCAGCAGCGGATCCTGCACCAGTCGCAAATTGAGCAGCGGCTGAGGTAAACGCAGCGAGTAAAGCACATAAGCCGCCATTAGCAAGGCTCCCGCTAGCAGCAACCCGCCGCCGAACAGCATCTGCTGGCCGTCCCCCAGATAAGTCAGGCCGAGCAAAATCAGGGTTAAAGCGCCGCACAGCATCAGCAAACCTCGCCCGTCGAAATGCCCGGCGGCGACTTTTTCGATTTCAGGTTTTAACCAGCAGGCTGCCAGAATTAGCGCCACAACCGCCAGTGGCAGTGAGGCAAAAAACACCCAGCGCCAGCTCAGGCTGTCGACAATCATCCCCCCAACTGCCGGGGATAATGCCGGAGCCATCAACCCCACCAGCATGATCACGGACGAAAGCTTGGCTCGCTGGTGACTCGGGTAAAGGGCATAAGTCAGCGTCTGGCCGAGGGGGATCAGCAGGCCCCCACCAAGACCTTGCACCACACGCCAGCCAATCAGCTGCGCCATGGAATTTGACAATCCCGCGCCGCAGGAGCCAAGAATAAATATCAATAATGAGATGATAAACAGTCGCTTAGCGCCGATGCACTGAGCCAGCCAGCGGCTGAGAGGAATAATCAACGTCAGGCCAAGAATATAGCCATTGCTGACCCAAGCCAGCAGGCTGACGGGGGCGTCGAAGTGGCGGCCAATATCCGGATAGGCCACGTTAGCGATAAACATATTGATCAGATCGACAAAAAAGCCCAGCAGGTAGACGCTGGCGACGCGCATCCGGTAAGTCATGAAGTTCTCAGAATATAAAGCAGGAAAGCGTGCAGTCTAGAGCTTTAACTGGCCGAGATAAATTGGCTTACCGGCGTTACACTGTCAAAATAATTTTGACAATAATGCCGGTAAAGTGAGAAATCATGCTGAATTTACAGCGCCTTGAAATGTACGTTGCCGTCGTGGCGGCGGGCAGTTTTACCGCCGCGGCTAATACCCTCGGCCTGACTAAAGCCGTGGTTAGTTTCAACATTAAGCAGCTGGAAAACGAACTGGGTGTCGCCCTGCTAACCCGCAGCACCCGGCGCATTGCCATGACCGACGCCGGAGAGCGATTTTACCTGCGCTGCCTGCAACTGCTACAAGACGCCGAAAGCGTGCTCGACGACGTACGCCGCGATCACTCTGGCCTGCAAGGTTTGCTGCGCATCACCACCACGCCGGAATATGGCGCGCGCGTGGTGGTTCCGGCTCTGGCGGCTTTCTCCCTGCTTCACCCGCAACTGCGCATTCAGCACGTCTCTTCGTCGAATCACGACGACCTGATTTCTGGCCGTTTTGACGTGGCAATTCGCCTCGGGCAGTTGGCGGACTCCAGCCACCACGCAGCGCTGATCGACCGTTTTGATATTCTGCCCGTCGCTTCTCCGGACTATTTACAGCAATGGGGCGGCAACATCGCGGATTTAACCCAGCTGGAGCAGGCACGATGGATTGCCCATAGTCGCCTGAACACCCCGCTAACCTGGCAAGTGCTGACCCCAACGGGTGAAAGCGTGCTGTTCAACGCCGGACAAAGCCCGATGCTAATGGCCGACAGCGCCTCCTCTTTATTAGCCTTCGCCCTCAACGGCGCGGGTATCGCGCTGCTGCCCGTATGGCTGGTTGAAAGTGACATTTTCACTAAAAAGCTGACTCATCTGTTACCCGATCACCGTTTTCCGGCTCAGGGAATTTATGCCCTCTACCCCAACACCCGCCACGTACCGGAAAAAGTGCGGGCTTTTATCGACTTTTTACAACACCGGGTGGCAGGTTGATTAAGTCTGACTAAGCTAAGTGTTGGAATTTTACGGGGTATGATTGAATGATTATCGAAACCGAACGCTTATATCTCCGGCCTATCGCCCAGACAGATTTGGAATCTGTTTGGGCAATTTATGGCGATCCGCAGACTCACCTTTTCAATCCGGCTGGCCCTTATCCTGATATCGCCTATGCCCAAGCAAAACTAACCAGCTGGCTAGCCGAATGGTCTCGCAACGGCTTTGGTAACTGGGCAATTTCTCTGCGCAGTGCGCCCGCTGAGGTAATTGGCTGTGGCGGCCTCAGTCGCAGAAAGGTCGATGAAACGCGCAATATCAATCTTGGCTATCGATTTTCCACGGAAGTTTGGGGGCAGGGGCTGGCGACCGAGCTGGCTTTCGCTGCCCTCGATTATGGCTTTGAGCAGCTCAAGTTGGCGGAAATCTCCGCGACCGTAAGGGAGAACCATCTCGCCTCACGCCGGGTGCTGGAAAAAGTCGGCATGCTTCAGGTGGGATCCCTTGCCGAAGAGGGGCACAAAATCGGCAGCGCGGTATATACCATTGTCGCCGAAAGGCATCGTACTATGCGCTGAGTTAAAAACTTGGGACAAAAACTTGGGGGAAATGCGCGGCTTTCGGAGGATAATGGCGGCATTCTGAGGATCCAGAGACAAAGGAAAGTATGATGTCCAACCAGCCAGCAGCAGAAGATTACTACGCCGAAAAATATGGCCTGACCCGCACGCACTCCGAAGTTATTTTTGCCGCCCAGCAGGTTCCGCCGGGCAAGGTGTTAGATTTAGGCTGCGGCAGTGGTCGCAACTCGCTGTATCTCAATCTTAAAGGCTCAAGCGTCACCGCGTGGGACTTTAACTCGCTGAGCATTGCCAAACTCAATGAGATCATTGAGGCAGAATCTCTACAAGGGATTGAGACGGCGGAAATTAATCTCAATGCCCATCGTTTTAGCGGCGAGTATGATTTTATCCTCTCCACCGTAGTGATGATGTTCTTAGAGCGCAGCAGCATTCCGAATATCATTGCCGATATGCACGCCAGCACCCAACCGGGGGGCTACAACCTGATTGTGGCCGCCATGGATAGCCAGGACTATCCTTGCCCGCTGCCTTTCCCCTTCAGCTTCCAGCCCAACGAGCTGCGTGATTACTATCAAGGTTGGAACATTGTGAAGTACAACGAAGACGTCGGCGAACTGCACAAACGCGACGCCAACGGCAATCGCTACAAAATGCGTTTCGCCACTCTGCTGGCTCAAAAACCGGCCTGACCGTCATGACTCAATCGGTGAGTAAGCCTGAGCAAGTGCGTTACTACCGCCCGGAGGATATTCCGGGCATGGTGCTGGGTGAGGCGCACTTCACCGATTTCAGCTTTGAGCCGCACTTCCATCTGGATTACCACATTGGCTTGATCAGCGAAGGCGCGCAGCGGCAAAAGTTCTCAGGGCAAAGCGGGCTGCTGGGCGCCGGGCGTATCTCGATTATGCCGCCCGGCGAGATCCACACCGGCACGCCGGAAAACAATAATGCCTACACCCTACGCACCTTCCGCGTGGCGCCTGTCTTGCTCAATAATCTGGCAGATGAGTTTTCTGGTCGCCACCGGCCATTGGCGATCGGCGCAGGTATTATTGAAGCGCCGGATCTCAGTAAGCACCTGTCCGTGTTACATCAGCTGATGGCGCAAAAAAGCGATACTGCTGGGCATTCGTTTGACGAGCAATATTTAGCCGCGCTTGAACCGCTGTTTATTCAGCTGAAAGTCAGCAAGCCGGTGGAGACGCAGCAGGGTCTGTCAAAACGCCAATGGGGAGAGATTGAAGCATACTGCCACGCGCATCTGGCGGAGAAAATCTCACTGAGCGAGCTGGCGGCGTTGTGCGGATTGAATCGATTTCAGTTTCTGCGCTGTTTCAGCAAACACACCGGCATGACGCCTTATGCCTGGCTGAAACGCCTTCGGCTGGAAGTGGCCTGTAGCCTGTTGGGGCAATCAGGAAGAAGCATTGCGGACATCGCGTCCGCAGTGGGTTTTTATGATCAAAGCCATTTCAACCGCGCGTTCCGCTGGGCTTTCGGCGTCGCGCCTTCTCACTACTAGTTATATATAGTCAGATAAATCAGTAAGCATCATGGAATCCTGAAATCTCAGGATTCCACAATCATCACCAACCTTTTACTGCATCACCGTGATAAATCTTGTCGGCGGCGGCGGCAACTTCATCAGTTTGATAAGCCTTAACCAAATCCTCCACCTTCTGGCTGTCTTTATTGTCCTCACGCGCCACAATAATATTCACGTAAGGTGAGTTTTTATCTTCAACAAACAGGCCATTCTTAGCTGGCGTCAGGCCGACTTGGCTTGAGTAGTTGGTGTTGATGATGGCCAGGTCGATTTTGTCGTCGTCGATGGCGCGGGTCAGCTGCGGCGCTTCAATTTCAACAATTTTCAGGTGTTTTGGGTTCTCGACGATATCCAGAGAAGTCGGCAGTAAGCCCACGTTATCCTTCAGCTTAATCAAACCCTGTTTTTGCAGCAGCAATAGAGAGCGGCCCAGATTGGTGGGGTCATTTGGCACGGCAACCTGCGCGCCGTCTTTCAGCTCGGAGACGGATTTGATTTTGCGCGAATAGCCTGCGATTGGGTAAACGAAGGTGTTGCCTACAGCCGCCAGTTTATAGCCACGCTCTTTAATCTGTTTTTCCAGATAAGGGCCGTGCTGGAAGGAGTTGGCGTCGATATCGCCGCTGCTCAATGCTGAGTTTGGCAGCACATAATCGGTGAAAGTGACGACTTCCACGTCGAGATTGTATTTCTCTTTGGCAACTTTTTTGACCGTGTCCCACAGCGGCTGGTCAATACCGGCGCTGATGCCGACTTTGATGTGGTTGTCATCTTTCTTCGGGCCACAGCCGCTAAGGATCAGCGCGCTTGCCAAAGAAACTGTTAATAAAGAGGCTTTTACCGCGTGTTTGAGAGAGGTGCGCATAGACAATGTCTTTCCTTAAACTATAAAAAACAACCAAAATGAAGGTGCCCGTCGGGCTAGTTTTGTGGCGTGAGTTTTTCAAACCCCGCCCTCGCTGGCAAATAAGAAAAAGACATAACCTATGCATTAAAAATGCGAGACTTTTTTCAGACTTTCAGCCTGTAAATTCAAGGGCATAAATTAAATACTTCGGCGGTGAGAATCAGCCGGGAGCCAGCCGCCGACAAACGTTGAGCACCAGTTGCCGCAGCCAGCGATGGGCGGGATCCACTTCAGATCTCGGGTGCCACATCTGCGAGATAGTGATTTCTCGCGTTTGCACCGGCAGTGGGAAAGAGCAGAGTTTGGCGAGCTGGCCGTCAGTTTGATTAACCGACTGATTAATCAGGAATGATGCCGGGACGTGAGCCACCAGGTCTGAGGCCTGAGCAATCGCCAGCGCGGCGGAAAAGCCCGGCACCACGGCGGCAATTTTGCGGGTAAAGCCTAGTTCGGATAAGGCCTGATCCACCGGCCCGGTGATGCCTTCGCGGCGCGACACCAAAACATGACCGAAAGAGGCATAGCGCGCCACGCTCATCTTCTCCTCTTGGGCCAGCGGGTGGCCTTTGCGCACCACGCCGACAAACTTATCGCGAAATAGCGTCTGCAAACGGATCTCCGGCCCCATTTCGCCCAGCACGCCAATTTCTAAATCTACCCGCCCTTCCCGCAGCGGTTTGGCGCTTTTCTCCGGCTTAGGCAGAAAGCGCAGACAGACACCCGGCGCTTCTGCGGCGGCAGCGGCAATCAGCGCCGCGCCGAACGCGGTAATAAAACCGTCATTGGAGCGTAGAGTAAAGGTACGCTTTAGCGTGGCAACATTGAGCGCGGTGGCCGCAGGGCGCAGCACGGCGCGGGCTTCCAACGCGGCGTTTTGCGCGCGTTCGCGGATCTCTTCGGCGTAGGGCGTGAGCACCATCTGCCGTCCGGCCCTTACTAGCAGCGGGTTGCCGGTGACGGCACGCAGGCGGCTGAGGGTGCGGCTCATCGCCGAGGCGCTGAGACTCAGGCGGCGAGCGGCGGCGGCGACGCTGACTTCATTAAGCAGCACGTCGAGGGCGATAAGTAAATTGAGATCGGGTTCAGTCATGACGCGCGTTTTACTCCAGAGTCAGTCAAAGTGAGAAGGCGTCTGGTGCAGGTTATAAGTGCAAATGCTGCGCCTTCCGCCTTATCTCAGCGACGAGTATATTTGCTTCATCGACAACTTAATACGAGTGGTAAAGGCTATTTATGGAATTATTCTCCAACCGACCCTGTGACGACGGCTTGCCCGGCCGCGACCGTTTCTTCGCCATGCTGACCGTGATGACCATGGCGGCGATGGTGGTGTTCGACGGCTCGATGGTCAATATCGCCCTGCCGCAAATCGCGCGCTCGCTCGAGGTTTCCGCCGCCGCCGCCGTTTGGGTATCGAATGGCTACCTGCTGTCTGCGGCGATGTCGCTGGCTATCTTCGCCGCCCTCGGCAGCCATATTGGCTTTCGCGCCCTGTTCAGCGGCGGCCTGATCCTGTTCACGCTGGCGTCGGTGGGCTGCGTGTTCTCTTCCTCGCTGGACATGCTGATCGCTATGCGGCTGCTACAGGGGATTGGCGGCGCCGCAACCTTGAGTATCGGCCCGGCCATTTTGCGCACCGTGTTCCCTAATCGCCTGTTGGGAAGAGTGCTGGGCGCGAATGCCCTGCTGATCGCCGCCAGTACGGCCGTTGCACCTATGCTCGGCGGCACCATTCTCGCCGCGCTAAGCTGGCAATGGCTGTTTGCGATTAATATCCCACTGGGCGTCGTGGCGCTGCTTCTGGCTTTGCGCGTGGTGCCGGGCAAAACCAGCACGGTTCGCCAACCCTTTGATGTCGCCGGAGGGGCGCTGTCTGCCATCACGCTCGGCGCGCTGATCATGGCCGCGAATAGCTTTTCCCATGCGGAAAACGGCCATTTTTCAACTCAGAGCCTGCTGGACGCGGTGGCCTACGCCGTGACCGCCATTGTGGCCGGGATAGCCTTTGTCTGGCGTCAGCGCCGCGCGCCCAAGCCGCTGCTGCCTCTTGGCATGTTCGCCTCATCGCGCTTTTCTCTGGCGTCACTTACCTCGTTGGCGTCCTTTGTCAGTCAGGGCATCACCTTCGTCGCCCTGCCGTTTCTGTTCCAAAACGTTTATGGCTATAGCGCCTTTACCTCGGCCCTGCTTTTCACCCCGTGGCCGATTGGCATTATCCTCGCCGCGCCGCACGCCGGGAGGCTGGCCGACCGCCATTCGCCAGCGGTAATTTCAACCATTGGGCTGGGGATATTTGCGCTGGGACTGATTCTGCTCTCTTTGCTGCCAGAACAGGCGGCGATGTGGGATATCTGTTTGCGCAGTCTGATATGCGGCATCGGGTTTGGCTGCTTCCAAAGCCCCAATAACCGCGAAATGCTGGCCAACGCCTCGCGCGAAAACAGTGGCTACGCCTCTGGCGTGTTGGCGATTATGCGCACCTTCGGGCAGTGTCTGGGAACGGCACTGGTAGGCGTGATTTTGTCGATTTCACTGAGTGACGCGGCGCACGAAGCTCAGGCGATTCATTTCAGTTTGTGGGTGGCGGTGATAGCCACGGGTCTGGCGATTATTGTTAGCCTGAGCCGCATTAGAAACACTCACCACCAGCCACTAAAAGACGCCTAAAAACCAAGCCGCACGGGTGTTCAGGCAAATTCGTAACTGATTTTAATCCGCTCTTTAGCTTTGATTTTTCGCAGTTCCAACCCCCTTAATGCCTGGGTGGTGGCGGCATGTGTGCCACCACAGGCTACCGGCACATAGTCGCCCAGGCGCACAATGCGCATCTCTTCGTTTTGCGGAATAGACCCCGCCAGCTCTGGCCGCAGGCGGGCGATGTCATCAAAAGACATACTTTCAATGGTAACAGGCAAATCCTGCTCAATTGCCTCCGCCACCTTGCTGCGCACCTGCTCCAGCAGCTGATCGGCGGCTAAGGCACTGTTTCCAGTGAATTCCACATAGGCACCCGGCAAAAAGTGGTGGCCCTTAGCTGGCACCAAAGAGGGCATCAGAGTTTCCACCACGTGGGCAATTAAATGCCCTGCCGTATGGGCCAGCGACGCCCTGCGGCGGAACTCAGCGTCAATAGTTAAGGTCGCGAGCTGACCGATGTCGAGACTGACTTGGGGATCTACCAAGTAATGGTGCACTTCCCCGCCATGATTCAGCGCCTGGCGCACCAAATGGCTTTGGCCATGCTGGGTCACACTGCCGTGATCCGACATCTGCCCGCCGCCCTGAGGATAAAAAACCGTCTGCTCGACCACAAAATAGCGCCCTTTTTCATCTTCGCCGGTGCGCAAGATTGGGCTTTCACTGGTGATAAGTTCAGGTTGAGTCCGGCTTAAAATGCGCGTCATGCGATGTTCCTCTGGTTTTTATTCATGATTTTTAGCTGCAAACCTGAGTATGGCGCGGGTAAAAGGAGCTGGATTGTAAAAAATTGCACGGTAAAAGATTTTCAAATTCGCCGAGTGCGATTTGCAATAGCCTTTAGGTGAGACAATCCCAAACGATATTGACGACTCCCTTACTATATGGTTGTATAATACAACCATATTTCAGAGATCGATTTCCATGAGTTCAGCCCTCCAAATAGTTGAAGAAATCCGCGTCGCTTCCCGCAAAATGGTGCGAGAGTTGGGTTTTATGCATAACAGGCTGGCCGCCACCCAATACTCTCCATCGGTGGTCCATACCCTGCTCGAAGTGGAAAACCATGGCTCGATGACGGCGGCGCAACTGGTGCAGATTTTAGGGCTTGAGAAGTCGAGCGTCAGCCGCATGCTGACTAAGCTGGTGAGCACCGGTGAGCTGGAAGAAACGCCATCTACCGACGACGCGAGGATCAAGCAGCTTGCCCTGACGGCGCAGGGCAGGAAAACCGTCGAAAAAATCAATAGTTACGGAAGCCAACAGGTGATCGCCGCCCTGCAAAAGATGAATCCCCACCAGCAGCAGACCGTCTCACAAGGGTTGAGATTTTATGCCGAGGCGCTAAAAGCCTGTCGCCAAGAGAGCGAGCGGGAAAGCAAAGATCAGGTAAAAGTCATTTGTGGCTACCAGCCCGGAATGATTGGCCGCATCACTGAAATGCACGGCAGTTATTACGCCAGAGAACATAATTTCGGCAGCTTTTTTGAAGCCAAAGTGGCGGCGGGTCTGGCGGATTTTGCCGGACGTCTGGATAAGCCGGGCAATCAGATTTGGCTGGCGATGCAAAATGGACGCATTGTCGGCTCGGTGGCGATTGATGGTGAAGATCTGGCGAATGGCGATGCCCACCTGCGCTGGTTCATCCTTGATGACGGCTGTCGCGGCAGCGGCGCGGGTAGAAAGTTGATTGCCGCCGCGATGCAATTCTGCGATGAACAAGGTTTCTCGGCGGTACAGCTCTGGACATTCAACAAACTCACCGCCGCTAGGCGTTTATATGAGTCCTTTGGCTTTGAACTGGCGAAAGAGTGGCAAGGCGATCAGTGGGGAAGCACTATCACTGAGCAGCAGTTTACTCGGGCCAAACGCGCATAGCATTGTCGTCCAGCGCCATCATGGCCTCTTTCGACGCGCCCTCTTTGGCTTTGATCGACATGCCATTCAGCAGGGTGCTGAAGAAGCTGGCTAAGGCGGCGGGATCGGCAGTTTTCGGCACATCGCCGTCGACCATTCCCAGCTCTATGCGGCCTCTGAGAGCGCATTCGGTTTCAAAGCGCGCGGCCTTAACAGCCCTTTGTACTGGCGAGGTGGACGGGCAGGAATTCACCGTCGAGACCACCAGCATGCAGCCCGGCGACAGTCCCCACCGCCACGCCCGCCGAAATCAGTGAAGTGGCTCTTGCTCCCTGTTCTTCCGGCACTAGGCGGCGGCCCGCAGGAATGGCAAAGGACCAAAATCCCCCGACGGCCATACCCAAAATGATACGACCGATCAGCAAAACTCCAAAAGAGGGTGCGAGCATCGCCGCCGCGTTAGAGAAAATCACCATCGCAGACAAGAACAGCAGCAGAGTGCGGCGATTCAGCTGGCGGGAAAACAGTATCAACAGGAGCGCCGATGCTGCGGCTGCCAGCCCCGGCAGCATCACCGCCAGCCCTGCTCTACCTTCGCTAACATTCAGCGAATGCGCAATGGGGGGTCAGTAAGCCTATCGGCAAGAATTCGGTGTTAATCAAAACAAAGGTGCCGAAGGCGAGCGAGATAACACTTAACCATCGTTTAAATGCAGAAGCGTTAGGTTGGACGTCCAGGGAAGTGCACTCAGTCATAAAAGATCCCGAAGATTTTAAGTAGAGAGAAGCTGGATATCGCGGCTATGAAACGGCATTAAGGGTCAAGCGTCAATAAATTACGTAATGATCATTACGTAATTATTTAGCTGATTATTCGCTAAGACACTGCCCACGCCTTGCCACCACATCCGCCCTGCTAAAGCTTGCTCCAGAGGGGCTCTGGCGCTATTTCAGCCGCTAAACTTACAGGTTGCACTTACAGGAAATCCTTCCACGTATGAGTATGTTGTAACTAATGTTGGTGCCAATGGAGTGTAGTTAAAAGCCAGAGTTTTGAAGCCAAGGGCATCTTAGATCTGCTTAATAGCCCTCCTTATCTAAGAGAGAACTTTTTATTTGAGTTCTTGGGAACCCTTCTGGCATCTTTAGCGTTGAATCTGACCCTATTTTATCTTTTTAAAGTGCTAAAGGACCCAGAATGAACCAATCAATCGCCATCGTGGGCGCAGGTCTGGGAGGCTTAATGCTGGCCCGGGTTCTTCATCTGCACGGCATTAACGCCACCGTTTTTGAAGCCGAAGCCTCTGCCGATGCGCGTTCACAGGGCGGTTTGCTGGATATCCACGACTATAATGGCCAGCTTGCGCTTCAGGCTGCGGGGCTTTTCGAGCAGTTTCAGGCAATTATCCAGCGCGGCGCTCAGGCATCGCGGGTGCTGAATAAACACGGCAAGGTGCTGCTTGATGAGCCGGACGATGGCGATGGTGGCAGGCCAGAAGTGCATCGCGGCGATTTGCGTAAGTTACTGCTGGATTCACTGCCTGAGGGCATGATCCGCTGGGGGCATAAAGTCACGTCAGTAACGCCGCTAGGCTCTGGGCAGCATCAGCTGACCTTCGCCAATGGCTCGACGTTGGTGACGGATATTCTGGTGGGTGCTGACGGCGCATGGTCGAAGGTCCGCCCTCTTCTCTCCCCCGCCAAGCCAAGCTATGCCGGAGTGACCTTCATTGAAACCTACCTGCACAATGCCAATATAGATCACCCGGCCAGCGCGGCAGCCGTGGGCGGCGGAACTCTGTTTGCTCTCGAACCAAACCGGGGCATTCTGGCGCACTGTGAAGGTAATGGCACGCTGCATGCCTACGCGGCCCTGAGACAGCCTGAGGCTTGGCTAGCAACTGTTGATTTTTCCGTTCCGCTGAGCGCTAAGGCGCAGGTGGCCGCCGAGTTCGCCGACTGGGCACCGGAGCTTACTGCACTTATCACCGACAGCGAAAAAGACGCCGTGGTACGTGCCATTTCCGTGCTGCCTGTGGATCATCAGTGGCAACGGGTACCAGGCGTGACGCTGCTCGGCGACGCGGCGCACCTGATGTCGCCCTTCGCCGGTGAAGGCGCCAATCTGGCCATGTTCGACGGTGCTGAACTGGCAAAAGCCATCGTCGCGCACCTCGGCGATATAGAAGTGGCGCTGGCCGCCTATGAAAAGGAACTCTTCCCGCGCAGCGCGGCAGCGGCAGAAGAAGCCGCGCGAAATCTAGAATTGTGCTTTGGGGAGGACGCGCCGCACAGCCTGCTGGCACTCTTCACCCAGCATCATGATGCTAAATAAGCTCTGTTTAATGATAAAGTTGGCGAAATAGAATGATTAAATCGGGGCGTTGTTGATGAAAAAGAAGGAATTTATTGCTCAGGACTTGCTGAGTAAAATTTACCAACGCAGCGCCCTGCCGGAAGATCAACGCCCGACCAAGCTTCCCCCCGAACGCCAGCTGGCGGAGGAGTACGGCGCTTCTCGCTTCACCATTCGCAAGGCGCTGGAGAAGCTGGTGGATATCGGCGCGGTGCGGGTGGTTCAGGGTTCTGGGATTTTTATTAATCCCGGCATCAGTAGTAATCCGTTGGTTTACAACTCCATCACCGAGAAGAAATTCGCTGAAATTAGCTTTCGCATGCTTAATCTGCACAAACGCCGCCCGGACAAGGAAGAGCAGCAGATTTTTGGCCTGACGGTGGATGACTTTATTTGGGCTTTTACCCGGCTGCGCGCGGTGAATCAGCACAACGTGCAGATTGAACAGGCCAGAATGCCCTTCAGCCTGTTTACCGATTTAAACCAGAGGGTGATTGAGAGTTCTATTCAACAATATGTGCTGGGCAAGGGCTATCAGATTTCCCACTCCCTCACCCATTACGACGCCGTGATAGTTAATAAAGTGCAGGCCGAGCTGCTCGGCTGTAAGAAAGGCGCACCGGCGATGCATATCCTTAATCGTGGAATTCTGCGCGACGGCCAGGTGTATGCGTTCAGCGATATTGTCGATATCGATTATTCCTGCACCTATGTCATCCCCTTCAATCAGGATAATTTGGCCTTTAGGCAGACCTAATATAGCCCTGCTTTTGCATTTTTTCTAAGGTCTCCCTTTTGGCGCAGACCATGCCGGTCGACAGTAATTCAAAGTCGAGACTCTGGTAAAAACCTATTTTATCCGGCGCGGCATAGATGAAGATCTTGCCGAAGGGCAGCAACTCTTCTCGCACCGCCTCCATGAGCTGCCGACCATAACCTTTGCCTTGCTGATGCGGTACCACCGCTACGTCGGAAAGATAGCTGCACCAGGTCATATCACTGATCGCTCTCGCCACTGCAATAAGCTTGCCCTGTTCATAGCCGAACCAGCAGAAAGCGCTGTGGCGAAAGGCATTTTCTAAATCGCCCGACTCACGTAGACCTAGACCAGCGGTATCAATCAGCTCGACCAACGCCTGCCAATCTACCTCATTGATACTTTCTTTCCGCTTTATCATTATCATCGCACAGGGTTCCTAAGACATGATTGAAGGTGTTTGGTAGGAATTTAATGATCATAAGGCTGTTTTGTAAAACAGAAATTTATATATTATTGTTTGGCAGGAAGCTTGATGAATTCATGAAAATCATATTTCCTAATAGGGTTTATTACAAAAATCTCAAATAAAATAAAATAAAAAAAAGCAACACAACATATTGAAAAGTGATGTTTATAATAGACCGACTAATTTAATTAACTAAAAGTTCAATAAAAAATTAAACGATAGGTTTAATAATGAGATCTAGATCACGATAAGAAATATATTATTATTTAAATATTCAACTTCCATAAACAAGGAGCCGTTTATGAAAGTTATTGACAATTCATTAGTGGAATACATATCTGGTGGCCCCGGCGGTAATACCGGTGATTATCGCTCAGATCGAAATAAAAATAGTCGCGGAGCACCTGACACCTGCGCCAATCAAGCAGGCGTAAATGGTATTCTTGGAGCAATGGCAGGTATACCAGGAGGCCCTCCTGGAATGGCGGCAGCCGCTGCATTAGCTAGTTTATCGACTGCCGTCTCTTGCTCTAGAAATGGCTCAAGTGGGGGCCGCAATCAAGGTGCATTTGGCGGCAATAATAATAGCAATAGTGTGAATGGGCAATGCCGTCGATAGCCATATTATTCACTCCAGCCTGAACAATCGCGTCTAAGGGCGCGGTTTTCGTTAACACTTAGAATGGAATCTAATGATGACCTGCAGTAAGTGGATACACGCCGCAGCGAATATCTTCGCCTTAACACTGAGTATTATTTTAGCCTACGCATCAAACTTAAATATTGTGTCCAATGGAAATAGCATTGCAGATGCGTTTTTAAGCGCATCCTCCTTTATAGGAATAAGGTGGATAGTATTCAAAACATTAACCTATTTCTTTGTAAAACCAGAATAGACCACTAAATGAAGCTCTCTTTTCGAAAGGAATCGATAGAACACCAGCAGACTAAGTGGGTAGGTAAAGCATTATTAACCCCCTCTGCCCCAGCTTGGCTAGTTTTAGGATTGTCACTTCTCTTTTTAACGATCTTCATTGCAGCGTTAACCCTCTGCAACTACACCCGCCGTATAAACGTCTTTGGTGTGATAACCAGTGAACCTCGCTCAGTGAACATTTTCGCGACTCAGCAAGGGTTTATTTCAGACCGTTTTGTAAAGGTCGGTGATGTGGTTAAAAAGGGAGATCGTCTCTATCAGATCGATTTTAGCAAAGTTACCCACGGTGGCAATTTCAGCATTAAGACCCGGGAAGCAATAGAGTCGCAGCTGGTTCAATTGCGGAAAATATCGCCGGATTTACGTCGTCAGCTGATAAACAGTGGATTGAAGAGTGCGCGGAACATCACCCGAATCATTATTGCCCATCGCCCCTCAACCATAGCTTCAGCAGGGAGAGTCATTAGACTTGAACCTCCAGCCTTTTAACCCTCACTTTCGCCTTTAACCGCCCTGCTTTACGGCGTATGAATTGCGCCATTCGGCAAACGGCTTTGGGTCCATTCATGTGGGCGATAGACCACCGGGAATTCCTCTGCGGCTTTAGCATCGAAGCCGACGCCAATCCCCGCCTTTTCAATCGGATAGAAGTAGCCACCTTCGGGTTTCACTGCGTCCGGGAACACGCGCTGGGTGTTAGCGGGATAGGCCACGAACTCCTGAATCGCCGCGTTGTGCAGATGAATGTTCAGATGGGTATTTACCGCCGCGCCGATCGGCGTCATGTCCGGCGGGCAATGCCAGGCAAGGCGCACGCCAAAGCTCTGGCAGAAGCTCCCCAGTTTTAGTGCTGGCGTGATACCGCCAATTTGTGAAACGTGGCAGCGGATAAAATCAATACGGCGGTTGATCACCAAATCTTTCCACTCGGCCGGGTTGTTGAACAACTCACCGGTCGCCAGCGGCACGGCCGTTTGATTGCGGATCTGCTCCAGCCATTCGTTTTGGTGCGGCGGTAGGATATCTTCGATGAAGTACGGGCGGAAGGCTTCCACCTGTTTGGCGAACTGCAAAGCCTGCTGCGGGAATAAGCGCTCGTGGACGTCGTGCAAGATATGGAAGCGATTGCCGTATTTCTCGCGCAGCGCTTTGAACATGGCGAGGGTGTTATCCATGTACTGATCTTGATCGTAGTACGCGCCCTCGGTCGGATTTTTGGTACCGTGGAAGTCCTGCGCGTTGCCGCCGTAAAACCCCAGCTGGCAGCGAATATGGCGATAGCCTTCCGCCAGCAGGCGATCTACTTCAGCATACAATCCTTCCAGCGTGTCACTGGCCGCGTGGCTGTAGGCGGTGATCGCGTCTTTAGATTTCCCGCCAAACAGTTGGTAGAGCGGCATATCCGCCAGTTGGCCTTTAATGTCCCACAGCGCCATATCAATTCCGGCCACGGCGTTGTTCATCACCGGGCCATTGCGCCAGTAAGCGTTGACCATCATCATCTGCCACAGGTCTTCGATGTGGTTGGCATCGCGGCCAATCAGCAGCGGCTTAAGATACTCATCCACCATCAGTTTTACCGCCAGCGGGCGCTGCTGGAAGGTCGCGCAACCCAGTCCGCGAATGCCTTTATCTGTCTCAATCGTCACCACCACCAGATTATGGCGATCGGGACGAGTTATCTGGCATTCAATATTAGTAATAAGGGTGGGCTGCATAATTTATTCCTCGGTGGCTCACATAAAACTGCTCTTAAAAAGCTATTTATCGAGTAACCATGATGGATGGAAATAATCTGATTTCATCAATTTCACCCTATTTTAAACCCTGTTGTAAACCTTAAATTTAATTCATTTTAAATGGTTTGGCATTCAGCATCGAAGACCAGTAAAAACCATACCAATTATCTATAACCCCCACAAAGCCACGCCTTGCAGGTTGGTTTTGTGAGTTGCATCATGTTTTATTGGTTTGTTTTTGTTGACGTGGAACATTAGTATTCCATGCTATTCACGTCATTATTTTCGACTTCATAATAATAACTGTTCGCAGTGGGGTTTTTATGGCAAAAACAGAAGCAATGCAGAAAATTATCCAGCTTGTGGGTGGGCCAGAAAATATTAATAAAGTCTGGCACTGCATGACTCGCCTGCGTTTCGATCTTATTGACGAAAATAAAGTGGCGTGGCAGGAAATTAAAGCCCTGCCCGGCGTATTAGGCGCGCAAAGCCAAAGTGAACAGGTGCAAATTATCATCGGCCCGAAAGTGAATGAGTGGTATGAGGAAATTGTTAGCCACCTCAAGCCGGTGACGCTGGAAAAGACGGACAAACCGAAGGCGCGAAAAGGGTTGGTGTCGCTGTTTATGGATACCGTCTCGGGCGTTTTTGGCCCCATCGTTCCGGCCATCGCGGGCGCGGGGATGATCAAAGGCCTGCTTGCCGGGCTTATCGCGCTGAAAGTGATTTCCGCCAAGAGCGACACCGTGATGGTGATCGACCTGATCGCCAGCGGCGTGTTTTACTTCCTGCCCTTCTTCCTCGCGGTCTCTGCCGCAAAAATCTTTAAAACCAATGAATATTTAGCGGCGGCGGTAGCCGCCTGCTTGATGTATCCGACGCTTATCGACGCCGCCAAGGCGCTGGCCAGCCACACGCCCGGCGCGGCCAGCGCGATTTACTTTATGGATGTCATTCCGGTCTCGGTGTTTAACTACTCGGCCAGCGTGATCCCGGTGATTTTCTCGGTTCTGGCGCTCAGCTATATTCACCGCTGGGTAGACAGGTTTATGCCGGACGTGCTGAAAACCGTGTTCACCCCAACGCTGACGCTGTTTATCGCCGCGCTGGTGTCGCTGTCCGTGATTGGCCCGGCGGGTATTTACCTCGGCAAGCTGCTGGCATTCTTCATTCAGGGGCTGTTTGACGTCTCGTCGGTGTTCGCGGGCTTTATTGTGGGTGCCATCCGACCAGTGGCAATTTTGACCGGCATGCACCATGCCATGACGCCGATTGCCTTGCAGAACTTCACCGATCAGGGCTGGGATATGTTGATGCCAATGATGTTCATGGCCAACATGGCGATTGCCGGTTCGACCTTCGCCATCTACTTCCACGTGAAAACTCGCGAGGAGAAAACGCTGGTGGTTTCGGCCGCCGTCTCTGGCTTACTGGGAATTACCGAGCCGGCGCTGTTTGGCGTGCTGACCCGCTATAAGAAAGCCTTTATCGCCACCACCATCAGCAGTTCGATTGCCTCGGCCTTCATCGCTTTCTTCGGCGTGCGGCTGTATGGCTATATTTTGTCGAGCATTTTCAGCCTGCCGGCCTACATCGGCCCTTACTTTATCTACATCCTGATGGGGGTGACCATCGCGCTGGTGCTGTCATTTACCCTGACCTATATGCTGGTGGTGAGAGGCGATAAAATCTCAGAATCACAAAATCCTGAGATTATCGCATCCCAAGATTCACACTAAGTGGCAGGCCACTCGATGCCCCGCTTCGCCAATAGCGCGCAGTTGGGGCACTTCTTTGCGGCAACGCTCGGTGGCTAACGGGCAGCGCGTGTTGAAGCGACATCCTGACGGCGGCTGCGACGGGTCGGGGATCTCACCTTTGGCCATCGCCACCGGCACGCTGCCGGGCTCTAAACTCGGCACCGCAGCCAGCAGAGCCTGAGTGTAAGGATGCAGCGGCTGGCGGAACAGGGTGTCGCGATCGGCCGTTTCGACAATCTGCCCGAGATACATCACCGCCACGTCATCACACAGGTGCTCCACCACCCCAAGGTCGTGGGAGATAAACAGGAAAGTGACGCCGTGGTCATCGCGCAAATCCGAAAAAAGATTGATGATTTGCGCCTGAATCGACACGTCCAGCGCCGAGATAGGTTCATCGGCAATGATAAAGTCTGGTTGCAGGATAAGCGCCCGGGCGATACCAATGCGCTGACGCTGCCCGCCGGAAAACTCGTGTGGGAAACGGTTGTAGTGCAGCTCGGATAAGCCGCAAATCTTCATCACCTCCAGCACTTTGCTGCGCAGCTCGCCCGGCGCGCACAGCTTGTGCTCCAGCATCGCTTCGCCGATGGCATCACCCACGCGAATTCGCGGGTTCAGCGAGCTATAGGGATCCTGAAATACCAGCTGGATTTTTGGCCGCAGGGCTTTCAGCTGTTTGGGCTTCAGTGCCGAGAGGTCTTCGCCGCGAAACTTCACGCTGCCCGCCGTCTTCTCATATAAGCCGAGCAGGGTTCTGCCGACGGTGGTTTTGCCACTCCCCGACTCCCCCACCAACCCAAAGATAGAGCCTTTGCGGATGTTGAAACTCACACCATCCACCGCGCGAAGCTGGCCGGTCACCTGCCCGAACACGCCATTTTGCATTGGAAAATGCTTTTTCAGGTCTTTCACTTCGACCAAATATTCTGTCTTCACGGCTGTACCTCTAATGGCGACGCGGTGGCAAGCCCGCTGGCGGGCAAACCACTGTAGAAACAGGCGGCCTGACGGGTCTCCCCCACCAAAGCCGGAATGCCCTGACGGCAACGCTCGGTGGCTTTGGCACAGCGCTCGGTAAATGCGCAATATGGCGGCAGCGCGGTAAGGCTCGGCACCTGACCGGGGATGGAATATAAGCGGCGGCGGCGTTCGCCGGGCACTGGCCTTGAGGCAATCAGCCCCTGCGTATAAGGGTGCAGCGGGTTGCGCAGCACGTCGGCGGTCGGCCCCTGCTCGACGATTTTCCCGGCGTACATCACCACCACGTGGTCAGCCATTTGGGCGATAACGCCGAGGTCGTGGGTAATGAGCATCAGCGCCATGTGCTGGCGCTGGGCCTGTTCGCGTAGCAAGGTGAGGATCTGCGCCTGCACGGTGACATCCAGCGCGGTGGTCGGCTCGTCGGCAATCAGCAACTTAGGCTTGCAGCTCAGCGCCATGGCAATCATCACGCGTTGCAGCATGCCGCCAGAGAGTTGGTGCGGGTAGCTTTCCATCAGGCTTGCGGCGCGGGCTAAGCCGACTTCCGTCAGCAAAGCCGTAGCCTTAGCCCATGCGGCTTTTGGTTTATCCCCGAGATGGCGAATCAAGGGTTCGACCAGCTGCTCGCCGATGGTCAGCACCGGGTTCAGAGCGCTCATTGGCTCCTGGAAAATCATCGCCAGCTCGTTACCGCGCAGATCCGCCATGCGGGAAGGCCGCAGGGTCAGCAGATTGGTGCCCTCGAACCAGATCTCGCCGGAGTCGATGCGCGCCGACTGCGGCGGCAGTAAGCCCATCAAGGACATGGCGGTGACGCTTTTACCGCAGCCGGACTCACCGACCACGCCGACCGTCTGGCCGGGCATCACGTCGAAACTCACGCCTTGTACCGCGCGCACTCTCCCCTGCTCGCTGGAAAATGACAGCGAGAGGTTGTTAAAACTGACTAAAGGTTGCGTCATGGCGTTAACCCCGCTTCATTTTTGGGTCTAAGGCGTCACGCAGCCCGTCGCCCAGCACGTTAATCGCAATCACGGTGAGGAAGATGGCAATGCCCGGCGGCATCCACAGCCACGGACGGCGCTGGAAGTCGATCAGGCTGTTGGCAGCATCCATCATGTTGCCCCAGGAGGCCATCGGCGGCACCACGCCTAAGCCGAGGTAGCTCAGCGCGGACTCCATCAAAATGGCGTTGGCAACGGCCATGGTGGCCATTACTACAAGAATCGGTACCGTGTTCGGGAGTAAGTGACGGAACACGCGACGGCGGGAAGAGAGCCCCAGCACCTGCGTCGCCAGCATAAACTCGCGCTCGCGCAATGAGAGGATCTGCCCGCGCACCAGACGCGCCAGCTTCGGGCATTCGATCAGGCTCAGCATCACGATAACCATATAGATGCGCGAGTCCGGCGAGAAATCCAGCTCGGACAGCATCGCGCCCATTACCAACAGCAAAGGCAAAGTGGGAATGGTCATCATTAGGTCGGCAAGGCGCATGACGATTTTATCGGTCAACCCGCCGACATAGCCGGAAAGCGCCCCGAGCAGATAGCCCAGCGTCACCGAGAGCAGCATGGTCAGCAGGCCGATAACCAGCGAAATGCGCCCGGCCAGTAGCAGGCGGGTATAAATATCGCGGCCCAAAAAGTCGGTCCCCAGCCAGTGCTGGGCATTAGGGGCTTTGTTGATCATCAGGGCGTCAGTGGCTTCATCGCGCCACGGGGAAAACATCGGGCCAAACACGCACCACAGCGCCATAACCGTCAGCAGAATGAGGCTAAACATTGCCAGCGGATTGCTGCGTAATGCCTTCCACGCCTGATGCAGTGGTGAAGGCGTGGCCTGCGCCAGAGCGGGGATTTGCGCCTTACGCAGCCGACGCTGGCTGGAGAACAGAGAAATTAACATTATGACTTCACCCGAATACGTGGATCAGCCCAGGCATAAAGCACGTCAGCGATCAGGTTGCCAAGGATGGTGAGCACCGCCAAAAACAGCGTGAATCCCATTAATACCGGGTAATCGCGGGCGGCCAGTGAGTCGATATTGATATGCCCGGCTCCCGGCCAGTTAAAAACCTTCTCGGTGATGATCGCGCCAGAAAAGAGCCCCGGCAGCTCAAAGCCCATCAAGGTAATGAGCGGCAACAGCGCGTTGCGTAGGGCATGCTTGAAGATAACCGTTCTTTCTCGCAGCCCTTTAGCGCGGGCGGTACGGATGAAGTCCATCCGAATGACATCCAGCATGCTGGCGCGGAAATAGCGTGTCAGGCTTCCTGCTTGCAGCATGACCAACGCGAGCACCGGCAGGATCAGGTGCGCCGCAACCTGCATCACCCAGGGCCACCCTGTCGCATCGCTGCCGGTATTGGTCATGCCGCCAACCGGCAACCAATGTAGGTCCACGGCAAACCATTTGATGAGCAGCAAACAGAGGAAGAAGGTGGGGAAAGACATGGCGGCGAAGATCACCACGCTGACCACGTGATCAAACAGCGAATAAGGTTTCAACGCCGAAACGATGCCCACTGCCAGCGCGATGCCCCAATAGAGCACCATGGAGATCCCGGCCAACAGGAAGGAGTTCCAGATATATTGATTGAGCAGCTGGCTGACGGGAATTTGGTATTGCAGCGAAAAGCCGAGGTTGCCCTGTAGCAGCTGGCCCAGCCAGCGGAAATAGCGGGTAAACACCGGCTGATCGAGGCCGTAAAGCGCTTTGAGTTCGGCGGCACGTTGCGCGGTCAGCGTCACGTTGCCATCAATGAAATCGCCGGGAGTTAACGCAAACAGCATGAAGATCAACAGCGAGGCGAGGAACAGCATCGGGATGGTTTGCAGCAATCGCCGCAGAATGAAATTTCTCATGACGTTCTCATTGCCACTGCCGATCAAAGACCGGCAGTGGCGTTATTTCTGATTATTTAACCACTTTCACATCTGGCAGGCTTCCCGTCAGACCGTTATAGATATCCGGTTTGAAGCCTGTGACCCGTGCGCTACTGGCCGAGAGAATTTTACGGTTTGCCAACAGAATGACTGGCGGATCGTTGGCCAGCACCTGATACAACTTATGGTAAATCGGCTTACGTTTTTCAATGTCCAGTTCAGCATTGGCCTGATGAATCAGTTCATCCACCTGCGGGTTGTTGTACCCACCCTGAGTGGCGGCTTCTTTGCTGTAGAAATCCCACACGCCGTCGTGCGGATCGTTCAACGTACTGGTGCTAAAGGAGGCCAGATCGTAGTTGCCCGCCTTGCGTTGGGACATCAGCGCGTTAAAGTCCAATACCTGTGGTTTGAGCAGCACGCCAATCTGGCGGTAGTTCTCTTTGGCAATCGGGATCAGCGCGTCGTTCAGCACTTTCTTGCTGACCAGCAGCGTCAGTTCAAGGCGCTTGCCATCTTTCTCACGGATGCCGTCAGAGCCAACTTTCCAACCTGCTTCGTCCAGCAGTTTCTTAGCCTGGGCCGCGTCGTATTTGTATTGATTCACGCCCTCGGCGTTGTAAGCCCAAGAGATTGGCGAGATCGGCTCATTGGCTACGGTACCGTAGCCCTGATAGACCACGTCGACCAATTTTTGGCGATCAAGACCGTAGATCAGCGCCTGACGGACTTTGACATCTTGCAGGGCCGGGCGGCGGAAGTTGAACTCAATCTTGCTGTAATCGCTGGAACCATAAAGGTTGATGTTGGCGAAGCCCAGTAGCTTGAGCTGCTCGATATCGTCTGGCCGCGAAGTAAAGGCGTCGTAGTCAGTGTCACCGGTCTGGAACAGCTGGAAGTTAGTCGACGGGTTGGTCACGCGATAAATAAAGCGCGGCGTTGGCGGCACGCCTTTATAGTAATGGGTGTTGGCGTGGAAACGGATCTCCTGCCCCGGAATGTATTTTTCGTAAACATACGGGCCATTGCCTAGCGGCTTGCCGTGCAAGGTTCTCAATTCATCGAGATTGCCGCGGGAATAGCCTTTGCCGTAATAGGCTTTTGACAGAACCGGGCCGCCGATTTTTTGCAGCGTCGTGGCGCCCGCCTCTGTGGTGGTCACTTGCAGGGTCTGCGGGTCGATCACCTTCAGGCCAGATACGCTATCTGCTTTACCGGCTTTGTAGTCATCACCGCCGACGATATGGGCTAATGAAATGTCGGTGTCGCCATCATATTTCGGGTCATAAAGTACGGTCAGCGTGAACGCCACGTCTTCAGCGGTTAACGGCGATCCGTCGCTGAAAGTCAGGTTAGGATGAAGCTTGATGGTGTAGGTTTTGCCATCGGGGGATACGGTCCAGCTTTCAGCTAAACCTGGGACAGATTCGCCGTGGCTGTTTAAATCGATCAGTCGGGCAAAAATCACGTTAGTGACGTTTTCGTCCCAACCGTTGACGAAGAAGTAAGGGTTAAAAATACCCTGAGGTTCAGAGATACCCGCAATCACGGTATCTTTGCGTAACTTAGCCGCAGCGGGGATCTGGCTGGCATCGGTGGCAGGCGTAATGCCTTCTTTTAGCTGCTCGTCAGCAACAGACAGAGAGGAGAATAAAAGAGAGCCACAGAGCACTGCCAGCTTCAGTGGCGTAAAGCGCGGCAGGCCGCGGGTTTTAGAATCGTGCAGAGACTTTGCCAAAAGACGTTCCTCATCAAGGTATTTGCATTAAATTTTACAAAACGTGACAAAGAGTAAGGTCGGGTTTTCGCCTTGTCTAACAACGAAAAAGTATGGCTTATAGCAATTTTGTACTGGCACTCTGCTAGTAAGGGTGAACCAGACAGCAGCTTATACTTACGCCTAAAACGACTATTAATGAAGAATGTAACGGAGGAGTGTCCCGATGATGATTTACAACGTGTTCGGCCGCCTGCTGGGCGTCAAGAAAATCGACGGTCGCTGGCAGGTTTTCAACGTGACGCTGCCAGAGAGGAAGTACTCACTTAATCATCAGGTCGCTATTCCTGACTTTATAGAAGAGCATGAGATAGCCACTTACCTCGGCGACATCTTCCACGAGGCGGCCACAGAAAAGCACCCGGATGTACTAAAGGTGGAATGATTTCCTGCTCTCACCCAGTAAGCGCTTACTAACTTACAAGGCCATATTAAAAGCGCCCTTCCCTGAGGGAGAGCGCCAAAATAAGGTGTTATTCAGAAGTTAATTACGCGTAATTACATTGATATTAGAAGACGTTATGTGTTTCCTGCGATATCACTTAGCGGCGGCTTTTTTACTGCGGGAACCCACTTCGGCCATCACTTCTTTCTGTTTGTTTTTATCGCCAATGATCTTGTACCAGCCAGCCAGCTTGCGAAGATCCGGCACTGCTGATTTCTCGTCAGCATCATAAGCGGCTAATTTAATTCGATAATCTTCGAAAATAGCGATGCAGCGACGCGCCCACTCCCCCTCTAACTGCGAACCTGCCACGGCGCGAGGACGGCGCGGTAAGCGTGGTCGCATAGGTTTGGTGGCCTCTGGCGTAGACTCGTCCATGTAGGCAAATTTGATTGAAACCACGGTTCTGCCGCTTTTTACCGGCTCCCATACCACTGAGATGTCGGTATTGGCATTGATCCGGTTGATGGTCGGCTCCAGCAGCTTTTGGCGAAAATCGCGGTAATCCTCGTATTTACCGGCCAGCCCGGCTTTCTCACGCATCCAGTTAAGATCCAGCGTCACCTCAATGGCTTTACCGGGACGGCGGCCATAAAGGTTTTTAGCTTTGATCAACCAGCCATACAGCCGCACCGAGAATGGTGTATCTAGCTTGGCGATGTTGGCGAAATTAAGTTTGGTAAAAGACTCTTTTAATTCATAGAGATAGGGTGCAACGTCTTGGCCGAAACGCAGCACGACGGCGCTATGATCGTCGCTGCTAACATACTCGAGTCGTGAGAACCAAGAGAGCTGAACCGTGCGGATCTTGCCGGTTTTAGCATCAGGTTTGTAGATAGTGACCGGCTTTTTCATCAGGCTTTCAGCGGCTTCGCGCAGCTGCCTGTGGCTGCTGGTGGGGTTCACGCCATAGATCCGCTGATAATCCTGAGGGAAAAGTCGGTAAAGAGTGTCTGGCTGTGGTTTCCTGCTATCGATTTGGGCTAAAGCCAAATTGAGTAACCGCATCTCATCAAGGGTTACGCTATACGCCCCCTCGAGAAGATCATTTCCCTGAACAACGGTTAGTTTATTGAGTTCCATGTCGCAGGATCCATAGGTGGAATGTAGACAAATTATTCCACATATAAATTGCTGCCGTAAAGCAAAAATACTAACTAATTAATTCTTTTATATCATTGTGTTATGTGGCTTCCAAAAAAGTGCGATCAGGAAATTTCTCCACATAAAATTTTTCGAGACGCCTCGCAAGTTTAGATCATTGGCTAATTGTGACACTGACCGAACAGGAAATTTCTCCACATTAAGCGATAAGGATCGCAGTTCGCCGTGTAACTCATCGCGAGAATTTTCTCGGTTCAGATCAGGAAATCTCTCCACATATAAGATCTGACAGGCGTTATGAGGTTGTGTGATCTAGCTCTCATCCCCGAATTTGCCGGTTTTGAGCTTTCAGATACCCATTACAGGAAATCTTTCCACATTAGCCTTCACAATCCAGCAGGAAAAGTTCCCACATATAGCTCCGAGGCTAGTAACAGGAAATTTCTCCACATATCGCCCTCCCCTTGTTAGAGAAACGGCTACCAATAACGGATCCAGACAATCGATCAGGAAATCTTTCCACGTATGCAGAGATGTTAAATGATCAGATAATCTTTCCACATATAACAATGTGACACTGTCACAAAGGACATAAGTGGATGATTTAGTGAAAAGTATAAGGCAGACGTTTTAAGAAAATTTCAGAGCTGGAACAGGAAAAGTCTCCACATCAAGTTACGACAACGCGTACAGGAAATCTTTCCACATTTAGTCGTTCAAGTAAGGGATTCATGTGTGACGCGGTAACAGGAAAAATCTCCACATATGAGGCGTCAACACGAGCAGGAAATTCCTCCACCTTTGATGTTCTGCCCTGCTAACGCAGTAGTTAAACCCTTTACACATAACGCTTAGTCCCGGTGATCCTGCTAAAATACTAAAAGTCTCAAACAGTCCAGAGTTATCAACAGGAAATTGCTCCACATAAGTAAGATCATGATATCCCTAAAGTTATCCACAGGAAATTACTCCACATGGAACAGGAAAAGGATCCACATTCAACAGGAATGATCTCCACATGAAGCATGAAATCACTCCACATATAGGCGCGTAACTGGTTGATACTAAAAATGAAAAAGGCGCTCTAAAGAGAAAGGTTTAAAGTTAAAAAGAAACAAAAGAGTTATTAGATCTTTGGATCCTTCCCTTAAAACAGGCGTCTGGCGGGGGTTTGGCAAAAAGCGGGAAGATCATGCTGACCATCGCTGATCAGCATGCAGACCGAAGATTAAACGCGTTCGTTGTGGATCAACCAGCCTTCGATAAGCTCTGTTAGAACATCTTTCATTTCACGATCCTGCAAAAAGCAGCTGGTCTTAAAGCGCTTATGCAGATCTTCGTCGATATTGGTTTGCAGTTTTTTGACGCTTGATGGCGGTTTAGATACAGCTTCCAGAGCCGTATTGAGTTGTCGATGCTGGCCTAATTTCATTTTCATTTCAGCAACTCCATGATCTCTTTGGTCATAATTTCAATCTCCCCTTTCGCATTCCCGTCAGTAGTATCAAATACCGTGCCGCCATCCATCATGGTGCGGACATAAACTTGACGCTGAGAGGTGCCTGTTCTGAGTGCTGGAACGCCAGTATCTGCAATCGACTCTTTCAACACTTCTAACATTTTAGCGGAAGCGACCTTCTTGGTGATCAGAAAACGCGCAATCACGGGTTGCAGGTTTTCACGCGCTTCTACGACCGCCAGGATAGCGCCACAGGCCGCAAAGTCCAAAGGTGAGGGAGTAACCGGAATTAACACCAAATCGCTTACCATGACCGCTGCGGAGGAAATAGCCGATATGGCGGCAGCTCCGTCGATCACTACGTAGTCATATTCCTTCAGCTGTTTTCTGACGGTGTAGACTTCTTTCTCCGACGCCGCTTCTGCAAGGTCGAACTGGCACTTGCTTTCGTCATACCAGTTGCTGATGCTGCCCTGAGGGTCTGTATCGACCATCACAACTTTGTGTCCTTGTCTGGCGAGACAGGTTGCGATGTTAATGGACGTTGTGGTCTTCCCTACCCCGCCCTTCCCGTTCAGGAAGGAAATTATTTTCGCTGCCATTGCAACCTCTTAGTGATGGATTATGGAATCATAAGATTTCACCATCTTTGAATCCTAGGATTATAAGATTATCCAAGTATGGCATCGTATAATCTCAGGATTCTGTGATTATAAAATCCACGAATCTCATGAGTATGGGATACTATAATGTCCAACACCTAGGATTTCAATATCTCAGGATTTGTAAATCATATAATTCCCTAATCCTAGGATTCTGAGATTGCCACGTCTGATGTTCCCATTATCTTAGGATTGTGGAATCTTGGGATGACTGAATCTTTGAATCTTGGGTGGTTAGGATTTGAGGATTGCATCATCATGTTCACCTCGCAGTGCTAGGATTCTATAATCTCAAAATCTCATGATTCCACTATTACTTGGATAGTGAATGGAGTTTTCCATTTGAGGAAAGCCAAGAGGCGTGGCACCGTTGCCGCGGCGTTATATTCATAATCCTAGGATTTAAAAATCCTGAAATCCTGAGATATTGTTTATTGTAATCCTGAGATTTTGTGATTACAGGATGCAGAAATCTCCAAACGTAACTTGCCAAATCCTATCATTACAAAATCCTGAGATCCCATAATTCCATAATCATATAATTTTAATCAATGAGTTACATATTATGGTGGGACCACTTAACGACGGGGGAGGGGAGTGCCAGGTTTTATCTAAAGGGGATTCTAAATCTTAGAATCCTATGATTTTGTGCCTCTAGTATCTCGGGATTCTATAATCTTGTAATCCCATAATCTTAAATTAGTGGATCCTAAAACGCGTAGTTAGAAGATTAAAATCATGGGATTGTGCAATCCTGTGGTTATGGGATTTAACAATCCTCTGCTTGCCACTGACGCAGCCTATTTATTTCTCTGCATAAAGTTTGCCCATTAACTGCCGATAAGTTGTTCTCTGGGCCGTGACATCATGGGGGTTCACGATGTCGATAGTCTGCGGATTCATTGCTTTTATCTTTGGTTATGGAGTGAGTTATGCGATTCACCATTCGCGCGCGACTGATAGGCATCGTCGGTTTGTTGTGCATTTTGCTAGCAATCACCACAGGTTGGGGGATCATCGGATTACGCGCAGCCGACCAGAGAGCCATATCTACTTACCGCACTGAACTGCTTCCTCTACAGCACTCCGCCAAACTTTATCGACTGACCCAACTTCAGTCCGCCACGCTTTTTGAAACATTGCGCTATTGGACTGACAGCGACGAAGTGAGCCAGCGGATGCAGCAAATCGACACTTACCGCAAACAAATCGTCGCTGAACAACAAGCCTATCAGGCGACGTCCATAGTTTCAGGCAGTGCTGCTTTGCGCCAGAATTTCCTCAATGATTTAGCAAAATATCAGGTCGCGCTGCGTGACGCCGGTTCTTTACTGGCATCGGGTAACCCTTCAGGAGCCTTAGTCATTATTGAAACTCGCCTTCGTTCCGGCAGTCTTGCTCTACAAAAAGATATCGACGCCTTGGATAACCTGATGCGTCAGCAGGCTGAAGCCAACTACAGCGCCAGTTCTAATGCTTTTAATATTATGCGTAACAGCATGTTAGGCATTCTCGCCGCCGGCATTTTCATCGCGCTGATTGCCGGGGGCCTGCTTATTCGCTCTTTAACTGCGGCTATCAGTCGGGCAAAACGTCTGGCCGAATCCATATCAGCGGGTGGCTTGAATCATCACATCGGCGATATTCCAAGGGATGAGATGGGGGGATTGATGCAAGCGCTGGCACAAATGGACGCGCGGCTGTCATCCATCGTTCGCGATGTTGGCGAAAGTGCCAAGGCTTTAAGCCAGGCGGCGGAGAAAATGGCAGATGGCAATAATGATTTAGCTGCGCGCACTCACTCTCAGGCAAGCTCCCTCGAACAGACCGCCGCCAGCATGGAACAGATGACGGCCACCGTGAAATTCAATGCGGACAACGCCTCGCAGGCCAGCCAACTGGTGCAAACCGTGCGACAGCATGCGCAAAAGGGAAGTTCAGTGCTAAGTGACGCTGTCACGGCAATGCAAGATATTGAACAGTCGAGTAAGAAGATTGGCGATATCAACCGCGTCATTGATGAGATTGCCTTCCAGACAAACCTACTGGCGCTCAATGCGGCGGTCGAAGCGGCTCGCGCAGGCGAGCAGGGCAGGGGGTTTGCCGTGGTCGCTGCTGAAGTTCGACAGTTGGCGCAGCGCTCAGCTAAAGCGGCGCAGGAGATCAAGACCCTGATTCAGGCTAGCGTCAGCAAGGTAGATGTGGGCAGCAAACTGGTTCTGCGTTCCGGTGAAACCCTCAATGTAATCAACGAGGGTTTGGTGAAAGTGGTGGATTTTGTGGCTGAGATAGCCGTTGCCAGCAACCAGCAGTCGAGCGGTATTACTCAGGTTAATGCTGCAATCGTGCAGATGGAGAGCGCGATTCAGCAAAACGAGGGGTTGGTTGAAGAAGCCACCGCTGCCAGCCAGACGGTAAATGCCCACGCCGGTAAATTGGTGGAGAGAATGGCCTTCTTCCATTTGAAAAAAACACCGCCTGCCGCTGCTGACAAAGTAACTAAGCAACCCGTGGCAGAAGCCTATCAGCCCGCGACGGCTTCAACGCTGGAGCCGGTTAATGTCTGATTTAAAAGGACTAAAATGGCTTTTTCCTGTGGCGATGGCGGCGTTAAGCCTGAATGCTCATGCCGTGACCACCTTGAAGATTGCCACCATCGCGAATGGCGATATGACCATTATGCAGCAGCTTTCCACCAGTTATGAACAGGCTCACCCTGATATCAAACTCGAGTGGCAAGTAATGGATGATGGCGAACTGCGCAAGCAGGTTCTCAGTGATATGAGCAGCGGAAAAACGAACTTCGACGTCATCACCGTAGGCACTTATGAAGTCCCGCTGTGGGGCCAAAAAGGCTGGCTCACGCCGCTGGATAATCTGCCGGCTGACTATCAGGTTGATGACTTGCTGAAACCCATTCGTAGTGCTCTTTCCTGGCAGAACAAGCTCTATGCTTTACCTTTCTATGGTGAAAGCAGCATGACTTATTATCGCAAAGACCTGTTCGCTGCTAAGCACCTGACAATGCCAGAAAACCCAAGCTGGGATGAAATCAAAAATCTTGCCGCTGAACTGACTGATAAGTCGCAGGGGATTTACGGTCTCTGCCTGCGTGGGTTAGCTGGCTGGGGTGACAACGTCGCGTTAGTCACCACCATGGCCAATGCGTATGGGGCCGAATGGTTCGACGCCGACTGGAAGCCTCATTTGGACAGCGACGAATGGCGTAACGTCTTAAAAGATTATGTGTTTATGCTGCAAAACTATGGGCCGCCGGACGCAAAATCGAACAGTTTTGGGCAAAACCTCAAGCTCTTCTCCCAAGGTAAATGTGCAATGTGGGTCGATAGCACGGTGGCGGCTGGGATGGTGACTAATCCGCAGATCTCGATGGTGGCGGACAAGGTTGACTTTGCGCCAGCGCCGGTAGCCATTTCCTCTAACGGATCGCACTGGCTTTGGGCCTGGTCACTCGCTGTGCCGCGAAGTAGCAGTCAAAAGGCTCAGGCACAGGCTTTTATCACCTGGGCGACGTCGCCGGCCTATATCCAGCAAGTTGCGCAGACAGTAGGCTGGGGCGCAATTCCTCCCGGCAGCCGCTATTCCTCTTATGCTGAACCTCATTATCAGAAGCTGGCGCCTTACGCGGCGCGGGTGAAACAGGCATTAGAAACCGCCACGCCCGAGCAGCCAACGCTGTTCCCTGTGCCTTATCAGGGCGTGCAGTATGTCAGTATTCCGGGCTTTGACCAGATGGGTGACGCCGTGGGTAAAAATATCTCTGCACTTCTGGACGGTAAGATGACGTTGGAGGAGGTGTTGAGTGCTAACCAGCAGGCCGTGACGACCCTGTATCAGTCGGGGAATCATTGAATCTTTAGGTTTTATGATTCAGTGATTTCATGATTTTGAAATCCCATAATCCTGTGATTGTATAATTATTGGATTATGGGATTAATCGATATGTTTTTAGCTATCAGCGACTTGCAGAATAACCTGCCAGTCCAGAGCTAATTTTAACAATAAGCAGGCGGAGCAAACGAAGATGATGGTTTTGTACATTGGTGCTTCATAAGTGTGATGGATGTCTCATTTTATCAGTCAGCTAAAAATTTAGAACAACCATTTTCTGATTTTTGTCCTGCTTTGGTGAAAAGCGCATTTATTGCTTTCCAGCCTGTCGCCAGTGCCAACTTGCTCGGCACAGGAAAATGCAAACTCAGCGAATCCCCACCCCAGCAACAACCTTAGCCGTAGTAAGCCATTTGTGCGTTTATCGCTCGATGCCACGAAAGCGCCAACTTGTCATCCTTTAGCCTGAATTAACAATGACTACTGTATAGAAGTTATGCGTGCCTTTGGGGTAAAAACGTCTGAAACATAGTCTATCTGTGCGCTCCGAGGGTGCTGAACTTCAATATTGCAGCAGTGTTTGTTATATTATTGTCCAATTGACGTTCAGGATTTTGGCGTATTTCACTAAAGCCAATATACTTTTAGAACTTCGTCGCTCAGGACAATGACATGTTAGATTTTCGCTTTCCGACTGCAATGCAAATGGTACTCAGCGTCGCCGTGGCCGAAAAAACCGGCGTACGTGCAACCAGTGCGGTTTTGGCTAAGGTTCTGGAAGCTAACCCAAGTTTTATTCGTAAGTTGATGGTTCCGCTGACGCGTAACGGCATTATTGTGTCTACGCTTGGCCGAACAGGCTGCATTACGCTCGGCCGCCCGACAGATCAAATCACGCTGCGTGACATTTACACCGCGGTGATTGATGACAAACGTATTTGGGCGTCGCGCCCCGAGGTGGAAGCCAAGTGTCTGGTCAGCGCTAACGCCTGCTGGTATTTCAAATCGGTCGTTAGCGAAGCTGAAGAAGCCTCGCTGGCCGTGCTCGCTCGCCACACCGTGGCTGATGCGTTAAGTGAGTTTGAATGTAATGACACCCGCACCTGGTGCAGCGATAAGAAAAACGCCTGCACGGAACAGGATGAAGAAACTTCCGCCGAGAAATAAGCACAAGACAGCTTTCATTTAGAACCAGTGCTTAGTGTTGATTGAAACTGAGCCATAAAAAAGGCCGGGTTATTAACCCGGCCTTTTTGCTTTCCGCTACTTACGGTTAGACCGCCACGGTTTCCTGACGCTCTTTACGCGTCACCAGTCGGCGCAACGCCACGTAGAACACCGGCGTGAGGAACAGGCCGAACAGCGTTACCCCCAGCATGCCGGAGAACACCGTAATACCGGTGACGCCGCGTACTTCGGCACCCGCGCCGTGGCCTAGAATCAGCGGGATAGTCCCGGCGATAAAGGCAATCGACGTCATAACGATAGGGCGCAGACGCAGGCGACATGCCTCGAGCGCGGCTTCAACAATCCCTCTGCCTTGCATTTCCAGTTCACGAGCGAACTCGACGATAAGAATGGCGTTCTTACAAGCCAGCCCCATCAGCACCACCAGCCCGACCTGCACGAAGACGTTGTTATCCCCGCCGGTGAGCCACACCCCGAACAGCGCGGAGAGCATAGTCATCGGCACGATAAGAATGACCGCCAGTGGCAATGTCCAGCTTTCATACAGCGCCGCCAGCACCAGGAATGCCAACAGAATGGCCACCGGGAAGACGATCAGCGCCGCGTGGCCCTGAGTTGATTGCTGATAGCTCAGGTCAGTCCACTGGATATTCATGCCGTTCGGCAAGACTTTATCCGCCAGCTCGCTCACCTTGGTCATAGCCTCGGTCGAAGACAACATGCGCGGATCGGCATCACCAATGATGTCCGCCGCCGGGAAGCCGTTATAACGAATTACCGGGTCTGGACCGTAGGTGGTGGTGATGTTCACCATACTGCCAATCGGCACCATCTCGCCTTTATCGTTGCGGGTTCTCAGATTGGAGATATCTTCAATGGTTTGACGATAGGGGCCATCGGCCTGTGCCATGACTTTATAAGTACGGCCGTAACGGTTGAAATCGTTAACGTAGGTCGAACCGAGATAGGTCTGCAGCGTGCTGAATAAATCATCCAGCGACACGCCCTGGGCCTTGGCTTTATCGCGATCGATCTTGGCATCAAGCTGTGGCACGTTGGCCTGATAAGATGAAATCGGGAAGCCCATGCCCGGGGTCTGCATGATGCCGCCGGACATGGTGTTGATCGCGGTTTGCAATGCGCCGTAGCCCAGACCCGCGCGGTCCTGAATATACAGCGAATAGCCGGAACCCTGACCTAAACCAAGGATTGGCGGTGGCATGATTGAGAAGGCAAAACCTTCCTGCAGCTGTGAAATCTTGGCGTTGATTTCCGCATTGATCGCCGCCGCGGTGCGGGTACGCTCATTCAGCGGTTTTAGGGCAAAGAACACCGTGCCGGTATTCGGCGTATTGGTGAATTGCAGCGCGTTCAGGCCGGGGAAGGCAACGGAATCACTTACGCCGTCCACGCTCAACCCAATCTCACTCATCTTGCGGATCATCGCATCCGTACGTTCAAGGGAGGCACCTTCTGGCATCTTCACGCCGCCAATCAGGTACATCTTGTCTTGGGTCGGAATAAAACCACCCGGCACCAGTTTGAACATAAAGGCTGCGCCACAAAGCAGCAGCAGATAGACCACGAACACTGACCCACGGCGGTGGAGAGTGCGTGAAACCGCCCCCTGATAGCGTTCAGAACTTTTGTGGAAGAAACGGTTAAACGGGCGGAACAGCCAGCCGAACAGGCGATCGATGATTCGCGTCGGAATATCTTTCTTTGCGCCGTGCGGTTTAAGCAACAGCGCCGCCAACGCCGGGGAGAGCGTCAGGGAGTTGATAGCTGAAATCACGGTTGAAATGGCAATGGTGACCGCAAACTGCTTGTAGAACTGGCCGGTTACGCCGGACAAGAAGGCCATCGGCACGAATACCGCGCAGAGCACCAGAGCAATGGCGATAATCGGCCCAGACACTTCGCGCATCGCCTGATGGGCAGCCGCCAGCGGGGTGAGTCCTTCCTCTATGTTCCTCTCGACGTTTTCCACCACCACAATGGCATCATCCACCACAATCCCTATCGCCAACACCAGCCCGAATAGGCTTAGCGTGTTGAGCGAGAAACCGAGTAAATAGAGCACGCTAAAGGTGCCGACTACCGAAATCGGCACCGCCAGCAGTGGGATGATCGACGCACGCCAGGTTTGCAGGAACAGAATAACCACCAGCACTACCAGCAGAACGGCTTCCAGCAGCGTATGGACGACGGCGCTGATGGAGTCACGCACGAACACGGTTGGGTCGTAAGGCGCTTTCCAGGTCATACCTTCCGGGAAACGGGTTGCCAGCTCGGCCATTTTGTCGCGAACGGCGTCAGACAGGTTGATCGCATTGGCGCCCGGCGCCTGGAAGATACCAATACCTACCGCGTCTTTGTTGTTCAACTGGGAGCGCAGCGCGTAGTTACCTGACCCCATCTCGATACGGGCCACGTCGCGCAGGCGCACCACGGTGCCGTCATCGCTGGTTTTCAGGATGATATTGCCGAACTCTTCTTCGTTTTGCAGGCGGCCTTGGGCGTTAATCGACAGCAGATAGTCGCTTTTGGTCGGCATCGGCTCTGCGCCAAGCTGACCGGCAGAGACCTGAACGTTCTGCTCGCGCATCGCGTTAACCACGTCAGACGCCGTTAAGCCGCGCGACGCCACTTTGTTCGGGTCAAGCCAGACGCGCATCGCGTACTCACCGGCACCGAAAATTTGCACCTGACCGACGCCTGGCAAACGCGCCAGCTCGTCTTTCACTTTCAGCGTGGCGTAGTTACTCAGATACAGCGAGTCGTACTTGCCGGAAGGGGAGAACAGATGCACCACCAGAGTCAGCGTTGGAGACTGTTTCTGGGTGGTGATCCCTTGGCGAATAACGTCCTGCGGCAATCTGGCTTGCGCCTGAGACACGCGGTTTTGCACCTGAACCTGCGCCTGATCCGGGTCAGTACCCGGGCGGAAAGTCACGGTGGTGACCAGCACGCCGTCAGACCCAGCAACAGATTTCATGTACATCATGTTTTCAACGCCGTTGATCGACTCTTCCAGTGGCGTAGCCACGGTGTCAGCGATCACCTTCGGGTTGGCACCCGGATAAACGGCGCGTACCTGCACGCTCGGCGGTACCACGTCCGGGTATTCGCTGATCGGCAGAAGCGGGATGGAGATTAAGCCACCAACAAAAATCAGGATCGACAGCACCGCGGCAAAAATCGGTCTGTCGATGAAAAAGCGGGAAAAGTCCATAATTCAGGATTCTCTTTCAGGGCTTAGTTAGAAGCGACAGTTGAAGCCATATCAATCGTCTTGGCATTCACCGGCATGCCCGGCATAAATACCTTCTGCACACCATCGATGATGACTTTGTCACCGCTGACTAAACCTTTTTGCACAATACGCAGACCTGAATATTGACGGCCTAATTCGATATCGCGACGCTGCGCCTTGCCTTCTTTATCAAGCACATAGACAAACTTGCGGTCTTGGTCAGTCAGCACGGCTTTATCGTTGATCAGCACCGCGTCGAAGCGTGGGCTGCCCGGCATTTGCACGCGAGCAAACAGGCCTGGCGTGAAGCGGCGTTCGCTGTTATCGAGCACGGCGCGCATACGAATAGTCCCGGTACCGGAGTTCAGCTGGTTGTCGGTGAAATCGACATAGCCGGTGTGCGGATAACCCTGCTCACCCGCCAGACCGACATTGACCTGCAACTTGGTGCCAGGCGCGGCAATGTGCTGGCCATCGCGAGCAAGTGACTGATAACGCAGGAAAGTGGCTTCATCTACATCAAAGTAAACGTAGACTTTGTCGAGAGACACCAGCGTGGTGAGAACGCTCGCGCTGTCACCGGCTGTCACCAGATTACCCACGGTTATCATGGCGCGACTGGCGCGACCGTCGATGGGCGCCGTGACCTGAGTGAAGTCGAGGTTTAACTGAGCCACATCCAGCTGAGCCTGCGCGGCAAGAACGTCGGACTGCGCTTGCGACGCGGCGGCTTTACGCTGTTCCCAGATCTCGGTTGAGACGGCCTGAGTGCCAATCAATTTCTCAGTACGGCCTGACTCGCTGCGGGTCAGATTCGCCTGATTGCGTGCATGAACCAGCTCGGCCTGAGCCTGCTCGCGGGCGGCGCGATAGGTGCGGTCATCGATGGTGAACAGAACCTGGCCTTTTTTAACTTCCTGACCTTCGGTGTAGTTCACTTTATCGATATAACCGGAAACGCGCGGGCGCAGTTGCACGCTCTGTACGGCTTCAATGCGGCCGTTAAAATCATCCCATTGGTTAATCTGTTTGACGACGACATCCGCTACGCTGACGCCCGGAGGCGGTGGCGGGCCATTTTTTGCTGCGCTGTTGTCGCAAGCACTGAGCACGGTGACCAAGATCGCAACCAAAGAGAGTTGCAAAGCGAGTAGAGGCGCGCGAAGTGAGCGGCCCCGTTTAACCATTGGGTTTTGCAGACTTGCCATTATTTTTATTTCCAGTGAGTAAGCTCAGTCAGGCAATACAACCGGATCCTGTCATCCGGGTAACGTCCTTTGCCTGAGCGGGCTTTTGTCCGATTTGCGTCGTTCAATGACACAATTTTGTAGCGAGAAAAGAGGTGTTGCTAAATTTAAAGTATCAATGAAAGATACATTAATTCGAGGGGATTGTAGGGACGTCCTTAACAAAGAGCAAGAATTACTGTTGCACTTTATGTGCTGTTTTCAAAACCGCATAACTGTGAAGTAGGTCACGGAGTAAAACCTAAGATTTAATGCAACAATAATACTTGCATTTATCCGCAAATCCGGTCAGTCTAAAAACAGACCAGAAACTATATTTCGTCAGAGAGACGGGAGAAATAACATGAAAACGGCTGATTTTATTCACGATTTAACTGACTGGATCGACAAGAATCTGGAAGAGCGACTGGATATCAACACCGTCGCCGAGCGAGCAGGGTACTCAAAATGGTATTTGCAACGGATGTTTAAAGAGCATACCGGCTCGGCGTTGGGCGAATATATTCGTGCGAAAAAATTAAATATTTCTGCCGAGCGACTGGCAAACAGCGGCGAGCCAATCGTCAATGTTGCGATCTCTCTGGGCTTCGATTCCCAGCAGTCTTTCAACCGCAGTTTCAAACGCCAATTCGGCCAAACTCCGGGCGACTGGCGCAAAACACTCCACAAACAGCCAGAACGCAGCGGCTGCATGTGTAGCTAATTTTTACTCCAGATTAAGACTCCGCGTAACGACGCCCGGCCTTCCATGACCGGGCGTGTTAGTATTAGGAGCAAATTTATGGCAGGGGATCATTTCAGCAGTGTAGTTAATAGCGATTTTGAGATAGGCACCAACCCAACTTGCAGGCCAAACGGCTTGAACAATTTGTTGATGATGTCAGAGGTATAATTCCCTTTATCGTTCTCGACGTCTGACAAGGTTTTCCTTGAGACAGAAACCAGTTTTGCATAAGCATCCTGCTTTAGGTTCAACACCTCGATCCGCAACTTTTTCAATGCACCGCCCTGTGTTAACTCGCCCAGTAGCAGCTGTTTGATGATGCCATGCATCACGGCTTGCCTGTCTTGAGTGCTTACGGCTGATGAGCTTTTAGATACTCTTTGCCGAGAAGGCGTGTGCCCAGAACTCTCTTCTATTGCCGCTGGCCTTTCGACAGACGATTCAGAGGCATTTTGCAAAAGCTTCTGCCTTTCCCGAATTTTGCGAATGGTCTCTTTAGCTGATACCGGGGCCGATTCATGATCCTTCATAGCAGCCCCCAACGACGCAGTTTTTCAGCAATAAAGTCAAAGCCGATCCCCGGCATGTTAATAATCTGTTCAGGCACGCCCCTGTCCACCAACCTTGCTTTAAGGCCGAGGAGCTGTTGAGCCGTTTTTCTCAAAGCCTCTAATAGCGTTTCCGCCGGAACAAGGTCATTAAGCGCTGCAGCTATACCTGCAAAATCATACTCGCCACCGATTTCTAATGGCGCACTCCATTTAGTGGTTCTGGCTATCCCTTCCGGGTCAGCCTTCATTGGTGCGAAGTCGTATATCGGCGCCAGACGAATGCTGCGTTCATCCTTGAGCAGTGAGGTATTGCGCCCATGGTTATCACTATTACCAAAGATAATATTGAGCAAATCGCGGCGCACCCATTCAATCACAAAGGCTGGAATATCAAAGTCAAATCCCTGTTCAATCACGGTGTCGCTGTGTGTGATTTTATTGATAAGCGCCCTGATGGCTTCCTCATGAAACAGCGTCGTGCCGGGGGCTTTTTTTAATGCTGAATAGACTGATTCCATGCCAAAGCGTTTGATCTGGTTATCATCCACGAAACAAATATCAAATCTCGGTAGCCATAAAGAAGGGTAGGTTAGACCTTCCTCAAGATGCATATGTTGAGTTGGGATGGTATCAAAACCCATTGCCGCGAGTTCGTGATAGAAATGGAACTCAGCCCGCAGAATATTGCAGTCAACCTCACTGCGGCCTCCACGCGGGAACTTCACCAGATAGTGGGTATCTCGATTGAGTGAATCGTTCTGGTAGGTATCAATCCAAATTCGCCCTTCCTGACTGCATCTTAGTAAGAGTTTTGGTGCTTCGCCGCCCGCGCCAGTAGCGCCTCCGGCGGCAGCTCCGCGCTGCTGGGCATAATCCAGAAAATCCGAAGCTCTATTTTTCACATCGTCGAGGGTAAAAAATAGCTGTTCAGCCAGAGGGTGATATTCGGGGAGTGACTCTTTAATCCTTAAATTGCCGACCGGCGACATGGTGCCGTGGCGCAGTAATACAAAATCCTGCTGGTCGGCCGCCATGCCCTCAAGATCCAGATAGTTTGCCCAATAGCGCCTGCTGGCCCCGCTCGGAATAATATCATCAAGAAATTTCAGCCAGCCGCGTGGGCCTTCGTTCTCAAAAAATAGAGAAACAGGGTGATTCAGTGACACCGCGTGATTATCATCGCGGCCGAGATTTTCAATGGCATAGTCTGAATCATAATGGAGTTCAGTGATTCGAAAAGCGTTGTTTTCACTTTCTGGGAAGGTGATGTGCGCCATATCCACCCATTGATTTTGCAGGAAAGCTTGTAGCGTTAAATATTCCATACGGATCTCCAGAAAGTCTTATGAGTAGTATAGTGCTCTTTAACTGAGGAAAACTCAAGTTTTGTCACTTATAAGACTCATTAATTGCAATGTAGGATTATATTGTTACCTATAGCACTCATTGTCTATCTTCAAGGATCGGCCAATACGTATGTAAGCTCGGTTATCAACGTCAGCGCCAGCAGGTGATCATGTCACTCGCGTTAATAATGAAAAAAGGCCTGCTTGGTGAAAGCAGGCCTTTTGTCTATCTGGTGGCAGGCTACTCGCTGCGGATTTGCTGCAAAATCTCTCCCAACCTCTCGCGCTGTGCTAGCGGAATTTCGCGCCCTGCGGAATATCCGGCGTTTTGGATAATCACGTCATTCAGCGCCACTAACCAGTCATAGATATAGAACGCGGTGTTATTGGCCGGGGTCAGCGTCAGCTTGGTTAGACGTTGGGAGGTGCTCCAGTTTTTCGCTGGCTTGGCGAAGATCTTGTGGCCACGGTTAATGCGGCTTTCCGGGCGCTGCGACTCCTCAATCTGCAAGAAGCCCAGCCAGGCCACAAAGTCACCCATCACCGTCAGCACGCGTGACACCTGACGATCGGCCTGACTTTCGCTGGCGGCGGCGGATTGCTGAGTCTCTTCCAGCACGCCGGACAGCATGCCCGCGACGTCCATCCGCACCCCGGCGGTGATCACCTCTTCCACCAGCATTTCGACCCCCGGCTTGCCAATGCCGAGCAAATCCACCAGCGGCGCATTGTCCGGCAGGCCGCGCAGGTGGTTAATCCAGTAATGCTGGGTTTGGCGCGCAAAGTCGGTTTCGGCCACTGGCGGCTGGGCGGCGTGCTGATCCTCGACCGGCGCATCCAGCGGTTCGTCACTGAACAGGTCTATGCTGATCCCAATACCAAAGGTTTCCGTCAGAACAGGGGCAGTCGCGCCGCCGGTAATGCTGGCGGCGGGCTGGATGTCGAACTGCTGCAAGTAGAGGCGGCGTAGGTCTTCGCGGGCGGGCAGCAGGCGCTCGAGCAGTTCGCCATGAACGCCCGCGCGGGTTTGCAGCGCTTTGAGTAAGCTTTCGGCAATTTTCTGCTTCTGCGCTAACTCTTGCTCATTGGAAGAGGGCAGCCAGCTTCCCAGCAGGTTGTCGGTCAGCACGCGGCGCAGTTCGTCGCGCTGCTCGCCTAGGCGCGCCAGTTTGTTGGCCGGAGTCACCTCGGCGGTGAGCCAGCTCGCCATGCGCTCAATGCCGCGTTTGTCCATCGCCAGCATGGTGCCCCAGGCATCGCCGGGGGTGCCAACGTGGCGCTGCACTGTTTCATCGAAATGCTCGCTGTGAGTGATGCGCTGGTCGAATGGCGTCAGCGCCCAAATCAGGCCCGGCTTGCGCTGGCTGCGGATCTGCGCGTTTTCGCCTTGGGTCTGTTTCACCCAGTTATCCAGCGCCTTGCTGACGCCTTTCACCGCGCCACGGTTCCCGGCGGCGGTGCAGACTAATAGCGAATTGACCTGCTGATTTTCCGTATATCGCTCCAGCAGTCCGGCGTTTTTGGCGTGCAACAGGCCCGGCGACAGCAGACTGTGGGTGGTTCCCAACTCGCGGGCATCGGCCTGAGTGGGGAAAAGCAGCAGATCGACCTGTTCAAACAGCGCTTCCTGCGGCGCAGACATCAAAGGCAGCAGCAGTTCGGCGGTCAACACCGTCAATTCCACCAGTGAAATCTCAACCGGCTGCCCGGCCACGCCCTGGTGCACGGGGCGAACCGACAGGCTCTGACCCCTTGATTCCGTCTCAAAGTCGGCGGTTAGGGTGATCGGACTCATTATCCCATCGGCGGGTAGCAGGTGGTCATCCACCAGCACGCTTAGAGGTGCCAGAACCTGCGTCGCACCCTCCAGCTGTTGCAAAACGTGGGCGAAATGGCGGTAAAACGCCGTGGCGTGACTGGCTTCATTCCACAGAATGGAAAACAGGCGGGCGCGATCGTCAATGCCCAGATAAGGCGCCAGTTCCACCGCCGCAGGCCAGAAGTGCAGGGCGCGCAGCCGGTCGGCTTTAGCATCCGTGCGCGCCAACATGTCCCAGATAGCCACCACGTCATCGCCGGTCAGGCCGTCAATGGCGTCGGGCTGACGATGCAAAGAGAGGCTGTGCAGGTGAGTCAGGATCTGTTGCTGATCCCACTCGGCGTGCGGGCCTTGGGTCGCGGCATCCAGCGCGGCGATTTTTATCAGCTCGGCTTCGCTAAGCAGCGTCAGTTGCACCGGCCACTGCGAGTCCGCGCTCTCTGACAGACGCGTAAAGCGAGTAACCAGCGTGGTGGCCTGACTGCTGGGGTTGATATGGCTGAAGTAGTCGAGAACGCGATCGCCGAGCAGCGTTTCCAGCCTGCCGTTTTCCCGGGCGGTGAGAGCATTCAGCAGGTAAGATTTTCCCGCATGCGAGTAGCCATAAAGCCCAATCCCAGGATTCTGTGATGCTGAGATGGCAAGATTCTCGGCCTTGTGGCGCTGGCGGCGCAGCTTCAGCTTCAGGCGGTCAGCTTCCATATTCAGGCGCGGCGACTGCTGGCGGTTACTCTCAATCCACTGTATGGCCTGAGTGACGCCGCTGGCGATCTGGGTCAGCTGGCTGTTGAGAAGTTCGGTGTGGGTTGAAGTCATTTCTTAAATACGCTCCCGCTGTCGATCCAGTAGTGAGTGGCACCTGAGCCACTGGCCGCCAGGGTATTCAATTTCAGTCGCAGATGGTCGGTTGGCACCGGCGTGCCGTCCTGAAGTGCCGCTTGGGCGATTTCCACTTGCTCGGGGCTGTCGCCATCGCCTTGCTTGCTCACTTTTAGCTTCAGGGTCAGCACGTTATCTCCGGCGATGCGTCGCGCCAGTTTGTGATCGTTTATCGACAAGGTATAGAGCGGCGACGCGGGCCAGCGGTCATTGTCCAACTGGCGGAAACCCAGGCACAGCGGGCCGCGCATCTGGAAACTCACCTCTTGGCTGAGTTGGAAATCCGGCTGGTCGAGGTCGATATCGCTGTAATAGACGTTCTCCCCGGTCAGCGCGTTATTGCTGTCGAGCATACCGAGATAGCGAATAGTCGAGTACGGCTGGAAGTCGCCCGCCTTGAAATAGAAGCTGTTCAGGCGCAGGTCCAGCGATAGCAGGCAGAGCATCGCGCCGACGGCGGCGGTGGATTTCGGGTTATCGATTCGGCCTAACTTGTTAAACGGATACCAATCGCTGGTGTGATAACCATCAAGGGACAAAATGCGGTTGGCCGGTAAAGGCTGGAGCAGGCGGAACAGCGCCTGAATGCCCGGGAAGCGGGAAGGGCGGCCGGTCAGCAGCAGCACGTCGCAAGAGTAGAGCGCCACGACTTCGCACAGCGAGCGCAACTGCTGGGTGATGTGCATGCGTGGCGATAAGAACTCGGCGTGCAGCTTGCTCAGATTGAGGATTAACGGCACTTGGAGAATGTCGAACGGCGCGGCGTCGTTGCGCAGCTCGCGCTGAACTTCGCTATTAATGTGGTCACGGACTTTTGGCGTCGGCAACTGCTCGAGCAGATCGCTGAAGCACGTTTCGATTTCGGCGCTGGTGTCTAACGGGTCGAAACTTTCATAGGCTTCGAGGATCGCGCGGCCGACCGGCATGAAGATCTGTAAAGTGACCTGCTGGCGCAGAATCGACAGGCCGTCCATCCGGCCTTCATGACCAAACAGCTTGTCCATTAGCGGCTCGGGGTTGGCGATGCCGGCCTTCTTTAGTGCGCCTTGCAACGCAGGCAGCACGTAGAGCTGGATCACGTCGAGCAGGATGTCATCTCCCGCCACCTTAAAGCCCTCGCGGAACAGCAAACGTGGAAGGATTTTCACGTTATTGCCCACGCCGTCGTCCAGCCAATACTGGGTGATAGCCAAGTCGGTGGTGCCGCCGCCAATATCTATCGAGGCGATGCGCAGGGTTTTGCCTACGGTTTCCCCTTCGGCCAACTCTTTGTCCGGGCGAGCCATGCTGGCAAAGAATGCCTCGGTACGCCCGGCAAAATTCACCTGAGATTCATTATACAGGTAGACCATTTGGCCGCAGGTGGCTTCGTCCCACTCCATCTGCACCTCTGGCACCGGAACCTGGCTTAACGCGCGTTGAGCCGCCGTGGTGAACTCTTCATCAACCGGGTGCCAGCCCATGGCTTTCCACACCACGCCTATCGCCTCAAGCATGCGGCGACGGAAAATTTCGCGTTCGGGTTTCGGCATCGCCGAAGGCAGCGTCAGGATGATATTGCGCAGCCGACGCGGCGCGGCAGAGTGGATCATCTTCATACGCTGCGCGGCGCTGTTGATTTGCATCAGCGCCTGCGCCAGCAGCTCGGAAAGCATAAAGGTCATGATCGAGCTGCGGCTGTAGTGGGGCGAGAACACCGGTAGGCGCTCGTCCAACGGCACGGTGAACAGCGGCTGGCCTTCGTCATTGAACAGGAAAGTTTGCGGCAGCGCGGTGGCCGCCGGTTCCTGCGCGGAACGCCCGCTACTCTGGCTGAATCGCCAGCCCGGCGCGTAACTCTCTTCATCCCACAGGTAGCGGCGCGGGCTGGAAAGCCCGGTGGAGCCGTCGGTGCCCTGACGAGTTAGCGCCATGCGGCTGGCTTCGCGCCCGACGCGGACGATAGAAGGCCAGATGAAGGCGTCGTCGCGGCCACTTTCCACCGAGAAGTTTTGCTTGCCAAAATGCGCCTCGGCGAACTCAATCCGGCTTTCAAACAGTTCGTTATATTGTAGATGCGGCTGACTTAAATCGCGGATTTGCAGCTCGTAAGTCTGCTTCAGGCCGTTGCTTTCGTCAGGGCTTTCTTCCACTAAAATACCGCAGGTGTGGGAGTTGCCGACATCCAGAATCAGATCCACGTTGATCGCCGGCTCTTGCAGCGTGCTGGTGCTGATTTTGATTTCAGGGATCGACAGCTGGGTACCCAGCATTTCCAACAAATTCAGGTAGTGCGCCTGATATTCAAATTCGCGCAGGGCGGTTTTGATATCACGCGGATTGCGGTTTTCGCGCTGAATCGCCTGCTGGCTGAATGCTTCGCGCAACCAGCCGTCCACCCAGGTCAGGTCGAGGAAGTCACTCAGCTCATCATTGTAAAAAGCCAAGGCGAAACTGGCGCCGGTCTTGATGTCATTGTCATTTGGCGTCAGCTGCTCGGGCTGTTGGCCCTCTTCCAATTCAGCGGCGTCAGCATAAACCTTGGTATCAAATGCCAAAATAATGCGATGGGTGTGGCCTTCGTTATCCGGCTTATTCAGCGCAATCACCTGCATCCGCGCCCAGTTATCCGGGCCGCCGGAGAAGTTGCGCGGCGGCGTAAAACGCAGGAACGGCAGCGGCAGCCAGATTTTCTCCAGCAGCGCGAGGGACTGGGCCAGCGAAATACTGGATTCAGGGCGCACCACTTCAACCTGCGCACCCGGCACCGGCAGGGAGTATTTGCCGGTCAGCGGATCGTGGTCGAGGCGCAGCAGCGGGCCGTTGGCACTTTTGCGGACGAATTTGGACGGCAGATCTTCATCAATCTGCGGCGTCAGGGCGAAGTCCAGAAACTGGATGCCGCTGTTCTTAATCAGCGTAATACGCTGTTTATAATCAGGAATAGATGCCAGCATCGGTTATTTACTCTCGCGCTTCATGGTCATCGGGATGACGGTGTTGGCGTCGTAGCGGCCTTTACAATCGGCGGTGCCGTTCAGAGGTTGGGTACAGACGATCTCTGGCATTTGATACCTCGAACCATCGCTGCATTTGGCTTTAAATCGACTGTTAATCACCAGATTTCCTGAACTCATCAGCCCGGCGCTGATGTCTGCTTTGCAGCTCATGCCATCGCCATATTGGATTTTTGCCGTGCCTTTACCGTTTTTGATTTGGTATTTCAGGCTCGGCGGCTTGCCGGTGACCGGAGTTTTAATGTCCAGCACCACGCGCCAGTTGCCATTAAGGAACTTGGTAGAGCCGACTTTGACGGCATCCGGCGGCATGGTCAGCGCGGTTTTATCTTCCGGCGCTGTCGGCGTGGCTGCCACTGGGGCAGGAGCCGGAGCGGGTTCCGCCACTGGCGGTGTGGCGACGGCGGGAGCCAATGGCAGCTCGGTGGTTTTAGCAGGAGTGACTTCCGGCGCGGGCGTCGCGGCCACGGCAGCCGGTTTATCTTCCACTTTATCTTCAACGACAGGTTTTGGCTCGATGGCTTTGGCCGTGACCACCGGCGCATCGCTGGCAGGCAGGGCGCGCTTCTCGACAACTGCCGGTGCCACCGGGGCCGGGTGCTCGGCGGGGGCAAATGCGCCGGTAAATTGCATCACCAGCGTGGCGGCCAGCGCCGCGCCCGGGATCAGCCACCAAAAACGCAGCCAGCCGCGATTGGCCGGGCTTTTCACGGCGGCGGCAGGCGCGGTTTCTGGCTGCGGTTTGACTTCAACCTGAGGTTTAGGCTCCACCAACGGCGGCAGTGGCTCAGTGCGTTTGACGGTCGGTAACGGCAGATCAACCAGCGAGCTTTCCGGTTTAAACACCGGCGGGCGCAGGCAATCAAGGGCATCGATACGGGATTTTTTATCCAGATGAACAAAGCCCCAGAAGGTCAGAACGGGCCTGCCATTCACCAGATAAACGTGGTTTTGGTCAGGAAACTGGATGGCTTTCGCCAACAAGGTGCCAAACAGCTGCTGGCCCGGCTTGCTAGATTTCAGCGCCGCCTGACACAGGGTTTGCACCACGGCGCGGCACTGCTCGAGCTGGGTAATGGCCGAGGCGCGCTCGCTGTCGCTGGCGGATAACCACGAGGTGACTTTGCCCGCGATAGGGGAATACCAGTCAATGCGGTCGCCCGCTTCGTTGAGTTGGGGAATGGCCAGCACGTCGGCAATCGACTGCTGCTTGCGAAGACGTAATGTTTCGCGGATTTGCAGCGCAGAGGCGTAAACCGGCTGGCCGTTTTCACCAAGTGCCTGAATATCGTCCAAACTTCCACTGCGTAAAAATGATTTTGCCACGCAAAAATTGCCCCGTATTGGAGGTGCTTGAAGAGGTGCCAGCGGCAGAAAATAATGCTCTATCGGCGATTGTGGTGATTTTACCTTCAGCCGCTGGCAATCAAACGCAGGAATAAGGGGGTAAAGCGGGTTTTGTTTAAGGCAAATGAGCCATTATGCGCAGAGTGATTCGGCGCGCTGAGGCGCGGCGACCACTTTCTGACCAAGCTTTTTGGCTAAGGCTAAGTTTGCCTCGAAATCTGCAGGGTTGGCCGTGTGAATCAGTTCAGAGGTCAGAACCGGCGCGCCGCAATAGTCAAAAATCCCGTGGTCAATCTGGGTTTTCATCGAGCCAAAGTAGCCGTGCCGCGCGAAAGTGCGCATATCTGCGCCGCCCAACGCCACCAAATGCACCTTCAGGTGAAGCAACTTTTTCACCACTTTGCCCGAGCCATCGTCTTCGTAGGCCCAGCCGTTGGCAAAGACCCGATCGATCCAACCTTTCAACTGGCCCGGCATTGACCACCAGTAAATCGGATAAACCAAGATGAGCGCATCTGCCCGGTCAACGCGGGCTTGTTCATCCAGCACGTCCTGCGGCAAGGCGGATTTGCCATTGAAAGCATTCATATCAGTCGCGGTGAAGCGAGGATCAAAATCTTCAGCGGCAAGGTCGGCGATTTCGACGCTGTGACCTCCCTCTGCGCCAGTGATCCCCGCGGCAATCTGCTTGGCGATAGCGTGGGTCAAAGAGTCGGCAATCGGGTGTGAAACAACAATAAGAGTGTGCATGGTGCAAATTCCTTCTTGTAGAGGGTCTGGGTGAGCTGTAAAATAATATACTATTGGTAAGTTACCTTTGGTATATAAGCATGTCAAGCGACGAAAACAGGAGAGAAGTGGCCTCATCACGCCCACGCATTCGGCTGTCCAGAGAGGACCGCTATCTGCAATTGGTCAGCGTGGCATGGGCAATTATTCGCGAAGAGGGTACCGAGGCACTGACTCTCGGCTATCTGGCAGAGCGAGCGGGCGTGACCAAACCGGTAGTTTATGACCATTTTGGCACCCGCTCCGGCCTGCTGGCGGTGCTGTATCAGGACTACGATCACCGTCAGGCGGTGGTGATGGACAAGGCATTGGCGGAGAGCGGCGAGCAGCTGGCAGATAAAGCGGCGGTGATTGCCAACTCTTATGTGGAGTGTGTATTGAACCAAGGGAGCGAAATCCCCGGCATTGTCTCAGCACTTAACGGCACGCCCGAGCTGGAAACAATCAAATGTGAATATGAATGCGGCTTTATCGAGAAGTGCCGGGGGATTTTAAGCCCCTACGCTACGCAAGGCGCGATCTCCATCGCCGGACTCTGGGCAATGCTCGGCGCCGCCGAAGCCCTGTCCAACGCCGCAGTGCGCCAACAAATCAGCGCCGAAGAAGCTAAGAATGAGTTAGTAGAGACGATTTTGGGGCTGGTGGGTCGGGCAGGGTAAGGAGAAAGCGGTGCACAACGCACATGACTGAAAACAAGGAGAAATATAATGCGCACTCTATTGGTTTCCAAAAAAGGTAATAACCTCGAGACTGAGTTAAAAAATGCACCAAATGATGAGGTCCTGCTCCCGCAACCTGCTAAGCCAAGCTGGACCTCACTTTCAAATCATGAAAAGGCAGAAGGGGATTTTCTGATTGAGCGCCAAGATGTGATTGAATGACTGGCATTAAGTCTACAAGAAAGACGCATTATTAAGTCTTTTCTGTAGAGATAACTTCCTCCTTATTCCCATCTCGAAGTCAGACCGCCTCCCTGCGGCCCTCCGTTTACGCCAAATCTAACAACTGATTTAACTGCTCGATTTGCTATTGCTCTTCCCGCTGTAGGGCGGGTCACCGCGTATTCCAATATATTCGTGAATGTAGACTATGAAGTGCTTGTAGAAGATGCGACAGCTGCCGCGGATGCCGGTGATTTCGCGCCATACCTCGGAGCCGACCATGTCCATGAGACACACACGACTCAATGGCATATTGTCACCAAGTCTGTGGCCATGTCCCTTATCCTATGAGTTTAAAAGCGCTCTCAGGGCGCCTTGGAGTGCAGTCAATAGTTCAGACAGGACTCGGGCAGAGTTTGCCCCTACACCTTCTGAGTACGCCTCTGGGTGATGAAATTAGTTGAGAGTGAAAACGTGCGGCGGGATGACCTGACTTTGCTTAGGTGCTGGGAGAGGCTGTAAGACGACAATCGCCATCAATAAATCATCAGCAACAAAGTTATAATCCGTCGAAACCGCGTGAACTTGCTCCATTGGCGCGATTAACAATGCAAGAACGAACCAGAAAGCCGAAAATTAGCCGTGATTTAGTTCTACATGGCATTCACTCAAAACTCTAGAAGCTAGAAATATTAGCTCGAGGCGTAAACATATATTTTTACGGTAAGAGATTTTTTATCCGACAGATAAAGAATTATTCAGACTTTTATGATAAATCTATTAATCATAGGTTTTATAATGATATTTAGTACGCGCTTGTATATGAGACATAAGTCTTGTGGGAAAAATGTAATCTATACAAGTTGTGAGTGAAAGATTAAGATGATACAGGCTAATATTTAAGGTGTTTAACGGAGGCGATAATGTTAGATGAGAAAGAAAATGGGAGCAATATACATCCAATTATAAGGGCTCTTGATTTGGCTTGGGAGTTTTCACTGTTTTCAAAGTTTATTTTCTATTTTTTGTTTATAGATTTGGCTTGTTTTCAAGTTATAGGATACGGATTGTGGTCAGTAAAAATCCAGGATCTAGGTAACCTTAGCATAGGAAATATTGGTGGAGTTTTTATATTTTGGGTGTTAATGCTGGCAATATTGGATTTTATTAGGGTAACCATTAGATTATGCCTTCCATATAGAGGAGATTTCAAAAGAAAACATGGGCGTGTTTCACCAAGTGAATTATTTACAGAAGCAGTAAAAACGGACTCTTCTGTTTTTTATAATATTCATTTAAAAGCGCGTTCCGCTCAAGAAAATAGAATCAAATTACGTCGAAGATTAGAGATTACATGTATTGGCGTTTTACTGTTGATAATACTTGAGTGGGTAAAAGTAATTCAGAGTGAGGGAGGGGGATTATTTGTTGAATGGGTTGCGCATATTTTGAAGTCCTTTTCGCAAGATCCTATTTCACAAGGATGGGTGGCATTTATAATGTGCTTTTTATCTTTCCTCTCTGTTGTAGTTGTATATGCAGGCAGATTAGATTTCACCGCCGATTACGTAGATTGCCCGTCGCTGTATTATAAGTTAAAGAGTAAATAAAAATTAACGAATCAGCAAGGTGAGAGATAGCATTAGCTATTATATAGTTAATGGGATTATGGTGAGGCGGATAGATGATGGTTATTTTAATATAATAATTTCTATAACCACATTTAAATTAAAGGGGCATGAAGTGCCCCTAGGGAGTTAGTTGTATTGATTAATATCTTCAATAACCTTTGACATATTCCTAAAGCCTTCCTCTGTAAATATTACTGTTCCGTTGGAGTTGACTTCTATAATTTCCACTTGCGGTATCATACCTATTGATAATTTGGCTTTCTCAATAGAAAAATTGGCTTGGTCAAAAAAAACTTTTATTTCATCTAATGCATCAAGTGATGACTCTATTTCAAGATCCCCAGATGTCTGTTTGCTAAATGTCAATCCTTTAAGTTTTGCCTTAAATACTTTGACATCAGAGAAGCGGGATCTAATTATTTTAATAAAGTCCTCAACCTTAATATTTAGGTTGGAAACATTAAAATCTGAAGCTATAACTGCTCTCATATTTGCAATAAAACCTTTGATAGAGCGAGGAGCTGATTCTATAGCAAGTAAATAGTTGTTTCCATTCTCTTTTTTTAACCAAAAGTTAAACTGTATAAACTTAAAGTATTCAATTAAGGTTTCATTACCAAATGGATCTGTAATGGTTTCCTTCATCTCCATACGTTCAATATATTTAGCAGATAAAGCATCATCTTCATAATTGTTGATGCTGAACCCCCATCCACGGTCTTCTCTGAAAGGGGTTTGTATGATGGATTTATAAATATCATCATATGACTTTTGGATATTTGCATTAAACCATTTAGTCTTCATAGCACCCTCCAATTATTTGGCTTTGACCTTTAGGGAGTTCCTTTCAACAATTTCATCTGAAATCCTGCGTGCTGAGTCCTCCATAAGTGCTAATAGTAGCACTTCTTTTTCTTTTTCGACATTCTGTCTATGTGTATAGTCGCCAAGAGATTTAAATTTATATTGTCCCCTGACAAGATATGAGAACAACTTACAGTTGTCTGTATCAAAAAATTGTGCTTCAAATTCAAATCTATTTGAATCGACGAATCCGGCAACAACAGAAACCCACACAATTTTTGTTATATAGAAACCTTTCGCAAGAAGATCATTTAATTCTTTTGATTCTAAAACTCCCCTTCCTTTTAATGATGCTTTAGAAATATGACATCCTAAATCTACAGCAATATCATCGGCGTCATCATCACTATTCTCATCAGTACTTTCTTTTTTATTTTCTTCTAAAATAGGATGAGTAACATAAACATCCGTAACGTCTACACAATTATAATTTGGTATGTTGTCAATAAGTCGCTTAAAGAAATTAGTTCTCTCTGAATGCTCCTTAACACTTTCTAGGGTTATTTCATCCAGAGACACGTTTGCATTATCGTTTTCAGATTTTATTTTCTTTACAAGCTTTTCAGTAAACTCTCTAGATTTTGAGTTTTGAGGGAATCTTGCTATAAACTCGCCTTTCTCATTTTCCTCTACAAGAATAACTGCTTCTCTGGTAGAGGACTGTCTAAATTCATTCATTTTATAGTCAAGTTTGACATATTTTATCTTTATTTCAATACCTGTTTCAGTATAAACAAAATCGGTCTGGTCACCTTCTTTTTGTAAATCCTCGCACACAAGTTTAATAGCAGCTTCTATGTCATTTTTTTCAATGTCTGCATTAATAATATTGATCGAGCTCTTCTCCTTTCGTCCAATAGAACCCAGGATCTCAGAAAGCTTATTATAATCATCAAAACCATGGAAATAGCGAGAAAAATCTAAGGCAAGCGCTTTTCTCTTAGTATCTTTTGAAACGATAGTTCCTCTTTTAAAAAAAAGAGATTTCATATCATCATTTGTTACCTTTGTTTGATTTAAAGCATCAAATAAAGCTTTGTCGGTAACACTATATAGGCCAATTTTCATTTGTTATCGCTCCCAACCAATTTCAACTGAGCTAAAGCTTGGTTTAGTAAAATCAACCAGATCAAATTCAATAGATTCAATTATAGAGCGTTTGTATTTATCAAAGCCCCATTCGCGTGAGTAAGTTTCAATGGCAGTATTATATATTCCACGCACGTCTTTGAAAATATTAGGGTAAATTAGCCTAATTCTTATTTTTTCATTTCCGTCAAGGAGCTGATATTTTGATAATGTATCAAATATATAGATGAATTCATATTGATCTTTACCCTCTCCATTATAGTAAATTACATATCCATGCTCGTAAGTTTTCTCAATATTTCCAGTGCTCTCATTAAGACGTTTAACATCGTTATGTTTAATGATAAAAAATGGTCCAGTTAAAGACTCAATTGTAGCTGGTAACTCCTCTGGAATACCACTAACTTTATGTAGGGTTAGATCTGGGTAATAAAATTGATAGTTGGAGCCATTAGGGAAAGTGCCCAAGTGGCTAAGTTTAGTTAAGTCTGTAATGACAGACTGAAGGTAATTAATTGTTCTAGGTTCAATGATGTGTATTTTTTGCCCTTGTTTTAATGGCAAGTTATCAAGGTTCATACCTTTTTTACCCTTTACATCTTTCGTTTCTTTAATAGCATGGAATACATCATAAAATAACTGGTCAAAGTTGCCATCATGATTATAAGCGAATAGTAGGCCTCTAACTTCTGATGATCCACTAATATAAGAGTATCTATCCTTCCATTCTTTACTTCCCTCAGCGCAATCTATAGAATTCGCAAGAGATGATAGGGCATTTCTCATTGCAGTTGCCGTCATTGAGGTTTTGGCGTAGCTTTTAAGATCTGTATTGAAGAAAACAGTTCTATTAAGATATGGATCGTGATATTTAAAAACAACATCGTTTGGATGAGTTCCACTTTTGTTTGTATGCTCATCTTTTTTTAAGCAATCAAAATTCTCATTGGAACTACCTACTTGTTCCCATTTAAACCATTTAAATAATTCGGCTGTAACTTTATCAGCCATTAAAGATATGTTGTGGGTCTCACCAGCCATGTGTAATCACCTCAAAATACTGAATAAATGCGGTCAATTTATAGAAAAATATGCCTATCAGAGGTAGTGCTAGACTATCGGGCTGATTTTTATCATATTCGCGGGATTGATGCATTAGTTTGCATTCATTTGTTTAACATTTTCTTACACCTATTATTATACGTACGTAGTACGTAATCTGGATTAGATACTGACAGGAAACTGCGATACCTAAAGCGGGCAGGTGTGGTGGGGATAGCATTGCGCGCTGGGCTGTTTTTAGGGATTTATTCACACGCCTGAGCGCACCGTGGTGAGGTTTCCGAATCTCTGCCCAATGTCGGCGCTCGTTCAGGATTTATAAAACGTAGTCATTGAAGCGGTTCACCTCCTGACAAACCTAATCGTTTTTCACCCATTCCTGTACCGCATCAAGCTGGCACAACATGAAAAGGGATTAGGATTAATCGCTAAGATGTGTTTGTTAAATGCCGTTAAGTCCACAGAAAAGTCACATTTTTGTATCTTTCTTATAGAGATAAATTTCTCCTTCTTCCCATCTTAAAGTCAGGCCGCATCCCTGCGGCCCTCCCTTTACGCCAAATCTAACAACTGATTCAACTGCTCGATTTGCTGTTGCCATTCCCGCTGTAGGGCGGGTTTTTGATGTTTGGGTTTGCGGGCCAAATCCTCGGCCAGCTTGGTTTCGAGTTCGACTAGGGTGGCGAACAGGCGCTCTTCCTCGCTGTCTGGTTTGAGAGGTGTCGCCTCTAGTTTTTCATCGCAACTCGCACTTGTTACAGGCACCGGCTTGTCGGCCAAGATGGCGTAGACAGGGGCCAGATCGTGCCACTCCTCTAGACGCTGCTGGTGAATAAGCCAGAAACGGTTGCAGCTCTGCTCAATCAAGGTGCGGTCGTGGGAAACCAGTAGCACCGCGCCCTCGAAGGTTTTCAGCGTTTCGGCCAGCTCCTCTTTGCCTTCCATATCCAGATGGTTAGTCGGCTCATCGAGCAACAGCAGCGAGTAGTTTGCCAGCGTCAGGCCGATAAACAGCAGGCGCGAACGCTCGCCGCCGCTGAGGGTACTGACCTTTTGCTGGTGGCGAAGATAAGGGAAACCCGCGCCAATTAGCGCCATTTTTCGCTGGTCCTCGGTCAGCGGGGCGAAAGGAGCCAGCGCGTCACTCAGCGAGTCGTCGTCACGCAGCTGGTGCAGGCTCTGGTCGTAATAACCCATCTGCACCTTGGGGTGGAAGACTATTCCCGGCTGCGGGCTTTCAGGCTGTTCGAAGGCTTGCCACAGGCTGCGGAGCAGGGAGGACTTCCCGCAGCCGTTGCGGCCCACCAGCGCCACGCGATCGCCACTTTTTACGCGGATTTCGTCCAGTTCGAATAGCACCGGCGCATCGTGGTCCGGGCGAACTTTCAGGTCGGTTAGCGCCAAAACCCGGTCGGCGGGCAGGGCTTCACCCGTCAACTTCAACTGCCATTGATTGCCCGCGGTGAGCTGAGTCTGCTCATCCTTCATCCGATCAACCTGTTTCTCCATCTGCTTGGCCTTGCGCGCCAGCTTCTCGTTGTCATACACGCTGCCCCAGATGGCTAACCGTTTGGCGCTTTTCGCCACCCGGTCAATCTCCTTCTGTTCAGCCTGATGGCGATGAACATCGGCGGCGTCTTTCTCTTCAAGGGCCTGGCGTGCCTGAGTGCAGGGTAAGCGTATAAATTGCAGAGTTTTGTCGCGCAGGATCCAGGTGCAGTTGGTGACGCTGTCTAGCAGGCTGCGGTCATGGGAAACCAGCACAAAGCTGCCACCCCAGTTTTGCAGAAACTGCTCGAGCCACAGCAGGGTGGGCAGGTCCAAGTGGTTGCTCGGCTCATCCAGCAGCAGTAAATCCGGCTGGCGGATCAGCGCGCGAGCCAGCATCAGGCGAGTATGCTGCCCGCCGCTGAGGGTTCCCGCCGTCAGTTCCCACGCCGATTCATCAAAGCCTAGCGTGGCGAGCAGCACTTCGGCCTGCCAGCGCTCGGGTTGATGCAAGCCGTCCGGCAGATGATTAAGTACCGCCTCAAGCAGTGTGGAGTGCTGCAAGGTGGCGGGCAAGTGCTGCTCGACGGTGGCCATCAAACAGTGATTGGCAAGGGTGATGCTGCCAGAGCTGGCGGGAAGTGCGCCGCTGAGGATCTTCAGCAGGGTGCTTTTGCCGCAGCCGTTGTGACCAATCAGGCCGATGCGGTCGCCTTTTTTTAGGCTAAAGGTGATCTCAGCCAGCAATGGGCCGAAGGAATTGTCGTAGCCGACAGATTGTGCGGAAAGTAGTGTGCTCATGATGCTTACTCAGATTTTTAGGCATAGAAATGCCTATCGTCAAAAATCGCTGACGATAACCGGTAAGCCGGAGGGAAGTTCTCAGATTGTCAGTTAGCTTCGCTCAAGCAGGTTATCGCAGCACGATACCGGTAACGCTTGAGCAGTGACGATCGCTAAGGACGAGCGAAATGAAAAACATTTCACGGGTCAGCATGGCAATCCTCCTTATATAACGTTGGTTTATGAATAATCTGATTATATTGAGGAATCTGTTATTTAGTCTAACCTTTTTGTATCCCCTTCAAATTTCAAAAATTTCACTCAACCCCGCTTTTACTGGAGGAGTCCATGAGTTTTCTAGGATGGACAGCGGCCGTGGGTGGACTGCTGTTGCTAATGTCATTGGCATCGGGCTGGATCCATCGCAGCCCGGTGACCACCTTTGGTCTGTACCTTGCCGCTGGCGTGGCCTGTGGCCCGTGGGTGCTGGATTTGCTGCACGTGGATATGGTGGCGCATTCAGAACTCACCGGCCGACTGACCGAAATCGCTATGGCGGCGTCGCTATTTATTACCGGCTTGAAGCTGCGCATGCCGTTTCGCAATCACGGTTGGAGAATGGGTGTCAGGCTGGCGTTCCCCGGTATGTTGATAACCGTTGCGGGCGTGATGCTGGTGGCGCACTACCTGTTTGGCCTGTCTTGGCCGATAGCTCTGGCGCTCGGGGCCATCGTCGCGCCTACTGACCCGGTGCTGGCGAGCCTGATTTCAGTCAATAACGCCAGCGATGACGACAATCTGCGCGTTTCGTTGTCCAGCGAGGCGGGCATGAATGACGGTTCAGCCCTGCCGATTTTGATGCTGGCGCTACTCATTATGAATTCCCCCGAGCCGCTGAGCTGGTTGCAAATCGGCCACTGGGCCTTGGTGGACGTACTGTGGGCGCTGCTCGGCGGTTTGGGTATTGGCTATCTGCTGGGGCGCTTGATTGGTCTGCTCGCCACGCGCCTGAGAAGCGTGCAGGGCGATATCGCGCCGAGTGACTTTATCGCGCTGTCTTTAATTGCCCTGAGCTATGCCGCAGCGCAAAGTGTCGACGCCTCGGGCTTCCTCGCCGCCTTCGCCGCCGGTGTTGGGCTGCGCGCCGCCGAGCTGCGCATTGTGAACCTGCATCCGCCGGAAAATATGGATGAAGACCAGCGTTATCGCCCGGCCGAAGAGTTGGTGAACCCGCACATACGCCACGCCTTCTCTGATAGCGGCCCGGCCAAGTCGGTAGGGCTGATGGTGGGCGATGCGCTCTCCTTCGGCGATACCATCGAGCGGCTGTTCGCCGCCGCTATTATCGTGGTGCTGGGTATCACTCTCTCCCAGCATTGGGACCCGTCAGGGCTGCTGATGGCGGCGATTTTATTTGTGGTGATCCGCCCATTGTCGGTTTATCTGGCGACTATCGGCAGCGGCGCGCCGCGCGCCCGGCGGCTGATGATTGGCTGGCTGGGGATCCGCGGTATTGGCAGTATCAACTACATCGCCTATGCCTACACCCACGGCATTGGTGGCCTGGAGGCGGAGCGCATGGGTGATATCGCCTTCACCCTGATTGTTGCCAGCGTGCTGGTGCACGGATTGACCGTCACCCCGCTGCTGAACTGGCGTCAGGGGCGGCAGCTCGCCCGAGCCGAACGTGCTAAACAGCAGGATGAGCCATAGCGTCGGCGAGTACATGTGATAATTTATTAGGCTGATTTTCCCGCAGGGCGCGGGCTAGCTTCCACAGGTACATAAGGCATGATGGCGATTAAGTGGGTTCCCCTGTGCATTGTCTGCATCCTCTTTCTGTCGTTGGGATGCAGTTACGTTAAAAGCTCGCAGAGCAAAGAGCAGCAGGCCGTGGGCGGCGATTGGTCAACTGCCCGCCGTGATTCAGCGGGCATTGCTCCCAATCCGGTAACGCTGAAAAGTACCGCCATTGTCCAGATTTACGCCGCGCCGACCTATGGCTGGCGCGGGCTGGTGGCGGTGCATCCGTGGATCATCTACAAACGGGCGGGAGACACCCAGTTCACTCGTTATGATGTGGTGAGCTGGGGAAGTAACAATGTGGTTCGCCGCGATTACGCCATTCCCGACGGCTACTGGTTTGGTTCCAAACCTAAGCTGCTGGCGGACCGCCGTGGCGAGCTGGCCGAGACGCTGATCCCGCAGATTGAGGCGGCGATAAAAAGCTATCCTTATCCGCACACCTATCACGCGTGGCCGGGGCCAAACAGCAACACATTCATGGCGCATATTGGCCGCGAAGTGCCGGGGCTTAAGCTGGATATGCCGTCTAACGCCATCGGCAAGGACTACCGTGGGCTGACTAACCCGATTGGCTTGCCGCCGTCGGGGCGCGGCCTACAGGTCTCGGTGCTCGGCGTGCTCGGCTTTACGCTGGGCGTCGAAGAGGGGGTTGAAGTCAATCTACTGGGGCTGAACCTCGGCGTGGACATCAAATCTCCGGCGCTGCGCCTGCCGTTTGTCGGGCGGGTTGGCTTTGATAACCCCGGCGCCGCCGAGCTGTAAAAGCCACAAAATTGACCGGGAGATTTGACAGCCGAAAACCGGCTGTTTTATAGTCACCCGGTCTTTTCACATCTCAATGAGGTATTCGTCCAATGCGCAATTAATGCCCACCGCCACCCTCGGCGGCTCTCTTGCAACTCCTCCATGGCGTTGTTTTGGTGCATTAATTTTAAGGTTATCGCATGACGAATCCTATTCTGACGCTGGACCGCGTCTCTTTGGTTTTACCCAACGGCACGCCGCTGTTCACTGAACTCACCGAGCAATTTGATGGTCGCCATACCGGGCTGGTGGGGCGTAATGGCGTGGGTAAAAGCCTGCTGGCACAGCTGTTGGCCGGGCTGCTCGTGCCTTCCTCCGGCCAGTGCAATAGCTCCGGTAAAGTCAGGTATCTGGCGCAACATCTTACCCCTGAAAAATATCCCCACGTTGCGGCGCTGGCGGGCTTTGAGAACACCCTTGCCGCTTTACTGCGTATTGAGACGGGAAGCGTCGATCCAGCCGATTTCGAGCAGGTCGGCGATGACTGGGATATCCGCCAGCGGCTACATACCCAGCTGGAATCCGCCGGATTGGGCTATCTTTCGCCAGAGTCGTCGGTCAGCCAACTTAGCGGCGGCGAAGCGATGCGCGTGGCGCTGATTGGGGCGACGCTCTCAGACGCCGATTTCCTCATTCTTGATGAGCCGACCAACCACCTCGACGGCCCTAGCCGACGGGCACTGATGCAGCAGTTGCAGCGCTGGAGTGGCGGCTTATTGGTCATCAGTCACGACCGCGCGCTGCTGCAACAGATGGCGCGGATTGTGGAATTGTCCTCACTGGGTTTGCGCAGCTATGGTGGTAATTATGCCTTCTACCAGCAGGCAAAGACGCAAGAAACCACCGCCGCAGCCCAAAAGTTGGAAAGGCTCAAAGTCGAGCGCAAACGTGAAGAGCAGGCATTGCGCGAGCAGCGCGAAAAACACGAAAAGCGGCAGTCTCGCGGCGAACGTCGTGGTAAAGAGGCTAATCAAGCCAATATATTGCTGGGGCGGCAAAAAGGGCGCAGCGAAGCTTCGGCGGGTAAGTTGCAAAAGCAGCAACTTGAAGCGCGGGCGCAGCTCAGCCAGCAGGTCCAAGAGGCAGCGAAGCATATCGAGACGGCGGCGCATATCGCCATGCACTCCGGCTCACTCACGACCACTACTGCTCAAAAAGTGGCGGCGCTGAAGGATGTCACGCTGCCCTTTGCTGCGCCGCCTTTCAACCAGATAACCTTGGACATTAGCGGCGGTCAGCGAATTGGCGTGGTTGGCCCGAATGGCTGTGGTAAATCGACCCTGCTGAAAGTATTGGCAGGCCTGCTGCCGCCGATATCCGGCCTGCGCGAAGCATGGGTCAACATGGCTTATCTTGACCAGCGGCTCTCCTGCCTTGATCCACAACGGACGGTGCTCGAGCAGCTGCTCGAGGTGAACTCCGTCACTGGGGAGTCCCAGCTGCGTATGCAGCTTGCTCAGCTTGGATTAGACGCCAGTCGCGCGCTGCTCCCCTGCGCGCGACTCAGCGGTGGCGAACAGCTCAAAGCCGCGCTGGCAAAGGTGATTTATGCCAGCTCGCCCGCCGATTGCCTGCTGCTCGACGAGCCGAGCAACCATCTGGATCTTCCTTCGCTGGCGGCGCTGGAAGCTTTGCTCAATCAGTATCAGGGAACACTGCTGGTGGTGTCGCACGACGAGGCGTTTCTGGCGCAGATTGGGTTAACCCATTGGCTGGTGGCGGGGGAGAAAGGCTGGGAGCTCATTCATCATCTAAATCCCGTATGACATTCATATTTATACGCAATTTGACTGATACATTTATGGCGAGATAGTTTTTAATGATAACTAAACCAAAATCTATTGGAGTCGTGAATGAGCAATATCAGCGTTGAGTATGTCGATTATCAGGTTGCAGGGCAGGATTTACAGGGCTGTGTGGTGTTCCCAAAAGGGGCAAAAAACCAGCCGGGCGTTCTGTTAGCCCCAAACTGGATGGGCGTGGCCGACGTGGCAATCAACACCGCGAAATCCGTGGCTGAAAAAGGCTATGTGGTGTTCGTCGCTGACCTGTACGGCGCGAAGGTTCGCCCAACCAATGGTGATGAAGCGGCCGCGGCGATGATGGCGGTGAAAGACCAGCCCGCCGAGCGTCAACGCATGCAAGGCGCGCTTGACACGCTGCTGGCCCAACAGCACGCGCCAGTTAACGTCGCAAAAGTGGCGGCTATTGGTTTCTGCTTCGGCGGCCACTGCGTGCTCGAACTGGCCCGCAGCGGCGCTAAACTCAACGCCTTCGTGACTTTCCACGGCGGGTTAGACACCAAAGACACCGACGGCGCGAAGAACATCAGCGGCTCCGTGCTGGTGTTGAACGGCGCAGAAGATCCATTGATTCCAGCAGAGCAAATTTCTGGCTTTGTTGAAGAGATGAAAGGTCACCACGTTGATTGGCAGCTCATTAACTACGGCGGCGCGGTTCACTCCTTCACCGACCCAACCGCCAACGTTCCCGGCATGAGCCAGTACAATGAGAAAGTCACCCACCGCGCCTTCGCTCAAATGTACCAACTGTTTGCTGACGTGCTGTAAGGTTTGATTCGGCCCCATTTTGGGGCTGTTTCTAATGTGCCGTCTGAGCCTGAGTGTGGGACGACGGCACAACGCTTGAAAGATCGACTCTTTCCCGAGCTTTGCTGAGGTCATACGTTGCCTGCATTGCCAGCCAAAGGCGGGCCGCGATACCTAGACCCACTTCGAGCCGTAATGCCATTTCAGGAGTAATTGCTGTCTTACCCGCAGCGGCCTTGCTCAAGGCTGAGGGAGATACGCCCAAATCTTTCGCCAATGAGCGAAGCGAGATCCCGTAATCTTCAAGATATTCAGTGATCAAGCCGCCCGGATGCGGAGGGGTGAGCATAGCCATTAGTGATAATCCTCTAAATTTAATATGTAGGCGTCACCGTCTTTGAATTCGAATGTTATTCGCCAGTTAGCGCGAACCGTTATCGAGTAAAGGTTTTGTTTGTCGCCTTTCAGTGAGTGAAATTTAAAGCTAGGATAAAATTTGAACTCTTCTACCGTTACTGCTTCATCAAGTACCAGTAACCGAAGTTTTATACGTTCTGCATCCTTGGCTTGTACTCCACTAGCGTCGTCTTTCTGGTAGAGCTTTTGCAGCCCCTTGTACTTCCAGCTTTTAATCACGTGACCTTCCCTGTTTCCCGTAAAGAAACATCATATCACCTGTTTCCCAAAAAGAAACACTTTCTACCAAATTGCTATCTTCTCCATCAATCCACAAAAAAACCCGCCGAAGCGGGTTTTTACTTTTAAGACTCAGTACAACCTACTTGCCAATTTCTGACATGACTTTCACGTCGGTCTGGGCGATTTGGCGCTCTTTCCCCCAGGCATCCTTGTACTTGATTAGCCCGGTATCCCGGTCAACTCTTGGTTTGCCTTCGCTGACTATCGTTCGCCCATCGTTGGTTTGAATGGCGTAATTGCTAGAACAGCCTGCGAGTAAGGCGGTAAGAACTAACGCTGATGCAACTAGATAACGTCTCTTCATAACTCACTCCTTGTTGTTAAGTCTGTATAAGGTTTAGCACAGCTTAAGAAATGAGCCAGATAATCGGGCGATTTATCCTGAAGTTTTCGACACCGCGCCAGAGAACTGGCTAAACGCCGAGGGTGGCTGACCGAGCATTTTGCGGAACATGGTTGAGAAAGCCGCCGGGCTGTCATAACCCATGTCTAGCGCAATAGTGGTAATGGGTACTCCCGCGGCGAGCCTGGAAAGAGCCAGCACCACGCAGACCCTCTGTCGCCATTGCAGGAAAGACATACCGGTTTCGGCCCGAAACTGGCGGCTGAAGGTTCGCTCGCTGATATGCAGCAACTGCGCCCAGCCGTCCGGATATGTATGGATATTGGGCTGCTGCATAAATCCCTGACACAGCTTAGCCAGAGCCGGTTGGCTGGGGAAAGGGATATGCAGCGGCAGGGTGGGCGCACGAGTGATCTCATGCATCATCAGGTTGACCAGCGCACCGTCCCGGCCAGAGGTGGCGTATTCCAACGGCATATCCACGGCATCCAATAGCAGCTGGCGCAAAAGCGGGGGAATAGCGATCACTTCGCACTGCTCGCCGTTTCTGGGGGTGGCGGAAGGTTCGATATACAGACTCCGCGTGCTAACGCCGAGCATCACCACTTTGTGTGGCGTTTCGGCGGGTATCCACACCGCGCTTTGCTGGGGCACCACCCAGCTGCCGTGCTGCGTAGACACCTCCATCACGCCCGGCGCGCCGTAGAGCAGCTGAGCCCGCCTATGGCTGTGCCAGGCCAGTTGAGTGCCGTAGGCGTAGTCTGTGCGGATGGCAACCACCGGGCGCGGAGTGGCATCCAGCTGATTAATCGAAACGTTGTGCACGCAGAGTTCTCATATTGGCTGAAACAAAAACATTATTGACTGAGTAACGAAAGCAGGACAAGACTCGACTGCTTAAAGTAAGGCCTGTTTATCAACTTCGGGCTTATCCTCATGTTCACCTTGTACTTCACGCTGGCGCTGTTCGGCTTTCTGGCCGGGATCACCACGCTATTATTTGGTTTTGGCGGTGGTTTCATCATCGTGCCGCTGCTGTATCGCACCTTGCTTACCCTCTACGGCCCAGATAGCCCGATAGGCCACGCAGCAATGCACATTGCGGTGGCGACCTCGACCTGCGTGATGATTGTCACCTCGGCGATGGCAACCCGCCGCCACTGGCGCAGGGGCAATTTGATTCTCGGCTTGGCGTGGCCGCTGGCGGGCTATATCGCCCTTGGCGCGGTGGCCGGGTCTTTACTAGCCAATGCCACCAACGGCGGGGTGATTCGCTGGCTCTTTGTGGCCTATCTGGCGCTGACTATTGCCGACGGTTTGTTGCGAAAAGGGTTTATTTCTCAACAAGCTAGGACAGTTCTCCATCAGCCAACGGCGGGGAAAACTGCGCTAATCGGGGTGGTCATTGGCGCGATCGCCACTTTTCTTGGCGTGGGGGGAAGCGTGATGACGGTGCCAATGATGCGTCGCCGAGGACTAAGTATGAATATCGCGACGGCAATGGCGAACCCTCTGAGTATGCCGGTGGCGATAGTCGGCACCTTGACCTACATGATAGCCGCGCCGGGCGCTGCTTCGCTGCCGGGACACTGGTATTGGGGTTATGTCGACATGCTGGCGTTTGTGGTGCTACTCGCGGGGTCATGGCTGGGAATGCAGACGGCGACGCCGTGGGTGGGGCGCATTCCCGACAAGCTGCACGCCAGAATTTATCTGGTGCTGTTGACGCTGGTTTTGCTCACCATGGCATTTTAACAATGAAAAAGAGAGGATATTGCTATCCTCTCTCTGGGTTGGTTTACCAGCGATATAAAGCCATTATCTCAATGGACGTTGATCGCTAAACACGGCGCGTGGCTGAGTGCGGCGGCCCAGAGCACCCATGGCACCGGCAAGCACGGCCTCAACAATCAGTAAGAAGAAGGCGAACCAGCTGGCTTTTGCGGTGGCAGCAGCGGCTTTATCGGCTGCTTCACGGGCTTTTTGCTCGGCTTGCTGTTTCAACTCTTCATATTTCGCACGGGCTTGTTGATAGCTTTTCTCGGTCTGAGCGACAATCTGTTCAACTTCCTGATCGCTTTTCCCTGTACGCGCTTTAATGATATTTTTCAACGCCTCACGGTCAGCAGCCTGGAATGTACTTTCGTTGCGCTGAACTAAACCTTTAATAAAGTTTACGACGTCTGTGTCGGCTGTTTGTGGATGATTAGCCGTATTTGCAGCTTGATTTTGGGCATTGTTAACTTCGCCCTCAGCTTTATTTTGCAAATTCTCAGGTTGTAATTCCGGCTTGCCGGTTTGGCGCAGGGTCGTCTCCAGTTCATTCTGCAAACTGTCGAGATTAATATTATTTTCTCCCAGTTTGTCTTTCACCATCTGAGTGACCGGCGGTGCGGCGGCGGATATTCCACTGCCCAAGGTTTGCAGCCCACTGCCTACCACGCTGGCTGCGCCGCTCACTGCGCTATTAACCACAACAACCAGGAACCAGAGGCTGATTAATGTATTGACCCCAAACATTAATACCCCGTGCAAAGCCCCTTCGCGCTGCGCCAGTCGGCCACTGGCGTAACCCCCGGCAGCAATGGAAATCAGCATGCTGAGGCCGGTCCAAATAAGGGCTCCGGTACCAATGCCGTCCAACGGATTTTGCTCTTTCAGTGGGTCAATGGTGCTGGCCCCCACTGCAGTACCTAAAATAGATAACAGTAAATAAACCACAATAGAAATAATGACGCCGGCGAAAATAGCGCTCCACGAAATACGTTTTAATGGCACACCATTTACCGGTTCTACATAAGCTTCATTGTAATGAGCCGATGTAGGAGCAGAATGATCGTTCATAGACTCTCTCCCTTTATTGCCGTACTTTTCATCTTTGAATGTTCGAGCGCGCATTCACTGTTCGTGCGCCATGTCACTAATTCCACGTCAAGCGATCACGTTGTATTAGCTGACTTAATGTTAGTCAGAGATTGAGAATTGCACCAACAAATCTTTACTTAAGCAAAATTAGAAGAATATGTTTCGATAACTCTATGAATTCATGCCCAAATAGAACTAACAGATAAAGTGTGGATATCAATGAAATCCTGCTGCTGGCTAATTAGGACAATAAAATTCAATAAATAAAGTCTGTTTTGCTGAGTTGGGATTTTTGTTATTGCAGGGCATAATCGCGACATTCTCAGCAAAGGAGTGCGGTAAACATGAGGGAGAAAGTCAGGACACTCAGCCTGATATTTTGCAGCGCGCTGATATTCAGCGGCTGCACGCCGCCGCCTTTTTCTCAGGCACTGCGCGATTTCTCTCGCCTATTGGACAATGCCCCTGTTCAGGGGCAGGTTTCGCTCAACCCGCTGCGCCAGCTCGATCCTCTACTATTGCGGCCTGCCTCTCTGTATCCGCAATTCAGCGAGATGCCCGTGCCAGCGCTCTCGACGCTTTACCATTACAGCCAGCACTGTTCGGGCACTTTCGCAGGGATTCCGCCAGCTTTTCAACAATTTGAACGCGCGCAGTGCCAGCAAACCGAATTGCCGGAGCAGTGGTTTGCGGCTCACCCGATCTATCCACTGGGGGGCAGCAGCGCGTGGCACTATCTTCAGCGCCATCCGTCCGAGTCGGGGCGAATGCAAGCCTACCTGCACGTGCGTGAAAGACCTCAGGCATTGGGCGGCGTGGGGCAGTTATCGGATGACAACCTCGACGCGCTGGCGAATGGGCAAAACTGGCTGATGCAGGATGGCATTTTATGGCGGCAGCAGCCCCAGCGCTGGGTGCGCTATGCGCCTGACGTGTGGCAGCCGCTGGCTAAGCAGGCAGGCATTTCGCTGGTGGAAGCCGGAGGGCGATGCGATGTGGCGCTGGGCACGCTTTGTGCCAATCCGGTGAGCAGCTATGCCAGGAGTTGGCGTGTTTTGCTGGCCTTCGCTCTGCTTCTGGCGCTGTTGGCGTTAGGTTGGACAGGCTGGCAGCGGCGGCTTTTACAGCAGCGTCAGCGGTTTATTGTGCAAATGCTCACCCACGAATTACGCACCCCGATCAGCCAATTGGGTAATGTGGTGGAGCACTTCCGCCGCGACTTTGACACCCTGTCACCCGATGCGCAGGCCAGATTCGGCGAGCTGGCCGATAGCGTACAGCGCATGCGCCAGATGGCTGAAGCCAGCCGGCATTATCTTGCCGGGGACGGCGTGCGCGACCTGCTGGAAGCGCCATCAAAAATAGCCTTAAGCGATTGGCTGTGGCATATCGCTCAGGCACATCCTGACCTGATATTTTGCCTTGATAGCGACCTTGAGGTTGAACTGCCGCTGTATTGGTCCAGCCTGTGCCTGAACAACTTGCTCGATAACGCATTTCGCCACGGCAAACCGCCGGTGCGCCTTTGCGCCAATTGCCGCAACGGCCGGTTGATTCTCGAGGTAAGCGACGCCGGAAATCTTGGCGTTAATAGTTTGCCGCAGCTGCGCCGTCAGCTCTCTTCCCGCGCGGGAATGGGGCTGGGTCTGAGCATTGTTCAGCGCGTGGCTCGCAGATTACGCGGAAAACTGACCCTCAGCGGCCCACCGACTACCTTCACCCTGGAGCTGCCTTGTGAACAGTAAATGCCACGACCAACTGCTGCTTATCGAAGACGATCCCGCGCTGGGGCAGGGGTTGCAAGCCTTTTTGCAGCAGGAAGGCTTTAGCTGCCAGTGGCTGAGTGAGATAAGTCAGGTAGAGCATCACTGGCATCTGGCTGACCTGGTGATCCTTGACCGGCAATTTCCCGACGGCGACAGTCTGAGATTTTTACCCAACTGGCTGGCGAAAAAAGCGCTGCCGGTGATTGTGCTGACCGCCCGCGTCAATGTGGAAGACCGGGTTGCCGGTCTGGAAGCCGGGGCGCGAGATTACCTCAGCAAGCCTTTTGCCCACGTCGAGCTGTTGGCGCGAATTCGCGCACAGCTACGGCCACTGGGGGAAGGGCAACTGGGCAGCGGCGAGCTGCTGCTTTTTCCTTCTCGGCAATCGGCCAGCTGGCAGCAAAACGAGGTGGCGCTCACCGCCACCGAGTTCGCCCTGCTGGCGATGCTGGTGCAGATGACCGGGCGCGTCTTTACCCGCGATGAGCTACTCAATCAGGTGTGGGGCTATCAGCATTTTCCCTCGACTCGCACGGTAGATACTCATATTTTGCAACTGCGCCAAAAGCTGCCCGGCATTGCTATTAGCAGCGTGCGCGGCGTGGGTTATCGTTTGGATAAATCATCATGACGCCGAAAATTCTTACTGCCCTGTTGCTTACGCTGGCGATGGCTCCTCCCGTAAAGAGCGCGCTACCCGCGACGCCTCTTGAGCCGGTGTATCACGCCTTGTTCAGCCAGCAAGATGATCAGGCGTGGCAGCAACTGATTAACCTTTGGCCGCAGATGAGCAGCGCCGCGCAGCGCGACGCGTGGCGGCAGGCGCTGGACGCCGTGGTGTCCCGCCAATGCGGCAATGACCTGCCGATAGCCGCGCCTTCTTGGTTGGATCACCCGACACTGGTGCTGATACAGCGCGATATTCCTCTCAATCGTATTTACCGCGTGCAGTTCAGTGGCAAAAGTTTGCGTCACGACCTGCAAATCTCACTGACTTTGCCCAATGGTGAGGAGGTAATGAACCAAGCCAATGCCGAATATGACCCAGACCAGCAATTTCGGCTGGACAGCCAGGAACGCGGCGAGCCATTCCCCGCCGGAATTTATAGGTTAACCGTCCGTTCGGGCAGTGAGGTGTGGCAGCAAACGCTGGCCTTACAGGGCAGCGGCGGGCTGAACTGGGTCCAGCGACAGGGGCAAAAAATCACCCTGAGGCCACCGACGGTGCCAGCGGCCTGCCCGCCGGTATGGCTGGAACAAACGTTGCTGCGCCGCAGCGACTTCCAACAAATCTGGTGGCAGCGCAGCGATAATCTTCAGCCCAAGACGTGGCCGCAGCGCGCGGACGCCGACGCCATCTGGGCTAATATGTCGGTCATTCGGGTGGAGGCGCGGGGTGGCTTGACCCTGCGGCTGGAGCATCGCTTCGCCGGGCCGCTGCTGAGCCTGCAAAATTAGTTTTACATCCTGACATTGCTCTGACAATTGACCTCGGGGCTATCGCCATACTGTTATTCCTATCTCAGTGGAAATAAGGTTTCAGGTATGCGATTCATCATTATGTTTATTCTGTTTGCCCTGTTATTTGCCAGCGCGGTACAGGCCGCCACGCCACAAAATTACCTTTTTATCGAGTCCGACGAATTAGAAAATATTCGCCCGCTATTGCAGCGCGATGATATTCAGGGCGTGCAGATTGTCTATTCCTGGAAGCAGTTAGAGAAAGCAAAGGGGCAGTATGATTTTTCGGCCATTGAAAAGGATTTAGCATTCACCCATAAACTGCATAAGAAACTGTTTATTCAACTGCAAGATCGCTTCTTTGAGCCGCAACATAAAAATATCCCGAGTTATCTCCAGCAAGAGCCGCAGTATCTCGGCGGCTTATTAGAACAGACGGATAACCCAGGAGAAGGCAAACCGGTGGGTTCTGGCTGGGTAGCGATGCAGTGGAATCCTGCACTAAGACAGCAATATCAACAGCTTTTGGCTGCGCTAGCCAAGAGCTTTGATGGCAGAATTGCCGGGATCAACTTGCCGGAAACCTCTATAGATATTGATGAGAAACAGGCCGCAAAACGCGGTTTTACCTGTGAGCGTTATTTCGCCGCCACGCAAGAAAATATGCTGTTTGCCAAGATGGTGTTTAAGAAATCCTACGTGGTGCAGTATGTCAATTTTTGGCCCTGCGAATGGAATAACGACCATGGATATATGTCGCGGCTATTTGAAACGGCGCAGGCCAATGGCATTGGGCTAGGCGGCCCGGATATTGTGCCTTATAAAAAGGGCCAAATGAAAAATGCTTACCCGTTTTTTCATCACTATAAAGGCAAGCTGAATCTGGTGGCGATGGCGGTGCAACAACCTACGCTGACCTATACCAATCCTAAAACCCATAAGAAATTCACCGAGCAGGAATTTATCCAGTTCGCCGAGAACTACCTTGGGGCGAATATTATATTCTGGACCACCGCCGCCCCTTGGCTGCGCCAGTAAGCGCTCTGATTATCTTATATTGTAGAAAGCTCATGCCTTTTTCTTGGTAGCCAATAAAAAGCCCCGCGCCCTATTTTATAGCTTTGGCTTACCAAAGAAGGGAATACCGTGGCTGGAAACAACAGAAGACGCTTAAAAACGCTGGTGGGGGCGGGAAGTTACCTCTATGCCGCCAACGACACTCGGCCATTACCGGGCATAAAACGCGCCGTTGAGCTGGCGCGTAAGGCCGAAGCGCAGAAAATTACCGGGCTGTTTACCGCCGACTTACTGCAAGCCGATCCCGCCGGTTTGGCGGGGTCTACCGGCAGTCAGGACCCGCTGATCACGCTGGCCGCGCTCAGTCAGGTCACCGAGCATATTGGTCTGGTCGCCACGGTGTCGACCACCTATCAGCACCCTTATAATCTGGCCCGGCTGGTAGCGACGCTTGACCATGTCAGCGGCGGTCGCGCCGCGTGGAACGCCGTCACCTCCTCGGTAGGCGAAGAGAATTTCGGCGGAGCTAATCTGCCAGACCCTTCCCAACGCTACGCCCGCGCGGCAGAGTTTATTGCCGTGCTGAACGCATTGTTTGACGCCAACGAGGCCAGCGCGGTGCAGCGCACGGCGTCCGGCGGCACCAAGATTGATCCATTAAAGCTGCATCCGGTGAATTTCCACGGCGATTTCTTCCGCGTGCAAGGGCCGTTAAACGTGCCGGTTCCGCCCCAGCGGCGGCCAGTGCAGTTTCAGGCCGGCCAGTCGGAAGAGGGGGTTTCCGTCGGCGCGCGCTATGCCGAAGTGATTTATACCTCGCAGCCAACCTTCGAGGACGCCGTGGCCTTCGTCGAGCAGTTGCACCAGCGGGCGCGGGCCTATGGCCGACACGAAAATCTGCCGTTTGTGATGAACTCTTTCCATTCGGTTATTGGCGAAAGCGATGCCGACGTGGCGCGCCGACTGCGCGAAAAGCATGAACGCATCGACTACCAGCAGGGGCGGCTCAAGCTGGCCGATATGCTGGGAGGCGAGATTGATTTGAGCGACGTGTCGCTCGACCAGCCTCTGCCCGCCAGCCTGTTGCCCGACGTGGCGCAGGTCAATCGCCGTCGCGGCCGTGCGGAGATTTTCAAACGCTTCGCCCAGCAAGGTTTAACCGTGCGCGAATTGATCATTCAGGCGCAGGAAACTGGCCACTGGTTTAACGCTGGGACGCCGGAACAGCTGGCCGACGCCATTGAAAAACGCTATCACGCCGGGGTACTGGATGTGATTTCCCTCCACGGTTTAGGCCAGCCCGATCAGGAAGATTTGCTGCTCAACGGCCTGCTGCCCGAGTTGCGAAAACGCCATCTGCTTGACGAGGATTATCTCGGCTATACCTTCCGCGAGAACCTCGAACTGCCGCCGCTTACGCTTTCTTAGCACTTGGCGCAGAGTTCCCGCGGTTCATTGCTGAAACTTTACATTCCAAATAATTTGCAAATATTCCCCGATAATGGCGCGCGATAGAAAAGTGGTAAAGTCGCGCGATAATCACCCAGCCTGCCATTGCAGAGGGTGACACCATGAAGGGAATACCATGAAAAAATTCATTATCGCTGGGCTATTGGCAACCTTACTGGCGGGCTGCGCCACCAACTCTCCGTGCCCGCCGATGTACGACTCCGAAGGCCGTTTGGTTCACACCAACACCTGTATGAAAGGCACCACGCAGGACAACTGGGATACCGCAGGCGCCGTCGCCGGTGGTGTTGCCGCCGTCGCCGCCGTGACCTTGGGTATCGTTGCCTTAACCAAGTAACCCGAGATCTCGCTCTGCATCACGCCCGCTTATTGCGGGCGTTTTTGTTGGTGCAATAGTTATTTTCAATCTGGCAATAATGAGAGTAAAAGCGCTAAGCTGGGTAAAAGGACTTAGGAGGAAGTTACTATGGCTCGCTTGGTGATTGATCTATCTGAGAAGGAACTTCAACGGTTAGATGAGTTGGGAACCTTGTTACAGGTTCCCCGAGATGAAGTTATACGAAAAGCTATTACCGTATTAGCGCACACCAGTGGCCTGATTCAAAGCGACTCAGCTTTTGGACTCTGGGCAAACCAGCCGGTCGAAGGCGTTGCCTTTGAAAACCAGAGTCGTGACGAGTGGCGATAATTACTTTGTCTGACTAGGTTAACCAAAACTCCCCGCTACCAAAGAATCTCTACTGATATCGGCGATGGTCTTTGCACCGGTCAGGGTCATGGCGACGCGCATCTCTTTTTCGATCAATTCCAATAAGTTTATCACCCCGGCTTCGCCCGCGGCGGCGAGGGCGTAGACGAAAGCGCGGCCCAGCAGCACGCTGTCGGCACCGAGGGCAATCATGCGTACCACGTCCAGACCCGTGCGGATGCCGGAGTCGGCCAAGATCGTGATATCCCCTTTCACCGCGTCGGCGATGGCGGGCAGGGCGCGAGTGGTGGAGAGCACGCCGTCCAGCTGGCGGCCGCCGTGGTTAGAAACGATGATGCCGTCTGCGCCAAATCTCACCGCGTCTTTTGCGTCTTCCGGGTCAAGAATGCCTTTGATGATCATTGGCCCTTTCCAAAATTCGCGGATCCACTCCAAATCCTTCCATGAAATCGACGGGTCGAAGTTGGCTCCCAGCCAGCCGATATAGTCCTCAAGGGTGGTGGGTTTGCCGCGATAAGCCGAGACATTGCCCAAGTCGTGCGGCTTGCCGTTCAGGCCGACATCCCACGCCCACTGCGGGTGCGTCACGGCTTGTAGGATGCGGCGTGCAGCGGCATTTGGGCCACTCATGCCGGAGTGAGCGTCACGGTAGCGCGCCCCCGGCACTGGCATATCGACGGTGAACACCAGCGTCTTGACGCCTGCCGCCTGCGCGCGCTCCAGCGCATTGCGCATGAATCCACGGTCCTTCAACACATACAGCTGGAACCACATCGGCCGGTCGATAGCTGGCGCCACTTCCTCAATTGGGCAAACCGACACGGTGGACAGCGTGAAAGGGATGCCTTTCTTGGCGGCGGCGCGCGCGGCCTGCACTTCGCCACGGCGGGCGTACATGCCGGTTAACCCCACCGGGGCGAGGATCACCGGCATCGCCAACTGTTCGCCGAACAGCGTGGTGGCGGTGCTCAGCTCGGACATATTATTAAGAATGCGCTGGCGCAGCGCGATATCCGCTAAGTCCGCGGTGTTACGGCGTAACGTATGTTCGTTGTAGGCACCACCGTCAATATAGTGGAATAGGAAGGGCGGCAGCCTGCGCTGCGCGGCCGCCCGATAGTCAGTTGAAGCAGAAATAATCATAATAGTTCAGCATTCCTTTGGATTTCCCGGCAAGCCGATGCGCTTAACGCGCTCTCTGACGTAAACCATAGACTAGCACCACGGCAAAACAAGCCAGCGGCAGGAGATAGGAGACCGCCGTGTCGTAATGGTCAGCGACCGCGCCCATTAGGTAAGGCATGATTGCCCCGCCGACAATCGCCATGATCATCACCGAGCTGGCGCGTTTGGTCTGCTTGCCCATGTCCTTGACGCCCATGGCGAAAATGGTGGGGAACATGATCGACATAAAGAAGAACACCGCCACCAGCGCGATCACCGAGACATTATCAATCCCCGCCACCACGATGCCGCACAGCACAATATTAATGATGGCGTAAATCACCAGCAGGGTAGCCGGGCGCACAAAGCCCATCAGCCAGGTGCTGAAGAAGCGGCCGATCATGAAGCTCACCAGCCCGATAGACAGCAGATAAGAGGCATTCTGGTTCGACAGCGTGTGCCAGTGCTCGGTGGTGTAGTTGATGAAGAACGCGCCGACGCCAACCTGTGCCGCCACGTAGAAGAACTGTGCAATTACGCCGCCGGTGAAGTGGCCGTGCTGCCACAGACCTTTTTCCAAGCCGCTGGCCTGCTGAGATGCAGAGCCACTCTCGCGAATATCTGGCAGCTTGGTGCGGCCAAACAGCAGGGCAATCAGCAGCACCAGTACGGCGATGGCGACATAGGTTATTTTTACCGAATCGAGGCTTTCTGACGCCGGACCTTGGGTGGCGCTAAAGAACAGCGAACCGCCGATGATTGGCCCAACGAACTGGCCCAAGCCATTAAAGGATTGCGCTAAATTCAGGCGGCGTTCGGCCCCCGCAGGCTCACCCAGCACGGTGGCATAAGGGTTGGCGGCGGTTTCCAGACAGCCCAGGCCTAATGCAATCACGAACAGCGCCAGCAAGAACATGGTGAAGCTGCTGGCACCGGCGGCGGGCACAAACAGCAGCGCGCCGAGGGCGTAGAGGCACAGACCCACTAAAATCCCCGCCTTGTAGCCATATCTGTCCATAAAGAAACCGGCGGGCAGGGCGATGACGAAGTAAGCGCCGAAGTAAGCCGCCTGTAGCAGACCGGACTGGGCTTTATTGACGTGCAGCACTTCCTGAAAATGCTTATTCAGCACGTCGAGCAGGCCGTAGGACAAGCCCCAGAGGAAGAACAGCGTGGTGACCAGCATAAAGGCCAGCCGGAATCCGGAGGCCGCTTTTTGCCCTGCATAAGCAGGGTTTTCGGTTTTATTGGCGAGCATGGTTAATTCCTTGATATCTGGTTGCAGGGTTTGTTTCAGCACGGGGCTGGTTTTTTATGTCAGATAACTTGAAAAACAATCTCTTAGGTTACGAGCTAGGGCTGGTCTGAAAGCGCAAAAATTCGCTTCAGCTCGACCCACTTTTCACCTGCGGGCGTCCATGGCGTGGGGCGCTGATACTTCCACATCAGCTGCTCCCATTCGCAGATTTTTGGGTTCTCCTGACTGTGAAGGGCGAACTGCTCGCCGTCGAAGTCATCCGTGGTGTCCATCACCATAAATAGCCGGTTGCCCAGCAGGTAAATCTCCATCTCCACAATGCCGTGCTGGCGCAGATGTTCGGCGACCTCCGGCCAGATGCGCTGATGGTGCTGCTGATATTCGGCGATCAGCTGGGGGTCATCGACCAGATCCAGGGCCTGACAGAAGCGGCGGCTCATGTCAGCGCCCGATCAAGGTGGGTGTAGCCGCCGTCGACCGACAGCCACTGGCCGGTGGTGTGCGAGGCGCGGGACGAGAGCAGGAACACCACGGTATTGGCGATTTCCTGCGGCGTGGTCATGCGCTGGCCGAGGGGGATATGCGACGTAATTTGGCTGAGCTTTTCTTCAGGCTTATCAAAGCTTTTAATCCAGCGCTCATACAGCGGAGTCATCACCTCGGCGGGGATCACCGCGTTGACGCGAATGCCGTCTTTGAGCAGCGCGGCCGCCCATTCGCGGGTCAGCCCCAGCACCCCGCCCTTGGCAGAGGCATAACCGCTGGTGTTGCCTTGCCCGGTCAGCGCCGTTTTGGAGCTGATATTGACGATGGCTCCGCCACTGGCGCGCAGCGCCTCAAGGCTGAGGTGGGCCATCAGGTAGTAGTGGATCAGGTTCTGCTCCAGCGAGCGCACAAAGGCTTCGCGCCCGGCTTCTAGCCCCACGCTGTCATTGGCTCCGGCGTTGTTCACCAGGCCGTCGATGCTGCCGTAGCGGGTTAACACCTCTTTCACCGCCCGCGTGCAGCTGGCTTCGTCGCGCAGCTCGGTGAGTACAAAGCCTGCCCGCGGCTGAAGCTGTTGCAGCTGATGCATCAGCTCGTTGGCCGGTTCGGTATTGCTGATGATCACCGGAATGGCCCCTTCTTCGGCCAGAGTCAGCGAAATGGCGGACCCAATGCCGGAGCCACCGCCGGTGACGATCACCACTTTGTTATCGAGATGCAGGTTCATGGTTACTCCAAAAATGCGTTTTGCAGGTTGTACAGGCGGTAAGCGTTACCACCGAAAATGGCGTCCTGCTGGTCACGACTTAGCACGGCGGTGGCCCGTTGGCACAGGGTTAGCGCGTCTTCGTAGCTCCCCGCGAGCAGGCAGACCGGCCAGTCGGAGCCAAACAGCAGGCGCTCGGGGCCGAAGGCGTCCAGCGCCACCTCAAAATAGGGCAGTAGGTCGTTGGCCGTCATGCCCGCCGGGCGCGGCTCGGTTAACAGGCCGGAGAGCTTACAGCTGACGTGCTCCAGCTTGGCGAAAGGAGCAATCTGCTGCGCCCAGTGGCCCGCGCCTCGGCTGAGATCAGGCTTACCGAAATGGTCCAGAATCACTGGGTGCTGGTCATGGCGCGCCGCGAACTGCGCGCCTTCATGCAGATGGCGATGGGTCACTAGCAGCTCATACACATAGCCGTGCTGTTGCAACTGGCGAAGACCGCGATTCACCGCGCCGTCGCGCAGCCACGCCGCCGGGTCGGCTTCGTCCTGCACCTGATGGCGAATGCCGCGCAGGAGGGGATGGGCCAGCTGTTCGAGCTGTGCTTCCAGCTTTGGAGAAGCAATATCTACCCAGCCAACCACGCCTTTCACGAAAGCCGCGTGCTCGGCAACCTCCAGCAGCCAGCGCGTTTCCTCGAGGCTTGAACAGGCCTGAACCACCACCGAACCCTGAATAGCGTGACGTTGTAACGCCGGTGCCAGCTGCTCAGGCAATAAATCCTGCTTCAGCTCCGCCATGTCGTCGCTTATCCAGCGATAATCTCGCGGCGTGTAGCGCCAAAAGTGCTGGTGGGCATCGATTTTCGGCTGGCTCATCGCGTCTGCTCCTAAAGCTATGCCATCAGGCGTGGTGGCGATATTGGTCGATAGACGCCTGATGCATCTCGATAGAGAAGCCCGGCGCTTGCGGCGGCATATAGGCCGCGCCCCTGATGTCGCAAGGGTGGACAAAGTGCTCGTGCAGGTGATCAACGTACTCAATCACCCGGCCCTCGTGGGTTCCGGCGATGCAGAGATAGTCGATCATCGATAAATGCTGCACGTATTCGCACAGTCCGACGCCGCCCGCGTGTGGGCATACCGGCAGGTTGTACTTGGCCGCCATCAGCATCACCGCCAGCACCTCGTTGACGCCGCCCATGCGGCAGGCGTCAATCTGCACCACGTCGATGGCTTCGCGCATAATGAACTGTTTAAACATGATGCGGTTCTGGCACATTTCGCCGGTGGCGACTTTCACCGGAGCCACGCCTTGGCGAATTTTGCGATGTCCCTCGATGTCATCCGGGCTGGTGGGTTCTTCGATAAACCACGGCTTGGCGAAGGCCAGCGCGTTGACCCACGGAATGGCGTCGTTGGTTTCCCACACCTGATTGGCGTCAATCATCAGCTTGCGGTCTGGGCCGATCACTTCACGGGCGATACGTACGCGGCGAATGTCGTCTTCTAAATCGCGGCCGACTTTCAGCTTCAGATAATCAAAACCGGCGTCCACGGCTTCTTGGCACAGGCGGCGCAGCTTGTCGTCGGGATAGCCCAGCCAGCCTGCCGAGGTGGTGTAGCACGGGTAACCTTCGGCCAGCAGCTTCTCGACGCGCTGCGCCTTGTTGTCGGCGCGCTGTTGCAGCAGCGTCAGGGCTTCCTGCGGCGTGATGCAGTCCGTGATGTAGCGGAAGTCGATGCAGCGCACCAGCTCTTCTGGCGACATGTCGGCCACCAGTTTCCACAGCGGTTTGCCTTCGGCTTTGCTCCACAGATCCCACACCGCGTTGACTACCGCGCCAGTCGCCAGATGAATCGCCCCCTTGTCTGGCCCAATCCAGCGAAGTTGGCTGTCGCTGGTGAATTCACGCCAGAAAGCCCCCATATTGGCGGTGATTGAAGCCAGATCGCGGCCAATCACCAAATGCTGCAACGCGTTGATGGCGGCGCAGCAGATTTCATTGCCGCGCCCGATGGTAAAGGTCAGGCCGTGCCCGGTCAGCGACGGGTTATCGGTCTCTAAAATGACGTAAGCCGCCGAGTAGTCCGGGTCCGGGTTCATAGCGTCCGAGCCGTCGAGTGCCAGCGAAGTCGGGAAGCGAATGTCTTCAACACGTAATGCAGTGATGGTGGTCATGAGTGACAACTCCTTAAAATTTACGCTTGCACCGTTTTCTGGCGCTGCTCGCCGAGGCCTTCGATCCCCAAATGCATCACTTGTCCGGCTTTCAGGTAGACCGGCGGTTTTTGACCTAATCCTACGCCCGGCGGGGTGCCGGTAGAGATAATGTCGCCCGGCTGTAAACTCATGAAACGGCTTAGGTAACTGACAATTTCCGGCACTTTGAAAATCATGGTACGGGTGTTGCCGTTTTGGTATCGCTTGCCGTCCACTTCCAGCCACAGGTTGAGCTGGTGCGGGTCGGGTATTTCGTCGGCGGTCACCAGCCACGGGCCAATCGGGCCGAAGGTGTCGCAACCTTTACCTTTGTCCCAGGTGCCGCCGCGCTCAATTTGGAATTCACGCTCGGAAACGTCGTTAATCACGCAATAGCCCGCCACGTGGGACAGGGCGTCGGCCTCGCTGATGTAGCGGCCGCCTTTGCCAATCACCACGCCCAGCTCCACTTCCCAGTCGGTTTTTACCGAGTCGCGGGGAATTTCTACATCGTCGTTTGGCCCGACAATTGAGCTGGTCCACTTGTTGAAAATCACCGGCTCTTTGGGGATTTCTGCGCCAGTTTCAGCGGCGTGGTCGGCATAGTTGAGGCCGATGCAGATGAACTTGCCGACGCTGCCAATGCAGGCACCGAGCCGCGGATTGCCGTCAACCAAGGGCAGGCTGTTAATGTCCAGATGGCGCAGCTTATCGAGTGAGGCGGGCAGCAGGGCGTCGCCGCCGATGTCGCTCACCTGAGCCGATAAATCGCGGATCTTGCCGTTGTTGTCCAGAATGGCCGGGCGCTCTTTGCCTGCCGGGCCGTAGCGTAATAATTTCATACCAAAATCCTTCTAATTGAATGTGTTACCAAGGCGCGAAGATCAGTTGCTCCAGCCGCCATCAATGATTTGCACCGTGCCGGTGGTGTAGGAACTGGCATCCGAGGCCAGATACAGCGCCAGTTGGGCGATCTCTTCGGTTTTGCCGATGCGGCCAATCGGCTGGCGCGCCACAAAGGCTTGGTAGACCTCTTCCTCGCTGCGCCCTTCGGCTTCGGCCTGAGCGGCAATGCGCTGGCGCAGAGAAGGGGATTCGACGGTGCCGGGGCAGATAGCGTTACAGCGAATGCCCTGCGTGACGTAGTCGGCGGCGACCGAGCGCGTCAGGCCAATCACCGCGGCCTTGGTGGCGCTGTAGGCAAAACGGTTTGGCACGCCCTTGATGCTGGAGGCCACGGAGGACATGTTGATGATTGAGCCTGCTTTGCGCTCGAGCATGGCGGGCAGGAAGGCGCGGATCATGTGGAACATGGCGCTGACGTTGAGGTCCAGTGCGAACTGCCAATCGCGTTCGGTGCAGCTGAGAATGTCGCCGCTGTGTACCACGCCCGCGCAGTTGAACAGCACGTCCACTGGGCCGATTTTTTTGGCAATCTGGCTGATGGCCTGTGGGTTGGTCACGTCGAGGAGGTGTGGCTCAATCCCACGGATGCCGTGAAGCTGGTCGATATTGATATCGGTGGCGAAAACCTGCGCCCCCTGTTTGGCAAAAAGGTTGGCAGTGGTGAAGCCAATCCCCTGTCCCGCTGCGGTGATCAGCACTTTTTTCCCGGTCAGATCCATGATTTCTCCGAAGACGATGTGGTGAATTTAGGTCTAATGGTCAGGCCATTGAAGGCGAAAAAAACGGGTCAAGTCAGGCTCTTTTTGCTATCTTTTTGCTAAAATACCAGCCAGAGTGCAACTTAAAACGCCTTTTCATTTAACTAGTTTTTTACATGCATAAAACAATTCAGCAAGATTTTTGTCCCATAAATGTTAGCTGAATCACTTAATTTAAAATGACTTCAGGTGTCCGATGCCGATAAAAAAATTAGAAAATCCTCGTATTTACAGGCAGATAGCTGATCAACTGAAAACCTTAATTGATAATAAAGAATTTCCACCCGGCAGCCGCCTGCCCGCCGAGCGCGAACTGGCCAGCCAGTTACAGGTCAGCCGCGCCTCGGTGCGTGAAGCGCTGATCGCGCTGGAAGTGATCGGTTTGGTGGACGTTAAGGTGGGAAATGGCGTGATCGTCCGCGAACAGCCGGCATTTGTGCAACAATCTACCCAAGAGCCGGTAATGGCTCAGGCGGGGCGCAACCAGTGGGCGGATGTCGACGATGAGCTGAATATCAAGCTGGATTTCACCGCCGAACTGCCGCCATTTTCACTGTTACAGACCAGAAGATTGATCGAACCTGAAACAGCCGCGCTGGCGGCAAGATACGCGTCTGATGAGGAGTTGGCGGGTATCAGGCAGGCATATGAGCAGAACTGCCGCGATAATCGCCAAGGTTCAGCGACCCATCCCGGTGACCGTTTGTTTCATATTCGCATCGCGCAGGCTAGCGGAAACCCGGCCTATGCTTTTATCATTGCTCATCTGCTCGGACATCGTTATGGCACCATGTTCCGCGGGCTACAGTTGCACTATACGCCGCAGGATATGCCGCATCGTTCGGAAGTCGAGCATCTGGCTATTCTGACGGCTCTTGAAGCGCGCGATACTCGCGCCGCGAAAAAGGCGATGAAAGAACATCTGGACGCGGTGATCGCCATTTTTGGTCGCGGCTAACAGACTTACTGGAGCACAGCATGCGCGGCAATCCCCCTTATATTCAGCCCGGTGACCGGATAGTGATTTTCGACGGCACCTGCAAATTGTGCATCGGCTGGGTCAATTTCCTGATTCGCCATGACCGACACCGTACGGTGCGCATGGTGCCGGTGCAGTCGGAAAAGGGCAAAGCGCTGTTTGTCTGGTCCGGGCTGCCGGCCGACAAGATCAACACCATCGTGTTGATTGATAAGGGGGAAGTGTTCCTGCGCTCTGAGGCAATTTTCCGCGCCATGAGTGGTTTACCCGCGCCCGGGCGCTGGATGGGAATATTGCGCATTTTCCCGCAATCCTTCCGCGACATGTGTTACAACCGCATTGCTATCAACCGTTACCGGCTGTTTGGCCGTTACGATGCAGTACAGAAACTCGATGCTGACCACGCTCAGCGCTTTTTGGATTAGGGATACCGGCGGTTCTACATGGCGGGTTATCAGCCACCCGCGTGAAATGGCGGTACAAATGTCGATAGAAAAGTCGCCGTACCGTAGAACGTAATGTTAAAGTCCTGCAAGAAAAGGGGCTGTTGACCCGCGTTGGCCCGACCAAGAACGACGTGTGGCGCGTGGTTAATCCCTTTTAGTTCAACGAATTAATTTCCATCCTGCTTACTCCCGGTTTATGAGGCGTTATGAATACCCCAGTTACCCGCACAACTCGCGAAATCAAAAAACACAACGTGGTGCTGGTGATTAATGCCTTAAAAGCGCTGACGTCGGCGACCAAGGCCGAGTTGGCAGCGCACACTGGGTTAAGCATTGCCACCTGTGGCACGGTGCTCAATGAACTCTGCCTGACGGGAGAGGTGATGGCGCTGGCGCAGGACGTTTCCAGCGGCGGGCGTCCGGCCCAGCGTTTCGCCTGTGACCCAAGCTTCTTCTCATTGCTCAGCCTGTACGTCGAAGGCACGACCGAGCAGAGCCGCATCGTGGTGTCCGTTTGCTCGGCTTTGGGCGAGGTGCTGGATCAGTGGGATAAGCACTTTGAATTCCTCACATTGGCGCAGTTCACTGACACCATTAGCGAGGCGATTGGCCGCCACCCGGCGATCCGCGCGATGGGCATTGGCCTGCCCGGCGTTGTCTCCCAAGGCGAAGTATTAGCCTGCGATATTCCGCTGTTCGAAGGGGTGAAGCTTACCGAGCAGCTGCGCCAGCAGTTCGGCATTTTTGTCGAGGCGGCAAATGACATGAACTACAGCGCCTGGGGCTTTTACCGCAACAGTTGCCCGCATGAGCAAGCGCCGCTGGCCTATATTCTGCAACCTGAGCAGCACTGTACCGGCTGCGGGGTGGTGATTAATGGACAGGTGTTGCAGGGGGCCAGCCACTTTGCCGGAGAAGTTTCCTTCTTGCCGGTGCCGCAGGGCAATGACGTGCCGATTATCACCAAAATGGTCAATCTGGTCAGGTCGCTGGTGGCGGTGATTAACCCCGCAACGATTGCGATTTCCGGCGCGCAAATCTCTCCCGAGGTGATTACTGAAGTCGGCCGCCAATGCCTGCTGACTATCCCTCCACAGCACATGCCCCAGCTGGTGTATCGCCAATCGATTCAGTCAGATTACCTAACCGGCATTGCCGAACTGACGCTGGCGAACTTTCAGCGGCAGCGCATCTTCGCTGACTAATTTCATTTCTTTACCTTCACGGTAGTTGACAATATTTCAGCATAGCCTGTAGATTAACCACTTATTAAAAGACTTTTAATAAGTGGTGGTGATTTCTTTTTCGCGCCCTATTTTCCCTCTGAATACACGTGAGTAACGCTTGATGTCACTGCAAATTGCGACTTCCATTACTGACTCTCCCGTTAATCGTCTGGCGACGCGGGCTATCTTCTTTGTTACCGGTTTGGCGATGGGCCTGTGGGCCGCGCTGGTGCCTTATGCCCAAGTGCGCACGCAAGCGGAGGCGGGAGATCTCGGCCTGCTGCTGCTCTGTTTGGGCAGTGGTTCCCTGCTGGCGATGTTCGGCTCCGGGCGACTGATTGGCCGTTTTGGCTGCCGCTCGATGATTGTGATTGGCATTGCGCTGTTTTGCCTGATGCTGCCGCCGCTGGCGGTTCTGAGCGACATCCGCCTGCTGGCGCTGTCGCTGTTTATCTTCGGCATGGGCATCGGCCTGACCGACGTGGCGATGAACGTGCAGGGTACGCTGATTGAGCAGGCGTCCGACAAACCATTGATGTCTGGTTTCCACTGCCTGTACAGCGTCGGCGGCATTGCCGGGGCGGGCGGCGGCGCGCTATTGCTCAGTGTCGGGCTGCCGCCGTTGCACAGCACGGGCTATGCCGTGGCTTTGGTGGTGCTGATCACCGCCTTCTTCTTCAACCGACTGCTGCCCACCGGTGGCAACGAAGACGCCTCTCATGAACCGGGGCGCAAGGCGCGACCTAACTTCCGCCTGATCCTAATGGCGCTGATGGCGATGATCTGCTTTATGGGCGAAGGCGCGGTGCTCGACTGGGGCGGAGTGTTTCTGACTCAGGACCGCGCGCTGGCGCTGGAGCACGCCGGCTGGGGCTACGCCATCTTTGCTATCACCATGTCGATTATGCGTTTAACCGGCGACGCGGTGGTGAAGAAGCTCGGCCGCAAAAAGGTGCTGGTGTTTGGCGCACTGCTGGGCATCGCGGGTTATTTGCTAGTGGTGCTCGCGCCGGGCTGGAGTAACGCACTGATTGGCTTCGCGCTGGTAGGGATTGGCGTCGCCAACATTGTGCCAGTGCTTATCACGCTGGCCGGGCAAGAGAAGGTGATGCCGGTCAATATGTCGGTCGCAATGGTTGCTACGCTGGGTTATCTCGGGGTGCTGGCCGGTCCAGCATTTATCGGCTTCGTGGCCCACCTTTCCAGTCTGACCGCGGCTTTCGCCATGATGGCGGCGCTGTTTATCGTCATCAGTCTTGGGGCTTATAAACTGAAATACTGATTTTTTCTGAGTGGCATGGTGCCAGCCAGTACGAGGGTACTGGCTTTTTTTTCACAAACTTGGGGAGTTAACATGGCAGTTAAGCTTATCGCCGTCGATATGGACGGGACCTTTTTGAATGAACATGGCGACTATAATCGCCCGCGCTTTGCCCAGCAGTACGCCGAGTTGCAGAGCAGGGGGATCAAGTTTGTGGTCGCCAGCGGCAACCAGTATTACCAGTTAAAAACCTTCTTCGATGAGCTGGATAAAGATATCGCCTATGTCGCCGAAAACGGTGCCTACGTGGTGGACAAACAGCAGCAGATTTACTGCGGGCAGATGCCTCAAGAGCAGATAACGCGGGTGCTAGATTTCATCAGCCAGATTGATTACCTGCAAGTGGTGGTGTGCGGCAGAAGCGGCGCGTACATGCTCAATTCCTTTGGCGATGCCTTCTTCAAGAAGATGAGCCGCTACTACTTCCGCCTGAACCGCATCAGCGATTACGGGCAGATTGACGACGTGATTTTCAAGTTCGCCTTAGAAATGTCGCAAGACCATTTGCCGCAGCTAATGGCAGAGGTGCAGCAGGCGCTGGGCGACATCGTCACGCCGGTTTCCAGCGGCCACGGCTCGGTGGATTTGATTATTCCCGGCAACCACAAGGCCAACGGTTTGAAGCGGATCCAGGCGATTTATGGCGTAGAAGATGCCGAAGTGATGGCCTTTGGTGACGGCGGCAATGATTTAGAAATGCTGAAAAGCGCCGGTTATGGCTTCGCGATGCAAAACGGCCAGCCTGCGGTGTTTACTCATGCCAAGTATCGCGCGGGTTTGCACAGTGAGGAAGCCGTGTTGCAGGTGATTGATGATTGTCTGGAAGGGCGCGGGGTGTTTGCCGGTTAATCCGGCGGGTTGCGCGGTGTATGAAATATTCTGTAGTAATCAAGTCAGAATTAGCCTCTTGTTTCCAAGCTAATTTTGTTGATATACAACGGGCTCCTTTTGTACCAATAAGGTAGTTCAGGTGAAAATTTCAAAATATAAAACCGCAGACGACATCGCTGTAACACTTCATGCACCCCAAACCGGTGAAAATTTACCCGCCATTCTTCTTTGCCACGGCTTTTGCGGTATTCAGGAAATCCTCTTGCCTGCATTCGTGAAAGCCTTTGTTGACGCGGGCTTTGCCGCCGTCACCTTCGACTATCGCGGCTTTGGCGCCAGCGGCGGCGAGAAAGGCCGTTTAGTGCCTGAGATGCAGATCGCGGATATCCTCACCGTACTGGGCACGCTGCAAGATGAAAGCATCATCGACAGCCAGCGCATCGGCCTGTGGGGCACCAGCTTCGGCGGCTGTCACGTGATGGCTGCTGCCGCGCAGGCGGGCGACCGTGTGAAAGCCGTGGTGAGCCAGCTGGGCTTCGCCGACGGTGAAAACGTGGTGACCGGGACGATGTCGCCGGAAGATAAGGCGGGCTTTATCGCCACGCTGGAAAAAATGAATGATAAGAAGTTGGCCACCGGCAAAGAGATGATGGTTTCCATCACCAAAGTGCTAAGCGACGACGAGTCCAAAGCCTTCTTCGAAGAGAATAAAACCCAATATCCAGCGATGGATATCAAGATCCCATTCCTTACCGTGCGCGAAACCCTGCGCTACAAACCCGCCGACCACGCCGCCAAAGTCACCTGTCCGGTGCTGGTGATGGTTGCCGAGCAGGACAAGGTTAACCCGCCGGAGCAGGGCATCGACCTGTACCACGCGCTGACCACTGCCGAGAAAAAGCTCTACGTTGAGCAGGGCGCGAAGCACTACGACTTCTACTCGGGCGAGCATTTCACGCCGGTAGTCGCCGAACAAACCGCATGGTTCAAACGCTGGCTGTAAAGCTGTTCGCGCCCCGGCCTTCTCGTCAGGGCGCGTTTAAACTCAAAATCTGCTCCACCACCCACTGATGCAACGGATTGGACGCCACCCGGCGATGCCATGCCGCCACCACGTCAAAACTCTGCGGTTCCTCGGCAAAGTCTATCGTTTTGAAGTTGCCTAATCGGGTCATAGTGGACGGCACAAAGGCCACCACGTCATTGACCGACAAGAAGCTCTGTAGCGCGGTATAGCAGGGCAGCACGGCAATCACCCGGCGCTCCACCCCCTGCTCCTTCAAAAACGCTTCCACCGTATTGCTAAAATGGTAGCCATTGTTGCCCATCGCCACGTGGGGGAAGGCGGCCAAATCGGCGGGTTGGCGGATCTGCTCGAAAATCGCCGAATGCTCATTGACCACGCAGGCGTAGTGCTCTTGTTGAATCGGGACCTGAGTCAGGCGCTGGTCGATAAACTCGCCAAAACCAATCACGATATCCGCCTCGCCGCTCGCCAGCAGGGCTTCATGGGTGCGGTGGTCGAAGTCAATGATATTGAAAGTGATATTGGGAGCCAGCGCGGTGGCGGCGCGCACGAAAAGCGGCACATAGGAGAGCTGGGCGTACTCATTGGCGATGATGGTGTAAGTCTGATTGGCAGAGGCCAAATCGAAGGGCAAATCATCATAGATTCGATCTACTTCCTTGAGTACCCGCTCGAACTTGGCACACAGCTCGAAGGCGAAGTGGGTCGGTTGCAGGCCGTTACTTTGGCGCAGGAACAGCTCTTCCTGAAACTCTCCGCGTAGCCTTTTCAGGTATCCGCTCACCGCCTGCTGGGTTAAACCCGCCTCCGCCGCCACCTTCGAGACGCTTTTCTCTCTCACCAGTTGGACGAACACCCGCATATGCTTGAGGTCGATTCTATCTATCATAATATGTGATATCTCTTACATGTAATCTCTGTTTTTAATTGTATCACCACTCTCCTAAAGTGTCGGCGAGTTCAACACACACTTAGGAATAAATATGAAAACTGTCATTGTTATTGGCGCGCAGGGCAAGATTGGTCAGGCAGCACTTACCGGTTTAACCAAGCATCGGGTGATCACCGCCAGCCTGTCCGGCAAGGGCTGTGACCATCAGGTGGACATTACCGATAAGGCGTCAATTCGCGCGCTGTTTGAAAAAGTCGGCAAATTTGACGCCGTGGTTAACGCCGCCGGTTTCTGCGAATACGCACCTTTCGCCGAGATGACCGATGAGCAGTGGGAAGCCAGCGTACAGAGCAAAATGCTGGGCCAGATGCGACTGGTCAAAGAGGGGCTGAACTACATCAACGATGGCGGCTCTTTCACCCTGATTTCCGGCATTCTGAATGTGAAACCTATCCCGGAAGGCATTGCCGATGCTACCACCAGCGGCGCTATCGACACCTTCGTGCAATGCGTGGCGCACGAACTGCCGCGCGGCATTCGCATCAACGCCATCAACCCAACCGTGGTTGAAGAAGCTTGGGAATTGTTCGCCGACATGATGCCGGGTTTCCAACCGGTACCAAGCAAATTGGTCGGCAAAGCCTTCGAGCGTTCAGTCGATGGGTTTATTAGCGGGAAAGTACTGTTTGTCGATGCTTAAGCTTATGGATGCTTAAAGCAGCATAAGAAGAGACTTAATATGGGCGCGGATCTAAGATCCGCGCCCATTTTTGCTTTTAGTTTTAACGGTATACCGGCAGCCAGTTGAGGCTGGAGAGAATATGCACCGTGGCGTTGAGTACGCCAAACAGCAGCACTAAAACAATCATCGGCTTGCCACCCCAGACGCGATAACGCGGGCTGCCAAAACGCAGGCGCGAGGCGCGAGCCATCAGCGCCGGGACAATCACCGCCCAGATGGTTGCCGCTAAACCGGCGAATCCTATGGCGTAGATAAAGCCGTCAGGGTAGATCACGCCGCCAATGATTGGCGGGACGAAGGTGATCAGCGCGGTTTTGAAGCGTCCGGTTTTGCTGTCATCAAACTTGAACAGGTCGGCCAAATAGTCAAACAGCCCCAGCGTCACCCCAAGGAAGGAACAGGCCACGGCGAAGTTGGAGAAGATGGTTAGCAGTAAATCCAGCCCGGCGCTGTTCAGCACTTGGCTCAGCGACTGCACCAACACGTCAATATTGCCGCCGCGCTCGGCGATGCCGATAAACTCAGGGCGGGGGATATTGCCCATGGTGCCAAGCATCCAAATCACGTACAGACCCAGCGCCATCAGGGTGCCGAGCAGCACGCACTTCTGGATGGTTTTCGGGTCCTTACCGTAGTACTTCATCAGGCTCGGCACATTGCCGTGATAGCCAAACGACGCCAGACAGAACGGCAGCGTGGCTAAGAGGTAAGGCAGGTAGCTGGGGTTCACTTCCACACTATTGAGCAGATTGACCGGCTTGATGTGCCACAGCAAACTGCCAAACGTCAGGAAGAAGGCGATAATTTTGGCACCCAGCACGATGGCCGTCATGCGGCTTACCGCGCGAGTACTCAGCCAGACAATAAAGGCTACCGCCAGCGCGGTGAGCAGGCCGCCCAGACGCGGGGAGAAGCTGACGGACATTTCGCGCAGGGTGTGCTGGATCACCGAGCCGCTGGCCGAGATATAGGCGTAGGTCAGAATGTACAGCACGAAGGCGATGGTGATGCCGTTGATGCGATTCCACGCGTTGCCCAGCAGGTCTTTGGTCACGGTATTGAAACTGGAGCCGATAGGGTAATTCAGGTTGGCTTCAAGGATCATCAAACCCGAGTGCAGCATGCAAAACCAGGTGAAAACCAGCGCGGCCACTGACCAGAAAAACCAAGCACCGGACATCACGACGGGAAGAGAAAACATGCCTGCGCCAATGATGGTGCCGCCAATAATCATTGCGCCACCCATCACAGAGCGGGGGGAAGTGTCGACGGACTGCGTCGCCATGGTGCGGTTCCTTATGCAAAAACAGAGCGCTATAAAATGTTATTTCCAGGGCAATTCGCCGGTGGAATATCGCGTTAAGCGCCGCAATATAGTGCATAACTCACCAAATGTACATTGTGAACTAGTTCAGTGATACGGCGTTTCACCAGAACTTTTCATAGATTTTCCTATGGACTGCGCCAATGCGTATGTCTAAATTCATTGGGTGAATTTATTTTTTCAAACCTTGAGTCTTTTATAATGAAAATCAAACTATTGCTCGTCGCTTCTCTGGCTACTTTCGCACTGACTGCCTGTCAAAACCACGGGGAAACCGCAAAGCAGGAGGACGCTGTACAACAGCCGGACACCTGTAATGCGGCATCTTTTAAATATTTAATCGGCAAACCTTCCTCTACGCTGGACGGCATGCGCTTCGCCAAACCTATGCGCCTCATCACGCCGGGCACGGCGGTAACCATGGACTTCAATCCTGAGCGTTTGAATATCATGGCTGATGAGAAGGGCGTGATCACCAGTCTGCACTGCTCTTAAAAGTAAAACCGCTCTCCCGAGTGACACCCGAGATCTGATAGGCTGCCCCAGCGCAAGCAAAGGGGGATTGCGCTATGCGTTAATGAATTGGATGAGAACCAGTAAGGAAAGAACGTGAATGAGCGTTGACTGATGTCAACACTGTGTTTAGAGTACATTTCACGTAGGCCAATGAAGGCGCATCCTAATAAACATATTCAAGCAGCCATTGAATATGCCTTAACACGAGGCTGGGTTTGGGTGGCACCGGGTAGCTCGGCGCACTGTTTTTGTAAGTTGCGCTGCGGAAATCCCTTATGTGACCATCGGGACCATGCAATGAGTATATGGTCGACGCCGAAAAGTGCTGAAAACCACGCTCACCAAATAGTGCGTATGGTAAACCGCTGCTCTTAATTGCATAACGTAGTCAGGGCGAGAACTTCGCCCTTTTTGACCGCTGGAGGTCTTATGCCACTCTACAATTTCACTCTTATGCTCTCTGGCGTGACCTATCAAACTGAAGGTTTGGAAGACGCGCTTTACCGCAGCAACTGTGATGATGCGCTAATCAGCGCCTTTGGTCGCTCGGTTTATCTTGATTTCGACCGAGAAGCTGAGTCGCTCGACGCCGCCATCGCCTCTGCGGTTGGAGATGTGGAATCGGCAGGCATAGGCGCAGTTGTGGAATCCGTGGATTCTGCTCTGGTCGGGTTAAGTGATATTGCAGAACTGACCGGCATGACGCGTCAAGCCATCGCCTTACTCAAAGATGGCTCGCGCGGAGGCGGTGATTTCCCTTGCCCAATCCAGCGTATTAAAGGGCAATCTCCCCTGTGGGACTGGGCCGAGGTGGCTTTGTGGCTTGAGAGAAATGGGCGTCTGGTTGGCAATGAAACGCTGGTGGCGAATGCAAGAACGCTGAGTAAGTGGAATTTGGCACTGCGCGCCTCGGCTTTTAAGGATGTCGCTGAGATTGAGAAAATAACCCATCAACTTTTAGCCAGCAGAAAGCAGTACAGTTACCAATCCAAATAAGGCCAAATCGTAAACACCAGCAGTAACGAACCACCGCCAATGTCGATCACTTTCTTCAATTTGCGGGTGCTAATTTTGGCTGCGGAGCGTATCAGCATCTGTCCGGCGAAGAGTAACCACAGGGCCATCACCGCGACGTGAATCGACGCCAATACCAGATAACTCCACGGGGTTGCGCCACCGCCCGCGAAGGCGGGCACCACGGTGAGATACAGCATTATGGCTTTGATATTTAGCACGTTGGCTAAGTAAGCTTCTTTGATGCCGGTTGCACGGCTGCCGGAGGTGAAAGCCAAATCCTTGGCGTTCAGGCCACTGCGGATCAGTCGAATTCCCAAATAGAGAAGATATGCCGTGCCGGCAATTTTGATGGCATTCATCAAAGCAGGATAGGCCACGATAAGTCGCGTGATGCCAAGTCCGGCCAACAGGGCGTGGGTGTAGATCCCCAGCAGCGTGCCAAGAATAATTCGTCCGGTGCCGCGCATTCCCTGTTGAACGGCGTTGTTCATCGCTAAGGTAAAACTGGCCCCCGGCGAGAGAGCCACCGGCAGGATCGCCAGCGCGAAGCCGAGCAGATTCATCCGCCAACCGCGCCAAAATTCTGCAATTTGCTGTGCAGATTGCTGCGCACCTCAGGCCATTCCTCATCAATAATGCTAAATCGCACCGAGTTACGTTTACGGCCGTTTGGCATGATGCGCTCGTGACGCACAATCCCTTCCTGCTTAGCACCTAAGCGCAAAATGGCATTGCGCGACTTCTCATTCAGCTCATCTGTGGTGAACTGCACCCGCACGCAGTTCATCTCCTCGAAGGCGTGGGTGAGCAGCAGCAGTTTGGCCTCGGTATTGGCGTAGGTTCGCTGCCACGAGGCCGACAGCCAGGTGTGGCCGATTTCCAACTTGCGATTTTGAGGATCAATCTTCCACAGGCGGGTCGAGCCTATCGGCTTGCCGCTGGCAATCTCTTCAATCACGAACGGCAGCACCGTGCCCGCATTGCGGCCGGTGATCGCGATATTGATGTACTGCGCGACAGTATCTGGCGACGGAATATGGGTCAATTGCATATTCCACAATTCACCGTCTGAGGCGGCAAGCAGCAGGGCATCGGCATCTTGTTCTGTCAGGGGGCGAAGGCGGATTTTCTGACCGATCAGCGAAACGGGATTATTCATCTACGCAGGTTGCCTCATTTTATTAGCGGGGGGAGTGCTTGATTTCACTCTAAAAGATACGCGCTGGGCAGGCATTTCTCCAGCACGTATAATTAAAATGAATTTATGAATAGAAATCATTAATGCTGCGCAAGAATGTTGCCACCATTGGTATGAGCTTATGAGTTTTCCTCATTAATCCGCGCCAACGGCCTGTGCGATATTGATGAATTAGGCTTATAGCCGTTTGCAGATTTAGGCCGTAGTCGCGGGCAATGGATCTCTGTAACGTTGAATCACATCAGCACGGCCTCTTTTAGCAGATACTTTTCAGGAGCAAAGCATGAAGATCTTACGCAACGGTTCACAGCCATCGAAGGCCGGTCCGGCAGACTATTTCACCGGCAAAGTGCGGATTGACGCCCCTTTTCAGGCGACCGAACCGGCGCGGGTTGGTGGGGCGACGGTGACTTTTGAACCCGGCGCACGCACCGCGTGGCATACCCATCCCTTAGGCCAGACGCTGATTGTCACCCAAGGCCGTGGCTGGGTTCAAAAATGGGGTCACGAGGTGGAAGAGATACATCCGGGAGATATCGTTTGGATCCCTGAAGGAGTGAAACACTGGCACGGCGCAACCAGTGCGACAGCAATGACGCACATCGCCATTGCTGAATCACTCAACGGCAGCCCGGTCGAGTGGCTGGAGAAAGTCACTGACGAGCAGTACCCGGCGAAATCGGCCTAATTAACCGGCGGCGGTTCTCACTTTCTCATTGATGGCCGCGACCAGCGCCTGCGGGTCAACATAAAGGGGTTTGCCGCTGATCTGCTCATAACGATCGCCCGTCTGCACCAGCAACAGAGGTACGCCTCTGACTGCCAATTTATCCATCAGCGCCTGGGTGGTCTGGGTTCGCCGATGAGTTTGTTCAGCCAGCGCTTCGTCGTGAGCCAGACGCAGGGCAAAGTCGCTGGCATCTAGCTCATAACCCGCCGCCTGCACGTGCTGCGCGGCAATGTTGGCAACCACTTGGGGAGCCGAAGTGTCTTGCCCGTTCACATAACGCTCGTGCTGTAAGTGATGCAAAACTTGTGTTTCTAATGTGGCGTCGAGCTGGCGAATGGCCGTCAGCGCGCGGTTCATCGCCTGAGAATCAAAACGCCCATCCGTGCTCATCAGGATCTGATTAAAGTATTTTTCGCTAAATACCTGACCCGTCAGTGACTCAATGCGCTGATCGTTGGTCCACGCATGGGTGGCCAATGACGGTGACATCTCTCGCGCCCCGGTATCAGAGAACAGGCCGCTTGGCATCAACTCTAACTGCTGTGTAAAGGCCGCCGCGAGGCTGGCTAATGCCGGCGCGCTGGCGTAACACCAGCCGCAAAGTGGGTCAAAAATATACAGTAATTTAAAGTCTTGCATCGCGCCTTTCTCTCGTCACCCGTCATATGCGCCACTTTATTAGATTCAAAATGCGAGATAAACCCTCATCTGGTTGACGATTTGTTGCATAAATCGAACAAATACAGCCAATGAATAGGGCTGATAAAGTGGCATTTTTACTCTTCTTCGGCATTTAAATCGAATTTCTGCCGGGCTTTTTCCACCTCGGGCAGATAGCTGATCGTCCAGTTGAAGAGCGCGCCGAACGGCTCTTTCAATGTGCGTCCCAAGGGGGTTATGTGATATTCCACCGCGATAGGCGAGGCGGTGATCACCTTGCGATCCACAATGCCGTTGCGCTGAAGTCTGCGCAGGCTTTGCGTTAGCGCCTTCTGAGTAATGCCATCTAACTGGCGCTTAATTGTATTAAATCGTAACGGCTGCTCGCACAGGGCACTGAGGATCAGCACGGACCATTTATCCGCAATCTGGTCCAACAGCAGTCGGTGCGGGCAATCCTTGGTTGCGCAGGGGGCTTTTTGAATCGACACAGTGGTTTCCTTAACGATACCTGGTAGCGTTTTGGTGCCTGATTGACACTAGGTATACATAATATACCCTCAGCTTTGCTAACCACATAGAGAGAATTCAATCATGAGCCAAGCGAATGTAGATGCCCTATTTCAGCCTTTCCAGTTAAAAAAACTGACGTTAAAAAACCGTATTGTGATGGCGCCAATGACCCGCTCTTTCTCGCCCAACGGCGTGCCGGGCGATAACGTGGCGGCTTACTATCAGCGCCGCGCGGCGGCGGATGTCGGATTAATTCTGTCCGAAGGGACGGTGATTGACCGCCCGGCGTCGCGCAATGATGCCAATATCCCTTTCTTCCACGGCGAAGAGGCGCTGACAGGCTGGAAAAAGGTGATTGACGAGGTTCACGCCGCCGGAGGCAAGATGGGGCCGCAGCTGTGGCATACCGGCTCCGTTGCCAGCTTTATGACCGAATGGGTACCCGAGGCGCCGGTAGAAAGCCCTTCAGGGCTGATTGGGCCGGGCCAGCCGCGTGGAGAGATCATGAGCGAAGAGGCGATTGCCGATACCATCGCTGCTTTCGCAAAGGCCGCCGCAGACGCCAAACGCTTAGGTTTTGACGTCGCCGAAATCCACGGCGCGCACGGCTATCTCATCGACCAATTCTTCTGGGCGGCGACCAACCTGCGCACCGACAGCTTCGGCGGCGCGACGCTAAAACAGCGTTCTCGCTTCGCCGCCGAGGTGGTGAAAGCCATGCGCGAGGCCGTAGGGCCAGACTTCCCGCTGATCCTGCGCGTCAGCCAGTGGAAGCAGCAGGACTATGCCTTCCGCCTGACGACTACCCCTGATGAAATGACCGACTGGCTGTTGCCGCTGGTCGAGGCGGGCGTGGATATATTGCACTGCTCGCAGCGCCGATTCTGGGAGCCAGAGTTCCCTGAGATTGATGGGGAGTCCGGTCTGAACTTCGCGGGTTGGGCCAAGAAATTGACAGGCGCTGCGACCATCAGCGTCGGCTCGGTCGGCCTGTCGAATGACTTTATGGGCTCCTTCACTGGCGAAGGCGCGCAGCCCGCCAGCCTCGACAACCTGCTACAACGCCTGGAACGCGACGAGTTCGACTTAATCGCCGTCGGCCGCGCGCTGCTCAGCGACCCGCACTGGGTCATCAAAATCCGCAACGGCAATCAGGACCAACTGCACGACTTTGACGCCGCGAGTTTGGGTGTGCTGGTTTAAGTAAAATCGAGCAAAAAGGGTTAGTTCTAGCTTATCTTAAACCAGCCTAAGTCCAGACTTTGCTGACATTCCAGCCAGAGAATATAGGATATATTCTCTGGCCTTCATCTTGCTTAATCGACGCGGCGCTATGTCATCCTCCCACCCGCCAGCTTCTCGCCGCCGGGCCAGATATTGCGGCGCGCTGACAGGAAATCTTAGTGGGGAACCCCCTGTAACTCAATAATGAAAAGTAACCTTTGGCGAAACGCTAGCCATGGGTAAAATGAGCGCGGAATAACCATATAAAAAAGGAAATTAATATGGATACGCTGCGTCACAGCAGGAGCACGCCTGCCCATTGGCTGGAAATCGTTCAATCTGGCCCTTCAATTTATCAGCCTCTTTCTCATAGCCTGCGGCTCAACGACCCCCATTCGGCGGCAAAAAACCTTGTTTCAAGCTTCACTCCGCCTTGGAGGATGCGCTAATGACAATAGGTTATTATCTGGTCGTCGAGGACGAAACTACCTGTGGCGGTATCATTCTGGAGGGGGATTTTACCCACACGCTGTTTGGCAGAGCGGTGGCAAGGGAAGAGGATAGGGTTAGCTGCGGCAAGCACCCCGGCACTTACATCATTGTGGGGCACATTCCCCATGACACCATTAACGGCCGCAAATTTGCCGGTACGCTGCACAGTAGAAGTAGCTGCCCGTGCAATGCAGAATTCATTCCATCAATGGTGAATGACACCTATGAATTTATTGGCGAAGAAACGGCGGCGAAGAGCACAAGCGCAGATCCGGAGCAGCGCGGACAGGCTGCAAAGAAACCGAAACGCGAAATTACCCTAACCCTCGGCGTGTTCTTTGATGGTACGGGGAATAATGCCAACAATACCGACGCGCGTCTCAAGGCATGTAGTGCAGAGCATTATGAGATGAGCAGCGCTGATGCGATATCCTCGTTACAGCAGTGTGTCAAAATTACGCATGGGCTAAGTGGTATCTCGGCTGGTAGCCATCTTGGGTATTACACCAATGTATATTGGCTTAACACGTTATATAACCAAAAACTTGAAGTTGATTCTGGCACCGGACAGCAGGCGATTTATATCGAAGGTATTGGAACAGAATCAGGTGCAGGAGACAGTTCTTACGGAATGGGGACTGGAGCAGGAGATACTGGCGTTATTAAGAAAACCGACAAGGCCATAACAAACTTAATTGACGGTATAAGAGGGTATTTTACAAACCACCGTGTTGCACGCTCTTGCATCATAAAAGAGCTGCAGTTCGATATTTTTGGCTTTAGCCGTGGTGCCGCCGCAGCTCGGCATTTTGCCAATCGCGTGTTCTCTCAAGACCCTCAAATTATAGCCGCGATAAAAGCGGGATTAGGCAATGTTGAGTTAAATGGCACTCCGGGAGGTAAAACCCGGTTTATTGGCATTTTTGATACCGTGGCGGCCATCGGCACGCCCGAAAATGGCTTTAACCCTCATACAGCGGATACAGGCGATGTGAATATCGCTCTGCGTCCCGGTGTAGCAGAAAAAGTCTTCCATATTACTGCCCAGCACGAGTGCCGATTTAACTTTGCGCTCAACAGTGTGAAGCCCGCATGGCCAGAAGTAGAGTTACCCGGAGCCCATTCCGATATAGGAGGGGGTTATAACCCGGTGGAATACGAAGCTTATTTTCTGACTCGACCGCAGTTTGAAACCGTTCCCTTCTCAACTGACGATACTCAGACAAGGGTTTATCAGCAAACAGTGCAACAGCTCAAAGAGATGAATCAATTCCCGGCTATTAATTCAATTTGTCAGAATGTCGAAATAGACGTTAAAACTTGGCATGACGACAGGATGCCTGCTGACCATTACGGCAGATTACAAAAACGAAGCGCCGCGGCCTTGACTCTCGAGCGAACCACCTACAATTACTGGTCAAAAGTAAGCCTGCGAGTGATGCTGGATGCTGCACAAGAGGCGGGGGTGAAATTCGATCCTATACGGGAAACAAATTTAAAACTAAGACTACCGATAGAACTCGATGCATTATGCCAGAAGGCTTTGCGTCTTGGTAAAGCAGTGCGTAACGGTGAAACACGCTATGTTTTTACTTCGCCGGAACTTAACGTATTAGCCAAAAAATACCTTCACTGTTCAGCCAACTGGAATAGCGTAATTAAAGATGAACAAGGTCTACCAATTGGGGCTGTGAAGCCTGCGAAGCTAGTCAATTTTACCAATCGTCCAGACGAACAGTGGTGCCGGACGGCTTACAATATGGATGGAAAAAAAATATGGAAATAACACGTCTGGCAGTTTTGCTGCCACTACTAACAATAATGGGCTGCCATGCTACAAATCTTGAAGATAACCCGCCCAAAGCTAGGGAGTGGCGCTTTAATTTTTTCACTCCCAAGGCGCTACCTGCACTCGTTACCTTTGTTGCAATTCTTGATATTAATCAGATTGATTATCGATTCAACACCTTAGATAGTACTGCGTCTCTAGATAAGGTTATTGGTAAGTGGAATGATCAATCAAGAGCACCCGGTGGGCATTGGAATAGGATCAAAGCTCCTCCTGAGGTTATGATATTTTGCTGGGACTCGATCATTGATAAAAAGGTTTATGAAACTCACATCTCTTTTCCCCAATCAATTCAGGACAAAATGTCTAGACCCAGTGAATTAAAGGATTATGCAGGTAACACAGCTTATTATGACACTATGCAAATTGGTTTAGCCCCTGAAGGGAAGGTTGCTGTTTGGCTGCGGGGGATAGGAACTGAGCCTAATTACCGTGTTACGCCCTCAACTCTAAAAACCCTTTCCGGTGACCAGCTAAATATTTGCAAAGGAATCACCGATAGTGATTTTTCATATGGATATGATCAAGACATAAAAGATTTCATCAAAGGCAAAACTTACCCCTATGGGAATTGGTGAGACGTAATTGCGGCCAAGAGAGCCGCTTAAAATGGATGGTAAAGGTATATGGAAATAATACCGATGGCTGGGCTTGTTTCTGCATTGATTCTGACTGGCTGTCAGAGTACAGGGCAAGATAATTCAACTTCTGAAGTCAGCAAATATGCAACTCCCTATGGAGAGTGGAAATTCGATTTTTTTACCCCTAAATTACTGTCTGCTGTAGTGACTCATGTCAAGTTGATTGATACCGATGGTTATGTTTATGAGTTTAATACTATCGATAAAACTCAATCAGACCCAGAGGTCGTGGGGACTTGGAATGATTTTACGCGGAGTAACTTTGTCTCAATCAATTACAACAAGGCTAAATACCCGCCACATTTTATGGTTTTTTGCTGGGACTCGATAATAGACAAAAAGGTGTATGAAACTTATTTAACATTCAAGCAACCGATTTGGGAGAAAATGATCACTCCTGCCGCTCATAAAGATTCGTATGGGCGTATAACCTATTACAAAACGATGGTTATTGGCCTTGCACCCGAGGGGAAAGTCGCTGTTTGGTTGCAAGATGTTGACGATCATCCCAACTATCGCGTTACACCTACAGCCATAAAAACTCTTTCCGGTGACCAGCTAAATATTTGCAAAGGAATCACCGATAGTGATTTTTCATATGGATATGATCAAGACATAAAAGATTTCATCAAAGGCAAAACCTACCCCTACGGGAATTGGTGAGACGTAATTGCGGCCAAGAGGGCCGCTTAAAATGGAGGGTAGAGATATATGGAAATAACACGTCTGGCTGTGCTTCTTTCGGCATTAATTATAACGGGATGTCAAAGCGCCGTTGAAGCCAATACTATTAATTCAGAAAGGGCTGCTCCAGAAGAGTGGTACTTTACTTTTATCACTCCCAAAGCTCTGCCAGCTTTAGTGACTTATGCCATTGTTATGGACACCAAAGGCAACGCTTATAGCTTTAAAACCCTCGATAAGACACATACAGGCCCAGAAATAGTGGGAAGCTGGGGAGATAGGCCTCGTAATCCGCCTGGATACTGGAACAAAATTCAAAATCCACCTAAACACCTTATTTTTTGTTGGGACTCCATCATCGATAAAAAGGTTTATGAAACCCGCCTGTCCTTTTCTGCCTCCCTTGATGAAAAAATGAGGAAGCCCGCTGGACATAAAAATTATCGTGGCTTGGAAGTGTATTACGACATGATGACAATTGGTCTGGCTCCAGAGGGAAAAGTGACTGTCTGGCTGCAAGATGTGGGTAAGTATCCCAATTACCACGTTACACCTTTAGCCATAGAAACACTTTCAGGTGACCAGCTAAATGCATGTAAAGGTATTACCCGATTTTCTAATGGCTATGAATATGGAGAAGACACAAAGGCTTTCATCAGAGGAAAAACCTACCCCTACGGGAATTGGTGAGATCTAATTGCGGCCAAGAGGGCCGCTTAATATGGATGGTAAAGGTATATGGAAATAACACGTCTGGCCGCAAGCTTATTGGCTTTGACATTAATAGGTTGCCAAGCTACTGCTGATAATACTCGTCCTGATGCCTCCAATCCGTTCTCACTGCCGTATGGCGAGTGGAGATTTAGTTTTGTTACCCCCAAGGCATTGCCCTCGCTAGTGACTTTCGCGTCCATTCTTGATACCGACGATATTGTTTATCAATTTAACACGCTCGATGGAACTCAGGGTAACCCTGACAGTGTAGGCGAATGGAGTCAGCATATTCGTCGCTCGTCGGTGACATGGAATAAAGCCAGGCATCCGCCTAAAGCTATGGTGTTTTGCTGGGACTCAGTTATCGATATGAAGGTATATGAAACATCGATAAGCTTCCCACAATCTGTTTGGGAAAAAATGATCACCCCTGCGGATCATAAAAATCGGCGTGGAACAAAGGTTTATTACGACACCATGATTATAGGTTTGGCACCTGAAGGAAAAGTGACGGTCTGGCTGCAAGATGTGGGTAATTATCCCAATTACCGCGTAACACCTTCATCTATAAAAACACTCTCCGGCGAACAGCTAGATATCTGTAAAGGCATTACCAAGCATCCAAATGGCTACAAATATTACGGTGAGACGCCAGATTTCATCAAAGGAAAAACCTACCCCTACGGGAATTGGTGAGATCTCATTGTGGCCAAGAGGGCTGCTTAATATGGATGGTAAAGGTATATGGAAATAATACGTCTGGTTGTGTTGATCCCACTACTAACAGTAATGGGCTGCCATGCTACAAATCTAGAAGATGCCCCGACCAAAGCTAGGGAGTGGCGCTTTAATTTTTTCACACCAAAGGCGTTGCCTGCCCTCGTCACCTTTGTCGCAATTCTTGATATTAATCAGATTGATTATCGATTCAACACATTAGACAGTACTGCGTCTCTAGATAAGGTTATTGGTAAGTGGAATGATCAATCAAGAGCACCCGGTGGGCACTGGAATAGGATCAAAGCCCCGCCTAAGCTTATGATATTTTGCTGGGACTCGATCATTGATAAAAGGGTTTATGAAACTCACATTTCATTTCCCCAATCAATTCAGGACAAAATGTCTAGACCCAGTGAATTAACGGATTATGTAGGTAACACAGCTTATTATGACACCGTGCAAATAGGTTTAGCCCCTGAAGGGAAGGTTGCTGTTTGGCTCCGAGGGATAGGAACTGAACCCAATTACCGTGTTACACCCTCAACTTTAAAAACGCTTACAGGTGAGAATTTGGAAATCTGTAAAGGCATTACCAAGCATCCAAATGGGTACAAATATTACGGTGAGACGCCAGATTTCATCAAAGGGAAAACCTATCCCTACGGGAATTGGTGAGACGTAATTGTGGCCAAGAGGGCCGCTTAAAATGGAGGGTAGAGATATATGGAAATAACACGTCTGGCAGGGCTTCTTTCAGCATTAATTATCACTGGCTGTCAGAGGGCCGTTGAAGCCAATACTATTAATTCAGAAAGGGCTGCTCCAGAAGAGTGGTACTTTACTTTTATCACTCCTAAGGCTCTGCCAGCTTTAGTGACTTACGCCATTGTTATGGATACCAAAGGCAACGCCTATAGTTTTAAAACTCTCGATAAGACACATACAGGCCCGGAAATAGTAGGAAGCTGGGGAGATAGGCCTCGTAATCCGCCTGGATACTGGAACAAAATTCAAAATCCACCTAAACACCTTATTTTTTGTTGGGACTCCATCATCGATAAAAAGGTTTATGAAACCCGCCTGTCCTTTTCTGCCTCCCTTGATGAAAAAATGAGGAAGCCCGCAGGACATAAAAATTATCGTGGCTTGGAAGTTTATTACGACATGATGACAATTGGTCTGGCTCCAGAGGGAAAAGTGACTGTCTGGCTGCAAGATGTTGGTAAGTATCCCAATTACCACGTTACACCTTTAGCCATAGAAACACTTTCAGGTGACCAGTTAAATGCATGTAAAGGTATTACCCGATTTTCTAATGGCTATGAATATGGAGAAGACACAAAGGCTTTCATCAAAGGCAAAACCTACCCCTACGGGAATTGGTGAGACGTAATTGCGGCCAAGAAGATCGCTTAAAATGGATGGTTTTACAGTTAGCAAAAGGCCCGCACAATGGCGGGCCAGAACTGTTCTTCACGCTGGATTACAAACCTCGCTGGTCCATCAGCACGGCTAAATCCACCAGACGGTTTGAGAAGGCCCATTCGTTGTCATACCACGCGAGGATCTTCACCAGATTGCCGCCAATCACCAGCGTGGACAGTCCGTCGATAATCGACGAGCGCGCATCACCCTGATAATCGCTCGACACCAGCGGCTCATCGCTGTAGCCCAAAATCCCTTTCAGTGGCCCGGATTCTGCGGCTTTGCGGAAGGCGTTATTCACTTCTTCAGCAGTTACATCGCGTTTTAGCGTCACGGTCAGGTCAACGATGGAAACCACTGGCACCGGCACGCGCAGTGAGTAGCCGGTCAGGCGTCCGTCCAGCTCAGGAATGACTTTACCCAAGGCTTTGGCCGCGCCGCTGGAGTAAGGAACAATCGACAGCGCCGCCGCACGTGCGCCGCGCAGGTCTTTCTCCGGCTGGTCATGCAGTGCCTGACTGTTGGTGTAGGCATGAGTGGTGTTCATCAGGCCGTGCTCAATGCCGAAGCTTTGATGCAGGACCTGCGCCGCCGGGGCCAGACCGTTGGTAGTGCAACTGCCGTTGCTGACAATCTTGTGCTGCGCCGGGTCATATTTTTCATGGTTAACGCCCATCACCACGGTGATGTCATCGTCTTTGCCCGGCGCGGAGAGGATCACGCGCTTGGCGCCGCCTTTGGTGATGTGCACTTCGGCTTTGGCTTTTTCGGTGAAGAAGCCGGTGGATTCAATGACCAGTTCGACGCCAACGCTGCTCCATGGTATTGCACCCGGATCGCGCTCAGAGAAAACGCGGATCGCGTTGCCATTAACTTTCAGCTGGCCTTCGGAAGCTTCGACTTCGGCCGCGAGGGTGCCCTGCAGTGAGTCATATTTAAGAAGATGCGCGAGGGTTTTGCTGTCGGTCAGGTCGTTGATGGCCACGACTTGAAAATCGCTGCGGCCGAGCGCGGCGCGCAGAACGTTTCTACCAATACGACCAAAACCGTTAATGCCTACTTTGACCATGATGTACTCCTTGGTGAGTTGTCTGGTTTCAAAATAGTGCTTTGGCAAGTTGGCGTAAATGACAAATAAGAATCAATTTAAGCCATGTTACGCGCGTAGAAGCGTTCGCGGTAATCAGACGGCGTGAGTTGCAGATTGCGTTCGAATACCCGGCGCAGGTTCAGGCTATTGCCAAATCCGGTTATGGCGGCGATCTGTTCTATTTTGTCTGAGCTTTGCTCTAGGTGCTGACGGGCCACGTCAAGACGCACTTCCTCGACGTATTTCGCCGGGCTGCTGCCGGTTTCTCGGGTGAAGACGCGGGTAAAGTTGCGCGGACTCATGGCGACGCGCTCGGCCAGTTTTTCCACCGACAGGTCGCCGGAAAGATTTTGCAGGATCCAGCTTTGCAGGTCGCGGATAGGGCCGGGGGTATTGGACTGGCTGAGCAGGAAACGGCTGAACTGCGACTGCCCGCCGGGACGACGCAGGAACATCACCAGATCCTGTGCGACGTCGCGCGCCAGGGTGAAGCTGTGGTCATCTTCCACCAGTGCCAGCGTGAGATCAAAGCCCGAGCTGACGCCCGCCGAGGTCCAGACATTGCCGTCTTGCAGATAAATCGGCCCTTTCTCGACCAGCACTTTGGGATAGCTATTTTGCAGGTTATCCAGCTGCCGCCAGTGGGTGGTGGCGCGACGTCCGTCGAGCAGGCCCGCCTCTGCCAGCAGCAGCGCGCCGCCGCAAATCGATACCACTCTTTTGGCATGAGGCGCGGCGCGGCTGATCCAGTTGGCGACCAGTGCGGATTCTTCAGGAGTCGAGCCTTTGCCGGTGATCATTACGGTGTCGCGCGGCAATGCGGGGTCAAGATCTGCCAGCCGATGGTCGGCCAACAGATTCAAACCGGACATGCCGTGAATGACGCGATGCGACTGGGTGGTGGCAATTTCGACCTGGTAGGGCGGATGAGGAGAATCCTTGGGCCTCAAGCGATTAGCTTGCATCAGGATGTCAGCGATGCCGGTCGGTTCGAACAGCATGCTCCCTTCGGGGACAATGATCAGGAATGTATGCATGTCCTTAAAATACAAAAAAGGACAAAATAGGTCAAGAAAGGCCCAAATCAATGGGCCTTAATTTTTATGGCCATGGAGTGAGGATCTCATGCCCGTCTTTAGTGACCAGCACCATGTGTTCCCACTGCGCCGAGAGGGAGTGGTCTTTAGTCACTACGGTCCAGCCATCTTTTAAAAATTTTGAGTAGCGCTGGCCGGCGTTGATCATCGGCTCGATGGTGAACAGCATGCCTTCTTTCAGCACTAGGCCTTGGCCTTTCTGGCCGTAGTGCAGCACCTGCGGGTCTTCATGGTAGCCCTGCCCGATGCCGTGGCCGCAATACTCTTCCACCACGCTAAATCCTTCGCGTCTGGCAACGGCGGCAATCGCAAAACCCACGTCACCCAGCGTCGCGCCCGGCCGGACGACGTCAATACCGGCGTGCATGGCTTCGAGCGTGGTATCCACCAAGCGGCGGGCGAGGATCGAAGGTTCACCGGCGTAGAACATCCGGCTGGTGTCGCCATACCAACCGTCTTTGATCAACGCCACGTCCACGTTGACGATATCACCCTTTTTCAACACTTTATCTGAAGGAATACCGTGGCAAATCACGTGATTCACCGAGATGCAGGTGGTTTTGGTATAGCCCTGATAACCAATGTTGGCCGGGATCGCGTCCAGCTCGTTGACGATAAAGTCATGACACAGGGCATCCAGATAGTCGGTGGTGACGCCGGGCTGAACATGGGGTTCAATCATTTGCAGCACGCGCGCGGCCAGATGCCCGGCGGCGCGCGCCTTGGCGATGCCTTCAGGAGATTTTATAAACGAATTATTGCTCATTGGTGCTCTTCCTTGTTGTCACGCCATCATTAAGTAGTGTCTTTATGCCATCGAACTGCTCGTTCGATTCCGTGCTGGCTTTTACCAATAGCTGGCAGATATCACGGTGAGAAAGGTCTGGGTGCATCTCCATCAGCATGCCGACTTTCATCCAATGCTCGGCCTGAGCATTCATTGAACGGGTAAAGGCCATGCTGGCGATACGCAGGTTCTCATGCATCATTTCTGAGATTTTGATAATGCCCATCGGGGTTCTCGCAATATATGGTTTATATATGAATCGTATATGTTCTGTATCTTAGCCGACTTGTGCGCAACGTTGCAACTCAGACGTTATTTTTGGTGAAAGTGGCGGGCCTTATTGGCAAACCACTCGGTGAGAACTATGTTGGAGGTGAAAAAATGGTGACCAGCAAAGCGAAGTTAACGGAGAGAAATGATGAGTTTAATGCCGAGGATCGGCGTCGGCGTACTGATTTTCCGCGAGGGGAAATTGTTGCTGGGCCGCAGAAAAGGTAGTCACGGTGCCGGTTTTTGGTCTGCTCCCGGCGGCCATTTAGAGTTTGGCGAAACGCCAGAACAGTGCGCCCGGAGAGAAGCTTTAGAAGAAACAGGCTTGCAACTCGAGGTAGTGCATCCCGGCCCCTGGGTTAACGATATTTTCACTCTCGAGCAAAAACACTATGTGACGCTGTTTTGTGTTGCACACTCCCAACCTGAGCAGGGCGAGCCGGTTAACACCGAGCCAGAGAAATGCGAAGGCTGGCACTGGTTTAATTGTGACCAATTACCACAACCGCTTTTTCAACCTATTGATGACTTGATTGAAAAGGTGGGAAATATCAAAAATTTCATCGAAATATTGGGTATGACTGAGAATAAAAACATGTTCTTAAATACAGTGTTGACACCCCGCTAAGAACGAGTAAATTAGGACTCAACGGTGAAGCGAAGTTTGAAGTAACAAGTATTTCTTACCCCTCCTTCATCGTTATATAGAGAGTTTTAAATACTCTATAAAACAGAGTGCGATACGGGCCACGAAATACTGTTGTATGGGAGATTCACTGCGGAAAGGAATGAAAACCAATTCGAGTGATGAAGATTTCAAGCCACGTAGTTAATTTGTACAATCGCACGCATGGGAATGCGCGATGATGTAAGGCCTTGTTGTTAAAAGTAATGTTCGCGATTTGGGTACGAAAGTATGAGATCGAGAATGTCGCGATGAAAGTAAGGCAACGCATCAAAGAGTATATATCGCGTGGGCGATGTACTTATCGGATCCTCTATTTCGAACAGAGAAACCGGTAAATGACACAGGATTGATGCTTTATTCCATTTTATTATAGGAGGACGGCAGTACAAGAGTGACCAATATATCCTGTGAAGCTATGTACATCATTTGAAGTAGTATTAAGTTATAAGTTGATTAATGTTAATTACTAACACTGTAGTACCATAAAAGCCCCGGCAAATATCGCTGGGGCTTTTTCATTTCTGTTGCAAAATTCCTTCATTTTTTCTTATCAGTCCAGCCATGAGTTGCCTCTGTGGACGCCGCACCGCAATTTAATTTTTCTCTCACTCATCTGTTCTTCTCCGCTACTGACTTTTGCTATTGTTATGCCGCCGAACGAACTGCAAACAGCCGCCAAGGGACCCAGATGAACGAATTTATTGCGCCAGTAGAATTAGAAAAATCATACCGCTTACTCAATCATGGACCGACGGTGTTGGTGTCTGGAAGCCACGGCGGGGTGGATAACGTGATGACCGCCGCCTGGTCGTGCGCGCTGGACTTCACCCCGTCAAAAGTGATGGTTGTGCTGGATAAAATCACTAAAACCCGTGAGTTGATCGAAAAGAGCGGCACCTTTGTGTTGCAGGTTCCTACCGTGGCTCAGTTGCAACTGACTTATGATTTAGGCCGCAGCAGCCTGTTTACCGAGCCGGATAAATTGGTAAAAACCGGCGTGCAGCTGTTCAGCATTGAAGGCCACGACGGCCCCTTTGTTGAAGGTTGTTCGGCATGGTTATCGTGCCGGTTAATCAATGAGCCGCACAACCAGCAGGCCCACGACCTGTTTATTGGCGAAGTTATTGGCGCATGGGCTGACACGCGGGTATTCAAAAACGGCCACTGGGCGTTTGGAAGCTCCGATCCGGACTTCCGCAGTTTGCACTACATCGCTGGCGGCAACTTCTATGCCATTGGCGAGTCCCTGCAAGTCGAAAAAGAGTAACTGTTTTAAGCGAAAAGCCCTGCGTCTTGCTTACTCATTGCCGAACTCCGCCACCATGGCATCCACAAAGCTGCGGAGTTTGGCCGTTGGTCGGCGAGTGGGCGGATAGACGATATGCATCGGGCGGGCCGGGCCTTGGTACTGGGTTAACACCTGAACTAGTCGGCCTGCTTTGACTTCACTCTCCAGCACGATTTCCGGGCCGAGCGTAATGCCAAAGCCGCTGATCGCCGCGTGCAGTAAGGCATTCCAATTATTGCAATGAAATCGCCCTTCGATATGTACTTCCTGCGTTTTCCCGTCGCGGCTAAACAGCCAGCGACAGGGCTGCGAGGCAGGGGAAGAGCCATAGTGCAGGCAGTCGTGATGAGCCAAATCGTCCAGCGTTTCCGGCGTGCCGCGCTTTGCCAGATAGTCCGGCGAGGCGCAGGCGATGAGCCTGTAAGGCCTGAGCCGGCGGGCAATCAGTGACGAATCCACCAAATCTCCCAGCCGAATAATTACTTCAATGCCTTCTTCCAAAGGATCCACGTAGCGATCGTCAAGCGAGAGGTCTATCTGCATGTCCGGGTGCTGGGCCAAAAATCGCGTCACAAAGGCGGGCATGGTAAAAGCGCCGAAGGTGATGGGCGCGCTAACTTTCAAAATGCCTTTCGGATGAGTTTGCATGTCCAGCGCCAGCGAGTCTGCGGCTTCCACCTCGGACAGCACGCGCTTGCAGCGTTCATAGTAGGCACGGCCGACGTCGGTCAGCTGCTGGCGGCGGGTGGTGCGGTTGAGCAATGTAATGCCGAGCTGCGCTTCCAAAGCGGCGATGTGCTTCGCCACCATTTGCGGCGACATCTCCAGCGCGTCCGCCGTCGCGGCGAAAGAGCCTAAATCGGCTGATTTCACAAACACGCTCATGCTGGTCAGTCTGTCCATGATTCACCACTCTGGGTTGTTAGTTATCAATTTAAACGGCCATTTATCTTCGAATCTATATCAATCATGCTCACTCTGTCATCAACCTTGGAGAGAAGAACATGAAGATAGGCATTATTGGGGCAGGGTTTGTGGGTCGGGCTATCAGCAAGCTGGCCTTAGCGGCGGGACATCAGGTGATGTTGAGCAATTCGCGGGATCCCAAAACATTATTTACCTTAACCCGCACCACCCAGTGCGAGGCAGGAACCCCGCAGCAGGCGGCCGAGTTCGGCGACGTGGTGGTGATCGCCATTCCATTAGAGGCCTATCGCAGCGTGCCCGCCGCGCCGCTGGTGGGCAAAGTGGTGATTGACGCCAACAACTACTATCCGGATCGCGATGGGCGCATCCCTGAACTTGACCAGCACCAGACCACCACCAGCGAAATGTTGGCAAAGCATTTGCCCGAGTCGCGGGTGATCAAAGCCTTTAACGCCATCAGAATGGATGATTTGCTGAATGACGGTCTGCCTGCTTCCGCTGCCGAACGCCGCGCTTTGCCGATTGTCGGTGATGACGCCCAGGGCAAGGTCATCGTTACGGCGCTGCTCGACGAGTTCGGTTTTGACGTGGTAGACGCCGGGGCGTTGGAGGAAGGATGGCGTTTCGAAGCCGGAACGCCAGTCTACTGCGTGCCGCTCAATAAAGAGCAGCTGGCTGCGGGGTTACAGGCTGCCGCCACTAACCATCTTGCGTAAAAAGGTCAGGCAGAGTTCTAGCTGTGACAGCTCGATATATTCGTCGGCCTTGTGCGCCTGAGTAATGGAGCCGGGGCCGCAAATCACGGTAGGGATGCCAGCCTGCTGGAACAGCCCGGCTTCGGTGCCAAAAGCCACGGATTCGAAGTCGTGCTGGGGCAGCGCGCTGGCGCATTGTTGCTTGAGCGCGTCCATCGATTGATCGTCTTGCAACCCTGGATATTCGACTTGCTGCGACAGGTGAATATCGGTGTCGGGGCTGACGCGGCGCATATCGGGGAGCAACTCTTGGCTCGCCCATTGCTGCAAGGTTTGGGGCAGCTGCTGGTGGGGAGAGCCGGGCAAGGCGCGAATTTCAAAATCGAACTCACAGTGGTCCGGCACCACGTTGACGGCGGTGCCGCCTTTAATGGTGCCGACCTGCACCGTGGACCACGGCGGATCGTAGCGCGCATCGCCAGTTTCCTGCTGCCAGCCTTTGCCCTGCTGGCGCAAAAAGGTCACCAGCTCGGCGGCGATTTCAATCGCATTCACCCCCCAATCGGGCTGAGAGGAGTGGGCTGCCTGCCCGTGAACCGAGCAGCGCCACGCGCTTTTGCCTTTGTGCGCCGTGGCGACTTTCATCAGGGTCGGCTCACCGACGATGCAACCACTCGGGCGCACGGCGTCGCGCGATAACTCATCCAGCAGGCCGCGTACGCCGACGCAGCCTATCTCCTCATCGTAGCTGACCGCAATGTGTACCGGCGCGGCGTCCGGATGGCGCGTGGCTTCAATAAATTCGGGCACCAGCGCCAGCACGCAGGCCAAGTATCCTTTCATGTCGGCGCTGCCGCGACCATAGAGGCGGCCATCGCGGGTGGTCAGCACAAAGGGGTCTTGCGACCAGGGCTGGCCTTCAACGGGAACCACATCAGAGTGACCCGAAAAGCAGATCCCCCCACGATGAGGATTGCCAATGGTGGCGTAAAGGTTGGCACGCAGACCGTCTTCGCTATAAACCCGGCGAGCCGCAATGCCATAATCGGCCAGATAGGTGTCGATATAGTCAATCATCGCCAGATTAGACTGCAGGCTAATGGTGTTAAAACTCACCAATTTAGACAGGATATCTATTACGGTCTGCATCACGCTTTCCTTATGATTTTACAGCGATAACGTCAATCTCAACCCACCACTCTGGGCGCGCCAGCGAGGTGATCATCAGGCCGGTAGAGACCGGGAACACCCCTTTCAACCAGCGACCCATGATGTTGTAAACCGTCTCGCGGTAACGTACATCGGTAAGGTACACGGTGATTTTGCAGATGTCTTCCAGCTTGCTGCCCGACTCTTCTAACAGCATGTTAATGTTGTACATCGCTTGTTCGGTTTGTGCCGCGACGTCGCCCTTGCCGACCGATTCGCGGGTATCGAGGTCTTGACCAATCTGACCGCGCAAAAACACCATATTTCCAGCGACCACGGCCTGACATAAATCATTATCCAGATTCTGTTCAGGGTAGGTGACTTTGGTGTTAAACGGGCGAATACGGGTATGTGCCATGATGCTTTTCTCCTGGTTTACTGCATTAAGGTGTTGGACTTAAGGTGGGGGAATGCCCCGTAAAATTGCGTAACGCTGCTGCCGAAGTTAGGCAAGGAACTGCTTAAGCTCCGGCGTCTGGGGTGCGTTGAAAATTTGGTCAGGGGTGCCCACTTCGTGGACTTTCCCCTGATGCATAAAGACGATGCGATCGCTGACTTTGCGCGCAAAGTTCATTTCGTGAGTCACCATGATGATGGTCATGCCCTCTTCGGCGAGGGTTTCAATCACTTGTAGCACTTCGCCGACCAGCTCGGGATCGAGCGCAGAGGTGATTTCGTCACACAGCAGCACCTCCGGGTTCATCGCCAGCGCGCGGGCAATCGCCACGCGCTGCTGCTGGCCCCCGGAGAGGCTGGCGGGCCACATGTCGAACTTCTCCTCCAGACCGACGCGGGCCAGCAGAGTTCGCGCGGCGCGCTCCGCCGACTCTTTTTGCAGTTTTTTGACCAGCGTCGGGGCCAGCATGATGTTGCGGCCCACGGTGAGATGCGGGAACAGGTTGAAGCTCTGGAAAATCATGCCGACGTTTTGGCGCAGCTCGCGCATGGCGGCCGGGTCGTCATGGCGCAAGGCTTGGCCGTCGACGGTTAACGTGCCCTGGTGAAAGCTCTCCAGCCCGTTAATGCAGCGCAGCAGGGTGCTTTTGCCCGAGCCGCTTTTGCCCAAAATGCACACCACTTCTTTGCGTTTGATCTTCAGATCAATGCCCTTCAGCACCTCATTGTCGCCAAAGCGTTTGTGCAAACCGGTGATATCAACGACCGCAAACCCGGCCTCGGTGTGGTTAGTTTTGGTCATGGTTATCGGCTCCACGCATTACTTGTTTTTCGAGATACCGGCTCCACAGCGAGAGCGGAAAACAGAGGATGAAATAAAGCAGCGCCACGCTGCCGTAGACCAAAAATGGTGAGAAGGTGGCGTTAGCAATAATCTGCCCGGAGCGCGTCAACTCGACAAAGCCGATCACCGAGGCCAGCGCCGTGGCTTTTACCGCCTGCACCATAAAGCCCACGGTGGGGGCGATGGCGACGCGCACCGCCTGCGGCAATATCACATAGCGCAGCTGTTCGCCGAAAGAGAGCGCCAGACTGGCGGACGCCTCCCACTGCTGCTTGGAAATGCTCTCCACGCTGCCGCGCCAGATATCTGTCAGATAGGCGCTGGCGTAGAGGGTTAAACAGAGGCTGGCGGCCACCAGCGGGGTGGTATCAATACCAAACAGCGCCAGTCCGAAGTAGGTCAAAAACAGCTGCATCAGCAGCGGCGTACCCTGAAACAGGTTGACGTAAATCACCACGAGGATTTGCAGCCATCGGCGATGAGACAGGCGCATGACCAGCAGGATGGCGCCGACAAGGCCGCCGCCAATAAAGGCAATCAGCGACAGCCCGACGGTCCAGCGCAGCGCCAGCAGCAGGTTGCGGTAGATGTCCCACAGTGAGAAATCACTCATGATCTTTTTCCTGTTTGTGGACCAAAGATGAAGCGCGGGCCGAACCAGCCAAGAAACTGACGCACCGCGATGGCAAGCAGCAGGTAGATCGTCGTCGCCACGATGTAAGACTCAAAATTGCGGAAAGAGCGGCTGGCAATCAGGTTGGCGGCGTAAGACAGCTCCTCGGTAGAGATTTGGCTACAGACCGCCGACCCGAGCATGATGATAACCACCTGACTGATCATGCTGGGCCAGACGCGCCCAAGGGCCGGGGGCAACACCACGCGGGTGAAGATTTGCCACGGGTTGAGCGCCAGACTTTGCGCCGCTTCAATCTGGCTGCGCGGGGTGTTTTGGATCCCGGCGCGGACGATCTCTGAGCTATACGCCCCCAGGTTGAGCACCAGAGACAGGGTGCTGGCCTCAATGGCTGACAAGTGAATGCCCAGCACCGGCAGGCCGAAAAAGATAAAGAACAACTGCACCACGTAAGGCGTGTTGCGCAGCAGTTCGACATAGCAAGCCACCAATAGCCGTAATACCCCACGGCCGTTAGCGCGCGCCCAGCCGCTGGCGATCCCCAGACAAATACCCAAGAAGGTCGATATCAGCGTCATGACTAGCGTGATCAGGGTGCCACTCAGCAATAGCGGCCACTGCTGCAGCACGGAAGTAAAATCAAACATAGAGACTCGGCTCCTCAAGTGGCATAAATGCCCGATAGTGGCGTTTCACTCCCCCCGCCAGCGCAGTGCGGCAGAGGGAATTACTGCGGGTTATTCCGGTAAGTTGCCTGCCGGACCGCCCAGCCATTTCTCAGAAAGCTTATCCAGCGTGCCGTCTGCCTTGGCGGCGCGGATAATGTCATTCACCTTAGCAACCAGCTGTGGCTGGTCCTTGGGCATGCCGACGTAGCACGGCGAGTTGGCCAACATCACTTTCATATGCAGGTCGAGCTTCGGGTCCTTTTTCATCATGGCGCCCGCCACCGGGGTGCCAATCGCCATAAACTGCGTCTGACCGGAGAGATAAGCCGCCACTGTGCTGTTGTTATCTTCAAAACGCTGAGGAATGGCGTTTGGCGACTGGCTGGTCAGCTCTTGGTCTTCCATTGAGCCGCGCGTCACCCCGACCTTTTTGCCCGCTAACTGGGCGAAAGTGGTGATGTCCTGCTTGCTGCTGCCGAACACCGCGTCGAAGAACGGCGCATAGGCAATACTGAAATCAATCACTTTGGCGCGTTCTGCGGTTTTGCCTAATGAGGAGATAGTCATATCGGCCTTGCCGGTTTGCAGATAGGGCACGCGGTTTGGCGCGGTGACCGGAATTAAGGTGACTTTTACTCCTAGCTTTTGACCAATCAGCTTGGCGACGTCGACGTCAATGCCTTCCGGCTCCATGGAAGCGCCGACATAGCCGTACGGCGGGTAGTCCACCGGAATGGCGACGCGCAGGTTTTTAGCCGCCATCACGTTATCCAGCACGTTTTCGGCGCTGGCGCTCAGGCTAAACATGGCGCTGGCCGCGCCGAGTAAGACAGGTAGGACATAAGCAGCAAGTACACGACGAGTTTTCATTGCGGTTATCCTGTGTAGTGAAGTGATGAATAGTTTTATTGCGCAGTCGGCTGCGCTTATAAGTTGGGCCGATGAAGGCTCCCTGGTGTTGACGCTTTACTCTTATTTGGCGCTTAATTTATTGAAGTATCCGGCCCGCACGGCCATGCCAATCAGGTTAACGAAGAACCGGCAGGCGGTGATGGCGGTAATGCCGTTGAGGTCTTTTTTCGGCGTGATTTCAACGATATCCATTCCCACCACGCGCCCCTTCTTCACCAATCCGTGGATCAGTTTGCGCGCTTCGCTGTAGGTCACGCCGCCCAGCGCCGGGCCAGCCACGGCGGGCATGATGGTCGGGTCGATGCCGTCGGCATCCATGGTCAGGTAGTAATTGCCGCCGTCGGGAATGCGGCTGAGAATGGCCTCGACGCCTTCGTCATGCAGCTCGTGGGCGGTGATCAGATGTGCGCCATAGGCCAGCGCGGCGTCCACTTCTTCTTGACGCGCGGAGCCGTTGGCACGCAGACCAATCTGGAAGATTTCGCCGACATGGGCCATCTCAGAGGCGCGGCGGATTGGGCTGGAGTAGCCGTCGGTCACGCCATTGACCTCTTGACGCCAATCCAGATGGGAGTCGATTTGAATCAGGGTGATCGGGCCGACGCTGTCCAGCGCGCGCAGTACCGGGATTGGCACGCCGTGGTCGCCGCCGATAATCAGCGGCATGCCGCCGAGGGAGAGAATTTTGCGCACCACGGTTTCTGCCGCATCGTAATGGCCGTTGAGCTGGCGGGCGTCACCGGCGATGTCGCCGCAATCGACCATGCGGATAGGCTGGTTGTCCATCAGCGGGCCGCCGATATCAAAGTCATAACGCTCGATGCTGCGCACGGCGCGGTCGGTCGCCTGACGCACGGCGGTCGGGGCGTTGGTCTGATCATTGGTCACTTCATCAATCGAATACGGCGAGCCATAAGGAATGCCCAGTACGGCGATATCCACGGAATCCAACGTGTTCAGGTCGCTGACCACTTCTGAATAGAGCAGGCTTTTGTGGCCATGTTTCGGGGCGGTGGTCAGTTCTGGTTTGTAAACGCTCATCTCTATTTCCTATCAATTAGGGTTGCCAAGGGCCGGGTAAGATCTATTTGTGACTCCACCATTCGCCCATCAGCCACAGCTTCTCTTCGGTGTCGGTCACGCAGGCGCGGACATCGACTTTCGCCGTGGCCGCCATCAGCGTGGCTAAGAGTTCGCTGACTAAAAAAGCCGGCGTCATGGCGTCGAAAAACGAGGTGGTCTGCTTCTGGACCAAAATGGTGTCACTCGCCAAACGCGCGACGGGCGAACTGGCGTCATCCGTGATGGCGACGATTTTGGCCTTTTGCTGCGCCATATAGCGGGTCAACACCACGGCGCGGCGCGAATAGGGTGAAAGACTGCAAACCAGCAGCACGTCTTTCGGGCCGATGCTGTGCATCAGGGTCATCAGGCCGCTTTCACCGGCCCCTTCCACCAAAATCAGGTTGTTCTGGAAGTAGGACGCCACGTGATAAAAGTGAAAGGCGATGGAGAAAGAGGCGCGCATGCCCACGCAATAAATATTGCGCGCCTGCGACAGAGTCTTGGCCGCGCTGACAATCGAAGCCAGATTGCTGGCCTGACACAGCGACTGAATGTGGGAGATGGTGGTGTTCGCCAAATCCAGCACCAGTGAGCTTTCGCCGACCTTCTGCTTCATTTCGACCAGCGCCGACACTCTGGAGCTGTATTCATTGCCTTTATTGCGCAAGGCATTAATGAAAATCTCGCGAACGTCGTCATAGCCGGAAAAGCCCAATCGCTTGGCGAAACGCGTCATGGTCGAAGGAGGAAGCCCGGCCAGCTTGGCCTGTTCACGCATCGACATCACCGCCACTTCCTGCGGGTAATTCAGCACAAAGCTTGCCACCAGCCTTACCTGCTTGGGTAAAGACTCATACTGATCTTTGATTTTCTGAATCAGTGCTTGCTGTTCCATAAGGCCTCGCCATCGATATCTCTCTCATGATGGTTGCAACGGCCATGCCAAATTTTTTCCAGAGTGAAACAGTTGAATCAAAATCGGCTGGATATTTTTTGTGCGAAAAACCTAAAAAGTGGCAGGGGGATTAGGTGGATGATTTAAATGATTCACCAGAGGCGAAAAATAGTTCTGAGTGTTTTGCTGTTCGCCATATTGGGGGGAGTGCGAGGCATTTACCCCTGCGCCAGATTGGTGCGCAGGGGCGATCATCAAGGCGCATTTGCCACTTTTGTTGCACCTTTTGCGACATTTAGCGTCAAGCGTGCAGCCTAGCCGTGAGGCCGCCCGAAGGTGGTGCCTTCCCCTTGCCAGCCGGTGGTTTTCAGAAATTGTTCCCACGTCAGGCTGGCGGGATTGATGCGACTGCTCCACTCAAGGTCGCGGTCCGGGCGATAATAGCCATACTCCACGGCGTATTCGGCCATGCCCACCACTTCATCAATCAGCGCATTCATCCCGGCGAATGACGGGAAATGCTGCACCAACTCTTCACGGGTAAAGGCCGAGGTGTAGGCCGCCTTGATACCGGTCACGCGGCTAAAGGTGTCGACAATCTCCCTGGGCGAGAGGAATTCGCCAATCACCGGCAACGACTGGCCCGCGTATTTCTCGTGATGATCCAAAATCTCTAGCACCGCTGGCCCGGTGGCGGTCAGGGGATCGACAAAGGGCGCGCGGTGATTTTCGGGTAAATACAGGGGGAAAATCAGGGTGTCGCCCTGAAGGCGCGGCGGGTAATACTCCAAAATATTGGTGTAAAAGAATGCCATATAGATGAAGGAGCTGGTGACCGGCAGGGCGCGGATATACTCCTCGATCTGGCCTTTATCGGTGAAGTGCGGCACCCACTTTTTGCCTGCGGTAATACTTTCGACATTTTCCAGCGCGGTAAAAACGATGTGCTCCACGCCCGCTTCGACGGCAGCGTCGGCCAGCTCTTTGCCCAGCGGGGCTTCGTCGCTTTCAGCATAATCAGCATCCGGCGCGATGGGCGGCGTCATCAGAAAGGCGGCCCGCGCGCCTTTAAACGCCTCAACGAACTGTGTTTTGTGGCCTAACTCGAGGGGCACAGCTACCAACTCGGCACCTTGACAGGCCAGCTCCTGCGCCTCGGGGGAGTCCACGCGGCGGGTTAACGCTCGCACCTGATAACGCTGACTTTGCAGCAGGGTTTGCACCACGCTGCGGCCCTGCTTGCTCAGCGCACCGACTACGGTAACAAGGGGTTTATGAGAAGAGTTCATCGACTTTTCCTGCCTGATAATGGGGGTGAACTTGCATTATCAGCAGAACTCAGCGATAACAGAAATCGATTGATTTATATTAAGGAATCCATCTGATGGATACCACGCGCATTGATCTCAACCTGCTGGTTACCTTTGAAACTCTGCTTTCCGAACAGAACGTCACTAAGGCGGCGGCGCGGCTCAACCTCAGCCAGCCCGCGGTCAGCGCGCAGCTCAATCGCCTGCGCGAGATGTTTGATGACCCACTGCTGGTGCCCGCCCGGCGCGGCATGACGCCCACCGCCAAGGCGCTCGAGCTGCTGGGGCCACTGCGTGATGCTTTGGATCAGCTGCGGCGCACGCTGCAAACTCATAAAGACTTTCATCCGCAGAGCGCGCAGCTGACCCTGACCATCGCCTGCACCGACTACATTCAGGCCGCCGTGGCGATGCCGCTGGTGCTGGCTCTGCGCCAACGGGCGCCGGGCGTGCGCATTGCGCTGCGCCACTATGCCCCGGACCAGCTGGAACAGCAGCTGGCCAGCGGCGAGATTGATTTGGCGATTGCCACGCCGGAGAGCCGATACGCCCAGCTGCGAACCCGCCACTTGTTTGATGAAGACTATGTACTGGTGGGGCGGCGCGGGCATCCGGCACTCAGTGCCGAGTTGAGCATGGAGGCATTTGCCCAGCTGGAGCAGGTGATTGTTTCCCCCTCCGGCGGCGGTTTTACTACCCCAATCGACGAAGCGCTGGCGACCTTTGGTCTTGAGCGCCGGGTGGTGATGTCGGCGGCGTCCTTCCTTTTCGTGCCGCAAATCGTCGCCATCAGCAATCTGGTTGCGCTGGTTCCCCGGCGGCTGCTACAGCAGGTGATGACGGAACGGCTCGCGCAGGCCGAAGTTCCCTGGCTAGCGGAACAGTTTGAGGTCAGCATGATTTGGCACGAGCGCAACCACGGCCACGCCGGGCAGCGCTGGGTGCGAGAGGTGATTTTAGGATGGGTGAAAGAGAAAACGGCGGCCAGTTAAAGCAGCTTGGTCCCCACCGTCACCACCTTCTTGACCACTAACTCTTCCTTCGAGCCATTCGTTATGCTACCGAGATTTCCCTGTTTGATCCAAGCGTCGGTAAGCTGCGCCCCGCTATTTGATATAACCCCCAACGCCATCCCAAAGTAATTTTAGGGCCGACACCACCAACAGCCCATAGCAGGCGCGGTACATTTGCTGCTGGTTGAGTCTGGATTGCAACTTCCACCCTAGCCAGACGCCGGAGGGGATGGCGAGTAGGCCGATGAGGGTCAGAGTTAGCACATTACCCGTGGGGCGGGCGATGAGCAGCCAGGGCGCGGCCTTGAGAATATTGCCCACGGTGAAGAACATGCTGGTGGTCCCGGCATACATCTGTTTGCTCAGCCCAAGGGGTAATAGATAAATCGCCAATGGCGGGCCACCGGAGTGGGCAACCATCGTGGTGATGCCGGAGGTGACGCCCGCCACGACCGCTTTGGGGGAAGAGCGCGGGCGTACGCTGACCTCTCCGCCAGACTTCAACCACAGCCCGACAAACAGCAGCGTCACGGCGGCCATGGCGATGGCAATCGCGCGGTGGTCGAGCAGGCGGAAAAACCCATATCCGACAGCAATCCCTGCCACTAAGCCGGGTACCAACAGGCGTAAATCCGGATTCGACCACGTTGAAGGTTTCCAATAGCGCAGGCTAAACAGATCCATAGCGACAAACAGCGGGGCGAGCATCCCGCCGGCCGTGACGGGGTCCATCACCAGCGATAGGAGCGGAATGCCGACGATGGCAAAGCCTCCACCAAACGCGCCCTTCATAAAGCAGATCAGGAAGACGGCGGCGAAGGTAATGAGCAGCGTTGTGGCGTTGAGTTCCAGTGGGATTGGCGGCATCGGGGATTGGTTTCTCATCAGCAAAAAGGCTAATATCGGCCACAACCAGTATGATAAAAAGTGCCAGTTTTGAGGTTTTTACATGGGCCAGTTTGTTGCTAAATCGAAGGTTACTTTACGAGGTGTGGAGCGGCGCATCTATGGCAGTTTGCGGGGGCAAATCGAGGGCGGCTCATTGGAGGCAGGCGCGAAGCTGGTGTCTACGCGCGCCATGGCCGCCGAGCTGGGCGTGTCTCGCACCTCGGTGACGGCGGCTTATGAGCAACTGGCTGCCGAAGGTTTCGTGATCACTTCCGCTGGCAAGGCCGCCAGAGTGGCCCCCCTGATTAACAGCCCATCAGCCACAAGCCCACCGCCATCGGAGCAGAAGCTTTCGACCCGGCTCTCGGATTACGGTCAGCGAGTCGCCGCCATGGCGTCTTACCGAACAACCTCACCTCGGGCGCAGATTGATTTCAAATACGGCTCGGTTGCCTCGCAGGATTTCCCCGCGCAGAGCTGGCAACGCGCCTACCGCCGCGAGCTTGTTAAACGTCAGTCCAGTCTCTATTACAGCCAGCCGGAGGGGGAGGCTCGCCTGCGGCTGGCCTTACAAGGCTATTTGCGCCGCGCCCGAGGATTAATGTGTGATGCCGAGCAGATCGTTATTGTCCATGGTTCGCAGCAGGGGCTGGACCTGTGCGCCAGACTGTTGCTCAACCCCGGTGATAAATTTGTTTTCGAGAATCCGGGTTATCGCATGGCGAGATACTGTTTCGAAGCCACCGGCGCGACGGCCTTGCCCATCAACGTGGATGCCGCAGGGCTAAAGACCGATCTGCTGCCGGAAGACGCGGCCGCGCGACTGGCCTATGTGACACCGTCACACCAGTTCCCTACGGGCGCGGTGCTGCCCATCGCACGGCGGCAGGCACTGCTGCAATGGGCAAATCGGCAAAGGGCGTGGATCATTGAAGATGATTATGGCGGTGAGTTTCGTTACGGCCAGCGTCCTATTGATGCGCTGCAATCCATGGACGGCGAGGGGCGGGTGATCTATGTCGGCACCTTCTCCAAGGCACTTTCCCCACAGCTCCGGCTGGGATATCTGGTCGTACCGCGCGAGCTGGTGGCCGTGTTCCGCCAAGCCAAACTGATCGCTGATCGCCATTCGGCACGCTGGGAGCAAAACGTTCTCGCCGCGTTGATTGAGGAGGGAACCTATGAGCGCCATATACGCCGCCTGCGCCGGGAGAATGAGCGCCGCCGCAAGGCGCTGATGGAAGCCGTCGATCAATATTTACCTGAGCAGAGTTTCCTGACGGGCATGGCCGCTGGGCTGCACGGCGTCCTCCTGCTGCCGCACTTTCGCCCACAGGATGAACGCGCACTGCAAGCGGCGGCCCTTGAGCGCGGGGTCGGCGTTTATCCTCTCTCCCCGCTGTTTGCCGAGTCAGCACAGTCAGAAGACTCAAACCCTGCCGGGCTAATTTTGGGTTACGCGGGGTTAAGCGTTGAGCAGATCCATGATGGCGTAAGGATTTTGGGCGAGGTGCTGGGGGAAGTGTGACCTATCCGTGTTGGGCTCCCCTCCCGCCCACAAGAGACACCTACGCAGGTCCTCTAACGTTTTGATCAACACCGCTATCTGGAAGGGGATGATTAACTTCCCCAGCGTGTACGCAGGTAATTGACGGCTTGCTGGGTTTGCGGCTGGTTGAGGTAATCCTCGCGGAACAGAATGGTGCCGGAGATTTGTGGCACGGCGTCGTTGAGATCGAGCTGTTTTTTCAGCTCTGGCACGCCGCCGCTGACCATCCAGTCGGGCTCGTTTTTGGAGGGTTCGCCCACTTTATACAGCGCGATACCAATGTACAGGCGGGTATGGGTCGGCTTCACCACGTCGGCCCACCACTTTGCCAACACGTCATAACGGGCCGCGTCGCGCGCGAAGGGCCAATAGAGCTGTGGCGCGATATAATCCAGCAATCCTTCTTGCACCCAGAGGCGAGTGTCAGCATAGGATTCATCATAGGCCGCCGCGCCGCGCGTGTTGGAACCCGCCGGATCCTGTGAGCGATTTCGCCACACGCCCGCCGGGCTGATACCAAACTCCACGTTAGGTTTCAATTGCTTAATGGTGCGCGACACCTGCTCAACCAGCAGTTGGGTATTGTGGCGACGCCAGTCAGCTTTCGAGCTGAACCCCTGACCATATTTTCTGAACGTTTGGCTATCGTCGAGGGTTGATCCTGATGATTCCGTGTAAAAGTAATCATCAAACTGCACGCCGTCGATCGGATAGCGCGACACCACTTCTGACACAATGCTGGTTATCCAGTCGCGGGCTTCAGGGATGCCGGGGTCGAGCACAAAACGGTCACCGGCGGTGCGGATCCAGTCGCGATGCAGTACAAATACGCTGGCCGGGTTCATTGATAGGGTGCGATTTAGCTCCGCCACGGTTCGCGGCTTGGTGTTGACCGACACGCGATAAGGATTGAACCAGGCGTGGACTTTCATGCCGCGTTTGTGCGCTTCTTCCAACATAAACTGCAGTGGGTCATAGCCCGGATCCTGACCTATATGCCCCGTCATCACGTCCGACCAAGGCAGAATCTTCGAAGACCAGAGGGCCGTACCGTCGGGCTTAACCTGGAAAAACACTGTGTTGATACCCAGACTTTTCAGCTTATCAAGTTTGTCGGTCAACGCTTTTTGCTGCTGGTTAATGCGAACTGCCGGATTGCTCACATTCACCGAAGAGATTGGCGGCCAGTCGAGGCGAGACACCGTGGTCAGCCAGACGCCGCGCATTGGCTCTTGCGCATGCGAAGGCTTATCCGGTAAAGGCTGTTTCGCCACCGGCGGCAGTGGGGTGACGAGCGATTTTGGCGGCGTGGAGGAACAGCTGGCCAGCCACAGGGCACCGGCAAAAATTGCACCTAAGCGTAGAATCTTAGTTAGCCTGGAAAAGCGGCGAAGAGGGGCGATGATAATCTCCAGTGTTTTCGGGTAGTCACGTGGGAATCGCCATTCTCTTATGAATCAGGTTGAAGCGGCAAGTTTTTGCGGCGCCTTAGCTATTTTAACCCACCTCGTGGGAGCCGCTGCGGGGGCATGTTGGCGAATGATCATCACATCAAGTTCAATGTGGTTCTTTTGTTAAATTTATGAAAAAATAAATCTCTAATACGAAATGTCTCAAGGAGTGAAAATGAATCCACAATATAATTTGTACGTGATTATCGTACCTATTTTAATCATCGCTTTGACCTGGTGGGATTGGCGTCGCAAGAAAAATGCCCTTCTCAAAGACAGACAACACGCTAATAGCCCTGATTTTCATGAGCCTTACGCTGAATCTCAATCCGAAGCCAAAGATAAATCATTATCAGAAATAAACCACAGAGAACAGGCATTATCTAAAACGCTAAAATATAGAATCGCGGTCACCATTATCTTTATTCTGCCGATTTTAATGTACATAAGATTGTATTTTTTACATAAGTAATGCATTCAGCATAGAAATAGGGTGGATGTATAAGTAGGGAAGACACTTTACATCCATCCAAATTAATTAATTGATAGAGACATTTAGGTTGGCGTCGCGCAGCCTGCTCCAGCCGATTATCAGAACAATAAGCATAATTAAGCCAGCCAAACATCAGGCTGGATAAGATGGAGCCTAGCGCGTAGGCGGCCAGAATGATGCTGGCCGAGGTCGGCCAATCATGCTCATTGGCGAAGGCCACCGCCGACACGTCGATGGTGCCCGGTCTGCTGCTGGTGGAGATAGAAGCCACTGCGGTGGTGCTGGCGTAGTGGGGTTTAGCGCCAGATCTTAAAGTGTATTGGGCGTGATGCCGACGTAACGCGCTCGCGGCCGGATCAGCCGACTGGCGGCGACCTGCTCCAGCGCGTGGGCTAGCCAGCCGGAACAGCGGCTGACGGCGAACAGTATAAAGGGCGCTTCCACTGGCAAGTTGTAGGTGTCCGCCAGCAGGGCGAGGGCGAAGTCTATGCTCGGGCGCTCGCCCGCCGCCTGTACCACATACTCCATCAGTTCGCCGTAAGGCCCGCCGCTCGGCAACATCGCCATGATGGCATTGGCTCGCACGTCACCGTCGGGGTAGAGCGGATGCCCAAAGCCCGGCAGTGTCCGCCCCTGCGCCAACCACTCCCTCACGGCTTGCTGCGCGCCAACTCGCCGGGTCGAGTCAACCAGCACGTTGAGCGAGCGCGAAGCACCGCCGTGCAGAGGCCCGGTCAAGGATGCCAGCCCGGAGAGCACCCCGGCGGCCAGCGACGCGCCGGTTGAAATCGTCACCCGCACGGCGAACGCGGAAGCATTCAATTCATGTTCGGCCAGCAGCACCAGTGTGCGGCGCAGCACGTTTTCCGCCTCGGGGCATTGCCATGTCTGGGCCAAACTCTCGCTGAGCGTGCTTCCACCGAGGGTTATGTCGATACCAAGCATGGCTTCGGTAAGCGTAGCGAACACGCCTGCCGCCTCGGCGCGAAGTACCGAAAGAGCGCGCCCTGTTGAGGGTAAATCACTGCCGCTGCGCTTGGCCAGAGCCACCAGTCCGGCTGCCGAAGCCTGAGCAAAGCCTTTGAAATGGCGAGTAGGGCGGCCGCCGCCAACCAGCGCCTGCTGGAAGTCCGTCTGCGGATACTCCCACAGCAGCGCCGCGACCTGCTCCAACGACGCCGTGCCTGAAAGGACCACCGCGTCCTGCCCGCGATACCAAAGCCGCCCGTCAATCACCGTCGAAATCGCCGAAGGCAGCACCGGATCACCCCATTCAATGGCCTGAGCGGCCACCACTTCTAGCGTGCGGCGACCGTTGGTGCGCTTCGTCATGCGCATCACATCTTCGCGGTGATAAAGGCTGCGACGACTGTCTTTGCTGTCCGGCTGCGCGCGGATTTTTCCCCGGCTGACATTGGCATAAAGCGTTTGCGGGCGGACATTCAAAATGCTCAGGGCTTCTGCGGCCGTTATCCACACCATGGTGATCCTCAGGTTAATGTTGATGATTCGAGTCAAGATTGACGTCAACATTAGCAAGATTATTCTGGGGTTAAAAGATGGCTCACTGCTCCCTCAAATCCAGTTTACTCAGGCGGACATATGACGAATGTAACCATGGCTTTTTTTGATCAAGCTCGGCAGGCGCTGCATCTCCCTCAAGAAGCGTTAACTCAGTTCGATGTGCAAGGCACGGCGCAATTGGCGTCTGAGTTCCCGGTCACCGATTTTGCCGTTGCGGCGATTGGCGCGGCGGGAATGGCGCTGGCTGAACTCATCAAAGTGCAATTTGGGCACAAGCCGCAGGTGGAGGTTGACCGTAAACTGGCTTCGCTGTGGTTTAGTTGGTCAATACGGCCTATTGGCTGGCAGATGCCCGCCTTATGGGATTCCATTGCCGGAGACTATAAAACTCAAGATGGCTGGATCCGTCTGCACACCAACGCGCCGCACCACAAAGCCGCCGCGCTAAAGGTTTTGCAGTGTGCCGACGACCGCGAGGCGGTGATGAAAGAGGTGGCGAAATGGCCCGGCGAGGCACTGGAAACGGCGATTGTGGAGCAAAAGGGCTGCGCGGCGGTTATGCGCAGTTTGGCCGAGTGGCAGGTCCATGCGCAGGGCAAAGCCGTGGCGGCAGAGCCACTGATTGCCTGGTCATCCGCTGAGGCGGCATCTCCTTACTCAACTTGGCAACCTGAAGAAAAAAGGCCACTGGCGGGTCTAAAAGTGCTGGATTTGACCCGCGTACTGGCAGGCCCGATAGCCACCCGATTCCTCGCCGGTTATGGGGCAGAAGTGCTGCGGCTAGACCCGCCGGAGTGGGATGAACCCTCGGTGATCCCCGATGTGACACTGGGCAAACGCTGCGCGCGGCTCGATATTAAAACGTCCGCCGGGAGAGCTACCTTCGAGCGATTACTGGCCGAAGCCGACGTGCTGGTGCACGGCTATCGCCCCGATGCTCTTGTCCGACTGGGCTATGGGGAGGCCGAGCGGCGCATAATCAACCCCGGATTGATTGATGTTTCTCTCAATGCCTATGGCTGGAGTGGTCCGTGGGCCGGACGGCGCGGCTTTGATAGCCTGTTGCAGATGAGTTCCGGGATCGCGCACTGCGGCATGCAAGGAACGCATTCGGACCGGCCTGTGCCGCTGCCGGTGCAGGCGCTCGACCACGCTACGGGCTATTTAATGGCGGCGGCGGTGATCCGCGCTCTGGTTTGGCGAGTGACTGACAATCGCGCATCAACGGCGCGCTTGTCTTTGGCGCGAGTGGCGCACTCGTTGGCTGAGCTGCCGCGAGCCCCCGTCGCCGCGCAGGGTTTGGAAATCAGCCCAGACGACTTGTCTCTGGAAATAGAAAAAACGCCGTGGGGCGAGGCCAAACGATGTAAATCTCCACTGTTAGTCGGCGGCTTACCTTTGGTTTGGCAACGTCCGGCGTCGCGACTTGGGTCGGCTGAAGCGGGTTGGGTGGAGTCAAGTTTAGGTTAAACAGGGACTAATATGTGTAAGATTGCCGGTGCTCCGCCGCTTTTTGCAGCAACCGTATAGCGCTTTGCGCTGATAATTTTGGTGCGTATAACATTGATTATGTTAAATAAAGTGAATTAAGTTCTAAATCTTACATTTTAATCACTCGATAGATGAGGGACTTTTGTGAAGTCTCCGTCCTGATTTTGAAAACCTGCTGCCCCTCTGATTATTTACATATATCAGATAAAGTGGCAATTTCAACGTCGAGCTATTTCTACTTAGAGGATTCCGCTATGACTACCTTTCATCAACTTACCGCCACCAGTCTGGACGGCAAGCTTATCTCTATGGGCGACTTCGCCGGTAAGGTGGTTTTGGTCGTGAATACTGCAAGCCAATGTGGCTTCACGCCACAGTACGGCGGTCTTGAAACGCTCTACAATAAATACGCCGCCCAAGGTTTGATGGTGCTGGGTTTCCCCTGCAACCAGTTCGGTAAACAGGAGCCAGGCGACGCCGACGAAATCGCGCGGACCTGTTACATTAATTACGGAGTGAGCTTCCCTATCTTCGAGAAGGTACAGGTCAACGGAACGGCAGCGCACCCGGTATTTCGTCATCTAAAAAATGAACTACCCGGCGTGCTTGGTGGCAAAATCAAGTGGAACTTCACTAAATTTCTGATTGGACGCGACGGTAAACCGCTCAAGCGTTTTGCTCCGATCGCTACCCCGGAGAAAATGGAAGCCGCAATCCTTGCTGCACTTGCAATCTAAGTGTGTCTAGAGGATATTTTCTTAAGGTTATCAATGGATGTTCACTATATTATTTTTTAAATACCGAGTAAGTTGATTATAAGAAGTCATATCCTTTTTTCTTTAATAAATAGTCATATTGTGGAAATCCCTCTCCATTATTAATAGATAATCAAAATGTCTCTGTCTAAATGACTCATCTTGCAAGTATAGGTTAATTAAAGGGATTGTAAGTCTGTTAACTCAAGTTATGAATCAGCTTACGTATGCATAATTAGCTGTTTCGTCGCATTTAAATAAAATCTCATAGAGTAAGATAAATCTTAATTGAGTTTTTTATTTTCTCACCCGACTATTCTTTAGAGGTGTTATTTTTTTATGAGAGGAAGTTTCGATGCCTATTACTACTTTAAAAGAGTTGTTTAATCATGATTTATCTGACGTTTACAGCGCAGAAAAACAAATTACCAAAGCACTTCCAAAAATGGCGCGTGCAGCAACGGATACTCAATTAGTTGATGCGTTTAAACTTCACCTGGAAGAAACTCAGGGTCAAATTGAACGCCTTGATAAAGTGGCTGAGTCACATGCTGATATTCGCATTAAGCGTATGAAATGCCACGCGCTTGAAGGTCTGGTAGAAGAAGCGCAGGAACTTATCGAATCAGTAGAAAAAGGCGAAGTGCTTGATGCCGGTCTAATCGGCGCCGCGCAAAAAGTGGAGCACTATGAAATTGCCACCTATGGCACGCTCGCGGCGCTGGCGAAAAAACTCGGTTATACCGAGGCAGCAAAACTTCTGCTCGAAACGCTGGAAGAAGAGAAAAATACGGATGTGAAATTAACCTCTATTGCCGAAGCCAGCTCTCCAAAATCTAAAAAAAGCACCCCAGTTCGTTGACTTATTGCAGATGGCCCACGAGCAATATAGGCCATCTGCTTTCCATCAAGATTGGTTATGTATTTCTCATACCTCTTAGGGATATTACTTGTGAGTAGAGTTTGATTCTCGCTACACTGAAATTGATTTTGCTTTAATAAAGTTAGATGCTGAACTCCAGGGCGCTATTTCTTGGTTGCAAATCAATGATCAATATCAGCACCGACTGCTTATTGGCTTCGACTGGCGCGTTGTGATGTGGCAGCTGCGTGCCAAGCTGAATATAAAAGGTTGATTGGCGCTGTGTCATTGCTTAGAAGCCTCAGAGCAGGCCTTTGGCCTGCTAGCCGCCCCCCCCTCGCTTAGGGGGTGATATGAATAATTTTTCTTGTCGTGTTCAGCGCCGAATCAAACGGCCCGGTATTTCGAACAATCTTAACCATGACGCTTGCGCCAACCCAAAGCTGGTAGAGACTTTCTGCCACGATGCGGGGCGTATCGTCAATCGTCAGAGATCCTTCGTCTATTCCCTTTTCTAAGGCTTCCGCCAGACGTGAGATTATCCCTGAAGTACCTGCCTCAAGGGTTAAGCGCATTGTGTCCGACAGATCGGCCACTTCAGCACCCAGTTTCACGGCAAGACACTTACCCTGACAGTCAGAGAACGACTGAGATTCTCGCCACTGCTGCCAATAATTCATGAGTTTCTGCGCCATATTGAGTCCCGGCTGGCTCAACGTCCTGTCGATGTCAGCGAGATAGTCATCAAAATAGTGCGCCAGCATATCCGCACCAAAAGCTTCCTTCGAACTAAAGTAATGATAAAAGGAGCCTTTAGGGACGCCAGCGTCCTTGAGAATTTCATTCAGTCCGACCGCAGAGAACCCTTTACCGGCCATAATACGCTGGCCCGTCGCAAGAATATGCTCGCGGATTTCATTGCTATGTTGTTGAGTTGTAGTATTCATAAATTTAAATTACCAAGAACTAGACCAGTCGTCTATAGGTAAGTTAAAAAGTTCCATTTTGCTAAAGCATATTGGTGGATTTCAGCAGTCCACCACAGAGGGTTATCGCCACCGGCTGAGATAAATCGCAGCAGGTCTGCATTTATCGTCGCGACTTGGGTGATGGTCATTCCGTGGCCAAACCCGGCATAGACCTTGAGCTGCGCATCTTTGACAAGTTGCGCTGCCAAAATGGCAGAGGTAGGGGCAAATCCACATCGCCCCTCCCTAGTGAATAGCTGCTATGCGCCCAGTTGCTTAATCAGCTGGGCCGCCGTTGCGGCTGAGGACGTTGGGTTTTGCCCGGTGATCAGCAGGCCGTCGCTGACCACATAAGAGCTCCAGTCTTCCCCTTTCGAGTAAATCCCGCCTTTGGCAATTAGTTCGTCTTCTACCAAGAAAGGCACAATGCGGGTCAAGCCCACGGCTTCCTCTTCGCTGTTGGTAAAACCGGTGACCTTACGGCCTTCAACCAGTGGTTTCCCCTGCGGGGTTTTGACGTGGCGCAGCACGCCAGGCGCATGACAGACCAGAGCGACATGCTTGTTTGCCGCCAGGAATGCTTCGATGAGTGCGATGGAGTGTTTATCTTCGGCCAGATCCCACAGAGGGCCGTGACCACCCGGATAAAACACGGCGTCGAAATCATCCTGCGAAACGCTGTCGAGGCGAAATGTCGCAGCCAGTTGTGCCGTAGCTTCAGCATCGGCTTCGAAGCGATGGGTTTGTTCGGTCTGGAAATTAGGCTCATTGCTTTTTGGGTCTAGCGGTGGATTGCCGCCCTGCGGCGAGGCCAGCGTGATGTCTGCGCCCGCATCTTTAAATGCGTAGTACGGTGCCGCCAGCTCTTCCAGCCAAAAACCCGTTTTGCGACCGGTGTCGCCCAATTTGTCGTGAGAGGTTAAAACCATAAGAATTTTCATTATAAAGCTCCTGCGTTTAAGTTTAAGAGATGTGTATTAGACCAGTCGTCTATTTATGGGGCGAATGTCAGACTGGCCGTTGCTGCGATGTAGGCAAATTAACAGCTATTAGACCAGTCGTCTACAGGTATTTTAAAACTTTTTATCGGTAATGCGTCAGGCACCTTCTCTTCGTTGATGCCTGACCCAGTGCCTTAAAGCACGCATTCTAAGATTGACTCACCAGCGGTCTTCTACCCGCCGTTAGCAAGCTCAGCTAACTTTTTTGGCCCAAACTGCCTCGTTGCCGGAAAGCATATTCGGCCCGAAGGCGCGGATAACCTGCCATAAAAGGAAGTTCCAAGGCATGACGGCCAAAATAGAGCCGACCGGCAGATGGGAGATATGTACCCTATCGTCATTTTCAACAGACACAGGTTCATCGGCGAGGATGGCGGGGCCATTGCTGGCAATCCAGTCAAGCGTGGCCGCGCACTTCTCGACTTCAGCGCGGGCCGCCGTCAGGGTTTTTCCCATTTCAGGGGTAATGATCCCGGCTAAACTCTCTGAGCGTTCGCGCAAAATTAACCCATCAGGCTCATCGGTTTAGCCGGTGAGCCTGTATCACCTGTTAACTCACAGCCATTACCCTGCGGCGTACTGGCCGCGCAGCGGCAGGCCATGTTCATGGCGGATGCCATTCTCAGAAAGCGCCTCATTGGCGAACTTGCCGATGCCCACCGCGCGCGCCTCCTCCTGCCCAGCCGGAGAGCTATTATCGTAACGGTCCGAAGTCCCGCCGGTGTACGTTCCCTTCAGCATGCGATAGCCGTGTACTAACTCATGGGCCAAAGATACAAACGCCAGCGAGGTATCGTCCATCAGGCTTGGACGCCCATAAGCGTCAATCGCCACGGATTGACGCGGGTTCCAGTCCACGCTGGCGCTGGTTCCCTCACCTTTCATACCCAGCGTCTGCTTCTGCGCTAGCTGGGTAGCTTTCTTATTATGGGCTTGGTCATACTCGCTGCTGGACAGCTTAAAGCGGCTGACCTGAGATTGCGTTAGCACCGGGCGGGCCACGGTGTTAGCCATTGCCGTCACCTTGACTTTAACGTAGCGCCCATTGCTGCTTAGATCACGCAGTTCATTCAGCAGGCTGCGGCCATTTGGGCGACTATTCAGCTTTTGTAATGCGCTTTCAGCGGCAAAATAGTCCTCCTGACGATGGTATTCAATCGCGATATGCGGTGCTATTTGACTGGCAGAAATCGTACTCATTTTCTCTCCTACGTGCTGTTTTAACGTTGCGACATCAGGGCTTCAACCTGACGGCGCTGAAGTAAAAGCTTTTCTTCATCTTTGGTGACCGAACGGCCTTGTGGGACCGCGGGCTGACACCAGCGACCAATTACCGACAGCGTCCAGACGAGGCGTTCAAATAAGGAGATAAGCGTATCGTGAAGAAGATCTTTTAGCGGCAAGGCGGCCCATATCACCAGTTGTGCGCCCGCTTTATCAGCCGCAACGGTAATGACAGGCTGCTCCTCGATATTCAGGTTGGCCTGAAGCAATTCAAGCAGCAGCGTCTCACTTGGGTTTTCAGGCAACGGCAACATCCCCATCATAATCAAAGACATGTTTTCCGTAAGTTCAAGAAAGACCTCTTGGCCACCCTCGAGTGGCAACGCATAGTATCCATGCGGATTGCACTCAAGCGCAGGCACGTTCAGCTGTTTAAACAGCGGTTGGAGTTTTTGATAGAACTGTTCAGCAATCACCATAGCTACACCTATTTCGCGGACCAATATGACGAGTTATGTGGTTAGCGTTCGAGGCTGGTTCCTGCGGGAGTTTGTAACAAGGTGCAATCGATATTGCATATACAAAGCTGATTTTTCAGATGAAAGGTATGCGAATTAATTGATTAGATTTTCAAACGGCAGGCGAAGACCGCACAGCCAGTCTCCAAGCTTTGGGGGACAGACCGGTCTCTCGTTTAAAGATGGTATTGAAAGCACTCACCGAAGCATAACCCAGTGAGTGGGCCACCACGGCAATCTGTTCTTCTCCTTCGGACAATGCCCGTTCGGCAAGACGCACGCGCCACTGTGTCAAATAGGCAATTGGGGTCATGCCCGCAATAAGCTTGAAATTTTGCGCAAAGGTGGTGCGTGACATGGCGCAGGATTTCGCCAGCTCTTCCAGATGCCATTTACGTGCCGGATAGCCGTGTATCAGCTGTAATGCCGGAACCAGACGTTTATCAGCAAGTATGCGCAACCACCCGGAAGATAGAACATCGCTGGTTTGCAGATATTCTCTCAGGATATGAATAAACAGTAACTGCGCCAAGTGCGCGGAGGCCAGCTGTGAGCCAGCACGAGCATTACGGCGCTCCAGCACCAATTGGTCGAGCAGCCAGCGAAAAGAGGCGGCTTGGTCTGAGGCTGCTGGTATGTGGATCCACGGCGGAAGAACATGCATTAGCAGTTTGCCGCTGGTGGGATTGAGCAGTATATGCCCCCCAATATGCTCAAAATCATCTCCTTCCCCCACGGCAACATCGACTTTACCGGCACCAGAAAACACGCTCATGGCGTCGACCGGCTCAACATCCGGATGGCTGGCGAGGATGAAAGATCGCTTGGCGCTCAGCAGCCCCACATCACCCGTAGAAAACCGCACGGGGGCTGGCTCCCCTTGCAAAATGACCCAACAACTGCCTTTTACGATGGCGAAAAACTTGATTTTTTCCGGGGCAGGAAAACGCAGCGCCCAATGACCGCCCGCGGTAAAACCGCCAGTAACCAAAGACTGGGCCTGCGTGAGCTTGATGATGTCAGAAAACGGATCATTGTTCATTCCCGTACTATCCAGCAACTAATCCGGACTATCAAGGATTTTAAGTACGCCTATCCTCCTCTAAGCTGTTTCGCAACAGGATTAATGCGACACAACACCAAGAGGTTAACGTGATGAGTAAAGAAAAAGTATTGGTGACGGGCGGTACAGGTTTTATCGCGCAACACTGCATTATTGTCTTGTTGAACAGTGGCTATCAGGTTCGGACTACCGTGCGTTCTCTCGAGCGAGAGGCTGAAGTTCGGCAGCATCTGCATCAGGGCGGCGTTGACGCGCAGGATAATCTGACCTTTGTGGTCGCTGATTTGATGTCTGACGAGGGTTGGGACGAGGCGGCGGCAGGCTGTACTTATGTCATGCACGGCGCGTCGCCTACCCCCTCTGGTGGGCAATTGACGGAAGACGACTGGGTCAATCCGGCGATTGAGGGCAACCTGCGGGTTCTGCGCGCAGCGCGTAATGCGGGGGTTAAACGCGTGGTTCTAACCTCGGCGTTTGGTGCCATCGGGGTTGGCCACCCTGCTGATTATCGGCGCCCCTTCGACGAGAACGACTGGAGTGACATCAGTGGCGATGTCTGGCCTTATCAGAAATCAAAAACCTTGTCGGAGCGTGCTGCGTGGGACTTTATCGCCAGCGTTCAGGGCGAACTTGAGCTTGCCTCTGTTAACCCGGTTACGGTGCTAGGCCCGGTGTTGGGGGGCGACCACTCCCACTCCACTCGCATAATAAAGAATATGCTGGAAGGCGAGCCGGGCTGCCCAAACATCAACTCCTGCTTTGTCGATGTGCGGGATGTAGCTGATTTGCACTTGCTGGCGATGACCCATCCGGCGGCCAATGGCGAAAGATTTCTTGCCAGCTCGGGCAACAGTCTGACCCTATTGCAGGTGGCGCAGACGTTGCGCGATAACTTGGGCGAGGAGTCTCGCAAGGTATCGACTCTGGCATTGAGTGATGACATGGTGCGGGCCGCAGCCGATAAAAACCCGGTCATGCTGGGGATGGTCAAACTGCTGGGTGTAGATATGAATGTGACTAACGCGAAGGCTAGAAGTTTATTAGGCTGGGCGCCTCGCTCGCCTGAACAGGCGATTATCGCCACGGCTAAAAGCTTAATTGAATTGGGACTTGTCGATAACAAGTAACTTTCTTTTGACTGAAGCGTCTTCACGACGCTTCATCAACTTTCCGCTAAATTGCCCAATTAGATCTCATTTTTTACCCGTCAATTTTACTTAATCCTTGGCTCTCCCCCTGCATTCTCTGATAGGGTCTTACCCTGAATTACTAATCCAAGGTCCCCTACATGCTCCTGACACTCGTCTACCGCAGCCAAATCAGCAGTAACACCCAGCTTGATGATTTGAACAATATGGTCGCTAAGGCCAGCATGACCAATAGCCAATCCTCGGTCACCGGCATTCTGTTGCACGACGACAGCCACTTTTTCCAGCTGCTGGAAGGTCCAGAGGACGCCGTAGACAGTATCTTTGCTAAGATTGCCATGGATAAACGCCATAACAACGTGGTGGAACTGATGCGCGACCACGCGCCTTCGCGCCGGTTCGGCAAGGTGGGAATGGAGCTTTTCGACCTCAGAACCTATAGCGAGGACGTGGTATTTCAGGCCGTGTTGGATAAAGGGACGTCGAAGTATCGCTTAACCTACGATGACCGCGCATTGCAGTTTCTTTCCACCTTTGTGCAGGCGCGCGAGAAAGAAAACTATCTTGATATTCCCTCGCCGGACACCTGGTCCTTTGTGGTCGATCACTCTCAGTCCTACCCGGTTCAGGCATCCCCCTCTGCGGAGTGCAGTTACGCCTTCCAGCCCGTTGTCGATCCACTCAAAAAACAGATTGTTTCCTTTGTCGCCACACTCTGCGACCCGGAAGGCAGCTCGCCGCTGGGGTATTACGCGCGGTCTGAACATAAAAGTATTTACAGTGCCGATCTAGAGTCCAAGCGCCACGCTTTCGCAATGGCCAGCGAATTTGGTATTGGCGATAAAAGCCTGACCCTCTCATTGTTGCCGATGACACTGTCCAACGCGCCGAACGCGGTGGAGTTTCTCCTGCAGGAAATAGCTGCCTGCGGGCTGGTGCCGGAACAGGTGGTTATCGCGTTAAGTGAAAACGGCTCAATCACGGCGGAAGAGGCGTTCCACCTGGCCGTGAAAAAGCTCAAGGCGTCCGGCATGCGGCTGGCGGTCGAGAACTTTGGCGCAGGCTCGGCGGGCTTGCTTCAGCTCACCCAGATGCAGCCCGACAAGCTGATGATTGAACCCAGCCTGATTCAAGACGTGCATAAAAGCGGGCCGAAACAGGCGATTATTCTGTCGATCATTAAGTTCTGTTCGTCACTTGAGATCTCATTGACGGCGACCGGCGTAGAGCAGGTCGAGGAGTGGATGTGGCTTGAAGCGGCGGGGATTTGCCATTTTCAGGGCAGCCTGTTTGCCAAGCCGGGGGTGAATCGCCTGCCCCTTATTGCCTGGCCTGAAATCGGGGACGAGTTTGGTCCACGTGAAAAGGCGGTGTAAACCTCGCGGCCGCTGTGGACTGCGGGGGAAATTCCACACAATAAAAAGAGTGAGCAAGTGCTGCAAAGATAAGGTTTTAAGCGCGAAGGCTATACCGGCTCGTATTTGAAAATTGCCGGTAAGTGGCAGGACCATGTTTTAACTTCACCGATCAATCCGCTGGATGATTAGCCCTGCCAAGTACGGTGCTGGCAGGGTTGGTCACTCCACGTAAAGGCGCAACTACATATCCGTCTCAACCCGATTCAAGCTCGGCCAGTGCGAGCGTGAGAACAGCACAAGCCGGATGTTAAACAGTGACAGCATGGGGGCGTAGTAGTGGGCGTCTTTGCTGGAGAGCGTCTCAAGCTTTATCAGCAAGAGGTCTATTTCGCGGAGCAATTTCGGGTGCGGCGAAGCCTGGAACGATTTTAGGCGTGCTTTCAGGTAATGTTTTAATTCATAGAATATGCGGTCAGTGGCGTTGATGTGATCGGCCAATAATTCCTGATTCTTCATATGGAAATCGTAATAGTTCGCGCCAAGCCACACTTCGGTGATCAAGTCCCCGCCTGCGGCTAATTCATCCGTTACGTCACTCTTTTTTCTCGGCAAAATCACATTCACTTTATCGAGCATTCTCGCCACAAACTGTTGGCGTGAGTGAGGAGAGGCGCGTTGCAGTTTGATCTCCGCCAGAAAGTGAATCAGCTCTTTTATACCCTTGAGCAATGCACGTTTCGCCGTCCATGAGGGCCGTTTACTGCGAATAATTGCTGTCACCACCACGCCAATAACCACGCCGACCAGACTTGAAACTGCGCCGTTTAACGTCGCCAGCAGATCGGGTTTATAGTAATGGCTCAGACTGATTAAGCCCGGAATTTGGGTGGCAATAATTAAGCCGAGTAAGTTGGTGACAGGATTGGCGATGAGCACGCCGAGCGCAAATAGTCCGGGGAATAGGCAAATCAGCAGAGCTTCAAAGGTGGTGGTGAGCGGGATGAGCGTTGAGACATAAAAGATGCTGATCGCCGTGGCAACCACCACGCCGGTCAAAAATACCTTCATCGGAGCTACCGGGTTGTCCATCGCCGCGAAGAAAGAGCAGAGTATTGCCGCCATCATCGGGGCGGTTGCCCCGTCCTTCCAGCCAGAGCCAATCCAGAACAAGCAGCAGAGGAAAGTCACCAAAAACGCGGTAAATGACGAGAGCAGCAGCATCCCTTTATCGATATGCCAGTGGGCCGTGGAGCGTCTGGCCTTGCTTTCATCAAAGTTATCGACGCGCTTACCCACGCTAAAGTGCGCATCGGCCACTCTGACAAAATCCCCTAGCCTGTCGAGTAAGCCGTTCAGTAGCAAACTCTCTTCCACGTTTATCGCCTTAGTTTGGTGAGCCTGCTGCAACTCAGCCTGTGTCTGGGCGATATTTTGTTGAATGGTATGGGTGTTTTCGACGGCGTCGCTGTTATTTAGCCAGAGTAAAAAGTGACGAAAAGTGTTTTGCACGTTTTCTGGGAAAGCAATCTGACGCTTCGCCAACATAGTCAGGCGCAGCTCAATGGATGTCAGCGTGGGCACCAGATAAGACAGATGCTGATATTGCACCGTCACCAGGCGAATTAGCTTTCTCGCCGCATTACCTTCAAAGATGCAGTGGGTGATCAGAACTTCGACATTGGCGGGATAACCGGCCATCTGGATCAGAATATTTTCGTGATCCGGCGACTTCTCCGGCGTCGGCGCGGTGAGCAGCGCGTTACACAGCTTCTTGGCACTGTCGTACCAATTGGTGATGCTTTTTTCCAGAATATTGCTCATCGAAACCGGCAAAATCAGACTGTGAATCAGGCTGCTGCAGACAATCGCAACACCAATTTCCTCAATGCGCGATAACACCGTATAGGTGATGGCCAGAGGGGAAGTCACGTCAGGAAATCCCATAATCGCGGCACTATAACCGGCCAGCATAAAGACATAGCTTTTCGGGGTACGGTCGTGCAGCGAGAGATACAAACAGAGGGCGACCCAGGCAGAAACACACAGGCTGAACAGCAGCGGATTCTGGACCGTGATGGGGTAAATCAGCAGAATAAATAGCCCTCCCAGCAGGGTTCCGAGCATGCGGAACACGGATTTTGAGAGCGTAGAAGCAGAATATAATTGAGAAGCAATAAAAACCGAAGCAACTGACCAGGCAGGTTTGTCTAAATTAAGAGCCAGTGCGATGTATAGTGCGAGAAATGCGGCAAAACAGGTTTTAAGCGAGAACAGGACTGCGCTTTTTGAGAACCATTTCATAGGTGGAGACTAACTCACAAGAACTGCATTTTATCGTTATCCGCGCATAATATCCGAAGCCGATCACGCCAGCATTTTTAAATTTCCTACAATTTATTTCCGCGATAAGCTATTTTTTAACCTCACTGACTTTAGTAATTAAAAATAGCATTTGGCTTTTTTAAACAGCCTTATTTTTTAATTTTAGATTGTGCTTAGAGGCTCAGATTTATAAAAGGTGTTACCCAAACAAGTCGAGTAACACCATGACTTCTCCTTTAGCGACTCATCAACCGCTAGAAATCAACATTCACGCCCAACTGGAAATTGCGGCCCGGCATGACGGCCAGCGCCTTGTTGTAGGCATCCTGATTGCTGGTGTCAGTCAGAGTGCGGCTGCTGAGGTAATCCCAGTATTCACGGTCGGTGATGTTATACACGCCGCCGCTAAGTTTGACGTTTTTGGCGACCTGCCAGTAGGCCGTGGCATCAAGCATGCCGAAGCCCGGCACGTTCATGTAATCCGTGGTGGAGTCAGTGATTGGTGCCCCGCTATTGCTATAACTTTGGCGATTAGTGGCCTCTGCTTTCTTACCTTTGACGAACGTCGCGATCAGCGCGGCACCGTAAATGCCTGATGGATCATCCCACGCCACGCCCGCTACCAGTTTCATTGGTGGGACGCTATCGAGATCGACGTATTTATCCCCGGCATAGCTGGACTTGGATTCGCCCTGCGCGTAACCCAGCGCGAAGCTGGTGCTCAGTCCATTTACCGCGCTAAACCACGAGCCGTAGCTGATTTTCGTGGTTAGGTCTGCGCCATAGATGAAGGCGTCATCGCGGTTTTCGGCCTGATAAATGGTGTAAATATTGGATGGCACGTCGGCAAACATGCCCGGATTCGCTTTGCGGGTGTAGCGCGTATTGGCGATGAAGTTCTTGTAAGTGTTGTAGAACGCCGAGGTTTTAAAGGTCACCCCTTCACTCAGCTCGCCCTTCATTCCCCACTCAAAGTTATTGCTGGTCTCGGTTTTTAGGTTGGTATTCCCAATCAAGGCATATTGGGCAGATCCGGCGTAGGAAGAGCCAAGGTTCCAGGAGCCGTACAATTGGCTGGCGTCGGGGAACTGTGCTCCACGCTGATATTGCAGGTAAGTCATCAGCTTAGGCGTGATGTCGTAGGTAAAGGCCAGTGAGGGAAGAGCCTGAGTGTCCGAGTTCGCCTTACTGTATAAAGTGGAAACCTGCCCGGTTGACACCACGCCGTTGGCCAAGTCCGACAAGTCTCGCGCTTCGGTGTTCTGATGAGCAACGCGCACTGCGGGGACAATGCCAAAGTTATGACCGTCGAGGTCAAACTTTATAGTGTCCTGCACGAAGCCGCCCAGAATATAGGTCCGGCTATCAGCCTCGGGCTGCATTAGGGTGTTGAAAATGTCCTGCGTCGGACTTTGGCGGAACGGGCGCTCGGTATTGGACACCCGGCCATTCAGCCCGGCGCTCAGCTCGTGGCGCCCTACCGTTTTCAGCCAGCTGGTTTCAGCGCCGTAGGTGTCAACGTCATAGTTGGAATAGACGTTGATCATCTGATCGCTGGAGTTAGGCAGGTAGGTATTATCGTGCGCCTGGGTGTACTGGTAATAGACTTTCGACACCACGGCGTCCACGTAATCGTTGAACGGCGTCCACTCATCCTTCAGGCTTATCCCCCAGCGGCGGGTATTACTTTGCTGCTGGGCGGTGCCCAAAATGGTGTCACCAGAACCGTCCCACGCGTCGTAATGAGTGTGGTTTACCTTCTCGTAGTAATCGAGCGTGCCGGTGAACTTGTGCGCATCGGTGGGCTGCCAGATGACGGATGACATGACCGCGTCAGAGTGCCAGTTCTCAGGATAGGCGTCACGAGTGCCGCTGTTATTGCTGGTTTCCTGACCGTCGCGACGGCTAATGGCTATCAGGCCGCGTAATGTGTCGTCCCCGGCGGCGGCGGTGATGCCGTTGTGCCACGAGCGATCGGCCGAGCCATAATCGGACTGATAACCAAAATAGGTCTCTTTGCCGGGATGCAGGTAGTCATCGGCAGATTTTGGCAAGAAGGAGACTTCGCCGCCGATGGAGGTGTTGGCGCGCTCGGCCGAGGTTGCGCCAGACTGAATATCGACTTGGCCGTACATGTACGGGTCAATATAGTCGCGGCCGATGCCGAAGGTACCCAGACCCGCGCGGCTGACATAGCTGCGCCCGGTGGCGTTGGGTTGCGGAATGCCATCGACGTCAATGCCGACGCGGTTGCTTTCCAGCCCGCGAATGTTGTAGCCGGTATAGCCGCTGCGGTCGAAGCCGCTTTTGCCATTTCCAGAGCCACCGCTGGAGCCGGTGGCAGAAATTAACGGCTGATAGCGCATAATCGTGCCGAAATCGTTTCCGCCGTTTTTCTGCATATCTGCCGCTGAAATCGAGGTTTTCGAGCCCGGTTTCTTATCCGGCAGCGTCTCGGTGATGGTCATCACGTCTTCATTGTTCTGCAACGGCGCCTGAGTTCTGCGAGCTATCGGTTTCTTTTTGCCTGAAGGCGCTGTCTGAGCTTCCCCGATGTTTGATAGATTATTGTCTTTAACAGTTTCCGCTGCGTTAGCCTGCAAAGTGGCACTGAGGACAATCCCCGGTAAAATAACGTTCCTAATAATTCCCTGCACTTTAAAAGGTTTGAGCATTTTAATTTTATTCCGTACTGATTATTAAAATATGCTCATCAATTGCTGCCTTACCCACCACCGAAGAATCAATAAGGCTGGGTAAAAATGATGTAAAAGAGTGTCTTCTATAAGTATTCTCAATCCTGAGTCAGCCATTTATCCTTATAGTTTATGATATTATTACAGCGATTCATTTTGGCTTGCTGCCGATAATAATCATTATCGAGAAAATAACAAATAAAAGTCGCTTCCTTGACGATATTTTCCCAAAAAAGGCTTTAACTCCACATGGAATATATAACTATAAAAATAACGGATTACACTAGTAATAAAAGAGGGATATTGAACACCTTCTAAACCTTATTCATTAAAAGGTGTTTCAATTGTGCAGCCACCTAAGATGGCTGGCCTGGTTACTTCACCGCCGCGTTTTTTATTGAAACTGCTTGTTTCCCCGGGCTGACTATCATCCACACGGCGATGCCGACAATGATGGCGCCGATGATGAAACCTTTAGTGATGGTCTCACCCAGCGCAAGATATCCCCAGAGCACGCCAAAGGGTGGGATCAGGAAGGTGACTGTCAGTGAGCGTAATGGGCCGATGTCGGCAATTAGCCGGAAATAGAGAATATAGGCTAAGGCAGTGCAGACAAGGCCGACGGCAAGAACGCTGGCCCACACGTCAATTTGCCCCCAGTTGACTGCCGGGCCAGTGCCCATCGACCAGGCAAAGAAAGGCAGAAGAAACAGTGTCGCGCCCATTTGGCTACCAAAGGCGACCGTTTTAGGATCAAGCCCGCCGCGGTTGGATATCCACCGACGGGTCAGGAAGCCCGCCACGCCATAACAGCTGGTTGCCACTAAGCAGGCCAGAATGCCATACAACATACCGCTGGCTGAATTTATATCTCCAATAGTGGTGATGACGATTATTCCTAACAATCCTAATATCACCCCACCCCACTTTCTGGCACTCAATTTCTCACTGAAAAAAGCAAAGCCTATAATGGCTCCCATGAGTGGCGTTGTGGCATTGAATATTGCCGAATAACCGGCGGGTAACCACTGGGCGGCAAAACAATACATTAAGAAGGGTAATCCTGAGTTAATAACCCCGAGAAATAATGATGATTTGAATTTATTCTCAAAATTGAATGAGGACCTCAGCATTAAAAGAATCACGCCAAGGCCAATAAAGCCGAAAAACACCCGTAAAAATGCAGTATTAATCGCGCCAAACTGCGGTGCGGCAATTCTCATGAAAATAAAACTGGCTCCCCAAATTGCGGCAAGTAGGAGTAATCGTAGATAATCTGCAATACGCATGTTTTAGGCCCCTTTATATGCTTCCACATATTTTTTATAAGATGTAATGATGACAACTGCGCGATGAACTCGGGATGCAAGGTAGAATATCTTTTAACGGGCGAGAATAGCACTCCGCATCTTGCTTTTTTGTTCAATGAACTTGCCCACCAGCAGTTGGGGTCATGCAGGCTTTGAAAAGGAAAACGGCTATCAATGGAGGGAAGCGATGGGGGAAATTATCCCGCCACCGCTCAACTTACGTTGGACATTGACGACTCAGACAGCGATATTAATATTGCGGCCGATTGCTGGGTTAGCAGGCAACGGCGGAATGGCATCAAGCAGGCTGGCGGCCGTAGTCTGTTGGTTATCCAGCGCTTTTTTTAGCAGGATAGTGTTCACCTTACTGCCGAGATCCAGGTTATCCAGCCCGGTCGCGACTGAAGCAATCTGCGATACATCCATTCTATTCTCCTTTTCAAAACAAAAATTGCTCACGGCTTGGACCCAAGCCTGAAGATGTTATCGGCAATTTATGGGGATTCTTTTGGTCTGTTAGAAATTTGGATGAACTCAAAACAACTCAGCCCAGAAGGCAATCTCTTCGATTGCACATTCCGGGCTGAGTTTTCATCATGTAAGAGTGTTTGGCGGAGTTATTTAGCCAGCAGCTCTTTACGCACGATTTCTGCACCTGCACTCAGTGCATCCAACTTGCCGCGCGCGATGCCGCGAGGAAGTGGGATCATGCCGCAGTTGGTGCATGGATAGAGTTTGTCGGCGTCAACGAATTGCAGCGCTTTGCGCAGGGTCGCGGCGACTTCCTCTGGTGTCTCAACGGTACTGCTCGCCACGTCAATGGCCCCCACCATCACCTTCTTACCGCGAATCAGCTCCATCAGCTCCATTGGAACGTGGGAGTTGTGGCATTCCAGAGAGATAATATCGATGTTGGATTTTTGCAGTTTCGGGAAGATCTCTTCGTACTGCCTCCACTCGGTGCCCAGCGTCTTTTTCCAGTCGGTGTTGGCTTTGATGCCGTAGCCGTAGCAGATGTGCACGGCGGTTTCGCATTTCAGGCCCTCGATGGCGCGCTCTAGGGTAGCAATACCCCAATCATTTACTTCATCGAAGAACACGTTAAAGGCTGGCTCGTCGAACTGGATGATATCCACACCGGCGGCTTCCAACTCTTTGGCTTCTTCATTGAGGATTTTTGCAAATTCCCACGCCAGTTTTTCGCGACTTTTGTAGTGGTTGTCATACAGGGTGTCGATCATGGTCATAGGACCCGGCAGCGCCCACTTGATTGGCTGGTCAGTCTGCTTACGCAAGAACTTAGCGTCTTCAACAAATACGGACTTCTGGCGGCTCACTGGACCAACCACGGTCGGTACGCTGGCTTCATAACGGTCACGGATTTTGACAATTTCGCGTTTCTCAAAATCAACGCCATTAAGGTGCTCGATAAAGGTGGTGACGAAGTGCTGACGCGTTTGCTCGCCGTCGCTGACGATATCAATACCGGCCTGCTGTTGATCTTCCAGACACAGACGCAAAGCATCCAGCTTGCCGTCGACGAGTTCTTGATCCTGCAATTTCCAAGGTGACCAAAGTTGCTCAGGCTGTGCCAGCCAAGAAGGTTTAGGTAAGCTGCCAGCAGTTGAAGTCGGTAATAACTTTTTCATAATGGATGACCCTGTGTTTTGGTTAATCAAAGAACGGAATTAGCAGACCATTGCTCAAGAATAGTTTGGTGAGGCTTAATGAATTCTTCTTCAGTAAACTTCCCCTGCTCAACGGCTAATTGGCTACGTTCTTCACGATCATAAACAATGCGAGTTAATGAATAATCTTGTTGGTTCAAACTTGGCTGATAGCAGCGACCCGCCGGAGAGTTCGCGTTGTAAATCTCTGGGCGATAAATCTTCTGGAAGGTTTCCATGGTGCTGATGGTGCTAATCAGTTCCAGATTGGTGTAATCGCTGAGTAAATCACCGGCGAAATAGAAGGCTAAAGGCGCGACGCTACCGGCAGGCATGAAGTAACGAGCCTGCAAACCCATTCTGCCGAAATAGAGATCGGTCAAAGAAGATTGATCATCTTGCTCATATTCAATGCCCAATACCGGGTGCACATTACCAGTACGGTTATAGATATTCTTGCTCGAGACGCTCAGGCAGATAACCGGCGTCTTGTTGAAATTCTGCTTGTAAGCTTCTGAATTAATGAAGCATTTGAAGATATTGCCATGCAATTCACCAAAGTTTTCTGGGATGGTGAATTGGTTCTTTCCCTTATTGTGCTCGGACAACAACACGCTGAAGTCGTAATCACGCACATAAGAGGAGAAGTTATTGCCGACAATACCTTCAATGCGCTCGTTGGTTTTTTTATCAACGATATTGGTTTTCAAAATTTCAATAACCGGGAAGGACGTGCCTGCACTTTCAATCTTCAACTCAACGGAAATGATGTCCAGTTCGACGGTATAGCGATCTGACTTCGGGTTATCCCAGTTCGCCAGAGAGTTAAAACGATTATCGATCATCACTAAGGCGTTGTGCAGGTTCTCTTGGCGTTTCTCACCGCGAGCCAAATTAGCAAAGTTAGTTGTAATGCGCGTGCTAGTAGACGGATTGTAATTCTCGTCAAAGCGCAAACTTTTCGTCGTAAATGTGAAATTATTATTCATTGTAATTTGGTTCCTAACTTCCGGTATAAAATATGGTTAATTGCTCTTTACTCAGGACTTCCTAATTTTCTGTTCTAGTTTTGTCATTAAGTCGCCCTTATGTGATCTACAGCAAATCTCTGAAGACAATTTATGCCTGAGTCGTTGGATGAGGAAAAGTGATTTAATTTCATTGAACATGAGCTATTTTCATGTCCAGACGTATAGACGTCTTTAACGCTATCTCAAACCCTTTGCCACTAAGGGATTACAGCTGGGATCAAGGGGATTTAACGAAGGGGGCAGAAGGGCAATGTTTTGGTAAGCCCATGTTTCGAGATAAATTTAAAGCGCCCCGAAGGGCGCTTGATTCACTTTAGGTTTGAGAAACAACCACCGTTTTACGCAATCATGGCTATCAGAAGCTGACTTTAATGCCCATCAAGGCGCTGGTATCTGAATAACCACTGCCGCCCATCTGCTGAGCCACGTTGCCCCACAGATTCACGCCCGGTTTAATCTGGCCTTCAACCCCCACTTTGAGTTCGCCAAGGTTGCGCGCGCCCTTTTGGGTCACGTTAACGCCGTTGAGCTGGCTACCAAACGAATGGGTATTGCTGATCAGGTTTGCCTCAACAAAGGGTTCGAACGAACGGTTTTTACCTTCATCAATCTGGCTATGACCTTTGATGAAGGCGCGAACACCAAGGCGAGCCTGAAGGTTGCCGTCACCTAAACCTTCTACGCGAGTGCCATTGTCTTCGCGAATACTGTCCGCTTCGACGCCCATCCAGGTTAGCTGGGCTTTAGGCTGCAAGTAGTAGCTCTCGTGATCGTTTTTCTCGCCCACTTTCCAGGTGTAACCACTTTCAACCGATGCTGTTATCCCTTTCGATTTATATGACTCTGCCGCGAGAGAATCCCCTTTTACAGTGTTGTTAAACCAGCTGTACTGCGCCCATGTATCCACATAAGCCCCGGTTTTCTCAACATTGTCCTGTAGCCAGGTTCCATACACGCCGAGACTATAACCGTTGATGCTACCGTCGGCTTTCTCGCCGGTAAGGCGATTGCGGCTGTTGCTGCTCTGGTTTGCATAACCTGCCATGACGCCGAGGTGATAACGGTCAGCGCCGTCTGAGCTCCACTGGGCTATATCGCCGCCCATTTGCATCACATAGCGATTAGCCTGCGTTTTCATCTGGCCGCTGCTGTCCGCCGAGCGCGTATGGCCGCCCACGTTGCGCAGCCACACGCTGGTTACTTTCTCCTCACCGGTTATCGCATCGACATAATGGGTTTCCCCCAGACGGTCATGAAGTCGGGTATTAAACAGCGTATTGGCTGCTGCCATGTTCGAGGCGTAAGCACTGGATTCCGGGCGATACACTTCCACCACTTCAGGGTCGGGTTTGTTACCGCCGCCACCACCTTCATTCAAGGTGTTGGAAAGATACCAGTGATTAGCATTGCCCTCCTCACCGCGCTGTAAGTGATAATCGTAGGCACCGGCAACAATACGCCCCTCCTGCACAAATTCGCCGTCGGACTGACCGTTAACACGGATAAGCTCGATGCCGTTGAGGGTTTTGGCCCCGCTGCCGCCCGCATTATTGACGCTGACCCGCGTGCTGCCCTGAGTGTCGCCCTCGACCACCATTTTGTCGGTGACTGAACTGTCGTCGCCTAACGCAGTGTTAAAAGTCAGATGCCCATTATTGCCCGCGTAGTTGCCCGCAACGTGCAGCAGATTACCCGCCGTGCGACCTGCTCGCCCGATGGAGGCTTCGCCATCGTTGTTCAGATTGCCTGCAATATTAAAAGTCTGTGCTTCGCCCGTTGCTCTGGCCAAAGGGTTCAGCGCACCTAACAATAGCGTACCCTGATTGTTCACATTACCCGCGGTACCGCCAAAACCTCCTGCAGTTGCGCCAGACGCGATGTTGAGTTCACCCGAAGCCAGCGTTACGTCACTGCCCGCGCTGCCCAGTTGCAGGCCACCCGCGTTAACATGGGTGTCGCCGGTGAATTGCGCCGCTGCCTGAGTTAGCGTGACCACGCCGCTGCCATTTTGATTCAGAATGCCACTACCTGTAACGCGATTGCCAAGCGTCCAACTCTCCACAGAAGCCAGATTCAGGGCACCTTCATTGCTGACTGCCGCCGTACCGAGGCTGTTTTGACCCGTAACCGTCAGCGCGGAGTCTTTATCCGTGGTGAAGGTGCCGGAGAAGTGTTGATTATCGCCCATCAGTTTGACGTCGCTGGCATTGGCGATTTGCGTTTCACCCTTGCCGCTCAGGCTGTTAAACAGGCTGCCTGCGGCATTTTTGATGGCCAGCAAGCCGTCGTTCGAGATGCTTCCCATTCCCAAGCCCGAAGTGTTATTGAGCTGTACGTCAGCACCGGAGGCGATGGACGTCGCCGCCGTAAGCCCGGCGTTACTGCCGTTTATCGCCAGCGTGCCGCCATTGACGTTGAGTGCGCCACTGCCTTGCAGCACGCCATCGACAGTACCGCCATGGGTGATATCTAGCGCGCCGTTGGCAACATTCACCATCGAGCCGGACTGGGTGTTCAGCATGCCCACTGCCTGATGATGGCCATTCATGTCGAAGCCGGTGCCCGAAGCCAGTGCCAACTCAGATGTCTGGCCCAGCACATTGTCGTTATTCATCAACAAGGTGCCGCTGCGCACATCGGTTTTCCTCTGATAGTCATTGTCCAAGTTGGAAAGCGAAACCACTTGGCCCACGCCAGTATCAATTGCCAGATCTCCAGCACCGGTTAACTTCGCGCTCATATCAGCCGAGTTACCGGTCTGGCCATAAGCATTCAATATCAAGGCATTACTGCCTGACGTTAACAGATCGAGTTCGGTTAAGCCGTAGCTGGTATAAAGGCCGTCATCCGCCTCGCCGCTGGTCAGTCGATAGTCATAGGTAGCGTTGGCGACGGTTTCTCCGCCCTGAATGACGCCGCGCTCCAGCGCCGCGGTGATCAGATCACCGAACTGGTCGCGCAATGCTAAGTTGCCGCCGCTGCCTGTGACAGCCACATCACTGCCCGCCAGTTTAATGCCCAACTGGCCTTCATCCTGCTGGAGTAGTGAGAGGGTCGCTGGTGGCAAGGTTGGGGTGTTACTCACCGAGCCGGCGTTAATCCCAACCGTACCGCGTCCATCAATATCCAGTAAGTTCGCGGTTTGCACCATGCCTTTAGCCATGGTTTCACCCGGCGTCCCAGTGTCAAACGACAGAGTTCCGCCATCAAAACGTAATCCACCGATATTTTGCGTCCCGTCGCCGACGGTGGTGTGGCTACCACTGCTTGCCTGCAAAGTGGCGTTAGTCAGTGCCTGAGTGTTTAAACCTTCGAGGCTGAATGTGGTATCACTCAGTGCCAGCGTCCCGCTGAAACTGTTCATGGCATTGTTGGCCGTGAAGTCGAAAGCGTTACCCGCCGTGCTGGCAGCGATTGTGCCCGCGCCGCTGATATGGCTGGCAAATTGGGTATCACTGCTCTGCTTCAACACCAGAGTGCTGTCGCCATCAATGCTAAAACCGGTCCCCGCGCCATCGTCTTTTGCATCGCCTAACGGCAGCAGGATGTTATCCAGCGTGAGAGTCGAGTTATTGGCCAGATTGACTTCTTCGAAGCCAGCGACGGTTTTCCCGGTTTGTGCCAGCGTCATCAGGCTGTTCAACAGATTCAGCTTGTCATGGCCCGCGCCCGCATTCAGTGAGCTGAATAAATTGCTATCAGTGGCGTCGATATTGACCAGATTAAAGGTGTCATTGCCCCCCGCGCTCGTCACATCCGTCGCGGTGCTGCCGTGCTGTAAGTCAACCGTATGGTTGTTGGCCGTGGTGAGATTCACCTGCCCGATAATATTGCCGCCCTGCGCGTTCACGAAGTGCACGCCTGACAGGCCACTGGTAATTTCCAGTGCGACCTGCGCGGCTGAGTTAGCGATAATGTCACCACGGTTGATGAAGCTGCCGAGGTAGCCATTGTTGACGTCAACCACCGGGTTGGTGGTGGATTTCGACACCAGACGGCCGCTCTGTTCAACCACTGAAGTCGTTCCGCCTACTTTAAGGGCCGGACCGCCAGCGGCATCATTAACGTTAACGCTCGCGCCGGACTTCACCTTCCCCTTGAGGTTCGTGACGATACCGCTGCCGGAAGCCTGATTAACATTGATAACCAAATTACGCGAGTTGGACATATCCATGTCGCCATCGGCTATCGAGCCATCAGCGTGCTGTAAAAGCAGGCCGGTGCCGCTGCCATTGACCGTAATGGTGCCACTGTTGTTCGCATCCATGCTGGCGGCAGTACGTACACCGGCGCCGTTATCGACCGTAATGTGAGTGTTGTCGAGTTTGATTCCGGCGATTTCTGCCTTGTTTTCGATGGCATTGCCGTTGGCTACGGGATCCATGATGATGCTGGCGTCCTTCACCGTCAGGCCATGCGCGCCGGTATCAAGCAGAATGCCGTGTGCGCTGCCGCTGGCTTTTACAATACCCAGCCCGTCGAGAGCCAGATCCGCGCCATTGCCAACCTTGATCGCCGCTTCGCCATCACCGGCTTCAATGGTGCCGGTATTGGTTACGGTTGAGGTACTGCCCTGAATATTTACGGCAACGCCGTTGACGTGAATATCGCCGCTGTTATCCAGTGTCCCGCCATCAACCAATACGCCAGTGGCGCCCGCGGTGGTGAAGTTGATACTGCCTTTTTGGTCGAGCGTACCGCCGTTGCGGGCAATAAAGCCCACGGCATTCGCCGCCGTTGCCACGCTGTTATCCAGCATGGCATAGCTGGTCAACGTGGCGTTGCCACGATAGCTAGGATCGCCCGCGCCGGTGATATCGCTATAGCTGCCGTCAACAATGCCCGCGGTGCTGCCTGCGCCGGTCAGCGAAAGCGTCGTGTCACTGGATAATGTGCCTTGCGCATCCCCCATCACCTTAATACCCGTCGCGCCTTCACCGCTGGCGGTAATACTCATATTGCCAGTGTTAAGTTGGCTCGTCTGGCCGTTACTGGTGACCAGAAGCGCGGTTGAGTTCTTACCACTGCTTTCAAGGGATGACGTGCTACCCGCGCCGTCAAAGCCGGCACCGCCATCAATACGGTAAAGCGTAGAGCCTTCTGTGGTCACGTTTTGGCTGCCGGTGCTCTTATCCACCACTTTCGACCCGGCCCCCAAGACGAAGTAACCCGTTTGGTTAAGACCGTCGAATTTCATTTCACCAGCACCGTCCACCTCAATGGTGCCGCCATTGCGAGCGTGGGCACCAACGGCACCGTCGCCCTTCAAATCGATCAAGCCGGCGTTGGCAACCGTCGCGCGCGCGCCGTCGGCCCACAGACCGTAGTTGGCTGTTTTGGTCGTAGGATCCACTCCACGATTAACCGTAATAGTGCCCGCATTGCGCACGGCACTGTCTAGCGCATCAGCAACGGCCGATTTTGCCATCATCGCAACGGAGTTAATGCCATTAAGGAGGATATTACCCGTGCTAGCGTTAACGACGTTGGACGCGCCTAGAGCCGCCATGATGCCAACGTTTTGCAATGGCGCGGCCCCTGCAACGCCGTCAGCGGCGCCATTAATCGTAATAAAGCCGCTGTTTTCGACATTGCTGGTTGCGCCTTCTGCGACAACGCCATAGCTGCCTTGTGTCTTGCTGCCAAGAGTAAGCAGACCGTTTTCTTTATTGGTGAACAGGCCCTGCTTAACATAGACCAGCCTGCTCCCCGGAGCCGCGGAGGAGATATCAACCGAAGCAGAGCTGAGATCGCGCTGTGCTTCGCGGCCCAAATAGAGTTCAGCGTCGGCTTCATTGATCAATTTGGAGCCGACGTCGTTCAGCTGCACGCCAACGGTAAATTTCCCGCTGTATTGCGGCGAAGTGGCCCTTTCTACCGCTGAAACATTCAGGTTTCCAGTGTTGGTCATCACGGCGTTGTTGAACAGGTAGACGCCAACGTTGGAGACATAGCTGCCGTTGGGCGCGACGTTGATCACGCCCTGATTATTTACCGTCGCGTTGTTGGCCGCTATGCCTTCATTGTGCCCCTGGAAAACGATAGCGTTGGCGCCGTTGACCGTATATCCGGCCATTTCGGCATTGGTACCCGCATCAATTACGCCATAGTTATTAACGACCGCGCCATTTCTGGCGCTGACAACCATTGACCCTGCGCTGGTACTATTAAACATCCCCAAGCTGCCGTAGTTATTCAGCACGCCACCATTATCAAGCCTGACAATGGAGCTATCGGTTGAGTAGCCTTGAATAGAAGCATCGCTGGCAATATTCACCGTACCGCCGTCACCGTGAATATAAGCTACGCGTTGATAATTAACGTACTGGCTCGCTGCGTCATCTTGATCAATAACCGCATCGACATAGACCATTCGGCCCGAGGTTGGAATAGCTTTATTAAACTCTTCAACATATTTTTCAGGTGCGAGAGTGCCGCTTTGGATCGCGGCGATAAGTGCGCTGTTATAATTTTTTAGGTCATCAATGGTATTAACCGTCTGCGGACCTAATACGCTATCAAAGCTGCCATTAAACCCAGTTCTTACGCTGAGAATAGATTCGCCAATATTTTTAGCCTGATTATTAAAATTACCAAGGTGCACAACCGTTTTACTGTTGTAATCAATGGTTGAAGCTACGCCAACTTTAAATACTGAAGAGACAGCAGAAGAGCTGGCATCACCTTTCATGTAGAGTTTAAGGCGGTTATTAGGATCATTAAACCAGTCGCTACCTGAACTATCACCGACTGACACATCAAGCGTTCCACCACCGGTAACCTGAATTAAATTACGATCGACATACTGGCCATCTACCCCTACGGCATAAGCCAAAGGAATCGACTGGTCCAGCACGTTCGCCATCTTCAACTCATTGTTATTGTAGCCCTGAAATGTCGCGACATTGCCAATATTGGCGTCATAGTAGTCATAACCCACCATCTGGCCGGTGACCAAATTGCCTTTATCCAGGTCCGCTAGGGTTGCACCGCTATCCAAATCACGTAATTTTCCTTGAAGGATCGCCTCGCGTACGGACATACGGATGTAACCCGGATCGCCCGCGGCAATATTGTTCCAAGAGCTGCTAATTAATTTATCGTTACCCGTAATCGATTGAACATGCCCGCCGTCTTTAGAGTCAAACGCATCCACTTCTATCTCTGCTGCCATTGCGGGTGCAGTAAGCCCCAGCGCTAATGCAGTCATGGATAATATTCCCGCGTGACGCAATTGCACGCCGGTTTTTTTAGAATTGCCGCTTGAGCATTTGCTTTTTCCCTTGGTCAATTCTGAGGTAATATCAAAACGTTGCAAGGAGCTATTCCATTTAACTTTAAAGACTTTGTTCATATTGATTCCTGATTTCTTTAAGGCGAGCAATACCCCACCGAGTATTCGGTGTAATATTTATCTGAGTGGAATTAAAAATAAGAACGAGTATCGCTGATACATAGCCATACGCTGCGAGAGAACGTTTATAAAATCAGCTAAATTATTGGCCTTATACTGCAAGCACACCTAATAATTAGACTTCAGATAACAGGTTCGTGTTATTTCCACTGTAAAAGTGCTTAACGTTATGACGGAGGCGATATTCGATGCGCACACCGCCACTTCAGAACGAAGAGATATTGTCATTTTTTAGATGTGTCGGTAATAAGACGATCCTACAAAGGATGTAGGAAATGGCTTACATATGGCCTTTTTCTTATAAATTACATTCACTTTGTTGGATTAAGAAATATCTAGTTTGGCGGACGTCGATATCTGGATACGCCATTTGGAACTTGGACAGACGGGGAATAAGCTAGCGGATAGTAAAAGTGGTGAAGCAGTGCAGGCGGATCACCGCCCGCCAGAGGTTACTGACATGCTTTCTGTGACGGACCGTTACTTCTGATTCTCACTCCGGGTGTAGATATCAGGGCGGGTAATGGTCCATGCATAATTTTCTCTATTGGCGGGTTCATAGCCTAACTTTTCATACAGCCATGGGGCGGTGGTGGTGAACAACATGATCCGGTGCAGTTTCTCAAACACCGGATGAGCATGAACACATTCAATCAGCCATCGCCCAAGTCCCTCCCCCTGATATTCTTCAAGCACGTAGACATCGCACAGGTAAGCGAAGGTCGCATAGTCAGTGATTAGACGTGCAAAACCTATTTGGGAAACATTCATGGTTCGCTGAAATGTTCACTTTGCTACCTACTCACTGGATTGTGTGGGGGTTAACCCTATCATTGCATGGGGAAAGTCAGGCTGCTCGACCCAATATTTTCAGCGGCTTTTATATGCTCCGCTGATTCACTCTGGCCGAAAGCTGCTCGGCGCTCTCCTTTCTCTCGCTATAGCGATCGGTGAGATAGTCGGCGTTCCCGCGCGTCAGCACGGTGAACTTCATCAACTCCTCCATCACGTCGACAATACGATCATAATAGGCTGAAGGCTTCATCCGTCCTTCCTCATCGAACTCTGCCCAGGCTTTGGCCACCGATGACTGATTGGGGATGGTGATCATCCGCATCCAGCGACCCAGAATGCGCATTTGATTGACGGCGTTAAACGACTGAGAGCCGCCGCTGACCTGCATGACCGCCAGCGTCTTGCCCTGAGACGGGCGTACCGCGCCCATTGACAGCGGGATCCAATCAATCTGCGCCTTCATTACGCCGGTCATCGCGCCGTGGCGTTCTGGCGAGCACCAGACCATGCCTTCTGACCACAATACCAGCTCGCGCAGCTCGGCGACTTTAGGATGGGTTTCTGGGGCATCATCGGGCAAGGGCAGGCCGGACGGATTGAAAATTTTGACCTCGGCCCCCATTGCCTCCAGCAGGCGCGCTGCCTCTTCAGTGGCAAACCGGCTGAATGAGCGCTCACGCACTGAGCCATACAGCAGCAGTATGCGCGGTGGGTGTGCTGGCTGGGCTGCCGTCAGCTTCTCAGCGGTGATCGGCGCGTCAAAAAGTTGTTTATCCAAATTATTCATCTGCATGTCCATTGGATTTTCCTCCTAGATCTGTTGGCAATCGAATGTCGCATCCCCCTTCCCCCGAGCAGCACTCCTCGACCAGAAACACCAATAGTTGTTCAAGTCGCTGATACTGTGGCAGGCAAAAAAGCGTGCGGCCTTGTCGCTCTTGGCGAATAAGCCCGACGGTTAACAGCGCCGAGAGGTGGTGGCTCAGAGTCGAAGCCGGAATATCCAGCTGCGCCTGCAACTCGCCGACCGGCAACCCGCCGTGCCCGGCTTTGACCAGCGCCTTGTAGACAGCCAGTCGTGTAGGATGACCAAGCTCTTTTAACGCACTGGCCGCTGTGTTGAGATCCATAACGCCTCCTTTAAAACTATATTTCTAGAATAGTCGAAATATAGAGTGAGTCAACAGGAGTTTCAGATGCGACTTGTTGTCCCTCAGAATTTACCCCTAAACCTGTTTTAACTTGATGAAAGGCGAGTGCGTAGCAGGTCAATCCGCCCCTTGAGCATTACTTTATTCCCTGAGGCAAGTCTGGCCAGCCGGTGCGGTTCTGCTCCTTATCTAGCTCATCTCTGGATAAGCCAATATCACGCAGCTGGCTGTCGGAAAGGCTTTCAATAGTTGGGTGCGAGAGGTTTTTAACTTTCCCCGCTTTTTGCTGCCGTAAAGCCATTTTAAGCCTGCTTAACCACGACTGTTTTTGAGGTTTCATCACTGCCGCAGGTTGTTTTGTTGTACTCAACGAGCCCGCGCTGCCTCCACAGATATGGTCACAATATTGGCGCTCTTTCATCATCTTTTTCATCTTGCTTACCCCATTTACCCTGTGGCAATAATATGGAAGAAAGCTGATCGGCAATACAGACTCAGTTTTTGAAAATTTAATCAATACGGCGTCCATTTTTGTGACAGATATCGTCCAAAAGTTGAAAAATCTGTACTGTTTTAATCTTCAAAAAATGGAGAGTAATGAATGAAGCGTTACGACTATCTGGTCAACGTATTGAGCGAACGCATCGAGCAGGGTTTTTACCCGGCGGGCGACCGACTTCCCTCTATTCGGAATATGAGTAGCGAGCACAGTGTAAGCATCAGTACCGTGCAACAGGCGTACCGCGTACTGGAAGACAAAATGCTGGTGGAAGTCCGCCCAAAATCCGGATATTTCGTGACATTCCCGGCAGACGGCGACGGGCAACCTGCGACTAAGCGTCGAGCTCAGGCAGCGTTACCCGCCGTCTGCCGGCCCGCACAGCGGCCTGTAGATATTTCTCAGTGGGATCAAGTTTTAGACTTGATCACCTCGCCGAGGATGTCTGACGCCATTCAGTTTTACAGGGGGACGCCGGATATCTCTCCACCGACGCTTAAACCCCTTAATTTGGCGTTATCACGGGTTAGCCGTCATCAAAATCTCGAGGCTTTTCAAAGTGACAGCATTTTTGGCGTGCAGAAGTTACGAGAAGAAATTGCCCGGCTGATGATTGATAGCGGCAATTATATCAATGCCAGCAATATCATTATTACGACGGGGTGCCATGAGGCGCTGTCGATTGCTATTCGTTCAGTCTGTCAGGCAGGGGATATCGTCGCTGTAGATTCCCCAAGCTTCCATGGTGTGATGCAAACCTTAAGGGGCAATGGCATAAAAGCGCTGGAAATTGCCACGGATCCCGTGACGGGTATCAGTATTGAAGCTCTCGAAATGGCCATGAATCAGTGGCCAATCAAAGCCATCCAGCTCACGGCAAACTGCAATAGCCCCTTGGGGTTTAATATGCCAGATGAGCGCAAAAAGGCGTTATTGCGCCTCGCGCAGTCCCATGACATCGCCATCATTGAGGATGATGTCTATGGCGACCTGTCCTATCAGTACCCTCGCCCCAGCACCATTAGCTCATTTGATGAAGATGGCCGCGTTTTACTCTGCAGCTCGTTTTCTAAAACAATCGCGCCTGGGCTACGCATTGGCTGGCTGGCCCCCGGTCGTTATTACGATCGCTGCCTTTACATGAAATATATCAGCACGGGTCGAACCACCTCTTTGACCCAAATTGCAGTAACTGATTTTATTAAGCAGGGCCATTATTCGCAGCACCTGCGGCGTATGCGTAACCAATATCAAAAGAATCTGAGGATCATGACCGGCTGGGTCAATCAATACTTTCCTTGTGAAACGCGGGTAAGTCGGCCACAGGGCGGGTTTATGCTGTGGATTGAGCTGGATAAGCAGCTTGATACTCAGCGGCTGAATAAGTTGCTTGAGGAACACAATATACGCGTCGCCGTGGGCAGCATCTTCTCGGCATCGGGTAAATACCGTAATTGTCTGCGACTCAATTACTCGCAGCCTTTGACGGAGATTCATCAGCAAGCGATGCAACTCATTGGGCGAACAATAAAGGAGATGATGCAGGTAAAGTGATTGGCATCGACTTCACCTTGCTGTGTCGGTCCTCTATACCCCGCCGCACAGGTCAGTAAAACTGCCGGTCACAAAGGAGGCCTCGTCGCTCAGCAGCCAAAGAATGGCGTTGGCGACCTCTTCCGGCGTGCCGCCGCGCTGCATCGGGAAATTCTTGGCGATGCGGTCAACCCGTGCCGCCTCGCCGCCGTCGGCGTGGATATCGGTATAAATGCCTCCGGGGCGCACGCAGTTGACGCGAATACCTTCAGCCGCCACCTCTTTCGACAGCCCGACGGTGAAGGTGTCCACCGCGCCTTTGGAGGCGGCGTAATCCACATATTCAAACGGCGAGCCGCTGCGCGATGCGCCGGAGGACACATTGACAATCGCCCCGCCAGCGCCGCCTCTGGACCGCGCCATGCGTTTTATCGCTTCACGCGAACAGTAAAAGTGGCTCATCACGTTAGTCAGCAGTACCTGCTGGAAACGCTCTCCGTCCATCTCAATCATCGGCATTTTTTGCTTTAGGATCCCGACGTTATTCACCAAATGAGTAATGGCCCCAAGCTGGCTGTCGATGGTGGCGAAGACTTCTTTGACCTGCTGCTCGTTAGAGACGTCGCCGCGCACCGCGATGCACTGACCGCCAAGACTTAAAATCTCATCGCGAACCTTAAAAGCGGCCTGCTGGTCATTGACGTAATTTACAACGACGGCGTAACCCCGTTTTGCCGCCAATATCGCCGTGGCGGCCCCTATGCCCCGGCTGGAGCCAGTGACTAACAACACCTTTGGATTCATCATTATCCTGCTGAGTAACCTGTGGATTTACAGGATTTAACATAGCCCAAATAATCCGATGAAGTAAAAATAAGCTGGCCTAACTGATCGCGATTCGCCTTGTTGTCATTCTTTTGTCATTTTCTCGTCAGCCTTTTGTTGGCCCCTGCTTGCTAGAGTGTCATCACACACTGCCAAGGGGATTTATAATGAAATTACGCAATCTGTCACTTATCGCTTCACTGGTTCTGGCTGGCATGTCTCTCTCTACTGCTCAGGCGGATACCAGCAAGCCTGCCGCTGCTCAACCCGAAGTGACCAACATCGTGTTGGTTCACGGCCTGTTCGCTGACGCATCCAGCTGGGGTAAAGTTATTCCGCTGCTACAAGCTAAAGGTCTGCACGTCACTGCGGTGCAGAACCCAACTACCTCTTTGGATAACGACGTTGCCGCCGTGAAACGCGCGCTGGCGCTGCAAAACGGCCCGGTGATCCTGGTCGCCCACTCCTACGGCGGCATGGTGATTAGCCAGGCGGGCAACGAGCCAGAAGTGAAAGGTTTGGTGTATATCGCCGCGCGCGCTCCGGCTGCGGGTGAAGACTACCCGGCGCTGACCAAGAAATTCCCAGCCGCGCCAGCCTCTGCCGGTATCCAGTGGAACAGCGATTTTGGTGCCCTGAGCGAATCGGCCTTTGTGCATGATTTTGCTGGTGACCTGCCGGAGAAAGAAGCCAAGGCTTACTACGCCGTGCAGCAGCCTATGGGCCGCGCCATTACCATGGCCAAGACCAGCGTCGCGGCTTGGGAATTTAAGCCAACTTACTATGCTGTCTCGACCGAAGACCGCACCATCAACCCGGATCTCGAACGCTTCATGGCGAAACGTATGCACGCGCAGACGATCGAGCTAAAATCTAGCCATGTCTCATTGATTTCCCAGCCGGAAGCCGTGGCGAACCTGATTATGAAAGCCGCGCACGTGCCGGGTTACTGAGTTTTACTCCATCATCATGATGAGAACTGGGCGCCGCGTGCGCCCTTTGCTCCTGTATTCGAGGTTTGACGCTGCTTGAAAATTCTCATCGTTGAAGACGAAGAAAAAACCGCCGAGTATCTGCGCAATGGCCTTAATGAAGCGGGCTACACCGCAGACTGGGCGGCGAATGGCATCGACGGCCTGCACATGGCGCGGGAAAACGCTTATGACCTGATCCTGCTGGACGTCATGCTGCCAGAGATGGACGGCTGGACGGTGATGGAGCGTCTGCGCATCCACAGCCAGACGCCGGTGCTGTTTCTCAGTGCCCGTGGTGCGCTGGAAGACCGCCTGCGCGGCTTGGGGCTGGGTGCTGATGAGTATCTGGTTAAGCCTTTCTCCTACGCCGAGCTGCTGGCGCGCATTCGCATCATTCTGCGTCGTGGCCAGCCGCAGTCCGGTGACGTGCTGACGCTGGCGGATCTGCTGGTAGATATTGAAAAATTCCGCTGTGAGCGTGGCGGCAAACGCATCACCTTGACCAACAAAGAGTTCAAGCTGCTGGTCTGTTTCCTGCAACATCCGGGGGAGGTACTGTCGCGTACCTTTTTGGCTTCCCGCGTGTGGGACATGAATTTTGACAGCGACACCAACGTGGTGGATGTGGCGGTGAGAAGATTACGGCAGAAAATCGATGAGCCTTTCGACACCCAGTTAATACACACCATACACGGCGTTGGCTATCGCTGTGAGGCTGAGCCATGAGACGCATCTCCCTCACTTTTCGCCTGGCGGTGCTGCTGGCGGCCTTCTCTTTTGTGGCCTTTACCGTCATGGGCGGCGCGCTGTATTACGCGTTGCGCTATCAACTGACGCTCAGGGACGACGCGGCGCTGGTGTCGCGTGTCGACCAGATAGGCACCCTTTTGAGGGATCTGGACGCCCGTCAGCTGATCCATGAGAAGCCGCACCTGTTCGCCAATATGCTGGGCAACACCGAGTCGCTGCTGGTGATCCGCTATGTCGGCGGCCCGACCTTGTTAGAGGTCAACCCGCTCAAACGCCCGATCCCGCAGGTCACGCCGATTTCCGCCGAGCAGCGGCTGTCGCTGAATGCGGTGCATCACTCCCAGACCGCCGACGGCACGCCGATGATTTATATGGCCGCCACCAGCCCCTCTTCCAACGATTTAGTGCCGCTGGAGATCATCTCCAGCCGGGTATTGACCGATAGGACCCACATTCTGGATGTGTACCGTAATTACATCATTCTGTTTGCTTCGATGATGGCTGCCATATCTGTGGTTCTGGCGTTTATTTTTGCCCGTCGCGGCGTCTCGCCGCTGCGCAGGCTGGCGGAGAGAACCGCCAGAATTGGCACCCGCACCCTGTCATCGCGGCTGACCAAAGATGATGCCCCGACCGAGCTGGATACCCTGATTGATCAGATTAACGCCATGCTGGAAAGGCTCGAGCGCGGCTTTAAGCAGTTGAAGCAGGTGAGCGCCGACATGGCCCACGACTTGCGCACGCCGATCACCATTTTGCTGGGGCAGACTGAGGTAGGCCTCGGCGCGCCGCGCGAAAATGAGTATTACCGGCGGCTGCTGGGGTCCAATTTTGAGGAGCTTCAGCGTATGTCGCGAATGATCGACAATATGCTGTTCTTGGCGCAGGCCGAGCAACCCGACCTTGAGATTGAGCGTACGCTGCTGGACGCCACGCAGGACATGAGGCGGCTTTGTGACTATTTTGAGGACTTGGCCGCCGACCGGGATATTCAGATTCAGGTGAGTGGCGAAGGCACGCTGTTTGCCGACGCCATGCTGTTACGCCGCGCGCTGGCTAACTTGCTGTCCAACGCGGTGCGCCACGCCGCGCCGGGCAGCCTGATTGAAATCAACGCCATCCCTTCGGCCGAAGGCATGACCATTCAGGTGGTGAATCAGGGCGACACCATTTCTAAATCGCATCAGGAGAGGATTTTCGACCGATTCTATCGCGCAGACTCCTCGCGGCAGAACTCGTCAAACTCCAGCGGGCTGGGCCTGTCGATTGTCACCTCAATCATGCAACTGCACCAAGGCCGCTGCTGGGTGGAGAGCAACCAAGGCACCACTACGTTTGGGCTGTTTTTTCCGAATGCACAGGTGTAAATCCAAAATATGGGGTGTTATCCGCCAAAAAGCGGTTTAACACCCAAAATAATGGAATTAACTCGGTTTACTTGGTCGCCAGCTTCAATAGCACCACGCCGGAGAAAATCAGCAGTACGGCGATGACGCGCATGGGGTTGAGGCTCTCGCCAAACATGGTGACGCCAAGGATGAATGCGCCGATGGCGCCGATGCCGACCCACACGGTGTAGGAGGTGCCTAAAGGGAGGGTTTTCATGGAGATAGCCAGCAGCGCGAAGCTGAGCAGCATGAAGACTAAGGTGACAATACTCGGAACCAGCTTGGTAAAGCCGTGCGACTCTTTCATCGCCGTCGACCATACCACTTCAAACAAACCTGCTAATAACAGATATACCCAAGCCATATTCTGACCTTATTTAATCGCAGGGTCGTCCCTATTCAATGAAGCCGAGTCTCTGGTCGTCCAGTCAGCATAAAACGGTGAGAGAAGAGTATAGATCAAGATGAAGCCGGAGAAAATTGCGAGCCGCATCCCACGGCCCGCAGAGGGAGTTAGACTTTTTGCACGCTGCCGAATACCAGACGGCCCTGATGGAAGGTGGCTTTGACGTCAGAAACCCGCGCCACGGCTTCGGCGGAGCAGCTGGCGTCGACCAGAATCATCTCGGCATTATCATTCACCGCCGGCCACTGGCGAGTGCCTTTATTGTCCAGCGGCAGCACATTGCCGGTCGCGATAGCCAGCGAGCGCGTTAGGCCGAACTCGTCAGAGTTGCCATAAAGCTGGGCATAAAGGTTGGCTTTTTCCAGCATGCTGCCGGTGCCAAACGGCGACCAGTGGTCAATCACGCTGTCCGTGCCGGTCATGACAAACACGCCCTTTTCGCTCAATTGCGGCAGCGGCATTGCCAGCTTGCCAATCGGCACGGTGGACGCCACGGTAAACTGCTGGCGGGCCAGCCCGTCTATCACTTCATCCAGCTCAGCATCTTTCAGCGTCGAGAGCGCAAAGCCGTGGCTCAGCGTCACTTTGCCCTTCAGCTGCGGGTTCTGCTCGACGGTTTTTATCATATATTTTACGGCAGCCACGCCGGCCGGTGAGGTTTCATGCAGGTGGATATCCACGCCGGTGTGGGTATCCAGAGCAATCTGGAACATGGCGTCGAGTGACTTCTCCATCGCGCCGTCGACGTTGGTTGGATCCAGCCCGCCGACGTACTGGACGCCCATTTGCATCGCTTCGCGCATCAGGCCGTCCACTTTCGAGTGCAGCAGGCCGTGCTGCGGGAAGGCGACAATTTCACAGCTGAAGTCGTTTTTATGTTTTTCCAGCGCGATTTGCAGATGTTCGAGGCTTTTCAGACCACTTACCGGGTCGATGTTGCAATGGCTACGCGCCACCGTGGTGCCTTTCGAGTGCAGCAGACCAATAATGGCTTCCGCCCGTTGAACCGAGGTCGGCAGAAGCTGTGGGATCAGCACCTGCTCGCGAGCGATCATGTCCATAATGGTCTTGCCTTTACGCGGCCTCGGTGCCTCCCACGGCCCGCCGTAGAAGGTTTTTTCGAGGTGAATATGCATGTCGCGGGTGGCGGGCAGCAGCAATAATCCTTGGGCATCAAAAGCAGGTAGCGTGCTGGCGGCCGCACCGCTGGCGGGTTGAATCGCCATGATTTTGCCGTCTTTTATCTCAAGATGATAAAGGGCCGTCCGGGTGCCGATAATCATCTCCCCTTCGCGCTTGAAATCCTCTTCCAGTCGGACATTGCGCAGCTGGTAGTGGGCGGCGGACAGAGAGGTGACTGCGTTATTCTCTTCGCATTTAGCCATCGCGTTTTGAGTTGCTGCCTGAGCCGAAGCCATGCCGGTCGCCAGCAGCGCGCCTCCGGCGGTCAATTTAGCGGTGTTTGAGAGAAAATTTCTGCGGCTTTGTTGTTGAGTGTTCTGCACGTCGATTTCCTTAATCCAGAGAACAAAAATGACATTACCGTTTCACCATAAAATAAGGCGCTTTCGCTGGCTGCGATATTTGCCACTGGTGGTCAGTGGTAAACGCAATAGTTAACTCAGCTGGCAGAACTGGCGCAGCTTCTCGGCCAGCGCCAGCTGCGCCGGGGTGGCGTCAGGGCGGTAAAACAGTGCCAGCTCGACATTATCAATTTGCGGCAACCCACTCTCCGCGCCCAACACGCGGTGCTCCGGCAGGCGACAGCTGGCGGGCAGCAGCGTCACGCCCAGCCCCGCCGCGCTGGCGGCGACCAGAGCTGCAAGGCTGGCGCTACTGTAACTGATGCGCCAGGGGCGGCCGATAACATCCAACGCCTGACACAGTTCCTCGCGATACAACCCGTTGAGTGGAAACAGCACCAGCGGCACCGGGTTATTTTCAAACGCTGGGTAAGCCGCGCTGTCCAGCCACAGCATAGGCTCAGGGCGCGCCGCGTTGGGTTTGTCGCCCTTAATCTGCTTCACCAGAATGATATCCAACTCGTCCTGCTGCCAGGATTTACGCAGTTCATAGCTCAGGCCGCTGGTGACGTCGAGACGCAAATGGGGATGAGTGCGGCTGAACTCGGCCAGCAGTCCGGTGGTGGCCGCCGCAAAGTCCTCCGGTACGCCAAGACGCACCACGCCGTCGCGCCACTGGTCGGAAAGCGCGTCATGCGCCTCGCCGTTCAGCGCAATGATTCGCCGCGCATAGCCGAGAAATCTCTCCCCCTCTTCGGTGAGCAAAACCTGATGAGAAGTGCGTTCCAGCAGGGCTTTGCCCAACATCTCTTCAAGGCGGCGCACCTGCTGGCTGACGGTGGATTGAGAAAGGAACACCCGTTCGGCGGCACGGGTAAAACTGCCGCTATCGCAAACTGCCACGAAACTCAGTAATTGCTGAGGGCTAAACATCGGGTAGCGATTCATTTTATCAATACATATTCGTCTGGCATTCGATTAACCAATAGTATCAATCTGGACGAGGCTGACAACCTGGGGTTGGGTAATAAAGTGCCCCCTCGTTGCGCGATTAGCCGACCGCGAGCCCCACACGCCCTGTTGATATTCCCTAACTATCTTCCAAATTGGGGTTCATAAGGCCCCTAATCCAGATGAGTAAGACGAGCCAGAGTTCATTGTTTACTTATAATTAGCAAAATCTTTGGATTAGAATCCTTTGTTAACCAATGCCATACTTTGTGTTAAGTCTTGCTCATCTGCATAAGGGAACGATTTTGAATAATGCTTATTCCGCAACCCAATTGAACGCCACCGACGCGCTGGATCGGCTGGAGGCACTGTACAACGGTGCCGTAGTAGCACTGCGAAAAGCCATCGGTGACTTTATTCTCGATGGGACACTGCCTGATAACGACGTGCGTTTGGCAGGACTTTTCACCTACCCTGAGCTGAGCGTTAGCTGGGACGGGGCTGCGCAGAATCAATTTAAGTCTCGCGCCTATGGCCGCTTCCCGCGCGCCGGGAAATACACCACCACCATCACCCGCCCGGAGCTGTTCCGTGGCTATCTGGCGGACCAACTGAGCCTGCTGGAAAGCGAATATAACGCCAGTTTTGTGGTGAAACCTTCCCAGCTCGAGATACCCTTCCCGTTTGTTATCGACGGCTCTGACCTGAACCTCGATCGCACTATGAGCGCGGCGCTGGCGCAACACTTCCCGACCACCGAGCTGTCGCAAATCGGCGACCAGATCACCGACGGTTTATCCACCTCCACCACCGAGTTCCCGCTGTCGCACTTTGACGCGCTGCGCACCGACTTCTCACTGGCGCGCTTGAAACACTACACCGGCACCCCGGCGGAGCACGTGCAGCCTTACGTGCTGTTCACCAACTACACCCGTTACGTGGATGAGTTTGTTAGCTGGGCCTGCGCGCAAATCGTCGATCCGGCCACTCCTTACGTGGCGCTCTCCTGCGCTGGCGGGGCCTACGTCACGGCGGAAACCGTCAATCTGGAGCAGACGGTCTCTGACTTGGCGTGGAAAAAACACCAGATGCCGGCCTATCACCTGATTGCCGACGACGGCAAAGGCATTACGCTGGTGAATATCGGCGTCGGCCCGTCTAACGCCAAAACTATTTGCGACCATCTGGCTGTGCTGCGCCCGCACGCCTGGCTGATGATTGGCCACTGCGGCGGTCTGCGCGAAAGCCAGCAAATTGGCGATTACGTGCTTGCCCACGCCTACCTGCGCGACGACCACGTGCTGGACGCCGTACTGCCGCCGGACATCCCAATTCCAAGCATTGCCGAAGTGCAGCGCGCGCTGTACGACGCCACCAAGGCCATCAGCAATATGCCGGGGGAAGAAGTTAAGCAGCGCCTGCGTACCGGCACCGTGGTGACTACCGACGACCGTAACTGGGAGCTGCGCTATTCTGCTTCGGCCATGCGGTTCAACCTGAGTCGCGCCGTGGCTGTGGATATGGAGAGTGCGACCATTGCGGCGCAGGGCTATCGCTTCCGCGTGCCTTACGGCACTTTGCTCTGTGTCTCCGACAAGCCGCTGCACGGCGAAATTAAGCTGCCGGGGCAGGCGAACCACTTCTACGAAGGGGCGATTTCCGAGCATTTACAGATTGGGATCCACGCTATTGGCCTGCTGCGACAGGAAGGTGACAAGCTGCATTCGCGTAAATTACGTACCTTCAACGAACCGCCATTCCGCTAAAAAACGCCTCTACCGGGGAGGTTTGTCCTCCTCGGTAAATTTCACAATATTTCCACACAATTACTGCCGATCCCTTAGCGCATTCCACCTGATTTGCCGTGTAAAAAAGCGGCAGATAGCGCGTATATTCATGCTCATCGACCGGGAACTTTTCGGCGATAAATGAGCGGTTTAAACGGATGTCGAGGTGGTTATGAAAAGGCTATTGCTGCTGTTGCTGGCCGCAGGTGCAATGATGTCGGTGGCACAAACTTCTTACGCCTATGGCTATTACGGCCACGGGTATTATGGTCATGGTTATTATCACGGGTGGTACGGCCCGAGGGTGATCATTGGCGCGCCTTGGGGGCCTCCGCCGCCTGTCTATTACGGGCCGCCGCCGGTGGTCTATGTGACACCGTCACCTCCGCAAACCTTTGTGGAGAAAACCCCTAATTACGCTTATTACTGCCAGAGTCCAGCGGGTTATTATCCGCACGTTCAGCGCTGCGCGCAGGGCTGGATGAAAGTGGTGGTCGGCGATTCTGCACCGCGCTAAGCCTGAGTGAATCAATCATGAAACGTCTCTATCAATTAGCCCCTCTGACGCTGGTGATGGCACTGGCGGGCTGCGTGGCGCCCCCTTCGGCACCAGAAGTTCAGGTTTTACCTGGCAGCACCAAGAGCTACGGGCAGTTTAGGCAGGATGATATGTTATGTCGCAACGCGGCGCAGAATAGCGTGAGCGGCGGCGCGCAGGCGGCATCTAACAGTGCAGCTGGCACGGCGGCGGCGGGAACGGTGGTCGGTGCAGCGGCGGGCGCTTTGATTGGCGCGGCATCAGGCCATGCCGGGCCGGGGGCGCTGATCGGCGCTGGCAGCGGCCTGCTGGTGGGAAGCGCCATGGGCAGTAATACGGCGGGAATGAGCAGCGGCGATTTACAAGATCAGTACGACGTTATCTACACCCAATGTATGTACGCCAAGGGCAATAAAGTGCCGGTGGCTTATAGCTACGATGAACCAAGATCGGGGCAGTCAGAGGTTCCCCCTGATTACCACCCCGCTTCTGATCCAAGCAGCGTGCCACCCGATTATAATGGGGGCGTGCCTGACAGCAACGCGCCGCCAGACTATCGTCCATAAATAATTGATTGCTCGATAAAAAAACTTAAAACTTCACCATGGCGCCAAGTTCAATAACGCGGTTAGGCGGGAGCTGGAACTGATCCGGCGCCCGCAGCGCGTTACGCTGTAACACTTGGAACAGCTTGCCGCGGATCTGTAAATACCATGGGCGTTTGTCCAATACCAGCGTGTCGCGCGACATAAAGAATGAGGTGTCGCTCATAGTGCAGCGCAGCCCATCCTGCCCGCAACGATAGAACACATCTTCCAGATTGGGCGTCTCGCGCCAGCCATAGCTCGCCACCACGCGCCAGAAGGATGGCGACAGATGCTCAATGGTCACACGCTTCAGATTATGCACGTAAGGCACGTCGGCACTGCTGATAGTCAGCAAAATGATGCGCTCGTGCAGCACTTTGTTGTGCTTTAAATTGTGCAAAAGCACTAGAGGCACGGCGTCCGGCGCACGGGCCATAAATACCGCGGTGCCCGGCACGCGGCGCGGCGGGGATTTTTCGAGGGAGGTGATCAGCGCGCTCAAGGCGTCCGGGTCTTCACGCAGGCGGCGCAACAGGCGCGAACGCTCGGTGTGCCAGGTGATCATGACAAGCAGAATGCTCAGCCCCAGCGCCACCGGCAGCCAGCCGCCTGAGAACAGCTTGGTAAGGTTGGCGGCAAACAGCGGGATATCAATCATCATCAGGAATGCTAGCAGCAGCAGGCCCCAGCGCTTCTTCCAGCCCCAGTTTTTAATCGCCACAATGCACAGCAGGATGGAGGTCAGGAGCATGGTTCCCGTCACCACGATGCCGTAGGCCGACGCCAAGTCGCTGGAGTGTTTGAAGCTGATGATCACAATCAGCACCGCCACGTACAGCAGCCAGTTCACCACCGGAATATAGATTTGCCCGGATTCGACGTCGGAGGTGTACACAATGCGCATCGGTGGCAGATAGCCTAAACGCATCGCCTGACGAGTCAGTGAAAACACCCCAGAAATGACGGCCTGGGAGGCGATAACCGTTGCCAGAGTGGCAATAATCAGTAGCGGAACCAGTGCCCAGTCAGGCGCCAGAAGGAAGAACGGGTTTTTGATGGCGTCCGGGTTACTCATCAACAACGCGCCCTGCCCGAAGTAGTTCAGCACCAGCGATGGCGCCACCAGCAGGAACCACGCAATACGGATAGGCTTTTTACCGAAGTGGCCCATGTCGGCATACAGCGCCTCGGCCCCGGTCACGGCCAGCACCACCATGCCTAGCGCGAAGAAGGAAATGCCTTTGAATTCAATAAAGAAGTGCAGCGCCCAGTAAGGATTCAAGGCTTGCAGCACGCCCGGATTATGCAGAATGCCGCCGATACCCATCACGCCCAGCGCGACAAACCACAGCACCATCACCGGCGCGAACAGCTTCCCGACGCTACCCGTGCCTTTCTTCTGAATCACAAACAGCACGGTGAGCACGGCAATGGAGATCGGAATGATAAATTTATCCAGCGAAGGCGCGATGATTTCCAGCCCTTCAATGGCCGAAAGCACCGAAATGGCTGGCGTGATCACCCCATCGCCATAGAAGAAACTGCCGCCAACCAGCCCGAGGAACACCACGGTGGCGTACCAGCGCGGGTTGATATCGCGCACCGCCAGCGACATCAGGGTCAAAATCCCCCCTTCGCCGCCGTTATCGGCACGCATCACGTAGCCGATATATTTGAATGACACCACCAGCATCAGCAGCCAGAAAATCAGCGATAAAAAGCCGAAAATAGATCCTTGGGTCATGGTGATCCCGGCCTGACCGGTCAGACATTCGCGCAAGGTATAGAGCGGACTGGTACCAATATCACCGTACACTACGCCGATGGCCGCCAGCGTGACGGCAGGCAAGGGCTGCTTCTTTTGTGCATGCATAGATGAGTGATTCGCAAAGTAAAAGGACCGGAAACACCGGCTAATGTTGGGAGTATAGTACCGACATGGGTCGGTACTGTTAATGATATGTTTCTTTGATGGTTATTTGCGAGCTAAGAAGCAAAAGCGAGGCCGATCATACGGTCCGCAGTTGGGGGTAGCGGCGCAGGATAAACAGGCACCATGCCAGTGAAATGCAGCCCATCGCCCCGCCGACATAGCCCACGTCCGACAGTTCAAGATGCATAATCACCTGATTGCCCAGCAGTGCACCCGCGCCAATCCCCAGATTGAAAATACCTGAGAACAGCGACATGGCGACGTCGGTGGCATCCGGCGCTAGCGCCAGCACGCGAATTTGCATCGCCAGCGCGATAGCCATCATCCCAATGCCCCACAAAACGGTCAGCGCAGAGATGCTGAAAGCACTGGTCGAGGAGACCAGCAGCAACAGCATTGAAACCGCGATGATAGTGATAGCGCCGACAAAGAACGCCGTCGGGAATTTGCTGCCCATCACGCTAAATAGCGCACTGCCCAAAATGCCTGCTCCGCCGAAAATCAGCAGTAAGAAGGTAGTGAAATCTTCACTCATTTTAGCGACATTCTGCACGAACGGCTCAATGTAGCTGTACGCCGTGTAATGGGAAGTGACGATGAGCGCGATCAGCAGGTACATCGACACCAGCGCCGGTCGTTTGAACAGCATCGGCACGCTGCTCAGCGAGCCGCTGTGCTCGCTCGGCAGTTTCGGCAGCAGGCGACTCAGGCTGATTAAGGTGATCAGCGCCACGACGCCAATCACCCCAAAGGTAATGCGCCAGCCAAGATATTGACCAATCACCCGCCCGAGCGGCAGGCCGAGCACCATCGCCAGCGCGGTGCCGGTCGCCAGCATACTCAGAGCCTGCGTTTTCTTGCCAGCCGGGGCGACGCGAATGGCCAGCGATGAAGTTATTGACCAGAAAATCGCGTGCGCCAGTGCAATCCCAATGCGCGATACCACCAGCGAGCCGAAATCCCAGGCCACCACCGACAGCACGTGGCTGAGGATAAACAGGCCAAACACCGCCATCAGCAGCAGGCGGCGCTCGACGTTGCGGGTCAGCAGCATCAGCGGCAGCGACATCAGGGCGACCACCCAGGCGTAAATGGTCAGCATCAGGCCGACCTGCGCGGTTTCCATCGAGAAAGAGCTGGCGATGTCTGATAACAGGCCTACGGGGACGAATTCGGTGGTATTAAAAATAAACGCGGCGATAGCTAGCATGATGACGCGTAGCCACTCGGTTTTGCGCGAAACGTTATGTGATTGCATTGAGATGTTGGCTTGTAAGTGATGGGTTAACTGCTTGTTTAATGACGGCGAGAAATGTCATTTTTTGTGACGAGTATTGTGTTTTATTTCGGCCGGAATGAAAACCGCTAAATCCGGCCTGCGGAAAAATTATGCTCCCTCAGAGCAGAAATTCAAGGTAAACCCAGCCAGCGGGCCAGTGCGGTGACCGCGGCGGCGGAGAGGATAACGGCAATCAGCGGCACTTTACGCCAAGCCATCACCGCCGCCACCCCTACTCCCAACAAACGCGCGAATCCGGCAAAGTGCTCACCTTCCAGCAGGGTGGCAATTACCGCCACTGAGAGCAGCAGCGTGGTGGCGGCGTCGGCAATCAGTGCGCGGGTATTCTCAGTGAAGGTCATCCGCGATCCGAGCTTGAAGCCGACAAAGCGAAATGCATAGGTGCCCACGGCCAAAAGCGCGATGCCGCAAATGATCAATGTGTGTTGGTTCATGATTTTTTCTTCCTGATAGCCAATCCGAGCAGGGAAAACAGCACCGGCATACCGACAGGCACAAAAGGGACTGCCGCGAGTGAAATCAGCGCGCCCGAGCAGGCGGAGATGATGGTTTTGGCATTTTTCAGCGCTGGAAGGGTCAACGCCAGCAAGATGGCTGGGAAAACGGCATCAAGGCCGATAGCCTGCGGATCCGGGATGATTTGCCCAATCGAGCCGCCGATAATCACCCCCAGCGGCCAGCAGAGGGCAATGCCCAAGCCGCATAGCCAAAAGGCAGCTTTGCACTCTGCCTTGGTTGGCTGAGACACGCCGAATACTACGCTTTCATCATTGACGATGTGGCAGCCCAGCAGGCTTTTGGATTTAGTGCCGACCAAATCTTTCACCGCAATGCCAAACGGCAGATGGCGCGCATTCACCAATAAACCTGCTGCTGCGGCGGCGAACGGGCTTCCGCCACTCAAGACAATGCCGATAAAGAGAAACTCAGAGGCCCCGGCCAGCACGAAAACGGAGAGCGCCATCGGCACCCAGAAAGGGAAGCCAACGCCGGTAGCCAGCGAGCCGTAGGATATGCCGACAATGCCATCAGCCAGACAGACCAGAATGATGGCTTTGATGGTCCCCGATTTCAGTGCGGAAAATTGATGAAAATGCATTTTTCAATCTCATAACGAACAAACAGGCTGTTATAATGAACATATTAAAATCGTTTTACAAGTCGAACGATTGTTCGTTATAAGGGTTATCGCTATCTTCATTTAGGCTAAATCTATGATCCAACCCATCGACATTATTGCCAGCTCTCTGGTCAGGGAGCGCCAACGCACAGGCTTATCACTGGCGGAAGTCGCCAGACGCGCGGGAATTGCCAAATCTACCCTCTCGCAACTCGAGGCGGCCAATGGCAACCCCAGCATTGAAACCCTGTGGGCGCTATGCGTCGCGCTGGAGATCCCCTTTGCGCGCCTGATGGAGCCGCAGATCAACAAGTCGCAGCTGATTCGACGCGGCGAAGGCCCTGCGGTCATTGCCGAATTAGCCAATTATAAGGCCGTGCTGCTGGCAACCTGCCCGCCGGGATCGCGACGGGATATCTATCTGCTGAGCGCCGAGCCGGGCGCCGATCGCGTATCAAAGCCCCATTCGCCGGGATCGGTGGAGCACATTATTGTCACTCAGGGTCAGGCGTTGGTCGGTCTGACGGAGGAGCCCTATGTGCTAAACGCGGGGGATTACATCAGCTATCCGGCAGATCAGGAGCATATTTTCCGCGCGCTGGTACCGGATACGCTTGCTGTGTTGGTGTCTGAGCAAAACTAAACGTTGGACATAAAAAAGCCCGCCATGGCGGCGGGCTTGGGGTAACGCGTTTTCAGGCTGAGGTTTAGAACTGATAAACCAGACCCACGGCGACCACGTCGTCCGTTGAGATGCCGTTGTCTTTATAGAAGCTGTCGGAGTCATCCAGCAGGTTAATTTTGTAATCAACGTAGGTCGACATATTTTTATTGAAGTTGTAAGTGGTACCCACTGACACGTATTTCACCAGATCTTTATCGTTGTTGACATTGGTGGTGTTAGTGTTCAGGTCCTTACCTTTAGATTGCAGGTAAGACACCTCAGGGCGCAGACCGAAATCGAACTGGTATTGTGCAGTGGCTTCAAAGTTCTGCGTTTTGTTGGCGACGTTGCCGTCATTGTCTTGGGTGGTGCCGTTTGCCAGAGTGGTTTTACCACCACCGTACATGGTCATGTTACGGGTTTCAGAATACATGGTTGCCAGATACAGGCTGTTGGCATCGTATTTCAGACCCACGGTCCAGACGTCTGCTTTGTCGCCTTTAGCAGTGGTGCCGCCATTGGTTTGGTCATTAGTACGGTCGGAAGAGGCAAATGCCGCACCCGCGCTGATACCCATACCAAAGTCATAGCTGGTGGACATACCGTAGCCATCACCATTCTGGTGGCGAACGTCACGGCTGTTGTTCGTGCCTTCGCCATTGTTGGTGCCGTCGTTTGCGCCTTGGTATTGCAGCGCGAAGTTCAGGCCTTCAACCAGACCGAAGAAGCCGTTATTACGGTAGGTTGCCACGCCGTTGGTACGGCCAACCATGAAGTTATCCGCAGTGGTATAGGTGTCGCCGCCGAACTCAGGCAGCATATCCGTCCAGGATTCAACGTCGTACACCACGCCATAGTTACGGCCGTAGTCAAATGAGCCGTAGTCACCGAATTTCAGGCCCGCGAAGCCGAGACGCGTGGCGTTTTTAGAAGAGCCACTGCTTTCAGTATTGTTCGCCTGAACGTTATATTCCCACTGGCCGTAGCCTGAGAGTTGATCAGAAATCTGGGTTTCACCTTTGAAGCCGAAACGGGCATAAGACTGGTCGCCGTCTTTTGACGCATCGTCAGAAAAATAGTGCAGACCATCAACTTTGCCGTACAGGTCTAATTTGTTGCCATCTTTGTTATAAACTTCAGCCGAATGTGCAGCGTTTGTAATCAGTAATGCTGGGACCAATAGTGCCAATGCTTTTAATTTCATGATCTCATTCCTTTTATCATTCAAATGAATTTTTTTATATTCAATATAATAAATTTGTATATATTATATTTCCTTCTAATAATAACGACAGAGTTCCCCTTGGTATTAATTAATTTTCGATAAATAGATTTATTATTTATTGCTAACTATTTCTTTTGGCTTTAATTATTTGTTTGGTGAATGTATTTAATTTGAATATTCTAAATATATATTAATTTGCGGCGGAAAAAGACAAAGGCGGGAATTAGCGGTTAAATGTGTCAAAATTTAGGCAATAAAAAAACCCATAACTGATATCAGTTACGGGCTCCACAATTGAGAGAAAAATCACATTTACGACGAGGTCAGAGAGAACTAAGGCTAAAAGTGTTGAACATTTACTGCACTACTACTCGGACTACCAGGAGAAAGATCAGGAATTACAGCTGATGGGTGATGCACAGCTCATTCCAGTAACTAAAGCGTACCCTATGCCGGTAAAAGCTATTTCGTGCGATACCAGGCTGGGTCAACTCTTTCCATTGAAAAACTGCCCATTTCGATACCATATAAGCTTCCTGTAGGGATTAAGGCTTCCATCATGCGCGTGCTGTCCTGTGAAGGTTCAGTGAGAAATGCGGTTAAACATTTATCTTTAACGCGTTGCCAAAAGGTTATTGATGAAGAAAACGAGTTTTTCTGCGTCATGATGTCGGCCCCTTGCTAAATAAATTTCTGAAAGAGAAATGCGTTTTGCGTCGCTCTTCGTTGAAACCAGTTAACAATGGAATGAAGCAGAAATAAAATGACGATTTCTGCTTTCTATATCTGCGTGATGACTATGAGGATTTAGCGGTTTTTATAAAAGGAGATAACGCGGCGCGGCTCAAAAGTGAAAATAACATACTCGCGGCGGTTCATGCTGATGGTATCAAATTCAGTCATCGGATAATGGCGATGGATAGCCAGCGACTTCTGATTCTCTTTATCGACAAAAGCCACGCCCAGCGCGAAACGATTCTGTAGGTTTTCGCAGATATGGATGAGGAGCTGGGTCAGCAGCCCTTTGCCGCGAAAATCTCGCCGCACGCTCACTGGCCCGTAGAGGAAAATCTGATCGGCCGGAACCTTGCCGTTACTGACCACGGCGTTGTAAGTCGCCTGCGCCACCCCATGCTTGGCCAGCTTACCGAGCGAAGTCATTGCTACCCCCGCAATCTCCGGCTGTCCGTCAACCTGCTCTTTGCAAACAAAAACGCCGACGCCGTCCTGAAAGGTTTTCAGCAAGGATTCGTCCATATTGCCCTGAGTAAATCCCTCGTTAGCTCGCTGCTCGGAAGAGAGGTTCTCACCCTTGGATTCGCTCAGAATGTGCAGGATTTCCTGCATATCGGCATGACCTGATTTAATGATTTCCATGAACACTCCTGAAAAGGGACTCTGCCATCAGTATGGCAAAAATCTTACTTTTCAGGCGATCTTTTCAGCGCGGCGGGCGGGGATTTTACGTAATAAATAGCCTGCCAGTGCCAGTAAAAAGAGAGTTGCCTGCACCAAAACGATGGCTGGGCCGGTCGCGGCATCAATATAAAAACTGATGAAAGTCCCGGCAATGGCGGCAATCAGTGACGTAATCACAGCAACCAGCAGCATTTTAGGCAGCGTTTTGCACAACAGAAAAGCTGTGATCCCCGGTGTGATCAGCATGGCGACCACCAGCACAACCCCCACCGCCTGCAAAGCGGCGACAATGGTTAATGCCAGCAAACAGAGCAGCGCGTAGTGGTAGAACCGCACCGGCAGGCCTATCACCTTGGCTTGTACTGGGTCGAAGCAGAACAGCGTCAGGTCTTTAAATTTCACCAGAATAGCCAGCGTTACGCCGCCAGCAATCACCAACGTTTGCAGCATTTCGCTGTCAGTCACGCCGAGCACGTTGCCAAAAAGTATGTGGCTTAAATGCTGTTCAGTGTTAACGCGGGAGAACAGCACCAGTCCCGCTGCAAACATGCCTGAGAAAACAATGCCCATCACCGAATCTTCTTTCACGCGGCAATGCTCTTTGATGTAGCCCGTCGCCACGGCGCAGAATAAGCCGGAAACAAAAGCGCCAATCACCAGTGGAATGCCCGCAAGAAACGCCAACACCACGCCGGGCAGCACCGCGTGCGAGATGGCATCTCCCATCAATGACCAGCCTTTCAAGACCAGAAAGCAGGAGAAGATAGCGCACACGATGCTGGTGGCCATGGCGGTCAACAGGGCGCGCTGCATAAAGACGAAGCCCATCGGCTCCATCACCAGTTCAAACCATGAGGTCATGAGGCACTCTCCTTGTGCTGCGCCTTAGCTCTGATACGAAAGTGGTTCGCCAACCAGCCGTGCTTAGGCGCGAAGATGAAGGCCAGCAGGAAGACGCTGGTCTGAAGGCACACAATCACCCCGCCGGTGGCACCATCGAGATAGTAACTGAGCCAGGCTCCGACCGCGCTAGTGACGGCACCGATGGCGACGGATAACAGCAAAAGGTGGGAGAACCTGTCGGTCAACAAGTAGGCCGTCGCGCCCGGTGTGATCACCATGGCGATCACCAAAATCGCCCCGACGGTTTGCAGCGCCGCCACGCTACAGGCGCTGAATAGCGTAAAGAAAATCACTTTCAGCCACAGGGGCGATAAACCGACTGAGCGGGCATGGGCTTCATCAAAAAATACGGCAAGCAGGTCGCGCCAGATAACACACAGCACCAGCAGCGAAACGCCGACGATGATTTGCACCTGCAAAATATCGGCGTCGTCGATGCCCAAAATATTGCCAAACAGGATGGACTGCACGTTCACCGAGGTGGGATTCAGTGATACCAAAAGCAGGCCTAGCGCGAAGAAGGAGGAGAAGACAAAGCCGATGATGGCATCTTCACGCAGCCGGGTGTAATGGCGCAGCAGAGTCATGGAGAGCGCGGCCAGAATGCCGGTGCCGAAAGCCCCAATGGCATAGGGAAAGCCCAATGCGTAAGCCCCGGCGACACCCGGAACCACTGAGTGCGACAGCGCGTCGCCCATCAGCGACCAGCCTTTTAGCATCAGGTAAGCCGAGAGAAATGCGCATACCGCGCCAACTCCGGCGCTGACCCAAATGGCTTTCACCATGTAGTTATAGTTGAAAGGTTGTAGCAGTAGCTCGATCATTGCACCAGCCTCACTGGCGATGGGCGCTCGGCCACGCGCTCTTTCGCCAGATAGTCAATATTGCGCATTGCGCCGCCAAAGGCGTGCTCTAAATTGGCGTGGGTAAAGGTGGTTTCCAGCGGCCCTTTGGCGATCACCGTTCGGTTGATCAGCACCACGCGGTCGCAGAAATCCGGCACGCTGGCGATGTTGTGGGTCGACACCAGAATCAGGTGTCCCTCATCGCGCAGCTGCCTGAGCAGGTCAACAATGGCATTTTCAGTTTTGATGTCGACGCCGGTAAAAGGCTCATCCAGCAGCATCACGCTGCCCTGCTGCGCCAGCGCGCGGGCTAAAAATACCCGTTTCTTCTGCCCGCCGGACAGCTCGCCGATTTGGCGCTGAGCAAGATCGGTCAGGCCGACCCGCGCCAAGGCTGAAGCAACTTGCTTCTTGTCCTCTCTAGAAGGAATACGCAAGAAGGACATTTTGCCGTAGCGCCCCATCATTACCACATCACGCACCAGCACCGGGAAGTTCCAGTCGACGTCTTCTGACTGGGGCACGTAGGCGATAAGGTTCTGGCGCAAAGACTTGGCAACGTCCATTTTGTTAAGCGACACGCTGCCGGTAGTCGGGCGAACAATGCCCATAATGGTTTTAAACAGCGTCGACTTGCCGCTGCCATTTACCCCCAGCAAGGCGCAAATCGAGCCGCCTTCCAGCCGGAAACTGGCATCTTCAATCGCCGTGTGGCCATTGTTATAGGTCACACTGACGTTTTCTACTTTGAGTTCTAAGGTTTCTGCTGTCATTGGCCAAACCCTTTTGCCACTGTCCCGACGGTGACTTTCAGCAAATCAATATAGGTTGGCACCGGACCATCGGCTGTCGACAGTGAATCGACATAGAGCACGCCGCCATAGGCCGCGCCGGTCTCCTTGCTCACCTGTCTGGCGGGCTTATCTGAAATGGTGCTTTCACTAAACACTACCGGAATATGTTTCTCGCGCACCAAATCAATCAGCTTTTTGACCTGCTGCGGCGTGCCCTGCTCTTCGGCGTTAATAGGCCAAAGGTAGGCTTCCTGCAAACCGTAATCCTTCGCCATATAGCTAAAAGCCCCTTCACTGGTGACTAACCAACGCTGCTCGGCCGGGATTTTCGCCAGTCGGGCACGTAGTGGAGCATCTAATTGGCTAATTTTCTCTGAATAATCTTTAGCATTTTTGTCATACACCTCGGCATTGGCCGGATCGTACTTCACCAGAGCGGCGCGAATATTCTCGACATACACCAAGGCATTTTTGGACGACATCCAGGCGTGAGGATTGGGATTGCCAAGGTAAGGCCCCTCTTGGATCGGCAGCGGCGTAATGCCGTCAGTGACCGTCGCGGAGGGCACATTTTTGATATTTTCGAAGAAACGCCCGAACCAACGCTCAAGATTAAAGCCATTCCACAAAATCAGATCGGCGGATTGGGTTTTGACGATGTCACGCGGCGTCGGCTGGTAATCATGGATTTCCGCCCCCGGCTTGGTGATGGATTCAACCGTGGCGGCGTCGCCAGCGACGTTCTGCGCGATATCCTGAATCACGGTGAATGTCGTGACGACTTTGAATTTTTTCTTTTCTTTATCAGCAGCCTGCGCATTGCCACCCAGCAGTGCGACCAGCATGCCGATGAGCATCAGCCGTAACTGAAACGGGGTAAGGCTAAACAGTTTCCAAACACTTTGTTTTCTCTCCATGAAATTTCTCCTGTGTGCTCTTTTGCAGCATGGCGACGTTTTATTACACAGATATAGCATAGGCTATACTCCTTAGCCAATGCAAAGTTTGCAAAAATTGGTGCTAGCGCTAGCTTGGTTTACAATATCAATCCCTGTCGCCGTAAATGGCGGCGGTAAAAAACCGTTGAGCAAGAAAGAGGCAAGCGTTGTGAATGAAAAGAAGGTGAATCCTTTACTGGATGTTGAAGAGCACGCTCAGGGTTTTTTACAAGTGCGAGAAGCGCATCGCCGCGAACTGATGGACGACTATGTCGAGCTGATTTCGGATTTGATTCGTGAGTTTGGCGAGGCCAGACAGGTCGACTTGGCAGCCCGTTTAGGCGTATCTCAACCTACAGTGGCAAAAACCCTCAAGCGCTTGGCCAGTGCGGGATTAGTGCGTCAACTTCCCTATCGCGGGACTTTTCTGACGCCAGAGGGCGAGAAACTGGCGGCGGAAAACCGCGAGCGCCACAACGTAGTTGAAGCCTTCTTTATCGCGTTAGGCATCAGCCCGGAAACCGCCCGCCTCGACGCCGAAGGCGTTGAGCACCACGTCAGCGATGAAACCCTCGAAGTCTTCCGCCGATTCACCGAGCAGAATAAGAAGTAACTCCCTTCCCCATGCCATTATGGAACTGAGAGCCATGCTCTCAGGTTTCCTCACTTACGTCTTATCTTTCCCCTGACAGTGGCGATATTTGATCCAGTTAAAGACTCTTTCATGAGCAGATTTCTTCGTGCAGGAGGTGGTAATATCGCTTTGCCATGACCATACATTAACAGGGAGTTATTCGATGAAATCATTTTCAAAATGGTTGCCATGGATTGTCATTGCAGGGATTTTGGCTGTGCTGATAGGGTTGTTTTTGAGCTTTTAAAGCGCGGACACCGACTCAATAAAATGCCCGCGCCGTGCGGGCACCTAAATCCCTCTCACTCCCCCAGCCGTGCATCTTCCTCAGCCTGCCGCAAAATAGCCTTGGCCATCCACTGGGTGAGATCTTGAATTTCGCCGTCACCGACGTGCCAGATATCTTTCATCACCATAAACACTTCCGAGCCGTAAATTAGCGAAAAAGCGTGCATGGTGCGCTGTAACGCTGCTGGCGAAAGCCTGTCTTCCAGGGGGGCGAGCACCCTTTTCAAAATCTTTTTGCGGTTGCCGCGTACCAGCGTCTCTTGGGTATCGGGATCGCGACGCTTTTCTGACCATTGTTGCAGAGATAACTGTAAAGCCGCGCGTAAAACGCCTTCATGTTCTAGCATTCGTGGGTACGCAAAACTCAGTAACTCGGCAATACGTTCACCGGCGTTGGAATGCTGTGGATCCCACTCGATGATTGGCCGCAGGCTTTCTTCCACCATGGCGGCGACCAGCGCACTCTGCGTGGGAAAGTAGCGATACGCCGTCGCGCGGGAAAATCCGGCACTGGCGGCCACTTCGGTTAGCGTAGGTAATGCTCCACTTTCTGCCAGACGCATGGCCGCGGTCACCAGCTTCTGCTGGGTGCGGGTCTGGGCTTCGGTCAGGGCTACCGGCGTATGAATAGGAGTCAAGATAGGGTTTCCACCTGGGAGTCTAATGACGCAACTTTAACAAAAAATGCCTGCTGGAAAAGCAAAATCACCGAAATGTAAATTTTATGAGACTCGAGTCTCAAATGTGTATGATGACCTTGCTCTAGTGAGACTGGCGTCTCATTATGCGGGGATATTAATCAAAAAGGATGTCCTGATGAACGCAAAACAAGCCAATGTTTATGTTGCTACCACCACCGATACCAAAGGCCGGGAACAGGCTTTTGTGGCGGATTTAATCCGCGCGACGGGGGTTAACGTGGTGACGGTCGATTTATCGACCAAGCACAAAACCCATGACGATCAGGCTGATATCAGTGCCGCCGCCGTCGCTGCGTTTCATCCTCAGGGCATCGATGCAGTTTTCTGTGGCGATCGCGGCAAAGCCATCAGCGCCATGGCGCAGGCGTTCGAAGGCTTTATCGCCTCACGGACTGACGTAGCGGGCTTGTTGGGTCTGGGTGGCTCTGGCGGCACGGCGTTAATCACCCCGGCGATGCAGGCTCTGCCCGTTGGCGTGCCGAAGTTGATGGTGTCGACCATGGCTTCTGGCGATGTCTCGGCGTATATCGGCGCGAGCGATATATCCCTGCTCTACTCTGTGACTGACGTCGCGGGTTTGAATCGCATTTCGCGTAAAGTGCTGGCTAACGCCGCGCACCAAATAGCTGGCGCGGTACTGTTTTCTCACCCAGAAAGCCAGGATGACAAACCGGCGGTTGGCCTCACCATGTTTGGCGTCACCACGCCGTGCATTAATAGCGCCAGCGAATTGCTAGAGAGCGAATTCGACTGTCTGGTGTTTCACGCGACAGGCAGCGGCGGTAAAGCGATGGAGAAATTAGTCTCCAGCGGGTTGCTATCCGGCGTGCTGGATTTAACGACCACGGAAGTGTGCGACCTGCTGTTTGACGGCGTACTGGCCTGCGGCCCGGAGCGTTTCGACGCCATCGCCCAGACTGAAATCCCCTTCGTGGGATCGTGTGGCGCCTTGGATATGGTCAATTTTGGGCATATTTCCACGGTCCCGGCCAAATATGCCGACCGCCAGTTTTATGAACATAACGCGCAGGTGACGTTGATGCGCACCACGCCGGAAGAAAACGCCGAAATGGCGAGATGGATCGGGGAAAAGCTCAACGCCTGCGAAGGCGAAGTGCGTTTCCTGATACCAGAGGGCGGTTTTTCCGCTCTAGATGCAGTCGGGCAACCCTTCTGGAACCCCGATGCGATGAATGCTTTTGCTAACACCTTGGAAAACACCGTAAAACAGACCGCGAAGCGGCGTGTAATTAGGCTCAACTGCAACATCAATGATCCAGAGTTTGCAGAAACGGCAGTAGGACTTTTTAAAGATATTGCTCAACATTAAGGGAAAACCATCATGGCTAAATTTGAACGACAGGCGCTACTGGCAAAATTCCGCGAAATGATCGCGCGTCGCGAACCTATCATTGGCGGCGGCGCGGGAACCGGCCTTTCGGCAAAATGCGAAGAAGCGGGTGGCATTGACCTGATTGTGATCTACAACTCTGGGCGTTATCGCATGGCCGGGCGCGGCTCTTTGGCAGGCTTACTGGCCTATGGCAACGCTAACGAGATTGTGGTGGATATGGCGAAGGAAGTGATCCCGGTGGTAAAACACACGCCAGTTCTGGCCGGTGTCAACGGCACAGACCCCTTCTGCCAGTTCGACAAATTCCTCGATGATTTGAAAGCCCTTGGCTTTGCCGGTGTGCAAAATTTCCCCACTGTCGGCCTGATTGACGGCAACTTCCGCGCGAATCTGGAAGAGACCGGCATGGGATACGGACTGGAAGTGGACATGATCCGCCTCGCCCACCAAAAAGACATGCTGACCACGCCTTACGTATTTAGCGCGGCGGACGCTATCGCCATGACCGAAGCCGGTGCTGATATCATCGTGCCGCACATGGGGTTAACCACCGGTGGCAATATCGGCGCGGGCACCGCGTTGAAACTCGAAGATTGCGTGCCGCTGATTAATGACTGGGCCAAAGCGGCGAAAGGCGTGCGCGACGACGTGATTGTGCTGTGCCACGGCGGACCGATTTCTTCGCCACAGGATGCAGAATACATCATGCAGAACTGCCCGCAGGTTGACGGATTCTACGGTGCCAGCTCAATGGAGCGCCTGCCGACCGAGGTGGCACTCACCGAAACGACGCGTCAGTTCAAGTCATTGACTCGCTAAGGTTTTAGTGACTAAAAAGCCCGGTGATTGCAGCTATCACCGGGCTTTTTTATGTCATTTTTGGCGCTGATTAAGGTCTGGCGTCCGCCGCGCCCGGCCAAATCCCTTCACACAGGATTTTGGCGCAGCCGATGCTCTGTTGGTGGCGAGCCGCCGCGTCGCCCGGTTCTTCTTTCATTTGATCTAGCATGCCAACAAAGCAGCGCGCTATCCACCGTGTCGACAGGTCTTGACGAAACAGCCCGCTCTGCTGGCACCCGGCCAGCAGAGCGCTAATGGCGTTTACCAACGCGGCTTTCTGCGTCTCGCCAAAGGCCTGCTGGGTCAGCTCAGCGTCCTGAGTCAAAAAATTCAGCAGCTTGCGAAAATGCAGGGCAATGCGGTCAATAACCTGATTGTCCGGCGTATTGGGCGCGAGCGTCAGGCTATCCACCAAGGCATTGAAGCGCTGGTCAAAATCTTGGTTGGGGGGTTGTTGTGTCATGGTGGACCTAATTATGGGACGGGTTTGCAGCCCTTCTGTCTTTCAATTTATATCGCTATGCCGTTTGCAATCGGTGCAGTTGGGAAACGTCCACCACCTGCCTCGCCTGCCACAAATCATAATCATTCTGCATGCCGAGCCAGAAATATTCAGAGCTGCCGATCACTACCGAGAGACGAATGGCCATTTCAGGCGAAATATCGGACTTCCCGGCAACGATCCTCTGAACCGTCGAGGGCGCAACCCCCAACTCTTTTGCCAAGGCACGGGTACTCAGGTTTAACTCTTCCATAGTTTCTTTCACAAGAAGCCCCGGATGCGGTGGGTTATGCATGGTGGCCATTAATGATAATCCTTATCTTGGCACAACAGAAAGTGGCATCTTAAACCAAGTTATTGGGCAATTACTTCTATTTCCTCGCCATCCCTATCTCATTTCGCGCAACTTCATAGCAACTATTGTTGTTTTACAACTTTCTAACCTGCCTTTAATAATCGACCCCATACCGTAGTCAGGGAACATAAGGACAATAACGAGATGGGTTACCGATTAAGTCTGCTGGAAAAAAGTCCAATCGATGAAGGTGAAAGTGCCAGCGGTGCGCTGAAACGTACGCTGGAACTGGCGCAGAAGGCCGAGCGCTGGGGCTATCACCGCTTCTGGCTGGCAGAGCATCACAACACTGACAAGCTGGCTATTTCCTCGCCGGAAGTGGTGATTGCCTGGATCCTCGCCCACACCCAGCGCATTCGCGTCGGCTCGGGCGGCGTGATGTTGCAGCACTACAGTCCTTACAAAGTGGCGGAAAACTTCAACGTCCTCTCTTCCCTCGCGCCGGGCCGGGTGGATTTAGGCGTGGGTAAAGCACCGGGCGGATTGCCGCTCTCCACGCGCGCGCTGCAATATGCCGTGGATCCGGCCCTGAAAGGGGATTTTGCCGATCAGCTGCGCCTGCTCGATGACTGGCTAAATGCCAAGCCGAATGACACTCAGGGCGATACCCTGCTCGCCACGCCGCTGCCGCCGCAGACTGCCGGACGCTTCCTGCTCGGTGCCAGTGAGCAGAGCGCCCGTCTGGCGGCCAGCCTGAACTGGAACTTTGTGTTTGCCGCGCATTTAAATGGCGACCAGACCGAAATCGGCCGCGCCCTCTCAGCTTACACCCATGACAGTCAGGGGCGTCGCGCGCTGCTGGCTGTGTCGGTGATTGTGGCGGAGACGGCAGCGAAAGCCGAAGAGCTGGCCGCAGACAAGCAGGCTTTCCGGGTGATTGGCAGCGACGGTCAGAGCGTCACCGTGGGCAGCGTGGCACAGGCCGAGGCTTACATTCGCCAGTCCACCGCCGCCTCGCACAAGATTGAAGAGCGCGTTTCGTCGATTCTGACCGGCACTGCCGAGCAGGTGCATCATCAGCTCGAAGAGCTACAGGCGCGCTATGGCGTGGAGGAGTTTGTGATCGACACGCCGCTGGCTCAGCCACAGGCGCGTTTGGCCTCTCTCGAGCTGCTCGCCGCAGAGAGCCGGGCGCTGGCTTAGGGGATTAACAATGAGTCAACTTATCCGTCTGGCCCGCGAAGATGAGGCCGCCGAGCTGCATGGCCTGCTGCAACGCGCTTACTCGCCGCTGCTGAAATTGAACATTCACTTCACCATTACCCGCGCCAGCGTGGAGGACGTGCGTGAGGTGATCCGCAATGAAACCACCTATGTGCTGGAAACCGAGCAAGGCATCACGGCGACCCTCACCACTCGCTTTCCTTGGACGCCGACCAGCAAGAAAGAGTACGCGCCCTGGCCTTTCGTCCACTGGTTCGCGGTGGATGAGAATGCAAAAGGTCACGGCTATGGTGGCCAGATCATGACGCATGTTGAAAATACTTTTCTGCGCGACACCCTCAAAGTGCCCGCCGTCTACCTAGCGACCGCCATTCGCCACCCTTGGCTGACGGCGCTCTATCAGCGTCGCGGCTATGAGCCTTTCCACACGGCGGTGAATCCGCTAGGGGTGGAACTGGTGTACTTACGCAAAATCCTCAACACCTCGCTCTATGAGGCGCAGGCGCAAAAAGAGTTCGTGCGCACCGTGCCCGAGGCCAAGCTTTTCGTCTAAATGCCGTTTTAACTTATTGATCTCTGGGAAAACAATGAACCTGATTAAACCCACTATCGGGCTAACCGCCCTTTCGTTAATGGCGCTGTCTTTCAGTTATTCTGCCTTTGCCGCCGATGAAAAACCGCGCAGCGGCGGCTCTCTGACCTGGGGCGTAGAAACCGAACCCAATACTTTCAACCCGCAGCTTAACGGCCAGTCGAAAGCCGAACTGATCCTGCGCGTGGCCTATGAATCCCTGCTGGCTCGCAAGCCAGACGGCTCCTATATTCCGTGGTTGGCCAAGGGCTACAGCCTGTCTGACGACGGCAAAACCTACACTTTCACCCTGCGCCCTGACGTCACTTTCTCCGACGGCAAAAAGTTTGATGCCAACGCCGTGGCGGAGAATTTCCGCCATGCGCAGGACCCGGCGTACTGCGCCGGTTCTAGCCTGTGCGCCATTGCCAGCCGTATCGAGAGCGTCACCACGCCGGATGAAAGTACGGTGGTGATCACTCTTAAGCAGGTGTACGCGCCCTTCCTCTCTTTCGCCGCCGGGCTGAAATTGCTCTCTCCGGCCTCGTGGGCCTCTCCGCAGCTTAAAGCCGGTGGGCCGGACTTGGCGGGCACCGGGCCGTTTATCCTCAAGCGTTATGAGAAAGGCCAGCAGGTGGAATATGTGAAAAACCCGGCCTACAACTGGGCGTCGGCCAATGCCGCGCACCAAGGCCCGGCCTATCTCGACAGCGTGACTTATCGCTTCCTGCCTGAATCCTCGGTGCGCACTGGCGCGCTGCTTTCTGGTCAGGTGGACGTGATTGAGGGGATTTCCGGTAATGACGCCGGAGAATTCAAAGATAACCCAGACTTCACCTACCAACATGCGCTGAACACCGGCACGCCTTACTCCTTGTTTCTTAACGTGACTTACGGCCCAACTCAGGAAGTGAAGGTGCGCCAGGCGCTGTTGCAGGGGCTGGATGTCGGGCCCATTTTGCAATCTATCTATCGCGGTGAGCGCACGCGGGTGTGGGGCATCACTTCGCCGGTGGACCCGCTGTATGACAACAGCCTCGACGGCAAATATGGCAATAACCCGCAGCTCGCCAACTCACTGCTGGATGAGGCGGGCTGGAAAACCCGCGACGCCGAGGGCTTTCGCACCAAAGACGGCAAACGCCTGAGCATTGAGATCATTCAGGCGCAGGCCACGGTGCGCGACCAGCGCGATGTGCTGCTGCAAGCCCTTCAGGCGCAGGCTCGCCAGCGTTTGGGTATCGAACTGAAGATTCGTTATGTCGACTCCGGCACCTACACCGATGTGCGCAATACCGGGCTGTTTGGCTCGATTGCTAACTCGAACACCGACACCGACGGCATTGATATTGAAAACCACTACCTGCCAGTGAAAGGCGGCGGTGCCATCAACTATAGCCGTACCGATGCGCCAGAAATCGCCCCTTGGCTGCACGGCGCGGCGCAAACCCTCGATAACGACAAGCGCAAAGGCTTTTATGCCCAGTTGCAGGAGTTTGCCATCGTGCAGCAGGCCTTTGCCATCCCGCTCTATGAGCCGGAAGACCAGATTGCTGCCGCGTCTTACGTCCACGGCGTCGGCTTTAGACCTTTCAAGCAGATGCCTGAAAACGCCTATGACGTCTGGCTGAGCGACCATTAAATCGCGCCGAACTGAACTGTAAAAGAACCAAGGAGCCGCCCGATGACTGTTGAAACTTCACTTGATACGCCGCGCAGATGGCGCAGCCCGCCGACGTGGCGCGCGCCGCTGTTATGGCGAATTCTGCGCCGCATTGGCAGCGGCATTCTGGTGCTGTGGGCGGCGGTGAGTTTGTCCTTTATCAGCGTCTACCTCGCGCCGGGAGATATTGTCAGCTTGCTGATTGGCGAGCAGGTGCGCACCCCGGCGATTGAGGCGGCAATTCGCGCCGAATGGGGGCTGGACCAGCCGCTGTGGCTGCAATACCTGCACTATCTGTGGCGGGTGCTGCACGGTGATTTCGGCCGCTCTTACCTGCTCAATATTGATGTCAGTTCACTGGTGCTCTCGCAGCTCTGGCCGACGTTGAAACTGACTGGCGCGGCTTTGCTGGTCAGCCTGACCTTCGCCGTGGCGATGGCGGTGCTCACCGCTAACCGCCGCTTTGGCCGCCGGATTGCTGGGTTCTTCGAGCTGTTATTGGCCTCGACACCCTCTTTCTGGCTGGGGATCGTGCTGCTGTTTATCTTCAGCTTTACCCTGCGCTGGTTCCCGGTCGCCGGAGATCGCAACTTCTCGGCACTGGTGTTACCGGCGCTGTCGCTGGGCTTGGCGCAGGGCGCGGTGGTCGCGCAGGTGCTGCGCCGGGGTCTGGAAGACGCGTTAAACGAGCCTTTCGCCTTGACGCTGCGGGCGTGGGGGCTGGGTAATTTGACCATTCGCCTGCGCCACGCGTTGCGTCACGCCGCGCTGCCCGCCGTCACCCTCACCGGCTGGCTGATTGGCGGGCTGCTCAGCGGCGCGGTGATCACCGAACAGGTGTTTGGCCGCCCGGGGCTGGGCAAAGTGACGGTGGACGCCGTGCTCGGCAAAGACCTGCCGGTGGTGCTGGCGGTGGCGATTTTCTCGGCGCTGGTTTACGTGGCGATGAGCACGCTGGTGGATATTCTCTACCTGCTGATTGACCCGCGCCTGCGCGACCAGCCCTCTTCACAGGGAGGCGCGTCATGAGCCTCTCCCTAAGCTTACAGCGCCGCCGCAGTTGGCCTTCAACAGGATTAGCAGTGGCAGCTCTGTTCCTGATTTTAATACTGCTGGCGGTGCTTTTTCCTTCCCTTATTAGCCCAAACGATCCGCTGAGCGCTGACCCGATCAACGCCCAGCTGCCTCCTTCGGCCGCCCACTGGCTGGGCACCGATCAACTGGGGCGCGACGTGTTGACGCGCATTATCTACGGCAGCCGCTATTCGATGTTAATCAGCATCGCGGCGATGGCCGTCGCGGTCACCGTCGGCAGCCTGCTCGGGCTGTTGTCCGGGCTGGCGCGCGGCGCGCTGGATGAGTTTATCAGCCGCGCGGTGGACGTGATCTCCGCCTTTCCCGACCTGCTGCTGGCGCTGATGCTGATTGCCTTCACCGGCCCGGGCACCACCAATCTGATCTTTGCCCTCGGCGTCGCTTCGATCCCGCGCTTTGCCCGCGTGGTGCGAGCGCAAACCTTCGTAGTGATGTCCTCGGGCTATGTCGAGCAGGCGCGCACCTTCGGCCTGACTCGCCGCACGCTGGTCTGGCGGCACGTGTTGCCCCACGCCATCGCCCACGTGCCGGTGCTGGCAACCTTGGGTTTAGGCACGGCGATCATCGGCACGGCCGGGCTGAGTTTCCTCGGCATGGGGCCGCAGCCGCCAACGGCCGAGTGGGGATTGATGCTGGCCGAAGGGCGAAATTACCTGCGCAATGCCTGGTGGATTGGCGTCTGGCCTGGCGTGGCGATCACCCTCACCGTGGTGGCAGTCAACACCGTCGGCCGCCACTGGCAGGCGCGTTTCGAAGGGAGACAGGCATGAGTCAGGAACTCTTTATTGATATTCGCAATTTGACCGTCAGCTTCCCCTCGCCGCAGGGCCGCAAAGTGGTGGTGCGCGGGTTAAACCTGCAATTGCAGCGCGGGCAGTCTTTGGCGCTGGTGGGGGAATCCGGCTCGGGGAAAACCGTTACCGCCCGCTCGCTGATTGGCCTACAGGATGAAAACGCCGAGCTGACGGCGGACCGTTTTATGATTAATGGCCGCGACATGCTGCGCGCCAGCCAGCGCGAGTGGCGCGGCGTGCGCGGCAGGCAGATTGGCTATGTGCTGCAAGACGCGCTGGTTTCTCTCGACCCTTTGCGGCGTATCGGCCAGCAACTGGGCGACGCCCTGTTGGCGCATCCGAGCGAGGGCAAAATCGACCTGCGCAAGCAGAGTCTGCAACTGCTGGCGTCGGTGGGCATGCCGGAGGCGCAGCGCCGTCTGAGCCTATATCCGCATCAGCTCTCCGGTGGCTTGCGCCAGCGTGCGCTGATCGCCACGGCATTGGCCGGTAAACCCGAGCTGCTGATTGCCGATGAGCCGACCACCGCGCTGGATATGACGGTGCAAAAGCAGATCCTCGACCTCCTTCAGCGCCGCCGCGACGACGGGCAGGCGCTGCTGCTGATTAGCCACGACCTGTCCGTCGTCGGCCAGCTGGCTGACGTTGTAGTAGTGATGAAGGATGGCGAAGCGGTGGAGCAAGGCGCGACCTGGCAGGTGCTCAATGCGCCGGCCCATGAGTGGACCCGCCAGTTGCTGCGCGCCGTACCGACGCCCGAAACTAAAGGTTTTCGCCTTTCTTCCCCCGCGCCGGTGGCCCTTCCCCAGCGCCAAATTGCAGCCGGTGAGCCGCTACTGCTGGCCCAGCACTTGAATAAATATTACGGCGAGCATCAGGTGGTGCGCGATGTCAGTTTCCAGCTTTCGGCGGGAGAGACGCTGGGTATCGTCGGCGAGTCTGGCTCGGGTAAAACCACCGTCGCGCGCATGGTGCTAGGGCTGACCGAACCGGACAGCGGCCTGATCCAGATTGAAGCGCAACCGTGGAGCCACGTGGCTGAGGCCGAACGGCGCTTGCGCCGCAGCCGCATTCAGCTGATTGCGCAGGACCCGCTCAGCTCCTTCGACCCGCGCTATACCGTGGAGAAAATCATTGGCGAGAGCCTCGACGCAGCGGGCATTTTCGGCGCGGCCCGCCGCCAGCGTGTGTTACAGCTTTTGGATGAAGTGCGCCTCGGCGAGCATTTTCTCCAGCGTTACCCGCGTGAACTCTCCGGCGGGCAGCGTCAGCGCGTGGCCATTGCTCGCGCCTTCGCGCCAAACCCTGCCTTGCTGGTGGCCGATGAGCCGGTCAGCGCGCTCGACGTTTCCGTGCAGGCGCAGGTACTGGATCTGCTGGCCGATATGCAGGCGGAGCATCACACCGCGCTGCTGTTTATTTCACACGACCTTGGCGTCATTCACCATCTCGCCGACCGCGTGCTGGTAATGAAAGACGGTGCGGTGGTCGAAAGCGGCGATGTCAATCGGGTGTTTAACCATCCGCAGCACCGCTGGACTCAACAACTGCTGGCCGCGCTGCCCGGTCAGGCGGCCTAGCTCGAACAACATCAACCCAATATTGAGGAAAGCGTCATGAGCAACAAGAGACAGTTACGTTTGGGGGCGATCATTCAGGGCGCGTCAGGGAATATGTCCGCGTGGCGCCACCCGGACGCGGTGGCTGACGCCAGCATCAATATCCAGTTCTGCCAGCAGCTAGCGCAAAAGGCCGAACAGGGAAAATTTGATTTTCTGTTTGTCGCCGACGGCCTGTATATCAATGAGAAGTCGATCCCGCACTTCCTCAACCGTTTTGAGCCTATCACCCTGCTGTCCGCGCTGGCGCTGGTGACGCATAAGATTGGTCTGGTGGCGACGCTTTCTACTTCTTACAGCGAGCCTTTTACCGTGGCGCGGCAGTTCGCCAGCTTGGATCACCTCAGCGGCGGTCGTGCGGGCTGGAATGTGGTGACTTCTCCGCTTGAAGGCTCGGCCAAGAACTTCTCGCGGGATAAGCACCCGGAGCACGACGAGCGTTATCGCATCGCCAGTGAATATGTCAGCGTGGTCAAAGGCTTGTGGGATTCTTGGGAAGGCGATGCTTTCGTGCGCGACAAGGCCAAGGGGCAATTCTTTGCGCCGGAGAAGCTGCACACCTTGAACCATCAGGGGAAGTATTTCTCGGTGCAGGGGCCGCTCAACGTCGGGCGCTCGCCGCAGGGCCAGCCGGTGGTGTTTCAGGCCGGAGCCTCCGAGCAGGGTAAAGCCTTTGCCGCCGAGGCCGCCGACGCGATTTATACCCGTCAGGCCACGCCGGAGCTGGCCCGCGAGTTCTATCAGGACGTCAAACGCCAGCTGGTTGAAAACGGCCGTGACGCCGATGATATCCGTATTTTCCAAGGCATCAGCGTGATTATTGGTGACAGCGTCACCGACGCCGAGCAGAAATATCAGCAAACGGCCCAGCTAGTCACCGCCGATAAGGCGCTGGATTACCTAGGGCGCTACTTCGAGCATTATGATTTTAGCCAACATCCGTTGGATGAGCCTTTCCCGGACATTGGTGATTTGGGCCAAAACAGCTTCCGCAGCACCACGGACTCTATCAAGCGTGACGCCAAAGCGCGCGGATTGACGCTGCGTCAGGTGGCTTTGGAAGCCGCCACCCCGCGCCCGACCTTTATTGGCAGCGCCAGCGACGTGGCCGATGGTCTGCAACACTGGTTTACCAGCGGCGCGACGGACGGGTTTATCGTTCGCGGCGGCACGCCAACGGCTTTCGACGATTTTGTCGAGCAGGTGATCCCACTCTTGCAGCAGCGAGGCTTATACCGCACGGAGTATGAAGGAGAGACGCTGCGCGAGAATTTAGGCCTGCGTGAGCCGGAAAACCAATTTGCCGCAAAGCCGGGGGCTGAAGTTCGCCAACTGGCGGCGGTGAAATAGCCGCCAGTTGGTACATTTCAACCACCCCTGACCTGTAACCAACTGAAAATATCTTCGTTGAAGATGACGTGAATTGTGGCGGGAGTTTTCTTAACAACTAATTAGCAATTAAAGCTAAAGATCTAAACAAAAATGGGTGTCTATTGGAACGGTGCCGGTGAATAAATCAGAGTGGCCATCAACCTCTGTTTATTGACGACATGCTCTGACTAACCGATGTAGAACCTAACCTGATGAGGGGTAAGTCCATGAAAGATTTAGTGAATGATATTATATCCATATTTAACCCCAAGACGGTTACGCCTGTTTTAGTTCGCACAGGATTATCGCATCGTGAAGTCGCGTCCCTGCAGGCCGTCGGCGTAGCAACGGTTTCTTGGGCAACGTCCATGGAAGAGCTGAATAGCGCATTTGTTAAAAAGGCGTTAGACGCGGGTGCTGTCGGCTATCACATTACTAATGTGGAATCGCACAAACCGGGTAAGGAAGATCAACACGTCATGGCCGCCACCGCGACCTTCTATCACATCAATCATAAAGCGGCCTATGGCTAATGTTGCAGAACAGTGATGACGGAATTAAAAATGCCGCATTCCAGAAATGGCGTGCGGCATTTTTTTTGCCCGAATTTACCAGACGTAGCGCACGCCGGTGAGTTTCTCACTCAGCTGCCACAGGCGTTTGGCCGCCTCGGGGTCGATGGCCCATGAGCTTACGCCGATTTCTGCGCCGTCCTCGGCGGCCAGTGGAGCAATGTCTGCATCGTCACAGTAAACACCGCCTTTGCCCGCCAAACTTGGATGGGTGGCGCACCACACCGAGGTTGCAGCGCCCTGCTCAACGGTTTTGAATCCCGCCTCTTCAGTGGTTTTTACCTCACCATCCTCATTGAGTGCGCCGACGCGTTGATAATCGCTCTTTTCCATATGGCGGGTTAACGCGGTAAAAATCGCGCCCGGGTGCAGGGAAAATGCGCGGATATTATGCGCCTCGCCGAGCTTATCCAGCTGTAAGGCAAAGAGTACGTTGGCGGTTTTCGACTGGCCGTAGGCCAGCCATTTGTCATACGGGCGCTGATTGAAGTTAGGATCGGCGAAATCCACCCCAGCAAAGCGATGACCGCGTGAAGAGACGCAGACCACGCGCGCGCCGTTGGCATTTTTCAACGCGGGCAGCAGGCGCGCGGTGAGTTGATAGTGGCCGAGATGGTTGGTGGAAAACTGCCACTCGTTGCCCCGTGCGTCGCGATGCAGCGGCGGTGCCATCACCCCCGCGCTGTTAATCAGAATATGCAGTGGGCGGCCCGTTGCGAGGAAACGCTCGGCGAAAGCGTCAATAGACGCGGGGTCCATCAGGTCTAAGAAGTCCGTTTCAACATTGGAAATGCCTTTCAGCGCCTCTTTAGCCTTTTCCACATCACGGGTGGGAACGCGGACCTGCGCTCCGGCCTCGGCCAGAACGCGCACCGTTTCCAGCCCAATACCAGAATAGCCGCCAGTCACAATCGCATTTATGCCGGTGAGGCTGCGTTGGCCCAGCACCTCGCTGGCGGTAGAGTTTTTATCGAATCCAGAATGCAGTGGTTGTTGTTGAGTGGTCATAGAGTCAGTTCCAATGTGGTTGAATCGCAAGACAACCCCGGGGTCATCGGTTAGCCGACAACCCATCATGCTGGATATTGCTCAGACTAGGAATGCATTAACGTCCCGAATACTGTCGAGATCGTCTGATTTCAAGAAATGCTCTCACCACGTCGCGGTGAGAGTTAGAAGAGGTCTGAGTGACTGCCGACTCTATATAATTTTATCTCGGTCGTCGTTCGCTGGTAGACCAAAAGTAGGTCCGGCATTCCATGGCATTCTAAATAACCAATGTAATTGCCAATCAGGGAGTGCTCCTTGTATTTTTTCGGTAAAGGCTCCCCTGTCTGTAACAAAGCAATGGTTTCTAAAATTACATCCTGCGCCTTCTTGTTCTTTGCATAGCGCTTGGCATCTTTTTTAAAACGACTTTGATAAACAATTTGTAGCATCGTCACCAACCTAGATCGCGTTTAAGATCGGAGATGGTATCAACACGAGTGGTTTCTACCCCATTTTCTAAATCTCGAATGGCTTGAAGGGTTTGCTGGTTAGGTTGCATTAAATCTTTTGGCAATTCAGCATCCACGGCAAGACGATTTACAACCATTCTAATGACAGTCGATAAATCCAAACCAAGGGCCTTGGCGTTTGCCATTGCAGCAGCCTTTGAGGCTGGTGAAACCCGGGCACGTACGACGGTATCTGGCATAGTAGTTCTCCTCATTAACTAAAATAAAGTGTAGCCCTTTTGTAGCCACAAAGATAGCCTGAATTTTAAACAATCTATTTTAATGCTCCCCCAAATCCCACAACGACGCATGCGCATTTAACGGCGCGATGCCGCGGTCGGCGTAGTGCTTCAGCTCGGCGATTTGGCTTTGGAAGAAGGCTTTGGTCTTGGCGTTCAGCTCTGCGCTGTTGGCAATCACCTGCTGGAGGTGGCGCAGCACGTGGCTCACTTCCCACTGACCGTCTTGCAGTTGGTGCTGCTCAAAGACTTGCTCCGACTGCTGCTTAATGCCCCGTGCGGCCATCATCCCGGCAAGGTCGTCGCGGGTGATCAGCGTGCGAATATTACAGTCGTCGTGGTGGGCAAACAGGTTGTACTGGTTCTGAATGTGCACTGCGTAAAGGTGAGCCATCTGGTTGATGTCGGTGACCCGCGTATCCCACTCGGCGTAGCAGAACTGTTTGGCGACGCGGCGGGCTTTTTCAATGATGCGCGCCAGCACGTCGAGGTTTTCGAAATACCAAGAGGAGTGCGCCACAATGACTTTATCAAAGTACTTAGGTGGAAATTCAACGGCGTCTGAGAGGAAGTCCGTCTCAAGATACACGCTGATTCGGCTGCCCACCGGCGAGGAAGTGAGCTTGTCGAGAGACTGTGCGAGGGTGTAAGGGCTGCCGTAGTCGCCGCTGGCGATATCCAGCGCCACCACCTGCCCGCCTTCGCCCACCAACTCCGCTAGCACGGCGGTGGTGTCGCCCTGCCCGCAGCCAATCTCAAGGATTCGCTCATTCGGTTTGATGGCCCAGAACTCCGCCAGATTCAGGCGATGACCAGTCTGAATCGTTTGAATTTCAAGGTTAGTAGAGTCTAACAGCATGGTGCTTAAGATCTTCTCTATCATGCAGTGCGCCTGTGTGGTGGGAACAAAGGATGGAGGAATAAGCCATGAAAAGGTTATCCGTGCGGCGAGTATAGCTGATATCTTCCGTGCATTATGACGCCATTACGGCACTTCGCGGAGTCGACCCATGGACCCACTTTCAGACGTACTTTCCCAACTCAGTGCCGACAAAGCTTACGTGGTCGGGCTGCGCACCGGCGGTGATTGGGGGATGCATTTCCCACCTCCCGAAAACATCAAATTCAATGCCGTGGTCGAAGGCAGCTGTTGGTTAACAGTGGAAGGAGAATCCGCCCCTATTCAGCTACAGCCGGGGGATTGCTTCATTCTGACCCGCCCGAGAGCCTTCACGCTGACCAGCGCCTTAGAGATGAAAACCGCAGATGCCGTGTCGCTGTTTCGCCAGTCGGTCAAAGGCATGTTGCACTACGGCGCTGAGCAGGACTTTTTTATGATTGGCGGGCGTTTTAATTACGGTCAGGAAGCCCGTTTATTGCTCGACAGCCTGCCTTCGGTGGCGGTAGTCAATGCCAGCACGGATTCGGCGCCGGTGTTGCGCTGGGCTCTTGAACTGTTGGCGCAAGAGGTATCCAGCCCGTCCCCCGGTGGTGCGATGATGGCCCAGCAGTTGGGCAATATCATGTTGATTCAGGTACTGCGTCAGTATCTGGGAAGGGAGCAGGACAGCCCGACGGGCTGGCTGTTTGCCCTTTCCGATTCAAGAGTCAACGCCGCGCTGGAGGCTATGCATGCTGAACCGGAAAAACGCTGGAGCGTGCAGCAGTTGGCCGAGGTGGCCGGGGTTTCCCGTTCAACCTTCGCCTTGAATTTCAAACAAAAAGTCGGCTTTGGGCCTTTAGAATATTTACTGCGCTGGCGGATGCAGTTGGCGAGTCGGCGCCTGGCCGCCAGCGATGTGACAGTTTCTGCCGTGGCGCAGTCGCTGGGATATGAGTCGGACAGTGCTTTTAGTAATGCGTTTAAGCGAGTGATGCTCTGTTCGCCGCGCGAATACCGCGAGCGTCAGCGGGGCCAGTGATGGCCCCTGCTGAGAGCGTTTCGACGGGATAACCTAGGCAATAGGAATGTAATATTCGCAGGTAATGCCATTTTCGCTAGCGGTGCGGGTGTACTTTTCCAAATCATGCCCGAGCCGGAACTGCAAATCTTGCGTCGGTAAAAACACCGAATACATATATAGAATGAAATCGTTAAGGCGATCCAACTCGTGGGTGTAGTCGAATTTCAAATAGCGACCCGCCGGGATCACGACCTGTTCCACTAGCTCGTCGCAATCCCCCTCTCGACTCTCTTCGCCGAGTTGGCGCGCTACGGTGTAGAGCATGTCCATGCCCATCACCGATTCCACTTCGTCACTGGCCCGGCAATCCGCCAAACCCCAAGCCGCACGGTCGAGACAGGTCGGATCTTTCAGGTAGTGATGCATGGCGTCGCGGTGCACATGGTTTTTTGGATTGAATAACGCTTCAATCGGATAGCTGTGGCGCTGGGTTTTGCCGACAAATGACATCTCCGGCAACTCGATAATTTCATAGCTCGGCGCAGGAAATTCGTCGATCAGCAGCGGCGCGGTAATGCCGCCCATATTCCACTCGGCGTTGCGGCGAAACACGGCAGGCGTCTCGGCAAAGTTCTTCTTAAAAGAGCGAGTGAAGGTCTGCTGCGAGTCATAAGAGTAGTAGAGCGAGATATCCAGAATCGGCATATTGGTCAGGCGCAGAGCAATGGCCGCCATGGTCAAACGGCGATCGCGGATGTATTTCCCCAAGGCATAGCCCGTTTTGCTTTTAAACAGGCGTTGCAGATACCACGGCGAGTAGCCCGTTTTCTTCGAGGCTCTCTCCATGGTCAGACGGTCATTCAGATTCACTTCAATCCAGTACAGTAGCTCTTTGATCAGCTGGTCGTGGAAATCAGGTTTTTCGATGTTGTACAAATTGCGCTCCGAACTGTCCTGATGTTTAACGTGGATCCCAGGCTTTTCGCGCCGGAAATCGACTCTATAATCGTCATCAATCAATGGGTGCTAGAAGGTAAAAACAACTCTTTTTTAATCGCGCGGTTTAAGTTGTAAGCCACTTTTTCCCGCGTTAAACCCAGCGACTCGAGGCGCGACATACCGTCGAAGCTGCTGGCTAAGCCAATTAGCCGCCAGGCAATGTCCTGCGCGTCATCCGTCGCCGTGAATTGACCGTTTTGTAGCCCGGAATGGATGACATTGGTGACTAGCCGATGCCAGTCGTAGAGTGAACCGGCGAAGGCGGCTTTCATCAGTTCATCCTGTTCGCTCAACAGCATGGCTTCGCGCCACAGGCGGATGGCCTGTAGGTATCTTTCATGTTTCGCATCAATCAGATAGAGCTGTAGCCTTTCCAGCGCAGGCAGGTGACAGCTGGTGGCTTCCAGATCCCATTGCAGTTCACGCATCACCAGCGCATAGGCTTCTGCCCGCAGGGATGCCGCGCTGGAGAAGTGGTGATGCACCTGACCTGAGGCGGTGCTCGCTTCACACGCGACGCGTCTCACCGTGGTGGCGGCTAATCCTTCATCCAACGCCACGCGTGCGGCGGCCTGCAATATGGCGGCCTGCCTGTCCTGTTTACAGAGATAAACCAAGAAATTACCCGTTTTAAAACTCGGTGGGGCAAGCATCATGCCAAAAGCTGGACGCCTGTTCAAGTTTTGAGAATGTTCGTTCACATTATGTCTTTGACGATAAATGCTATCTCTGAGGTTTCTTTGCCATCCAGCCGTGGATCAGCAAGGATTGGAAGAAGCGCTGCGGCAGTTCAAAGCCTGATTGGCTAATAAGGCGCTCGGTTTGCTCCGGGGCCAGTAACAACAGTCGTTGGCTAAGCTGGTTTCTGATTTCCAGCGGGTCGCGCTCGGTTTTGCTGGCTACAGAGTGCATGGCTGCCCAGCTAATGAGCTGGGCGTCAAAGCCTTCAGATGCCATATCTCCGGCGATTTCGGCGCAGATCATTCGCCCGCCCGCCGCCAGTTGGTCATTTATCTGCTGGTAAATACCCAAACGATCGGCGTCCTGAATAAAGTGGGCGACCAGCAGACACAGCGCAACGTCATAGTCGCCGCTCACCGGCACGTCGCCCAGATAACCTTCGATCAGAGTGCATCGATCACTCAGCCCTTCGCGCTGCAACTTCTCTTGGCAGACTTCCAGCATATCTGGGGAAGGATCGACGCCGATGAAGTGCCAATTCGCATGCTGCTTAGCCAGTCGGGTGATCTCAGAGCCCGTCCCGACACCCACGCAGAGAATTCGCGCCTTTTTCGGCAGGTCGCGCAGCAACACGGAAATCAACAGATGCAGGTTGTTGGCAATCTCATTCAGGCTTTCATTATAGGCGTCGTACTGGCGTGAGAATTCGCCGTTGAAGATGTCATTGGTGTTGTTCATGCGGGGTCCTCGGGTTGGCAGGCCTGCGCGGCTGACCTGTGCGCGGCAAAGTTCTGATGAAAATCTTTGGAAAGCTTGGCCAGCGTGACTTCACCCAGCCGGGCGATCAGCAAGGCTTCGGCCTCGCGGCTGGCGGTATCTAATGCCTGATTGACCACCTGCTCGACCAGACAGCCGGGGGATTCGTGGCGATGAGTTAAGGCGATCAGTGCCGGCTCACCCACCGCGCGCCAGATTTCCACCAAGGTGATCTGGTTGAGGTCGCAGGTTAAGGTCCAGCCGCCGCCGTGCCCTTTCACCGAGCTGACATAGCCGCGTTCGCGCAGCCCCGCCATGGTGCGGCGGATCACCACCGGATGGGTGCTCATCATTTGTGCCAGCAACTCAGAGGTGACGGGCGTATTCTGTTCGGCCATGTGCAGCAAGACATGCAGGATGCCAGATAATTTACTGTCTCTTTTCATGTAACTTATAATATTACGTTTGCAGTGGCAGTCAATCCGGGCGAGGTTAAATTTTTATTTCATAGAAACTTCTTCGGAGAACAAGATTGTTGCAGAACGGGAATACGGGCAGTATGGGCGCAGCCTTACACAATAATAAATAAGGGGTTTCAATGTTCCGCAAATCGACTCTGTTGACCTTACCTCTGCTGGCCGTGTCCGTTCTATTGTTAACGGGATGCCCTCCAGCACCCGACCTGACCCAGTGGCAGCGGCCAAATACGGATATTGACGGCGTGCGCGTTGCGATGGGGCAATGTGGCGTTAAGCTGCCTGGTTCCGACATTCCCAAGACCGACAATGAGTCAGTGCTTTATTATCAGTGCATGGAAAATCAAGGGTTTACCCGCAAAGACGGATTCAAAATTTGTAGTGTCCGCGTTTACCACGATACCCAAGCCTGCCGTGAGCAGGAGCAGGGAAAGCCTCTCAGCCAGAGCCAGCTCGACGCTCTGCCTTTTGTGGCTGACAGAGGCTTCCACCCAATGAGGCCTGATTACGCCGAAGTAAAGTCTTCCTTTATCACCTGGCGCAAGGCCGGGGCGTCGAAGCACTTCGACGAGCAGATTGAGAATGACAAGCTGGCCGAGTCGGTGATGTATCAATGCGGATACCCGCACCCTTTAGGCTCAGTCCCCTATGTGCCAACGCTGCGCAAAGCCGCGGGCATCCAGCAATGTATGCTGGATAAAGGCTTCGAGCCAAAAGGCGAATTGATGCTGGTGTGCCGCAATTACCCGCAGGTGAGCGGGTGTCGAAAATTTTAACTTGGCGTTGTGGCGATGGCTGTTAAATATTCATGGCTGCAATAGAGCGCGTACAGGTACAGAGGTGATGCACCCCGCGCCGAGCCATGCTATAACTCCCTCCTCGCGAAAAATCGGCGCTTCGGTGCCGACACATACGTCGACAGTGCTCCAACGCACTCCTCGGCCAGCGTTCTAAGGTCTGACTCCCGGTCAGGCAGGTCAATGGACTCAGCTTTCTGAAGGCTGAATCTGAATGTCGACAGGAACGCGTTATGAATAAATCACTTATTGTTATTTACACTGCTATTGCACTTGATGCCGTGGGCATCGGCCTGATTTTTCCTATTCTGCCCTCCTTACTCAAACAGGTTACCCATAGCGACAATGTTGCCTTCTATATTGGCATCCTGACCGCGCTTTATGCCGTGATGCAGTTTGTTTTTGCGCCGGTGCTGGGGGCGCTGAGCGATCGCCTTGGGCGCAGGCCGGTGCTGCTGCTCTCCCTCGCCGGTGCCGTGCTGAACTACTTGCTGCTGGCATTCTCCTCCTCGCTGATTTGGCTGTTAATTGGCCGAGCCATTGCCGGGATGACCAGCGCTAATGTCTCAGTGGCCATGGCCTACATCACGGATATCTCGCCGCCGGAAACCCGCGCCCGACGATTCGGTCTGTTCAATGCCATGTTTGGGCTGGGTTTTATTATCGGTCCGGTTATCGGCGGGGTTTTGGGCGATATCCGCGTGCAGCTGCCGTTTATCGCCGCCGCCGCGCTTAACGCTGCCAACTTCCTGCTGGCGCTATGGGTTTTGCCGGAGTCGCGCAAAGCCAGTGCGGGGAAAATCAATCTCGCGCTGCTTAATCCATTACGCCCGCTGCGCTGGGTTTGGTCGATGAAACGCCTGATGCCGATTGTGATGACTTTCTTTATTTTGAGTGCCACCGGCGAGGCTTACGGCATCTGTTGGGCGCTCTGGGGCCACGACGCTTTTCACTGGAACGGCTTGTGGATTGGCTTATCTCTGGGGGCCTTTGGCCTGTGCCAAACGCTGGTACAGACGTTTATACCCGGTCCCGCCGCGAAGTTTTTCGGTGAGCGGGGCGCAACATTGCTGGGAATTGGCTGTTCCTGTCTCGCACTGGCTGCGTTGGCCTTTGTTCAACAAGGCTGGATGGTGTTTGCCATTATGCCGCTGTTCGCGTTGGGCAGTATGGGCACGCCTGCCCTTCAGGCGCTGGCGACACGGCAGGTGGAGGCCGACCTACAGGGGCAATTTCAGGGGGTATTGATGTCGGCGGTGAGTTTGGCATCTATTGTCGCGCCCCTCTTTTTCTCCACCTTCTATTTTGCCGTGCAGCACCACTGGCCCGGCGCGGTCTGGCTGTCGGTGGTGGCGATTTACCTGATTGCAGTTCCGCTGATTTTCCTCGCCACCCGACGAGCCGCCCCCACGCCGGAAGCCGCTGACAAGGTTACTTGATAGGCATTTGCTCAAGGTCGGCTATCAATGACGGGCCCGTCGGTTTCCAGCCTAAACGCTGCTGGGTGAGGTCGCTGGAGGCAGACATATCGTGGGTGACAAAGATATTCATCCAGCCGAAATGCTCGGCCGCCTCGTGCGCAGCCAGGCATTTCACCGGCAAATTCAGCACCCGGCCCAGTGTCTCGGCGAGGGTTTTCATTGGGATAGCAGGCTCGGCCACGGCGTTATAACGGCTATTGGTGGCGTTTTTCTCCAGCGCCAACACATAGAGCCGCGCCGCATCGCTGATATGCACAGCGGACCAGCAGTTTTGCCCTTCTTCGACATAGGCCGAAACGCCCTTCTGCAAAGCCAGTTCAACCAGCGGGGTGATTAAACCCTGCTTGATAGGGTCATGAACCTGCGACAGTCGCACCACCGAGACGCTGGCGCCCTGCTCGGCGGCCTTGATGCCACCCAGCTCTGAGGCTTTACGCGGGTTGGCGTGATCAGGATTGAAGTTGTCCTCGCTAGCCAGCGTATTGGGTTGAAGTGCGCCCAGCGCGACACCCGAGGTGATAATCAGCGGGCGAGATGACCCCGCCAGTTCTCGGCCCATGGCTTCTATCACCTGACGGTCACTTTCACAGTTGGCTAAAAACGTCGAGAAATCGTGATTGAACGCCGTGTGGATCACGCCATCGGCCTGACTAATGCCGCGACGCAAACTGTCTAGATCGTTAACGTCGCCATAATGTGCTTCCGCCCCCGAGGCCGCCAAGTGGTGCGCGCCCTGCTCGCTGCGGGTTAATCCAAGTACCTGGTGGCCCGCGGCGATAAGTTCGCGGGTGACGGCGGTGCCAATAAATCCGGTCGCGCCGGTGAGAAAAATACGCATGGTGAATTCGCCTCTGGTTGGGTCAGGACTTCAGTGTCCCGTGGCCTTTACTCTAGATTCTGCTCGCTGAACGATCTATGCTGGAAAGTCGCTATTTATCGTCCCATCGTCCAATGCCGTGGAGCTTAATGTGGATCCATTGTCAGAACTGCTCTCCTTGCTCAAGCCCCAGAGCTATGCCTCGGGGGGCGTGGCGATAGGTCGCGAGATGGCAATTCAATGGCCCGAACATGCTGGTATTAAGTGTTACGCCGTGGTGTCTGGGCAATGTTGGTTATCCGTCGAAGGCGTTGATGGGCCGATAGAGCTGAATGCGGGAGACTGTTACCTCCTGCCGCCGGGAGCGCCTTTTGTTATCGCAACGGATCTGCAAGCCGCGCCGATAGACTTCGCTATTCTGCGCGAGGCGCGGCTTTTAGGCCAAAACGTGCTGGGGGGTGGGACGGAGGCGTGTTTTCTAGTCGGCGGCCACTTTGTGTTGACCGGGCTTCATGCTGATTTGCTGCTCGGCTCCTTGCCGCCCGTGGTGCATATTCAGCAGGAAGCCGATAAAGCGGCCATGCGTTGGTCGCTGGAGCGAATGGCGCTGGAGGTGCGCGAACCCCAGCCGGGCGGCAGCCTGATCACCCAGCAGCTGGCGTATATGATGCTGATTCAGGCTCTTCGGCTTCATCTGCACGACGGAAAAAATAGCGGCGTTGGCTGGCTTTTTGCTTTGGCGGACAAACAGTTAAGCACCGCGCTGGCCTGTATGCATAACAACCCGGAGCATCGCTGGACTTTAGAGAGTCTTGCAGCCCACGTCGGCATGTCTCGCTCAGCTTTCGCTAAGCATTTTAAAGACATCGTCGGCAGCGCGCCGATTGAGTACCTGACCCACTGGCGGATGCTGCTGGCCTGCGATCGATTAAAAAACTCAGCAGATTCAATCCCGCGCATCGCCACGTCCCTCGGCTATGAGTCCGAAAGTGCATTTGGTAAAGCTTTTAAACGCGTTATTGGCTGTTCACCGAGACAGCATCGGTAAGTTATTTAACTCTTAACGCTACTGCTTTTTAGTATTGCTCCGCATCATTAAACTAATGTATAACCTTTATAATACCAAATGAGATTTTGGCTAAAGTTTTTGGTTAACTCCTTAACTTGTATTTATTTAGGTGCAAGTTATCTGCGTGGAAAAATTAAGGCTTTAGTTCCATCGGCTTTTAGGAGTTATTAAGGGGGCAGTTTGGATATCGAAAATTATTGTACGTTAAGGTTATTTTTTGTACCTCTGAGCTATGGTAAAGCTTGAC
>NZ_JAWUDN010000006.1:0-278973 GCF_044430645.1 Ewingella allii | reverse complement strand
CGTGGGCGTCGGCCCACACCGACCAAGGGAGGCGTAAACGCGCCTCCCTTGGAACCCTGCGTTTTTTCTTTTGTGAGTTCGAGGCTGCGCAGGGTTGGAATGGACATGTTTCAGGCACTTTAGTGATCGTCGCGAAGTGCCGTTTCAGTGGTGTGCTGTTCTGCTCCTCCCCCGGGAAAGGGGGATGCTGGGAGTGGGTATTGAAGAAAACTCAGTGACTTAGGTCAGTCTGGGGATGGGTTTACTCCTTCTCCTATCAGAGGAGAAGGCAGGGATGAGGAGTGGTTTAAAACCGTGCTCAATGCACCAAACCTCAACCCGGCCTCTCCTTAAAAAGAAGAATGAGCAGGCCCTATTCAGGATAAATCCCTCTAAAACTGGTCTTCTTCCTCGGCCCCGTCATCAAACCCTCAAGCGCCTCGACGCACTTTAGGTAGTGCGGCGTCTGTTTGTGGGCGGCGACGGCGGCGTTATCGACGTAGGCTTCATAAATGAAAAATCGCGTGGGTTCTTGCTCGTCTTGCAGCACGTCAAAGCGCAGGTTGCCCGGCTCTTTAATCGCGCCTAAGTGATTGTCACGAAACACTTTCAAGAACTCATCGACCTTGTCCGCTTTAACATTAATTTCTACCAGTGTGACTTCCATAACTCCTCCTTGGCTCAGCCTTTTTGGTCGAGAAACAACTCGTAGGCGTGGTCGACGCTGGCGTTGTTATGCACCACGGCCTGCACGGCTTTCAGCATGGCGATTGGCGATTCGGACTGGAAGATGTTGCGCCCCATATCCACGCCAGATGCCCCCTGATCGATAGCCTGGAAGCACATCTCTAAGGCTTCGCGCTCGGGCAGTTTCTTACCACCGGCGATAACAATCGGCACCGGGCAGCCTGCGGCGACGCGCTCGAAGCCACTGTCCACATAGTAAGTTTTGATGATGTGCGCCCCCATCTCGGCGGCGATGCGGGTGGCCAATGAGAAGTAACGCTGATCGCGCACCATATCTTTGCCCACCCCGGTCACCGCCATGGTTGGCATGCCGTAGCGGGTGCCCTGATCCACTAGCTGAATAATGTTTTTGATCGACTGATGCTCGTGCTCGCTGCCGATATAAACCTGCGCGGCCATGGCGGAAACGTTCAGGCGCAGCGCGTCTTCAATGGCTACGGCCACGGTTTCGTTCGACAGCTCGGTGAGAATCGAATTGCCGCCAGACGCGCGCAGCACCACGGGTTTATTGACGGCAGCGGGCACCACGCTGCGCAGAATGCCGCGTGTACACATCAAAACGTCCGTGTGTTCGAACAGCGGCGCGATGTTGAGATCGATACGCTCAAGGCCGGTGGTCGGCCCCTGAAAATAGCCGTGGTCGAACGCCAGCATGACGGTTCTCCCGGAGGCCGGATTGAAAATGCGCGCCAGCCGCGACTGCATCCCCCAGTCCAGCGCCCCGCTTCCTTTAAGGAAGAAAGCGTGGTTGCTTTGCGGCGTACCAATACCAAAATCCTTGCCGTCTTTGATGTCATCTAAATCAGCCATCTCAAGTTCTCCTTACAGTGACGTTAATGTTAGAAATCGTATTTACCGATGTTGTCTTTGGTGAACACTACGCGCTCCGGCAGCAGAACAATGCCGTTGCCCTTGGCTTCATATTGGTAGCCCTGCACGCTGTTCGGCGAGACTTCTACCTGCCCGATTTTCGGCACATCCAGCTTGTCGCCGACGTTCAGCTCGCCCTTCTTCAGCAGCTGTTCGGCGACATACACCGAGATTTTGCCCTGCGCCACTACGTCCCACAGGCCGAACTGTTTCACCGTGCCACGCTCGACGTACGGGCGCATAACGTTTGGCGTGCTGAAGCCGACGATGGCGACATTCTTGCGCCCGAGGTTTTCCGCCGCCTGCGCCGCCGCTGGCAAGGCATTGGCATCCGGGGCGATGATGGCGTCGAGGTCATTCCACGATTTCATGATGCCCTCGGCGGTTTGTAGCGACTTGGTGGCGTCGTTATAGCCATATTGCGTGGTGACAATTTCCCAGCCCGGATGCTCTTTGGCGATTTTGGCTTTCGCCTCTTTCACCCACTGGTTCTGGTCGGTCACCGTCGGGCTGGAGTAGAAGAACGCCACCTTGGCTTTCTCTTTGGTCACTTGGCTGGCGGTCATGTCCACTAACATGGAACCTAACTGCTGCGGCGTGCCTTGGTTGATATAAATCGAGCGGCACTCGGGCTTGGTGTCCGAGTCCCATGTCAGGACTTTCACCCCGCGCTGCATGGCGCGTTTTAAGGCCGGGCAGAGTCCATCGGGGGATACCGCCGCGACCACGATGGCGCCATAGCCCTGATTGACGAAGTTATTGATCATCTGCACCTGCCCCGACACGCTCGGCTCCGTCGGGCCGTCGTAGGTCACGTCGATGCCCAGCTCCTTGCCCGCCGCCGTTGCGCCACTGCCGCCACTGGTGAAGTAGCCAACTCCGACCAGTTTCGGGATAAAGGCGATGCGATCTGCGGCCTGTGCGCTGGCACAAACCACAGCCAATGCGCTGACGGCGAACAGGTTTTTCCACGCGGTTGTTTTCATCATTCACTCCACATTATTTCGAGGTCAGAGAAGCAGAAGGCGCAGACCAGCGGCGGTAATAGCGCTGGAAAACACTGCGAAGGAGGCCACGGTTGAGGCTGGCTGAACGGCCAATCACCACCAGAATCAGCAGCGCGCCGGAGAGTGCGCTGGAAACTTGGCTGGAGATGCCGACCATTTGCAGCCCTTGTTGCAAATAACCAATCAGCAAGGTCGCCAGCGCGGTGCCTAACACCGAGCCGGAACCGCCGTAAATATTCGCCCCGCCCAGCACCACTGCGGTGATGGCAGGCATGAGCAAGGAGACGCCGAGGTCCGAGCGCGCCGAGCCGAAGTAGGAGGTCATGACTATCGCTGCAACCGCCGAGGCCAGCCCGGTCATGCCATACAGCGCAAACAGCGTGCGGCTGACGGGCAGTGCGCCATAGCGCGCCACGCGGGCGTTTTGCCCAATCAGAAACACATTGCGGCCGGTGCGGGTGCGGTGCATCAATGCCCAGAAGAACAGCGTTGCCAGAAGGAAAATCAGCAGCGGCATCGGCAAGCCCAGCACCACTCGGTTAGCGAAATCGGTAAAAGCCGCCGGGAAGTCGCCAATGCCTTCGAAACCGGTCGCGCCCGCCAGCCCGGAAAGCAGCAGTGCGCTGCCGCCAAACAGGTATAAGGTGCCAAGGGTGATCACCAGCGGATTGACCCCGGTATAAAGGATGAGCGCGGCGTTGAGCAAACCGCAGGCCGCGCCGAGTACCAGCGTCAGGCCAATCGCCAGTGGCAGGGGCACGCCCGCCTGACACAGCACGCCGAGCGCGATGGCGCAAAGGCCGATGGTCGAGCCGAAAGAGATATCAATGCCGCCGCTGACAATCACCATGGTCAGCGGCAGCGCGACGATGCCAATGGTGATGAAGTCGCTGGTGCTAAACAGCAGCGTGTTAATGTCCAGCATGCGCGGGTTAGCAAAGCCAAACAGTAAGATCTCCATCACCAGCAGGGCCAGCAGCGCCCCTTCCCAGCCGTAACGCTTCAGGTTGTTCATCACAGCACCCCGCTTTTATTGGCGTTCATGCGTCGGGAAGTGCGCGGCTCCGACGGTTTGGTTTTGGCTCTTTCGACTACCGCCGCTTTGGGTTGGAAGCGAGCGTACTTCTGGCGGCGCAGGTTTTTGTCGAGGGCCTGACGCAAACGCCCGTCAAACACCAGCACCGCCAGCAGCACTACGCCCGCGATAAAGTCGTTCCACCACGCGGGCAGGCGCAATAGCACCAGCACGCTGTCGATTTGCGTCAGGAAGTAGGCTCCCAGCACCGCACCAACGATGCTGCCAGTGCCGCCAAGCAGGCTAATGCCCCCCAGCACGCAGGCAGCGATGGCTTTCATTTCCAGCCCGCTGCCGGTTTGATTCGGCACAAAACCAATTTGCGAAGCGAAGACAATCCCGGCCAGCGCCGCCATCGCGCCATTAATGCCGAAAGCCAGAATGCGCATGCGATTCACCGGCACGCCGAGCTGGCGCGCGCCCTGTAGATTGTCCCCAACGGCGTAGAAGCTGCGGCCAAACGCCGTGCGCGACAGCATCCAGAACATGGCTAACAGCAGCACAATCACCAGCAGGCCGAGAGGTGAAATGCCCAGCACCAGCGGCGCAGAGAGCGATTTCAAGTCAGCGGGCAGCCCCTCAATCCATTTACCGCCGGTCAGCAGCAGCATCAATCCGCGATACAACCCCAGCGTGCCGAGGGTGGCGACAATCGCCGGAATGCGCAGCCACGCCACCAGCACGCCGTTGAACAAGCCCGCCGCAATCCCGACTGCCAGCGTCGCCAGACAGGCCAGCGGCAAAGCGACGCCGCTATTAAGCAAAATACCCAGCGACACCGCGCACAGCCCGGTTATCGAGCCGACCGAGACGTCAATATTGCGGGTCAGCATCACCAGCGTGGCGCCCATCGCCAGCAGCATGAGGATCTGCGCGCTGCCGAAAATCATCCCCAGCGTCTGAAAGCTAAACGACTGGCTGTCCATCGCGCCCAGCAGGCCGAACAGCGCGACAATCGCCAATAGCGCGGTGAGCTCACGGTTATTCTGAATCAGTTTCAGCATGACGCTTCTCCATCTAAAGCCTTGGCGGGCGCGGGTTGGTGAGCATTGCCGAAGGCGATATGCATGATGCCGTTGACGTTAATGTCGCCTCCGCGCAGCTCGCCGCTCATCTCCCCCTGATGCATGACAAAAACCCGGTCCGCCAGCCCTTCTATCTCGTCTAAATCGGAAGAGATCAGCAGCACGGCGACATTCTGTTTCACCACGCTTTGCAGCAGTTGGTAGATGTCAGCGCGGGCGGAAACGTCCACGCCACGGGTTGGTTCATCGACAATCAGCAGCGCCGGGGCGGCTTCCAGGCATTTGGCGATCAGCAGCTTTTGCTGGTTGCCGCCGGAGAGCGTGCGGGCGTGCTGCTCGCCGTGGGAATATCTAATGCCCAGCGCACGGTGGTAGCGTTCGAGCACGGCGGCCTCGCGTTTGGGGTTGAGCCACCAGCCGGTGCGGTTAAAGGTCAGCGAGGTGGTGTTCCATGACAGCGGCGCGTCAAGGTATAAGCCGGAGGCCTGACGGTCTTCGGGCAGGTATACCAGCCCCTGTTCCAGCCGGGCCAGAGTATTGAGCGACGTGATATCGCGCCCCGCCAGCCGCACCTGCCCGCCCCGCGCCGCGCGCAGGCCATACAGCGTTTCAGCCAGCTCGGTGCGTCCGGCCCCGACCACGCCCGCCAGCCCGACAATTTCTCCGGCATTCACCGTTAAAGAGATATCAATAAAGCCTTCGCCAGTGAGGTTTTCCACCTGTAGCACCGGCTGGCCTGCCGCAGCGTTGCGGCGCGAACCGGGGAGATCCAGCCACAGCTTCTGTTCGGCGGGCAGCGCGGTTTGTGCGGCCTGCGGAGTAATAGCCTGAATCAGCTGCTCGTTGTCGAGTTCGCTCAGGGCGCCGCTGAGCGCAATTTTGCCGTCGCGCATCACGCTCACGCGGTCGGCAATTTGGCGAATTTCCGGCAGCTTGTGGGAGATAAACACCACCCCGACGCCCTGCGCCGTGAGCTTTTTCACCTGAGTAAAGAGCCGGGCGGATTCAGCAGGCGTCAGCGAGGCGGTGGGTTCGTCGAGGATCAGCAGCCGCGCGTCGCGCATCAGCCCGCGCAGGATCTCCACCAACTGCTGGTCGGCCACTTCCAGCGTTCCGGCCAGTGCGCCAAGCGGCAAGGTACAGCCCAGCTGCTCAAGGCGCTGTTTCAGCTTATCGCCGCGAGCCTGATGGGCGGGCAGACGAAATAAAATGTTCTCTTTTACCGTCAGGCTCGGGAACAGCATCGGCTCCTGCGGCACCAGATAGATCCCCGCCTGGTGGGCCTTGGCGGGCGTCATGCCAGTTTGTATTTTGCCGTTCAGCCACAGCGTGCCGCTGTCCGCCACCTCGACCCCGGCGATGATTTTCATCAAAGTGGACTTCCCCGCGCCGTTGCCTCCCAGCAACGCATGGATCTCACCGCCGTGCAGGGTGAAGTCGATATTTTTCAGTACCGCCACGCCGGAAAAACCTTTGCTGACACCGGAAACCTGTAATAACGCGTCGAGGGAGTCTGTCTGCATGAAAGGGCCTCTGAGTGAAAACACATTCAATGAACAAATGTATTTATCATTTAATATTGTTCAAAAGCCTAGTCTCGGGTGACGAATAAAACTTCAGCCGCGATCACAGTTTGTTCAATCCATATACTCTGCGATATGATTCGAACAGCAATCATTCACGATTTGCCATACACATCACAGTTAACAACATTTTGTTAACGAACAATTGATCTACATTTTGATAAGTGTTCACTATGAATGACAAAGCAACGCAGTCCGACCTGACTATCCCAATGGAATACGGCATGGGCGAAGAAGAGCTGTTGGCACGTACCGCGTGGTTCTATTACCACGACGGCCTGACCCAAAATGAGATCGGTGACCGACTGGGGCTGACGCGCCTGAAAGTCTCGCGTTTGCTGGAGAAAGGCCGTCAGTCGGGCGTTATTCGCGTGCAGATTAACTCGCGCTTTGAGGGTTGTCTGGCGCTGGAAAACACCTTGCTAAATCGCTTTGATTTGCAGCACGTCCGCGTGTTGCCGCAGCTATCTGAAGGGGTGCTGAGCAGCCGTCTTGGCGTGGGTGCCGCGCACATGTTGATGACGCTGCTTAAGCCCGATCAGCTGCTGGCAGTGGGGTTTGGCGAAACCGCGATGAGCACTTTGCAGCACCTGAGCGGCTTTATCAGCTCACAGCAGATCCGCATGGTGACGCTGTCCGGCGGCGTCGGCCCTTATATGACCGGCATCGGCCAGCTCGACGCGGCCTGTGGCGTAAGCATTATCCCCGCGCCGTTGCGGGCATCCTCGGCCAGCGTCGCGGCGATTTTCCGCCAAGAGCGCAATGTGCATGACGTGATGCTGGCGGCCTGCGCGGCGGACATCGCTATCGTCGGCATCGGCTCGCTAAACCAGAAGCACGACGCCACTATTCTGCGCTCGGGCTATATCAGCGAAGGCGAACAACTGATTTTTGGCCGCAAAGGCGCGGTCGGCGACATCCTCGGCTACTTCATGCAGCGCAATGGCGAGCTGGCGGAAAACATGGCCATTCACGACGAGCTGATTGCCGTCTCGCCGGATGAATTGGCCAATATCCCCACCGTGCTGGGCGTCGCAGGCGGGGTAGAAAAAGCCGAGGCGATTGTCGCGGCGCTAAAAGGCAAACGAATTAACGCACTGGTTACCGAAGAGAGCACGGCGCAGGCGATGCTGGCGCTGCTCGACTAACGCGCAGGATGTGTTCTGCGCGGCGGTAACGGGTATGGACAAAAACCGTTATGAGAGAGCGACTATGAGCACATCATCTGCGACAAAACACGATGCTTATTTGATGGCACTGGATGCCGGCACGGGCAGCATTCGCGCGGTTATTTTCAATCTCGAAGGTGAGCAGATAGCCGCGGGACAGGCCGAGTGGATCCACCTTGCGGTGCCGGACGTGCCCGGCTCAATGGAGTTTGATCTGAGTAAAAACTGGCAGTTGGCCTGCCAGTGTATCCGCCAGGCGCTGCATGAGGCACAGATCCCCGCCTCGAGCATTCGCGCCGTCGCCGCCTGCTCAATGCGCGAAGGCATCGTTCTCTATAATAAAGCCGGTGAGCCAATTTGGGCCTGCGCCAACGTTGACGCTCGCGCCAGCCGTGAAGTCTCCGAGCTTAAAGAGATCCATGATTATGAATTCGAGCGCGAAGTCTATGAGTGCTCCGGCCAGACGCTGGCACTGAGCGCCATGCCGCGCCTGCTATGGCTGGCTCACCATAGCCCGGACATTTACCGTCAGGCGGCAACCGTGACTATGATCAGCGACTGGCTGGCCTATATGCTGAGCGGCGAGCTGGCGGTTGACCCGTCCAACGCGGGCACAACGGGCATGTTAGACCTCGTCACGCGCAACTGGCGCCCTGAGCTGCTCGACATGGCCGGGCTGCGTGCCGATATGCTTTCTCCCGTCGCGGAAACCGGCACCCGACTTGGCTCAGTCACCGCCAAAGCGGCAGAAGCCAGCGGCCTGCAGGCCGGTACGCCGGTGGGCATGGGCGGCGGCGATGTGCAACTCGGCACGCTGGGGCTGGGCGTGGTGCGCGCCGGGCAGACGGCGGTGCTGGGCGGCACCTTCTGGCAGCAAGTGGTTAATCTGCCAAAACCCGTCACCGACCCGGAAATGAACATTCGCATCAACCCGCACGTGATCCCCGGCATGGCGCAAGCCGAGTCAATCAGCTTCTTCACCGGCCTGACGATGCGCTGGTTCCGCGACGCATTTTGCTCCGAAGAGAAGCTGCTCTCCCAGCGTTTGGGGGTCGACACTTATTCATTATTAGAAGACATGGCTGCCCGCGTGCCGGTCGGCTCATGGGGCGTGACACCGATTTTCTCCGACGCGATGCATTTTAAAACCTGGTATCACGCCGCCCCCTCTTTCATCAACTTGTCGATTGACCCCGAACGCTGCAATAAGCAAACGCTATTCCGCGCGCTGGAAGAGAATGCCGCCATCGTCTCCGCCTGCAATCTGGACCTGATTGCCGAGTTTTCCGGCGTTCGCGCCAAGTCGCTGGTATTCGCCGGTGGCGGCTCGAAGGGCAAGTTGTGGTGCCAGATCCTCAGCGATGTCACCGGCATTCCGGTAAAAGTGCCGGTCGTGAAGGAAGCCACCGCCCTGGGCTGCGCCATTGCGGCCGGCGTCGCGGCGGGCGTCTACTCCACCCTCGCGGAAACCGGGGAATCGCTGGTGCGTTGGGAAAGGGAGTATCAGCCCGACGCGGCAAATCATGAGATTTATTTGTTGCAGAAAAGCAACTGGCAGGCCGTTTACGCCGACCAGTTGGGCCTGGTAGATAGGCAGTTGACCACGTCGATGTGGAAAGCACCCGGGTTATGAGGGGATGGTGGGCCAGTTGGTCGGTGTGTGCAGACGCCCACGACCTTGACCTTAAACCGCAAAACCGGACTCTTACCCAACGGCCAGTAAAGGCTCTGCCACACGGCTGCTCTCCCCTGCCATCAGCTCCTGCAAAATCTTATAAACCGCCTGCGCCGGAGGTGACAAAGGTTGGGTGGTGGAAACTTTTAGCTGGTGCGACCGGCGGGCTGATGCGCCGCTGACGACGGAGAAGGCTTTGGCTGGGCGGGATTCGGCGATCACTGCCATGTCCATGCGACCTTCGGTGACAAGTTCGGTGAGGGTCGAGTTAAAGTTTTCGTTGATATACAACAGAATGCGCGGGTGCTGCTCGCGAACGGCCTGTAACAACTGGGCGGCCATGTTGGGTGCCGCGCTGCCGAGGGCCAAACCGACGGACACTTGCCCGCTGAGTGCCTGACCGGCACAGTTCACGGCGCTATGCGCCTGCTCGCACTGACGTAAAATCGTCTGGGCGTGCATGTAAAGAATATTTCCGGCCTCGGTTGGGGTTACACCACGCTTAGTGCGAATTAATAATTGCTGATGCAACTCCCCTTCCAGCGTCGCCAGTTGCTGGCTCAACGCAGGTTGGGCGATATGCAAAACCTCTGCCGCCTGAGTCAGGCTGCCGATATCGACGATTTTCACGAAGTACTTTAAGCGTCTGAGGTTCATCACTGTTCTCCACGTTGCCAGAAAAGGTTCCCCTGAGGGGGTGCCAAACATAGTAGCTACATCAAGAGAGCAATAACTGGGCCAAAAACTCAATCATTACAAAAATATATATAACTCATTGTAATTAATATTTAATTTCTCAATCATCGCATAAGTAATTACTTCCCACACGCGCACCATTCACATCCTATTGCACCAACATAATGCAATCTTATGACGCGTTAACCTACATGGCCTTTAGGTAGAGAGGCGAAGAAGTCGGCGTAGGAAGGCTGGCGGGTTTGCTGGAGGATTTCGGCCAATTCGGCAAGGGGGAGATCAGACCAATCAACACGCAGATCAACGCTGGGATATTCGCGATCGTGCCAAATTTTTAGCGCCGCTGACTTCAGCCCGCGCTTGTCTCCACCGGCCTGCGCACCGGCGAACATGGCGCTGAGAAGGCGATCAGCAAAGGGTAAATCGCCGTTTTGGTCATAACTTTCCAGCATGTCGGACAGCGTGCTGGCGCCGGTGAGCAAGTTACCGCCGACCACGCACGAATCCCCCGCCAAACTGCCGGCCCACGGACCGCACTCTCCGCCGCTCCAATGCGCCATCTTGCCCTGATTATCAATAATCAGCACCTGACGCATCTGGCGGTTGAAGTCTTCGGCCAACAAGTTTTTTAAGGTCAAAGCGGCGTCTGCGCCTTGTCGGAGCAATGCCAGTCCGCGCTCGCCGTAAAGTGGGTTGGTCATGGCTTGGGTAGCAATAGCGCCAACTTGCGATCGCCCATGGGTCACCAGCGCGCCCACCGCCGGGCCCGCCGTGGCGCTGGCAACGCCCAGTGCTCCCGTTTTTTGGTCCCGCGCTACGATTGAAAAGGTCAAAACCGCCCCCTGTTTTTGTCGTATTATGACAACTTCGTTAAATTTATGAGTATAAATTATTGCATTTAATTCTATTTATACGCATAAATAAATTAAGCACAAATAATAAACAGACTCTTTTGAGAGGAGTCACACCACACACAACTCGCCACGAGGTCAGTATGCTGCAAACTCTGCGAAGAAGGTTTCTCCCGCTCTGTCTCTGCTTCGGCGCGCTGGCGTGGTGCGCTCCCACCATGGCGAAAACGCCAGCCGATGCCTTGTTAATAGGCCAAGTTGCCGAGCCGCAATCCCTCGACCCGCAAATCGCCACGGCAGCGAACGATTCGCGTATTTTGGTCAACATCTACGACGGGTTGGTACGTAATGGCGAAGGCAAGCTGGATATCGAGCCCGCCCTTGCAACACATTGGGAAATCAGTCCGGATGGTCTGACCTATCGCTTTCATCTGCGGGAAAACGTGACGTTTCAGGATGGCACGCCGTTCAACGCCGAAGCGGCAAAATTCACCTTTGACCGTATGCTGAATGACAAAAATCCGTGGCATAACACCGGGCCCTTCCCGCTTTCCTTCTTCTTTTCATCGATAAAAAGTATTGAGACGCCGGACACCAATACGCTGGTGTTCACCCTTAAAGAGCCTTTTGCCCCTTTCCTCTCTAATCTGGCGACGCCGACCGGCCTGATTGTCTCGCCGACCGCCGTGAAGAAATATGGCAAGGAGTTTGGCCGCCACCCGGTGGGCACTGGCGCATTTCGCTTTGCTGAGTGGCAGGCCAATCAGCGGGTGGTGGTCAATGCCAATGAGCATTATTGGGACGGCAAACCTGCGGTACAGCACGTCGTATTCAGGCCGATAACCGACGGTAATACACGGGTGGCCGAGATGCTGTCTGGCGGCATCGATGCCATGGTGGAAGTGCCGCCAGACACGGTAAAGCTGTTTGAGAAAAAGCACGATCGCTTCCGTATGTATCAGACCACCGGCCCGCACGTCTGGTACGTGATGCTCAATACGCAGGTGCCACCCTTCAATGATGTACGCGTGCGGCAGGCGGTGAATTACGCGGTGAACAAACAGTCTCTGGCAGACAATATTTTGCAAGGTTCCGCCGAGGTGGCTGATGGTCCTATCCCCCGTGCTTTTGGCTGGGCGGCTAACAAAGAGGTTTCGCCCTACCCTTATGACCCGGCCAAAGCGCGTGAGTTGCTCAAAGCCGCAGGAGCCGAAGGGGCGACGCTGACCTTCTACGTGACAGAGGGTGGCTCCGGCATGCTCGACCCTATCCCGATGGCGACCGCTATTCAGGCCGATCTGAAAGCCGTCGGCCTGAATGTAGCGATTCAAACCTATGAGTGGAATACCTATCTGTCGAAGGTGAACGCCGGGCTGAATAACCAAACCCATATGGCGGAAATGGCGTGGATGACCAATGACCCGGACACCCTGCCATTCCTCACGCTGCGCACCGACGCGTGGCCGAAAGCGGGAGGATTTAACTCTGGGTATTACAGTAACCCGCAGGTTGACGCGCTGCTGCAAAAGGCGCGGCTGACCACGGACACCGCCACACGCGGCGCGCTCTATCGTCAGGTACAGCAGAAGGTTCATGACGACGCGCCGTGGATTTTCGTCGCTAATTGGAAGCAAAACGCCGTGACGTCAACGCGCATTCAGCACTTTGCGCTGCAACCGAATTTCAATCTGTTGCTCAATCGGGTAACCAAACAGTAAACGGGGAGAATCACGATGATGGGTTACGTACTGAAAAGGCTGCTGGCGACCATTCCGGTGTTTATCGGGCTGTCGCTGATTGTCTTTCTGATTATGGCGATGATCCCCGGCAACCCGGCGCAGGCGCTGCTGGGCGCGTGGGCGACGCCGGAAAACGTTGCGCGCATCAACCAAGAGTTGGGGCTGAATAAGCCGCTCTATCAGCAGTATTTCATCTGGGCCGGGAATATCTTGCACGGCGACTTTGGGCGCTCTTACGTGCTTAACAGGTCGGTGATTGATGAAGTGCTGGAGCGATTTGGTGCCACGCTGCTGCTGGGTGGTTGCGCGTTACTGATAAGCACAGTTCTGGGCTTGCTGGCAGGGATTTTCTCCGCAGTGCGTCAGTTCGGCTGGGGGGATCGCCTGATAACCCTGCTAGTGCTGCTGGGCATTTCAATGCCCTCTTTTTGGATTGGCCTGCTGATGATCATGCTGTTTGCCGTGCAGCTCCAGTGGTTTCCCGCCTCTGGCATGTACGCCATTTGGGGTGGTGGTGGCGCGCTGGACTTGCTGCATCACCTCACCCTGCCTGCCATTACGCTGGCGATTGTCGCTACCGGCGTAATTGCCCGCCTGACGCGCACCGCCATGCTGGAAGTGCTGCGACAAGACTTCATTCGAACCGCCCGTGCCAAAGGTCTTTCCGAGCGAAAAGTGATCTATAAGCACGCGTTTCGTATGGCGTTGGTGTCGGTTATTCCGGTGATCGGCATTCAGGCAGGCTTTGTGCTGGGTGGCGCAGTGTATATCGAGACCGTTTTTCAGTGGCCGGGGCTGGGGGCGATGATGGTGAAAGCCGTGGCGACTCGCGATCTGCTTCTGGTTCAGGGCGGCGTGCTCATTGCTGCAGCGGCCTACGTGCTGATCAATCTCTGTGCTGACATTCTTCAGGCGCTTCTCGACCCGAGGTTAAAATCATGAACTCGACGACAACGACCACCGCGCCGCGCCATCGCCAATCAATCTGGGCACTGTTGCTGGCCAACAGACTGGCCACGCTGGGCCTAATCCTGTTAGTGCTGGCTGTTGCGGCAGCGCTAGCGGCTCCGCTATTGCCGCTGCCAGATCCTGACGCGACCGACTTACTCAATCGCCTACTGCCGCCCTTCTCACAAGGACACTGGCTCGGCACTGACCCCTTGGGCCGTGACGTGCTTTCACGCCTGCTGTGGGGCACGCGCGTGTCGCTGGCTGTGGGCATTTGCGCCACGCTTTTGGCGGCATTTTTTGGCACGCTGATTGGGCTGATTGCCGGTTATGCCGGGGGAAAAACCGACAGCTTGCTGATGCGGCTGATAGACATGCTGATGGCCTTTCCCTACATATTGCTGGCGTTGGTGATTGTCGCGGTGCTCGGCCCCGGCCTGCTGAATGCGCTTTACGCCATCGCAGTGGTCAACATTCCCTTCTTTGCCCGTAATATTCGTGGCTTGACCGTCGGCCTGCGCCAGCGCGACTTTATTCAGGCGGCGCGACTGTCGGGTAAAAATCACCTGCAAATCTTGCTGACTGAAGTGCTGCCAAACGTCATGCCGGTGGTAGTGGTAACCATGTCGACTACCGTCGGCTGGATGATTTTGGAAACTGCCGGACTGTCGTTCCTCGGCCTCGGGACGCAACCCCCCAATGCCGATTTAGGCTCAATGCTTGGACAGGGCCGCGCACAGATGTTCAGCGCGCCGCACGTCTCGGTGGTGCCTGGCTTAATGATTTTCCTGCTGGTAATGAGCTTTAATCTGCTCGGCGATGGCGTGCGTGACCTGCTAGATCCGCGACTCAAGTCCGGCGTGCTGCAGCGCGCTCAGGCAGTGACTTGCGTAAAACGCGCTCAGGTACCGGCGGCGCGGCACAGTGATAAAGCCCTGCTGGAAGTGGTCGATTTGCAGGTGAATTTCCGCTCCGGCGCCCATGTTTCGGCGGCAGTGAAAGGCATTAGTTTCTACGTTGCGCAGGGTGAGTGTTTAGGGCTGATAGGCGAAAGTGGCTCGGGGAAAAGCGTCACCGCGCTGTCCATCATGGGGCTGGTGTCCTCCCCGCCCGGCGAGATAACCGGCGGCGCGATTTACGTGAGTGGCGAAGAGATGCTGTCCCTTCCCCAAAGCCAGTTGCAGCAGAGGCGTGGCGCGCGGGTGGCTTATATCTTTCAGGATCCGCTGACCACCTTGCACCCGCAGTTCACTATCGGCGCACAGATCATTGAAGCTATTCAGGCCCACCAGCCGCTAGCGGCTTCAGCCGCCAAACAGCGGGCACTGGCGCTGCTGGCAAGCGTCGGCATTGATCAAGCAGCATCTCGCTTTGACGCCTTCCCGCATCAGCTTTCAGGCGGCCAGCGCCAGCGAGTGGGGATTGCCATGGCGCTGGCCAATGACCCCGAGGTCATTATCGCTGACGAACCCACCACTGCGCTGGATGTCACGGTGCAGGCCCGCATTCTTGAATTACTGCAAAAGCTGCGTCACGAACGCGGGCTGACCCTACTGTTTATCACTCATGATTTTGGCGTTATTGCGCAGATTTGCGACCGCGTGGCGGTTATGCGCCACGGTGAAATCGTTGAAACTGGCGAAACAGGGTCCGTGCTTCGCCAACCTCAACATGACTATACCCGGCGCCTTATTGCCAGCGTGCCAAAGCTCGGTCAGGGACGTGCTTTCCTTAAACAAGTCGGCGAGCTTTATCGCCAAGACGCGTCGCCGCAGGAGGCTCCATGAACAAGGTGATTGAAACCATTGGGCTGGTGAAAACCTTCGGCAGCGCGTCCGGCTGGTTTTCCGGCCATAAACATCAGGTAGAGGCGCTCAAGGGTGTCTCCCTGCACCTAGACGCAGGTGAAACGCTGGCGATTGTTGGCGAGAGCGGCTCAGGCAAAAGTACTTTGGCGCGAATGTTGGTGGGCCTTGAACGCCCGACGTCCGGCAGCATCAAGCTAATGGGTGAAGAGATGTCGGCACACGCCAAGCGCGGCGACAAAGCCTTCGGCCAAATGATTCAGTATGTGTTTCAGGACCCGGTGGCTTCACTCAATCCGCGCAAAACCATCGCCGATACGCTGAACGTGCCTCTGCGATATTTGTGCAACTACCCCGCCGCGCGCCGTCGTTCGCGGATGCTGGAACTGATGGATGCCGTGCAGATGCCCGCCGACGCGCTAGCTGGGTATCCCCATGAGTTTTCCGGCGGGCAGGCACAGCGGCTGGCGATTGCTCGCGCACTGGCAGCAGAAGCACGTATCTTGGTGCTCGACGAGCCGGTCAGCGCGCTCGACGTATCGGTGCAGGCGCAGGTGCTGTTACTGTTAGACCAGTTAAAGCGCGAGTTTGGGCTTTCCTATCTGTTTATCAGCCATGATTTAGCAGTGGTGGAGTCGATTGCCGATCGGGTGGCCGTGCTGTATCACGGAGATTTGGTAGAATGTGCGCCAAGCGATAGGCTGTTCAACGCACCACAGCATGATTATACGCAGCGGCTACTCGCCAGCGCGCCACGGGTTTGAAGGGATGAAGGATTTTATGAGTACAGACAGGCCAACTCAGAGCGAACCGACGCGCCGCAAACGCACCGATGAAATTGTCGATGCCATAAAAGAGAGCATTATTAGCGATAACCTTCTGCCGGGAGACCGACTGCCACAGGAGAAAGACCTGATAACCCGCTACGCAGCAGGGAAAGGCACCGTGCGCGAAGCCTTGAAATCGCTGGAGGTGCAGGGTCTGATCCGCACTAAAACCGGCCCCGGCGGCGGCGCATTTATCGAATCCATGACCGAATCCCGCGCCATGAGTTTGCTCTCCAATTATCTTTTTACCCGCCAGCTTTCCATCGCCAATATCTATGCACTGCGCAAGGCGTTAGAGCCTCTGGTAGCGGTCAGTGCCATCGACAATATTGATGCCAAGGGCTTCGAGCAACTGCACCAGCTGATTACGGTTTATGACCACGAACCGGCAGATGAAGAAGAACGCTGGGAGCAGCGAATGGCCGAACTGGACTTCCACGGAGTGGTTGCTAGTTACTCTGACAACGTGCTGCTAGCCTTTATCTGCCACTTCCTGCAACGGTTGCTCAAAGATTTGGCGGTCTGCAAAGACATCTACCTGCGCCCAGAACCCGTGGATCGCAGCGTCGGTATTAGCTATCAATATCGCCTGATTGAAGCCATGCGCCGCAAAGATGCCGACGTAGTAACTCAGATCATGACCGAACACATGCAGCATGCCGAAGACGCGATGCTCGGTCTTGAGGCGACGCTCGAAGAGAGGTTTTTGCGAGATGGGCCGCAATAATGTGCCGCAAACGCCGCTTTTCGGCTCAATTCTCAGCTACTTGGCTAAACAGCGAGCAAACGGACATAAATATGCAGATGTCCCTTTGACATGCCTGCGGGCAATCGCTATTATTCGCCCCGTTCCAACGATTCCTCTGTAGTTCAGTCGGTAGAACGGCGGACTGTTAATCCGTATGTCACTGGTTCGAGTCCAGTCAGAGGAGCCATATTAGAGACGCCCGCTTAAGGAAACTTAAGCGGGCGTTTTGCTTTGTGCGATAGCTTATTGGCTGCGGAAATTCTCCACAGCCGATCGATTAATGCTCAAGCATCTCGTGGACGAGCTGCTCTTTGCTTAAAGAGTATTCATAGTAAGTTGGCCAGTGGTCCATCTCTTTCAGCAAGGCTTCTTGAGAGTCGTTGCCCATATATAAATGGTAGTGAGAAGATTTTTTCGGCCCAATAATATGGTCGCTAAACTGCACATATTTTGGCGCGGTGGATTGCTTGTCGCGGCATTCGAACAAGTAACGCACCCCTTTCTTGCCGGACGAATAGGTGAGGATTTTGAAACCGTCATAATGGTAGTGACAGGATCTCGCCTGGCTATTCTGGTGAAATTCAATGACGTTATTTTCAATGCCAATCATATCGATATCAGTGGCATAGCCCTTCTTGTAATACTCGCGATACTCCTCCACGCTTTTACTTTTATTCTCTTTGGCCTTTTTCTGCAAAACTGGGTCAAGGTCGCCGTTCAAGAGATATGGGTTAATCGACTGCCATACGCCATCCCAATCGGTGAGAGAACGATCTTTAACATCCGCGTTCTCAAATACACCCTCGCTAGCTTTGCGATCTTTTTCCGACATGGGTGCGCCATGTGCCAAGGCCTGTGAGCTGGACAGTAAAATCCCCAGAGTGAATAAAGTAAAAGGTATGCTTTTTGTCATAACGTTCTCCTGATAGTCCTTATCAAACTATTGTTACGTTATAACATATCTTGAATTTTTTCAACGGCTTCATGCGCAGGAGCCAGTAAACCCCACGGCGGGTTTCCCTAGATGGGTATAACTATTACTCATCCCGGTTTTTTCTATCACGGGACCAATAACGTCGTCGGTGCAGCAGCCAAGTATTGAGAACCGCATTCCGCATTCTCTCTGCCCCAACAAAACCCACCACAATCCCTATCAAGGGTAAAAAAACTTGATGATGCCCTTCCTGATTGAAAGCAGCTAAAAAGGCCAATGTGCATAATACGCAGATGATGGAATTAACAAAGATTCTCCCTGGTGAAAGACCTTCAATTCCTCCGGACCAACAAGATATAGCAAATGTTGATAGCCCGGAGAAAAAAGCCAAAGGATGGATCCAGAGAAAATGGAAAATAGTATAGATGCCGTGGATTGCTTCCATAGTTATTTTTCCTTTGGCACGCCGCCATACGAATAAAGAGATAAAATATTTCACAAAAAGTGAAGGTATTAAACCTGTCATTTTTACCGCGTCTATGTATGGGATACGTTATTTAAAAGAGATATTCATAGTATGCGAAGTAAAATATCCTTATAACATACTAAGAATTTGTCTCAGTGAGATTATTTATGGTGTTGCTCACCTCTCTAATCCTGTTACTTTTCAAACTGGAATAATGGTAAATAGGAAGACTCCCATTAACAAGCCGCACAACTTCCGCTCGCGGAATATAGTACACCTTGGCCATTGCCTCAGGCATGATAGCGATACCATGTCCTCGGGACATTTTCAGCAACATGTTACTTACATCAGTTTCTGCACTCTCTATGCAATTCTCTTGAGAAAGCCAACTGAAATGCTCATCGTTGTAAATAGCCTGCCCATTAGCCCCGATGCAATAGAGATTCACTGGTCCAATCTTCAAAACGTCGCGGGCTAAACGCTCTGGTATCGTGGCGCTAATACTAAAGGTAGTCGAGTCAAAAATGGGATAAGCCTCTGGGAATTTTTTTGCCGTCAGGATTAAGTCATAGCGCCCTAAGGAGAAATCGTAGCCCTCATCGGAAAAGATATCTTTATATTTAATATCAACGCTATGGGAGTTAAATGAAAGGTAGTTGGCGACAAAACTCGAGACCAGTGGAGGTACGCTGTCATCTATTAAGATTTTTACAATTTCTCTCTGCTTATTATTAATATATGAGCGTTCAACATCAATCAGTTGATGGTAAATGGGCAGCAGTTCTTCATACAGCTTGATTCCATGGCTGTTAGGTTGAAGTCCGGTGCTGTTTCTGGTGAAAAGCTGCATGTTGATTGAGCTTTCAATGTCTGCGATGACTTTACTCACCGGCGTTCGTGTCAAATGAAGCTTTTCGCAGGCCTTTGCGACACTACCTTCCTCAATGATAGTCATGAAATACTTCATTTTTATAGATGTGAATAACCCCATAGTTTATGTCCCATTTCGTAGTTAATTAAATGTAGCTAAGTTTGTTTTTTTCAAGGTGCAAAGTTTAGTCATCTCTGACCAAAAAATAGTTATCATGCCTTCGCGTGATAATCGTGATGATTTTAAAAGAATAAACATACATGCTCTAATTGCTCATTAATTACTTACAATAGGTATTTAAACATTCTCTAACATTCTTATTGCCGTAGAGTAAATGTTGTACTAATACGCAGGTCTATATCGCTATCTACCTGAAAAAGTAAAGGTGTGACAAAGCCTTCGCCATGCTTAGGCGCTCATAATTAGATACAATAATAACGAATTAACAAGAGCAATATATGCCCAATGTGGAGTTAGCGATATATTTTACAGTGTAAAGTTTCAAGAATAACTGTCTAGATTGTTGTACATGGATTAAAATAACGTACTAAATAAAAATCAACATATATATCAAACCATTTTTTAGATAAGGCAAACCAAATAATGAACATCCTGATTTATATAGATCCTGCGCAATGTAAATATGACAGGTAGCAATATAAAATATTGCTAGATAATATTTATTTATTCTAAGTGCCAAGGTGATTTTTTGTTGTTAAGAAGAGTGTTATTGAAATAATAAGTGGCAAGTTCGGAGTTGAATAAGCTGATTTTTAAACCAATAAGAAAGGGAATTAACTTTTGATAAGTCATCTGATCGGCCAGCGTTAACAGACTAGGAGTTAGCACTGGCCAGGGAGGGAATTTACTTACTCAGTGCCCCCGTTTTTTTGCCATCCAGAGCCTTATGAATGGCGGCTTCCAATTCATTTATTTCAAATTTCGCAACGTAACCGTCGGCACCCACTTTGCGCACGTGATCTTCATTGGCGCTACCGGAAAGCGAGGAGTGAATGATGACCGGGATATTTTTCAGGAATTCATCACGCTTGATATTTAAGGTCAGCGTGAAGCCATCCATTTCGGGCATCTCCAGATCGGTAAGCACAAAGGCGATTTTGTCGGAAATTGGCCGTCCTTCAGCCTTGGCCTGTTCGGCGATCTTTTTGATGTTATTCCATGCTTCAAGCCCGGTTACGTGCATCACGCTGGGCACTTTCATGCTGTCGAGGCCGTGCTGAAGCATCGAGCGTGCGACTTTAGAGTCTTCAGCGACAATGGCTACCGCACCCGGCTCTAACGCAAACGCTTTGGTTTTTTTAGCATCAATTTTTGTATTACGGTCGGGGGGAATAATGTCGTAAAGGATTTGCTCGACATCTAATACCAACGCCAGGCGGTTACTGGATTTATCATTATCCAGACGCGCAATGCTGGTGATGTTGCGGCTCTTCACACCAGCTTCTGCCGCCAATACCTGGCTCCAGTCGAGGCGCACAATGTCATCCACTGATTCCACCGCAAAAGCTTGCGTACTGCGGGCATATTCAGTCACTAGCAGGATATTCAGCCCGTTTTTTGGCTCACAGCCCACCACCGCCGGAAGATCAATCACCGGAATAATTTCCCCGCGAATATTCGCCATACCCATCATGGGTGAGGCCATCCCCGCCGCCTTGGTCAACGGCGGCATGACCACAATTTCCCGTAATTTGAACACGTTAATGCCATAGAGTTCAGACTGCCCGTCGTCTTGAGAATTCCCCAAGCGGAACAGCAACAATTCAAAACGGTTTGATGAGGTGAGATTGGTTCTCTCGTCGATTTCTTTCTGAAAATTATCCATGTCTTCCCCAAGAGAGAATGCTGAGCGAGGCGCTCTTAGCGACGCAAGGGTCGCTGGCTTAATTGGGTTATCGACCATCGGCATAAAATACTTAGGCTCGAACATAAGAAAAGCCCGCTAATGCGGGCTTTTTGTGACGTGGCGCGGATATTTTACTGCGGCAAATTAGGACTGAGTATCTCGATCTTCCACCGTCAGCGAGACTAAGCCTATGCCCAACTTTTTCGGCTCAAAACCGCTGCTGGTGCCTTCGGTTGGCTCAGTAGGCGATGGCGGCGTAATGACGATGCTCTGCGCATTGCCCGGATTGGTGAAAGGCAGGGTCACGGTGTCGTCCTGCGCGTTAAAGGTCACAAACTGTTCTTCGTCCCCCACTTTTACCGAGATTGGCTTGCCGATGTTGTTGCCATAGGCTCGGGCGCGCAGTACCAGATTGAAGCTGGCCGGGAGAGGATCGACATAATCGATTTTCACCGCCGGAGCCAAATTAGCATCTGACCAGCGCCCCCACTCTTCGACATTGGAAATGCCACTGATGGCTCGCACCTGCTGAGGCAAGCCGGGGAGCATAAAGACGATAGCCTGAGACTGATATTTGGTGGCGTCGTCATCAATATTCAGCTGGTCTACCGTGCTCTGATACACCTGCTGGCTACCCGAAGTCTGCTCAAAATCCACCTTGCCTTTATAGACCGCGCCGCTGGCCTGCACGATCTGCGGTTTTGATGCCAGATTGCCCGAAGCGACGCAAAGTCCGGTATTCAGTGATAGCTCGGGTGCCCACACGCGGCCCATTTCATAACACTTATCTACCCAGACGAAGTTATCGCCCATGGTTAACGAAGCCAGCTGCTTTTTCAGCGGCGTAGAGAGATAGACGTCAAACATCGGCTCCACTTTATTGACCCCGACTTTGAGGATAAACGGCGCTTTGATGGTCATACCGGAGAAGGTAAAGGTGTTGGCTTTATTATCTATGCTGTATTTACTGATGCGATTCGGGAAGCCCCACTGTTTGATGACCGCAGGCTTCCAGCCTTCAATCTTCTCGTCGATATTCATAAACTGCGTAGCCAGCGAAGTGCTCGACAGGCCGCTGCGCCCCAGTCCAATAAAGTTATCGCCGCCCATCAGATCCAGCACCGTCGCGCCATTATCAATGGTGCTGCGTTTCACATTGTTCAGCTCAGCCTGCGGGTTACGACCATCCATCACAAAGAACAGGTCTTTGCGATTTTTCTTGGTGAGCATACTGTACGCCGTGTTGTTCATCGCCAAATGGTCTGAACTCACCACGATAATGGTGTTGTCGTAGTAACCGGAGGCTTTAATTTTATCGATAAACGCCGCCACCAGCTGCTGGCTACAGGCCACGGCGCTGAGCGAACGGTTATCCTTATTGTTCACCAGATACTCTTTTTTGGTACAGCCGCGCGAGATAAAACCGTCGGGGTGGTGGGTATCAACGGTGAGCGCGAACAGGGAGAAAGGCTGGCCCGCCTTGCTCAGTTCGACGAATTTCTTATAGGCTTCATCCAATAAGGTGTCGTCGTACCAGCCCCAGTCATTCTTATAGGCCGGGTCTTTGACCGTGCTACGTAACTCGTTGTAACCATACAAGTTATCGAAGCCGTGCGACTTCAAGAAAGTGCCCTTTCCGGCAAAAGCCAGCTCCGCGCCCTGATAGAAGTAGTTCTGATAACCCGCGCCCTTCAGCACGTCGCCCAGACATACATTTTCTGGATAGAAGGTCGACAGCGCGCTTGAGGCGTTGCCATCAAAAGGCGCAAACAGCGGGATGCCGCACAGCGACGCAACCATCCCTGCGATGGTGTATCCGGTGCCTGGCACCTGCCGCGTGCCGGTAAAATCGATGCTGGCATCTTTATGTTTAGCAAGCTCAGTGGTCAGGCCGGGGAAAGTCTGCTCATCAAAGTAGGTGCGCTCCAGGCTCTCGCCAAAGATATAGACCAGATTCGGCTTCTTACCCTTAATCACCTTCTGCGGCACTTTGTAATAGGTGTCGAAGTCGGCGGTATCGCCACTCATTTGGGTTTTAACCAGACGGGAAATGTTCTGGAATGCCTGAGTAGATCCCACGGAGAACACCGCCAGCACCACGGCAAACACGCTATATACCCAACTACTGTTACTGGCGCGGCGCTTTTTCAGACACCAGACCAGCAGTGAAACGATGACCACCAGCGCCACCACCAGCCCGGCGAATGGCAGAATATATTTGCTCAGCCCTGCCCCTTTAAGGCTGCTGGTCACGGTATAAAGCACCGCGTCGGTAATGCCGTCGCCGGTAAAATAGTTACTGCCAATCAGCACCAAATTAAGAACCACGTAAAGCGTCAGGAAAAACAGCAGCAAAGAGAACCAAATACGGCCCGCGGATGCGCGTCGCACATATAAGAAAATGGACGAGACAAATAAAAAGAATGAAATGAAATCTGTGACCATTGCTGCGCCCTGAAACTTAGAGGTAATAAAAAGATGTTTTGCCTGCCAAGCGCAGGGCCGAAAAATACGGGGGATGCGCTATATAGCGTAATAAAATCAACAGGGTCAACGCCTGTTTGCTGCCTGAGGTCAAGTTAAGGGGAGAAAGCGAGAATATTTGCCCAAAACGTGATCTGTATCGCCCGTTTTCAACAAAAAGTTAACCTTCGTTTAATCTTACTGAAACATTCACCCTAGACAAATCAAATCGTGCGTATCACCAGCAATGGCGCGCTTTTCAGCTAATTCTCATGGGTGATTATTTTGGTGTGAATTGGAGGTTAGACGCTGCAAGAGGGTGCGCCTGAGTACGCTATCGGGTATTTTAAGTCGCGAAGTCATCACGATATTTGAACAGGACAACGTAATTGATGAAAAAACGTGCTTTTTTAGCAGTCGGTTTGCTGGCGATGGCGCTTTCTGGCTGCACCAGTGATTACGTAATAAGCACCAAAGCCGGGGATTCTATTCTCAGCCACGGCGAGCCGGACAAAGACCGCGACAGCGGCATGACCAGCTACATCGATTTAAACGGCGATTACCATTTGATGAACACCAACGATATCGCCGATATCAGCAAGAAATAAGTTTAGTGCACCAACCACTCGGCACAGACTTCATCTGTGACCAAGCCGTTGATCCACTTGCCATTTAGCGCGGCGCGAATGGCAAGATGCTTGGCACTTCCGCCAGCAAGGGCAATGACCGGTTTATCATCATGGGGCGTGGGGCCGACGCTGGTTAAACGGGCATTCAGTTCACTCTCAACGCGCTCCCCCTCCGGCCCCATAAAGTGGCCCAGCACTTCCGCCACGGCATTTTTCGCCATTAAACGCTCGACGTCCTGCTCGCTAATAAAGCCATCTTTGTGCAACGGGCAGCCCGGCTCGATAGTCCCGATGCCAATAAAGGTCACATTGGCCTGACTGGCTTTTTCGCTCACGGTGCGATAAATCCGGTGATTGCACCAGACGGCGCGGTCATCTTCGCCATCGGCAAACAGCGGCGCGGGCAGAATAAAGTAGCGCCCCTGTGTTTTCTGCGCCATCAGCAACGGCACGTCGTAGCGGGTACAGGAACCGTCCGAGGCGATAGCCCCAATCAGCGACACGCTGCTGTGCTGCGGGCGCTCCACATCAGCCAGTTCGTCAATGGCGGCCTTCAGGCTGCGGCCCGAGCCGACGCCAATGATCATCGGCTGCTCTTGTTTGATGTACTGCGCCATCACTTCCGCACCCGCGACCGCGATGGCGTGGCTGATACCCGCATCATCCATTCCCTGCCCCGGCACCACTTGGCAGACACCAAGACCAAAACGTTTTTTTAGCTGGGCGGCTAACTCCATGCAGCGCCCCACTGAGTGGGAAATATGTACGCTGACCAGCCCGTTATCCAACGCGCTGGCCACCAGACGCTGGGCCACCTGGCGAGAAACGCCCAGCGCGTCGGCGATTTCATTCTGCGTCTGCCCCGCCACGTAGTACATCCACGCCGCCCGCGCAGCCAGATCCAGCTTCTTGTCACTCTTATTCATGCGTACTTCCCGACTCGCTAATTTCCCTTCCACCATGTTATCGCCATTTACACCCCGCCGTGACAGCAAAATTCTCCCAAGATCGGAAAGTGTGAGCTTAAGCCCACTTACAGGGCAAATGTTCTATTAAGCTACTTTCATTCGAGCAAAAGCCCAATAAAAGAGCTTAAGCCCAAAAAATCCGAAGACTAACCCGAGTGGAGATCCTATGAACACCTCACTGACCCCAACACCCTCCGTCTGGCTGCATATCGGCAGCGGCTCATTCCACCGTGCGCATCAGGCATGGTATCTGCACCGTTTGCTGGTTGAAGGCTATAAAGAGTGGTCAATCGCGCTGGGCAATATTCGCCAAGACGGCGTGCCTCTGCTCGAGGCTCTGCAAGCCCAAAACGGCCAATATGTGTTGGAAACTGTGACCCCGCAGGGTGAGCGAGAATACGAAACCATCACCTCGATTCAAAAAATCATCCCGTGGGATAACGAGCTAGCAGCGCTGATTGCTCAGGGGGCCGATTCGCACACCAAAGTGATCTCCTTTACTGTGACCGAGGCTGGTTATTACCTCGATAACCAGTTCAATCTGGACCAAAGCAATGCCGACGTGCAGGCCGATCTCAACGGCGGCTGCCGCACCATTTACGGCGCCATCAGCCACATTCTGGCGCGACGCATCGCCAATGACGGCGGCCCAGTGACCTTGCTGAACTGCGACAACCTGCGCCACAACGGCGACCGATTCCACAGTGGTTTGTTGCAGTTTTTAACCCTGCGCCAGCAGCAGAGCACCCTCGACTGGGTGAAGAAAAATACCCGCAGCCCGAACACCATGGTGGATCGCATCACTCCGCGCCCGTCGCCCGAAGTGGCCGTTCGCGTCGAGCAGGCCACCGGCATCAAAGACCGCGCGCCGGTAATGGGTGAAGCCTTTATCCAGTGGGTGGTTGAGGATGATTTCATTGCCGGACGCCCGCCGCTTGAGCAGGTTGGCGTCGAAATGGTCAAGTCAGTTCTGCCTTATGAAGAAGCTAAAATTCGCATTCTTAATGCCAGCCACAGCTGTATTGCCTGGGCCGGGACCCTGTTGGGGCAAAGCTTTATTGACGAAAGCACCCGCACCGAGGCTATTAGCCAGATGGCTTATGACTATGTGACCGAAGATGTGATCCCTTCCCTGACGCCAAGCCCGCTTGACCTTGAAGCCTACCGCGACGTGGTTCTGGAGCGCTTTAGTAACCCGTATATTCAGGACACCAATCAGCGCGTGGCCGCCGACGGCTTTTCGAAAATCCCCGGCTTTATCGCCCCAACGCTGCAAGAGTGCTATCAGCGCGGGCAGACGCCGCGCGCCACCGCCGCGCTTCCCGCCCTGTTCTTTGTCTATATGCAGCAGTGGCATTTAGGTCGCCTGCCCTATGAGTATCAGGACGGCATTCTGGACGCAGCGGCGGTTCACGCCCTGTTCGACAGTGCCGATCCGCTGGCCCGCTTTGCCGCCGACGACAAGCTGTTTGGCAGCCTCGCAGGTAAAACTGAATTCGCGGATCTGCTGCGCCAGTCGGTATCGCGGGTTAACCAATGGCTGGCCGACGCCAAGCGCGCCTAGGGGGAAAGCGATGTATCTCGGACTGGATTTAGGCACTTCAGAAATCAAAGCCGTGGTGATTGATGCCGACGGCCACCTGCTGGCCAGCGCCGGTGAGCCGCTGGAGATCAGCCGCCCGCAGCCGCACTGGGCGGAGCAAAACCCCTACGATTGGTGGCAGGCAACCCAGCGCGCGGTGGGTCGTCTGCGGCAAAAAGTGCCACAGCAGTGGGCGGAGATCCGCGCCATCGGCCTGTCGGGCCAGATGCACGGCGCGGTGCTGCTCAGCCGCGACGGGCGGGTTTTGCGCCCGGCCATTTTGTGGAATGACACCCGCAGCGCGGCGCAGTGCGAGCAGCTGACTCAGGCGGCCCCCGAACTGCTTAAGGTGGCGGGGAATCTGGCCATGCCCGGCTTTACCGCGCCGAAGCTGCTGTGGGTCGCCCGCCACGAGCCGCAGATTTTCGAACAAACCGCCTCCGTGCTGCTGCCGAAAGACTATCTGCGCTGGATGATGAGCGGCGAGAAGGTGTCGGAAATGTCAGACGCCGCTGGCACCCTGTGGCTGGATGTCGCCAGGCGCGACTGGTCAGACTCCCTGCTGGCGGCCTGTGGTTTGAGCCGCGATCAGATGCCGCGACTGGTGGAAGGCAGCGAAATCAGCGCCACGCTGAAAAACGATATTGCCCGCGCCTGGGGGCTGCGGGATGACGTGATCATTGCCGGCGGCGGTGGCGATAATGCCGCCAGCGCGGTGGGTATTGGCGCCGTCACCCCGGGTGACGCCTTTATTTCTCTCGGCACCTCTGGCGTGCTGTTTGCGGTAAATGACCGTTTCCGGCCCAACCCGCAATCGGCCCTGCACGCCTTCTGTCACGCCTTGCCCAACAGCTGGCACCAGATGAGCGTGATGCTGACCGCCGCCAGTGCGCTGCGCTGGTACTGCACGTTGATTGGCAGTAATGAAACCACCTTATTGGCGGAAATTGCCCAGCTTAGCCCGGCCCAGCAGCGTCAGGCTCCGCTGTTTCTGCCCTACTTGTCCGGCGAAAGAATGCCGCACAACGACCCACAGGCCACCGGCGTTTTCCACGGCATGACCCACAGCACCGACCGCGCCACGCTGGGATATTCGGTGCTCGAAGGGGTAGCTTTCGGCATGGCCGACGGGCTGGCGGTGATGCAACAGGCAGGAACTCAGTTGCAACAATGCTCGCTGGTCGGCGGCGGTGCGCGCAGCGATCGCTGGGCGCAGTTGGTCAGTGACGCGCTGGACCTGCCGATTGTCACCCATTCCGGCGGGGAAGCCGGAGGCGCGCTGGGCGCGGCGCGTCTGGGCTGGCTGGCTGCCGGAGGAGATGTCGCCGAGGCGTGCCGCAAGCCGGAGATCGCCCGCCGCTTCCAGCCGCAGGCCGAAAACCGCGACATGCTGCGCGAGCGATTGCAGACCTACCGGCAGCTTTACCAGCAACAGGTCGCGCTGAGAACCGCCCAAAAATAACACCCCGAGGGCGCCTAAGCGCCCCATCTCTGCCCCTACTCACCAGCCGCTGCGGCGACGCAGCACAGGAGTTCGACATGCAAAAACACGCAACCCACTGGTTCGGTTTACCAAAGAACCTGCTCTGGGGCTACATCGCCATCGCCATTTTCATGAGCGGTGACGGCTTCGAAATGGCTTTTCTGTCTAAACACATCATCGACATGGGCTTCAGCGCCTCGCAATCCGCCGTGGTGTTCACGGTTTACGGACTGGCGGCGGCATTGGCGGCCTGGAGTTCCGGCGTGGTGGCGGAGATCATCACGCCGCAGAAAGCCATGCGCATCGGTTTCATCCTGTGGATAGTAATGCACACGCTGTTTATGCTGTTCGGGCTGGGTATGAAGAATTACCCGCTGATGCTGCTGTTCTACGGCATTCGCGGGCTGGCTTACCCGCTGTTTATCTACTCGTTCGTCATGTTGGTGGTGCAAACCGTGCCCAAGCAGAATCTTTCTTCCGCCATGGGCTGGTTCTGGGCCATGTACTCCATCGGCATTGGCTGCGTAGGAAGCTATCTGCCGAGCTTTACCATTCCGTTTATGGGCGAAACCGGCACGCTGTGGTTCGCTATTGCCTGGGTGGCGGTGGGCGGAATTATGGCGATGACGCTGCTGCGAAAAGTCGGTAAATCCAGCAGTAAAGCCCATCTCAGCCCGAAAGAGAAACTCGGCGAACTCAGCCGCGCGGTGACCATTCTGTTCACCAATCGCAATATTTTCCTCTCCTGCCTGATTCGCATCATTAATACCATTTCGCTGTTTGGCTTCGCGGTGATCATGCCGATGCTGTTCGTCGGTCGCCTTGGTTTTAGCATGTCGGAGTGGCTACAGATCTGGGCGGTGTTCTTTTTCGTGACGATTTTTACGAACGTAATGTGGGGAATTTTAGGCGAGAAAATTGGCTGGCTGCGTCAGGTGCGATGGTTTGGCTGTATTGGCTGTGCAATCTCCAGCCTGGCCTTCTACTATCTGCCGGTCTATGCCGGGCATAATTTCTGGGTCGCGCTAGTCCCTGCCGTGATGTTAGGCATTACCGTCGCCGCCTTTGTGCCCATGACCGCCGTTTTCCCGGTGCTGGAGCCTAACCATAAAGGCGCGGCCATTTCGATTTATAACCTTTCTGCCGGGCTAAGTAACTTTGTGGCGCCCGCCATTGCTTCAATCATTCTGCCGTTCTTTGATATTGTCGGCGTGGTGTGGGTGTATACCGCACTCTACCTGATTGCTGCGGTGTTAACCCTGATGGTCAGAGTGGAACAGCCGGGGCATCCGTCCAAAGCGGCGAGCCGCGTGGTGCTGGACCCGAACCTACTACAGCGACCAACCCGTTAGGCGCAAAACGCCGAGCTCGTCGCGCAGCGGCATCTGTTGATGTCGCTTTTTCATCCTTTCACTTCAACACATTTGCCCTCACCGCCTTCATGATCGCCTGCACCCGGTTCTTCGCCCCCAATTTCAACATGCAGTTATTAATGTGGAAAACCGCCGTTCTTTCCGAGATGGAGAGGATTCGGCTGATTTCCCAACTGGTCTTCCCTTCGGCCAGCCAGTGCAGGCACTCCTGCTCTCGGCTGGTTAACGAAGGTAAAACAATCCGCTCTTCATTAGACTTATTAAAGTGTTTTGCTGCACAATTATTAAACTCCTGTAGATAAATAGACATCATGCCAATAATACTTATCGAGTCCTTATTGGAAATAAAATAATCATCTTTTCGGACCACGCTTAGCACGCCAATATATTTCTCATTCAAGGGTAATGATATTGAATAGCCATAACGAATGCCGTGTATTCTTGCGCAATTCAAAAATTGGTCATCTAAAGATAAGTCGATGCTTGTCCAAATATTAGGTGACTGGTAGTGCTGTGCTTTATTAATAATTGGGTCGATTTTGTTAAAGCCATACTCTATATATTGCCGCCTCCATTCCGCATTAAAACCCTCCAGTATAAAGAGGTCATCGAAGCCGGTAGTGGGCACGATGACGTAGGCATAACTATCGAATTTTATTGAATAAATCCACCTATCCAGTTTGATTTTTATTTGGTCATCGACCAGGTAATTGAGATCGGTAAACTTAGTATATACACCCTCACTTTTGATCATATTATAACCACGCATAAGGTGAGCCGTGCTGTGATTATAGAAAGCTTAAGGGAACTGTCAATTATTCCACATTCAGGAACCTGCAATAACTGTCAGGTTTGATCACTTTTTTTCTTTATTATCTATAAGTCCATGAGCAATAAAGATTAAGTAAAATATCGCTAATTTGCATAAATATTAATTGAGTCCAAACTCATTCTCGAAGTCTGGAATACCTCAACGGGTTCTATAGCCGAATTTTTATTCGGCATAGAAACTTAATCTCTTAGCGAAATGTAAGGAATACTTATGTCAAATATCATTAAACCTGATGCTGCTACAGAAGAATCCTACCGCATCGATGGTTTTGATCCCGCTACTTCTACAGAGAAATACAGCTATACCTCTGCCCGCGTAGCTAAGCCGGTGTACAACAAGTACAACAACGCCGGTCGTCCTAAGGTATTTGGTTACTACACAGACTGGTCGCAGTATGACGGCCGTCTGCAAGGCAGCCAGCAACCCGCTGACCGGGGCCGTGGCGTTGACCTGGCACTGGTCGCACCGACGGCTTTCGACAAACTGATCATCGGTTTCGTTGGTATTCTCGGCGACCTGGGTGAGAAATCCACCGCGATCGCTAACGGCGCCGCAGCCTTCGGTCTGCATGATCAGGAAGGCTCTGTCACTTTCCTTGACGTGTGGGGCGATACCCAGACTTTCGTTAACAACGGCTTCCCAGGCTACCTAGAAGTCAACATGCCGGACGATTTCCAGCAGGAGAAAGTTCAGGGCGTACTCGGTGGTTTGCGTGATTTACAAAAACGCGCTAAAGCCGAAGGCCACGATCTGGTGCTCTCCTTCAGCGTAGGTGGCTGGACTATGAGTAATGGTTTCTACAACATGGCTCGCGATCCAATCCAGCGGGTACGCTTCACATCCAGCATTGTGGATATCTTTAAACGTTTCCCAATGTTCTCTGAAGTGGATATCGACTGGGAATACCCAGGTGCGCCGGGTAACAACAACCCATATGCTGAAGACGATAGCGTCTACTACGTGCATTTGATCAGAGAGTTACGCAACGCCTTCAATAATGCGGGTCTGCCGAATACCAAGATCAGTATCGCATCATCCGCGGATCCAGCCATTCTGGCAAAATCGGACATTCCGGGCTTATTGGATGCAGGTCTTAACGGCATCAACCTGATGACTTATGACTTCTTCGGCACCCCTTGGGCTCCGGCGTTGAACCACCACACTAACCTGCACAAAACCGAAGCCACCACCTATGGCACCGACGCAGCCGTGGACTTCCTGATTGGTCTGGGTGTTCAGCAAAGCAATATCAATATCGGCTATGCCGGTTACACCCGTAACGCCCGCAATGCCTCTATCTCGCAACTTTCTCCACTGGTCGGCACCTATGAGCCGGGCGCGGCTACCACCACGGGGACTTTCGAGTCAGGCAGTACCGAATGGTATGACATCATCAACAACTACCTCGATTTAGAAGCGCAAAAAGGTAAAAACGGCTTTGACCTCTATACCGATGAAGTCGCTGATGCAGATTACCTGTATAGCTCAACGTCTAAGCTGTTCCTGTCCTTGGATACGCCACGTACAGTCAAAGCTAAAGCGGCTTATGCACGCAATAGAGGGCTGGGCGGCGTGTTTACCTGGACTGCCGATCAGGACAACGGTTTGCTGGTCAACGCGGCTCGCGAAGGCCTGGGCTCGCCGATTATCACGCAAAAAATTGATATGTCGCCGTTCTACTTTAAAGGCATCAACACTTCGCCAGATCCGGTTGACCGCGCCCCTGTCGCGCAAATCGAAGGGCCGAAAAGCCCGGTCTTACCAGCGACCGAGTTGACCTTTGATGGGACTCATTCCTTCGACCCAGAGGGTGATCCCATCACTTATCAGTGGAGCGTGCCAGCCGGTCTGGAATTCAGGGGTAGGCTGACAGACCCGATCATTTATGCAAAAGTTCCGCAAACGGGCTTCCAAAGCAGCTACACCGTTTCACTGACCGTGTCCGACGGCAGCAAAACCGGTACAAGCAGCTATACCTTCACCGTTGTTGGTGGAGCAAACCAGCCACCGGTGGCTTCTGTCTCTGGCAACCAGACCGTTAACAGTGGCGCTTCAGGTACTCTGAGCGGGACTAAATCGTCTGACCCGGAAGGCCAGCCATTGAGCTACTTCTGGACGCTACCGGCTAACGTCAAGGCGACTTCAGTAACCGGCAGCACGCTGAATTATATCGCACCATCGGTGCTGGCTGACGAGAAGTTGACCTTCAAACTGACCGTCACTGACGTGGGTGGGCTGACCAGCACGGCATCTTACGATGTCACTGTGAAACCCGCTTCCGCTTACCCACAATGGGATGCTAATGCTGTGTATAACCAAGGCGACCATGTGAGCTGGAAAGGCAGCAACTATGTGGCGAAATGGTGGACGCAGGGCACTGAGCCTGGCACTGAAGACTCGGCAGGTGGCGAACCATGGCTCAAGTTGGGTGCTAACCCAACCGACGGCCAGCCAAACAGCCCGTCTCGCAGAGCCTGCGCACCACGCGGCCGCAATCCGGGTAATAACAAGTAAGTAAGTCACACTCCATCTGGGGAACATTCTGTTCCCCAGTTTTTCCTGGTAAAAATGAGTCCCCGCTACGGCAGGCACTCCTCTTTAAATGATGAGAATTAACCATGAGCACAGCAGATATTATTCCGCTGGCGAGAACGATTATTCCTCTCAGCCACCAGATCCTTAATAAAGATATTCCATCCCCTTCTTTGTATGGCTGTATTTCTGGGGGAATGGAAAATCAAGAACTCTTATTATCGATGTTTGGTTTACGCCATCGCGTATTTAAACAACGACTCAAATGGGATGTATCGAGCATTGATGATTTAGAAATCGATCAGTTCGACAATGACCAAACCCAATATATTGTTACAACTGACATTAATAATAATGTTAAAGGCTGCGTCAGGTTATTGCCGACCACCAGCCCCTATATGCTCAGTGAAATCTTCCCCTACCTTTGGCAAAGCGAGCAGCCAATACCCAGCTCTGACAGCGTCCGCGAGCTTTCCCGCTTCTCATTTGAAAAAAATGCCGACTCAAAAAGTTACGGCTTTTCGCAATCCGTTATTCGCTTATTACGCAATTTGGTGATGTACGCTCAGCACAATGATATTTCGCGTTATGTCTTTGTCACCACCACCGCCATTGAAAGAATGCTCTTGATTCAGGGTATTTCCATTAATCGTGTTGGCGAAGCTATTCGTATTGGCAAAACCGATACCACGGTTATTTTTATGAATATTAATACTAAAACTTATAATGCGCTCTTTAATAAAACTCTGTGATCCCATTTTTAAAATAGACCTAATAACATATACGAGGAATTTATTATGCCTAATTCATATACCCCCTATATTGATGTCACGATTAATGCACAATGGAGCGACTGGCAAAATTACCCGCAGGGCCGCCCAAATCCAATCTATTACGAGCGGGCACTAAGATGGAAAATTGATGGATTGATTTTTGGTTTTATCACACTGAATCCCGAAACCAATACGCCATGCTGGGCAGCCAGTTCTGCCATGCCTTTAGACTGGGCGCTCCCTCTGGCGCAAGAGCTAAACAGCGCGGGGCTGTCGGTGATCATTTCATTTGGCGGGGCTTCTAACTCTGATATCTCAACCCATTTCTCCATTACTGAACTCGAAGAGATCTATATCACCACCATTGAACTCTACGAAGCCAAAGGGCTGGACTTTGATTTGGAAAATGGCCTGTTCGATGCCGTGAAGATCTGTGCTGCACTTAAGAATGTCGCCAGCCGCAAACCCGACGTAGCAATCAGTTTCACCCTCCCAACCATGCCTACGGGTTTGAATCCAAGTGGCGTCGCGATTCTTAAACTGGCGAAAGATGCCGGTTTTGAATTCAGCGTAAACGGTATGGCAATGGACTATGGCGATCCCGATAATGACCCTTCAACCCAAACTGACATGGGTAAGGCAGCGGTCGACGCGGCCCTGAGCATCAGTGCGCAGATTGCCCCGCTTTATCCCGATCTCACTGAAAAACAACGATTAAGCAAGGTAGCAATCACGCCGATGATTGGACTTAACGATGATGCCAGTATGTTCAAGCTCGACGATGTCAATACGCTAACTCGCTTTGCCAAACTCACTCCACTGAGCTTTATTGGTATCTGGTCATTTAACCGAGATAACCCATCGAGCTATACCTATGTCGATCTCGAAACCAGCAGTAACCCGGAACAGAGGGTTTCAGGTGAATATTCACAACTGTTTGTTTCCGGGCTGAAGGTGGCTACACCGCCGACGAATAATAGTAAGCCCTATGGTCGCGCTTATTATCAATTGCACCCGGCAACAAAAAACCGCCGTTGCGAATGACCTGACTGACATTCGCTGTGTTTAGCGGATAAAAAAGCCGGGCATCAAAGCCCGGCTTTTCTTGCTGACGACTCAAGCGATTAGAGGCCGTTTTCAGCAATATCCATCGCGAAGTAGGTCAGGATGATATCGGCACCGGCGCGTTTAATGGCACCTAAGCTTTCACGCACCACGGCGCGCTCGTCAATGGCACCGGCCTGCGCAGCGAATTTGATCATCGCGTATTCACCACTGACCTGATACGCCGCCAAAGGCAGGCGCGATGCTTCGCGGATATCGCGGATCACGTCGAGGTAAGCACCGGCAGGTTTCACCATCAGCGCATCAGCGCCCTCTTGCTCATCCATCAGCGATTCGCGCACGGCTTCGCGGCGGTTCATTGGGTTCATCTGGTACTGCTTGCGGTTGCCTTTCAAAACGCTGCCGCCCGCCTCGCGGAATGGCCCGTACAGCGAAGAAGCAAACTTAGTGGAGTACGCCATGATGGAGGTGTCGATAAAACCCGCTTCGTCCAGCGCGCTGCGGATGGCTTGTACTTGGCCGTCCTGAGCCGCAGAAGGCGCGATGAAATCAGCCCCGGCGGCGGCGGCCACCACGGCTTGCTTGCCGAGGTTTTTCAGCGTGGCGTCGTTGTCGACGCCGTGGTCGTGCAGCACGCCGCAGTGGCCGTGGGAGGTGTATTCACAGAAACAGGTGTCGGACATCACGATCATTTCCGGCACGGTGTCTTTACAAATACGCGCCATGCGCGCCACCAGACCGTTTTCATTCCAGGTATCGCTGCCGGTGGCATCCATATGTTTGGAGATACCAAAGGTCATCACCGAGCGAATACCGGCGCGGGCATAGCGTTCAATTTCAAACGCCAGGCGGGATTCAGGGATACGCATCACACCAGGCATGGCTTCGATCGGCACGTATTCAGATGTCTCTTCCTCTACGAAAATCGGCAGTACCAAGTCATTCACGCTAAATTCGGTTTCCTGAAAAAGAGCGCGCATTGAATCGGACTGTCTCAGGCGGCGAAGGCGTGAGTTTGGGAACTGGTTAGACATGAAAACTCCTAAGAAATTAACCTGTTGCGTTTTAAATGTAGTTCGCATACCAAGTCTGACGAGGGAACTCGTCGAAAGCGAGGGCGCTATTTTATAACAACTTTTAATGAAAGGATTAACTTTACGTGAGGAGATGTTAAGAAACTTGCTGTGGCAAACGGGAGCATGGTTGCAGGCGGCTGGAACGCGGAGGGCGCGCCCCGCCGCGTTCTACATAGCCAGTAAAATAGCTTAGACCTGCACGAAATGGCCTTTCGACACTTCATGATATTGGCGAATCGGCGGCACATAGCTGTTATCGCGCACCGGGCTTTTCAGCTCATCCACCTGCATATGGCGCTTCAAGCCACGCCGCGCCGGGTCTGGCACCGGCACTGATGCCATTAGCTTGCGAGTATAGGCGTGCTGCGGGTTGTCGAAGATGGCGGCGCGCGGGCCGATTTCCACAATTTCCCCCAGATACATCACCGCCACCCGATGGCTAACACGCTCCACTACCGCCATGTCGTGGGAGATAAACAGGTAAGAGAGGTTCATGCTCTCCTGCAAATCGAGCAGTAAATTCACCACCTGAGCCTTAACCGACACGTCCAGCGCCGAGACAGATTCGTCGGCGACAATCACTTTCGGGTCGAGGGTCAGTGCGCGGGCGATGCAGATACGCTGGCGCTGGCCGCCGGAGAACTCGTGCGGGAAGCGGCGCATCATATCCGGCGACAACCCCACTTTGTGCAGCAGCGCGGCGGCCTTCTCTTTGGCGTCGGCGCGATTATGCAGCTTGTGTTGCAGCATCGGCTCGATTAAGGCGTCGCCGATACGCATGCGCGGGTTGAGGCTGGCGAACGGGTCCTGAAAAATCATCTGAATGCGCTGGCGCATTTGTAGAATTTGCCGTTTATCAATGTTCATCACGTCAAAGCCGTCGAAGTCGATCTCGCCGCTGTGCGGGGTCATCAGGCGAGTGACGGCGCGGCCGGTAGTAGATTTCCCACAGCCCGACTCGCCTACCAGCGACAGGGTTTCCCCCTGCAACAGATCAAAACTGATGTTTTCCACCGCGTGAACCGCCCCCACCTGTCGGCTCAACAAACCACCGTAGACCGGGAATCGCGCACTGAGATTCTTCACCGACAAGACCGGCGTCTGCCCGCTGTCTGGCGTATTGGCAACTTCTAGCGGCTGGGTCGAGGCGCCCGTTTGCAGGTCGATTTGCGGGAAACGCAGCGGCCAAGGCCGCCCCTGCATTGAGCCAAGCTTCGGCACCGCCGCCAGCAGGGCGCGGGTATAAGGATGCTGCGGGCGATGGAACAGCTCGGCGGTTTCGCCACTTTCTACGCACTCGCCGCGATACATTACCAGCGTGCGGTCAGCGATTTCCGCCACTACGCCCATATCATGGGTGATGAATAGCACCGCCATCCCCTCCTCTTCCTGCAAGGTTTTAATCAGGTCGAGGATCTGCCCTTGGATGGTGACATCCAGCGCGGTAGTGGGCTCATCGGCAATCAGCAGTTTGGGTTTTAACGCCAGCGCCATGGCAATCATGACCCGCTGGCGCATACCGCCGGAAAACTGGTGTGGATACTCATCAAACCGCGCCTGCGCATTAGGAATACGCACCTTCTCCAGCAGGCGCAGCGTCTCGGCCCGCGCCTGTTTCGACGACATCCCGCGATGGCGTTTCAGGCTTTCCGCAATCTGCCTGCCGATGCTAAACGTCGGATTGAGCGAGGTCATCGGCTCCTGAAAAATCATCGCCATTTCGTTGCCGCGAATGTCGCGCATCGCCTTGTCCGACAGCCCCAGCAGACTGCGCTGATTGAGGTTAACCACCCCTTCAATCTTGCTCGACTGGGCTTTCAGCAGGCGCATCACCGACAGCGAAGTGACGCTTTTTCCCGAGCCGGATTCGCCCACAATCGCCAGCGTCTCCCCCGGATAGACCTCAAACGACAGGCCGCGCACCACCGGCAGCCAGTCATCTTCACCACGAAACGAGGTGGTGAGATTTTGGACTTCCAGCACCGGCAGGCGTGGCGCGGCGGCTTGTTGCGGGGTAGTGGCGTTCATGTTCTTTCTCCGGCAAGGGCAAACGGGTTAAGCCAGCAATTAACGGCTGCGGGCTGACAGCAATGTTTCTGGCGTATAGCTAAAGTCTTTGTCGAACGGGAAGGTGTCGCGTGTTTTGCGCAGGCGCGGCAGGCGCTCGACAAACTGATCGACCACGCCGTTGGACAGCGCCATCAGGTTCGGGCTGGCGATCGGCGCCAGTTCCGGCGACAGATAGCCCGATTTCACCACCACGATGTTGGCGCTGTGGGGGTCCAGCTCCAGCGCGGTGAAGTCGCTAATGTTGTGATATGGGCGGCGGCGGGCCGACACCACGATATCAATACCGCCGGTGCGCAGTACCGCCTGACGGTCCGCCGGGGCCAGCGCGTCGAGCAGCAGAACCACCTCGAACTCGCCTTTTACCTGCGGGCTGGAGTGGTCCAGCGACGCGCCGAGCGTCAGGCTGAGGTGCGAGCCCACGCCCGCGTTGAACGCCGCTTCGGTGGCGGGTAAATCGGCAATACCGGCGACAATCACGCCGTCGGCATATTGGGCAATCAGCTCGGCCAGCACGTCGGCACGGTCGCCCACGCCGCCGCCGGTCGGGTTATCGCCGGAGTCGGCAAGCACCACCGGGCGCGTCGGGCTGGCAATCGCCTTGGTCACGCAGGCTTTCACCGTGTCAGTTTCGCAGCCGAAAACGAAATCTTCGCGCGCGTCCCAGTAAGCCTGCGCCAGCTTTTTGGCTTCGCGCTCCAGCACGGCTTGGTCAGTGCCGGTCATGATCACCGCCGCCGTGGCGCGGGGCTCGTCGGCCCAAACATAGCCGACCATCAGCGAGCTGTCCCAGATGCCGTCAATCTGATCAATTTCCGGCAAGCGGGCATACAGGCTTTTCGCCGGCTCATCTTCGGTGCTGGTGCGTTCCCCCGGCAACACCACGGGCACAGGTGCCCACAGCAGGGTGGGCTTGACGCCGGTTTGCAGGGTTTTAATCAGCATCGCGACCGAACGGCGCATGGTTTCTTCCGTATCGATGTGCGGCGCGGTGCGATAGGTGGAGAACATATCGATGGCATCAATGATTTTCTGCGACACATTGCCGTGCAGGTCGTAGCTAACGCTGATCGGGCAGTCGTCGCCCACCGCCTCGCGGGCCGCGGCGATCCAGTCCCCTTCGGCATCTTCCATCCCTTCGACATACATCGCACCGTGCATCGGCAGGTAGAGGCCGTCAAAAGGCTTTTGCGCCTCCAAACCACTCAAAAATTCAGCTTTGAATTTTTCATAAGTCGCGCGGGACACCGGGCCACCGGCAATGGCGCGGGCGTGAATGGTTGGCAAGAAGGTGGCCGGGTAATCCTGCAAGAACTTGAAGTAAGGCGCGGCGAGCAGCGCCCCGTCGCGGGTAATGCGGAAGTCTTTCTCTTCGTTGAGCACCGGATTGTAAGTGCTGCATTCGATATGGATACCGCCGACTGCTATACGCATGGTGTTTAACCTCAGAATTCAGAGTGTGAAAGTGAACGTTTCAGCAAGATTTCAGGCCGACCAAAAAACGATGCGCCGGGATGCTTGCCGCAGCGCGCGCCCAGGTATCGTCATTAAGCGCGAAGGTTTTGACCGGCGTTAGCCCGGCCACGCCCGGCAGCACGTTGGCATCTATCGACTGCTGTACCACGGTGCCAAACAGCCCGGAGAAGCTCTGTTCCTGATGGGCGATCAGGATCATGTCCGGGTCATTAATTTGAATCAGATGCGAAATCGCCAGGCCCAGCGCGGTGCCCGCCCGATGCAAAATGCCAATTGCCGCGTTACTGCCGCGCGCCGCCAGCTTTTCCAATTCCGCCAAGGATTCGACATCCAGAGCCTCAGCCTTAGCGCGCTCCATAATGGCGTTGAGAGAGGCCAGCGTGTCGAGACAGCCGCGCTTGCCGCAGCGGCACGGCAGGCCGTCCAGCTCAATGGTGCAGTGGGCAATCTCCCCCGCGCCGCCGTGAAAACCGCGATGCAGCTGGCCGGAGATAAAGTGGGCGTTACCAATACCCGCGCCGTGGCTGACCAGGGTGAAGTTGCTCAGTTCGCGGGCGTGACCGAAGCGTTTCTCACTCACCGCCAGCGCCTTGGCGTCGTTTTCAATGGCGACGGCAATGCCGCCGCCCTGATTAATGGTCGGGCAGTGCTGGTGAATGCTTTGGCGGATCAGGTCGGCCAGCGGCACGTCGCGCCAGCTCAGCAGCGTGGATTGCACGCAGGTTGACTGATGTTCATCGATGAAGCCCGACAGCGTCACCCCCAGCCCGAGCAGCTTGTCGGCGGCGTCGGCGTGGGCCGCCAGCAGCTCCGGCAGCGCGGTGGCGATGTTATCCGCTAGCCGCTGCGGCTGATTGTCGAGGGGGAATGTCACCCGCGACAGGATCTCGCCATGCAGGTTAATCAGCACCATGTGCGCCGGATCTTGTAATAGCGACACGCCCGCGAAATAGGCGCCGTCCGGGTGGACGGTTAAACGCACCGAGGGGCGACCCTGCCCCGCGCCCGGCACGGTTTGCGATTCGAGCAGCAGTCCGGCGTCAATCATCTCGCGCACCACCCCGCTGACCGCAGCCTTGCTCATGCCGGAGAGCTGAACGAGGTCAGTGCGGCTCAGGCCATCCGTTGCGGTGATAGCCCCTAATATCTGTTGTTGTAAGGTGGTTAGCATATTTGTTTCCGGGCTCTCAAATTTCAATCAGCTGCGTTGACATTAAACATTAAAAATGGATATATCAATGCCAATTAGTTCACATTTTGAACCAAACATCTCAACATAAGTTTTTCATATGAACTAATTACGCAAAAAAACGTTCACACTGTTTTTGATGTTTTCGAATCACCTTTTAATCAATTACACGTAATACCCGAAATATTTCGACGTGCAGAAAGGCGGCGAACGAACGAATTCCGAATCACTTACACAGGTCAGTGATTTGGGTAAGAGAGAGCAGCCAACGCCTCTGCGGTTCGAAAGATGACGGGTATTTTGGGCAGAGGAAATACGATGAACAGCAAAATGCGATTAACTCTACTAAGTACGGCGCTGCTTGCCGCACTTTCCTCCCCGCTCTACGCGGCCACCCTGACCATCATGCAGAACGAAGCGCCGCGCAGCATGGACCCCGGCAACCAGACGGCGACCTTTACCGGTACGGTGCTGGACCCGATGTATGAAGGTCTGCTGCGCATGTCGCCCGAGCTGAAGCCAGAGGCGGCGCTCGCCACCTCGTGGAGCAGCGATGAGAGCGGCCTGAAGTGGACGTTTAAGCTGCGCAGCGGGGTGACATTCCACGACGGTACGCCGTTTAATGCCGATGCCGTGGTCGCCAACTTCGCCCGCCACCTCGACGCCAAGCGCGGTCTGGCAGCCAGCGGGCGTCTGCGCACCTTCCTCGAAAGCGTCACCAAGGTGGATGACTCGACGGTGCTGTTCACCCTGAAGAAGCCTTATCCCGCCTTCCTCAATTTACTGACGACCGGCGCGTCCTTGATGGTCAGCCCAACCGCCGACAAGGCCGGCACGCTGGACAGCAAAGCCGTGGGGACTGGCCCGTACAAAATGGTGCAGTACAAAACCGGCGAATTCGTGCTGGAAGAGAAATATCCGGGCTACTGGGGGGATAAAGCCAGCGGGCCGGACGACCTGAAATGGACTTGGAGCGCCGAGCCGTCGGTGATGAACATGGCCCTGCAGGCTGGCGAAGCTGACGTGATTAACCCAGTGCCGCCGCAGTTCGCCAACGTGCTGAAAAACAACCCTAAATTCCAGCTGCATGAGAGCCCAGGCTCCGCCGTATTCTGGGTGGCGCTCAACACTGACCTTAAGCCGCTAGATGACGTGCGCGTTCGTCAGGCGTTGAACTTCGCCACCGACCGCGCAGGTCTGGTGCGCGCCATCATGTCCGGCTTCGCCATTCCGGCTAACTCGCCGCTGGCTCCGGTCACCGCGGGTTATGACAAAACCCTCGACCCGTATCCGCTGAATCTGGAGAAAGCCAAGGCGCTGCTGAAAGAGGCCGGGCTGCCGAACGGCTTTACCATGTCGATTGCCGTACAGGGGCAGGACGCGCGTATCGGCCAAGTGCTGCAAAGCATGTGGGCGAAAATTGGCGTCAAGCTGGACGTCCGCCAGATGGAAAGCGGCGTGTGGGCCAAAGCCGCCTTTGCCGATCAGGCAGGCAAAAAGGCCGATAACACCGGCGCGGTGCTGGCGTCCTGGTCTTCCGGCGTTAACGGCGCGGATCTGCAACTTCGCCCACTCTACTACAGCAAAAGCTTTGCGCCGGGCGGTGCCAACCTCGGCTTCTTCAACGACCCTAAACTGGATGAAATGCTAGACAAGGCGGCGTCAACGCAGGATGAAAATGCCCGCAACGCCATCTACGTCGAGGCGCAGAAAGAGATCAACCAGCAGGCGCCGCAAGTGCTGCTGTACTACCAGAATGACCTGTTTGCGACAGGTACCGGCGTGTCCGGCGTCACCATGGTTCCGGGCGGTCAGATTGTTGTAAAAGACGCACATAAGGGTTGATATGAAAGCTTATCTGGCAAAAAAACTCATCGCCTTCCCGGTCATTCTGATCGGCGTGTCGATGCTGATTTTTGGGTCTATCCGCGCGCTGCCGGGCGACCCGGCACGCCTGATGGCCGGGCCGGAAGCAACGCAGGAAGCGGTGGACAATATGCGCGTACGTCTTGGGTTGGATCAGCCGATCGTCACCCAGTACGTGCATTTTGCCACCGACGTTTTGCACGGGAATCTCGGGCTGTCGCTGCAATCGCAGCAGCCCGTGACGCAGGAGATCGGCGAGCGCCTGCCCTATACGCTGGCGCTCGCCGTGCTGGCCTACTTTTTGGCGGTGGTGATTGGCGTGCCCGCCGGGATGATTGGCGCGGTCTATCGCAACCGCTGGCCGGACTATGGCGTGATGCTGCTGGCGATTGCCGGGGCCTCGATTGCTAACTTCTGGCTCGGGCTGATGGCGATGAACTACTTCTCGGTGTCGCTCGGCTGGCTGCCGCTGCTCGGTGCAACCTCGTGGAAAAGCTACATCCTGCCGTCGGTGACGCTGGCGGTGCTGCCGATGGCGGTGATGGCGCGCATGACTCGCTCGAGCATGCTCGACGTGCTGTCGGAGGACTACATTCGCACCGCGCGCGCCAAAGGGCTGTCCGCCGTCACTATCTATTGCAGCCACGCGTTTCGCAACGCGCTGATCCCAATTGTCACCATCGTCGCCCTCAACTTCGGCAGTCTGATTGGCGGCGCGGTGGTCACCGAGTCCGTATTTAACTGGCCGGGCATCGGGCGTCTGTTGGTGGACTCGGTGCGCTATCGCGATTATCCGGTGATTCAGGGCGTGGCGCTGGTTGCCGTGTGCGGCGTGGTGGTGATGAACCTGCTCGGCGAGCTGTTGATTGCCTTCTTGAATCCAAAAATAAGGTTCGATTAATGTCTGCCATTATCACCCAACTACCCCGTCGGAAGCCGCGCACGCTGCGGTTTTTCCGCTGGCTATGGCGTCATCCGGCGGTGACCTTTGGCGGTCTGATTGTCGGCGCGATTGTTTTAGTCGGTATTTTCGCGCCGTGGCTGACGCGTCACGATCCCTACGCGCAGGACCTGATAGATACCCTGCTTGCTCCTTCGGCGGACCACCTGTTTGGCACCGACGACTATGGTCGTGATATTTTCGCTCGGGTAATTTACGGCGCGCGGATTTCCATTATCGAAGTGGTGCTGAGCGTCGGTTTGGCGATGCTTATCGGCATCCCGCTGGGGGTGATCGCCGGGATGGCCGGGCGCTATGTCGATATGGTCATCATGTGGTTTATGGACATGCTGTTTGCCTTCCCCGGCATCGTGTTGGCGATTTTGGTGGTCAGCATTCTGGGCGGCGGATTGGTCAACTTGCTGATTGCCATCTCGCTGTTCGCCATTCCGGTTTATGCCCGCCTCAGCCGCAACCTGACTCTCGGCCTAAAGCAGATGGAGTACGTGGAGGCGGCGCAGGCACTCGGCTTGTCACACTACCGGATTATCGTGCACTACATTCTGCGCAACGCCGTCGGGCCGATTATTGTCCAATCAACCCTGACCGCCGGTACGGTGATTTTGGCCGCAGCTAGCCTCTCGTTTCTTGGCCTAGGCGTGCAGCCACCCATGCCGGAATGGGGTACTATGATGAGCGATGGCCGAAACTTCCTCGGCATAAATATTTACCTTTCGCTGTTCCCCGGTCTGGCTATCATGCTGACGGTGCTCGGATTTAACGTCCTGGGCGATGGATTACGCGATTTACTGGATACCCGCTCATGAGCAAACCTTTCTCCGCTGCGTCAGCTGACGCGGCGGTTTTTTGTGCCGATATCGGCGGTTCATTTATTAAGTTTGGTATTTCCGCGCGTTCAGGCGAAGTGGAGGAGTTTGGCAAGGTGCCGACCCCGACCGCCTCGTGGGATGCTTTCGTTGCCGCCGTACAAGGTTTGATCACCCAGTACGCGCCGGACTACCCTGCCGACACGCCGCTGGCTATCTCCACGGCGGGGCTAGTGTCGCCACAAACCGGTGAGCTACTGGCAACCAATATTCCGGCATTTAACGGCCGCTCGCTGGCGGCCGATCTCAGCCTCGCCTTGCAGCGCCCGGTGAGCGCCGCCAATGACGCCGACTGTTTTGCACTGGCGGAAGCCTACGCCGGAAACGCGCAGAATCAGCCGATTGTGGCGGGAATTATTCTCGGCACAGGCGTGGGCGGAGGTCTGGTGATCAACGGCCAACTGGTGCGCGGCCACGGCGGCGTCACCGGCGAGTGGGGTCACGGCGCCATCACCCGCACCGAGCTACAGATCAATGGCAAGACCTACCCTATCCCGCGCCTGCCCTGCGCCTGCGGCCAGCACGGCTGTCTGGATATACTCGGCGGCGCGCGCGGTTTGGAGCGCCTGCATCAGCATCTTAATCAGCAAGATCGCACCAGCCAGCAGATCGTCGACGGCTGGCAAAACGGCCAGCCGGACTCAGATTTAACCATCCAAGCCTGGCTGCAACTGGTCGCCGAACCTCTGGCGCTGCTGGTCAACATCCTCGGCCCCTCCAAAATCGTGGTCGGCGGCGGCTTAGCCAACGCCATCCCCCTGATCACCGCGCTAGATCTGGCCGTCCGCCATGGCGTGCTGCACCGCTACCCGGAACCTCTGGTCGTCACTGGCAAGTTTGCTGGCGCTGGCGGGAACGGCGGGATGATAGGAGCAAGCGTGTTGGGGCGTTTGAGCGAACGCCCTGCGCTTTAAAAGCTGGAATCTTTTAAGGTCAAGGTCAACACCGTGGGCTCGCCGCCCACACTGGCCCAAAGGGTTTTAAACGAAACCCTTTGGAATCCTGCGTTTTTTACTGCTGGAAGATCGAGGCTTCGCAGGGTCGGAATGGACGTGTTTCAGCGGCCACGGTGTTCGCCGCGAAGTGCCGCCGCTTAGGCGGTTCCCTCAGTTCGGGATTACTCGGCCTCTGGCCTCGCCCTTCGGGTCGTTGCTACGCAACGCTGTCTCGCTTTGCTCGGCTCAAGCCTTTGGTCTCGAACCACTCCCTCGGCGTCACTTCTGAATGCGGCCTACTGGCATCTCGACCGTGCCGTTTCAGTGGAGTGCTGCTCTGCTCCTTCTCCTCTCAGAGGAGAAGGCTGGGATGAGGAGTGGTTTAATTCAGCACTCAATGTAACCAACCCCACACCCCACCTAGCCTCCCCTCCTGAAAGGGGAAGGACAAAACCAAAAGCCGATTCAGCTGTTTTTCAGCATAGCCTGTAGAATTTCCCAGGCTGTATCCAGACGTTCAAAACCGTCGCGGTCGAGGAAGTGGCCGCCGTGGGGAATGCCCTGTAACTCAGCGTCCAGATCCTGACTGAGTTTTAGTGAATGCTGGGGAGCAACGATGTCGTCATTAAGGGAAAGCAGCACGGCACGCTGGCGGATACGTTTTTTCAACAGCTCATAGTCCAGCGGCTGCTGAGTGAAACCCTCTAATTCAGGCAAAGTTTCAACCGCCCCGCCGAAGCCAGAAACCATCACCACCCCGCCCACTCGGCTTGATGGCTTCAGTGACTCAATAAACCGCAAAGCCGTCACACACCCCAAGCTGTGCCCGACAAAAAAGGTGTTTTCATCGGCATCGTGCACTTCAGCCTGCATCGTAGAACGCCAAGCCGCGTCATCTGGCGCGAGCGAATTGGGCATCTGCAATACTTTCACCTCAGCGCCTTCCTGCTCGGCTTGCTGTTTCAACCAAGAAAACCAATGAGAATCCGGCCCCGCCATAAAACCATGAATGATAAAAACCTTATGCACTGCGCCCACGGGTTACGTCCTTTTAGAAGAATGTCAGATAAAAAACTTAGGGAATAATAGTTGGTTTTCGTTTTTTGCTGGTTTGATTTTTTGTGGGGACGAGCACGGTTTACTCCTTCTCCTCTCAGAGGAGAAGGCTGGGATGAGGAGTGGTTTCATTGAGCGCTCAATGCAGCCAACCCCACACCCCACCTAGCCTCCCCTGCTGAAAGGGGAGGGATAAAGTCAAAAGCAAAACCACATGAAACGGCACGGTGTAAATGCCAGAAAGCCGCGTTCAGAAGTGACGCCGAGCAAGAGGTGGAAAACCGCGTGGCTTTTTACGCGGGTTGTAATCCCGCAGCGAGGGAACCGCCTAAGCGGCGGCACTTCGCGGCTGTCACCAAAGCGACTGAAACATGTCCATTCCGACCCTGCGAAGCCTCGATCTAAAACAGCATAAAACGCAGGATTCCAAAGGGTTTCGTTTAAAACCCTTTGGGCCAGTTTGCGTGGCAACGCAAGGTTTTGAACTTCAGCCCGGTGTGGTGGCAGCGCACGACCTTGACTTTAAAAGCCAGTTTGCGTGGCAACGCAAGGTTGCAAACTTGACCGTCAGCGGCTTTGGGCAGCCGCCCAATCATCCCGCCGCAGGCGATAAAGACAGTGCTCCTGAAGTCTATCCCCCTCAGCTACCACTGGGTGATTAAAATTCTCCGCAGGATCACAGGTCATCCCCATGCGCTTCATTACTGCCTGAGAACGCAGGTTTATCAGCGCGGTAAAAGCGACGATTTCATGCAAGTCGAGCTGGTTGAAGCCCACCTTTAATGCAGCCTGCGCGGCTTCGCTGGCGAGTCCTTTGCCCCATGACTCGGCGCTGAGACGCCAACCGGCTTCGACGCAAGGGTTGAAAGGTAGCGGGTAGCCCGGCGTGTGTAGGCCGAGAAAACCGATGAACTTGTGCTCATCGCGGGTCTCCAGCGCCCAGATGCCCCAGCCGCGTTCGGTTATCAAGGCGCTACAGCGTTCGGCCAAGTTGTCACTCTCTTCGCGGGTCATAACCGAAGGGAAAAACTCCATCACGCGCGGATCGGCATTCAGCTCGGCAAAAGGCGCCAGATCCTCTTCGCGCCATTGGCGCATGATCAGGCGCGGCGTGGTGATTTCAATCGTGGGAGTGACAACAGGGACGATAAACTCTTGCATAATTCTCCTTGTAGCCGAGTGGCCGTTAATGGACTCAGTGATTCGCAATAACATAACCGTTATACGGAATTTCTTTAGACTTACAAGGCTGATTCCACTCACTTATTACTGCGCTTGAGCGCCAGCCAGGCTTTGACCGAACCTGTGCTTTCTTGCTTGCGGTGCAGCAAAATCATATTGGCGCGCAGGCTAAAGTTCTCCAGCGGCTTATAGATCAAACCGGGTAACGGCACCTGTTCGAACGTCGAGGGCACCAGCGCAATGCCCTGCCCAGCGGCCGCCAGCATGAGTACGCTTAGCGTGCTTGAAACCTGATGAGCGATGCGCGGCGGGCTGCCCAAGGCTCGCTCCAACTGCGCCACCTGCCCGCCATCGGCTTTACCGGTGGAATAGACAATCAGCGGCTCGTTGGCAATCATCTCTCTAGTGAGCAGTTCAGCGCCCGCCAAAGGGTGGTCCTTCGCAAGCGCGATGACCATCGGCCAGTCGCCAATCAGCTCTGAGCTAAGTTGGCTATCAAACTCAATGCCCATCTTGGGGCAGTAGCCAATGTCTATTTTACCCGCCAGAATGGCTTCGCTCTGCCACTGCGGGGCCAGCTCTTGCAGCTCAATCTCCACCTGCGGATAGGCAGCATTGAAGGTGCGCATATCTGCCAGCAGCTTGCCGGTAAACACCGCATTGCCTGCAAAGCCAATCCTCACTTTGCCGGTTTCCCCACGCAGGGCGCGCTGCACCACGCTTTTTGCCCGCTCGGCCTGAGCCACGGCCAGTTCAGCCTCTGTGCGGAATAGTTTCCCGGCCTCGGTCAGCTCCACCTTGCGCGTGGTGCGCAGGAACAGCACCCCGCCCACCTCCTCTTCCAAGGCTTTAATCTGCATACTCAGCGCAGGCTGCACGATGTTAAGACGCTGGGCGGCACGGCCAAAATGAGCCTCTTCGACGACCGTAAGAAAGTAACGCATTTGCCGCAAATCCATGTTTTAGCACTCATCAACTAAAATGATTAATAGCTCAATTTAAACTATTTGTTTTGATGGCTCTAGGCGCCGATGCTGTCAGCAGAAAATGACTAAGCAACGAATCATCAGGAGCAGCACCATGAGCAATACACTGCAAGACCGCCAAGACATTGCCGACCTAATGACCGGCTGGATACATCGCGATTTAGCTGAGTGGGATCAACTGCTCGAATTGTTCCATGACGACGGCATTATTGAAGTCACATGGTTTGAAGGCCTGTTCGGCGAGTTCGTCAAGGGGTCGCAGAAAATGGGCAATTCTGGCTTCAGCACCAAGCATGTGATTGGCTCGCCGGTGATCACTTTTAATGGCGATCGGGCGATTGTCGAAACTAATGCCATTATTATTGGCGAAAATGCCTCGCTGGGGCTGGGCTGTAACGGCCACAACCGTTTCTATGACTTGGTGGAAAAACGCGACGGCGTGTGGCGTATTGTTAAACGCCAGTCGATTTACGACATGGGCAACTTCACCTTCCCAGTTGGCGTGGTGGATATCGATCAGGCCACGGTGGCGAAGTACCCGCGCGAGTATGCGGCGCTGGCCTATCTGCTGGAGAAGAGTGGTTTCCCAGTGAAACGGGTGTTCGCCACCAAATTTAGTCAGCAGGAACAAGAGATGAAAGCCAAAGGCAAACAGTGGCTGGCTGAGGCGAAAGAGTAGCGAGGTAAAGTTGTTCTGAAACAGAGATGGCAGGCCCGCGCGGCCAGCAGCGGCGCGGGCTGCGTTAAGCAAGAGACGAAAACTAGCCGTTACCTTTGCCCGTTTTCGGATACTCGCTACCCGCCGAGACTTCCGGCAGGTCGTCTAAATCGGGCTGAATGCCCTCCGAGATATAGTCTTTCGCCGCTTTGGCCTGTTCATGGCCAGATTTATCGCGCACCAGTACGTGCTTAATAGTGCCGTCTTTCAGGACTTCGCGATGGATGCCAGTAAATTCGCTCATAAGTTCCTCTTTCTGGTGATCAAACTGAAGCCGGATGCTCATATCAGGTTCCATGAGCTCAGTAATAAGCATAGTTTTATTCCGCCAGAGTTCGAATAATAAATATCTGAATATTCCTTCAGCGACGATAACTTTTTCCTGATAAATTAATACGCGAGTCAATGGCATACTGGCTCAATCAGGTTTTATCGGTGCATTAGTAGGAGAAGGCATTTTGGACGCAAGCACTATCAACACACTTTTCTTCGTCGGCGCCCTGTTGGTAGCAGCAAGCATTCTGCTCAGTTCGCTCTCTTCCCGCCTCGGAATTCCCATTTTGGTCATTTTTCTCGCCATCGGTATGTTGGCGGGGGTTGACGGCATTGGCGGCATCGCCTTTGACAACTATCCGGCGGCCTATTTAGTCAGTAACTTGGCGCTGGCGGTTATCCTGCTCGACGGCGGCATGCGCACCCGGGCCTCCTCCTTTCGCGTGGCCCTCTGGCCCGCCCTGTCGCTGGCCACCGTCGGTGTCCTCATTACCGCCGGATTAACCGGCATGGCGGCGGCCTGGCTGTTTAAAGTCGATATGATTCAAGGCCTGTTGATTGGCGCGATCATCGGCTCCACCGACGCCGCGGCGGTGTTCTCACTGATTGGCGGCAAAGGCTTAAACGAACGCGTCAGCGCCACGCTGGAGATTGAGTCAGGCAGCAACGACCCGATGGCGGTATTCCTGACTATCACCCTGATCGACATGATTGCCAAGGGCCAGCACGGCCTGAGCTGGATGTTCGTTCTCGACGTGATTCAGCAATTTGGTTTGGGTATTTTCTTCGGGCTGGGCGGCGGCTGGCTGCTGCATAAGCTGATCAACAAAATCTCTCTGGCCACTGGCCTCTACCCCCTGCTGGCTTTCAGCGGCGGGCTGATGGTTTACGCGCTGACGGTAGCGATGGACGGCAGCGGAATTTTGGCGGTGTATCTCTGTGGTCTGGTGCTGGGCAATATGCCGATCCGCAACCGCCACGGCATTATGCAGACTTTCGACGGGCTGGCGTGGCTGAGCCAAATCGGCATGTTCCTGGTGCTCGGCCTGCTGCTGACGCCAAGCGATCTGCTGCCGATTGCCGCCGGCGCGCTGGCCTTGTCTCTATGGATGATTCTGGTTGCCCGCCCACTTTCGGTATTCGTCGGGCTGTTCCCGTTCAAAAACTTTACCCTGCGCGAGCGTTTCTTTATTTCGTGGGTCGGGTTGCGCGGCGCGGTGCCGGTGATTCTGGCAGTATTCCCCATGATGGCGGGCATCCCGCAGGCCAACTTGTATTTCAACGTGGCCTTCTTCGTGGTGCTGGTTTCCCTGCTGCTGCAAGGCACCTCGCTGGGTTTTGCCGCCAAGAAAGCCAAGGTGATCGTGCCGCCGATGCCTACGCCGATTTCCCGCGTGGGGCTGGATATCGACGTGTACAGCAATTGGGAACAGTTTATTTATCAGTTGGGTTCTGAGAAGTGGTGCGTAGGCGCGGCGCTGCGTGACTTGAAAATGCCTGCGGAGACGCGCATTGCGGCCCTGTTCCGTGGCACCGAAATGCTCCACCCGACTGGCAGCACCAGGCTGAAAGAAGGTGACATTCTTTGCGTGATTGGACAGGAAAAAGACCTGCCGGAGTTGGGCAAGCTGTTTAGCGACAGCAACGCGGTGGTACTGGATGACCGATTCTTCGGTGACTTTATCCTGCAAGCCGATGCCCCTCTGGACGCCATTTCACAGCTTTATGGCTTGAATCTGGATGATTCGGTGGATAAATCCCTGTCACTGGGCAACTTCGTGATTAATCTGCTGGGCGGTGAGCCGGTCATTGGTGACCACATTGAATGGGATGGCCTGACGTGGACCATTGCTGAGATGGATGGCAAAGACGTGAGCAAAGTCGGGGTAAGAATTGTGACTGAGAAAGCCTAAGCCAAAGGTTTCCCACCCCAAAAAACCCATAAAAAAACGCCTGTGAGGTTAAACCTGACAGGCGTTTTCTTATTTAGCGGCCAGCAAAAGCTGCCGCTAAATCAAACCGTTATTGGCCGGCTTGTGGGTCTTTGTCGTAATCTGAACAAGACTGGTAGCCTTTATTCATTACGTGGCCCGTGTCGTTAAAGCTGACGAAGTAAGTCTGAGCTTTACCATCACGTGGCGCAACGGCGTAGGTCTGACAAGTCCCTTTAGCATGGACCAGCGTCGCTTCTGTTGAAGGTGGGCCCGCCAGAGCACGAACCTGAGCTTTGGTCATACCGACTTTAACGTCGCTGACCACAGGCTCTTTAACATAGCTTGCCGCGCGATCGTAAGTCTGACACCCAGCAAGGACTGATACCGCTGTAGCAACAATAATTAACATCTTCTTATTCATGACTTCTTTCTCCTGAAGTGCTTATGTTTAGTTAAGACTAGAAGAAACGGTCAGTTTCGCCAGTTAATATGACTTTTATTTGTCAATTACCCCGCCAATTCGGCTTTTTCTGATAAGAGTGATTAAAGAGTGAGCGGCCTTGCGGCGCTGTTAATGTCAAAACGGCGACTTTGTTCTATAAATGAAAGAAGTAAACCCTCGGACTTAGGGTAATTGGTTTCTCTTTTGTAACAAGGAGCAGTGCTAATGGCTTTGGACAGACGTCGATTTTGTACTTTACTCAGCGTTGCCGCCCTGCTGCCCTTACCTTTCACCCTCAAAGCCCAACCTCGGGAGGTCGCCGTGGAGATCCTGCACACCGGCAAACCTGACGGCGGCGTGCCCAACAGCAAGCTGCCTCTGCTGATTTACCATCACGTTATCCCACCAGAAGTGGCTGACAATGCCGAATACCTTGAGCATCTGTTCCGTTCTAACGGCTGGCCGCCCCAGTGGCGTTATCCGGTCTACCCGTTTACCCATTTCCACTCCAATACCCATGAGGTAGTGGGCGTGTACGCAGGCTCGGCCAAGCTGCAGTTGGGAGGCGAGAAAGGCAGGATTATTGAGGTTAACGTCGGCGATGTGCTGTTAATTCCGGCGGGTGTCGGCCATAAGCAGATTTCAGCGGATGACGATTTTATGCTGGTCGGCGCCTATCCGCCAAACGTCACCGCCGACCTGTGCCACGATGAGCCGAAGAAGATGGCGGAGCGAATTAAGGCGATAAATCAGGTGCCGATGCCGGAAAGCGATCCGGTCACCGGCCATTCAGAGGGAAGTATGCACTACTGGCGCACGGCCAAATAAGCTCAAGCCAAGTTAGCGCAGCGGGCGCTGCATAACCGTGACCTGCTCGTTGTCCACTTCGCGCGTTTCCACTTCCTGCCAGCCAAGGCGGGAGTAGAGTCCCTTTTGATCAGGCGTGTAGAGCCAAAGCGTATCAACACCCGCCGCGCGCGCACGCTCGATGCTGGCATTGATCAAGGCGGAGCCAATACCACGGCCGCGCAGGTGGTGGCGGGTAAAGACTTCGCCCAGCCAATATTTGCGCTCGGCCACGTCGTCCAGCTCGTAGCGCATCACGCCGGCAGTGCCGACAACTTCGTTATTCTCATCGAAAGCGACCAGCACGAACTGGCGGCCTTTACTGGCTAAGCGCTGGGTAAGTCTCTGACGAATATACTCTTTCTGGGCCCAGTGCGGAAAAGCAGACCATTCGCCATGCAGGTATTCTGTGATAACCTCGAGGTACTGGGGTACATCCGCAAGGTTGGCAATCTTCACAGCACAGGCGTTGGATGGGGATGAAGTCTCAGTCATGGGAAAACCGTTTTAAGCAATCAGGGCAACTAATTTGTCGATTCCCCCGTTGACTGTCAAGCCGCAGCCTGAATTTCGCCCAAACCAAATCTAGACACCGCCCTCTCCAAACGTTGCGATTGCGCCAATAACTCCTGTGAAGAACTGGCCGCCTGCTGCGCCAACTGGCTGTTTTGTTGCGTAACCTGAGTCAGAGTGACAATGCGTTCGGAGACTTCATGAATGCTTTCGCGCTGGTGCTGGGTGGCGTCAGAAATTTCACCCACCAGCGTGTTAAGCCCGCTAAAAATGGTGATGATCTCATTTAAGCTCTTACCCAAGTGAGTCACCGACGTCGACCCTCGGCCAATTTGCGCCATCGAATCTTCAATGAGTTGATGAATGCCGCGCGTCGAATGGCTGCTTTTTTGTGCCAACAGCCCAATTTCTTTCGCCACCACGGCAAAACCGCGACCGTGCTGCCCGGCGTGAGCGGCTTCAATCGCGGCATTCAGCGCCAAGATATTGGTTTGAAACGCCACGCTGTCGATCATCGCCACGATGTTACTCATCTCGGCGGACTGGCTGACAATCTCTTTCATCGCCGTGTCCACTTTGTGCATCACGTCGCCGCCGCTGGTTGCCACCTGCTGGGCCTGCTCGGCGCGCTGGCTGGCCTGATGGGCGTGCTGCGCGTTGTCCTTCACGCGCTCGGTCAGTGAACTAATGTGCTGGTTGGCGGCGTTTAGCTCATCGCGCTGCTTCAGGGCCTGGGCTGAAAGCTCCTCATTACCTAACGCGATTTCATTAATGTTCACCATGATATGCGACGACGCGTCGCGCACTTCGCTAATCAGCCTGCGCAACCCGGACTGCATCTCGCTCAGGCTTTGATTGAGCTGGTAAACCTCGGTCACCCGCAGGGTTTTGCCGCCAATCTGCTCGGAGAGATCCCCAGCCGCCAGCACGCGAATGTGGGCGATAAGCTGCTGTAAAGGCCTGATAACCCAGCGAGTAATGCCGCGCCAGACCACCAAGGCGATCACCGCCAGCAGCACCAATGCGCCGAGGAACAGAGACTTCGCCTGCGACAGCGCCGCCAGCAGATGGTCGCTGAGCGAGACTGCCGTCTGTTCATTCACACTCAGGTAGCGATAGTATTTGTCGCTGAAATCATCCTGAAACGCCTGAATAGGCACGTTAAAGAAGGAGTCAATGGTGTTGGTTTTTTGCAGGCCGTCGGACTGCTCGCGCAGACCGTCGTAGAACATTTGGTAGCTGGCCTGTAGATCGGCCGCCGCCTTTTGCGCGTCGCCCTGCAAGCCGCCGGTCATGGTGGCGAACTGCTTGAAAGCCTTGTCAGACGCGGCGAGCGCGCCCTGCGACTCCTCCATCAGGCTGTGCCAGCTGCCGTCTGAACCGGTTTCTTTATCCTGCATGAAATAGATCCCCGCGCGGTTGAGCTTATCGCTGGCGATCAGCAATTCCATGCGCGCTTTGTCCATCACCGCCTGCTGCTGGCGCAGGCTTTCGGTGGCAATAACGTTTTGGCGGGCATCTTGCAGGATGTTGGTGAGGATAATGGTCGAGAAAATCTGCAAGGCGGAAAATAGCGTGATAACGCAAATTACTCCAAAAAGAATACCTCTTGGGCGAGAAGTGAAAGCTGTGCGGAATACTGTGCTGAAAAGGCCATGAGATTTAAAGAAAGGGGAAGTTAATTTCATGATAATTCTGCATAATTTTTAGCGTAGGCAGAATTTTACTCGTGGGAAATGACAGAAATATTTCAGGGGCCGCAGCCCCTGAAAGTCAGTCATCACATCAGATTTTCGGGAAGATCCACAGATGTTCAGCGGGTAGCGACAGGCGGAACATCTCCTGACCGCGCACTTCACTGCCATAAGCGCGAACCACAAAATCTTCGGCGACCGTGCGGAACAGGTATTCCCAGCGATCGCCAAGATACATGCTGGTTAGGAGCGGCAGCTCGATTTGGTTGCCCTCGGCGCTATCGCCCAGTTTCACCTGCTCGACGCGGATCACCGCCGTGGCTTGCTGCCCGACCTGCACGCCCTCGCCCGCCAGCCCCCACAGCGCCCAATCCTTACCTTCAATGCGCGCCCTGCCGTTGCTCAGCTCAGTGATTTTGCCGTGCAGACGGTTATTGCTGCCCATAAACTCGGCGGTAAACAGGGTTTTCGGCGAACCGTACATCTCCTGCGGCGTGCCCTGCTGTTCAATTTTGCCATTGTTGAGCAGCAAAATGCGGTCGGAAATCGCCATCGCCTCGTTCTGGTCGTGGGTGACCATCAGCGCCGACAGGCCTAGCTTAATGATCAGTTCGCGCAGGAAGACGCGTGCTTCCTCGCGCAGTTTGGCATCAAGGTTGGAGAGTGGCTCATCCAGCAAAATCACCGGCGGGTTATAAACCAGGGCACGGCCAATGGCCACGCGCTGCTGCTGACCACCAGACAGCTGGTGCGGGTGGCGCTTGCCGAGATGCCCCAGCCCGAGCTGGTCTAGCACCGATTGCACCCGCTGGTTCATTTCGCCCGAGGCCACTTTGCGCAGTTTCAGCGGGTAAGCCACGTTTTCGAACACGGTTTTGTGCGGCCATAGGGCGTAGGACTGGAACACCAGCCCCAAATTGCGCTCTTCGGCCGGGATTTCGCTGCGCGGGCTGCCGTCGTAAACGGTGTTTTTCCCGATCACAATGCGACCCTGCGTCGGCTTCTCCAGCCCCGCCACGGCGCGCAACAGCGTGGTTTTGCCACTGCCGGATGGCCCAAGGAGTGACACCACTTCTCCACGTTTTAAATCCATGGATACGCCTTTCAGCACCGGGTTGTCGCCATAGGTTAAATGCAGATTATCGACGCTTAACTCAATCATGTAATTTGACTCCAAAACGTAAGGCAATACCCAGACCTAACACCACCAGCAGGATGTTAATAAAGGAGAGCGCGGCCACGATATCAATCGCCCCCGCCGCCCACAGGGAAACCAGCATTGAGCCGATAGTCTCCGTGCCCGGCGACAACAGATAGACGCCGGTGGAATATTCGCGCTCGAAAATCAGGAACATCAGCAACCAGGAGCCAATCAGGCCATAACGCGACAGCGGGATGGTGACGTGGCGGGTGATTTGTCCACGGGTGGCGCCCGTGCTGCGTGCCGCCTCTTCCAGCTCCGGCCCGACCTGAAGCAGGGTCGAAGAGATAAGCCGCAGGCCGTAAGCCATCCACACCACGGTATAGGCTAGCCAGACGCTGAAGATGGTGCTGCGCAGCGAACGCAGCCACACCACCAGATTCTCACGCAGCCACTCAGACACCGGCAGGCCAGAGAGCCAGCCCGATTTCAGCGCGTTATCAAGCCACATCGGCAGGAACAGGAACACCCACAAGAAGGCCAGACCGGCCAGCAGGCCCGGCACCGCGCGCGGCACCAATACGCTGTAGTCGAGGAAGCGCGTCACGCCGTCCGGCTTGCGGTGCATGGCGATGCCGATGAACAGGTAGCAAACTACCGCCAGCGCCCCGCCAAAGACGCCAATTGCCATTGAGTTCACAATCGCCCGCAGCAGGTTTGGCTGTTCCCAAATGGTGCGGAAAGTATTGAGCGAAAGTTCGTCCCACAGCGACACGCCGACGCCCCAGTTGGAGATAAAGGCGCGCAGCACCACGCCCACCAGCGGCACGCCGATAGTGACGGTCAGCCAGAATGCCACCACCGCGCCAGCCACCCAGCGCCATTTGCCCAGAGGCAGTGCGCGAGCCTGCGAGGCCTTACCTTTGACGGTGACAAAACGGTTGGCGGTGCGCATCAGGCGGCGTTGCAGCATCACCAGCGGCACGGTGATACAAATCAGCACCACGGCGACGGCGGCCATCAGGTGATAAGACGGCGTGCCGAGCTTGTTGGTCAGCTTATAAAGGTAAGTGGCCAGCACCATGTTGCCTTCCGGGTCGCCCAACACCAGCATCAGGCCGAACACTTCCAGCCCGAGGAAAAACAGCAGCACGCTGGCGTAGAGGATTGACGGGCGCACCATCGGCAGGCTGACGGCGGTCATGACCTGTAGCGGCGTGGCCCCCGCCGTGCGCGCGGCCTCTTCTACATCTGACCCAACGCTGCGCAGCGCTGAGGAGATATAAAGGTAGGCGTGCGGCACGTGAGTCAGGCCCGCGATCACCACGATGCTCGACATGGCATAGATGTTCCACGGTACGAAACCGAACAGCGATTCAGCCCACAGGGAGAAGAATCCCACCGGCCCCGCCGCCACCACGTAACCAAAGCCCAATACCATTGGCGAGACGAAAATCGGCACCAGGATCAGCGGCTCGATCAGCCGTCTTCCCGGTAAATCGGTGCGCACCATCAGGAACGCCAGAATACCGCCCAGAGGAATAGAAATGACAATCAGCCCAAAGGCCAGAATAAAGCCGCTTTTCAGCGCCTTATAGAAATCAGGATCGGTGAAGATAAATTCAAAGGATTCAAGGCTGAACTCCTTCGAAGGCGAAAAGAATGGCGCCGAGAGAAAACTTTGTATAACGATAAACGACAGTGGAATGTAGATAACCAGCGCGGTTATCAACACCACTACGCTGCGCGGCAGGCTCTGCCACTTTCTGCGTAATGCAATCATGTCACGTCCCTTCGGTTATGCGCTCTGAGCCATGCAAATGAAGACGGTCAGAGCAAATCGAGGGGATACGCGCCCTTTTTCACCGACGCGCATCCCGTTTTACCGATTTAAATCAATCAATACCCTAAATCATTTGAGTCATAGGAAGGCGGCAAGCAAATGACCCCCGATGTGCTTACTCAAGTCAGTGATTCGGGTGAGTCGCCCCTGTGGCTCGAAGGATGACGAGTATTTTATTTGGCCGCGGCCTCGCGCCATTGCTTGATGTAATCAAGGCGTTTTTTCTGCTGTAAGTACTCCAGCAGCGTTTCATCAACCGGGATAGGTTTGAGGGCGTTACCCAACATTTTGGTCATACCGTCGATATCGTTATTGCCTTCGATGTCGTTACGGATGGAAGGAATGTCGCCCTGATTCGCCAGGATGCTTTGGCCTTTTTCCGACAGCACGTAGTCCAGCCACAGGCGCGCCGCGTTGCTGTTTTTGGCTTCTTTGCTGATAAAGGAGACGCGGGACAGGACCAGCGTGTAATCCTTCGGATAGGAGATCCCGAGAGACGGATCAGTTTTGGCGCGGGCCTCGGCGTAGGAGCCTAAGATGTTAAAACCAATCAGGTTTTCGCCAGACGACACCCTTTCCATCATGGTGCCGGTGGAGGACTGCACGGCTAAGCCGCCCTTGGCGACGTCAGCCAGCGTTTTGAAGTAGTTCGGGTCAGCCTTGAAATCTTCAACGGAAAGCATGAAGCCCAGACCTGATTTCTCAATGTCATAGGTGGTGACTTTCTTCTTGAATTTGTCGGTCTGGCTGGCAATCAGCTTAGCCAAGGCCGCATGAGAGTCCGGCACGTCACCGGCTGGGATCAGGCGTTTGTTGTAGATAAACACCACTGGCTCATAGGTGGTGCCGTAAGCCTTCTCTTTCCACACTGCCCACTTAGGCAGTTGCCCATGTTCCGGCGAGGTATATTCCTGCGCGTAGTCGGTCGCCAGCTTCAGCGCGGTGTCCATGGAGGAACTCCACACCACGTCGCCGCTGTTGCCGCCCGCCGCCTGCTCACTAATAAAACGGTTGTACAGCTCGGTGCTGTTCATGTCGTTGTATTCGACTTTCACACCCGGATAAGTCGCTTCAAAGCCCTGGATCAGCGGCCCTGCGGCCTTAACGTCGGTGGTGGAATAAATAACGACTTTGCCCTCTTTCTTGGCGCCGTCGACCAGCTTCTGGTAGTCAGCCGGGTACCCTTGAGGTAATGCAGAGATTGCAGAGGAAGACATCAAAACGGCAGTAGCAATCAGAGAGATACGTAATTTCTTAGACATTATTGTTAACCTCTAGTTACATTTGGGAAACTAAAAATCAACATATAGGCAGTGCCACTTCCTGCGCAATCAGGTTAACGGGTTATGTTCGCGAATTGTGAGACGGGGCATTTTTTAGGCAATTAACACCATTAACACCACGAAAAAACCCTCAAGAAAGAGTTAAAAACCGGGGGTAAACAGCCTAGGAAAAATGCAGAAAGAGGGGAAAAGTGAGATTTCGGTGAATTTTAGGCACAAAAAAAGCCGCTAATCACTTAGCAGCTCATTTGCGTTGTTGTTAATGGCGGAGGAGAAGAGATTCGAACTCTTGAATGGTTTCCCATCGCCGGTTTTCAAGACCGGTGCCTTCAGCCGCTCGGCCACCCCTCCGCAACAACAATCTGTCTCAAGAGCAGTGCTCATCAGACGGGGCGTAGTATACAAGAAGCAGAAGAAGATGCAAACATTATTTTCGTTCTATTTTGTTGATTTAATAAGCATTCTTGCAAAATTCATTAATTGCCGAGAAATCGAACAAAGGAAGAAACATGGGAAGGTCGAGACAGGGAATACCAAAACGCAGAGACAAAAAAAAGCCGCTAATTTCTTAGCAGCTTTCTTGTGTTGTATATGGCGGAGGAGAAGAGATTCGAACTCTTGAATGGTTTCCCATCGCCGGTTTTCAAGACCGGTGCCTTCAGCCGCTCGGCCACCCCTCCGCAACGAAGCGAACTATAAACATAGGCCATTAGGTTGTAAAGCCTGATTATGTTCGTTTGCCTGAAAAACAGGCACTGGCGTTTCAAATGATGATTAAATCGACATTACGGCCAGTTTTAAAACAGGGAAGCGTCATTTCTACGGCGAGTTGGCGGTAACTCATGGGTAAAGAAGGGTAAAACGCCTTTAATCACGGCAGGTAACTATCTACTATTCAAGGCTGATTGTATTTTCACCGACTCCAACTTTTGTCGATAAGTGAGATTTTAAATGGAACGTATTGTTGCCTCTTCCTCCTCTCGTGCGGGCGCGCTGTTAAGCACCCACAGAGTTCTACGTAATACCTATTTCCTGCTGGCGCTGACGCTCGGCGTTTCCGCTATTACGGCTACCGCTAGCACCCTGCTGCGTTTACCTTCGCCGGGTATGCTGCTGACGCTGGTGGGTTTCTACGGGTTGATGTTCCTGACTTACCGCACGGCTGACCGCCCTGTGGGTATTCTGGCGGCCTTCGCCCTGACCGGCTTTATGGGTTACACCCTCGGCCCACTGCTTAGCTCCCTGCTTTCGGTTGGCGCGGGTGACATCATTATGCTGGCCCTTGGTGGCACGGCGCTGGTGTTCTTCTGCTGTTCAGCCTACGTGCTGACCACCCGTAAGGACATGTCCTTCCTGTCAGGCATGATGATGGCGGGCTTCGTGGTGCTGCTGGTAGCGGTTATCGCTAACCTGTTCCTGCAGATCCCTGCCCTGTCACTGGCGATTAGCTGCCTGTTCATCCTGTTCTCCGCAGGCGCAATCCTGTGGGAAACCAGTAACATTATTCACGGCGGCGAAACCAACTATATTCGTGCCACGGTGAGCCTGTACGTTTCTCTGTATAACGTATTTGTCAGCCTGCTGAGCATCTTAGGTTTGTCCCGCAGCAACTAATTCGGCCCTTCAGCCAGCCAAGCCTCGCGAAAGCGGGGCTTTTTATTTTGCGGCTCAGGCCTTTTTGCTAAACTGCGCGCAGCGTTTTATTGAGAATTGAGGTGTTATGTTGGAGTTTGCAGGCCGCGAGATAGAAACCGATGCTCAGGGCTACCTAAAAAACAGTGCTGATTGGCACGAAGATCTGGCCCCTATATTGGCGGAAGAAGAAGAGATCGTGCTGACCGAAGCTCACTGGGAAGTGGTGCGCTTTGTGCGGGAATTCTATCTCGAATTCAATACCTCTCCCGCCATTCGCATGCTGGTCAAAGCCATGGCGCAAAAATATGGCGAAGAGAAAGGCAACAGCCGCTACCTGTTCCGACTGTTCCCTAAAGGCCCGGCGAAGCAAGCCACCAAAATTGCTGGCCTGCCAAAACCGGTCAAATGCCTGTAGCTTTTAGGGGATAGCGAAAACTAATGGCGGATTTTAAATTCGCCATAATCTTCCGGTGGCGCGGGCTCGCTTAACACTTTATCTACCTTGGCGTGTTTCGGGCCACCCAGTTTAAGCCACGCCAGCAGTTGATCCACCTGCTCCTGCTCGCCGCAAACAATGACTTCTACGCTGCCATCATCCAAGTTTCTCGCATAGCCCGTCAGGCCCAAGCCGTTGGCCTGCTGTTGCGTCGCGAAACGAAATCCTACGCCCTGCACCCGGCCGTAGACATAGGCGGCTATACTGACTTTTGCCATAATATTCTCTCCGTTAGCGGTATGGTTCGTTGCAATTTAGACTGCTTGCTCGGACAATGACGCTCTTTTTTGCCCCGAACTGACAGAACCTAATTCTATGACTGCTCGTTTATTCTTGGCCAAAGGCCGCGAAAAATCTCTCTTACGCCGCCACCCGTGGGTATTTTCCGGTGCAGTAACCCGTGTCGAAGGTAAAGCAAACTCTGGCGATACTATTGATATTGTAGACAGTCACGGGAAATGGCTGGCTCGCGGTGCATATTCTCCGTCGTCGCAAATCCGCGCGCGCGTCTGGACCTTCCGCCAGGACGAAGATATCGATATCGAATTTTTCGTGCGTCGTTTACAGCAAGCGCAAAGCTGGCGTAACTGGATTGCCAAGCGTGACGGGCTTGATGGCTATCGCCTGATTGCCGGTGAGTCTGACGGTTTGCCGGGTATCACCATCGACCGTTTCCAGAATTTCCTCGTGCTGCAACTGCTTTCAGCCGGTGCTGAATACCAGCGCGCCCCTCTGCTGGCCGCGCTGCAAAAATGTTACCCGGAATGCGCTATCTGGGATCGCTCCGACGTCGCCGTGCGTAAGAAAGAGGGTTTAGAGCTGACTCAGGGCCACGTGATTGGTGCCGAGCCACCTGCCCTGCTGCCGATCCAAGAGCACGGCATGAGCCTGCTGGTGGACATCAAACAGGGTCACAAAACCGGTTTCTATCTCGACCAGCGCGATAGCCGCCTAGCTGCGCGTAAATATGCCGAAGGCCGCAAAGTCCTAAACTGCTTCTCTTACACCGGCGCTTTTGCCGTGTCGGCGCTGATGGGCGGCTGTGAGAAAGTGACTAACGTTGATACCTCGCAAGACGCGCTGGACATCGCTCGTCAAAACGTTGAGCTGAATAATCTGGATCTGTCGAAAGCCGAGTTCGTGCGCGAAGACGTGTTCCAACTGCTGCGCAAGTACCGTGCCGAAGGCGTGCAGTTCGACATGATCGTCATGGACCCGCCAAAATTTGTTGAAAACAAGAGCCAGCTGGCCAGCGCCTGCCGTGGCTACAAAGATATCAACATGCTGGCGTTGCAGTTACTGCGTCCGGGCGGCATTTTGTTAAGTTTCTCCTGTTCCGGCCTGCTGCCGACCGATCTGTTCCAGAAAATTCTGGCCGACGCGGCGCTGGACGCCAATCGCGAGATCCAGTTCGTGGAGCAGTTCCGTCAGGCTGCTGACCATCCGGTTATCGGTTCTTACCCGGAAGGTCTGTACCTGAAAGGCTTCGCCTGCGTAGTGATGTCGTAAATTTATCGTTCTGTGCCTTATCTCGGCACAGAACCTGAATTAACGTCAAGAAACAGGGTCAAAACTTGAAATAGTGCCGCTAACCTCCATATAGACGTTAAGGTAATTTTTCAGGAGATGACTATGATCGCCAGCAAATTCGGTATTGGCCAGCAAGTACGCCACAGAATGTTAGGTTATCTCGGCGTAGTGATTGACGTGGACGCAGAGTATTCGCTAGAGAAGCCAAAGGTTGAAGAACTCGAGACGGATGACTCTATGCGCACCGCGCCTTGGTATCACGTGGTGATGGAAGACGATAAGGGCGAGCCGGTACATACTTATCTGGCAGAGATCCAAATTGATCACGAAGCGGCGCGTTCTCACCCAGAACAAAGCTCTTTGGATGATTTGGCAGAATCTATTCGCAGCCAATTGACCTTACCGCGCCTTCGCCACTAATCCTGCTGAGGGCGGAAATAAAAAACCGACTCTTTTGGGTCGGTTTTTTTATGTCCACATGCAGCAGATTTATGGCCAGACCTACTTCTCCAGACCTAAGCGCGGAATTTCAATTTTCGGGCATTTATCCATGACCACTTTCAGACCGGCCTGTTTAGCCAGCACCGCCGCTTGTTCGCTAATCACCCCCAACTGTAGCCATAGCACTTTCGCGCCAATATCGATGGCCTCTTGCGCGACGCCGTAAGCCGCCTCGGTATTGCGGAAAACGTCAACCATATCAATCTCATGGGGAATATCCGCCAGCGTGGCGTAGACCTTCTGTCCGTGCAGCGTGCTTCCAGCCAGTTTCGGGCTGACAGGGGTTACCTCATATCCCTGAGACAATAAATAAGCCATGACGCCGTTGCTCGGCCTGTTCAGCTTGTCACTCGCCCCCACCAGCGCAATAGTTTTCATCTCTTTTAAGATGGTGACGATGTCATTATCTTGCATGCCATTTCCCTCATTAAGCGACGTATTACCAGTTTAACTCAGTGTCAAAACTTCGGCAGTTTTTAGCTTAAAACTGCGGCAGAAAGCACTGATTGCCAAGAAAATGGCTATAAATGTAACAATAAATACATCCTGTAAAGTTTTGACACATTCGCCGCATTGCTCAATAATAGAGGCTGTCAGTGAAAGGTAAGGAGTGAAGTATGAAAGTCAGATTAATGGCCGCTTTAATGTCGGTTAGCCTGTTGGCACCCGTTTGCGCGACCAGTCTGAAACTTTCATCGGATATCGACCTGCTAGTGCTGGATGGAAAACGTATATCCGGCGCTATTCTCAAAGGGGCTGAAAGCCTTGAAGTCGATGCAGGACAGCATCAGATTTTATTCCAGGTCAGCAAAAACCTGCATCCGGCCACCATGAATGCCCTGATGTACCACTCCCCCGCCATGATAGTCAGCTTTAGCGCCAAAGGGGTTCGTTCGGCTTCCTTCATTTTGCCAACGCTGAATAACGAAATGGATGCCGCATTCTTTAGCAGAAAGCTCAATTATCGCCTTGTTGATCAAGACGGTCGAGACATTCCGAGCCGCCGCGACGTGCTTCGTCAGGTGGTTTATGGCAATGCGACTGATTTAGAAAAGGTGATGCTGCGCTATAACTTATCTGGCCTGCGAGCGTCCGTGCCGGCCTTCGCCACTGCCGTACAGCAGCGGGACAGCTCACTGTTCACTACCACATCACTGTCGATGCTCAACGTTTCCAGCCAAAAGCACAGCAGCCCGGGTAAAACGAGCTGGCCTAAGCTGGTCGCCTCCCCACACGTCGGCCGTTTTTTCTCTTGGTTCAGCTTCCCTTCATCCTGAAAAACCCACCATTATCAGCCTGATGTCACGAAAAACCTCAACGTTCGGCTGAATTGTTGTATCAGAGCTATGCAGAAAATATGAGTTTCAGTACTCTGGACGCAACTCTATTTGGCGTCGAAGGGAATGTTTATGGAATTCACCACCCGCACCATTGGTAAAAAAAAGCATATCGCGCTGGTTGCCCACGATCACTGCAAAAACATGTTGATGAGATGGGTTGATAAGAACGTCGCGGAGCTGTCGCAGCACACCCTGTATGCCACCGGCACCACCGGGAATCTGGTGCAGCGCAATACCGGAATTGACGTGAAAAGCATGCTCAGCGGCCCGATGGGTGGGGATCAACAGGTGGGCGCGATGATCGCCGAAGGGAAGATTGATCTGCTGATTTTTCTCTGGGACCCGCTGAATGCCGTGCCGCACGACCCCGACGTTAAAGCCCTGCTGCGCCTCGCCACCGTGTGGAACATTCCGGTTGCCACTAACCTTGCTACCGCCGATTTCCTTATCGCCTCGCCGCTATTTAAAAATGAAGTCGAGATTTCTATTCCCGACTACCAAAATTACCTGCTTTCCCGCCTGAAATCCTAAGTAAAACGCCCCCATTCACGGGGGCGTTTTACTGTATTACGGAGCCAGATTACGGCTTTCTCTGCGCCGGCACGCCCAAATCTTCAAGCTGGGCAACAAACACTGAAGGCTGCGATTTATCCTGCATTAGCCACACCTGATGCTTGGCGCGGGTGATCGCCACATACAGCAAGCGGCGCTCTTCGGCATCGGCAAAATCCTCTGGCTCGGGCAGTAACACCTCTTCCAACAAAGATTCGCGCGCCGGGGCCGGAAAACCGTCATTGCCCTCGTGCAAACCGACAATAATCACATACTCCGCCTGCTGCCCTTTGCTGGCGTGAATGGTCATAAATTCGATATTGAGCTTAGGCCAGCGCGTCGCCGCTTTCTGCAAAACCTCCGGCCTCAGATGGTGATAACGCGCCAGAATCAGAATTTTTTCATCGGCTTTGGCGAAGCCGCTCAGCTTATCCAGCAGGGCATCCAGCTGTTCATTGGGCAAAATCGTGACGCTTTTCTTGCTGCCTTTAGTCAAGCTATTCAACGGCTTCTTCAACTGATACGGGTTTTGCAGAACAAACTTATTGGCGATTTCACCAATGCGATCGTTAAAGCGATAGGTGGTATCCAGCGCGCACTGCGCCCCTTCGCCAAAATGGCCTTCAAAGGCGGTAGTGAGGGAAAGCTCGGCGCCGCTGAAACGATAGATAGCCTGCCAATCATCGCCAACGGCAAACAAGCTGGTGTAGCTATTTTGCTCGCGCAATGCGGCCAGTAGGCGCGCCCTCTGCGGGGAAATATCTTGGAATTCATCAACTAAGATGTGTTTCCACGGGCTGACAAAACGCCCCTTCTCCAGAATATTGACCGCCTGATGAATCAGCCCGGAGAAGTCCACGGCGTCCTCTTCTTTCAGCGCTGACTTCCAGGCTTTGAGCAGTGGCGCCATCAGGCGAATCCGCTTCTGGAACAGATCGCGCACCTCGTCGGACGCCTGCTCCACCATTTCAGCTTGACTGCCGCCGTGCATGCGCATCAGCCCCAGCCAGCGCTCGAGGCGGCTGCCTAAACGCTCCGCCAGCGCTTTGTTCTTCCAGTAATCTCCTTCAGGAACCTCCCACTCTAGTTCCTCGGTCATCCATGCGCGCCAGCCGCTGGCCTGAACTTTCTTCTCGGCACACTGCTGCTGCCAGGTTTTGATCAACAGGCTGCGACGGGCTTTGCTATCAGTTTCCAGTTTGCTGATTTTTGGCGTTTTCTTGCTCCCTTCCTGAATAATGTGCAGCGCCAGAGCGTGGAAGGTTTTAGCTTTAATGTCACTGGTGTGCAGGCGTTCTTTAATTCTTTCATTCATCTCGTCTGCGGCCTGACGACCAAACGCCAGTAGCAGGATCTGTTCTGCAATCGCTTCCTGACGGTACAATAGCCAGCCCGCGCGGGCCACCAGCACCGACGTTTTGCCACTCCCTGCCCCTGCAAGCACTAAAACGGCGTCTTCGCCGTTGACCACGGCGCGGCACTGGCTGTCATTAAGGGGAGTGGTTTCGATGTTGTCGAAGAAATCGCGATGCTGCTCGATAGTTCTTTCAGTCCATGCCTGATTGCGGGACACCACGCTCTCTTTGCCCTGACGCAGCCATCTCAGACACAGCTCGTAGTCTTCGCGACAATTGTTGAACTCGTGCAAACGCTCAACCGGCACCGGCACGGCGGTAAAGGATTCGGCGATACTTTTTTGCACGGCGGCCAACTCGCTGCTTTTGAACCATTTATCCTGCTGTTCAATGCGCGCGATCTTTTCCGCCTGCTGACGCAAGACGCCAGCGCTGACCTCACTCATCTCCTCACTCCAGCTGCGCCAGACTTTAAGAAGATGGTGATAAAATTGCTGCGTCTCCTGCCATTCCGTGCCGTGCAGGCGCACGACCTTTTCTTCCGGTAGCTCAAACTCCAGCTCGCCCCAGACGATGCCACGTTTACAGCGAATAGAAATTAACTGGTTGAAAGGGATGAGATAATGATGCTTATCGCCACTGACTTCGACGCCTGCGTTGAGTAGCCGCACCCGATTATAGGGGTGCTGCGCCAGATGTTTTCCAAATGAAGTCGATTTCAGTTCCATATCATCACGCCATTTTCTTAGTATTAGGAGCCGCTAACGGGTAGCTGGTTATTAATTAAGGAATTATTTGCTTCAGTTTACCTGCGATAAGCACTGGCGCTCTACCCCCAACATCAGGGTAGAATAAAAAGCGTAGGATTTCCGTTAACGCACTGGCGTTACCCTCTTTTCTGACATGACTGAGTGATAACATGCGCGCAATTTTGAACATTTTGAACTTTGTGCTGGGTGGCTTTTTTACCACGCTGGCCTGGCTGTTTGCCACATTGATCAGCATCGTGCTGATTTTTACCCTGCCACTGACCCGTTCTTGCTGGGAAATCACCCGCCTGTCGTTGATTCCGTTCGGCAATGAAGCCGTGCACGTTAACGATCTGTATCCAGAGAAAAGCAATGCCATCTTAACCGGCACCGGCACGCTGCTAAACATCTTCTGGTTTATCTTTTTCGGCTGGTGGCTGTGCTTGTCCCACATCACGGCCGGTATCGTGCAATGCCTGACTATTATTGGTATTCCAGTGGGTATAGCCAATTTTAAAATTGCCGTGATAGCGCTTTGGCCGGTCGGCCGTCGCGTGGTATCAGTAGAAATGGCAAAACAGGTCCGGGAAGCCAAAGCGGCTCGCAACTTGTCCAATGGCCGCATTCGTTAATATAAAGTTAGTCATTAATTTATAGACCTTTTATATCATTGCTGAGGTTTTCAGCTTTTTAATTAGCCTTTTGCTAAGTGGAGTTCCCTTGTTCTCTTTCGCCCCGGGTTTAAGACGTTATGCCTATAACAGCAACGTCCTTTACAACATCCGCATTTTTATTGCGCTCACCGGGGCGGCCGCCGTGCCTTGGTGGCTGGGGCTGCCCACGCTGACTATCCCTCTGACTTTAGGCGTGGTGGCAGCTGCGCTGGCTGACTTAGATGACCGCCTCTCGGGGCGGCTGCGTAACCTGCTGATCACCTTAGTCTGTTTCTTTATCGCATCAGCCTCTATTGAACTGCTTTTTCCTTATCCATGGGTGTTTGCCTTGGGGCTGATGATCTCCACCTGCGGGTTTATCCTGCTCGGCGCGCTCGGTCAGAGATACGCCACTATCGCCTTCGGCGCACTGCTTATTGCCATCTACACCATGCTCGGCACCAGCATGTATCACATCTGGTACCAGCAACCTGTGCTGCTGATATGCGGCGCAGTGTGGTACAACCTGCTCACGCTGGCGGGGCACATTCTCTACCCGATACGCCCTCTACAGGACTTGATTTCTCGCAGCTATTCTCATTTAGCGCACTATCTGGAAGCTAAAGCGACGTTGTTCGACCCAGATCAGGAAGGCGACAATAAAAATGAGTTGGTGGCGCTGGCGATGGCTAATAGCCAGTTAGTGGCCACCCTGAACCAAACTAAAACCACTCTCCAGACCCGGCTGAAAGGCGATCGCGGGCAGAAAGGGACGCGCCGAACGTTGCATTACTACTTTGTGGTGCAGGATATTCACGAGCGCGCCAGCTCTTCCCATGTGCAATACAAAAAGCTCAGCGAGCAGTTCCACCACAGCGATATTCTCTTCCGCTTCCAACGTTTAATGAGCATGCAGGCGCGAGCCTGTGCTCAACTTTCGCAGTGCATTCTTTATCACCAGAAATACCAGCATAACACTCAGTTTGAGCGGGCTTTCCTGCGTCTTGATGAAGCCCTAAAAAGGCTCGATACCCAGACCCAGCACCGAGAAATGCTGCAAGCGCTGCGCCACCTCTTAATCAACTTACGGGCTATCGATGCACAACTTGCCAGCATCGAATCCGAGCAGGCGCTGCCGGAGAATCAGGAAAATACCAAGACCTTTGCCGAAGACAAGCTGACGGGAATCGACGACATTTGGCTGCGAATATCTCGCCACCTCACGCCGAAATCCGCCCTCTTCCGCCATGCCATTCGCATGTCGATTGTTTTAGCGATGGGCTATGCCTTTATCCAAATCAGCGGCTTAGATCACGGGTATTGGATTTTGCTGACCAGCCTTTTTGTCTGCCAGCCCAACTACAGCGCGACCCGTCGTCGTCTGGCATTGAGGATCATCGGCACGCTGGCCGGTATCGCCATAGGCATCCCAATTCTCTATTTCGTGCCCTCTATTGAAGGCCAGATGGTGCTCATTGTTATCAGCGGTTTGCTGTTCTTTGCCTTCCGCAATGTGCAGTATGCCCATGCCACGATGTTCATTACGCTGCTGGTTTTGCTGTGCTTTAACCTGTTGGGTGAAGGCTTCGAAATTGCCATTCCGCGCGTCATCGATACGCTAATTGGATGTGCTATCGCCTGGGCGGCAGTGAGTTTTATCTGGCCAGATTGGCGATTCAGGCAATTGCCCGTGGTGGTGGATAAGACATTTACTGCCAACTGCCGCTATCTGGATGCCATTCTGGTTCAATACCATCAGGGCAAAGATAATAGTCTTGATTATCGGCTAGCTCGTCGCGACGCACATAACTGTGACGCGGAACTTGCCTCTGTCGTTTCCAATATGACGTCGGAGAAGAATAACGATCAGCAAACCCTTGAAGCCGCTTTCCGCCTACTGTGTTTAAACCACACGATGCTGAGTTACATCTCGGCGCTGGGGGCACACCGGGAAAAGCTGCATGATGCAGAAACCCTGAAACTGCTCGACGACGCGGCCTGCTGCATTGATGACGCGCTGCATCATGAACCTGCAGATGCCGAGAAAGTTCATCGTGCCATTGAGCAACTGATGGCCCGTATTGAACAAAGAACCACGGAATCCGACAGCAAAGAACAGCTGGTCTTACAACAGATTGGTCTGTTGCTGGCACATATGCCGGAATTCACCAATTTAAATAGCAAAATCGTACCGGCCCAAAGCCTCTAGGGTTGAAATGATAAGCCAGCAAAGTCGCTCACTTTGCTGGCGCTATTTTTAACGAGCGGTCTTATCGATCATCGGCTGATGAGATTTAAACCACTGCATTAACACTTCGCGGGAAGCCATAGGTAAAGCAGCCTCATGGAACCCCTGTATCGCTGCTTCAAGTGCAATCAATACATTTAGTCCCAGATTTTTCTTTACTGATTTCAATTTAAGATAAGTAACACAAGCCCCCTGCGCACGCAGTTGTGAAGAGGTAGAGATACCGACTTGCCACAGTAGACGCTCCAGATTGAGCGAAATATTCGGCAGGTCCTTCAGTCTGGCCTCCCCCTCTTTTTTGGTTTTCATATCGTCTAACATGCCTTGCAAAGAGCACTTTGCAAGGGTGATCAACTGGGCAGTGTCTTGCCAAAGCTGCTGGTGAACTTTGAAATAGCGAAGGGTTATCGCGATACCCCGTTTGCGATAAATCAGCGATTCCATCCCCATACGGCGAAAATGTATTTCATTTTCTGGCGTTGCTCGCAGATAGAGATCCCCGTCAGAAACTAAGGCAAACATCACGCCGTTAGCCGACAGGCTATAGCCTCCAAACTGTGAGCGAGAACGGATATTTCCCAGGCAGGTAAATAACTTTTGAGATTCAGAAACTCTTATTTTTGTACGATTAATCATTGCGATATCCTTTCATGAATAAATCCAGACGTACCCTTTGTTGTTACTCGTAAAGCTATTTGCAAAATACGCAAAGTCCCTCACAGCACCAAACATAAAATGCGATTACATTCCGTTGCCTTCCATTTTTGCGAGATTTCTTGGAAAAAATTGGGTTGATCTTTGTCCAGCCAACGAGTACTGTACATCCATACAGTTACTCACTGGCAGGATACATCATGCGAACTCAAGCTCTGACAAATCATCATTTACGGCATCAAGCGGTTTCTGTAACTCCACCGCACGTCAAACAATCGACACCGATATCGAGAAATAGTGGCCTGCTCACAGAGTTCGTATACTGTGAAAGCCAGCCGGCATTGTCGGAACTATTATTACCTGTGCTGCAACATTTAGGTTTGCAGTCACGTTGGTTGCTGTGGTTAACCCCGCAACAGAAACTGAGCCGTAATTGGTTGTCTCAGTCTGGATTGCCGGTGAGCAAAATCGTTCAGGTTAGCCAAATGAATTCCATGTCGCCGATAGATGCGATGGAAAAAGCACTTTTGACAGGGAACTACAGCGTTGTTTTGGGGTGGCTGCCTGATTTAAACGATGCAGAACGTGAAAGATTGCGCTTGGCAGCACTTCAGGGAGGGTCTTACGGATTCATCATGAGACCGACAAATGCTCAAATCTCAGCTCATGGACAGCAATCAACAGTAAAAATTCAGTCCTCTGTGTACCATTAGTTCAAATTAGGAATGTTCTGATGAAATTACCCCCTTTTTTAGTGATTTGTGCTGAAAAGTGGGTTTTTATCGGTAAATTTGCGCCTTCACGGTGCAACTAACTCCAAAGTTTCGTCAACAAATGGCCTTTGATGTTAAGAAATGTGTACATTTTTCCTTTTTTTTCCACGCTGTTAACACATCAAGCTTGTAAGTTTCTCGCCACGTTGTAGACTTTACAACGCCAAGGTTGCTTTATAATGCCAACGTAAAGTGGCAAAGTTCTTAACGGAAGCAATAACTTTGGCGTAAGGATTTTATAACCAAGGGCTTAAAAGCTTAAAGCTCAATTGCCTATTTGGATGATAACGAGGCGCAAAAATGAAAAAGACAGCTATCGCATTAGCAGTGGCACTGGCAGGTTTCGCTACCGTAGCGCAAGCCGCCCCTAAAGATAACACCTGGTACACCGGTGGTAAGCTGGGCTGGTCCCAGTACCATGACACTGGTTTCGCTAACGCTTACAACGGTATCGGCAACGGCCCTACCCACGAAAGCCAACTGGGTGCAGGTGCGTTCTTGGGTTACCAAGCAAACCAATACCTGGGCTTTGAAATGGGATATGACTGGCTTGGCCGCATGCCTTACAAAGGCGACACGAACAACGGTGCTTTCAAAGCACAGGGCGTTCAACTTGCTGCTAAACTGAGCTACCCACTGACTGACGATCTGGACATCTACACTCGTCTGGGTGGTATGGTTTGGCGTGCAGACTCCAAAGGTAACTTTGGCGATACTGGCGCTCGCGTAAGCGATCACGACACCGGTGTTTCTCCACTGGCAGCCGTTGGTTTCGAATACGCTGTAACCAAAAACTGGGCTACTCGTCTGGATTACCAATGGGTTAACAACATCGGTGATGCTGCTACCGTTGGCGCACGTCCTGACAACGCTATGCTGTCTGTGGGTGTTTCTTACCGTTTCGGTCAAGATGAAGCAGCTGCTCCGGCACCAGCTCCAGCACCAGCACCAGCTCCAGTTGTAGAAACCAAGAAATTTACCCTGAAGTCTGACGTTCTGTTCACCTTCGGTAAATCTAGCCTGAAACCAGAAGGCCAGCAGGCTCTGGATCAGCTGTACACCCAACTGAGCTCACTGGATCCGAAAGACGGTTCAGTAGTTGTTCTGGGCTACACTGATGCAGTAGGTTCTGAGCAGTCTAACCAGAAACTGTCTGAGCAACGCGCTCAAACCGTGGTTGACTACCTGGTATCTAAAGGCATTCCTAAAGACAAAATCTCTGCACGTGGTATGGGTGAAACTAACTCAATCACTGGCAACACCTGTGGCTACAAAGCTGGCCGTGCTACTAAAGCACAGATCGCTTGCTTGGCTCCAGATCGTCGCGTAGAGATCGAAGTTAAGGGTATCAAAGACGTTGTGACTCAGCCACAGGCTTAAGTCATACCGCTTTCTACTGTTTAACGACAGATACTAAAAACCCCGCCTAGGCGGGGTTTTTTTATGGATGTAGATTTTTAGAATAACGAGCTTTGTAGAATGGCGAGGTTATAGAATTACTGAGATGATGACTGCGCAGGCCTACTCATAAAGCCTAACGCCTTCCCCCCTACTCTTTATTACCCAGAATCTGCTGCAAATCTTCTTTGAGGGATGACATCTGGCTCGCATACTTCTCTTTGCGTTCCGCGTCTTCTAACAGTTGGATGATGGTATCCGAAAGGGTTGAACCACGGCGCTGCGCCAAGCCAGCAAGACGTTGCCAGACCAGAAACTCCAGATCGATGGATTTCTTGCGGGTGTGCTGATGCTCAGAATTAAAATGTCTTTTTCTGCGGGCACGGATAGTTTGCTTTAGGCGATTTTCCAAAGCAGGATTCATATTATTAGCGATCCAATCCAGAACTTTGACCGGCTCGTTTTCTAATTTGAGAAGTTTATCAACAGCATCTTCGGCGGCGCTATTTTCTAAATGGCGGGTAATTCGTTCACCTTCACGGTGTTTTTTTACCAGATACTTCCACTTCCAACCGCTCTCAAGATTTTCCAGTTGCTGATATTTCATCGTGAGCTCTTCTGTGACCCCGTAACTTTGATAAGCATAACAGCTTTATTCGAATTTTCACTGCAAAAAGCACATGCAAAACTGTTCAATTTTTACACGAACAAACCTTAGCTGCCGTGACCTGCGTCTTAACCACGACACTCCCTGTGTTCATCACTGTTTATTCTTGTATAATCGCCCTTTCCCATTTTACAGAACACAGCTAACACATTGACCAATAACCGACTTGATTGGCAGCTCTTACTGCCCGATACCACGCCCTATGAGGCTATTTTCGCAACGGCTGCTGAGTTGGCCCCAGTGGATTTCGCTGCTATTCAGCCACGACTGGAAAATGGTTTAACGCTGTTCTGTCACCCGCTCTCCCGCCCCCGCTTTATGACCATCAAAGCACTGGAGAGCCGTGAATATCTCTCTCGCATTAATGACGCTATCACCCAGATCCTCCCTGAAGAACGGCCTGTATTTGGCTGTCGCTATCTTATTGAAGGTGGAAAAATCTCGGTGGCGGATGCCAGCACGGTTGAAGATAATTTTGCCGCCAAACTCGCCAGCCACTACCAAGAGTGGATTGAGCCAGAGCAGCTTTTCGGCTGTGTGCGCATCTATAAAGACCAGATTCAGCTTGAGCCGGGCCTGATTCATCAAGTTAACGGCGGCGTGCTGGTGCTATCCATCCGCGCCCTGCTGGCTCAGCCACTGATGTGGCTCCGCCTGAAGCAGATGATCACTCAGGGTGTTTATCACTGGATCTCACCTGATGAGAGCCGCCCGCTGCCCGTCGCTATTCCGTCAATGCCCATCGACATTCGCTTGGTGCTGGTTGGGGATCGCATTTCATTGGGCGAATTCAATGAAATGGAGCCGGAGCTGCTTGAGTCTGCGGTTTATGGCGAGTTCGAATCTGACCTGCCGTTAACCGATGCCGACGATATGGCGACCTGGTGTGGCTATGTCAACACGCTGGCGGACGAGCTGGACATTCCACGTCTGGCTGCTGACGCTTGGCCTGCGATGCTGCGTCTGGCGATTCGCTATAGCACCGACCAAGGTAGCCTGACGCTTTGCCCTGCGTGGCTCAGCGCGCAACTCACCGAGGCGGCACTGTATAATCAGGATGAGTTACTGACCCTGACCTCGTTCGAAGCCGCAATTAACGGGCGCGCATGGCGTGAAAGCTACTTGCAGGAACGCATGCAGGATGAGATTGAATTGGGTCAAATTCGTATTGAAACCGAAGGCGAAGTGATTGGCCAGATTAACGGCCTGTCCGTGCTGGAATATCCGGGACATCCGCGCGCCTTTGGTGAACCTTCGCGCATTAGCTGTGTCGTACACACGGGCGACGGTGAATTCACCGACGTTGAGCGTAAAGCCGAGCTGGGTGGTAATCTGCATGCTAAGGGCATGATGATTATGCAGGCGTTCCTGATTTCCGAACTGGAACTGGATCAGCCTTTGCCCTTCTCCGCCTCAATTGTTTTCGAACAGTCCTATGGCGAAGTCGATGGAGACAGCGCGTCTCTGGCCGAGCTTTGTGCGTTAGTCAGCGCCTTATCGATGCAGCCGATTAACCAGCAAATCGCGGTTACCGGCTCTGTCGACCAGTTCGGCAACGTGCAGCCAATTGGTGGCGTGAATGAGAAGATCGAAGGATTCTTTGAAGTTTGCCAACGCCGCGGCCTCACGGGCAATCAAGGAGTGATTATCCCGACCAGCAACGTGCGTAACCTGTGTTTACACCCACAGGTGATTGACGCCGTGCGTGAAGGCCAATTCCATTTATGGGCAGTCGATAACGCAGGTGAAGCACTGCCTATCCTGACCGGATTAATTTACTCTCACGAAGAGCAAGCTGAAGAAGCTCGCCCAAGTTTACTGGGCTTGATTCAGGAACGTATCGCGCAGGCATTACCTCAGGAACGCCGCAGTTACCCCTGGCCACTTCGCTGGTTGAGTTGGTTCAGCCACAGCTGATCGGAGTTGTTCGGCTTACACCTGTTAGCTAAACTCCGTCCTTCAATAAAATAAGGCTTACATAGAACATGGTAGATAAACGCGATTCCTATACTAAAGAAGATCTAGAAGCCTCTGGCCGTAGTGAACTCTTCGGTGCCGGTGGCCCACCATTGCCATCAGGCAACATGCTGATGATGGACCGCATCGTGAAGATGCAAGAAGATGGCGGCAGCCATGGCAAGGGTTACGTTGAAGCAGAATTAGATATCAATCCTGATTTGTGGTTCTTCGGTTGTCACTTCATCGGCGACCCGGTAATGCCCGGTTGTCTTGGTCTTGACGCCATGTGGCAGCTGGTTGGTTTCTATCTTGGCTGGCTCGGTGGCGAAGGCAAAGGCCGCGCACTGGGTGTTGGCGAAGTGAAATTCACCGGTCAGGTTTTACCGACTGCGAAAGTGGTAACCTACCGCCTGAACTTCAAACGAGTGATCAACCGTAAACTGATCATGGGCGTAGCAGACGGCGAAGTGCTGGTAGATGGCGAAGTGATCTATACAGCGAGTGACCTGAAAGTGGGTCTGTTCAAAGACGCCAGCGCCTTCTAAATCTGTCAGAGCTTGCCCGCCAAGTTCTATCCCACAGGTTGAAAGCTAAAAAAAGCGAATATGTTCTGCATATTCGCTTTTTTGCATCTGAGGGAAATCGAAACAAAAACCTCCGCCCGCGGCGGAGGTTGTTCCTTTTTCTGACAGGGTGCCGCTTAAGCGGTTACTGCCCTGTCCTCCATGGCTTGTCGCCAACCCCCGAGCCAATGTGCGCGGGCATCAACTGCTTGATGCGGACAAACCTCTTTTGAGCGTCCGACAATACCTGCTTGGTATCCACGTGATTGTGCCCGTTCCAGGCGATCGCGTTTTTGTCTCTTCATGCCTTGTTTCCCTCATTTATTCAGGTTCAGGTGGAAAGAAAACAATGGCCCGCTTGCGCGTCCACACTTAACAAATAGCCGCAATTTTTGGTCAGGTCAATGCACAAATTGCACACAACTGTCATATTCATGCGCTATCTTATCGGATTGCGCGCAAGCTAATCGCGCCTGAAAATCCCCATCTGGCTGATCGCCAATAAAAAATCCCGAAGTCTGAAAACTCAGAATTCGGGATTTTGCGTCTTTATCTTAAATTAAATTAAGCTTAAAAAATGTTCATCTTAGCTGGCTAGCAATCTGGCTTGCTTCTTGCTGCCAACCTGCGGCCAGCGTTCGCACCAGCGCGTCGTAACCATCTTCATTTTGCTTAAGGATCAGGTTGAAGCTGCGCTGAATGGTCTGCCCATCGCGGGTTAACACCCAGCTGCCGCTAATCAGCGCAGAGCCGTCATAGCGACCGTGGAAGCCGGTCACATTAACGTTCAACACATCCTGCTCGGCGTTGTTAGCTGGCTGCGCGGACACCACGCGGCCCGGCAGATCACGCCCGAGATAAGTCACCAGCGACTGTTGAAGCTGCTGGTCGAGCGGGCTGGCCCACAGGTTATTTTGCGTCAGAACGTACTGCACGTCATTGGTCTGGAATACTAGACCGTTGCCCGCCAGATAATCCGCCACGCTGACATGCTCCACCCAAACTTGCCGTGGCTGCCCTTGTGGGATCATACTGCCGCTGCTGGTGGCTACCGGCGTGCTGCCCAGAATAGGCAGTTGGTAATAAGTTTTCTGATCGCTACTGCTACAGGCAGTCAGCAACAATGCTAAGACGACAGGTATCCATTTCATCATTATTTGGCCTTCTTCGGCTGAGGATCATCTTGCCCAGGGGCGGCGAAAATCAGTGCATTACTCTTACCATTTAAGGTCTTCAGCACCGGCTGCAATTCACGCAAGGTTTTATCCAGACTCTGCATATCTCCCACCAGATTGCTGTAAGCCGGAGAACCAGGCTGGAAACCCTTCAGGCTGCGATTAAGCTGGATGAGCGTCTGCTGCATATCCTGCGGCAGATTTTTCATCTCTTTGCTGCCCACAATGGCATTAAGCGAATCGAGGGTTTTCTGCGTGGCTTTCATCGTCTTCTGGCTTTCCGCCAGCGTGGTGGTCGCCTCGCGCAACATAGGTTCGATCGGCAAGTTGTTGATCTTGTCGAGCGTGGTCATCAGCTTCTGCTGAATTTGCGCGAAACCGGCGCTGACGGTCGGCAACAGTTTCTGCCCGTCAATCTGGTATGGCCCTTTCCACGGCTTCTCATTGGGATAGAAGTCGAGATCGACATACATCGAGCCGGTCAGCAAGTTAGCAGACTTCATCGAGCCTCGCAGACCTCTGGCAATGCCGTCACGGATATGGTCAGTGATATTGAAATCATTGCCAATCAGCTGGGCAAAACGGTCTGGCTCGATGCGAATCAGCACCGGAATACGGTAATCATTATCCATCTGCTGTTTCAGCACGTTCATTGGATAAGGCACCTGCGCCACGGTACCCAGACGGATGCCACGGAACTCAACTGGCGCCCCCGGTTGCAGGCCGCGAATAGAATCGGAGAAGAACATCACGTAATCGATATGCTTGGTATACAGCGACTCTTGAATACTGCGCTGGTCGTCAAAGAGCTGATAGTTATCGCCATTTTTGGCCGCCGAGCCTTGCTCCCAGCCGTTCGGCACGTCAAAGCTCACGCCGCCGCTGAACAGGGTGGTGAGTGAACCCATCTCAACGCGCATACCCTGTGCCGACATGTCGAAGTTAACGCCGCTGTCTTTCCAGAAGCGCACGTTATCCGTCACCAGCCCATCATAAGGCGCACGGATAAATAGCTGATATTTGATATTGCGGGCTTTCGGATCAAAGTGGCTGGTTTCCACGGTACCCACTTGGAAGCCGCGGAACAGCACCGGGTCGCCCGGACTGAGCTGGCCCGAGCGCTCGCTTTCCAGAATAACGCGGATACCTTGAGCGTCTGGCGAGGCCAGCGGCGGCGAGTCATTTAGGGCATATTGCGCCTTCTCCTCACCTTTATTGCCCGGCTGGAGCTGGATGTAAGCACCAGAGAGCAAAGTACCCAGCCCCGAGATACCCTCACGGCCCACCTGAGGTTTCACCACCCAGAAAATAGAGTCGTCGCGCAGCATCTTTTCCATACCGGAGTTCAAGCGCGCCTTGATGATAACCTGCTGCAAGTTTTCACTCAGGGTGACGCTTTCGACTTTGCCGACATCAACGTTGCGGCTTTTAATGGTCGTTTTACCCCCTTCAATGCCTTCAGCGGAGCTGGTGATCAGCGTCACTTCTGGCCCCTGATGGCTGTAGTGGTAAAACAGGATCCAGGCACCAATTAATGCCGTGACGATCGGAATGATCCAGACTGGTGACCAGCGTTTGATCTTTTCGACCTTCGCAGTGCCGTTGTGATTCTCATTGATATTATTTTCCGCCATCTTGTTGCTCCTTCAAAGACTGAACTCCGGCCCGATCCCAAATTAATCTTGGGTCGAAAGTCATCGCGGCGAACATAGTAAGAATAACGACCCCAGCAAATAGCAGTGCGCCGATGTCCGGATAAATACTCATTAGCTGCCCCATTCTGACCAGTGCAGAGAGCACGGCTATGACGAACACGTCAATCATTGACCAGCGCCCAACAAACTCCACCACTTCATAAATCACGTGCAACCTTTCCCTGTCGATTTGTTTATTACTGTTGGCATCCCAGCACAACCAGCCGATCGCCAGCATTTTCAACGACGGCACCATAATACTGGCGATGAAAATCACCATCGCCACCGGATAAGAGCCTTCACTCCACAGCAACACCACGCCCGCCATGATGGTCGAGGTAATTTTGGTGCCAAGCGCCTGAGTGATCATGATCGGCAATAAATTGGCCGGAATATAGAGCAGCAGCGAGGTTACCAACAGCGCCATGGTCCACTGTAGGCTGTTTTTGCGGCGCGCGTGGCCTTTGGTTTCGCAGCGGCTACACACCGACTGGTCGACGGGCAAAATCGCCATACAGCAGTGGCAAGAACGCAACCCCTGACTCAGACCACTTTCGCCAATTTTCAACGGCTGTGTCAGGCGCGGCGCGGGTTCCACCTGCTGCCACAGCCAGTAGCGGTCGGTACATTGGAAGGCGCGCAGTTGCAGCAGACAGAACAGCACATAGGGCAGGAAGCTGGTGCCAACGCCAACATCGCCATAGGCCATCAGCTTGACGAAACTGACCAAAACCCCCGCGAGGAAAATTTCCACCATACACCAGGTTTTAAGGCGGAAAAGCGTGCGCGCAATGCTGACTTTCCACTGGGTAGAGAGCCGCGTCTTGAGGCAGAGGACAATTATAGAGAGCATGCAAATCGCCGGCAGGAGCTGGACGACGATCATAAAGAGTGTCGCCATACTGGCATAGTTATCAGACACTAATACCCGAGGGATCTGCACCAGCGTCACTTCGCTGCTCAGTCCGGCGACATTCATATTAACAAAGGGGAAAAGGTTGGCGAGCACCAGCATAAACAGCGCGCTGATAGCGAAACCAATAGGACGTTTACGAGGTTCTTTCCAGCGTGAGGTCAGCGTGGTGTGGCAACGCGGACACTTAGCCTTTTGCCCGATGGCGATAACCGGGAGTTCCACCAACAGGTCGCATTGTGGACACAAAATGTGCGGGTCATGAACATGAGAACACACAGTTAACTCCTCAAGTGCGCTAAGGGCAAGAACTGTGCAGACGACGCGCTCCCTGCTCGTCTGCACAGCTGAGGGCAAACTTAACCGTTTTTCTGCGCTTCCAGCGCTTCCCAACGTTCAAAAGCCTGCTCTAATTCCTGTTCTGCTGCAGCCAGTGCGTTCAGCACCTGCTGCGTTTCGTCATGCGGACGAGTAAAGAAGTTGGCATCACTCATCTGCTCTTGTAAACCCGCAATGCGAACTTCAAAGTCGCTGATTTGTTGCGGCAAAAGTTCGAGTTCGCGCTGCTGATTATAGCTGAGCTTATTCGCCGTGCGTTTAGCAGGTTCTGTCTTAGGCTGTGCCGCAGCTTTCGTTTCAGTAGCTGCAACCTGACGAATAGGCTTCTGGTTGCGGCGCTGATGCTGTGCGTCATGGTAGCCACCAACATAGCTGTTGATCACGCCATCGCCTTCATAAATCCAGCATTCGGTAGCTGAGTTATCAACAAATTCACGGTCGTGGCTTACCAGCATCACGGTGCCCTGATAGTTGTCGATCATCTCTTCCAGCAGCTCGAGGGTTTCCACATCCAGGTCGTTGGTCGGTTCATCGAGAATCAACAGGTTGCTTGGGCGAAGGAACAATTTCGCCAGCAGCAGGCGGTTACGCTCACCGCCGGACAGGGCTTTGACCGGCGTCATCGCGCGTTTCGGGTGGAACAGGAAGTCCTGCAAGTAACCCAACACGTGACGAGAACGGCCATTGACCATCACCTCTTGCTTACCTTCAGCCAGGTTGTCCATTACGGTACGTTCTGGATCTAACTCAGCACGGTGCTGGTCGAAGTAAGCCACTTCCAGCTTGGTGCCGCAGTGGACGCGGCCGCTGTCCGCCTGAAGCTGGCTCAGCATCAGTTTCAGCAAGGTGGTTTTACCACAGCCGTTCGGGCCAACCAGCGCGATTTTGTCGCCACGCTGCACCTGCGCGGAGAAATGGCTGACCAGCTGTTTGCCGGAGATGGCGTAGCTGACATCTTCCATTTCGAAGACGATTTTGCCGGAGCGGGTTGCCTCTTCCACCTGCATTTTCGCCGTGCCCATCACTTCGCGGCGCTCGGAGCGCTCGCGACGCAAGGCTTTCAGTGCACGAACGCGGCCTTCGTTACGGGTGCGGCGCGCCTTGATGCCTTGGCGGATCCACACTTCTTCCTGCGCCAGTTTTTTGTCGAACTCGGCATTTTGCAGCTCTTCCACGCGCAGCGCTTCTTCTTTCGCCAGCAGGTAAGCTTCGTAATTGCCCGGGTAAGAAACCAGCTTGCCACGGTCCAAATCGACAATACGGGTAGCCATATTGCGGATAAATGAACGGTCGTGGGAGATGAAGATAATGCTGCCCTGAAACTCCTTCAGGAAATCTTCCAGCCAGCTAATACTTTCAATGTCCAAGTGGTTGGTCGGTTCGTCCAGCAGTAAGACCTGCGGAGAACTCACCAGCGCACGGCCCAAAGCGGCTTTACGCAGCCAGCCGCCGGAGAGCGATTTTAGCTCGGTATCGGCGTCTAAACCCAGTTGCAACAGCACTTCGTTGATACGGCTATCGAGCTGCCACAGGCCCTGATGGTCAAGAATTTCCATCACCTGGGACAGTTTGTTCATGTTTTTCTCGCTCGGGTCGGACTCCACCAGATGAGAAATCGCGTGGTAGGCTTTCAGATGTTCAGCCTGCTCGGAAACGCCTTCTGATACGAAGTCGAAAACCGTACCTTCCACGTTACGCGGCGGGTCCTGTTGCAGACGCGCCACGATCAAATCTTGCTCGTAAACAATGCGGCCATCGTCCAGCGGCACTTCGCGGTTGATGATTTTCATCAGCGTCGATTTACCGGCACCGTTACGGCCTACCAGACACACGCGCTCGTTCGGCTCGATGTGTAATTCGGTGTTATCCAACAGCGGCGAGTCACTGAATGACAGCCAGGCACCTGACATACTAATTAACGACATAAACTTTATTTTTCCTCGCCGGCGTGGGACAGCAGCCAGCAGTTATGAATTTGACGATTACGGGCGAAATCCTGTGACAGGGTTTGGCTGGTGATCTCTTTTGCGCTCAGGCCAAGTTTGCTCAGCCCGTCGAGATCCATCTGGAAACCGCGCTTGTTGTTGGAGAACATGATGGTACCGTTGCGACGTAAAATACGCTTCAAATCTTTCATTAATGCCAGATGATCGCGTTGAACGTCGAAACTGTCGGCCATGCGTTTGGAGTTTGAGAAAGTCGGCGGATCAATGAAGATCACGTCGAATTGCTCATCACACATGCCCAAATAAGAGAGGCAGTCAGCCTGAATCAGGCGATGCTGGCGCCCGGTTAAGCCGTTCGCCCGCAGGTTCTTCTCTGCCCATTCGAGATAAGTACGCGACATATCTACCGTGGTGGTGCTGCGCGCCCCGCCCAGACCCGCGTGCACGCTCGCCGTGCCGGTATAAGCAAACAGATTGAGGAAGTCTTTACCGTTGCTCATTTCACCCAGCATTTTACGCGCAATGCGGTGATCAAGGAACAGGCCGGTGTCCAGATAGTCGGTCAGGTTCACCCACAGCTTGGCGTTATACTCTTCCACCAGCAGGAATTCGCCTTTTTGTGCCAGTTTCTCATACTGATTTTTGCCCTTCTGGCGCTCACGCGTCTTCAGGATCAGCTGACTGGAAGAGATATCCAGCACGGAGAGCGTGGCGTTAATCACGTCGAACAGACGCTGGCGGGCCTTTTGCGCATCCACGGTTTTCGGCGGCGCATACTCCTGCACCACGATTTTGCTGCCGTAGCGGTCAACCGCCACGTTGTAATCTGGCAGGTCGGCGTCATACAGGCGATAGCATTCGATGCCCTGCTGCTTGGCCCACTTCTCCAGCTTTTTCACGTTTTTGCGCAGGCGGTTGGCGAAGTCTTCCGCAATTTGCGCGCCAGCAGCGCCGGCCGGGTTCTCAGCCAGCTGGTAGTTTTTCTGCACGCATTCCAACGGGCCGTTTTTCGCCTTAAATTGGCGATCGGCGCGCAGTTGCAGGCAGCTCAGAAGCTCCGGCGAGGCGCTGAATAGCGACAACTGCCAGCCGCCAAACTGCGTTTTCATGATGCGGCCCAGCAGGTTATGCAAGGCAATCAGCGCGGGTTCGCTTTCCAGACGCTCGCCGTACGGCGGGTTGCTGATAACCGTGCCGACCGGGCCTTCTGGCAGTGGGTTAGTCAACTTGCCGACTTCTTTGGCATCAAAGCTAATCAGCTCAGAAACCCCGGCGCGACGGGCGTTGGCACGGGCCATTTCAATCACACGACGGTCAATATCAGAGCCGAAGAAGCGAGAAGTGGTTTCCTGCACCGCGCGGCGCGTACGCACCTGCGCCTCGGCGGTCAGTTCACGCCACATCTCGGCATCAAACTTGTTCCAGGCGGTAAAGCCCCAGTGTTGGCGATGCAGGCCCGGCGCGCGATCGGCGGCGATCATCGCCGCTTCAATCAGCAAAGTGCCAGAGCCACACATTGGATCAACCATCGGCGTACCGACTTGCCAGCCTGAACGCATCACGATGGCCGCTGCCAGACTCTCTTTCAGCGGAGCCTGTCCCGCCAGATCGCGGTAGCCGCGCTGGTGCAAGCCTTCGCCGCTCAAATCCAGAGCAACGCTGGCAGTGTCGCGCTGCAAAAATACGTTAACGCGGATGTCTGGTTGCTGTTTCGCCACGTTTGGACGCTGGTCAATTTTGCGGGTGAAGCTGTCAACGATGGCGTCTTTCACTTTCAACGCGCCGTATTGGCTGTTACGGATCTCATCGTTCAGCCCGCTAAAATGCACTGCGAAGGTTTTATCGACGCCGAAAATTTCCGGCCAGTCGATTGCCATCACACCCAGATAAAGGTCTAAGTCACTGTGGACTTTAAATTCATTCAGAGGCAAAAGAATACGCGAAGCCAGACGGCTCCAAAGCAAACTTTGGTACAGCAGGCGATCGTCACCTTCAAAATGCACCCCTCCCTGCACAACTTTGCAGGCTTGCGCACCCAGCGTTTCCAGTTCGCTTTTTAAAAGTTCTTCCAGTCCACGCGCCGTGCTGGCAAACAAAGAGTTCATATCGACATATCACCAAAAAGAAAATAGTTGCGCATTATAGCTAATCCAGCCAGCTTGTCATAAAGTCTCTGGTCATCATAAAAAATATAACCGAAATCAAAGGAGGCACGTTCCCGTGGCTACCCTTTCTCGCCTTTTTATACACCCTGTTAAATCAATGCGTGGGTTACAGCTGTCGCACGCGCAGGTGACGGCCAGTGGTCTGGCATTTGACCGGCTTTTCATGTTGACTGACCCACAAGGCACTTTTATTACTGCCCGACAATATCCTCAGCTGGTTCAGTTCACCCCTTCTTTATTACCCGACGGTCTGATGATCACCAGCCCGGATGGCGATACCCTCTGCGTACTTTTTCGTGATTTCAGCGGCCAGGGCCACCCCACCGAGGTGTGGGGCAACCATTTTACCGCCGTTATCGCCCCCGAAGCTGTCAATCAGTGGCTGAGCGGCTATTTAAAACGCGACGTGCAGCTGCGCTGGGTGGGCGAAGAACTGACCCGCCGGGTGAAAAAACACGCCGAAGTCCCCCTCTCCTTCGCCGACGGCTTCCCTTATCTATTAATGAATGAAGCCTCGATGCGCGATCTGCAAAATCGCTGTCCGAGCGGCGTCAAGCTAGAGCAGTTCCGCCCCAACTTAGTGGTCAGCGGCGCTGAGGCCTATGCCGAAGACACCTGGCAGACTATCCGCATAGGCGAAGTGATCTTTGACTTGGTGAAGCCATGCAGTCGCTGCGTTTTAACCACGGTGAGCACCGAGCGCGGGCGTAAGCATCCGCGCGGCGAGCCGCTGAAGACCTTGCAGGGCTATCGCACGGCAGAGAACGGCGACGTCGACTTCGGCCAAAACATGATCGCCCGTAACACCGGCATGATCCGCGTGGGCGACAGCATACAGGTGCTGGCGACTAAGCCGCCGCGCCCCTATTCTGCAGGTGAAGTGATTGAAAGCGTGGCTGCGCCTAAGAATGAAAGTAAAACGTTGGAAATTAACTATCAGGGCACGACGTTTACTGGCAACAACCAGCAGATTTTGCTCGAGCAATTAGAGATGCAGGGGTTGCGCATTCCCTATTCATGCCGTGCGGGGATTTGTGGCGCTTGCAGATTGACGCTGGAGTCGGGCGAAGTGTCACCGTTGAAAGCCAGTGCGATTGGCAAAGATGGGACGGTATTGGCGTGCAGCTGTATTCCGAGTTCGGATGTGGTTTTGGGCTAACGTCGGCAATAACAAACAATCAGGCGGAAATCACACCGCCTGATCGTAAAGCTGGCGGTTATCAGCGCGCACCGGGGCGGGCATCAGGCGGTCATGCATAATCTTAATCGCGTCGCCGAGCACCATGCCGCGCCCTGCCAAGGTTAAACGCTCTTGCGCCAACAGGCACAGGCTGGCGTTATCTCCAGACTCCACCACCAGCAGCGTCGCCTGCTCGCCGCTCTCCATCACCTGCACTTGCGCTATCTGGCCGTTGTCAGGCTGGAAAGGACGGGACTGCTGAGTGAAATGCCAGCTTTTAGGCATTAAAGGTTTGAGGAATCGGAATGCCACTAAAGCGTTAAGCACTAATTCAGCGCGCTGCTCATTGGCTAATTTAATTGCCTTACAATGCTCTTCATAATCGAAATATAAGGCAGCGTCGTCGACACAAAATGAGGCGTCACCAAATGCATCTGGCGTTAACATTTTTGCTGGAAAGCGCGAACGGAAAATCATGCCATTAGCTAAATCCAGCATGAGCCGGTCATGCTCAGCATCAAAATACCAACGCCAATTATCATCTGGTTTGATTTTCATTTCGTTATCCTGTTTGCTCCGAACCCACAATCCGATCACTCACTATTTAAAAGGCGGCAAAACAGCATAGGCTTTTTAGTAGAGAGGCTAAATCAGACAAATCTTGAGCTGCCGCTAACCTTATATCAGGCCAGTGGACAAAATATAGACGAGCCGGGTTAATAAATAAACCCCCCGGCTGCCTGAGATATGAAAAAATATTAGATATGGGTAACAATATCTTTAATCAAACGCGGTCCGTGATAGATAAACCCTGAATATATTTGTATTAATGAAGCACCCGCTACCATTTTTTCACGGGCCGAGGTTAAGGAGTCTATTCCCCCCACGCCAATAATCGGCATCTGGCCTTTAAGTTCATTCGCCAGCATACGGATGATTTCGGTGCTGCGGAACTGTACCGGGCGGCCACTTAATCCACCCGCCTGCTCGCAATAATTAAGCCCCTGGATCAATTTACGATCGAGGGTGGTATTTGTGGCGATCACCCCATCCATATTATGACGAAGCAAACTGTCGGCTATTTGGATCAATTCTTCTTCTGAAAGATCCGGCGCGATCTTAACCGCCACGGGAACATATTTTTGATGGCGCTGCTGAAGTTCCAGCTGCTTATTTTTAATCGCTGCCAGTAAATCATCCAACGCTTCGCCATACTGAAGTGAACGCAATCCGGGGGTATTTGGCGAGGAAATATTGACCGCGATATAGCCCGCATATGGATACACCTTCTCCATACAGGTCAGATAATCGTCTTTACCATTTTCCACCGGCGTGTCTTTATTCTTGCCAATATTGATGCCGAGAATTCCACCAAAGTGTGAACGCTTTACATTATTGACCAGATTATCCACGCCCAGATTATTAAAGCCCATGCGGTTGATAAGCCCCTCGGCTTCAACGACGCGGAATAAGCGCGGCTTGTCATTACCTGCCTGCGCACGTGGCGTCACCGTCCCCACTTCGACAAAACCAAAGCCCATCGCGCCGAAGGCATCAATGCATTCGCCGTTTTTATCCAGCCCGGCGGCAAGGCCTAACGGGTTTTTAAATGAAAGCCCCATGCAGCTAACCGGTTTGGTTGGCACGGATTGGCGAATAAGGAATTCAAAAGGTGAACCTGAAAGGCGGCTCAGTTGGCGGAAAGTTAATTCATGCGCGTGCTCTGGGTCGAGCTTAAACAGTGCTTTCCTGACAAGTGGGTAATACATGCAGACTCCTGGGGTCCCGTGGCTAGACGGGGCGGTATTATCGACTAACATCCGAGCAAAGGGAAACGATTCACTACTAAAATTCCCTATCCGCGCAATCGATACCCTTTTATTTACCTCTTCGTTACCTTCACGTCACCTTTGCAGCATCTCTTAAACCGGTTTTTGGCTATATATAGTCAAAATTTAGATTTCCAGTCCCCCGCCCGCGCCTGTTAGCTTTAAACCACTAAGTTAAAGAAAATGATGAATCTATAATTTTTGGTTATAAGGAGTAGTGATGCGCGTTATATCCCTTGCAGGCAGCCCGAGACAACCTTCACGTTCATCGGCGTTACTGGCCCTGAGCCACCGCTGGTTGGCCTCTCGCGGCGTTGAAGTGATTTCCTACAGTTTGCAGGACTTCAATGCAGACGATCTGCTGTTCGCCAACTTCGGCAGCCCGCAGTTGAAAAAGCTCATCGCACAACTCGCTGACGCGGATGGCCTGATTGTCGCCACGCCGGTCTATAAAGCCTCTTTCTCTGGCGCGTTGAAAACCCTGCTGGACCTGCTGCCTGAGCGCGCGTTAGACCATAAAGTGGTGCTGCCTCTGGCTACGGCAGGCTCGATCGGCCACATGCTGGCGGTGGATTACGCCCTGAAACCGGTTTTGGCTTCGCTAAAAGCGCAGGAAGTGCTGCAAGGCGTGTTCGCCGACGACAGCCTTATCACTGACTACCAGACCTTCCCGGCCACGCTGCAACCCGCGCTGAATGAACGCCTCGAAGAGTCGCTGGAAAACTTCTATCTGGCCCTCAGTCGCCGCCGCCCAATCCCGCACTCTGCCACTCAGACCTCTGCGGCGAGTATTGGCGTCTGACTGCACTAACAGGAGTTTGCTGATGCCATCCCCCTATTCTTTATTGCAACGCCTGCCGCTGATTGCCGGGCTGATGGCCGCCATGGCCTTCGGCGCGCAGGCCGCCAACTCGCCAGAGAAAGATCCGGCGACCTTCCGCATCGCCTACCAAAAAGGCTCTGTCGGGCTGGTGCTGGCGAAATCGCATCAATTATTAGAGAAGCGTTTTCCGCATACCAAAATCAGCTGGATTGAATTCCCCGCAGGTCCGCAAATCCTGGAAGCACTGAACGTCGGCAGCATTGATCTGGGTGGAACCGGCGACCTGCCGCCGCTGTTTGCCCAAGCCGCCGGGGCCGATTTGCTGTATGTCGGGCAAGAGCCGCCGAAGCCGCAGGCTGAGGTGATTCTGGTCGACAGCAACAGCCCGATTAAAAGCGTTGCCGAGCTGAAAGGACGCAAAGTCGCCTTCCAAAAAGGTTCCAGCTCGCACAACCTGCTGCTGCGCGCGCTGCAACAGGCGGGGCTGAAGTTCACTGACATCAAACCGGTGTATCTCACGCCGGCCGATGCCCGCGCCGCCTTCCAGCAACACGACGTCGATGCCTGGGCGATTTGGGATCCGTACTACTCCGCGGCCAAACTGCAAGGCAACGTTCGCGTGCTGATCGACGGCAGTACGCTCAACCAAACCGGCTCCTTCTATCTGGCACCGAAGCAATATACCGAGGCCAACCCGCAGTTTATTCATCAAGTGTTAGCCGTGTTAACGCAGGCCAACGCGCTGGTGAAAACCGACCGGGCGCAGAGCATTCAGCTGCTTTCCAAGGCCATGGGATTACCAGAAAACGTGATTGCCAGCTATCTAGATCACTTACCTGATTCCCCCATCACCCCGGTGGATGCGCGTACCGAGAAAGCCCAGCAGGCCACGGCTGACCTGTTCTATCAAAACAAGATTTTACCTAAGCAGGTCGAGATCAAAGACCGAATCTGGCGCGACGCCGCCACTCACTGAGTTAGCAGAACAAAATAGCCGCCCTCCCAAGCAAGGGCGGCGATAAGAGAGGAGTAAATCACATGAGTCTAAACGTTTTCTGGTTTTTACCGACCCACGGAGACGGTCGCTATTTGGGCACGGACAAAGATGCCCGCACCGTTGACCACGGCTATCTGCAACAAGTGGCGCAGGCGGCTGACCGTCTGGGCTTCGGCGGCGTGTTGCTGCCAACCGGCCGTTCGTGTGAAGACTCCTGGCTGGTAGCCGCCTCGCTTATCACCGTGACGCAAAAGCTAAAGTTTCTGGTGGCGCTGCGCCCGGGGATTATCTCCCCGACCCTTGCGGCGCGTCAGGCGGCGACGCTCGACAGGCTGTCCGGCGGCCGCGCGCTGTTTAATCTGGTTACCGGTGGCGACCCTGCCGAGTTGGCAGCCGAAGGTTTACACCTCAGCCATAAAGAGCGTTATGAATCAGCGGCCGAGTTCACTCGCATCTGGCGACGCGTGCTGGAAGGCGAAACCGTCGATTACCAAGGCAAACATATTCATGTCAAAGGGGCCAGCCTGATGCAGCCGCCGGTGCAGTTCCCGCGCCCGCCGCTCTATTTCGGTGGCTCTTCGGATGAAGCGCAGGACCTGGCCGCCGAGCAGGTTGAGCTGTACCTCACCTGGGGCGAACCCCCGCACTTAGTGAAAGAGAAAATCGAACAAGTGCGCGCCAAGGCCGCTGCTCAGGGGCGTACCATTCGCTTCGGCATTCGCCTGCACGTCATCGTGCGCGAAACCACCGAAGAGGCGTGGCAGGCGGCGGATCGCCTGATTGCCAATCTTGACGATGAAACCATCAAGAAAGCGCAGGCCGCCTTCGCGCGCACTGACTCCGTGGGGCAGCATCGTATGGCGGCGCTGCACGGCGGTGACCGCAACAAATTGGAAATCAGCCCGAATCTGTGGGCCGGCGTGGGGCTGGTGCGCTCCGGCGCGGGCACGGCGCTGGTGGGCGATGGCCCAACCGTCGCCGCCCGCATGCAGGAGTACGCCGATTTAGGCATCGACACCTTTATCTTCTCCGGCTACCCGCATCTCGAAGAAGCCTATCGCGTCAGCGAGTTGCTGTTCCCGCATCTGGATCTGGCGAAACAGGATCAGGACAGCACGGTGAAACGCGCCATTGAAGCTCGCGGCGAACTGGTGGCCCATGACTTCGCGCCAAAACACGCTTCAGCCGAGCAGTAAGGAAGATCAGCATGCATAGCAAAACCTCACATCGCTGGCTGGACCGGATTTTACCTTGGATTGTTCCGGTAGCGCTGATTGGCGGGTGGCAACTGGCGGTTGAAGCCGGATGGCTGTCAGACCGCATTTTGCCTGCCCCGAGCGCGGTTATCGAAGCATTCTGGACATTAGCCAAAAGCGGCGACCTGTGGCAAAACCTGAAAATCAGTACTTATCGCGCCCTGATTGGCTTTGTGATTGGTGGCAGTCTGGGGCTGCTGCTGGGCTTTATCACCGGCCTGTCGCGCTGGGGTGAACGCCTGCTCGACAGCTCCTTGCAGATGCTGCGTAACATTCCGCATCTGGCGCTGATCCCACTGGTGATCTTATGGTTCGGCATCGACGAAACCGCCAAGATTTTCCTGGTGGCGCTCGGCACCCTGTTCCCTATTTACCTCAACACCTACCACGGCATCCGCAATATCGATCGCGGTTTGCTGGAGATGGCGCGCAGCTACGGCCTGTCCGGTTTGCCGCTGTTTATGCAGGTAGTCCTGCCGGGCGCGCTGCCGTCAATCATGGTCGGCGTGCGCTTTGCGCTGGGCTTTATGTGGCTGACGCTAATTGTCGCCGAAACCATTTCTGCCAATTCGGGGATTGGTTATCTGGCGATGAACGCCCGCGAATTCCTGCAAACTGACGTGGTGGTGGTGGCTATTGTGCTGTATGCCATTCTCGGCAAGCTGGCGGATATTCTGGCCCGTTCGCTTGAGAGCGTTTGGCTGCGCTGGCACCCTGCTTATCAGAAAAAACAAGGAGATGCCGTATGAGCAACACCACTCGTATTCCTCAGGGCACGCCGGTGACCTTGTCCGGCATCAGCAAAAAGTATGGCAACCGCACGGTGCTCAAAGACATTAACCTGCGCATTGCGCCCGGTCAGTTTGTCGCCGTGGTCGGCCGCAGCGGCTGTGGTAAAAGCACCCTGCTGCGCCTGCTGGCCGGTCTGGAGAAAACCACTCAGGGCGAGCTACTCAGCGGCAGTGCGCCCCTAAGCCACGTGCGCGATGACACTCGACTGATGTTCCAAGACGACCGCCTGCTGCCGTGGAAAAAGGTTATCGATAATGTCGGTCTGGGGTTGAAAGGCGCATGGCGAGAAGCGGCTCAGGCCGCGCTGGAAGAGGTCGGTTTAGCCGATCGCGCTAACGACTGGCCTTCGGCACTGTCCGGCGGGCAAAAACAGCGCGTGGCCTTGGCCCGGGCGCTGATCCACCGCCCTCGCTTGTTACTGCTCGACGAGCCTTTGGGTGCACTCGACGCCCTGACGCGTATTGAGATGCAGGGACTTATCGAACGCCTGTGGCAACAGCACGACTTCACCGTTTTGCTGGTAACCCATGACGTCAGCGAGGCGGTGACCGTCGCCGATAGAGTGATTTTGATTGAGCAAGGCGAGATAGGCTTAGATTTGCAAGTAGACCTGCCGCGCCCGCGCCGCAAAGGCTCGGTACGGCTGGCAGAGCTGGAAGCCGAAGTGCTGGAGAGAGTATTAACGCCTTCTGCGCCAGCGAGCGAGGCGCGTCGCGCTCAGGTTTAAGTTCTTCACCAAAGAAAAAGGGCGATGTTTCCATCGCCCTTTTTTATGCCTATTGATACTTAATTCACCTGATGCAGCAATTAAGCATCCAGCGCTTTAGATACCTTCTCGAACAGGTCGCCGGAGAGGTTTTCCAGCCCTTTCAACTGCTCCAGTGCGTTACGCATCAGCGCCTGGCGCTGGCTGTCATAGCGTTTCAGGCGGATCAGCGGCTCAACCATGCGCGCGGCAACCTGCGGATTGCGGCTGTTCAGGTCGGTTAGCATCTCCACCAGGAACTGGTAGCCACTGCCGTCGACCGCGTGGAACGCAGAAGGGTTAGCTGAAGCGAAGGCCCCCACCAGCGAGCGAACGCGGTTCGGGTTGCTCATGGTGAAGGAGCGGTGAGTCAGCAGCGAACGCACTTTCTGCAAGACATCCGCCGCCGGGCTGGTGGCCTGCTGAATGAACCATTTGTCCATTACCAGACCATCCTGATGCCAGCGCTCGTCGTACGCCGCCAGCAAGGCTTCGCGGCAAGGCAGCTGGGCAGAAACCGCCGCAGACAGCGCCGCCAGTGAGTCTGTCATGTTGTCGGCTTGTTCGTATTGGGCTTTCACAATCTTGTCAGCCTGAGCCACGTCGCCAAAGGCCAGATAGTGCAGGCAGATGTTGCGCAGTGCGCGTTTGCTGATATCGGCATGGGTCACGCGGTAAGCCGGCAGGCTGTTGGCATGGTAAACGGCGAGGAATTCGTCGCTCATTTCCGTCGCCAGGCAGCGAGTAATGGCTTCGTGAACCGCGCTGATGGCTTCTGGATCGATAACGTCGAACAGTTCCGCGATTTCGTTTTCCGACGGCAGAGTCAGGATCTGCGCCGCCAGGCCCGGATCGATATTCTCATCCAACAGCACCGCGCGGAAAGCGTCGGCCACGTGCAGCGGCAGAGACAACGGCTGTTTCTGCTGGTGGCGCGCCACGTTCAGTTTGATGTAAATCGCCAACAGGCTCTGGGCTGAATCCCAACGCGAGAAGTCGTTACGCGCGTGTTTCATCAGGAAGGTCAGCTGGTGATCGCCATATTTGTAATCCAGTTTCACCGGCGCGGAGAACTCGCGCAGCAGCGACGGCACCGGCTGGTATTCCACATCTTCAAAGATGAAAGTCTGCTCAGCTTCGGTCACGTTCAGCACATTGCTGACCACGCCGCCGTTCTGTTTCAGCGCAATCACATTGCCTTGTGGATCATAGAGTTCGATATCCAAAGGAATGTGCAGAGGCAGCTTCTCAGACTGGTCCGGCGTCGCTGGGGTCCTCTGGCTGACGGTCAAGGTGTACTGCTGTTTTTCCACGTCATAGTCGTCGCGCACGGTCAGCACCGGCGTACCCGACTGGCTGTACCAGCGGCGGAACAGGGAGAGGTCAACGTTGGACGCATCTTCCATCGCCTGTACGAAGTCGTCGCAGGTGGCCGCGCTGCCGTCATGGCGTTCGAAATAGAGCTGAATACCGGCCTGGAACTTCTCTTCTCCCAGCAAGGTGTGCAGCATACGGATGACTTCTGAACCCTTCTCATACACGGTCAGCGTATAGAAGTTGTTCATTTCAATGACTTTTTCCGGGCGAATTGGGTGCGCCATTGGGCTGGCATCTTCCGCAAACTGCGCGGCGCGCATCACGCGCACGTTGTCGATACGGTTAACAGAGCGTGAACCCAGATCAGAGCTGAACTCTTGGTCACGGAAGACGGTCAGGCCCTCTTTCAGGCTCAGTTGGAACCAGTCGCGGCAGGTCACGCGGTTGCCGGTCCAGTTGTGGAAGTATTCGTGGCCGATCACGGCTTCAATGCCCAAGTAGTCTTTGTCGGTGGCGGTTTCTGCTTTCGCCAGCACGTATTTGGAGTTGAAGACGTTCAGACCTTTGTTCTCCATCGCGCCCATGTTGAAGAAATCAACGGCAACGATCATGAAGATGTCGAGGTCATATTCGAGGTTGAAACGGGTTTCATCCCACTTCATGGACTGCTTCAGAGACTCCATGGCCCAGTCGGCGCGGTCCAGATTGCCACGGTCAACAAACAGCTCCAGCGCCACGTCGCGGCCTGAACGGGTCTTAAAGGTGTCGCGCAGGACGTCGAAATCCCCCGCCACCAGCGCAAATAGGTAGCAAGGTTTTGGGAACGGGTCTTCCCATTTAATCCAGTGTTTGCCGCCTTCCAGCTCGCCCTGATCAATACGGTTGCCGTTAGACAACAGGTACGGATAGCGCGCTTTGTCAGCCACGATGCGGGTGGTGAAGCGCGCCAGAACGTCCGGGCGGTCCAGATAATAGGTGATGTTGCGGAAGCCTTCGGCTTCACACTGAGTACAGAGCGCCACGCCAGACAGGTAAAGCCCTTGCAGCGCGGTGTTTTTGGACGGGTGAATTTCGTTGACGATGCTCAGTTCAAAGGCATCCGGCAGACGGTCGATCGTCAGGGTGTTTTCAGTCAACTGGTAGCTTGGCCAATCCTGACCATTCACTTTCAGGCTAATCAGCGTCAGTCCTTCACCATCCAGCACCAGCGCAGCGCCTTCCGCACCCTGGCGTTTAATCTGGCTGACCGCGGTCACAACCGTGGTTTCTGCATCAAGTTCAAAGTTGAGATCGATGTCGGTGATGGTGTAATCCGGCGCACGGTAGTCGTGGCGATATTTGGCTTGTGGCAGTTGAGTCATAAAAAACCTTTTAACGTTTTCGTCAATCTTGACGACGTTTGTTGTTGGGTTAGACGCCAGAGCATCCCTTAACGGCGATCCTGTAGCTTGAAAAGCTTTCCTAAACTTTACCACAGGCACCTGAAATTCCCAGATTGTTACAGGCTTGTGAGTCTGTTAGGACACGTTTTGTTCAGCACGGGCAATCTGGCTCGACCCTCTCCGGCCTCCGCTGGCGGGTTGTTTAATTAATCAGCCAGTTTTTTATGCTTAATTTTCGTGTTTAGCCCATGAATTCAAAATTTAAAACCGCACACTAATCATTAGCATGATTGTTAATACCATGTGTCCGAGAGGTTAATAAAAAAATGAGCGGTATAGCTGCGCCCGGAGTGGATTCGACTTACTCTAAAAATAATCATAACCCTACGCTGTCGGCTCGCATCGACGCACTCCCACCTACGGCCGGACTATGGCGCTTTATCGTTTTGCTCTCGCTAGGCGGTTTTTTCGAACTCTATGACCTGTTCCAGACGGGCTATATCAGCTCGGGCCTGGTGGCTGAGAATATCTTCCACGTCGGCGCGGCCGGGATTTTCGGCATTGCCGATCAGGCGGCGTTCGCCTCCAGCACCTTTTTAGGACTGTTTGTCGGCGCCAGCCTGCTGGCACCCAATGCCGACCGTTTTGGCCGCCGCATGACCTTTATGTTCGCGCTGGTCTGGTACGGCTTTTTCTCCTTATTAATGGCTTTTCAACACAGCGCCGAAGGAGTAATTCTTTGCCGCTTCTTAGTGGGCATTGGGCTGGGTCTGGAGCTAGTAACCATTGATACCTATCTGAGCGAATGGGTGCCGACGCGCCTGCGCAGCCGGGCCTTCGCCTTCGCCTTCTTCATTCAGTTCCTCTCGGTTCCGGCGGTGGCATTAATGTCATGGTGGCTGGTGCCGCAGACCTTCTTTGGCCTCAGCGGCTGGCGTTTCGTGGTGATTGCGGGAGCGGTGTGCTCGATTGTTATCTGGCTGGTGAGGAAGAATCTGCCGGAGTCGGCGCGCTGGCTGGCGCAGCAGGGGCGGCACGAAGAGGCTCATAAAGTCGTCACGGAGATGGAAAAGCGTTGCGGCGTCAGCCACAGCCCGGCCTATGTGCCGAAGGCGGCGCGCGCAGAACCGCCACGAAAAAGCACCTTTAAAGAGATTTGGGCACCTGAGTATCGTTCGCGCACGCTTATGCTGATGGTGATGAACTTCTTTCAGGCCATCGGCTTCTTTGGCTTTGGTAACTGGCTGCCCACCCTGCTCTCCGGCCAGGGCACGACGCTGACCCATAGCCTGCTGTACGCCTTCTTTATTACTCTGGCCTATCCGCTGGGTTCGCTGATTTGCAGCCGCTACGCCGATAAAATTGAAAACAAATGGCAGATTGTTCTCTCTTCATTAATGACGGTGATTTTCGGCACGCTGTTCGCTTTCCAGAGCAATGCCCTGATGCTAATTATTTGCGGCTTCCTCATCACCTATTCCAATGCGTGGCTAACCTACAGCTATCACGCTTATCAGACAGAGGTGTTCCCGACCCACATTCGCGCCCGCGCGGTGGGCTTCTGCTACTCCTTTAGTCGGCTTTCTACCGCCTTCAGCAGCATTATGATCGGTTTGATTTTGCAATACGTAGGAACCGGCGGGGTGATCGCGTTTATCGTGATCAGCATGTTAATTGTCATGCTGGTGATTGGCCTGTTTGGGCCGAAAACTCGCGGCATTAATTTGGAAAACATTTAGCCAAACACGCCGGGTGACGCCCGCTTCCCGGCATTTTTGTTATTTAAATGTGATCAGACCTGGCATTTCGCCTTGCAAAATAGTTAACAGAAAGAGCCTTTGTGGGCGGAAGCGCACATTTAATCCTCGACCCATCGCGGACAATTATGATGTGATGTGGGTTCTTTCGCAGGATATTACGGTATACTTCACAGACTTTGCTGTTTTATCCAGAACGCTTTTTTATCTGGAATGGTTGTGTACAGGCAAACTGCCTACCTATGTAATGTAACGGTGATTGCCGACGACCCTTTCTGACGAGGATGCTGTAAACGCGCTATGACTCCATACGCCTCCCCGATTTTGACTTCGCTGTTAGATACCGATGCCTACAAGCTTCATATGCAGCAAGCGGTCTACCATCGCTACCACAATATTAGCGTGGTCGCAGAATTCCGCTGCCGTGGTGATGAGCTGCTGGGCGAATACGCCAGCGAAATCCGTCAACAAATCGAGATGATGAGCCAACTGGCCCTGACCGATGAGGAATTTACTTATCTGTCCGGCCTGCCGTTCTTCAGCAACGATTACCTTAACTGGCTGAAAACTTTCCGCTATAACCCAGAGCATGTCACGGTTTCAGACCGCGACGGGCATTTGCACGTGCGCATCGCCGGTCCATGGCGCGAAGTGATCATGTGGGAAGTGCCGCTGCTCGCCGTGATAAGCGAAGTGGTACATCGCCAGCGTTCGCAGCAGGTCACGGCCCAAATGGCCATCGACCAGCTACGTAAGAATCTGGCACGCTTCAAAGAAGAAGCCGCCGACGTCGATATTTCCCGCTTCCGCCTAATGGACTTCGGCACCCGCCGTCGTTTTACCGGCGAAGTGCAGCGCGCCATTGTCAGCACGCTGAAAGAGGAATTCCCGTACTTAGTCGGCACCAGCAACTATGATTTGGCGCACCAGCTGAAATTATCTCCGGTCGGCACCCAAGCCCACGAGTGGTTCCAGGCGCATCAGCAAATTAGTCCGGTGCTGGCTAATAGCCAGCGCGCCGCGTTGCAGGCCTGGCTGGATGAGTATCCAAATCAGCTGGGTATCGCCTTAACCGACTGCATCACTATGGACGCCTTCTTGCGCGATTTCGGTCCGAAGTTCGCCAATGCCTATGAAGGCTTGCGCCATGATTCAGGGGACCCGGTTGAATGGGGTGAGAAAGCTATCGCCCATTATCAAAAGCTGGGTATCGACCCGATGACCAAGACGCTGGTGTTCTCAGACAATCTCGACTTGGATAAAGCGCTGGACCTCTACCGCCACTTCCACACTCGGGTGAATTTGGTGTTTGGTATCGGTACGCGTCTCACCTGTAATATTCCTGAGGTGAAGCCGCTGAACATAGTCATCAAGCTGGTGCAGTGCAACGGTAAGCCGGTGGCTAAGCTTTCAGATAGCCCGGGCAAAACCATCTGTCAGGACAAAGCCTTCGTTAAAGCCTTACGCAAAGCTTTTGATTTGCCGCTGGTGAAAAAAGCTTCCTGATCAAAACGCCGTCGGCCACACCGGCGGCGTAATTTCCTCCCCCAGTTCTGCCTTTCCGCCCCCTTTAGACTTTTTCTTCCTTTATATACCTATTATTTGCTTTTGCTTACTTGCCACTCATCAGCTTGATGCAACTGATCCCGCCACCGGTTTGGCGGACAAATGTTGTCTGGCGAAGGTGATTTCTGCTTGTGTCCTGAGAAAGGCTAAGTAACATAGCAAAATCCCTTTTTAAAGGGTGTCCATTATTTCTGAATCACCATCTGAATTTATAAGAAAGAGAGAAACCTATGAGCGTTGTGCCTGTAGTCGACGTACTGCAAGGCCGTGCTGCGGTTGACAGTGAAGTCACCGTACGCGGTTGGGTACGTACCCGGAGAGATTCTAAAGCTGGCATCTCCTTCGTCGCCGTTTATGACGGTTCCTGCTTTAATCCGTTACAGGCCGTTGTGAATAATTCTCTTCCAAATTATCAGGATGAGGTTCTGCGCCTGACCACCGGTTGTTCAGTCGAAGTGACCGGCACCGTTGTTGCCTCTCCTGGCGAAGGCCAGAGTTTTGAGCTGCAAGCAACGGCTATTAAAGTGGTTGGCTGGGTCGATGACCCGGACACTTACCCGATGGCGGCTAAACGCCACAGCATTGAATATCTGCGTGAAGTGGCTCACCTGCGCCCGCGCACCAACCTGATTGGCGCCGTGGCTCGCGTGCGTAACACCCTGTCTCAGGCTATTCACCGTTTCTATCACGAGAATGGCTATTTCTGGGTGTCGACTCCGCTGATCACTGCGTCTGATACCGAAGGTGCTGGCGAGATGTTCCGCGTGTCCACGCTGGACTTCCAAAACCTGCCGCGCACTGATAAAGGCGAAGTAGATTTCAGCGAAGACTTCTTTGGTAAAGAAGCGTTCCTTACGGTTTCCGGCCAGTTGAACGGCGAAACCTACGCCAGCGCCCTGTCCAAGGTTTACACCTTCGGCCCGACCTTCCGTGCAGAAAACTCCAATACCAGCCGCCACCTCGCCGAGTTCTGGATGGTGGAGCCAGAAGTAGCCTTTGCGACTCTGGATGACATCGCGGCACTGGCTGAAAGCATGCTTAAATATGTTTTCCAGGCCGTTCTGGACGAAAGAGCGGACGATATGGCGTTTTTTGCTGAACGCGTAGACAAAGATGCTGTTTCTCGCCTGCAGCGTTTTGTAACATCAGATTTCGCCCAAGTGGACTACACCGATGCTGTAGAAATTCTTATCAATTGTGGTCAGAAATTCGAAAATCCGGTTTCTTGGGGCGTCGATCTCTCTTCTGAGCATGAACGCTATCTTGCAGAGCAACACTTTAAAGCGCCTGTAGTGGTTAAAAACTATCCGAAAGATATCAAAGCATTCTATATGCGAATGAATGAAGACGGAAAAACAGTTGCAGCTATGGATGTGCTAGCACCAGGCATCGGCGAAATTATCGGCGGTTCTCAGCGTGAAGAACGTTTAGATATGCTGGATGCTCGTTTGGAAGAGATGGGCCTGAATAAAGAAGATTATTGGTGGTATCGCGACCTTCGTCGCTACGGCACCGTGCCACATTCAGGTTTCGGCTTAGGCTTCGAACGTCTGGTAGCTTATGTCACTGGCGTGCAAAACGTTCGTGATGTGATCCCGTTCCCACGCACACCACGTAATGCAACCTTCTAATTAACTAAAATATTTTCCAATTAACATTTTAGTTACACAAATAAGGCCAGCTTCGCTGGCCTTAGTCATTTTTAAAGATAGATCCCTGTCACAAAGTTCCGTAAAAATTACATTTTGTAATACATTTTTTCCTGCTGAAACATATTTGGGGGTTTGGTAGCATTTTCGATGTGGATTAACCCCCCTTCGGATGGAACACTGCGTTCAGACACAGGAGACACCAAACTCTCAAGAATAGTTCCCTAAAGAATTATTTACGGCAGTGGCAGGTGTCCAAATAAAACCAATGAGGGTAATAATAAATGATGAAGCGCAATATTCTTGCAGTGGTGATCCCAGCTTTGTTAGCTGCTGGTGCAGCAAACGCAGCTGAAGTTTATAACAAAGACGGCAACAAACTGGACCTGTACGGTAAAGTTGACGCGCGTCACCAGTTCTCTGACGACAACGGCAGCGACGGCGACCAGACTTACGTTCGTTTCGGCTTCAAAGGCGAAACCCAAATTACTGACCAACTGACCGGTTACGGCCAGTGGGAATACAACGTTCAAGCTAACCACGCTGAAAGCGCTGGCGACGAAGGCAACAAAACTCGTCTGGGCTTCGCAGGTCTGAAATTCGGCGACTGGGGTTCATTCGACTACGGTCGTAACTACGGCGTGATCTACGACGTAATGTCTTACACTGACCAATTGCCAGTGTTCGGCGATGACACCATGTACCAGAACAACGACAACTTCATGGTTGGTCGTTCTAACGGTCTGGCAACTTACCGTAACAACAACTTCTTCGGTCTGGTTGATGGTCTGAGCTTCGCTATCCAGTACCAAGGCAAAAACGAAAACGATGGCCGTAACGGCATCGACCAGAACGGCGACGGCTGGGGTGCATCAACCGCTTACGCTATCGGTAATTCCGGTGTTAGCGTAACTGGCGCTTACTTCTCTTCTGACCGTACCGATGCTCAAACTGCTGACGGTAACGGCGACAAAGCTGACGCATACGCATTGGGCGCAAAATATGATGCGAACAACGTATACCTGGCTGCTTTCTACGGCGAATCTCGTAACACCACCGGTTACGGCGTAGACAACGCGCAGTTCGCTAACAAAACTCAGAACTTCGAAGTGGTTGCACAGTACCAATTCGACTTCGGCCTGCGTCCATCTATCGCATACCTGCAATCTAAAGGTAAGGACCTGAACGCTGTTAACGGCGCTAACGGCACCTTCGCAGGCGGCGACGCTGACCTGGTTAAATACATCGAAGTGGGTACCTACTACTACTTCAACAAAAACATGTCTACCTACGTTGACTACAAAATCAACCTGTTGGACGACAACGACTACACCAAAGCTGCCGGTACCAATACCGACAACGTTGTTGGCGTTGGCTTGCAATACCAGTTCTAATTTCGCTTAATCGAAGCACTTTCGGGTGCTTCACCAGCGAATGTAAAGGCAGAGCTTCGGCTCTGCCTTTTGCTTTTCAGCTTCTCTCCTGCCTTTTCCATCATCAAAATTATTAATCTCGACAGCCGCCTCACAACTCTGCTTTCTTTTTACCGCAAACGGTTGGCAAACTGATTTTGAGGCGGTAACCTGAGCCCTCTTTCTGCTAAATATCAGGTCATGGAAGTCTTTCACATGTTTGAAAAAATCATTGCTGCTCCTGCCGATCCTATTCTGGGTCTTACCGATCTTTTCCGTGCTGACGATCGCCAAGATAAAATTAATCTGGGGATTGGTGTTTATAAAGATGAAACGGGTAAAACTCCGGTTCTCACCAGCGTAAAGAAAGCCGAACAATATCTGCTGGAAAACGAAACCACCAAAACCTATCTGAGCATCGACGGCCTGCCAGACTTCGCACGCTGCACCCAAGAGCTGTTGTTTGGTAAAGACAGCGCCATTATTGCGGCTAAACGCGCGCGCACGGCACAAACGCCAGGCGGCACCGGCGGCCTGCGTATTGCCGCTGAGTTTATCGCCACGCAGACTGCGGCTAAACGCGTTTGGGTCAGCAATCCAAGCTGGCCAAACCATAAAGGCGTGTTCAACGCTTCTGGTCTGGAAGTGGTTGAATACAACTATTATGACGCAGCAAACCATGCGCTTGATTTTGACGGCATGCTGAAAAGCCTGAGCGAAGCTAAAGCGGGAGACGTGGTACTGTTCCACGGCTGCTGTCATAACCCTACCGGTATCGACCCAACAAAGGCCCAGTGGACTCAGCTCGCAGATCTGTCCGTGGCTAACGGCTGGCTGCCGCTGTTTGACTTCGCTTACCAAGGTTTCGCTAAGGGTCTGGAAGAAGATGCTCAGGGTCTGCGCATTTTCGCCGCTAAACATACGGAACTGCTGGTTGCCAGCTCCTACTCTAAAAACTTCGGCCTGTACAACGAGCGCGTAGGTGCCTGTACCCTCGTCGCCGCCGATGCAGAAACAGCAGATCGCTCTTTCAGTCAGGTTAAATCGGTGATCCGCGCCAACTACTCCAACCCACCATCACACGGTGCGGCAGTGGTAGCGACCATTCTTGGTAATGAAGCGCTGCGTGCTATCTGGGAACAAGAGCTGAGTGATATGCGTCAGCGTATTCACCGTATGCGTCAGCTGTTCGTGACCACCTTGCAGGAAAAAGGCGCGCAGCAGGACTTTAGCTTCATTATTAATCAGAACGGTATGTTCTCCTTCAGCGGCCTGACCAAAGATCAGGTTCTGCGCCTGCGCGAAGAGTTTGGCGTATATGCGGTGAACTCTGGCCGTATCAACGTCGCAGGTATCACACTGGACAATATGTCCCCTCTGTGTGAAGCCATTGTTGCCGTTTTATAATCACTGAATTCGGCAAACTAAAAAGCCCGTCAGGCAACTGGCGGGCTTTTTTTATGACTCTTATTACTGCCTGAGTGGTTTCACCCCACCTTTACCAGACCGGTAATTCATCCTGTAAAAACGGATTCGTTTTGCGCTCGAACCCTAAATCTGACATTGGGCCGTGCCCCGGAATGAATTTTATATCATCACCCAGTGGCAGCAATTTGGTTTTAATTGAGTGAATCAATGCCTGATGATCGCCTCGCGGGAAGTCACTGCGCCCCACGCCACCACGGAAAATCACATCGCCAGACACGGCTAAACGGCTTTTCTCATTGATGAAAACGATATGCCCCGGCGTATGGCCCGGACAGTGTAAAACGGAGAGTTGTTCTTCGCCGACGGCGACCTTATCGCCCTCTTCCAACCATTGATCGGTTTCCAGAGGCGCGCAATCGGCTAATCCAAACATTCTGCTTTGGGTTGGCAGCGATTCCAGCAGGAATAGGTCTTCTTTCTGTGGTCCAATGATGGGTACCGAATAGTGCTGCGCCAGTTCCGCTGCAGCCCCCACATGGTCAAGGTGACCATGAGTCAGCAAGATTTGCTTAACATCGACGCCAAGAGATGAGACTTCCGCAATGATTTTTTCGGCTTCCCCACCGGGGTCGACAATGGCTGCCTGATTGGTTTCAGTACACCAAATAATCGAACAATTTTGGCTGAACGCCGTGACAGGAATGAGATGGTATTTCATAAGGCTCCACGGCGGCTTATTTGTTCATCTTTTCATTCATAAGAAATAAGAAGTCATGAACCAATAAGCCGCATATTACACATATCACCAGGTTCTCGCCGGACCCGTATCGATATGCACAAAGTTGCTACGTGGATAATATCCTACACCACCCATCTTCATTTTTAACGCGGCTTTGCGAATATTACTCAAGTCTATGCCGGCAATATGGAAGTCCATCGCCTGACCCAGCGTGTGATAGCTATGTTTCGCCACGCCGCTGCCGGGTTTACGCATGCTGTTATTAGTGGCTAAGGTGCGATAACCAGAAATGAGCTGGACCGGTTTATTGGTGCCCAACATCACTTGTAAGCGATAGAGATGGTCAAATAAGGCGGGGTCGATACTCTTGACTTGCTCGGCACGGTAATCTCTGAACAAGTGGTTCAATCTTGCCAACTCATCCTTGTTGTAACGCTTTCCATCAAAAAACTCGGTTTTGAGGGTCTCACCGGTATTTATGTTGTTAACCACTAAAATACGCGGACGAGGAGTGGAAAGAGTGGCAAAAGCGCGTCCAGGAAGAAGTGCTATGCCCACAGCGGCACCGCCAAGTGCCAGCCATTTACGGCGATGTTTGTCGATTTGGTCCATGAACAGTTTATTACCCGATAAGAGAGTCAAAGTAGGCGCAAAATTGAGCCCTTCCGAACCTTAACCGCCTTATTTCAGTGAGTCAACTCGCTGTATAAAGCATAGCGGGAATAGTGTGGCCACTATTCCCGCTATCAGGCCAATTACTCTGACCGCTATCATTTTAGTTTTACTGCATTTATTGCAACAAAATTTCTGCCTGTGGCAAAATTTGCGCGCCAGATCTCACTGGGGAATCATAATTGTAAATATCTGTGCGGAATTGCGGCTTACCGTCCTCTGCAACCCATGCCGTCAAGTAAAACAGTTTTACTGGTATACGGTGACGAATAGGCACAAAGGTCGTATTCCCGCCCTGCAGCGTGGACGAGATACGCGTGTCATTCCAACCAGCATCCTGCAAGAGCATATTCGCCAGCTCAGACGCTTTATTCACACGGACACAACCTGAACTCAGAGCACGAATATCCTTCTGGAATAACCCGTGGTTAGGCGTGTCATGCAAATAGATGGCATCCGAACTCGGCATATTAAATTTGTAACGTCCCAGCGAGTTGGTCGCCCCGGGTGCCTGACGAATTCGATACGGGAAATGATTCGGCGACACGACGCTCCAGTCAATCATCGTCGGATCGATCACTTCCGCATCATTGTTCCAGCCAGACAGCACGGTATAGCCATGTTTCTGGAAATAGCCGCTATCGCGCATCGCCTTAGGCACAATATCTTCCCGCACCAGCGTTGTCGGCACGTTCCACGGCGGGTTAACCACCACATTGTTCAGCGCACTGCTCATTAACGGCGTTTTACGACTTGGTCGGCCAACAATCACCCGTGAAGACAAAACCTCGCTGCCGTTGAGGTAATAAGTCAGCTGATAGTTAGGAATGTTCACCATAATGCCGGTATTCACATTACCCGGCAAAATGCGCAGCCGCTGGATATTCAGCGCCAGCAGCGTCGCACGCAGGCGTGGCGAGGCGTTCAGCCATTCGCGAGTTCGGGTACCGATAATGCCATCGGCCTCAAGCCCCTGCCATTTCTGGAAGCGCTTTACCGCCTCGACCAGTTCTGGTGAGTATTGGTTATCGGCTACGGCAATCGGCGTCGGTGCTGCGGACTGCCCCGCTGGCGTCACCGATGGCAATACATCCGTCACCGAGGTTGCTGCCGGACTGACTACCGGGGATTGCTGAACTGATTTATCGGCAGTTTCATCAACCGACAGGTCATCATTTGCCGCGGCACCCGGACCATCTTTGGCGATGGTTTCATCCGTAGGCTTTGGCGATTTGGCCTCAGCCGTGCTGGCGGTCATCATGCCGGTGCGACTGAGGATCTCGCGCAATGCCGGGATATCATCACTGATTTGCCCTGGCCGTAAACTGGCGGCGTTAGTGACCTGTGGCCATGGGTGGTTATCTGCCAGCATGGTTCTCAGCGCGGCGTGCATTTTGGCATACAGTGGATGCTGTGGCGTTAAGGTCGCCATATAACCTGCCGTGGTGCCCTTGCGCAGCGCCAACTGCCATTGATTGATCACTGTCAGCGGCGGCGTGGTCATTTTGTAAGGCGTGGCGCTATACAGCCAATTATCACCGTTCGCCTCGACGCCGCTCACAAATTGCAAATACCCCAGCATTGCATCAGACAGCACAATATCTCGCGCCATCCCGGTAACCTGCGGGTCAGTTAGCCACTTTACCCACTGAGTGAACTGAGGTTGAATGCCCGAGAGGGCCAGCTCTGCTAATTGCTGCTGGAATTGATGGACGGTGTCCCTGTCTTCCCACATTGGCTGCATATGATTAGCGGCGTAAAGAGATGAAAGAGAGGATAGATAAAGCGGCTTAACCCCTTTTGGCAACTCAGCCTGCAGTTGGCTAAGGCTTTGGACGCTAGAAAGCGTCGCCGAACGCACCGAAAGTGTCGGCACTGCCGCGAATGCAGCCTGTAGCGGCGCTAATCCCAATGCGATTAGACAGCTGGCTGCCAGAAATCTGAGAGACCCTTGACTCGTAAACATCATCCCTTGCCTCCCTTAATATGCCCAAATCAAATCCGATAAATTCAAGCAAAAAACCCATGGTTTAAGTATATAAACATAATTCTTTTTTTGCGCGAGATCTCAACACAATAGCACCTCGCGTGCAGTGAAGACTCTAAGCTAGCACGAGGATGAAATAAAGTACTCACAGAGGATAATCATTAGGCTAACTGCTGCAAAAGATGTCTTTGCAGGTGAAAAAAAACGCAATTATAACAAAGAATTATTAATCCTGATTTTCACCGTTAAAAACCACTCTTTCAGGCAAGCCACATCCCCTCTGCCATCGATCAGGATCAATAAAACAAAGCGAATAGAACTTGATTATTCAAATACGGAAAACTAGGATAGCCGGTGTTTGCTTTCACTAAAATATTGATATGAAAATTTTATTAATTAGACGCGATAATATTGGCGATTTGATTCTGACTACCCCATTAATCAAAAACCTAACAGATAACACTCAAAATACGCTCGATTTACTGGTTAATACTTACAATAAAGATGTACTGGTGGGTAACCCACACATCAACAAAGTTCATCTCTATTGCAAGTCTCACCATCGACAAGCGGGCCAAACGCTGCTTGGCGTCTATCTTCAGCGGCTAATAACCTCAATCTCTGTGCGTATGGGAGGCTACGACGTCGCCCTGCTCGCCAGCACTGACAAACGCTCACTCCAATGGGCAAAACTCTCTGGTGCAAAACGCATTATAGCTATCGGAAATAATCCTAAGAGCTTCGTAACGGATAATTTACCGAACATTGAGGGTTTGCATATTGTTGAATTATTAAACACATTATCAGAGCCATTAGGTATCAATAAGGCACCGGGGCCACTGGAATTATATGTCTCTGAAAATGAAGTTAATTATATTGTTGATAAATTTAAAATTGTCAGAGACAAGCCAATCTATGGTTTACAAATAAGCTCTCGCAAGCCACAGCAGCGTTGGCAAGTAGAGAAGTTTATTGAGTTAGCGCATCGCTTAGTGGCACGGGAAGATTGCCGTTTAGCTTTATTCTGGTCACCGGGAGCTGAAAATAACCCTAAACATCCGGGCGACGATCAAAAAGCGCAAGCAGTCATTGATGCCTGCAAAGATCTACCTTTAACGCCAATGCCAACCGACAGCATTCGCGAGCTGATGGCGGCGATGTCACTTTGTGATCAAATCATCACCAGTGATGGCGGCGCATTGCATATTGCTGCGGGAATGCAAAGACCCGTAGTGGCAATGTATGGCAATAGCGATGCTAATTATTGGGCACCATGGCAGGTTCCATGCTCCATCATTGAAGCTCCTTCAGAAGACGTTCGTTTGCTAGAAGTTGATGATGTTTATAGCCGTTTTATAGAGCTGCGTGAAAAAGTGCTGTCCTTGGCCCCATAAGCCAAAGTTCGTTATGTTAGCTAATCCCCTAAACGTAAAAAAGCCCCATAAACGGGGCTTTTTTTTATGCGCAGAACCCAGCAGTTATCAGCCGTTTTCCACTTCAGCATCTACAGTGGCTGGTAGCTCGGCGGCGAAACCGCGTAGACCCACCACGTGCACGTGTTCATGGTTGTTGAACACTTTACGCACCAGCTTATAGGTTGTGCCCTTCTCTGGACTGATGTTTTCAGGTGCGGCGATGATCAGCTGCATCTCAAGCCGGTCGCAGAGTTCGAACAAGGTGGCGATAGATTTCGCATCTAGACGCGCCGCTTCATCAAGGAACAGCAGGCGGCAAGGCGAAATGTCTTTACCGCGCATGCGGCTCGATTCTTCTTCCCAGCTCTGCACCACCATCACCAGAATCGACATACCGGTACCGATAGCCTCACCGGTAGACAGCGCCCCGCTCTCCGCACGCAACCAGCCGTCAGAACCACGGTTAACCTCCACTTCCATTTCGAGATAGTTACGATAATCCAGTAACTCCTCGCCGATGGTTTGTGGCGTACGCTGGCCCATGTCGATCTGCGGATTCAGGCGCTGATAGAGCTTCGCCAGTGCTTCAGAGAAGGTTAGACGGTTGCTGCTAAACAGGTCCTGATGCTGATCTTGCTGCTCGGAGAGCACGTCCAGCAGGCCCGCATGTGCTTCGCGAACGTTAACGTTTAGCCGCACGCTCTTAACCTGACCGAAGGCCACGGCCTGTAGCCCCTGGTTCAGCATGCGAATACGGTTCTGCTCGCGCTGAATGGTTTTGCGAATAATGTTCGCCACGCTCTTCGAGCTGATCGCCAACTGCTGCTCACGCGCGGTCAGCTCTTCCGTCAGACGCCCCAGCTCGATTTCCATCTGTTCGATAGCTTCAACCGGGTCGTCGGTGCGAATAATATCCTGACGAATGCGCTCGCGCAGATGCTGATAAACCGCGATGTAGAACTGAATTTTGCGCTCAGGGCGTTTTGGATCTTCGGAAAGACGCAGAACGTCGCGCAAATGCTCGTTGTCAGCCACCGCCAGGCGCAGCGCGCCCAGTGATTTATCCGACATGGAACGCAGCTCGTCGCCGTCCATATAGGCCAGCTCGCGGCGGTGCAGACGACGCTCGACGCCATTGTCTTTCACCAAACGCATCACCGCACACCAACCCGCCTTCGCGGTGACCACGTGTTCGCGGCTCTGGTGATAATCACGCTCGAGCTTGCGCAGTTTCTTCTGCAAGTTATCCATTTCGGCTTCGCAGAAGGTGATCTGTTTTTCCAACTGGTTGCAGCGAGCGCGGTTGGTGCTCAGCGCGGCATGCAGCTCGTCACGACGGGTCTTGGCGCGGGCCTCGGCGTTAGCGTCAGCCTGCACGCCGATATCCTGCAGCTCTTGCCCCAGCTCTTTGAGCATATCGCGCTTGGCATCGAATGAGCTTTTCAGCGACGCCAACACTTGGTTGTACTGGGCGTACTGTGCCTGATGTTGACGCATCTGCTCACGGGCACGGGTACGCTCAGCCTCGGCATGTTCAAGGCGCTGACGCAGCTTGTCATTCAAATCAGAGTTTTCAGTCAGCATGCCCGCTGAATCGGTATAGCCGAAGTGCGCACGACGCTGAACCACTTCGGTAAGCGAGAAGGCCTGCTGCTTCGCCAATCGCTGCGCGTGCTGGGCCTGTGCGTAATCCTCTTTTAACTGGTCATGCTGCTCGGGGTCACTTTGCAGCACAGAAACCAGCGGCTCCAGCTTGGTGAGAGACGCGCCGTGTTGCTGAATAAAGCGGGCAGAATCCTGCGCTTCTTCCAGCTCTTCACGGATCTCTTCAACCCGGTCGATCAGGGTTTCATCACACAGCAGGCCAACGCGCGGTAGCAGCTTGTTGAGCATGGCAACGGATTCTTTTGCCTGTTCATACTGCTGGCGCTGCTGCTGGTTGGCCCCTTCATGAGAGTTCAGGGCGCGCTCCAGCTCACCGCGACGCCCGCTGAGAGTGCGGATCTCGGCTTCCGGGTCGGCATCAAACGCCACCGCCAAGTGACTGCCGATGAAGCGGCTGAAGGCCTGATGCACACGCTGGATCTTCTGTACGTCAAACGACAAGGTCGCATAACGCTCAGACAGGGTTTCGCGCTCTTTATGTAAAGTCTCGAGGCGATTCTCACGCGCCGCGCGGCCGAACAGAGGCACCTGCGGGAAGTGGGAATAACGCCACTGGCGGTCGCCTGTTTTGACCAGCACCGCGCCCTGCATCTCTTCGACGGCAAACACGCTGTCATCGAAGGACTGCGGGTCCCCTTCAATCAGATAAAGGTCTTCTGGGCAGTCGTCCAAGCCGTCAAGCTGGTCGCGGATCAGAGAGAGATCTGGCACCACGATGGCGTGGCGGGAAGGCCCGTAAAGCGCGGAGAAGTAAGGCGCGTCATCAATGGTAACGTCGTCATAAATCTCAGAAAGCAACACACCGCCAAAACGCTCAGCCAGAGCAATCATGCGCGAATCTTCCGCACCGCTTGGCTGGCTAAGGCGCGTTATTTGCCCTTCAATGCGTTTTTTGCGCGAAGCCACTTCGTCGCGCTCAACCGTGGTTTCGCGCTCGCTTTCCAGCATCTGCTGCATGTACTCAGTAACCTGCTGGCTACTTTCCAGCGGCTCTTTGCTCTGCTCGCTCAGCTGGCTCAGCGCCTCTTGCGCCGCCAACCACACCGGTGCACGGGCGGTCAGCTCACGAATACGGGCCTGAACGCGCTCAAGCTCTTGGCGCATCTCCATGCGGCGCTCGCCGGCTTGAGAAACCACGCCAGACAGCTCTTCAATCTGTACTTCCAGCTCGCGCTGAAGCTCGTCTAAATCTTCAGGATGAACATCCTGACCCGAACGTTTGCAGAACTCCTGCAATTGGCGCTCGGCGTCTTGCTGCTCGCGCAGGCGGCCTTCAAGCTCGGACAGGCGCATGCGCAGTGGCTCTACGCGCTCGGCCTGATGCTGTTGAGAAGACCAGTCGCGCAACAGTTCACGCGCGGTTTGCCAGGCTTCGCTGCGGCTCACTTCACCGGCGATTTTCACCACCAGCTGATAGGCGTTTTCGAACTGGCTGTGCGCCGCGTCGGCCACGCTCATCTTCTGCTCGAGCATCAGCAGGATATCTGTGGCTTCCTGCTCTTTGCTTTGGAAGGTTTCCAGCCACTCTTCGCTGTTCTGGCTCGACAGGTCAGGGATTTGGCACAGCTCGCGCGCGCGCTCAAGGGCGTGCAGCGCCTGCTGGTATTGAATAGCGCGGGTTTGTTGCACGTCGAGCGCCTGCTGGTAATCCGCCAGCTGGCTCTTCAGCTCATCCACCTCAATCTCAGCGGCTTCGGCGCGGGCTTCGTGCTCGGCGTGCAGCTCGCTGGCTTCCGCAACCACTTCATTTTGTTCTTCGAGACGGTAGGTCAGCTCTTCGAGGTCGCTCTCATAGCGCTCGATTTTTTCCTGCTGGCGCATCGCCGTTTGCACCAGACTCAGGTGGTCACTGGCCGCCTGATAGTCAGTTTCTAAATCACTTTGCGAGCCGCTCTGCTCGGCCAACTCGCGGGCCATTTCAACATGGCGATACTGCTCGCTGGAGAGCTGTTTGCGGCTGGTCAGCAAGTCGTTGCGCAGCACCAAGGCACCGTCGAGATGGATGCGACGCTCGTTGGCATGGCGCATATAGTCGGCGGCAACGTAAGAGGTGGCTTCGGAGATCAGGTGTTTGAACAAATCGCGGTCAGACTGGGTGACGCGAATAGCTTCCAGCGTCATGCGGTTCTCACGCAGGGCGGCTTCCATATCCTGGAAGGCTTTGCGCACGCCGCTGTTTTCTGGCAACAGGTAGTCGCGCAGAGAGCGGGTGATGGCGCTGGAAATCCCGCCGTACAGCGAGGCTTCAATCAGGCGATAGAACTTGCTGCGATCGGACGCGGTGCGCAGACGGCGCGGGATCACGCCCAGATCGAACATCAGCGAGTGATAGTCAGTGATCGAGTTGAACTGCTTGAACTGCACCCCTTCCATCGCTTCGACGCTGTCTTTTAGCTCTTGCAGCGACAGCACGCGCGCCTGACGGTCGCCCACGGTCTGGGTCAAAATCTCAGTAGGCTGAATCGCAGTAGGCAGACCTTGAATGGTGAAAGGTTTGATATCTACTTTACGATCACGCCCGGCAACCTGCTGCAAACGCACACCAACGATCACCCGCTGATGGCGCGAGTTCACCACGTCGAGGGTGGAATAGCAGACGCCCGCGCGCAGCTTGCCGTGCAGACCTTTGTCACGAGAGCCGGAGGTCGCACCCGCTTCGGTGGTGTTACGGAAGTGCAGCAAGGTTAAGTCAGGGATCAGCGCCGTAACGAAGGCCGCCATGGTGGTCGATTTCCCCGCCCCGTTGCCGCCCGAAAGCGTGGTAACCAAAGCATCAAGGTCAAAAGTACGCGCAAAGAAGCCGTTCCAGTTAACCAGCGTTAGTGAGCGAAATTTACCGCGTTCAATCATTCCTGTTCGTCCTCTGCGCTGTCATGCCTTTGTTCGGTTGGCGATTCGCTGTCTTCGTTTTCGTCATTCAGCGATAACGCGCTTTCAATTGGCATTGCTTCACCGTCGCGGATCATTCGCAACTGCGCTTCGCGGGCGTCATCGCCACTGCGTACATCTGCCCCGAAGCGGAAAACGGCTTCGGTAATGCGGAATTTGCTGCTGTCGGCCCCCATAAACCACACCATGCCCAAGCGGCGCAGGCGGTTCAGCGAGGTTCTGACTTTCTCTTGCAGTTTCTGGCGATCAAGGTCAGAGCCGGTAGAACGCTGATTGACGTATTTCAGCAGCTTGCTTTCATCGGCAAGGCTGAGCAGCTCATCATAAAGTTCCTGCTGGGTGAAAATGCCTTCATGCGCCAGACGCTCCGGGCTGAGGTACAGATAGCAGAGAATTTTCCCTACCATCATGTCCAGCTCGGACAGCACCGAACGCGGGATGAGCGTGGTTGAACGTGGGCGCAGGTAGAAGAAACCTTCAGGCGCTCGGATCAATTCAACGCTGTAGCGGCTATAAAACAGCTCGAGTTCTTCCTGATAGTCCATCAGGAAAGCGTGGTTATCCAATTCGTCAATGCCAATGTGACGGCCAGAACGCAGCTGACTGTCCAGAGCAGGAAATACGGAATTTGCCAACGCTTGCGCCAGCTTAGCTGGCATTATGTGTTCAATATTTGTCGATGACATGGGCCTGCACCTTGGCTCCGAAATCATTGATTGCCTGCCATTCGGCTGGCAACCCTGAAAAATCTGCTTCAGCCACACCAAGGCGTACAGCCTGGTCGACCACAATTCGCGCTACGTCAAAATGCCGCGCGCGCGGGTACTGTTCAAGGTAATCGCGCATCACGGTGCCCAGATTGAGCGGCGTCTTCTGTTGTTGATACACTTGCAGCGCTTGCTCAATCATTGCGGCAAGCTGCTCACGTATTTCACTAAATTCTTCATATTCCAGGTCCGGCGGAAGTTCACCGGTCACCTCTTCACTGCGCAGCGCCAGCTCTTCATCACGCATGTCCAGTAAACGCTCTGCATTCGCAAAGGTTAACGTCCACGGATTGTCGAAGTAATTTTGGACGGACTGGCGAAGACGCTGAGCAAAGACGCGGTTTTTATCCATATCGATCGCGGTACGAATAAATTTGTGAACATGACGGTCATAACCGATCCACAGGTCAATCGCTTGCTGGCCCCAGCTGGTAATTCGGTCAAGCTTGCTTTGCAAATCAAAGACTAACTTATCGACGAAGCTCAGTTCGCTTTCGCCCATGGTCGAGTCCTGAATCCGCAGTAAGTGCGCTTGCAGCAGGTCGCCCGCGGCCTCCAGCGTATCCTGTAATTCACGCAGCGTACCTGAGGTTTCGGACAGCAGCATTTCACAGCTGGAAATGGCCGCGCGCCAATCTTTGTTTAACAGCGCGGCGATATCGTCTTTCACACCCTGCTGCTGCTCGTCCATGATGCGCTGCGTCATGTCGATACTGTCAAAAATCTCCGCCACGGAGTATTTCAATGGCGCGAAAACGTTGCGATGCCAATGGAACTCATCCCCGCCCTCTTCGGCGGCATCCGCGGCGCGCTTAAGCTCTTGGGCCACGATGGACAGCTGCATGGAGAGGCGCAGCGTCGAGAATTCACGTTGGCGAATATAGTAGTCGGTGATGCCAATGCCCAGCGGCGTTAAACGATAAATGGCATTGCCGTCAGCCAGTTCACTGACAAAACGATTGAGTAAACGCTGACGCACCATGTCATTAATGGCGTTGTTGGCGCGCACGGTGACCGTTTCGTGAGTTTGCTCGAAGCCTTTGCTTACGTGGCGAAAAGCATCGACCAGCTCACCCTCACTCATTTCACCGTCCAGACGCTCACCGTTCAGCGTGGCGATTGCCAGCAGAAAGGCCAGACGTTCGGTAGGCAGAGAAATGGAGAAGTCATTTTTGCGCGCCCAGGCGACCAGTTCGGGTACAGTCTGGGAAAATTCACTCATGATTCGTCCTTCAGATTGGGTTTGTGCGCCATCACGTGGATGTAACGTCCCAAACTAATAAAAGGTTCCTGTCGGCAATAACGCTGTTCCAGCGCCAGAAGCTCGTCGAAATCCTGTTTATGTTGTTGCCGGTTACGCAAGTAATCATGGAAAACGCGAACACCGGTTTTGCCCGTGATCACCATCCCCAACGCCTCAAGCCAGGCATAAACTTGTTGAGGTTCCAGAGGATGATCCGGCAACAGCGAGCTTTTTTTAATTTTTGGCACGCCTGCTTCGACGTGACCGAAGTTACCCAAGATCATGTGACGCATCACCAGACCATGGATATTGTAAAACATTAGCGACAAGGCACCACCCGGCGCCAAACAATCGGTTAATGCCTGCAGCGCCTGTTGAGGTTCCGCGAGCCATTCAATCACCGCGTGAAACAATATCAGATCAACAGGCTGTTCCAAATGCTGAGCGACGTTCTGAGCAGGACATTGTACAAATTGCATGTTGTCGCTCACACCTTTTTCCTCGGCGGCCGCTTTGGCGCGGCGGATCATCTCACCAGAGAGATCGCACAACAAGACCTGATGTCCCAAAGCGGCGAGTTCGCACGCCATCTGCCCTTCGCCGCCCCCGGCATCCAGAATGCGCAGCGGCCTCTGGGGGAGCGTGGCGATCAGTTCGCGAAGATCTTGTCCCAGCACGGCCTGACGAATACGGCCTTTGGTCGTACCGTAAATATTGCGTGAGAACTTTTCGGCGATATCGTCGAAATTACGATCCTGCATGAAATGATACCTGTTCCTGATAGCGCATTTTGTTGAATGAAATCATAACCGAAATAGTTGGCATAGCGGGACGGCCGCGCCTGCTATTTTGGCACAGGCTGACGTAGAATAAATCATCCCAATGTGGATTCGCACCTGGATGTCGTTTTTTCGCTCAAAAGGACCTATTTTCGATGCCATTTATTCTCAAAAAAGCCGTTGGAGGGCTGCTGCTCCCGCTACCCTTTTTATTAACGATCATGGCGGTAGCGCTGGTTTTACTGTGGTTTACTCGCTGGCAGAAAGCAGGAAAAGTCTGCTTTTTACTGAGTTGGCTCGCTCTGGCCCTTTTAAGCCTGCAACCTGTGGCTGATGCTTTGCTGCGGCCGCTAGAATCAACCTATCCCACTTACCGCGCCAATAGCGCGCAGCCGTTAAAATATGTGGTGGTATTAGGCGGCGGGTACACTTATAACCCAGACTGGGCACCCAGTTCCAATTTGATCAATAACAGCCTGCCACGAGTAGCAGAAGGCATTCGGGTTTATCGGGAGAATCCGGGGTCGAAGATGATTTTCACCGGCGGAAAAGCCATTGGCAACCCGGTGAGTACAGCCGAAGTGGCGGCGAAAGTCGCCATCAGCCTCGGCGTGCCGCAGAGCGATATCATCATGCTCGACACCCCGCGTGATACTCACGAAGAGGCCGAGCAGGTGAAAATACATATTGGAGATCAGTCTATGGCGCTGGTGACCTCTGCCAACCACCTGCCGCGCGCCATGATTTTCTTCGAGCAGCAGGGTCTGCACCCTACTCCTGCTCCGGCCAATCAGCTGGCCATCGACTCGCCGCTCAATCCTTGGGAAAAAATATTGCCAAGCTCGCTGTTCTTAGGACACAGCGAACGAATTTGGTATGAAACTCTGGGGCGAATCTGGCAACGAATTGGCGGCAGTGGCGACTGACCTCAGTTAAGCCATGGAAGCAGCTGCTGTTTAGCGTGTTCAAACGCCGGGCGGTCCAGCTTGCCGGTGTGTAGCAAGTGGGAGACAGATTCCCACAGAAGATATAAACCGCGCCGGGCGAGGAAGCTTTCTGAGACCGGCGCACGCTGTAAATAGCGAAATAGCAGCTGCTCGCTCATCCCTTTCTCCCACAGTCGGAACAGCTCAAACTCCCTTGGCCCCCACAGCAGCGTGCCGGGGTTGATCATGGCTAAGAGCTGGTCGCTGCGCGGGTCTTTTAACAGACTGCGCAGGGAGAGGTTGCCATGAAGCAGTACGGAATTATCATTAAAGTCAGCAAACAGGCTGGGCAGGCTGGCGCGAGAACGGAACAGCAAAGTGCGATCTTCCTGCGTCAGCTGCGCTGACTGCAAATGACTGATGGAAGCCCAAAGTGCCTCAACGCGCTGCTGATACCACAGCGACCACTTATTGTCCTGCGTGCTATCCACCGTGCCCACGTGGCCATGGCTGTCAATGCGGTGCCACGCCAGCAGCCCTTCGATAATCTGCTCTATCAGCATCTCGCCGCGCTGCGGCGTGCGGGTCGGAGCTTCGGCAGAAACGCCTCGAAGGCGCTCGATCAGTAACACTTCCTTAAAAGGCGATTGGCTGGTGGTAACTAAACCAAATACCGTCGGCACGCGCACCACGCCCTCGCGCGCCAGCATCGACAATTTATACGCCTCCTGGCTGGCAATGCCCGAACAGACGTAACTTTTGGCCATTAGCGGCACGGCGTGCCCCTGCTCATCATAAATCGCATAGAGATGGGCATAAGGTTGCTCGCTAACGCATTCAAGGCGAGACAGGCGTTCGCCCAGCACAATACTTAATTCGGCTTTCAGCTGTTCCATGACGGTTACACAGTGAAGAAGTGATGAGGTTTATGATGAAAGCATTGCCCGACGATTTCTCGGTGGCAGATCAATGAAAGTCGCAGAATAAAAAACGGAATGCCCAATGACATTCCGTATCAGTATAGCGTTGCAAGGCGCAAAGCGGGAAAAGGCTAATTAGTGGGCCAGAAACTCGCGCACGCGCTGCAAATCTTCTGGCGTATCGACACCCACCGACGGCACTTCTTTCGCTACGGCCACGTGGATTTTTTCGCCGTACCACAGCACGCGCAGCTGCTCCAGAAGCTCGATATTCTCAAGCGGACTTGGCGCCCAGTTGACATAGCGGCGAATGAAACCGGCGCGATAGGCATAAATGCCAATGTGGCGCAGGAACGTATCACCGACAGTCTCTCTGGATTTAGCAAAACGCTCGCGCTCCCAGGGAATGGTTGCCCGCGAGAAATAGAGCGCATAGCCGTTGACGTCCATCACCACTTTTACTGCGTTAGGGTTAAACGCCTCTTCTGCCGTTTCAATAGGCACCGCTAAAGTCGCCATGCCGGCTTCACAGGAGGCCAGATTTTCAGCGACCTGCTTGATAATCACCGGCGGCACCAGAGGCTCATCGCCCTGCACATTGACGATAATGTCCTCGTCGGAAAAGCCGTACAGTTCGATGACTTCGGCCAGGCGCTCAGTGCCTGACTGGTGGTCAGCGCGGGTCATGCAAACTTCGCCGCCAGCCGCTTCTACTGCAGCAAAAACGTCAGGATGGTCGGTGGCGACGATAACGCGATCGGCACCGGACTCTTTCGCGCGTTCCATCACATGAACGACCATTGGCTTGCCGCCGATATCCGCCAGAGGTTTCCCCGGCAGGCGGCTGGAAGCAAAGCGGGCAGGAATGATGGCAATAAAACTCATGGATGCGTCTCGTCAGCAGAAAGCGCACGGGCTTCAGTTTCTAACAACACCGGAATGCCGTCGCGCACCGGATAAGCCAGTCCGTCCACTTTACAAATTAATTCTTGCGACTCTTTATTGAAATAAAGCTTACCGGTACAGACAGGGCAAGCAACAATTTCGAGTAAACGATGATCCATACATTCTCCCGGGGGCATGTGAATTGCACGCTTGAAGGCCAAGCAGTTGCAATAATGCGTGTTTTGACAAACCTCTATGGTGGCAAAGAATACCATAACCCTTCCGCCAAGGTTAATCTGACAAAGGCAATATAGGCTGCCCAGTGGGATAAATCGCCAAGAGGCCGAAACAGAGATTGATCAAAGCCGGAGGTCGGCGTAGTATTTTTTGTGACACAAGTCACATTAAATTTCTACTGACGAGCACTGAAATGAAACTGATCCACAAAATCATCGCGATGTTTGCCAACTACAGCAACTAAGGCTGTTTTGACATTCTCACCCAGCGAAAAACGGCTGCCAATGGCAGCCGATTGTTTATTTGAGCAATGACCAGCCCGCTTCCCAGTGCAGCCGCAACGCTTCTGGTACCTTCCCTATCAGCACCCGATCTGCCTCGTGCCATAAGGCAAAACGACTGACGGCATCAGTGATATCTTTGATGCGTCTTGGGCTAAGTTTAGTACCACTCTCAAGGTGCAAGGTTTTCACTTCAAAGGTTTTCTCTTTGCGATGCATCTTGGCGTCCACGCGCCCGATCAGCTCTCCGCGATGCAAAATAGGCAACGTGAAATAGCCATATTGCCGTTTCGGCTCCGGCGTGTAACATTCCAGCCGGTAATCAAAATTAAACAGCGCCAGAGCCCGTTTTCTATCCCATACCACGGGATCGAATGGCGAAAGCAGCGCGGTGACCGTCGAGCTAATTTTGCCGTTAATGGCTTGTTCCAGCACGGAAAACTGACTCTGATGCACATAGAACAGGCCATCCAGCCCTTTTACATTGACCGGCCTGACCTCGCCACTTTCTAACCAGCGGGATATCACCTCCTGCGCTTTAATGCGTTTCAGGCGATAGTAATCTGCCAGCCACTCAGGTTTAAATAAGCCCAGACTTTGCGCCGACCGGCGCAGCATGATCTCTTCGGCATCCTGCTGTGACAGAGCTTGGGTGGCATCATTCCAGTCGGGCATTACGCGCTCTGCGAGGTCGTAAACCCGATGAAAACTGCGACGCTCCACCACCATCAGCTTGCCTGCGGTAAACAGCGTCTCCAGATGCCGCTTGTGCGGCTTCCAGTCCCACCAGCCGGTAGCTGAACGCTTCTCTCCGGCGAAATCCGCCGAACGCACCGGGCCATTTTCCGCAATATGGCTGAGGATGCCGTCAATGTCTTCCTGATGCTTTTCGACCCACTCGGTTGAGTATTTCCAGCCCATTTTCTCAGGCTGAAGCATGCGGTGGCGCAGCAAAGCGTAATCTTCGATGGGGATAAAACAGGCTTCGTGAGCCCAATACTCAAACAGTTTTCCCGACGCCAGTGCGTCTTCCAGCCACTCCTGCGGATAGTGCCCGAGGCGGCTAAAAAGCACTAAATATGGGCTGCGGGCGACCACGCTAATGGTATCAATTTGCAGCAAACCCATCTGAGTAATGGCTGTGAGGAGATCGTCCCGTTGGGGCTTGCGCTTAAGTGGGTGTTGAAGTTGTTGAGCAGCGAGGTGCAAAGTGCGGGCGGCAGAGAGAGATATAACCGGGTGAGACATATCGGTATCCGTTGATGAAAGCATTACAGATACCGATAACACATTTTGACCTGAGCGTAAATTTACGCGCCAAGGTCTGGGGGACAGGTCAAACTTAGAACGCGATCACATCGGCTGCTGCCGGACCGTGAGCCACGCTGCGGTAGGTGGTGAACTCTACGCGCTGGCCAGCATTCAAAGATTTATTGCCTGTATTAGCAATAGAGGCGCGCTGAACATAAATTTCAGACGTACCGTCGAGAGGGCAAATAAAACCATAGCCTTTAGCTTGATTGTACCATTTAACTAAACCCATTTTTAACATCATAATTGTAGATCCTTTATTTTGGGCATCCATGAACACGCTTTTTATTATTGTTCGGATGCGCTTGCCCACTCTAAAGTTATTTTTTTATAAAAACCTCTAATGAGCGATTGTGAAATAATTTATTCGTTTTTTTCGCCTTATAGTTCAGCATCTTAATTCTTTGATTAAGATTTTCTGCCATAAAACGTTTAGGGCCAATCGAGTAGATTGATTACTTATGGGGAGGTACTTAGAAGGTTCGACTTGAAGAGGAATCGTTTTATCAAAGATAACGTCTTGGGAGGAACTGCTAGATTGTAAACTCGGACATAAATAGCTCTGCATCACAGGCCGGACTGCATTTACTCACAACTCAAATGTAATAGCAACACCTATAAATTAAATAAATATTTAAAACGCCAACATTGAATTATATTCTATACAAATCAGATGATTAACTGGGAATTTTATTATTTTTTTAATTTGAAGAAATGTAAACAAGGCCTACCCTGAGAAGCAATAGGCTATTTTTTCGCGATAACTTGGTCGATTTTTGCCAACAGGCGGGCTGTATCAGCGTCGGAAATGTGGGCATTAACCGGCAAATACCACCAATTTGGCTGGGCAAAACTTCTGCATTTAACAGCGTCTTTTTCCGTCATCAATAGAGTTTGTTCAGCACCGACCAGAGCACTAAGTTGCTCGGATTGGTAATTTTGATGATCGGCAAAAGCGAACTCGGCTTGCGTGGTTACTTGAAGGTTTTCCAGCGTGGCGAAGAAGCGCGGAGGGTGCCCAATACCCGCCATGGCAACCACCTGTGGCAAAGAGGTGGCATCGCGCTGTTCACCCGTTAGCAAGTTGACGGCCATTCCCGGCTGCAAGTGCATGGCGATTTCGCCCGGCTCGCTCTGCCCGCCATTGGTGATAACGGCGTCGACAGAACGCAGGCGCGATGCCCTTTCGCGCATTGGCCCGGCGGGTAACCACCAGCCGTTGCCGAAACGGCGTATGCCATCAACCACCACAATTTCTAAATCACGCTGCAAAGCGTAATGTTGCAGGCCGTCGTCGGTGACAATCACGTCGAGCTGATTATTCTTGAGCAGCGCTTTTACCGCATCGGAGCGAACTGGGGATACCGCCACCGGGGCGCCGGTGCGCTGATAAATCAGCACAGGCTCATCGCCCGCTTCGGCCGTTTGGGTATTTGCATCAAGCACCAACGGATAAGTCTCTGACTTACCGCCGTAGCCGCGAGAAACTACGCCTGCGTGTAAACCCTGACGCTGTAACAGTTCAATCAACCAAATCACCACCGGCGTTTTCCCATTGCCACCGGCAGTGAGATTACCGACCACGATAATCGGGACAGGCGAGCGCCAACTCTTTTTCCACCCCTTTCTATAGCAGAGCCGTAACCCGCAGGTTATCAGCCCGTACAGCCATGAAAGAGGCAGTAACAGTAGATAAAGTGGCGACTTACCTGACCAGATTCGCTCTATCATTGGCCAAACTGCATCCGGTGCAACTGGGCATAAGCGCCGCGCATCTCAAGCAGCTCGGCGTGGGAACCGCGTTCAACCACTCGACCATCTTCAATTACCAGAATTTCATCGGCTTTTTCAATAGTTGAGAGACGGTGCGCAATCACCAGCGAAGTACGGTTCTTTTGCAGCTCGTCAAGCGCGGCTTGAATCGCACGCTCTGACTCCGTATCCAGCGCCGAGGTTGCTTCATCGAGGATCAGCACCGGCGAGTCACGCAGCAGAGCACGGGCAATAGCAATACGCTGGCGCTGGCCGCCAGACAGCAGCACGCCGTTCTCGCCAATTACCGTATCGAGACCGTTATCCATTTTATTAATGAAGTCCATGGCATAGGCCATTTTGGCGGCTTTCTCAATCTCTTCGCGGCTGAAGACGTCGGTGCGCGCATAGGCAATGTTATTAGCAATAGTATCGTTAAAGAGGTGAACGTTTTGCGATACCAAAGCCACCTGATTACGCAGCGATGACAGCGTGTATTCACGCAAATCATGGCCATCCATCAGGATTTGGCCTTCCTGAATGTCGTAGAAACGCGTCATCAGGCTGGCAATGGTCGATTTACCCGAGCCAGAACGCCCTACCAGAGCAACAGTACGGCCCGCCGGGATGGTGAAAGCCACATCGCGCAGCGCTGGCGCATCGCGCCCAGGATAGGTAAAGGTGACGTTTTTGAATTCAATATCACCTTTGGCGCGCTCAACGACACGTTTACCTTCATCCTTTTCCTGCTCCATATCGAGGATAGAGAACAGCGTCTGGCAAGCTGCCATACCGCGCTGGAATTGGGCATTAACGTTGGTCAGTGATTTCAATGGGCGCATTAAAGCAATCATGGAAGAGAACACGACAGTGATAGTACCGGCGCTCAGTGTTTCCATCACAGACGGGAAGCTGGCGGCATAAAGAACAAATGCCAGCGCCAGAGAGGCGATAAGCTGAATAATCGGGTCAGAAATCGATGATGCCGACACCAAACGCATACCCTGCTGACGCATGCGGTTGCTAACAGAATCGAAACGCTCAGTTTCCACTTTCTGCCCGCCAAAGATCAGCACTTCTTTATGACCTTTGAGCATCTGCTCGGCGCTGGTTGTAACATGACCCATGGTGTTCTGCATGTTTTTGCTGATATCGCGAAAACGCTTTGAAACCAGACGGATAACAATCGAGACAATCGGCGCAATCACCACCAAAATGATCGAAAGCTGCCAGCTGTAGTAGAACATCATGATGAACAGGCCAATAATCGATGCACCTTCGCGCACTACTGTTACCAGCGCGCTTGAAGAAGAAGAGGCAACCTGCTCGGAATCATAAGTAATACGTGACAGCAAGGTGCCCGTAGACTGTTGGTCGAAGAAGGCGACCGGCATGCCCATCATATGGCCAAACAGACGGCGACGCATCTGCATCACCACTTTGCCCGATACCCAAGAAATGCAGTAGCTGGAAACATAGCCACTGATCCCTCGCACAATCATTAATGCGATTACCGCCAGCGGCATCCAAAGCAAGATAGAGCGATCGGCTTTGCCAAAACCATCATCCAGCAGAGGTTTCAACAGCGACAGCATGAAGGTGTCACTGGCGGCGTTCGCCACCAGCGCAACAGCCGCCGCGATAAGCCCTGCTTTGAAAGGGGTAATCATCGGCCAAAGGCGGCGGAATGTCTGCCAGGTGGAGAGATCTTTATCATTCATAATGCATTATTAACCAGCAGCGAAAGAAACAGCGGCCCATTCTACTCATTATCGCCTGATACGCCAAACCGACGATGATACCAACGAGGAAATATTTGCTCTCTGAATCCTTCTACGCGCCAATATTTGTCATAAAAATGAACAGATAACTGGCCTGAGCTTGAGGTATCGCGCCAGGCTAGTCTGGCATTTCGATACCTTGCCATCACTTTTTGCGCGGGGAGATGCCACTTATTGAAGCGAGAAGAGGAAGAAATCGCCAGTTCCGGTGCGACAGCGCGCAAAAACGGCGGTGTTGATGACGTATTGCTGCCATGATGAGGAACCTGCAGCACCGAAGAGCCTAAGGCCCCGCGATATCTTGAAACAATTTTGCGTTCAGCGCCTGATTCAATATCTCCGGTCAGTAAAACACTGAAATTCCCGTCACTGACCCTCACGACGCAGCTGTCATCATTGCCGGACATGATTCCCGCCCTTTCCGGCCAAAGCGCAGCAAAGGACAGCCCTTGCCAATCCCAAGTAATACCAGCATGGCAAGGCAGTGGTGAACCTATCACGCTTTCCCTTAGAGTCGCCGAAGGAAATGCCCGCATTATGGCGTCTAAACCACCGCGATGGTCGGCGTGAGCATGGCTAATAATGATCTGTTCAAGTTGAATATTGCGCCATCTGATCAAGGGTAGGATATTCATCTCGGCCGCCGAACCCGTCTCCCAGCGATTCCCAGTATCATATAACACCCCCTTGCCGTTTTTGCTGATCAACATGGCAAGGCCATGGCCGACATCCACCATGTCCACACGCCAATTCTCTCCATCCGTCCTGTAGAACCAGACCATTAGCACCGAGGCCAGGCCTATTACGGTGGCGGGGAAAATCCTAAGCCACCCCAGGCGCCAGACAATCACACTCCCCCACCCTGCCAAAGTGAGTGCGACGGCTGGCTCACTTAAATAGAACCAGCCACCTGAGAATCTCTGCACGCCCCAAAATACCAGCGACAAGCTCTGGTCTGCCATTAACCACATTTTCTCTGTAACAAGGGATGGCAGTGCGCCTGAGCAAATTACGCCTAGCAGTACCAAGGGCACGGTAAATAGCGAAACGATAGGCACGGCCCACATATTCGCGGCGAAAGAAGAGAGATTGACGCCGTGGAACAGGCCGACTTGGAGAGGTAGCAGCAAAATCGTCATTCCCAGCTGCAAATGGGCCCAGCGCACCGCAGCCCAGCGCCATGAGTGCCCGATTCGATGCGGTAAAGGCGCCCACTGAAACCAGAAGATCAGGGCCGCCACCGCAAAACAGGAGAGCCAGAAGCTATCCGAAAGAATACTCATCGGGTCGCTAATCACTATTAGCGCGACGCACCACAGCCATATTTGCCACGGATGGCATTTAACTCGCATGAATCGCAATAGCAGCCATAGTGAAAGCGCCACGGCGGCCCTCACGGCGGGGGCGTTACCTCCTGCCAACCAGGTGTAGGTCAGCAGGAATAACTCGCTGGCGATGAGTGGGAAGCGATAATCGATATATTTAATCGGTAATAAGAATTGCAGCGCTCGCGCCAACACATAGCCAAACCAGGCCGCTATGCCGATGTGCAGCCCTGAGATAGCAATCAGATGAGCAATGCCTGTTCGCTGCATCAGCATTTTGTCTTCGGCTTTTATCAGCCCCTTCTCGCCAAAGGCTAAAGCCATTAGCACCGCGCTGTTCCCCAAGGGAGTGATAGCCTGTTGCACGTGAGAAATTAGACGCTGGCGCAGACTGCATTCGGGGCTGATGAGCGTTCTGCTGCTGATCCTGCCAGTTAAAGGCCAGCGGTTGGCTAATGCCCAGCGCTGGCTATCGAACCCACCCTCATTTAGCAGGGCGTGGACTGGGCGTAAATTGACGCTTAGCTGCCACTTTTGGCCAGCGCAGAAGTTACCCTCCCCCTCCCAACGACTGCGAAAATAAATCGGAGGAAAAAGTAACTCACCGTCGACTCTTTCAATTTTATAGATGACTAACTGACTACCTGATTGATGCAAATTTATCGTTTTTAGCTCGGCAATCACCTCTTTCTTGCCCAGACTCAGGCTCTCGGTTTGCTTAAGTAAATAGTGTCCATTGTGCGTCCCCCACAGCATGCTCAGCAAAATAATGGCGACAAGTAGCGACAATCTACGGTTAATCCACCCACAGCCTATCACGCCAAGGGCCATGAAAAGACAGGCATAGAAGCCCGGCAGTTGGGGAAGAAAAATCAGTGGCAGCATTCCGGCGATCGCAGCCAGCGCTATCTCATCCATTGAGATTTTGATGTGGCGTCCTTACTGCATTAGTTGGCGAGAGATAAAAACTCGTTGCTGTTTTTTCCAGCAAAATAGGTTGGCGGAAGTATGATTTTGCGGGAGGAGGAGAACAAGAGGCAGAGAGGAAGGATGCGAGACGTCACGCAATTGTGGAGCGAGATAAGCACAAATAAAAAAACGGTGTCTTAAAAAGACACCGTTTTTGGTTCGCTATAGGCATAATTTATGTCAGACCGAAGTCTTAACCATAAATATTCGCGCGATCGCGCAACTCTTTGCCCGGCTTGAAATGCGGAACGTACTTACCGTCCAACTCCACTTTGTCGCCAGTTTTTGGGTTACGACCAACACGCGGAGCACGGTAGTGAAGAGAAAAACTGCCAAACCCACGGATCTCAATGCGTTCGCCATCAGCTAAAGTTGCAGCCATATGTTCAAGCATCTCTTTCACTGCATCCTCAATGGCTTTCGCCGGGACATGAGAGTGCTGGCCAGCAAGTCTTTCAATAAGTTCAGACTTGGTCATATTACCTCCAAGCTTTGCAGCTAAACTACCGTTTCGGGGCGGTATAAATACCGCCCCCCGTCATTACTCGCCTTTTGCCGCTTTGAACGCTTCAGCCATAGCATTAGAGAAGTTGCTTTCGTCTGGTTTGTTGTTAACCACGGCGATTGCTTCTTTCTCGTCTGACTCATCCTTAGCACGGACGGACAGGCTTACTACGCGGTTCTTACGATCAACACCGGTGAATTTAGCTTCAACTTCATCACCAACGCTCAGAACCAGAGTTGCGTCTTCAATACGGTCGCGAGAAGCTTCAGAAGCACGCAGGTAACCTTCTACGCCGCCTGCCAATTCAACTGTAGCACCTTTGGCGTCAACTGCTGTGACTTTACCAGTAACAATAGTACCTTTCTTGTTAACAGACAGGTAGTTATTGAATGGATCTTCAGCCAGTTGCTTCACGCCCAGGGAGATACGCTCGCGCTCTGCGTCAACTTGCAGAACAACAGCTGCGATTTCGTCGCCTTTTTTGTATTCACGTACTGCTTCTTCGCCTGCAACGTTCCAGGAGATGTCAGACAGGTGAACCAGGCCGTCGATGCCGCCGTCCAGACCAATGAAGATACCGAAGTCAGTGATTGACTTGATTTTACCTTCAACACGGTCGTTTTTGTTGTGAGTTTCTGCGAATTGCTGCCATGGGTTAGCTTTACATTGCTTCAGACCCAGGGAGATACGACGACGTTCTTCGTCGATATCCAGAACCATAACTTCAACTACATCGCCCACGTTAACAACTTTAGATGGGTGAATGTTTTTGTTAGTCCAGTCCATTTCAGAAACGTGAACCAGACCTTCAACGCCTTCTTCGATTTCTACGAAGCAGCCGTAATCAGTCAGGTTAGTAACGCGACCAGTCAGTTTAGTACCTTCTGGGTAACGTTTAGCGATAGCAACCCATGGATCTTCGCCCAGCTGTTTCAGGCCAAGGGATACACGAGTACGCTCACGGTCAAATTTCAGAACTTTAACAGTGATTTCGTCGCCAACGTTGACGATTTCGCTTGGGTGTTTAACACGTTTCCAAGCCATATCAGTGATGTGCAACAGGCCATCAACGCCGCCCAGATCAACGAATGCACCGTAGTCAGTGAGGTTCTTAACGATACCTTTAACTTCCATGCCTTCCTGCAGGTTTTCCAGCAGTTGATCGCGCTCTGCGCTGTTCTCAGACTCAATTACTGCACGGCGAGAAACAACAACGTTGTTGCGTTTCTGGTCCAGTTTGATGACTTTGAACTCAAGATCTTTGCCTTCGAGATGCAGCGTGTCGCGTACCGGACGAACGTCTACCAGTGAACCTGGCAGGAACGCACGAATACCGTTCAGCTCAACAGTGAAACCGCCCTTAACTTTACCGTTGATAACACCGGTAACAGTTGCAGCTTCTTCGTAAGCTTTTTCCAGCATCAGCCATGCTTCATGACGTTTAGCTTTTTCACGGGACAGCAGAGTTTCACCGAAGCCGTCTTCAACAGCGTCCAGCGCAACATCAACTTCGTCGCCAACCTGGATTTCCAGTTCGCCCTGTGCGTTTTTGAACTGCTCTGCTGGAATAGCGGACTCAGATTTCAGACCGGCGTCAACCAGTACTACGTCTTTGTCGATAGACACAACAACGCCACGAACGATGGAACCCGGACGGGTTTCGATTGTTTTTAAGGATTCTTCAAAGAGTTGAGCAAAAGATTCAGTCATGTTGATAATCTTTAGGTTCTTAAGTTTAACGTCCATCTGGCATCCTGCTGGATGGGGTTGTTTCAAATGCCCCGCTACAGATCCTTGCGGCGAGGTTAAAAAAAACTATAGCTAAAACTGGCGCTGAACCTTTATTCAGCACCAGTTAACAAGCTCGATCACCGGGTTTGTTTTTGCGGCAATCCTAGAATTTCAGTGGCATAAGCCAGCGCACGTTGGATAACTTCGTCGATCGACATGCTGGTTGAATCCAGCAAAAGCGCGTCAGAAGCAGCGACCAAAGGCGCTATAGCACGATTACGGTCACGGTCATCCCGTTCCTTTATCTCGGCTAAAAGACGTTCAAAGTTAACACTAAAGCCTTTTTCCTGCAACTGTAGCATTCTTCTGTTTGCACGTTCTTCCGCACTGGCGTCTAAGAATATCTTTACCGGCGCGTCGGGGAACACCACGGTGCCCATATCTCGGCCATCGGCAATCAGCCCTGGGGCCTCGCGAAATGCGCGCTGACGGCGCAATAACGCTTCGCGAACCCGAGGGAAAGCGGCAGCCTGTGACGCGGTGTTTCCTACCGTTTCGGTGCGGATTTCATTACTGACATCCTCACCTTCTAAAATCACTTTTAATTGCCCATCCTGAGCCACAAAACGCACATCAAGATGTGCGGCAAGCGGCACCAAAGCATCTTCAGAGACAATATCAACCTGATGATGTAAAGCAGCCAGTGCTAAAACGCGATAAATGGCACCAGAGTCCAGCAAACGCCATTCCAGAGCCTCTGCCAGCGCCTTGCACAAGGTGCCTTTACCTGCGCCACTTGGCCCATCAACGGTAATTACCGGGGCTAAAGCCGTCATTTCTGTCTCCTTTGGGTGGGGTAAACCCTCATCATTAACCCGATAAGGCTAATTCAGGAGCGGCATTATACGCTGCCTTTGCGTCAACTGTTACCCCACATCATCCAGTTGGCGAAAAAGCAGACTATGTCTGAAGAAGAATAGTTCATTACTGCATAAAAAAACGGGCATCGACTGATGCCCGTTATCGCTGAAACCCAGATACAGCTTGAGAATTACGCCAGAGTGCTGATGCTAGCCAGTCTGTCGAAATAGTCAGGGAAAGTTTTCGCGGTGCATTTCGGGTCAAGAATGGTCACCGGCGTATCCGACAGCGCCACCAGCGAGAAGCACATCGCCATGCGGTGGTCGTTATAGGTGCCAATCTCGGCGAAAGTCAGAGACTGCGGCGGCTCAACGCGGATGTAATCCTCGCCTTCCTCAACGGTTGCTCCCACTTTGCGCAGCTCAGTAGCCATTGCCGCCAGACGGTCAGTCTCTTTTACGCGCCAGTTGTAGATGTTGCGCAACGTGGTCGGGCCTTGTGCGAATAGCGCGGTGGTGGCAATCGTCATGGCGGCGTCAGGAATATGGTTCATATCCATATCAATCCCGGTCAGAGAGCCACGAGAGCATTCAATATAATCTTCAGCCCAGGTGATTTTCGCACCCATTTTCTCCAGCACGTCGGCAAAGCGAATGTCGCCCTGCATGCTGTTTTTACCAATGCCGGTCACGCGAACGGTGCCGCCTTTGATGGCTGCCGCGGCCAGGAAGTAAGAAGCTGAAGAAGCGTCACCCTCGACTAAATAGGTGCCTGGAGAGACATAGGTCTGCTGGCCTTTGATGCGGAACTCTTGGTAGTTCTGGTTCTCTACCGTCACGCCGAAAGTCTTCATCAGATTCAGAGTGATATCGATGTAAGGCTTGGAAACCAAATCACCTTTGATGCGAATAGTGGTATTTGCCGCCGCCAGAGGCGCGGTCATCAGCAACGCGGTCAAGAACTGGCTGGAAACGCTGCCATCTACCGTAACTTCGCCGCCTTTGAATCCACCGCGCAGGCGCACGGGTGGGTAATCTTCTTGTTCGAGGTACTCAATCTCCGCTCCGCCCTGACGCAAAGCATCAACCAGATGGCCAATTGGGCGCTCTTTCATGCGCGGCTCGCCGGTCAGCACCACGTCATGCGCGCCGAGGCACAGGGCTGCGGCCAGAGGACGCATCGCGGTGCCCGCATTACCTAAAAACAGCTCTAAGGCTTCAGAAGGCTGGAAAGCTCCCCCTAAGCCGTCAATATCACAATGCGTGCGATCTGCTGACAGGCGGTGAATCACGCCCAGTTTGGTGAGCGCGTTGAGCATGTGACGCACATCGTCACTGTCGAGTAAGTTATTTAAGCGGGTTGTACCCTGGGCAAAGGCCGCCAGCAAAAGTGCACGGTTGGAAACACTTTTTGAGCCCGGTAAATTGATAGTGCCGTTAACCAATGCAACGGGTTGTAATGTCAGGGATTCCACGCTTTCTCCATTATTCTTTATTCATAAAATGACCCCGGATTTCAGGCCGGGGTCATTTTCAAGCCATGCTGCGCACGGCGATTATTACAGATGATTAACCGTGGCTTTTCTCGAAATCAGCCATAAAGTCGGTCAATGCTTTAACACCTTCAATCGGCATCGCGTTATAAATCGATGCGCGCATTCCGCCAACAACGCGGTGCCCTTTCAGAGCATGCAGGCCCGCTTTCTGCGACTGCTCTAAGAACAGTTTGTCCAGAGACGCATCCGCCATTTGGAAAGGAACGTTCATCCACGAACGGTTGGCCTGAGCCACGTCGTTACGATAAAAATCAGAACGGTCGATAGTGCCATAGAGTAATTCAGCTTTCGCCCGATTACGCTTCTCCATTTCGCGCAGGCCGCCCTGCTCTTTCAGCCATTTGAAGACCATGCCAGACAGATACCAGGCGAAGGTCGGCGGCGTGTTAAACATGGAGTCATTTTCAGCCAGCACGGTGTAATCAAGAATCGAAGGCAATTCTTTGCGAGCACGGCCCAGCAAATCTTCGCGCACGATCACCAGTGTCAGGCCAGCCGGGCCGATGTTTTTCTGCGCACCGGCATAAATCACGCCAAAACGGTTCACGTCTACCGGACGAGATAAAATAGATGACGAGTAGTCAGCAATGACCAGTTTGTCGCCAAAGTCAGGCACTTCATCAATAGCGACGCCATCAATGGTTTCATTGGGGCAGTAGTGAACATAGGCGGCATCTTTGTTCAACGCCCATTGGCTCATCGGCAAAATGCCGCGTTTGCCGTCGACGGTGGTTGTCACATCAATAACGTTTGGCGTGCAGTATTTCTGTGCTTCGTTGACCGCGCTATGTGCCCAGTAGCCGCCGTCAATATAGTCAGCAGTGGTTTTATCACCCAGTAAGTTCAGTGGGATCGCAGCGAACTGCGCGCGCGCGCCGCCGTGGCAGAACAGGACTTTGTAGTTCGAGGGGATATTCATCAGCTCGCGGATATCACGTTCCGACTCTTCGGCAACCTGAATAAACTCTTTACTACGGTGACTGATTTCCATCACCGACGTGCCCAAACCATGCCAATTACATAATTCTTGTTGCGCACGACGTAACACTTCTGCCGGGATCATTGCCGGACCTGCACTGAAATTATAAACCTGAGTCATTTCCCCTCACCACTCCACTGAGCTAACCATCAATACAATCAATTTAACGGTTTTATCATTCGAAACAAGCAGTCTGCAACGCTTATTGTTCCTGAGAGCAGGATCACATTGCTGTCACCCGAATATCGCCCCATTCACCGCGTTTAAATCGTTAAAAAATGAAAAATAAAGACTATGTTGCTAATGCTTTATCACGCGCACGCAATAGCTGTATGAATACGTGGAGCTATAGGCCAAAACCCCGTATCATTGCGCGTTTTTAGAACGCTCAAAAGTGAACTCAATGACGCAAACTTTTATTCCTGGTAAAGACGCCGCGCTGGAAGACTCTATTTCCCGCTTCCAACAAAAACTCGCCGACCTCGGTTTCAATATTGAAGAAGCTTCATGGCTGAATCCTGTACCCCACGTTTGGTCGGTACATATTCGCGATCGCGACTGCCCGCTCTGCTTTACCAACGGTAAAGGTGCCAGTAAAAAAGCGGCATTGGCTTCTGCCTTAGGTGAATATTTCGAGCGTCTGTCGACCAACTATTTCTTCGCCGATTTCTATCTGGGTAAAGAGATTGCCAATGGCGATTTCGTGCATTATCCAAACGAGAAATGGTTCCCAATCCCAGCAGATAACAGCCTGCCAGCGGGGATTTTGGATGAGCGTCTGCATGATTTTTATGATGCCGATAAAGAGCTTACCGGCAGCGATTTGGTAGATCTGCAGTCCGGCAACCCGGAGCGCGGGATCTGCGCCCTGCCGTTCACTCGCCAATCTGACCTGCAAACCGTCTATATCCCGATGAACATCATCGGCAACTTATACGTTTCCAACGGCATGTCTGCGGGTAACACCGCTAACGAAGCGCGCGTTCAGGGGCTGTCCGAAGTTTTCGAGCGTTACGTTAAAAACCGCATTATCGCTGAGTCAATCAGCCTGCCGGAAATCCCTGCTGAGGTGCTGGCACGCTATCCGGGCGTGGTTGAAGCCATTGCCAAGCTGGAAGAAGAAGGTTTCCCAATCCTTTCTTATGACGCCTCTCTGGGCGGCAACTATCCGGTTATCTGCGTAGTGCTGTTCAACCCATCCAATGGTACCTGTTTCGCCTCTTTCGGCGCGCACCCGGACTTTGGCGTGGCGCTGGAACGTACCGTGACCGAGCTGCTGCAAGGTCGTAGCTTGAAAGATCTGGATGTGTTTACTGCACCCACCTTTGATGATGAAGAAGTGGCTGAACACGCCAACTTGGAAACTCACTTCATCGATTCAAGCGGCCTGATCTCATGGGACATGTTCAAGCAAGATGCGGACTATCCGTTTGCAGACTGGAGCTTCAGCGGCACCACCGAAGAAGAGTTCGCCACGCTGATGGCAATCTTCGATAAAGAAGATGCTGAAGTGTATATCGCTGATTACGAGCACTTAGAGGTTTACGCGTGCCGCATCATCGTGCCTGGCATGTCAGACATCTACCCGGCGGAAGACTTGCTGTTAGCCAACAACAGCATGGGCGCTCACCTGCGCGAGCAGCTGTTGGCTCTGCCAGACAGTGATTTCTCACAGGAAACCTATCTGGAAATGATCACCCAGATGGACGACGAAGGTCTGGACGACTTCACCCGCGTTCGCGAGTTGCTGGGCATTGCCAGCGGCAAAGATAACGGCTGGTACACCCTGCGCGTGGGTGAGCTGAAATCCATGCTGGCCTTGGCCGGCGGCGACTTGGATCAGGCACTGACCTGGGCCGAGTGGGCGCACGAGTTTAACTCGTCCGTGTACAGCGATGAGCGCAACAACTATTACCGTTGCTTGCAAACCCTGCTGCAACTCTCATTGGAAGAAGATCGCGACCCGGCCCAGTATTATGGCGCCTTCGTCAAAATGTACGGTCAGGATGCTGTCGATCACGCCTCGGCTGCGATCAGCGGTGAAGAGCGTTTCTATGGGCTGTTTGCTGTCGATGCTGACCTGAAAGCCCTGCCGTCCCATCAAGGGCTGCTGGCGGCCTATGAAAAGCTGCAGGCGGCTAAACGCCGTCACTGGCTGAAGAAGTAATTCGCTTTACTCTTTCTTGAGCAAATCCAAACCGGTAGCCCAGTCTGCCGGTTTTTTTAATCCTAAATATCAAAAATCTGGAACCGTTTTTTTGCATTAAAAACCATCGATATGATTATTTGACTACACATTCAATTTGCTGCTTAATTTTATGCCTTAACTATTTTTAATTTCCCCGCTTATTTTTTATTTCACTTCTGCTAATCATTAAAAAAAAATCGCAGATAATATGCACAATAAGAAATGATTTCATTACATTGCCCTTTAAACTTTAACATTTCGTTCTCACCCTCAAAAATGCAATTCAACTTTTTTTGTAAGATTTAAAATGTTTTTATTTGTTATTTTTCAAAAAGATAAAGCATCATTTACTCCTTTGGTATAAGCTCCCAGCTCGGATATAACCCCCCCTTATGATCCAAGTCAATTTTTACGTTATACTGCTTTGCTAGTATCTCGTTGTGCAGTAGATAACCCTTACAGAGAGAGTTACTGTGAAAGCTGACAACCCCTTCAATTTATTGTTACCCGCAGCTACAGCGAAAGTCGCCGAAGATGCTGGTGTTTATAAAGCCACTAAACAACCGCTGAAAACATTCTATTTAGCGATAACCGCTGGTGTCTTTATCTCAATTGCATTTGTTTTCTATATCACCTCTACCACAGGCACTGCAGCCGTCCCTTACGGTCTGGCTAAATTAGTCGGTGGTATCTGCTTCTCTCTCGGCCTGATGTTGGTCGTGGTGTGCGGAGCTGACCTTTTCACTTCTACGGTACTGATCGTGATAGCCAAGGCCAGCGGCCGAATCACATGGGGCCAATTGGCGTGTAACTGGGTCAATGTCTATATTGGTAACTTGATTGGCGCGTTGTTCTTTGTCGCCCTTATCTGGTTCTCTGGTGAATATATGGTTGATAACGGCCTTTGGGGGCTTAATGTCCTACAAACCGCCGACCATAAAATGCATCACACATTCATCGAAGCCGTATGCCTCGGCATTCTGGCTAACCTGATGGTCTGTCTGGCGGTGTGGATGAGTTACTCAGGCCGCAGCCTGATGGACAAAATGTTCGCCATGATCCTCCCTGTCGGCATGTTCGTTGCCAGCGGCTTCGAACACAGCATCGCCAACATGTTTATGATCCCTCTCGGTATCGTGATTAAAAACTTCGCTTCCCCTGAGTTCTGGCAGGCGATTGGTACCACACCTGCACAGTTTGCAGAGTTGAATATCAGTAACTTTATCATCGACAACCTGATCCCAGTCACCATCGGCAACATCATTGGTGGCGGTTTAATGGTCGGATTGACGTACTGGGTAATTTATCTCCGTGATGAGCAAAAACACTAAGTTCTGTGAATTGCTGGTCATAACAAGTTTACAAACCGATTTATAAAGAAAGCCAAATTAGAAGGTAGGTGCATAATGTCCAAGCTCAATGAAAAATTGACCAACGCATGGCAAGGTTTTAGTGCTGGCGAATGGCAGAATGAAGTTAACGTCCGTGACTTCATTCAGAAAAACTACACCCCGTATGAAGGTGATGAGTCTTTCTTAGCTGGCGCAACTGAAGCGACTTCTACCCTGTGGGAAAAAGTGATGGAAGGCATCAAACTGGAGAACAGCACCCACGCTCCAGTTGATTTTGATACCGATGTCGCGGCAACTATCACCTCTCACGATGCGGGCTACATCAACAAATCTCTTGAGACCATCGTCGGTCTGCAGACTGATGCTCCTCTGAAACGTGCCCTGATCCCATTCGGCGGCATTAAGATGGTTGAAGGTTCATGTAAAGTTTATGGTCGTGAACTGGATCCAGCGCTGAAAAAAGTCTTCACCGAATACCGTAAAACTCACAACCAAGGCGTTTTCGATGTTTACACCAAAGACATCCTGAACTGCCGTAAATCCGGTGTTCTGACCGGTCTGCCAGATGCCTACGGCCGTGGCCGTATCATCGGTGACTACCGTCGCGTTGCGCTGTACGGTATTGATTACCTGATGGCTGACAAATACGCACAGTTCCAGTCTCTGCAAAATGACCTGGAAAATGGCGTAAATCTGGAAATGACCATCCAACTGCGCGAAGAGATTTCTGAGCAACACCGCGCACTGGGCCAGATTAAAGAAATGGCAGCGAAATATGGCTACGACATTTCAGGTCCTGCAACTAACGCACAAGAAGCTGTTCAGTGGACTTACTTCGGCTACCTGGCCGCGGTTAAATCTCAGAACGGTGCAGCAATGTCCTTCGGACGCGTATCTACCTTCCTTGACGTGTTCATCGAGCGTGATATCAAAGCTGGCACTCTGACTGAAGAAGCTGCACAAGAGCTGATTGACCACTTGGTTATGAAACTGCGTATGGTTCGCTTCCTGCGTACTCCTGAATACGATGAACTGTTCTCCGGTGACCCAATCTGGGCAACGGAATCTCTGGCAGGTATGGGCGTTGACGGCCGTACTCTGGTGACCAAAAACAGCTTCCGCTTCCTGAACACGCTGTACACCATGGGTCCTTCACCGGAACCAAACATGACCATCCTGTGGTCTGAAAAACTGCCACTGAACTTCAAAAAATACGCAGCGAAAGTCTCAATCGATACTTCATCCGTACAGTATGAAAACGATGACCTGATGCGTCCTGACTTCAACAACGATGACTACGCAATTGCTTGCTGCGTAAGCCCAATGGTTGTTGGTAAACAAATGCAGTTCTTCGGCGCACGTGCCAACCTGGCGAAAACCATGTTGTACGCCATCAATGGCGGCGTTGATGAAAAAATGAAAATCCAGGTTGGCCCGAAAGAAGCGCCAATGATGGATGAAGTGCTGGACTATGACAAAGTTATGGCCCGCATGGACCACTTCATGGACTGGTTGGCTAAACAGTACGTGACTGCCCTGAACATCATTCACTACATGCACGACAAATACAGCTACGAAGCTGCATTGATGGCGCTGCACGACCGTGATGTTTATCGCACAATGGCGTGTGGTATCGCAGGCCTGTCCGTGGCTGCTGACTCCCTGTCTGCAATCAAATACGCCAAAGTGACGACCATTCGTGACGAAGACGGTCTGGCGACTGACTTCAAAATCGAAGGTGAATATCCGCAGTTCGGTAACAACGATTCTCGTGTAGATGACATCGCTTGTGACCTGGTAGAACGTTTCATGAAGAAAATTCAGAAACTGCGTACCTACCGCGGCGCTGTGGCAACTCAGTCTGTTCTTACCATCACCTCTAACGTGGTTTACGGTAAGAAAACCGGTAACACGCCAGATGGTCGCCGCGCCGGTGCTCCATTCGGTCCGGGTGCTAACCCAATGCACGGTCGTGACCAGAAAGGTGCCGTTGCCTCTCTGACCTCCGTCGCTAAACTGCCGTTTGCTTACGCGAAAGACGGTATTTCATACACCTTCTCCATCGTGCCAAACGCGCTGGGTAAAGATGATGATGTCCGTAAAGCCAACCTTGCTGGCTTGATGGATGGTTACTTCCACCACGAATCAAACATCGAAGGCGGTCAGCACCTGAACGTCAACGTAATGAACCGTGAAATGCTGTTAGATGCGATGGAAAATCCGGAAAAATATCCGCAATTGACCATCCGTGTATCTGGTTACGCAGTGCGTTTCAACTCGCTGACCAAAGAACAACAGCAAGACGTGATCACCCGTACCTTCACCAAAACGCTGTAAGTAATACAGCGGTAAGTTAGCCGCAAAACATAAAGGCTCCACAACCGTGGAGCCTTTTTAACATCAAGCCCTGCTCTTTGATGAAGACTTTATAGAATAAGTCTGCTTTGCCAGAGTCTTAGTGACAGAGGCTTCTGGCAAAGCAAATCCGCGATGCTATAGCAATCAACCTTACTAATTGTCTGTTATTATTAACAAGTAGCAACCAGAGAATCCTCAAGGATATGGGGTTACTTTCAGTTTATCTCTGCCAGGCCAGCATCCGCGCATTTAGACTGCAACTTATTGGTCAATATTGGAGAAAAACCCGCAATGTCAGTTCAAGGTCGCATCCACTCTTATGAATCCTGTGGCACGGTAGATGGCCCAGGCATACGTTTTATTGTGTTCTTCCAGGGTTGCCTGATGCGTTGCATGTATTGCCACAACCGCGATACGTGGGACACCCATGGAGGCAAAGAGATCAATGTTGAAGATTTAATGAGTGAAGTGGTCACCTATCGCCACTTTATGAACGCCTCGGGCGGCGGGGTCACGGCTTCGGGTGGCGAAGCGATCCTGCAAGCTGAATTCGTTCGCGACTGGTTCCGCGCGTGCCAGAAAGAAGGCATCAATACCTGTCTCGACACCAACGGGTTTGTTCGTCGCTATGACCCGGTGATTGATGAGCTGCTCGACGTGACTGACTTAGTCATGCTCGACCTCAAACAGATGAACGACGATATTCACCAGAATCTGGTTGGCGTGTCGAACCACCGCACACTGGAATTCGCCCGTTATCTGGCAAAACGCAATCAGCGTACCTGGATCCGTTATGTAGTGGTTCCGGGTTGGTCGGATGATGACAAATCGGCGCATCTGCTCGGTGAGTTCACCAAAGACATGACCAACATCGAGAAGATTGAACTGCTGCCCTACCATGAGCTGGGTAAACACAAATGGACCGCCATGGGCGAGACCTATGGTTTGGACGGCGTCAACCCGCCGACTAAAGAGATCATGGACAGAGTGAAAGGCATTCTTGAAGGCTACGGCCACAAAGTGATGTACTAACCCTTCCGTATCCGCACAAATAAAAAAGCCCGAAGGTTCGGGCTTTTTTATGTCTGTTTACCGTGAGTTGGCTTTAGGCCGTCGCCACCGGAGTCTGATGTTTGTCAGCTTTACGCAGCAGAACTACCAGATAAACCAGAGCCACGGCGGCAATCATCACAAAAAGTAGACGGTCGGAATAGTTTTGCATCAGCATCGCGGTCATGGTTGGCCCGGCAAGGCTGCCGATGGTGTAACTCATCAACAGCGCCTGATTCATCGCCACCAGCTCTTCCGGATTGACCTTCTCACAGGCCCATGACATCGCCACCGGATAGAGAGTAAAGCCCGCGCAGCCGAGGATAAACAGGGTTGGCGCCATCGCATAGCCACTGAGCATCGCAATACTGCCAAGGATCACCACAAACACCTGCACACGCAGCACAATCAGGCGACCATAACGGTCGGCCAAACGCCCTACCGGCCACTGCCCGATGATCCCCGAACTGACCAGCAACGCCATCCAATATCCCACGTCAGCATCGCTCATGCCCTGATGGTTAAGGAACAGCGGCATTAAGCCGTACAGCGAGCCGAGAATAATGCCTGAAATCACGCAGCCGTTGATACCCAAGCGCGCGCTGCGACGTTTTAGCATCGGCCAAATAGAGGTGCGCGGCAGCTCGCTGTCCTGATTGGTTATCTGGGTGAACAGCAGAGGCAGGATGGAAATGGCGATAAGCGATGTCACCCACGGCAGCACGCTGAACAGTTCGGTCGAGACTATGCCGAGCATCAGCTGTCCGACCACGGTACCGATATAATAGATGATCATGTAGGCCGCCAGCAGCTGACCACGGTTACGCACTGTACCGCTGCGCAGCAGAGCACTTTCCACAATGACCCAAATCAGCGCACAGCCCACACCGGCCATAAAGCGCCAGCTGATCCAACTCCAGAAGCTCATTGACAGTGCTAGTCCGGCGGTCGCGGCGGCAAATACCATGCAGGAGAGGTAATAACTGCGGTTGAACCCTAGCTTCTTAATCACCGCACCGGCGATCAGCGTGCCCACCAGGTTGCCCGAATAATAGGATGAACTCACCAGTCCGACCTGCCAGGTAGGCAGCATTTCATGGCTGAGCCAAAGCGGCACTAGTGTACTGAGTACAGCGATAGAAACCGTCAGCAAAAGTAGCCCACATAATAATAAAATTACCGGGCGAGAGTAGGCGGACATAGGGAAGTTGGCGACCAAGAAGCGAAGAAATTGCGCGCATCATGCCACTGGCGATTTAAAAGTCAATTGGCTGAAAATCGGTATCAGCACAAACTGTGAGTCGATGATTTAAAACGCTAATCAATCCAACGCTAAGAACTCATGAAGGTTGTAATGACAAACTAATATCACCATGATAACAAACGAGTTTGCATTTACCGCAGCCGTTACAGTTATCGTTATTTATCACCGGTTGATTATGTTGATTAAAAAATATTGCCGTCCGCGGACAGGCTATTTCACACATTCTGCACAAGTTATCGAGGCGTCCCAGACACTGCTGAGAAATAACCGGACGCAGCCCGGTATCCATCACCACCGTCGCCTCTAATGGCCCGCGCTGACAGGCGTGAGTGCAAGCACCGCAAAAGTCGCACTCGGCGTACTCAATTTGCAGCGTTGCCTTGCCCTGTTCCACGGCGATGATGCCCATCGGGCAGGCATCGCGGCACTCCCCGCAGCCGTCGCACGCTTGCAAAAAAAGCGGCTCGGCGATGGCCTGTGGCGGGCGAGCGCACTGGCGAACTAACACGCCGGCATCGCGATTGTCTTCAACGGCGCGCTGGCCGGAGGCGAAGAAGCCGCGAAACAGCCCGCGACGGCTAACTTTCCGCGAACTCATCCACGCCCGGTAGTAGTTGGCATCACGCGAATCGCTCATTAACGGTAAAGCTCCTGCTCAACCACCGCCAATGGGCAGAACTGCTGCCAGCCATCCAGCGTGATTTGCGCCAGACGCGCCACGGCTTGATAAAACGGATGCACCGCGCCTTGCTCGAGCAAGGACAAATAGCGGGAAGACCAAGGCAGCAGATGCTCGGCTAAAAACGCGTCCAGATGCTGGGGATCGTTTTCCGCCAGCCAGCTGGCCATCATCAGCATTAAGCCAATGTGATCTTCGGGTTCGGCCTGAACAAGCTGAGTTTCAATGTCGCGCTGGCGCATCCACTCGCGCAGTTTGAGGGTTGAATCGCCAAACAGGACGCTCTCTTTATCCAGATAGACTGAACCCCAAGGCGAAGCCGGTAAGGCATATGGCCCGACAAACAGCCGCTGAAACGCCTCTTCGCATGACTCTTCCTCACTCAAACTTTGCTGCAATAAAGCCTCGATATCAGCTGCAGCGTTAGCCGTTAAATAGGGCCATTCGCTTTTCCACGCCCCCTCTTGCAGCCATTGGATCAGCGGGAAAACCTGCGGTGAATCGGGCGGGAAGTAAAGCAGTGCGCCTAGCACTTTGCCAGTTACGGCGATAGTTTCAGTAGACATAGTTGACTCGTTTTTAGCCCGCGCGGCCTCACGACGGCGCGGGCCCTGTGAAGCTTAGCTGCCGATGGCAACACCCACGGTCATATGCAGACCATAGAAAATGGCGCGTCCGATCAGCTCACCGGCAAATACCAGCACGAAGGCCAGAACCAGCGAGGCCACCGCCGGGCGTTTACGCATCACCAGTGGGCAAATCCAGCAGCCCAGCCCGAGTACCACCAACACCACGCGCCATACCGACAGCGCGCCGTATTGCGGGATAAGCGCCGAAGCGGCCTGTACCGAGCTGTTAATGCCTGCCAGACTGGCGCTTTGCATCATCATCACCGCGATACTCGCCACCAGAGCCACCACGCTAATCATCGGCAGCAGCCTGAGTCCGCACCCTTGGATGTTCGCGCCGCGCAGCAGCAAATAGCCCAGCAGCGGGCCGCCAATCAGCACAGTAAGAGCAAAGTTGAGTGCCGTGAAAGCATTGTCCCAGGTCGGCACGGTGTCGATTTCATACACCCGGCACATGGCGTAAACAAAGCCAACGCCCGCCAGCATAGTGACCACCAGCCAGACTTTGCCCAGCGCCTGCGGCATCTTATTCAACACCGCCAGCAGCCAGTAAATGCCGCCCAAAGCGAAGAACAGCGAGCCGCTGCCAATCTCATTACTCAGCGGCGATGCGCCAAGGCGATTTAGCGAATTGAAGGCGCGCAGTGGCGACCCCAAGTGCAGCACTGAAGCAATAAACGCCACCGCCATCAGCACCCAGAGAAAGAACATAGAAAGGTGAATGCGGCGCGTCTCTTCCCGCGTTCTATTCCCCAACAGCGCGATCGCCAGCACAATAAAACCGCCGACCACGCACTGACCTAACACCGTAAAGACCATCAAAGGCCATTCATGCCATCCGTTTCCCATCTTAAACCTCCTTCGGGTTAGCTAAGTAACCCGTGGTGTCGCCGACCGGACGGCTGTTCGCGTTCGGCTTAATCACAATATTCGGCTTGGTAAAGTGCGCGCCCGGCAGTGGAGCGACCTGCGCCAGCGTGCCGTATTTCTCGCGAAGCTCTTCAATCGGTGCCATATCCAGCGCGCGCAGCGGGCAAGATTCGACACAAATCGGCTTTTTGCCTTCGGCAATGCGCTCGTAGCAGCCATCACACTTAGTCATGTGCCCCTTAGCCGCGTTGTACTGCGGCGCGCCGTAAGGACAGGCCATGTGGCAATAGCGACAGCCGATGCACACCTCTTCATTGACTACCACGAAGCCATCTTCGCGTTTATGCATCGCGCCGCTCGGGCAGACTTTGGTGCACGCCGGGTCTTCGCAGTGGTTGCAGGAGATAGAGAGGTAGTAGGCATAGACGTTTTGATGCCAGCCGTCGCCGTCCTGCTGCCAGTCACCGCCGGCATATTCATAAATGCGGCGGAAATTGACGTCCGGCGTTAAGTTTTTGAAATCTTTACAGGCTAGCTCGCAGGTTTTGCACCCGGTGCAGCGGCTTGAATCTATATAAAAACCATATTGGGTTGTCATAACTTAGTCCTTTAAACCTTCGCCACTTGCACAAGGTTGGTATGAGAAGGATTACCTTTCGCCAGAGGGGAAGGCCGTTGTGAAGTCAGAACGTTGATGCTGCCGGCGCGATCGATGCGCTTGCTGTCCGGCGAGTACCAGGCCCCTTCCCCGAGAGCCACCACGCCAGGCATCATGCGCGGCGTCACTTTGGCGGCAATCTGCACTTCACCACGCGCGTTGAAAATGCGGATCATGTCGCCATTGCTGATACCCCGCGCCGCGGCGTCTAATGGGTTGATCCACATCTCTTGACGGCAGGCCGCTTTGAGCAGGTCGACGTTGCCGTAGGTGGAGTGCACGCGGGCCTTGTAGTGGAAGCCGGTTAATTGCAGCGGATAGGTGCTGGCAAGCGGGTCGTCATAGTTTTCAAAACCGGCGGCGTAGACAGGCAGAGGATCGATTACATCATCCTTTTCCAACTGCCACGTAGCGGCGATGTCTGCCAGTGGGGCTGAATAGATCTCGATTTTGCCCGACGCCGTAGCCAGCGGGTTGGCCACTGGGTCTTCGCGGAAGGCTTTATAAGCCACGTGATGGCCCTGCGGGTCGCGCTGTTTGAACATGCCTTGCTGGCGGAAAGTGTCGAAATCCGGCAGTGCCGGAATAGCTTGCATGGATTGCTGATAGAGATGGCGTAGCCACTCCTCCTGCGTCCGCCCTTCGGTGAACTTCTGCTCCACGCCCATGCGCTTGGCCAGTTCGCTGGTCATTTCATAAATGTTTTTGCATTCAAAACGCGGCTTGATGGCCTGATCGGCAAAAATCACGTAGGACATGTTGCCCGCCGAGGCATCTAGGCAGAAATCCATCTGCTCAGAGGCGGTACAGTCCGGTAGCACGATATCGGCGTATTTGGCCGAGGAAGTCATGTGGTTATCAATCACCACAATCATCTCGCACTTTTTATCATCCTGAAGAATATCGTGAGTGCGGTTGATGTCAGAGTGCTGGTTTATCAGGCAGTTACCGGCATAGTTCCAGATGAACTTAATCGGCACATCCAGCTTCTCTTTGCCGCGCACGCCGTCGCGGGTGGCAGTCATTTCCGTGGCGCGGAAAATCGCGTCGGTCCACATAAACATGGAAATGCTGGTCTGAACCGGGTTTTCGAAGGTCGGCATGCGCACAAAAGGCAGGCTGTAAGAGCCTTCACGCGCCCCTGAGTTACCGCCGTTAATGCCCACGTTGCCGGTCAGTATGGCGAGCATGGCTATTGCGCGAGTGGCGGTTTCGCCATTCGAGTGGCGCTGTGGCCCCCAGCCTTGGGTGATAAATGCCGGTTTGGCCTGCCCAATTTCGCGGCCTAGCTTGATGATTTTATCAGCCGAAATGCCGGTAATTTTGGCCGCCCAGCTTGGGGTTTTGGCGATACCGTCGGCGCCCTGCCCGAGAATATAGGCCTTATAGTGGCCATTCTTCGGCGCGCCAGCGGGAAGGGTTTTCTCGTCATAGCCGACGCAGTATTTGTCGAGGAAGGGCTGATCTACCAGATTTTCGCTGATCATCACGTGGGCCAGCGCGGCGGCCAGTGCGGCGTCCGTGCCAGGGCGGATCGGCAGCCACTCATCTTCACGGCCTGCGCCAGTATCCGTGTAACGCGGATCGATGATAATCATCCGCGCCTTGGATTTTTGCCTCGCTTGTTCAATGTAGTAAGTCACCCCGCCGCCGCTCATGCGCGTTTCGCCAGGGTTGTTGCCGAACAGCACTACCAGTTTGCTGTTTTCAATATCCGACGGGCTGTTGCCATCCGCCCAACCGCCGTAGGTGTAGTTCAGCCCTTCGGCGATCTGCGCCGAGCTGTAGTCGCCGTAATGGTTGAGGTAGCCGCCGCAGCAGTTCATCAGACGGGCAATCAGCGTCGCGCCCGGTGGCCATGAACGGGTCATGGTGCCGCCCAGCGTGCCGGTGCCGTAGTTGAGATAAATCGCTTCGTTGCCGTACTGGCTGATGATCTTCTTCATGCTGCCGGCGAGGGTGTCGAAAGCCTCCTCCCAGCTGATGCGCACGAATTTGCCTTCGCCGCGCGCGCCGACTCGTTTCATCGGATATTTCAGGCGGTCCGGGTTATACACGCGGCGGCGCATGGAGCGACCGCGCAGGCAGGCTCGGACCTGGTGCAGCCCTTCGTAATCGTCATCGCCGGTGTTATCGGTTTCCACATAGCGAATTTCGCCGTCAACCACGTGCATCCGCAACGGACAGCGGCTACCGCAGTTCACGGTACAGGCGCTCCAGACTACTTTTTCATTCTGAGCGGTAGCCGTGGCTGGCGATTGGTCGGCGCGTGCCTGTCGGAATGGCAACGAGATGCCACCGGCAGCGGCGGCCAGGCCAACCAGTGCGGAACTCTTCATCAGGGTGCGGCGGCTTAAACCCTCACCCGTTGATGATTTCCCTTGTTTTTTTATCGACATTACTTGCTCCTAAATATCCTCTAGTGGAAATTGCCCAGAGGCAAAACTTGGGTATGGCAAAATGGGCAATGGATCTCTTGGTCCATTGCCTCGGCTTACACTTTTTCTATTTGAATCAGATTGGTATGTTGCGGATTGCCCTTGGCTAATGGCGAGGCGCGATGCGTGGTCAGGGTGTTCATACAGGCGCCGTGATCGACGCGATCTCCGGCCATGTTGGCCTGATGCCAGGCTCCCTGCCCCATCGCCACCACGCCCGGCATGATCCTTGGCGTCACCTTGGCGGCCACTCGCACCTCTCCTCGCCCGTTAAATACGCGCACCGCGTCGCCGTTTTTAATGCCACGGCCCTGTGCATCCAGTGGGTTGATCCATACCTCCTGACGGCAGGCGGCTTGCAAAATATCGATATTGCCGTAGGTCGAGTGGGTGCGCGCCTTGTAATGGAACCCGAACATCTGCAGCGGATATTGGCTGCGCATTGGGTCATCCCAGCCTTCAAAGGTTGAGGCATAAACCGGCAGCGGGCTGATGGTTTCGTCCTTCTCCAATTCCCAGCGCGAGGCGATATCCGCCAGCGCCGAGGAGTAGATCTCAATCTTGCCGGAAGGGGTTTTCAGCGGGTTAGCCTGCGGATCCTCGCGGAATTTCTTATAAGCCACAAAGTGACCATTTGGGTCTTTACGCTTATAGATGCCCATCTGGCGCAGCTCTTCATAGGCCGGTAACGCCGGGTCTTTGACGAGCATTTTGGCGTACAGATACTGAAGCCATTCGCGCTGGGTGCGGTTTTCCGTAAACTTGCTGTGTACCTCTGGACCAAGGCGGCGGGCGACTTCACTCATCACCTCATAAATGCCTTTGCGCTCGAACTTAGGCTTGGTGGCGGGCTGAATGAAGATCAGATACCCCATGTTGCCCGCGTAATCATTCGGGATGATGTCCTCCTGCTCGGTGGTCATCAGATCTGGAAGCAGGATGTCGGCATATTTCGCCGAGGAGGTCATGAAGTTTTCCAGCACGACAATCATTTCGCACTGGCTGTCGTCTTGCAGAATGTCGTGGGTTTTATTGATGTCCGAATGCTGATTGGTGATGGTGTTACCGGCATAGTTCCAGATGAACTTGATCGGCACGTCCAGCTTGGCTTTGCCGCGAACGCCATCTTTTTCGGCCGTCATTTCCGGACCGCGGAAGATAGCATCGGTCCAGCTAAAGCAGGAGATCTGCGTCTTCACCGGATTGGTTAACACCGGCATGCGCTCAATGGTGATGGTGTAAGTGGACTCACGCGCGCCGCTGTTGCCGCCGTTGATGCCTACATTGCCGGTCAGGATTGGCAACATGGCGATAGCCCGCGAAGTCAGCTCGCCGTTGGCTTGGCGCTGCGGCCCCCAGCCCTGAGAAATATAGGCCGGTTTCGCCTGACCCATCTCACGCGCCAGCTTGATAATACGCTCGGCCGGAATACCGGTGATGTGCGACGCCCACTCCGGGGTTTTCGCCGTGGCGTCTGCACCTGTCCCTAAAATATAGGCTTTGTAATGACTATTTTCTGGTGCCCCTGCTGGCAACGTTTTCTCGTCATAACCGATGCAATAGCTGTCGAGGAAGGCTTGATCGACCAGATTTTCTGTGATTAACACGTGCGCCAGGCCAGCGACCAGGGCGGCGTCGGTGCCCGGACGAATGGGGATCCACTCATCTTCGCGCCCGGCTGCGGTGTCGGTATAGCGCGGATCGATGACAATCATGCGCGCATTAGATCGCTCGCGGGCCTGTTCGAGGTAGTAAGTGATCCCGCCGCCGCTCATGCGCGTTTCCGCCGGATTATTGCCGAAAAGTACTACCAGCTTGCTGTTTTCAATATCTGAGGTGCTGTTGCCGTCGTTGCTGCCGTAGGTGTAAGGCATGGCGCAGCTGATCTGCGCGGTACTGTAGGTGCCGTAATGGCTGAGGAAGCCGCCGTAGCAGTTCATCAGACGGGCCACTAAAGAGGCATAAGGCGAGGAGCGCGTAATATTGCCGCCGACGATGCCGGACGTATAGTTGATGTAAACCGCTTCATTGCCGTACTTGGCGACGATTCGCTTTAAATTATTGGCAATTTCATCGAAAGCTTCATCCCAGCTGATGCGTTTGAACTTGCCTTCACCGCGCTTCCCTACCCGTTTCATCGGGTAGTTGAGTCGCTCAGGGTGATTCATGCGGCGGCGAATAGAGCGCCCGCGCAGGCAGGCGCGCACCTGATGATCGCCATACTGGTCATTGCCGGTGTTGTCGGTTTCAACCCAATAAACTTCTTCGTCGCGCACGTGCAGCCGCAGAGCGCAGCGGCTGCCGCAGTTGACCGAGCACGCGCCCCAGACCACTTTCTCTGCTGCCTGATGGGCAGCGGGTTGGATGGCATCGGCGACGGCTTTGCGGCTGAATGGTAAACAGACACTCCCCGAAGCCAGCGCTAGCCCGGCAAGAGTTGATGATTTCATCAGGGTACGGCGGCTGATACCGCCTTTTTTGACAGGTTGTGTTGGCTTTTTATCCCGCATGCTCTGCTCCATGTGATTTTCCTGATAGCGAGTCCATGTCGACACGGGCATTGAAGATCAGTTATCAGGTAAGGGGGAGCGGGCTAAGACGTTATGATCAGATGATTTATACCCACTCTTACGCAGGGGATATTACTCATTAGTGGTTAGCAAACTTTGTTTGCTATCAAGAAAGGAGGGCTTTACTTAAGCAGAGCAGTGAATTGTTTCGAGTGGCGCACACTTTAAAACGTAAAAAAGGCGCCCGAAGGCGCCCTTTCGCTATATTATAAAATATATAGCGCCATTAGCCGATCACTTCCAGTCCACGCATGTACGGACGCAGAACTTCTGGCACTTCAATGCGGCCATCTTCCAACTGATAGTTTTCCAGCACGGCAACCAGAGTACGGCCAACCGCTAAGCCAGAACCGTTCAGGGTATGAACCAGACGCGGCTTTTTCTCAGTTTTGCTGCGGCAGCGAGCCTGCATGCGACGAGCCTGGAAATCACCCATGTTGGAGCAGGAAGAGATTTCGCGGTAAGTGTCCTGCGCTGGCAACCAGACTTCTAAGTCATACGTTTTGGTTGAGCCGAAGCCCATATCGCCAGTACACAGCAGCACTTTGCGGTATGGCAGGTTGAGCAGCTGCAACACTTTTTCAGCATGCGCAGTCAGCTCTTCCAGAGCTTGCATTGAGTCTTCCGGGCGAACAATCTGCACCATCTCAACTTTGTCGAACTGGTGCATACGGATCAGACCACGGGTGTCACGACCATAAGAACCAGCCTCGGAGCGGAAGCACGGAGTATGCGCAGTCAGTTTGATTGGCAGTGACTCTTCTTCAACAATCTCGTCGCGCAGTAGGTTGGTCAGTGGAACTTCAGCCGTTGGGATCAGCGCGTAGTTGCTGCTCCCCGCTTCTTCGCCCAAAGGCTTGGTGTGGAACAGGTCTTCACCAAACTTCGGTAATTGACCGGTGCCGAACAGCGTGTCTTGGTTTACCAAGTAAGGCACGTAAGTTTCGCTGTAGCCATGCTGCTCAGTATGCAGGTCCAGCATAAACTGGGCTAGTGCACGGTGCATGCGAGCGATCTGCCCTTTCATCACCACAAAGCGCGAACCCGTCAGCTTAACGGCGGAAGCGAAATCAAGCCCACCGGCCAGCTCGCCCAATGAAACGTGATCGCGAACTTCAAAGCCATACTGGCGCGGAGTGCCCCAGCGACTGATTTCCTGATTATCGTTTTCATCTTTGCCGGCTGGAACAGAGTCATCTGGCAGGTTCGGGATCGCAGAAGCGATGTCGCGAATAGCCGTCTGCAAAGCATCAAGTTCTGCTTTCGCCGCATCCAATCTCTCACCCAGCTCATTAACTTCCTGACGCAGGGGCTCGATGTCTTCGCCACGGGCTTTCGCTGCACCGATCGATTTCGATCGTGCATTACGTTCTGCCTGCAGAGTTTCCGTTTCTACTTGCAAGACTTTGCGACGTTCTTCTTGAGAACGCAGCGTTTCCACATCGAGTTTAAAACCTCTGCGAGCCAGTTTTTCTGCAACTGCGTCTAGCTCATTACGCAGCAGATTGGGATCGAGCATGCTAATCCTGTACGTGTTGTTTTGAATGTGAATTAGATGAAGCACGCCGCCTGAATAGGCAGCATGTCAAAGAGTTATCAGAAGTAACCTTACCGCAACAGCAATATTAGCGGTAGCGTTTTGTCGGGCTATTTTGATCTTGTTCAGTCAACCATGCCAGCTTTTCACCAATCTTACCCTCCAGACCGCGAGAAGAAGGATAATAGTACTGGGTGTTAGCCATTTGTGGCGGGAAATAGTTCTCACCGGCAGCGTAGGCATTGGGTTCATCATGGGCATAACGGTACTCTGCGCCCAGTCCCATCTCTTTCATCAGCTTGGTCGGCGCATTGCGTAAATGCTCTGGGACGTCGTAGTCAGACTGTTCGCGGGCATCGCGCATCGCGGCTTTAAACGCAGTGTAAACAGCATTACTTTTTGGCGCACAGGCAAGATAGACGATGGCCTGCGCAATCGCCCGTTCGCCCTCGGCTGGGCCGACGCGGGTGAAACAGTCCCAGGCGGCAATTGCTACCTGCATGCCGCGCGGGTCGGCATTGCCAACATCTTCTGAGGCAATAGCCAACAGGCGGCGCGCCACATAGAGCGGGTCACCACCGGCGGTGATAATACGCGCATACCAGTACAGCGCAGCGTCGGGGGATGAGCCGCGCACTGATTTATGCAGCGCGGAGATCAAATCGTAATATCGATCACCTTTATTGTCGAAACGCGCGCTGCGCTCACCGGAGATCTCCTTCAACAATTCAGGCGTCAGGGTTCTCACGCCTTTTTTGTCAATTTCGGCCATGTCGGCCATCATCTCGATACTATTTAGCGCACGCCGCGCATCGCCGTTGACCAGCTCTGCTAACATGCGGCGAGTCTCAGCGGGAATCACAATTTTCTGATCGGCGTAGCCGCGCTCTTTGTTGGTCAGCGCCTGCTCGATAACTTTTTCAATATCCTCGGCAGTGAGCGATTTGAGCAGATAGACACGGGCGCGGGACAGCAGTGCCGAATTCAATTCAAAAGAGGGGTTTTCGGTGGTCGCGCCAATAAAGGTGATGGTGCCATCTTCAATGTGCGGCAAGAAAGCATCTTGCTGGCTTTTGTTGAAACGGTGCACCTCGTCCACAAAGAGGATGGTGCGACGGCCCGCGTCGCGATTCTGCCGCGCACGTTCAATGGCTTCGCGGATCTCTTTGATGCCTGAAGTCACCGCCGAGATACGTTCGACGTCGGCGTTGGCGTAGCGCCCTATCAGCTCCGCCAGCGTCGTTTTCCCGGTGCCCGGCGGCCCCCACAAAATCATCGAATGCAGCTGCCCCGCTTCTATCGCGCGCGGTAGCGGCTTGCCAGCGGCTAAAAGGTGCTGCTGGCCGATGTATTCTGCAAGTGAAACTGGCCGCATTCTTGCGGCCAGTGGCTGGAACTCATTATGGGAAAAATCGAGTGACAGATTACTCAAAGGGACCTCACTGACGCTGGTCGTCCACCGTCACGCCTTTCGGCGGTGTAAATTTGAATTTGGCATCATCAACCGACGCGTTCTGCTCGCCTTTCAAGCTATACGCGCTTTTCTGACCATCTTGCTCCACCGCAGTAAAGCTTTTGATGGTGCCGGTTGGTGTCACGGTGATCGCAAACTGCTTCAGATTACCGGCTGCCGTTTTTGGCGTTAATTCGAAATCATCGCCTTTTTGTTTAACGTTGTACTTGGCCCAGTCACTGCTGTCGTTACGCGTGATCAGCATAAACGGCGTGTTACCGGTGGCGTTTTTCAGCCAGGTTGCCGTGACTTGCTCAACAAATGGGTTGTAGAACCACAGGGTTTTACCATCGGAAACCAGAATGCTTTCATCCGGCGAGGTCATGTGCCAGTTAAACAAGTTAGGACGTTTAACCCACAGTTCACCTTCACCTTGCTGCACGGCGGCGCCGTCATCACTGGTAACGGTTTGCGTGAAACTGGCATGGAAAGTATTCAGCTTGCCCAAGCGACTTTTCAGGTCACTGCTGGCATCGGCTAAAACCGAGGCGGAAGTAAATGCTGTCAATAAACAACCAACAACTAACAATTTTTTCATTCTTATCTCTACCTCAGAAACCATTTTTGATTCAGACGTTGCCTTATGTTAATACACAGGCCCATGTTGCGAACTCTAGCGGAGGCGCTGGCACAAAGGTAGCTCATTCGTCTGAAAAACTAGGGGTTTACGCTTCTTTGCACAAAGGCCGCCATGGCGACCTTTGTGCATTCGACGGTATTATTCGTGAGAAGGTGGGGCTAAGACTTCACGGTTACCGTTGTGGCCCGGCGTACTCACAATGCCCTGTGCTTCCATTTGCTCAACGATACGCGCCGCGCGGTTATAGCCGATGCGGAACTGGCGCTGAACGCCGGAAATAGAAGCACGACGCTTGTCGACCACAAAGGCTACGGCCTGATCAAACAGCGCATCCAGCTCTTCATCGCTGTCCAAACCACCGCCGCCCCCTTCGCCATCTTCACCACCCGCAAGGATGCTGTCGATGTACTTAGGACGCCCGCGCGCTTTCCAGTCCTGAACCACGGCGTGGACTTCCTGGTCACGGACGAATGCGCCGTGAACACGAACCGGAATCGACGAGTTTGGAGCCATGTAGAGCATGTCACCCATGCCCAGCAGGGACTCGGCGCCGCCTTGGTCCAAAATGGTACGGGAGTCAATTTTACTCGACACGGTAAAGGCGATACGGGTCGGAATGTTGGCCTTAATCAAGCCGGTAATAACGTCTACCGATGGGCGCTGAGTCGCCAGAACCAAGTGAATACCGGCCGCACGGGCTTTCTGAGCCAGACGCGCAATCAGTTCTTCAACTTTTTTACCTACCGTCATCATCAGGTCAGCAAACTCATCGACCAACACAACGATAAATGGCTCTTTTTCCAGATAAGGCGGCTCAGCGGCCATGCCATCACCCGGTTTCCAGAATGGGTCGGGGATCGGACGGCCCATGGCTTCGGCTTGCTCAACTCGCTCGTTATAACCCGCCAGATTACGCACACCCAATGCCGACATCAGCTTATAACGGCGTTCCATTTCGCCGACACACCAACGCAGCGCATTGGCGGCGTCTTTCATGTCAGTTACCACCTCGGTTAACAGGTGTGGAATGCCCTCATAGACCGAAAGCTCGAGCATTTTCGGGTCAATCATGATGAAGCGAACTTCTTCCGGCGTGGCCTTGTAGAGCATGCTGAGGATCATGGCGTTGACGCCGACCGACTTACCGGAACCGGTCGTACCGGCCACCAGCAAGTGTGGCATTTTCGCTAAGTCAGCCACGACTGGCTCACCAGAGATATCCTTGCCCAGCACGATGGTCAGCGGCGACGGACTGTCTTTGAATTTGTCACAGTCCAGCACTTCGCGCAGGTAAACGGTCTGGCGCTTCTTGTTTGGCAGCTCCAACCCGACATAAGGTTTTCCAGGGATAACCTCAACCACGCGCACGGCAACCGCCGACAGCGAACGCGCCAAGTCACGCGAGAGATTCGAAATACGTGCGGCTTTCACGCCCGGCGCCAGATCCAGTTCGAAACGGGTGATCACCGGCCCTGGTAGCTTATCGACAACATCGGCTTTGATGCGGTAATCGTTCAGACGCGCTTCAATCAGGTTGCCCATCTGTTCCAGTGCAAACTCATCCACCGGCTCAGATTCGGCTGGCGGGGAGGTCAACAAATCGAGCGACGGCAGCGGCGTGGTCGGTTTTACCAACGGCTGCTCGTGACGCATCAGGAATGGATGGATCAGGCTATCCATATTCGGCTGAGCAGGTTGAGATTGCTCCGGCGCCTCATATTGTTCGATTGGCTCGTGCTTCGGCGCTGTCTGTCGATAGCTTTGGCCAAAGGTCGGCACTTCTGGCTCATCTTCTTCTTTGTGCGGTGACAGCGTAAACAGAGGTTCGGTTGGCGTGTCATCCACCAAATCCGCCATCGGCGAGAAGGTGAAAGCATCATGCGTGCTGATGTTCATCGCGGCAGCCGCGAGTGCATCGGCCGCCGCAGAAGAGACTGGGTTCTGCTGTGGCGCGCTGTGCTGAGAGTAAGCAGGCTGAGTGTCCTGCTGCTCATCCTGCTGATAACGGTTCTGCTCACGGGCAGCGAAAGCCTGACGAAGCTCGGCTTCTTGTAAGGCCGCCTCTTCATCTTCTTCTGAAGCAACGTGTTCATCGCCATAGCGCTGACTCTGCTGCTCAGCAAACTGCTGGCGCAATGCCGCTTCTTGTAATGCGGCTTGATCATCGCCCTGCTCGCTATCCGCTTCATCTATAACGGGCTGTTGCTGGGCAGCAAGCTGCTCCTGCTGCTCGGCAATGCGTTGTGAAGGTAACTTGATGCCATAAGAAGCCAGCTCACGACGCGTTGGAATACGCACCGGATTTGGCCTTGGCAGCTCAGGACCCACGCCTTTTTTGACCTGCGAATTGCCGTCACTGACCGCGCTGAAGGCAGGCATAAAGGTATTGCTAGCAGAGCTGGCTGACTGCCCGGCCTGTGCCAAACCTGTCGCCAATGCCGCAGTGGCCGCCAGACTGTTGACTTCGCTGCTGTCGCGCTGGGCGGTGCTGAAGTCAAAAGGTGAACGTTCCGGCTCGGAAGGCACGCTCGCCTGCCAGTTACCCATGCGCGGCTCATCGGCATCATAAGATGGCGACTTGGTTGGCTGCTGCGGAGCAGGCGTTTCTTGCGGAATTTCAAAGCTATAGAGCGGTGGCGCGGGAGCAATAGTTGGCTCCTGAGCTACCGGCGCAGCAGGCATCTCAACCACAGGTGCAGCAGGCTGAGTCGCCTCTGGCGCTGGAGCTGGTGCTTGAACTGGCGCAGCCTCTGGCTGAGTTTTGGCCTCGGCATTGTCATGCAGCGATGGCGCTGAGAACAGCACGTCATCGGCATCATCAACGGCGGCGCTAGCAGGTGCAACGTTGGCGCTGGCGGTGACAGCCGCGGCAGCTTTCGCTGCGGCAGAAGGCACGTAGTCAGAGTCGAGTAACGGATCATCATGGCTATCATGAGCACCATTTTCATGGTGATCATCTTCGTAGTCATAATCATCGTCACGGCGCGAACGATTGGTCATGAATGTCGTTACGCCCAACACCGCGCCGCCGATTTTCTCGGCAATTGTCAGCCAAGACCAGCCGGTAAAGAGTGTCAGCCCGGCCGCCCATATACAGAGCAGAACCATGGTTGCGCCGACATTGTTAAACCAAGGGGTCATCGCCGTGGTCAGCAAACTGCCAATCACGCCGCCTGAGGCAAAGTAATAAAGGTCATCAATATTGAAGGCTGCCAGTCCACAAGACGTAAGGATCAACGCCAGCGTACCAATAAGTCGCAGCGACAAAGAGAAATAGTCGATGTAATCCTGATTATCACGCTGACGAAACGCCGCCCAACACAGGCAAAGCATGATAGGGGGAATAGCGTAAGCCAATACGCCAAAAATGAAGAACAAGGTGTCGGCCATCCACGCGCCTACACCACCGCCCCAGTTATGAATAGGTCCATGCCATGCGGTCTGCGACCAGCTTGGATCTGAGGGGTTAAAACTCACCAACGCCGCCATAAGGTAAACGGCGAAAACGGCTACCACTACCAGAACAGCTTCCAACACGCGGCGGCTACTGCTCAGTTTTTTCAGGGTAACGTCTTTATCTTCTGTATATTCCTGGCTCAAGAAAGGCTCTCCAGGTTCCTGTGGGCTGAAAAAGCAACAGCGCCGAGAACGGGCCTCGGCGCCGGGGCTGTATAGATACACAGGAGTGTAGCTAAATTTATAAGGTTTTGCACCTGAACCTTTACCGGGTCTTAATAACCAGACGGTTGGTTTGTTTTACTTCTTCCATCACCACGTAGGTGCGGGTGTCATTAACGCCCGGCAGTCGAAGTAATGTCTCACCTAGCAACTTACGATAGGCTGACATGTCAGGCACGCGGGTTTTCAACAGGTAGTCGAAATCCCCAGAAACCAAATGACACTCCTGAATATCTTCAAGTTTTTGTACTGCTGCATTGAATTGCTCAAACACGTCCGGTGCGCCACGGTTGAGTGTTATCTCAACAAACACCAGCAGCGATGCATCCAGATAGTGTGGATTGAGCAACGCGGTATATCCGTTAATGAAGCCTTGACGTTCTAAACGACGAACGCGCTCCAGACACGGTGTTGGAGATAATCCCACTCGTTTGGAAAGCTCGACGTTGGAGATCCGGCCATCCTTTTGCAGTTCGTTGAGGATGTTACGGTCAATACGGTCGAGATCTTTTCCCGGACGCTTTTTGTTGTCTACCATTATTATTGTCTCTCTGCTGTCCTTCCCTGCACCTGCCATACCCTAGCCAACTTCAATGTGTCAGGGTTTGTCCCAAGCGAAGACCCGATAGTTTTAGGTTTGAGTATGCCGTTTGATTGCGTGAGTCCCCTGTCGAAAGAAAACGCATTCAATGACGTTATACCGAGAAGAAATATCGCTGTGAAATGAATAGCTTGCGCAACGCTCGCTGTTTTCACTAAATCCTGCACAAGAAAAAACCAGCGAAACAACACCTTGAACAAGTCAGGTAGCAGCTGATCGTAGAATTTCAAGTCACAGGCAGGCGATTAATTTCTTCGTCCCTAGATGTTTTCGCAAATGCACAGCGGATTGTCAAAGTAAAAGAAGCAAAATCAGAAGAACGTGCCAGATTGAAATCTCACGGCCTCGTTTTTACCTATCTTTCAACGACCAATAATAACAAAACAATTAACCTGCTTTTTCGTGCTAAAGCCTACATAAAGTCGGGATTTGCCGCGAAAAGGCCAGCGTTTGATGGAAAAATAACAAGCTCACAACATATTCATTGCCGGTTATTTGTCCAATCTTCAATTGGTTACCTCAAATGAGAGCTAACCGGGGTGTAGTTGTACGTGGGTTTGAAATTAAAAACTATCAGACAAATCGTTAACAACATCTGAGTTTGCTTTTTTTACTGCGCGGTTTTCCCTACAATCGGTTCATTGCTAGTCGCCATCACGGAGATGAATTGCTCATGAGTACGGTTAAACACAGTAAGCTATTGATTTTAGGTTCAGGTCCAGCAGGTTACACGGCAGCGGTTTATGCCGCGCGCGCCAACCTGAATCCGGTATTGATCACCGGTATGGAAAAAGGCGGTCAATTGACCACCACCACAGAAGTGGAAAACTGGCCGGGCGACCCAGAGGGGCTGACAGGTCCGGGACTGATGGAGCGCATGCACGAACATGCTGCGAAATTTAATACCGAGATCATCTTCGACCACATTAACAAAGTTGATTTGCAGAACCGCCCGTTCCGCCTGTTCGGTGACAGCGAAGAGTACACCTGTGACGCGTTAATCATCGCCACCGGGGCGTCTGCGCGTTATATCGGCCTGCCTTCTGAAGAAGCGTTCAAAGGCAAAGGCGTTTCTGCCTGTGCGACCTGTGACGGTTTCTTCTATCGCAACCAGAAAGTCGCGGTAGTCGGTGGTGGTAACACCGCGGTTGAGGAAGCACTTTATCTGGCGAACATTGCCGAAGAAGTGCATTTGATTCACCGTCGCGACAGCTTCCGCGCTGAAAAAATTCTTATCGACCGTCTAAACGAGAAAGCCACCAAGGGCAACGTGGTGCTGCACACCAACAAGACCTTGGACGAAGTTCTGGGCGACCAGATGGGCGTAACCGGCGCTAACCTGCGCGATGCGCGCACCGACGAGCTGAGCAAGCTCGACGTCGCGGGCGTGTTCATCGCCATCGGCCACAGCCCTAACACTGCCATTTTCGACGGTCAGCTCGAGCTGGAAAATGGCTACATCAAGGTGCAATCCGGCATCCAGGGTAATGCCACTCAGACCAGCATTCCTGGCGTGTTTGCCGCTGGCGACGTGATGGACCATATCTATCGTCAGGCGATCACCTCTGCGGGCACCGGCTGTATGGCCGCGCTGGATGCAGAACGCTATTTGGACGGCTTGGCAAAACCTGCTGTCTAATCGCTGAATGCCAGACAAGTATTAACTCCTCATGAGGCGGCCAATTGGCCGCCTCATTGTTTTGTTTTTTATGGAAATAACCGTTTTTATAGAAATAGATTTTTCAGCGTAAGTCCGAACATGTAACATGAGCGAGCTTTCGACTCAGCTCGGAATGCAACGGGTAATAGCACCGCCGTGGCGGCGCTTTTTTGGATCATGCGACCTGCGAGCGGGCTTCTTCAGCGTCATCCTGACTCTCCGTTCAATCGCATGTCACTCTATACGGAAATACCCCTGTGATTTCTGTATTGCTGCGCAGACTGATTGCCTGATGAATAAAACACGACAACAAGAACTCACCCGCTGGTTAAAGCAACAAAGCTCACGCGCCAAAGGCTGGATACGCCTGTCGATGATGCTGGGTTTACTCTCTGGTTTATTAATTCTTGCCCAAGCCTGGTTAATGGCGGGCCTGCTCCACAGCTTAATTATTCAAAACACGCCGCGCGACCAGCTGGTGCAGAGCTTCCTGCTCTTGGCGCTGACCTTCATTCTTCGCGCCGTAGTGACCTGGCTGCGTGAACAGGTGGGCTTTATTTGCGGCAAGATTATTCGTCGCGAAATGCGCAAGCTCGTGCTGGACAGGCTGGAGAAGCTTGGCCCGGCGTGGATCCAAGGCAAGCCAGCCGGAAGCTGGGCCACCATCATTCTCGAGCAAATCGAAGAGATGCAGGATTACTACTCCCGCTATCTGCCGCAGATTGCGCTGGCGGGGATTATTCCCCTGCTGATTCTGATGAGTATTTTCCCAATCAACTGGGCCGCGGGCATGATTCTGCTGGTCACCGCGCCATTAATCCCTATTTTTATGGCCTTGGTCGGCATGGGCGCGGCCGATGCCAATCGCCGCAACTTCACCGCCCTCGCGCGCCTGAGCGGCAATTTCTTAGACAGCCTGCGCGGCTTGGATACGCTGCGCCTGTTCCACCGCGCTCAGGCCGAAACCGCGCAGATCCAACGCTCTACCGAAAGTTTCCGCGCCCGCACTATGGACGTGCTGCGACTGGCGTTCTTGTCTTCCGCCGTGCTCGAGTTCTTCGCCTCAATCTCCATTGCCTTGGTCGCGGTCTACTTTGGCTTCTCCTATCTTGGTGAACTGAATTTCGGCAGCTACGGCACGCCTGTCACGCTGTTTGCCGGTTTTCTGGTGCTGATACTAGCTCCCGAGTTTTTCCAGCCGCTGCGCGATTTAGGCACCTTCTATCACGCTAAAGCACAGGCGGTGGGCGCGGCAGAGAGCCTGTTGACCTTCCTGAGTGCTGAAGCGGAAAGTCAGGGAGAAGGCACCCAGCCTTGGGCGACGGCAGCCGAGAGCGCCATTTCACTGGAAGCCGTCGACCTGATTATCCGCTCGCCGGACGGCAAAACGCTGGCTGGCCCACTTAATTTCACCCTGCCCGCGGGTAAACGCGTGGCGCTGGTTGGCCTGAGCGGCGCAGGTAAAAGCTCGCTGCTCAACGCCCTGCTCGGCTTCCTGCCTTATCAAGGCTCGCTGAAAGCCAATGGCATAGAGTTGCAGCAGATAGCCCGCGCGGACTGGCGCCAGCAGCTCAGCTGGGTGGGACAAAACCCGCACCTTCCGGAGCAGAGCCTGCGGGCTAATATCTTGCTGGGCTGGCCGGATGCCAGCGAAGCGCAGCTGCAATCGGCTATCGAGCGCGCCTATGTCAGCGAGTTTCTCCCTCTGCTGCCTGAAGGCTTGGACACCGAGCTTGGCGACAGCGCGGCGCGCCTTTCCGTCGGGCAGGCTCAGCGCGTGGCCGTGGCTCGGGCCCTGCTCTCGCCTTGCCACCTGCTGCTGTTAGATGAACCGACAGCCAGCCTTGACGCCCACAGCGAAAAACGGGTGATGCAGGCGCTGAGCGACGCCTCTCAGGCACAAACCACGCTGCTGGTGACCCATCAGCTGGAAGACACCCGACACTACGATGAAGTATGGGTGATGGATAAAGGCCAGCTGATCGAGCAAGGCGGCTATCAACAATTGGCGAGCGGGAATGGCGCATTTTCCCGATTGTTAGCTCAGCGCAGTCAGGAGCTATAAACATGAAAATTCTACTGCCTTATCTGGCGCTTTATCGCCGCCATTGGCTCCGTTTATCGCTCGGCATCGTGCTGGCGATCATCACCCTGCTGGCGAGCATTGGCCTGCTGACCCTTTCGGGCTGGTTCCTCGCGGCGTCGGCGCTGGCGGGCCTCGCGGGGCTTTATACTTTCAACTACATGCTGCCCGCTGCGGGCGTGCGCGGCGCGGCGATTTTCCGCACCGCCGGGCGCTATGCGGAGCGTCTGGTGAGCCACGACGCCACCTTCCGCGTGCTGGCGCACCTGCGCGTGTTTACCTTCACCAAAATCATGCCGCTCTCTCCGGGGGGTATGGCGCGCTTCCGTCAGGCAGATTTGCTTAACAGGCTGGTAGCCGACGTCGACACCCTCGACCACCTCTACCTGCGGGTTATCTCGCCGCTGGTCAGCGCGCTGGTGATTATTCTGGTCGTCACCTTCGGCCTGAGCTTCCTCGACCTGCATCTGGCCTTAACACTCGGCGGCATCATGCTGTTACTGATGCTGTTGCTTCCCTTGGTGTTTTACCGCGCGGGCCAGCCGATTGGCCGTGAATTAACCGAGCTGCGCGGCGCGTACCGCACTCAGCTCAACTCATGGTTGCAGGGCCAGTCGGAATTAGCCGTATTTGGCGCACAGGCGCGTTTTCGCCAGAGTATGAATGAGACGGAGAGCCGCTGGGTGAGCCGCCAACAGCAGCAAGCCAAGCTTTCAGGTCTGTCGCAGGCGATGATCATTGCCAGCGCCGGTTTAACCGTCACGCTGATGCTGTGGCTGGCTGCCGGTGGCATTGGTGATATCGCCCAGCCCGGCGCGCTGATTGCCCTGTTTGTCTTCACCCCGCTGGCCGCCTTTGAGGCACTCGGCCCAGTCGCGGCGGCTTTCCAACATTTGGGGCAAGTGATTGCCTCCGCCCAGCGAGTAACGCAGATCATTGAGCAGCAACCCGCCGTCACCTTCCCGGCCCACGGCCCACAGGCTGAACAGCAGGTCGCGTTGGAAATTGAAAATCTCAGCTTCACCTATCCCGATCAGCCACTGCCAGTGCTCAAAGGCATCAATCTGCGGGTTAACTCTGGTGAACACGTGGCGCTGCTCGGCCAAACCGGCTGCGGTAAGTCGACGCTGTTACAGCTCATCACCCGCGCGTGGGACAGTAACCAGGGCAGCCTGAACATTAACGGCGCGGCCATTGCGGATTACGATGAAGCTACGTTGCGCCAGGTGATGACCGTGGTCAGCCAGCGGGTGCATATCTTCAACACCACGCTGCGGGAAAACCTGCGCATGGTAGCCCCGGCCAGCAGCGACGAGCAGCTGGTCAAGGCGCTGGAAGCCGTTGATCTTCAAGCTTTGCTGGCCGGTGATGGCTTAAACAGCTGGCTGGGAGAAGGCGGCAGGCAGCTCTCAGGCGGCGAACAGCGTCGCCTTGGCTTGGCGCGCGCCATCTTGCACGACGCTCCGCTGTGGCTGTTGGATGAGCCGACAGAGGGTCTCGACGCAGAAACCGAACGTCATATTCTGGCGCTGTTGCGCCAACATTGTGAAAAAAAGACGCTAATCTTAATTACCCATCGCCTCTACGGCTTGGAAAATATGGATAAGATCTGCGTGATGGAAGAGGGTCAAATAGTTGAGGAAGGGACTCACCAAGCGCTGATCGGCATGGCGGGTCGCTATGCACGTTTTCGTGCGCGCGGCTGACAAACTCTTTTGATCAATGAATAAGGACCCTATGCGGTTAGTCAAGCTTGAAGCGAATTCCGTCGTCTTCCCTAATCCGGAGACGGCGCTGCATGAACCTAACGGCCTGCTGGCGCTGGGCGGGGATTTAACCTCCCCTCGCCTGCTTTCGGCTTATCGCAGCGGTATCTTCCCCTGGTTCGAGCCGGGGGAAGTCATTCTCTGGTGGTCCCCTGACCCACGGGCCGTGCTCTACCCCGAAGAACGTCATATCAGCCGCAGCCTGCGCCGTTTTATGCGTCGGGAACCCTATCGCTTCACGCTTAACAAAGCGTTCGCTGAGGTGATTCACGCGTGCTCTCAGCAGCGTGATGAAGGCACCTGGATTGGCCCGCTGGTGAAGCGCGGTTATCAGGAGCTGCATGAAGCGGGCCATGCACATTCGATTGAAGTGTGGGATGGCGACGAGCTGGTAGGCGGCATGTACGGCGTAAACGTCGGCGGATTATTCTGTGGAGAATCAATGTTCAGCCGCCGAGACAACGCCTCAAAGTGCGCCGTAATGATTTTTTGCCAACATTTTACCCGCTATGGTGGAGAACTGATTGACTGTCAGGTGCTCAACCCTCACACTGCGTCGCTGGGTGCGAGAGAGATCCCACGCCGCCAATTTTTGCAGTCGCTTTCCCGGCTTTCACAGCAACAATTACCGCCGGAATGCTGGCTGCCCCAAGACTTATCCCCACGTTATGAAGACCTGCCGACAGTCCCGATGGATAGGGAATAGATGCGATCGTCAACCATACTTCTTTACATAATGTGGGTTTTTCGGCATTATCACGCCGGTTAAAAACTATGGTAGTTAGACCTAGAGGATTCGATGGCCAAAGAAGACAATATTGAAATGCAGGGCACCGTACTTGATACGCTGCCAAACACTATGTTCCGCGTTGAGTTGGAAAACGGGCACGTAGTCACCGCACACATCTCCGGTAAAATGCGTAAGAACTACATCCGCATCCTGACGGGTGACAAAGTCACTGTAGAATTGACTCCTTACGACCTGAGCAAAGGCCGCATTGTCTTCCGTAGCCGCTAACAGGCGGCTCACTCATCGCTGATTTCCAGCGATACCCGAGGATACCCTCTTCGCCCTTCCTGCTTTTGCAAGGGCGTTTTGTGGTATCCGCAATTCGGCAATTTCTGCTATTTCCCTCTGGTATCAGCTTCAGGTTATCTACCCCATCCCACTGATACTCGGCGGAAAACAGGCATAAAAAAAGGCGATGTCTCCATCGCCTTTTTACTTTTCAGCTACTGCTGCTGATGCTTAGTGCACCGCGCCTTCCGCTTTTTTCTTCTGCGCACTCATAAAATGGTACGTCAGTTTATCGGCACTCTTATCGAGGCCCACGGAGACTGAACCGCCATCAACCAGCGAACCAAACAGCAGTTCATTAGCCAACGGTTTCTTCAGGTTTTCCTGCACGGTACGGGTCATTGGACGTGCGCCCATGGCGCGGTCGTAGCCTTTGACTGTCAACCAGTCGCGCGCTTCGTCGCTGACTTCCAGAGACACGCCTTTCGCATCCAGCTGCGCCTGCAGTTCAACGATGAATTTGTCGACAACCTGCTGAATAACTTCAGTAGACAGGTGGTTGAACCAGATCACGTTGTCCAGACGGTTACGGAACTCTGGCGTAAAGACTTTCTTAATCTCTTCCATCGCGTCCGGGCTGTTATCCTGATGCACCAGACCAATAGATCTGCGCTCAGTTTCACGCACGCCGGCGTTGGTGGTCATGACCAGAATGACGTTACGGAAATCCGCTTTACGGCCGTTATTATCGGTCAGCGTACCGTTGTCCATTACCTGCAACAGCAGGTTGAAGACGTCCGGGTGCGCTTTCTCGATTTCATCCAGCAGCACAACCGCGTGCGGGTGCTTCAGCACGGCGTCGGTCAGCAAACCGCCTTGGTCGAAGCCGACATAGCCCGGAGGTGCACCAATCAAACGGCTGACGGTGTGACGCTCCATGTATTCGGACATATCGAAACGCAGCAGCTCAATGTCTAACGCTTTCGCCAGCTGTACGGTCACTTCGGTTTTACCGACCCCGGTCGGACCTGCGAACAGGAAGGAACCGACAGGCTTGTGATCCTGACCCAGACCGGCGCGGCTCATTTTGATCGCCTCGGTCAGTGCTTCAATCGCCGGATCTTGCCCGAATACCAACATTTTCAGGCGATCGCCCAGATTCTTCAGCACGTCACGGTCGGTGGCCGATACTGTTTTCTCTGGAATACGCGCGATGCGCGCCACCACGCTTTCGATGTCGCTGACGTTAACGGTTTTCTTACGCTTGCTGACCGGCATCAACCGGCTGCGCGCGCCCGCTTCGTCAATCACGTCAATCGCCTTGTCCGGCAGATGACGGTCATTAATGTATTTCACTGACAGCTCAACCGCGGCGCGCACGGCTTTCGCGGTATACCGCACGTCGTGGTGAGCTTCGTATTTAGTTTTCAGACCATTAATGATCTGCACGGTCTCTTCGACGGTTGGCTCAGTAATATCAATCTTCTGGAAGCGACGCGCCAAGGCACGGTCTTTTTCAAAGATGTTGCTGAACTCCTGATAGGTCGTTGAGCCGATAACCCGAATTTTGCCGCTAGAAAGCAGTGGCTTAATCAGGTTGGCTGCATCAACTTGGCCGCCAGACGCCGCGCCCGCCCCGATGATGGTATGGATTTCATCGATAAACAGGATGCTGTTTTTGTCCTGCTCAAGCTGCTTGAGCAGTGATTTAAAACGTTTTTCGAAGTCACCGCGGTATTTGGTGCCCGCCAGCAGTGAGCCGATGTCGAGTGAGTACAGCGTGCAGTCGGCCATCACTTCAGGCACGTCGCCCTGCTCGATTCTCCAGGCAAGGCCTTCGGCGATAGCGGTTTTGCCCACGCCTGACTCGCCCACCAGTAGTGGGTTATTTTTGCGACGACGGCAGAGAACCTGAATCGCCCGCTCAAGCTCTTTGTCACGGCCAATCAGCGGGTCAATACCCCCTACGCGCGCCAACTGGTTAAGGTTTGTGGTGAAGTTCTCCATACGATCTTCCCCCGCCGACTGCTCTTCGTTAACTGGGTTCTCTGCGTTGTTGTTTGGCGCCTGACCTGGCTCATCTTTACGGGTACCGTGAGAGATGAAGTTGACCACGTCGAGACGGCTAACGTCATGTTTGCGCAGCAGATATGCGGCCTGGGATTCCTGTTCGCTGAAGATCGCGACCAGAACGTTTGCGCCAGACACTTCACTACGACCGGAAGATTGCACGTGGAATACCGCACGTTGCAGAACGCGCTGGAAACTCAGCGTAGGCTGGGTGTCGCGCTCTTCTTCACTGGCAGGTAAGGTGGGCGTGGTTTGTTCGATGAACGCTTCCAGTTCCTGGCGTAACGCCACCAGGTCAACGGTACAAGCTTCAAGCGCTTCACGGGCTGCCGGGTTGCTTAGCAACGCCAACAGCAGGTGCTCCACGGTCATAAACTCATGCCGGTGCTCACGGGCTCTTGCGAAAGCCATGTTGAGACTGAGTTCAAGTTCTTGATTGAGCATAGGCACCTCCCAAATAGATTGCCTTAATCAGGCTTTTTCCAGCGTACACAGCAACGGATGCTCGTTCTCCTTGGCGTACTTATTCACATGTGCGACTTTGGTTTCGGCTACTTCAGCGGTATAGACTCCGCAAATAGCTTTGCCTTTATAGTGCACCTGGAGCATCAGTTGCGTTGCACGTTCAATATCATAAGAAAAGAACTTTTGCAGAACGTCAATCACAAATTCCATCGGAGTGTAATCGTCGTTGTTTAATATAACTTTATACATAGATGGCGGTTTTACCTCATCCTTTAGCTTATCCGCCGCCAAGTGTTCGAAATTTAGCCAGTCTTGATTGTTACCCATTGCCTGTCCATCACCTTCTGAAGGTCTGTTATGACGTCAGCATTGTCTGGCACCCTTGCGCCTTAGCTTTCGTCATGACGTTTAACATTCATTTTACCATCTCTTAAAGCATCATGCCCCCGCGCATCTTCCACTCTTTGCTATCGGTAAAATCGTTGAAATAATGACCACATTATTTCAGGATCGTTACCTGCTTCAAAGTTTGGCTATCTGCTCCGGCATGACAAATGCCCTTCCCTTGACGTCCAAATCAATTCCACTAGAGTGTAATTTCGTGTGCAAAATACCGGCGATAAGTGCCTGTATTCAGCGACGTACGGGCATTCGTGCTCACTTATTAGCTCAATCTCTTCAACTCACCAAATAGTCTTGAGAGGGAAGTAGAAGCATGGAGACGGGTACTGTTAAATGGTTCAATAATGCTAAGGGCTTTGGTTTCATCTGTCCGCAAAACGGCGGTGAAGACATCTTTGCTCATTATTCCACTATCCAGATGGAGGGTTATCGCACCCTCAAAGCCGGGCAGCTAGTCAGCTTCGATGTCCATGAAGGGCCAAAAGGAAATCATGCAAGCCTCATTATTCCGGTGGAAAGTGAAGCGGTCGCCTGACCGTACTCATTGCCTTTTTGCCACACCATCATGTTGCGTACTCTTTGCCAAATGCCAGTCTCATCTTGACTGGCATTTTTATTTATGGGGGAGAAACGATTGGCCTTCAAGCCCCGAAAAATAAAAAAGCACATTATTGTCAGTTTTGACCCGCCGTTTATCCCTCGCAGGCTAACGATTTACACTTTGTAACTTCAGCTAAACAGACCCAAAACAATTGTAAGTATTCCGCTGTGATCAAAATCACCGTTGATATTTGGTTTATTCACCAACTGCTCAAATAACGTCATTCAGCCTTGGAGGCTTGTGAAGAGCAGGTACATAACGATGAGTGCAATCAGCTACCCAATCGAAAATAGAAAAATACACTCTGGTATGCAGATGTTATCCGCATTGGTTTCCCGCCGCATGGTGCCTGGCCCTGCCTGGAACCGGACCAGCTATCGCTTGAAGTTTTTACTGCGCACGCTGTTGGCGCCGAAATCCACGCTGTCACTGCTGGATTATCTGGCAAGCCACCCGATGCGCGACGAGATGCTGCGCGCAGCGCCGTCTCTGCCTTGCAAGCTGCACCGCGTTTATCAGTCAGTGAAGGTGAACCGCGAGACAGCATTGAAAAATATTATTGCCCACTACGACCACTTCGCGGCGCAGGTGCCGCCCGCGCTGGGGCATGCGCATTTCTCCGACCAGCCGCTGCACATTGCCACGTTAGAAGGTAAAGAAGGCCAGCGCTACTTTATTCAGTTCAACGCCGCCGGGCGTTTAGATAAAGAAGGCGAAGCCACGCTGATGTTCACGCTGGAAAACGGCGAGCCGCTGGCTACCGTCACCTTCGCGTTGATTAACTACCGAGATCAGCCGACGCTGTTTATTGGAGCAATCCAAGGCCCGCGCGCCCACGTTGAGCACTCGCAGATTCAATCAGCGACCAAAGCCTGTCACGGCCTGTTCCCGAAGAAGCTGGTGATGGAGGCCACCCTGCTGCTGGCCGAGCTGACTCAAATGACGCAAATTGTTGCCGTCGCCAATAAAACCCACATCTATGAAAATGCCCGCTATAAGAAACGCAGGGGCATGATCTTCGCTGATTACGACAGCTTCTGGGAAACGCTGCAGGGCGAGCTAGAGGAAGACGATTATTACCATTTGCCTCGTCAGATCCCACACCGTCCGCTGGAAGAGATCGCCAGCAAGCGCCGCTCTGAGTACCGCCGTCGTTACCAGCTGCTGGATTCACTGGAAGCGCAAATTCGCCAAACCTTCTCGCAGGGTTTTGCCGCACCTCGTAAAACCGACGATTAGTCAGCCCTGCCTCGCGCCAGCCACGCGACGCGGGAAAACATTTGCCGCAGCAATGGTGGAATAGACCCCACGCCGCGTTGAGACGCCGCCAGCGCAACGTCGATGGCCAAGTCGGGTTTCGACGTGCGGTGAATCGCTTTGTCGATGATACGCCGTGGCGACATGGGTAGCGTGTCTGGCAGTGCCGCGTTGCGCCGATAGACATCTTCGAAGCCGCCGCGATAAAGGAAATGCTCGATATCCTGCGAAGGCAGCGCCGTCAGCCGGTAGCGCAATGTGTCGTCGTATTTCTCTACGTTGCTGATCACCGTTGCGGCATATTTTTTCCCGGCTTCATCGCCATCCACCAGCACGTGCCACTCAATTCCCATCTGGCGGGCGAAGCGCAGCAAGGGCTTAAGGCCGCACTGGGCGAACTCAATCACCTTGATACCTTCTGACTCGAAGTGATAACCACATTGGCGCGCCAGCTGGTTGAGCAGCCACACTTCCGTTTCCCCTTCGACCAGCAGCCAGCAGCGGGCAAACAGCGACGACGGGCGGTTGAAACGAATATGAAACGCGATGCGGCGGCTGTCCTCCGAGCTTAGCCCTTCCGGGCCAATGCTGTAGGCCGCGACTCGCCCCGACTCGCGCACCAATCGGCATATCTGCTCTACCGGCACCAGCGACAGCAGCTCGCCGGAGTTGGTGGTGGTAATGCGCTGCAAGGGAAGCTGGTCGAGCAGCCCCCACGCCACCGACAGCATAATCGGGTGCAGACGGGTTTCCGGGTCTTCTATTAATAGCAGCGGGCGAGCATCGGGATGCAGCACCACCGAACCCTTAGCCTGCAATAATGTGGAAAACATCCCCAACAGCATAACGCGCATACTGCGGCTGTTCGGCTCGGCAATCATTCGGTTGATATTGTCGAGGGAGCGCCATGCGCGGCGGCTCTCGGCCCGGCCGTGGCGCTTTTGCTGCCACGGCGCGCTGCTGCTGGTGCCCTGCTCGGCAAAATAGTGTTCTAACAGCTGCTGCATCGCCGCCAGCCCGCTGCGCAATTCGCTGTTGGTTAGGTTCTGTGGGTTATGGATCAGCCCGCGCGTCAGGTCGTCGAGCTGCTTCGCCATTTCTTCATTATTTTTAGCAAGGCGCGGGGCCAGCGTTTCACTACGCAAACGGCGAATAAACCGCGCATCGCGCAGCCGCAGCACCGGATTTAAAGTGATTAACGCCTGCGCCAGTGGATCAATAGTTTGCAAGTTCAGCGGTTGGCCGTTGGCGGAAAGGAAACTGCGCAGCGTCAGCACGCTGCCGTCATCGTCCAGCTCCCCTTCAAGCCGATAATAGATGCGCGTGAGCTTGTCCGCGCACTTAACCCATAAAGGAGAAAGCGGGTTGAACCGCGGCGAGGTGTGGTGCCCGGCCTGATTCTCGCAGAAGGTGAAAACCACGTGCAGATATTTCGATTTGGACTGCTGTTCCCCGGCGGGGAAATAGAAATCTTCCTCTTTGAAGCAGTAGAGTTTGGGTTCAGGCGAGAGCAGCAGCGTCAGGGCGTCCAGCAAGCTGGACTTACCCCAAGCATTTTCCCCCACCAGCACGGTATTGGTGGTGACGGAAGAGACGCCCTCCTCGCCCAGCGGGCCGCTGATGGAGGCGCCGCGCTGCGTGGGTTGGGTCAAGGTTAGCGATAACCGATTTAGACCACGAAATCCTGCAATATCGATATGTTCCAGATACATCGGGCGCTCCCTTCTGCTTCACCTGTGTTCAGCATGGCGTTAAAAATGCTGTTTGGTCAAGATATTGCCGCGCCATTTGCTGGTTAAAGCGGCTTTACAGCGACACGGCTTTTGGTTAGCGTGTTGACCGCCCCTTCAGGACTCGCAACTACACGGAAAGCTTCATGTATTCAGGTTTACTGATCATTCTTTTGCCGCTGATCATCGGCTATCTCATTCCATTAAAAAAATCGGCTTTGCTTTATGCCATTAACCGCCTGCTGAGTTGGATGGTGTATGTGATCCTATTCATCATGGGCGTCAGCTTAGCCTTTCTCGATAATCTGAGTACGAATCTGCTGCTGATTTTCAAATACGCGGCGGTCTGTTTCTTGTGCATTTTCATTTTCAATCTTGTCGCACTTTGGCTGTTGGAAAAGCGTAAACCCTGGAAATCCAATCATCAGCAAGAGTCCCTGCCTTCTCGCCTGAATATGGCGATTGATTCACTCAAGCTATGCGGCGTGGTGATCGCCGGTTTCTTGCTCGGCCTGACCCAGTGGCACTGGCTGACTTACGCCTCAGAAGCCAGCGAAGTGGCGCTGATTTTCCTGCTGGCGCTGGTGGGGATGCAGCTGCGCAATAGCAGCATGACGTTGCGCCAAATCATCCTTAACCGCCGTGGCATATTAGTGGCGTCGGTGGTGGCCGTCAGCTCACTGGTCGGCGGCGCGCTGGCCGCGCTGCTGCTCGGCTTGCCGCTGAATACCGGATTGGCGATGGCCTCCGGCTACGGCTGGTACTCCCTCTCCGGCATTGTGTTGACGGACGCTTTTGGCCCGGTGGTCGGCAGCGCGGCGTTCTTTAACGATTTAGCCCGCGAGCTGTGCGCCATTATGCTGATCCCAACCTTGGTGCGCTCCAGCCGCTCCTCGGCGCTGGGCCTATGTGGCGCAACCTCCATGGACTTCACCCTGCCGGTGCTGCAACGCAGCGGCGGATTGGACATGGTGCCACCGGCGGTGGTGCATGGCTTCTTGCTGAGCCTGATCGCGCCAATCCTGATGGCCTTCTTCTCCGCCTGACCGGTTTCACCTCGCGCTGGCCTCTGCGCCAGCGCGACGGCCTTTCTTCAGAAATTGCGCTAAATCAACCCATCTGCACTTATTCCACAAAGCACTTCAATTCTTGCCTGTTGCGTCTTAGGCTTAACTTAAAACATGCATTATAAATGCAACTTATAAAAGGAGTGGATAATGTTTTGTGTGCAATGTGAACAAACGGTGAGAACCCCGACCACCAGCGGCTGCGCCTATGCGCAGGGGATGTGTGGCAAAACGGCTGAAACCTCTGACCTGCAAGACCTGCTGGTGGCGGTGCTACAGGGCCTATCCTCGTGGGCACTCATCGCCCGGGGCTATGACATCATTGATGCAGAAATTGACGCCTTTGCGCCCCGCGCCTTCTTCTCAACCTTAACCAACGTTAACTTTGACTCGGCGCGCATCGTGGCTTATGCCCGCGAAGCCATTAGCTATCGCGAATCCCTTGCCAGCCGCTGCCGCCTGATGGATCCGGCCATCAGCAACCCGCACCCTTTGGCAAATCTGACTTTGACCAGCGACGCCATCGACCAGCTACAGATTCAGGCCCAGCAGTTTGCCTTAAACAGCGATAAAGCCGAAGTTGGTGACGATATCCACGGCCTACGCCTGCTCTGCCTGTATGGCCTGAAAGGGGCCGCCGCCTATATGGAACACGCCCACGTGCTGGGCCAGTCAGACACCCATATCTATGCCGATTATCACCGCCTCATGGCGTGGCTCGGCACCCAGCCCGCCGACATGACCACCCTGCTGGAAAATGCGATGGGCATCGGCAAGATGAATTTCCGCGTGATGGAGATCCTCGATAAAGGCGAAACGGACGCCTACGGGCACCCGCAGCCTACGGCGGTGAACGTCAAGCCTCGCGCCGGGAAAGCCATTCTGATCTCCGGCCATGACCTGAAAGATTTGCAGATGCTGCTCGAACAGACCGCCGGCACTGGCATTAACATCTATACCCACGGTGAAATGCTTCCCGCCCACGGCTACCCGGAGTTGAAGAAGTATCCGCATCTGGCGGGCAACTACGGCAGCGGCTGGCAGAACCAGCAAATTGAATTCGCCAAATTCCCGGGGCCGGTGGTGATGACCTCCAACTGCATTATTGACCCGAATGTCGGCAACTACGGTGACCGGATCTGGACCCGCAGCATTGTCGGCTGGCCGGGCGTGAAGCATCTGGAAGGGGAAGATTTCGCGCTGGTGATTGCTCAGGCCTTGGCCGAGCCGGGATTCAAATACAGTGAAATCGAGCAGGAGATCACCGTCGGCTTTGGCCGCGAAACCCTGCTCGGCGCGGCCGACACGGTAATTGACTTGGTGGCCAGCAAACAGCTGCGCCACATCTTCCTGATTGGCGGCTGTGACGGCAGTCGTGGCGAACGCAGCTACTTCACCGACTTAGCCCGCGCCGTGCCCGACGACTGCCTGATCATGACGCTGGCCTGCGGTAAATATCGCTTCAACAAGCTGGACTTCGGCACCCTCGGCCCGCTGCCGCGCCTGCTGGACGTCGGCCAGTGCAACGATGCCTACTCGGCCATCATGCTGGCGGTGCATCTGGCCGACAAGCTGGGCTGCAGCGTCAACGACCTGCCGCTGAGCCTGGTGCTGTCATGGTTTGAGCAGAAAGCGATTGTTATTTTGCTGACTCTGCTCTCGCTCGGGGTGAAGAATATTGCCACCGGCCCGACGGCTCCGGCCTTCCTGACAGAAAACCTGTTGAACGTGCTGAATGAAAAATTCGGCCTGCGCGCCATCACCTCGGTTGAGGACGACCTGCGCCAGATGTTGCCACAATAATTTCACCCGGCCGGTGCGCGACACCGGCCCCTCGAGGAACGCGCCATGACTTTCCCTCTGTTTGCCGACCAACCCACGCTGCTGTGCCCCAATCGCCTGCAGGTGCATGACATTCAACAAGAAACCGCCGATATCTGGACTTTATCTCTTTTCAGCCATGTGCCTTATGACTACCAGCCCGGCCAGTTTGCGCTGGTGAATATTGGCACTAGCGGCCAGATGCAGCGGGCATATACCCTATCCTCCACGCCCGGCGTCAGTCCGTTTATCACCCTGACGGTTCGCCAAATTGCCGACGGCCAAGGCTCGAATTGGCTGACTCAAGAGGTGAAAGTTGGCGACTATCTCTGGCTTTCAGATGCTCAGGGCAGCTTTGTCTGCGACGGCGACCAGCCCCTGCTGCTACTGGCGGCGGGCTGCGGCGTGACGCCGGTTATGTCGATTTGTCGCGCGGTTCTACAGCAAACGCCAGTAAGACCCGTGACGGTGTTTTACAGCGTGCGCAGCCCGCAGGATGTGATTTTCGCTACCCAATGGCAACAATTGGCAGCAAGTTACCCACAGTTAAACTTAACGTTATTATCAGAGAACAATGCAACAGAGGGCTTTGTCGCCGGGCGACTGAGCCAAGACCTGTTGGAGACTGGTGTGACAGACATGGCGGCGCGACGGGTGATGATTTGCGGCCCGGCGCCTTATATGCGGCTGGCTGAACAGTGGGTTAAAGCCCTGGGCGCGGCGGACAATAGCGTCATCACCGAGCAGTTCCACCAGCCGATTGCCGAGCCACAAAGCAATAAGCTGCTGACGATGACTCGCCTGACGCCGCTTGACCACTACAAGGTGCCCGTCGGTTCTACCCTGCTGGCGGCGATGGAGCAGCACCAACTGCCGGTCAATGCCGCCTGCCGCGCCGGTGTCTGCGGCAGTTGTAAAACCCGCGTGATCGGCGGCGATTTCACGACCACCAGCCAAATGACCCTGACCGACGCCGAGATAGCCGAAGGCTACGTCTTGGCCTGTAGCTGCCAGCTGCATGGCGACGTGACCTTAGCCTAATCCCCTTTCCCCGACTCCCGGCCTGCCTGTAGACATCTAGATTTACAGTTAGGCCGGGTAGATTTACAAAACTACAACCCCACTCCCTGACCTTTTCTATAAGGTTGAAGACCAATACGGAAATCTATCGAAATCTTAAAAGCATTCTCGAAACAAATCACATTTGCATCATGAACTATGATTAGCGGAGCTTTTAACTTATCGATGCGATCGATTAAACAGTCTATCTGGAGGGATCTATGAAACACACCGTGGCTTCGTTGCTGGCAAAAACACTTGAAGAGGCTGGCGTTAAACGGATTTGGGGCGTCACCGGCGATTCCCTTAATGGGCTTAGCGATAGTTTAAACCGCATGGGAACCATTGAATGGATGGGCACCCGACATGAAGAAGTGGCCGCCTTTGCCGCCGGCGCGGAAGCCCAGCTGACGGGCGAACTGGCGGTATGCGCCGGCTCATGCGGGCCGGGCAACCTGCACTTAATCAACGGTCTGTTTGACTGCCACCGCAACCACGTGCCGGTGGTGGCGATTGCCGCCCACATCCCTTCGAGCGAAATCGGTACCGGCTATTTCCAGGAAACTCACCCTACTGAGCTGTTTCGCGAGTGCAGCCACTATTGCGAGATGATCACCCATCCCGACCAGCTGCCGCAGGTGCTGGGCATCGCCATGCGCAAAGCCATTCTCAATCGCGGCGTGTCGGTGATAGTGCTGCCGGGCGACGTGGCGCTAAAGCCTGCGCCGGAAGACGCGACGGCCAAATGGTATCCGCCGCAGTTGCCGCTGGTGCTGCCAAACCTGTCCGAAATGGAAAAGCTGGTGGAAGTGCTCAAGGGCGCGAAAAACATCACCCTGATGTGCGGCAGTGGCTGTGCCGGTGCCCATGATGAAGTGGTGAAACTGGCAGAAACCCTCAAAGCGCCGGTGGTTCACGCCCTGCGTGGCAAAGAGCATATTGAGTGGGACAACCCTTATAGCGTCGGGATGACCGGCCTGATTGGCTTCTCATCCGGCTACCACGCCATGATGAATGCCGACACGCTGATCCTGCTCGGCACCCAGTTCCCTTACCGCGCCTTCTACCCAACAGACGCCACTATCATCCAGATTGATATCAATCCGGGCAGCATTGGGGCGCACTGTCAGGTGGACATGGCGCTGGTGGGTGATATCAAAACCACGCTGACCGCACTGCTGCCGAAGTTGCAGGAAAAAAGCGACCGTAAATTCCTCGACAAGGCGCTGAAACACTATCAAGAGGCGCGCAAAGACCTCGACGGCCTCGCCACGATGAATGACAAACAGGCGATCCACCCGCAGTATTTGGCGCAACAGATTAGCCGCTTTGCCGATGCCGACGCGGTGTTCACCTGTGACGTGGGCACGCCCACCGTCTGGGCCTGCCGCTACTTGCAGATGAACGGCCAGCGCCGCCTGATTGGCTCCTTCAACCACGGTTCGATGGCTAACGCCATGCCGCAGGCACTGGGCGCACAGGCCATTGACCGTAACCGTCAAGTGGTCGCCATGTGCGGCGACGGCGGCTTCACCATGCTGATGGGGGATTTCCTGACGCTGGCGCAGCAGAAGCTGCCGGTGAAAATCGTTATTTTCAACAACAGCGTGCTGGGCTTTGTGGCGATGGAGATGAAGGCCGGGGGCTATCTGACCGACGGCACCGAGCTGAAAAATCCGAACTTCGCCGCCATGGCTGAAGCCGCGGGCATCAAAGGCATTCGCGTGGAGAAAGCTTCCGACGTCGATGCCGCGCTGCAAGACGCCTTTGCCTATGAAGGCCCGGTGCTGGTTGACGTGGTGACCGCCACCGACGAGCTGGCGATGCCGCCGCAAATCAAACTTGAGCAGGCCAAGGGCTTCAGCTTGTATATGCTGCGCGCGGTGATCAACGGCCGTGGCGACGAAGTGGTAGAACTGGCGAAAACCAACTGGCTGCGATAACCCCGTCGGGGATATAGTGCTGTGAGTACTGCGCGGGTTGTTGCAAAACGGCCCGCGCAGCTTCCGCCCCTTCTCCACTTTTCTAAAAGGACTCCGACGTTGATCGATTTACGCAGTGATACAGTGACTCGCCCGAGCGAAGCAATGCGTCAGGCTATGGCTCATGCAGAAGTGGGCGACGATGTGTACGGGGATGACCCGACGGTTAATGCATTGCAAGAACTGGCCGCCAGGCTGACCGGCAAAGAAGCCGCGCTGTTTATGCCGACCGGCACTCAGGCCAATTTGGTGGCTCTGCTGACCCACTGTCAGCGTGGCGACGAGTACATTGTCGGCCAAAAAGCCCACAACTATATGTATGAAGCCGGTGGTGCCGCCGTCCTCGGCAGTATCCAGCCCCAGCCGCTGGAGATGGACGCCGATGGCTCCATTCCTCTCGACAAAGTGGCTGCCGCCATCAAGCCGGACGACATTCACTTCGCGCGGACTCGTCTGTTGAGTCTGGAAAATACCCACAGCGGCAAGGTACTGCCACTGGATTACCTGCAAAAAGCCTTTGAATTTACCCGCGAAAAAGGGCTGTCGCTGCACATTGACGGCGCACGCATCATGAATGCCAGCGTCGCGCTGAACGTGCCGCTGATCGAGATAACCCAGTATTGCGACACCCTGACCATCTGCCTGTCGAAAGGTCTGGGGACGCCGGTTGGCTCGGTGCTGTGCGGCAGCCGCGAGTACATTACCCGCGCCAATCGCTGGCGCAAGATGACCGGCGGCGGCTGGCGTCAGGCGGGCATTCTGGCAGCCGCGGGGATTTATGCGTTAGAAAACAACGTTGAACGCCTAAGAGAAGACCACGACAACGCGGTCTGGCTTGAGCAGCAACTGCGGGCGATTGGCGTGGAAATCGCCGCGCCGGGCGCGCAGACCAACATTCTGTACATCAAGCAATCTGCCGAGTTGGCCGCCAAACTTGGCCCGTGGATGCGCGAGCGCGGGGTGATCCTCAGCGCCGGTCCGCTGACTCGTCTGATCACACATATCGACATTAGTCGGGCTGATCTGCAAAAAGTCGTGTCTCTGTGGCAAGACTTCCTGCAACATCACGCCAAGTAAGCTTTGCGATGAATAAACAAAGCGGCTTAAGCGCCGCTTTTTTATCATCGATTTTTTCCTCAATGAGCGAAATGGATGATGCCAGTGTCAATACCAACCACAAGGGTCGTGGTGCTTGGGGCCAGCGGTTACATCGGCCAGCATCTGACCTCACATCTTAGCCAGCAGGGCTATCAGGTCACTGCGGCAGCAAGGCGCGTCGAGTGGCTACAGCAGCAGAAATGGCCCAATGTGCGCTGCTGCTTCGCGGATGTGTATAACAGCAAAAGTTTGAAAGAAGCGTTCGCAGGTGCCGACGTGCTGGTCTATCTGGTTCACTCCATGAGCGAGGATGACGACCTGCTGGAGAAAGAGCGACAGGCGGCGCAGAACACCCTGCTGGCGCTGAAAGAGTCCTCCATCAAACACATTGTCTATCTCGGCTCGATGCAGCCGCAAGCCAGCCACTCCGCCCATCTGCAAGCGCGAAAACTCACCGGCGACCTGCTGCGACGTGGTGATATTCCGGTGACGGAACTGCGCGCGGGCATTGTGATCGGCGCAGGCTCTGCCGCCTTCGAAGTGATGCGCGACATGGTCTACAACTTGCCAATCCTCACGCCGCCGCGCTGGGTGCGCTCGAAATCATCCCCGCTGGCGCTGGAAAACTTGCTGAATTATCTCAGCGGGCTGATTGCCCTTCCCCCGCAGTCACATCGCCATTTCGACGCGGGCGGCCCGGAATATATGAGTTACCAGACGCTGTTTGAACGCTTTATCGCCATCAGTGGTAAACGCCGCTGGCTGCTGCCGTTACCTCTGCCTACGTCGCTGATTTCAGTCTACTTCCTCAGCCTAATTACCTCGGTGCCGACGCCGCTGGCGAAGGCGCTGATTCAGGGGCTGAAACATGATTTACCCGCCGATAGCGCGGCGCTGCGCCAGCTTATTCCGCAGAAACTCATCACGGTAAACGAGTCGATTCGCGCTACGCTGGCGCAGGAAGAGCAGCAGGTGCTCGACTCCTCCGACTGGCATTACGACGCTGACGCCCGCGCCCGCTGGCGTCCGGGTTACGGCTACTACCCGAAGCAGGCCGGATTTAAGCTGGAGACCACGGCATCCAAAGCCGCGCTGTGGCAGGTTATTCAGCAATTAGGCGGCAAAGAAGGCTATTTCTACGCCAACAAACTGTGGCGGCTGCGCGCCAGAATCGATGATTTGCTCGGTGGGCGCGTGAAGTATGGCCGCCCGGAACGCCCGCAGCTGCGGCTGGGTGACAAGATTGACGGTTGGAAAGTGATTGGGCTGCAACCCCAGCGCGAACTGTCGCTGCTGTTTGGCATGAAAGCGCCGGGGCTGGGGCGGCTCACCTTCACCATTACCGATCACGGCGACAGCCGCAGCATCGACGTCCGGGCATGGTGGCACCCGGCGGGCTTTAGCGGTTTGCTCTACTGGTTCAGCATGATGCCCGCTCATCAGTTTATTTTTCGTGGCATGGCGAAGCGCATTGCCAGCCTCGCTCGGCAAAAAGATCGCTGCGGCCTGTGACGCGGATTATTTCCCGCGCAGTCGCACCGGCTGGCGTCACGCTTTCCGCCTTTCCGATTGCAAGTAGCACAATTTCACGAAAGAATGGCACCCTTATTGCTCATGGGTATTGGATTGAACCTCAGCCCCGTAAAAAAGCGTTGGAATTGACCTATTTATGAAAGTACTCGTGACAGGCGCCAGCAGCGGTCTTGGCCGCAATGCCGTAGAATTTCTGCGTAACAAAGGCATTAGCGTCAGGGCGACGGGGCGTAACGCTGCAATGGGCTCGCTGTTGCAAAAAATGGGCGCGGAGTTCGTCCACGCGGACCTCACCAGCCTGGTCTCATCGCAGGCCAAAGTGCTGCTGGCGGATGTGGACACCCTGTGGCACTGCTCGGGGATGATTTCCCCATGGGGCAGCGAGCAGGAGTTCGAACTGGCCAACGTGCGCGCCACGCGCCGCCTCGGTGAGTGGGCCACGGCCTACGGTGTCGAAAACTTCGTCCACCTCTCTTCGCCCGCGATCTACTTCGACTTCCACCATCATCGCAATATAAAAGAAGATTTTCGCCCCAACCGTTTTGCTAACTCCTTTGCGCGCAGCAAGGCAGCGGCCGAACAGGTGATCACCACGCTGGCGCTGTCCAATCCACAGACTCACTTCACGATTTTACGCCCGCAGGGGGTGTTTGGGCCGCACGACAATGTGCTGCTGCCGCGCCTGCTGCAAATGTTGAAATACGGCGGGACGCTGATGCTGCCGCGCGGTGGTGAAGCGCTGGTCGACATGACTTATGTGGAAAACGCCGTGCACGCCATGTGGCTGGCGACGCAGACCCAAAAGACCGAATCCGGCCGCGCCTTCAACATCACCAACCAGCAGCCACGACCGCTGCGAACCATGGTGGAGCATTTGATGGACGCGCTGGAGATGAATTACCGCATTCGCTCGGTGCCCTATCCGCTACTGGACATGATGGCGCGCGGCATGGAGAAGATCAGCAAGAACTCGCACAAAGAGCCGGTGTTGACCCACTACAGCGTCGCCAAGCTGAATTTCGATCTCACCCTCGACACGCAGCGCGCGCAGGATGAATTGGGCTATCGCCCGGTGATCTCACTCGATCAAGGCATTATCCGCACCGCCAACTGGCTGCGCGACCACGGCCGTCTGCAAGGTTTGCAGGGCATCGGTAATAAGCGCGACTAACCCCATACTTCTTAATTTCCTGCCGGGTATTGCTGTAACAGCGCGCTGATAATGGCGTCAGATTCAGCATCGGCCTCGCCGCGATAATCCGCCGGGCGAAAATGCATCTGGAAAGCGGCAATCACCCGCCGCTGCTGGGCTTGGTTCATGTCTGGCGTCACCGGATAGCCGTATTGCTGAAGCTTCGCCAGCAAGTCGGTTTTATCCACTGCCTGATGCGGATCGCGCCCCGCCAGATTATCCCTGACTCGCTGGGCGTCGGGCCACGCGCCTATGCCGCGTTTGGCCAGTTCATGCCACGGAAACAGCGGCCCCGGATCGTCTTTGCGCAGCGGTGCGATGTCGCTATGGCCCACCACGTTGCGCGGCTCAATCTGGTAACGCTGGATAATTTGCTGGCTGAGATCGGCGAGCAGGTCAATCTGCGCGGGCGGGAATGGGTAGAAATGCTTGCCGAGCAGATGGCGGCTGTAGCCCTTGTTTTCCAGCTCAATGCCAATAGAGGTGTCATTGAGATTAGTGCGCCCGCGCCAGCCGCTGGCCCCGGCGTGCCAGGCGCGCTGCGACTCTGGCACCAGTTGCCACGCCACGGGTTTGCCGTTTTCCACCGGCGGGTGCGCCGGAATTAAATAATGTGCGCTGACGTGCTCATCAGTAAGCGTATTTAATGCGTTGTGGAAATCTTCGGCGGTGTAATGGATCACCAGAAAACGCACGCGCTGGTCTGCGCCCTGCGCCTGTCGCTGGTTTTCTAGCCGATAGGGTAAATTCTGCTCGGAAGACGGCGAGGTTTGGCAGCCCGTCAGCAGCATTATGGCGGCAATCATCGCTCCGCCGTTGCGCCATAACGCCTTCATAAGCAGAATTCAAAGGAAGCAGTGAGGAAATGTTGCATAAGTATTCCTTATTAGTTTTCGTCCGTTTGCCAGCCAGTCATCAGCCAATGCCTTGAGTATAGCTTATGAGCTAAGGTTGATTTCGCACCGCACCGTGCATCAATCCAAATCGGTTTTATACTGTATGCTAAAGAAAGTCATGGTGAAAACGTTCAATCTTTCAGTAAGGAATACGATGAAATATAAAACACTTGCCGCCGCGATCCCCCTGGTGCTGACCCTCAGCGCATGTACTACGGTTGAACCGGCTTTTAAGGATATTGGCAGTCGCACTGCGCCCTGCGTTGATGGAGGCCCAGACACCGTCGCGCAGAAATTCTATGATTTACGCATTAAAAATGGCGGTTCTGGCCTGCCGAATAGCAGCCAGCTGGCGCAATACCGCCCTTACCTGAGCACCGGCCTGTATAACGCGCTGCTCAAGGCACAGTCTGAACGTAAAGTAGATATCGCCGCCACGCCGAATGAAAAACAGGGTGCCAGCGACGGCGACGTGTTCTCCAGCCTGTTCGACGGCCCGACTTCGGCCTGGGTTGATGACGCCTCCACTATTCCGAATACCGACGCCCGCAACATCCCGCTGCGCGTGACCATGACCCACGCCAAAGACAACGGCGCGAATTCAACCTGGAAAGATGAAGTGTTGATGGTGCGCGAAGGCCAATGCTGGGCCGTCGACGACGTGCGCTACATGGCAGACCTCGACTTCGCCTCCAGCGGCACGCTGCGTCAGGTTCTGGAAAATCAATAATCGCGATGAGTAGCTCCCCTAAATCATTCGAGTTGGATCAAGCCGGCAACTGAGCGAATCCCCGGGAGCTTACTCCAGTAAGTGACCGAGGTGAGTGAAGGCAGCCAACGCAGAAACGGCTTGAAGGATGAAGGGGAGACAATATGATGTGCTATGGTTTACTACTAAAGCACCTCACTCATAAATTTTAAGCCGCGATCGTTGCATAACTATGCTACAGAAGTTAACATCCGCGGCATCAATGGCTATTCACTATTTGCGCATGAGTATTCAACTAAATAACATCAACTGCTTCTACGGCGCACATCAGGCGTTGTTCGACATTCAGCTCGACTGCCCAGCCGGAGAAACCCTCGTGTTGCTCGGGCCAAGCGGTGCCGGGAAAAGTTCTCTTCTGCGCGTGTTAAACCTGCTGGAAATGCCGCGTTCAGGCACGTTGCAGATAGCCGGGAACACCTTCGATTTCACCAAAAAACCTGACGAAAAGGCGGTGCGTGAACTGCGCCAAAACGTCGGGATGGTTTTCCAACAATATAACTTATGGCCGCACCGCACGGTGCTCGACAACCTGCTTGAAGCGCCAATCCGCGTATTGGGTTTAAGCAAAGATGTCGCCATGAAGCGGGCAGAAAAGCTGCTGACCCGCCTGCGCCTGACTGACTACGCGTCGCGCTTCCCTCTGCATCTTTCCGGTGGCCAACAGCAGCGCGTCGCCATTGCCCGCGCCCTGATGATGGAGCCGCAGGTGCTGCTGTTTGATGAGCCGACCGCCGCGCTGGATCCAGAAATCACCGCGCAAATCGTCAGCATTATTCGCGAACTGGCCGGTACCGGCATTACTCAGGTTATCGTGACCCACGAAGTGGAAGTTGCGCGTAAAACCGCCAGCCGCGTGGTTTACATGGAAAACGGTCGCGTCGTTGAACAAGGCGATGCCACCTGCTTTACCCAGCCGCAAACCAAAGAGTTTGCCAGCTATCTGTCTCATTGATGTTTACTACGGAGTTTGCGATGAAAAAATTATTAATTGCTGCTGTTTTGGCGAGCGTCACTCTGTCTGCCAGCGCAGCTGAAAACATTCGTTTCGCGATGGAAGCCTCTTATCCTCCGTTTGAATTTGTGGACTCCGGCAACAAGATTCAGGGCTTTGACGTTGACCTGGCGAATGCCGTCTGTAAAGAGATTCAGGCTAACTGTACTTTCACCAATCAGGCGTTCGACAGCCTGATCCCAAGCCTGAAGTTCCGCCGTTTTGACGCGGTAATCTCCGGCATGGACATTACGCCAGACCGCGAAAAGCAGGTCGCCTTCTCCACGCCTTACTATGAAAACTCCGCGCTGTTCATCGCTGAGAAAGGTAAGTTCGCTGACCTCGCCGCGCTGAAAGGCAAACGCGTTGGGATGCAAAACGGCAGTACCCACCAGAAATACCTGATGGAAAAACATCCTGAGATCACCGCCGTGCCTTACGACAGCTATCAGAACGCCGTACTGGATCTGAAAAATGGCCGTCTTGACGCCGTATTCGGTGACACCGCCGTGGTGAACGAGTGGCTGAAACAGAACCCTAACCTCTCATCCGTCGGCGACAAAATCACCGATAAAGACTACTTCGGCGTGGGTCTGGGCATTGCTGTTCGCCAGAACAACACCGAGTTGCTGAAAAAACTGAATGACGGACTGGCAAAAGTGAAGGCTGACGGCACTTACCAGACTCTGTATTCAAAATGGTTCCAACAGTAAGTTTTGCCATCAATGACTGAACTTCTACCTCTCGCAAGCGCCGCCGGGATGACCGTCGGCCTTGCCGTTTGTGCGCTGGTCCTCGGCCTGTTTTTGGCGATGATTTTTGCGGTGTGGGAATCTGCGCCGTGGAAACCCGTCAGCTGGCTGGGTACGGCGTGGGTGACGATTCTGCGCGGCCTGCCGGAAATTCTGGTGGTGCTGTTTATCTATTTCGGCTCTTCGCAGCTATTAGTGGTGCTGGCCGACGGCTTCAACATCAATTTGGGCCTGTTCCAGATCCCGGTGAAGTTGCCGATTGATAATTTCGAAGTCAGCCCCTTCGTCTGCGGCGTCATCGCCCTTTCCCTGCTCTATTCGGCCTATGCTTCGCAGACCCTGCGCGGCGCGCTGAAAGCCGTGCCGCAAGGCCAGTGGGAATCAGGACAAGTGCTGGGCATGAAGAAAACAGCAATTTTCTTCCGCTTAATCATGCCTCAAATGTGGCGTCACGCCCTGCCGGGCTTGAGCAACCAGTGGCTGGTGCTGTTGAAAGATACCGCGCTGGTGTCGCTGATTAGCGTCAACGACCTGATGCTGCAAACCAAGAGCATCGCGACCCGCACTCAAGAACCTTTCACTTGGTACATGATTGCCGCCGCAATTTATCTGTTAGTTACCCTGTTCAGCCAGTTTGTCATCAAACGCATCGAACTCCGTACCACGCGCTTTGAACGGAGTGCTTCCTGATGTGGGATTACTTACCCGAAGTTGTCAAAGGGCTGCACACCAGCCTGACGCTGACCATTGCGGCGCTGATCGTCGCGCTGCTGCTGGCGCTGATTTTTACCGTGGTGCTGACACTCAAAGTGCCGGTACTCAGCCAAATAGTGAAAGGTTACATCACGCTGTTCACCGGCACGCCGCTGCTGGTGCAGATCTTCCTTATCTATTACGGGCCGGGCCAGTTCCCCTCGATTCGCGAAATCCCTTGGTTGTGGGACTTGCTGTCACAGCCTTGGCTTTGTGCGATGTTTGCGCTGGCGCTGAACAGCGCGGCTTACACTACCCAGCTGTTTGCCGGTGCCATGCGCGCTATTCCGTCGGGTCAGTGGCAATCTTGCGAAGCACTGGGCATGTCGAAGAAACAGTCGCTGCGCATTCTGCTGCCGTTTGCTTTTAAACGCGCCCTGTCGTCCTATTCGAACGAAGTGGTGTTGGTGTTTAAAAGTACGTCGCTGGCGTACACTATTACCTTGATGGACGTGATGGGCCACAGCCAATTAATGTATGGCCGAACCTATGATGTGATGGTGTTTGGCGCGGCAGGTCTGGTTTATCTGTGTGTTAACGGCCTGCTGACGCTGATGATGCGCCTGATCGAGCGCCGCGCGCTGGCGTTTGAACGCCGCAACTAAACTGCACGGCAAGCTCTGCCTTGATTGAAAAGCGACCTGCGGGTCGCTTTTTTTATGCCGAATGCAATGCAATTCCTCGTGGGCATAGCTGAAACTTGCGAGATATCTCGCATTACTGCAACAACATCACCTCATTTCATAAAAATAGTGACAAAAGTCACACAATATTCTCCAAAAGACTCATAGAATGATTTCCCGTAAATCCTGAAGGATCACACCCATGCATTCTCGTTTCCTCGACGCATTCGCCACACTGCCCGCCACTCTTCAGACCGCACTCGAACCGTTGCTCAGCCGTGACGACTTCCCGGCCATGTTGACAGCCGATCAGGTCGCGAACGTCAAAGCGCAGACGGGCTTGGATGATGATGCACTGGCGTTTACACTGCTGCCGCTGGCCGCCGCCTGCTCCCTGACGCCTATCTCCCATTTCCACGTGGGTGCCGTAGCGCGAGGTGTTTCTGGCAACCTGTACTTCGGTGCCAATATGGAGTTCAGTGGCGCTTCCATGCAGCAAACCGTGCACGCGGAGCAGTCTGCGGTGACGCACGCCTGGTTACGCGGAGAGGCCAAACTGGCGTCAATCACCGTCAACTACACACCGTGCGGCCACTGCCGTCAGTTTATGAATGAGCTGAACAGCGGCACTGAGTTGAATATCCATCTGCCGGACCGCGATGTCGCCACGCTGGGCGACTACCTGCCCTACTCCTTCGGCCCGAAAGACTTGGATATCACCACGCTGCTGATGGACAAGGTCAATCACGGTTATCAGATTGCCGAGCAAGATGCCCTGAGCCAACAGGCTTTAGATGCGTGTAACCAGAGCCATGCACCTTATAGCCAGTCACACAGCGGCGTCGCGCTGGAAACCGAAACTGGCAAAATTTTCGCCGGGCGCTACGCGGAGAACGCCGCATTTAACCCGAGCCTGCCGCCGCTGCAAGGGGCGCTGATTTTGCTGAATCTGTCCGGTGAAGACTGCCTGAAAATCCGCCGTGCGGTGATCGTCGAACGCCACCAGCCGCTGGTCAGCCAGCTCGATGCCACCCGCGCCACCCTCGCCGCGTTGGGCTGCCAGCAATTAACGGCAATTACGCTGTAAATTGTTATTTGTTCCCCCGACGGCAGGGATTAAACCCAGCCTCTGTCGTCGGAAATCACTTTTTTTAGTTACCTAATTCCCTTTCCCCGTCTGGCATTTGAAATAGTTATTTTCCGTTGTTACCCTTCTGTGCAGAAATAGGACACAAATCACATTTCCTCTGCCTTTCGTCATAGGCTGATAACAAATACTGTACATATTTACTTTATCTTTTAGGATCAGCTCCCTGAGATAGTAAATAATAAGAAAACAGCAACCCGCTCCGATAGCCGAAGAGTAAAATCAATGGAACTTGAATACGAGAGTAAACGCCCGCTGTATATTCCACATGCTGGCCCAATCCTGCTTGAATTCCCGCTGCTGAATAAAGGTAGTGCCTTCACAGAAGAAGAACGTAACAACTTTAACTTGCATGGACTGCTGCCGGAAGCCGTTGAAACCATAGAAGAACAAGCCGAACGTGCTTACCGCCAGTTTCAAGACTTCAAAAGCGATATCGATAAACACATTTATCTGCGCAACATTCAGGACACCAACGAAACCCTGTTTTACCGCCTGATTGATTCCCACCTCAGTGAAATGATGCCAGTGATTTACACCCCAACCGTTGGCGAAGCCTGCGAGCATTTCTCTGATATCTACCGTCGCGCCCGCGGCCTGTTTATCTCCTACCCGAACCGCGCTCACATCGACGATATGTTGCAGAACGCCACCAAACAGCACGTAAAAGTGGTAGTAGTGACTGACGGCGAACGCATTTTGGGCCTTGGCGATCAGGGCATCGGCGGCATGGGTATTCCAATCGGTAAACTCTCACTGTACACCGCCTGTGGCGGTATCAGCCCGGCTTACACCCTGCCGGTGGTTCTCGACGTGGGCACCAACAACCCGCAGTTGCTGAACGATCCGCTGTACATGGGCTGGCGTCATCCGCGCATCACCGGTGACGAGTACTACGAATTCGTTAACATGTTCATCGAAGCCGTAAAAGTGCGCTGGCCGAACGTGCTGTTGCAGTTCGAAGACTTCGCGCAGAAAAACGCCATGCCGCTGCTGACGCGCTACCGCGACGAGCTTTGCTGCTTCAATGATGACATTCAGGGCACCGCGTCCGTAACTCTGGGCAGCCTGATTGCCGCCAGTAAAGCCGCGGGCTGCCGCCTGCGCGACCAGACCGTCACCTTCTTGGGTGCAGGTTCTGCCGGTTGTGGTATCGCCGAGCAGATCATCGCCGGTATGAAAGCCGAAGGCCTGAGCGACGAAGAAGCCCGTGCGCGCATCTTCATGGTTGACCGTTTCGGCCTGCTGACCGACAAACTGCCAAACCTGTTAGATTTCCAGAGCAAGCTGACGCAAAAAAGCGCCGACCTCTCCGGTTGGGGCTTGGATAACGACAGCATCTCCCTGCTGGACGTGGTTCGCCATGCAAAACCTACCGTGCTGATTGGCGTTTCCGGCCAGCCTGGTTTGTTCACCGAAGAGCTTATCCGCGAAATGCACAAGCACTGCGAGCGCCCAATCGTGATGCCACTCAGCAACCCGACCTCTCGCGTGGAAGCCCAGCCGGTGGATATCATCACCTGGACCGACGGCAACGCGCTGGTCGCGACCGGCAGCCCGTTCTCTCCAGTGACCTACAAAGAGACTGTCTACCCGATTGCCCAGTGCAACAACTCCTACATCTTCCCTGGCATCGGCCTGGGCGTCGTGGCATCGGGTGCAACCCGCGTGACTGACGAGATGCTGATGGCCGCCAGCCGCGCGTTGGCAGAGTGTTCGCCGCTGGCGACGGATGGCGTGGGCTCCCTGCTGCCAGACGTCAATGACATTCAGGGCGTGTCTAAGTGCATCGCCATGGAAGTGGGTAAAGCCGCGCAGTTGCAAGGTGTGGCGATGGTGACCTCTGAAGATGCGCTGTCAAAAGCCATTGAGCATAACTTCTGGTCACCGCAGTACCGCGATTACAAACGCACGTCGTTCTAATCCTCGCGGACTCACGCTAGAGATCATCGGGCCAGGCAGCTTCTGCACTGGCCCTTTTTTATGCCGTTTTACACCAAAATTGGAATACAGCTTCCACAGCACGAAGTAATTACACCAATGTTGCTGAAATATTCCGCGAAGCCCCGAGATACGGAGCCGTGCTTATTGCATGGTTTCGATAGGTCAAGTAGCCTTGAATTCCTGATTTCCAGCAGCGACTCAGGGAAGCGAGAGAGCATAGCGTTAGCCGCTAAGGCCGCTGCAACCTGAAGGATGACGAGTTTATGATTAAGCGACTGATAGTAGGCTTCATCAGCATCATAGTATTGATGTTGGTTGTCGCTATTGGGCTTGACCGGTGGATCAGCTGGAAAACCAAAGATTATGTCTATGACGAAGTGCAAGAGTTGCCGCATCGTCAGGTCGGCGTGGTGCTCGGCACGGCCAAGTATTACCGCACCGGCGTCCCCAATCAGTACTATCTCTACCGCATTCAGGGTGCCATCAATGCCTATAACAGCGGCAAAGTAAAATACCTGCTGTTAAGTGGCGACAATGCTCAGCAAAGCTATAACGAGCCAATGACCATGCGCCGTGACCTGATGGCAGCGGGCATTCCGGCCAGCGATATCGTGCTCGACTACGCCGGATTCCGCACGCTGGACTCTATCGTGCGCACCCGCAAGGTGTTCGACACTAATGATTTCCTGATCATCACCCAGCGTTTCCACTGCGAGCGCGCCCTGTATATTGCGCTGCACATGGGGATTCAGGCCCAGTGCTTCGCCGTGCCGTCGCCGAAAGACATCATGACCGTTCGCGTGCGTGAAATCTTCGCCCGCCTTGGCGCGCTGACTGACCTGTATATCCTTAAACGCGAGCCGCGCTTCCTCGGCCCGCTGATCCCGATCCCCGCCGTCCATCACATCCCGGATGACGCGCAGGGCTACCCGGCCGTAACGCCTGAGCAGCTGCTGGTACTGCAACAGAAATTGGCCGATGAGAGGAAAGCGGCGGAAGAGAAAGCCGCCCAGCTTAAAGCAGCCGCAGAGAAAGCCGCGGCGGACAAAGCGGCGGCCGATGAAGCCGCCAGACTCAAAGCCGAGCAAGAAGCTAACGATGCCGAGGAACAGAGTGTGGATGGCGACGCACCTCCACCACCGCCTTCGCGGCCAATGGTGCCGGGCCGCAACCCGTTCTCGCAGTCACGGGAATCTCATTGACTATTAAACAACAAGGGCGCCGAAGCGCCCTTGTTAGTACTACTGATTTATTTACTGCTGATTTTTTAGTTGTTGGTTCTTCCTGCTCCCCACTCTTATTTCTTCTTGGCGTACTTCAGTGAATCCAGCGCCACCGCGAAGATAATAATCGAACCTTTGATAATGTACTGCCAGTACGGGTTCACCCCGATGTAGGTCAGGCCGTAGTTGATCACGGTGAAGATAAGCACCCCCGTCACCACGCCCGCCACTGACCCTACACCACCGGCGAAGGATACCCCGCCCACCACGCAGGCCGCGATGGCATCCAGCTCATACATAAAGCCGAGGTTGTTGGTAGCACTGCCGATACGCCCGGCTTCCAGCAAGCCGCCGAAGGCGTAGAACACGCCGGACAGCGCGTAAATCATGATCAGGTTTAACGGCACGTTTACGCCGGAAACCTTGGCTGCTTCTGGGTTGCCGCCGATAGCAAAGATGTTTTTACCGAAGCGAGTTTTGTTCCACAGGATCCAAACGAAGCCAATGGCAATCAACGCGTAGAAGGTAATGTAGGAGATCTTCAGGCCGCCCAGCTGAATAAAGCCCTGCGCAAAGCTGGAGAATCCTGGGTCAAACCCTGCCACCGGCGAGGAGCCCACGTAGTCGTAATACAGTGAGTTAATACCGTAAACGATAATCATGGTGCCTAAGGTGGTGATAAATGGCGTCACGTTGAGGTAGGCGATGATAATACCGTTCACCAAACCAATCAGCGCGCCAATCACGCACACGGTCAGAATAACCACTGGAATAGGCACAACTTCAAGATGCGGGAACACCTTGTTGACGTTATCCATTGCCTGCAACAGAGTTGCCGCGACCACCGCCGCCAAACCGACCTGACGACCCGCTGACAGGTCAGTGCCCTGAGTCACAATCAGCCCTGCCACGCCGAGGGCGATAATTACGCGTACTGAAGACTGAGTTAAAATATTACTCAAGTTGACCAGGCTGAGGAAGGTCGGGTCCTGAATAATGATAATTGCCAGTAACACCAGCAACACAACGTAAATCCCGCCCTCTTTTAAATAAGTGAGCATACTTTTCTTATTTAATGCTTTCATAATAAGAACCCTTAAAAATTAGAGGTGCAAGGATGCAAGGCGTAGAATTTCATTCTGCGAAGTATTTTTTGTTTCAACAATACCCGCAACCTGCCCATTGCTCATAACCAATATTCTGTCTGTAATTCCCAATAGCTCTGGCATTTCAGAGGAGATAATAATGATCCCCTTCTCTTTTTTCGCCAGCTCGGTAATTAACTGGTAAATTTCAAACTTGGCCCCGACGTCAATACCGCGCGTAGGTTCATCAAGCATTAATATTTCCGGCTGTGTTAATAACCAGCGCCCAATAATAACTTTCTGCTGATTGCCCCCGGACAGCGAACCAATACTGGTGCGATGCCCCGGCGTTTTCACCCGCATGGAGTCGATAACCCACTGGGTATCGCTTTTCATTCGGTTGACGTCCAACAGGCCAATCTTGTTTTTGTAATTACGAATATTTGAAATCAGTGAGTTAAAACCGATATCGAGATAAGCATAAATACCGGTGGAACGGCGCTCTTCAGTCACCAAAGCAAAACCGTGATTAATGGCTTCGTTGGCGCTGTGATTATTAATTTTCTTACCATGCAGCTTGATGGTTCCGGCGACTTTTTCGCGAATACCAAACAGGGTTTCGACGATATCAGTACGCTTCGCCCCCACCAGACCTGCAATGCCCAGAATCTCACCTTTGTGCAAATCAAAGGAGATATCGCGGATTGAAGGCTGGCGCAGCGAGGTCAGGTTGCGGACTTCCAGAATGACCTCTCCCGGCACATTCTGACGGTCAGGGAAACGCTGGCTCAGCGAACGCCCCACCATCATGGAGATGATTTTATCCATGTCGAGACCTTCCAGTGACTGGGTCATGATCCACTGGCCGTCGCGCAAAATGGTTATTTCGTCACACAGTTGGAAAATCTCTTCCATCTTGTGAGAGATGTAGACGATGCCGCAGCCACGGTCTTTCAGCTTGCGGATAATGGTGAAGAGATGGTTCACCTCTTTCTCAGTCAGAGACGAGGTTGGCTCATCCATAATCACGATTTTCGCGTTATAGGAGAAAGCCTTAGCAATCTCAATCATCTGCATCTGGGACACAGAAAGCTTGGCGACTTTCTCACGCGGGTCGATATCAATATCTAGCTCATCGAAGATAGCCTGCGTGTCTTTGAGCATTTTGTCCTGGTCAACGAAGAAGCCTTTGGTTGGGTAACGCCCCAGCCACATGTTGTCCATGACCGTGCGCTGCAACACCAGATTTAACTCTTGGTGAACCATCGACACGCCCTGCTCAAGCGCCTCTTTAGAGCTTTTGAAATTAACTTCCTGACCCTGGAAAAGAATGGTGCCGGAATCTTTGCTGTAGATGCCAAAAAGACATTTCAATAAGGTGGATTTACCCGCCCCATTCTCGCCCATCAGCGCGTGAATAGAGTGCGGTCGAACTTTCAAATTCACATTATCTAATGCCTTAACGCCGGGAAATGATTTATTAACATTGCTCATTTCCAGCAGAAACTCACGCGGCTGGGGAGCCACAGCGTCAGTCTGCGTGATGTCAGGCTTTGGAATATCGGCCATAATTATACCTGGCTAAATATTAAGAGAAACTGATTATATTAATACCTGACGTCATGAATACCGCCGGTCAGTAATAGACCGGCGGTATAAAGACATCACTTCCTGTTATGCAGGTATTAACGTGATATTACTTCACTGCTAATTAATGCCACTGCTTAGCTATATATTTAGCTATTTACTCGTCTGTCCGTAATCTTTGGATTATTTAGTAAAGTCAGCCAAGTTAGATTGGTCTACGGCTACGTAAGGAATACGTACCACTTTGTTTTCAACTTTCCATTTAGTGCCGTCGGCGGCTGGTTTGCCGTCAGCCAAGTTCTTCGCCAGATCGAATGTCGCCTGAGCCTGATTCTTAGCATCGTTCAGCACGGTACCGGCCATTGCGCCTGATTTCACCAGAGCCAGAGCTTCTGGCAAGGCGTCAACGCCGAATACAGGAATGCTGGTTTTGTTGTGAGCTTTCAGCGCTTCTACAGCACCCATTGCCATGGCATCGTTGTTGGCGATAACCACTTCGATTTTGTTAGCGTTCGGGCCAGATAACCACGCGTCCATCTTGTCTTTAGCCTGAGCGGTATCCCACATTGCGGTGTCGAGCTGCAATTGTTGAGTTTTCAGACCTTCTTTATCATTCAGGGTGCTCACCACATATTTGGTGCGCGCTTCTGCGTCAGGGTGGCCCGGCTCGCCTTTCAGCAGCACGTATTGGATCACGCCGTCTTTGTTCAGGTCCCAAGCCGGAGTCGCTTTCCAGTGTTTAGCAATCAACTCGCCCTGAATCACGCCAGACTCTTTAGAATCAGTACCGACATAATAGGCTTTGTCGTAGCTGTCCAAATCTTTACGTGATGGCTCTTTGTTGTAGAACACCACCGGGATGCCAGCACCTTTGGCTTTAGCAATGATCACCGGAGCCGCGGCTGGGTCAACCAAGTTGATAGCCAGCGCTTTCACGCCTTTTGCTACCATGACGTCAACCTGATCGTTTTGCGTGGATTGACTGTTTTGTGAGTCATTCATCAGCAACTGTACGTTTGGCGCTTTCTTCGCATCTTCCTGAATGGCTTTGCGAACTTCGGACATGAAGTTGTCATCATATTTATAAACGGTGACACCGATACGGGTATCAGCAGCATGAGCAGCAGCGCCAAACATCATGCTTGCAGCCAGAGTAGCCAGGGTGAAGACCTTCTTATTCATTTATATCTCCGGTTTTGTGTAGGGTGGTACAGAGTGTGGCACCGGTAATCCTGCGGGAGCAGTGCGTCCGCGCCTCAACAATGAAACGGTGCCTGCCTTCCTTGACGTATGACTTCCTGACTCGCTGTGAAAACCTGTCCTGTAGCAAGGACACAAAATGAATCATGTCGAAAACGAATGAATCATAATGGCGTCAATGTTAATAATCTGTGAAAGTTCTCACAGATTGAAAACGGTTACACAGCGCTAATTAGTCAATAAGTGACCGGTGCCACATTTTGCCAAGGTGCCACCGAATGGCGCCGGACCAGCGTCGGCATAAAACAGTGCGACACGCCGGTTTCAAGCTGGTTGGCTGCCCCTTTTAAGGCCAGCTCAGTGGCCAATGTCGCCATGGAAACAATGGGATAGCGCACCGTGGTGAGTTTTGGGCTGGTGTAGCGCGCAATGGGAATATCGTCGAAGCCGACCAATGAGAAATCTTGCGGAACGCTGATGCCGTTCTCTTTCAGCACTGCCAGCGCGCCTGCGGCCATGGAGTCGTTATAAGCAAACACCGCACTCAGCTGTAGGTTGCGCCCCAGCAGCTCCACCATGGCCGCTTCGCCGCCTTGCAGGTCAGGTGAGCCCTGCGCGCGCCAGCTTTCCGGCGGCGGTTGACGTGTCTGCGTCAAGGCGGCTGACGTGCCCTGCATCATCGCCGTCAAATAGCCCTGCTGGCGCTGCAAATCATCTTCAATCCCATGGTTGGAACCGATGTAACCGATGCGCTTATGCCCCTGCGATAGCAGTAATCGCGTGGCCATTTCAGCACCTGTGACATTGTTGAGCGACACGCAGCGGTGCTCATAGCCGGGGATCACCCGATTAATTAGCACCATGCCCGGCACCTGATTGAGAAAGTGGGACAGCTCGTCGTCACCCAGCGCTTTCGCGTGCACAACCAGAGCATTACAGCGTTGGCGGATCAGCACTTCTATCGCGTGGCGCTCTTTCTCCGCCTCGTGATAGCTGTTGCCAATCAGCACATATTTTTGGTGACGCTGCGCCACGGTATCGACGGCCTTAACCAGCGCGCCGAAGAAAGGATCGGAGACGTCCATCACCACCACGCCGATAGTGTCGCTGCTCTGAGTTGCCAGCGCCTGCGCATTGGCATTCGGCCTGTAACCCAATGCAGCCACGGCCTGTAATACCAACTCACGCGCCTCTTTACTGGCGATCGCGGGGTTGTTTAACACGCGGGAAACGGTCGCCACTGACACACCGGCCAGCTTCGCCACATCACGAATGGTGACCATGGGTCGCTCCAGATTGTGGCAATAATGGCTGCGCCTGCGTGGGCAGATTAATTGAGCTAACTGATTGAAAAGAATAAGGAGGAAATGAAAAAGTTCGTGCCCAGGTGGAGAACAAAGAGGTGAAAACAGACAGCAGTACAGTGATCATGGTGTTTCCTGTTTTTATCGGCTAACGCTGCACGAGCGATATCCTAAACATTTTGTGAAAACACCTGCGTGAATCTCGTCACAGGAAAGAAAACGTTTACATACAATTTTGCAACGTTTATCTCATATTTATAATTTGTGTGAATATTAGTTCAGGATTTTCTCCTCAACACCTGAGGCGCGAGACGTCAGTTTGCGCCAGATCCACTCCATCGGTCCCTGCTTGAAATAACGCAGCCAGGCTAAGGTCACTAGCAGGTTAATGACCCACACGGCAGGCACCAGCGCCACCAGCTGTAGGCGGTCGAAGTGCTGGTAGAAGCCAAATACGTTGAAGAAAGTGGTGCAGATCAGAGTTTGTAGCAGGTAGTTGGTGAGCGCCATGCGGCCAATTTGTGAAATCCAGTGCGCCAGGCGCAAGCGAGAAAGCAGCGGCCAGAAGCCGTAACAAAGTGATAAATAGCCCACAGCCTGTATCAGGCTGCCCACTTCGCGCGGGGCCTGTAGCAAAAAGCCGCTCCAGCGATAGTCCCATTGCAACTGCCACTGCATGGTGATGGCCGGGATTTGAATCAGCCATGAAAACGGTAACAGTAGCGCCGCAAGGTGGCGGTAGTGACGCAGGCTATAGGCTCCGCGCAGCCAGCCGCTGCGCATCAGCCCTGCTCCTAGCAGCATAGCGCCTGCCAGCTCCCAGCCGTACTGTACGGCAATGGCGATCAGGCTTGATGACAACAGGTCGAGGCGGTTAGTGATAGCTTCCATCCCGCCCTTTAACTTCCAATATTGCTCATATTGCAGCTGCGCCGGGCCGGGCAACCAGAAGCTGCCAGGCTGTGGATTGCTGATAAACCCGAGCATCAGCAGCACCGCGACGCCAATCAAATAGAGCATAATGCCGGTATTAATCAGCGACTGGCTACTGCGCCCTTCTCTGACCAGACGCCAGCACACCAGACCAATCAATCCGTAGGAGAGCAGGATGTCGCCATCCCAGAAGAACGCCGCGTGTAACAGGCCGCAAAGCAGCAACAGTGACAACCGCGCCTGAATCCAATGTTTGCCGCGAGGCAGCAGCAAGTAAAGACCGCCGCCAAACAGGATGGCGAACATCATGAGGAATTTGCCCTGCGCCAGCAGATCCAATACCGCCCAGGTCCATGCGTCGCTGCTCGACGGCTGGCCGTTAAAGGCCGGATTGAGATAAGCCGCCTTCGGCAGCCCAAACGCGCTGATATTGAGCAGTAAAATGCCAAGGATGGCGATGCCACGGGCAAAATCGAGGGTGGCAATGCGCGGGCGGATTCCTGAAGGTTTTGTCATGAAAGTTGGCTGCAAAGTGGATGACATCAGAAAATGAGTATGCCAGATAGACTAGCGGCACCTAAAAGGTGCCGCAACTTAAAGCTTTCAACTGTCTTTCGACCGTCTTTCGAATGAGTAAAAACGCGATTAGCTCGCGTGTCTCACGGTGCGCAGGAATTCTTGACGCGTGTTCTGGCTCGACTTAAACAGGCCGCCGAGTGACGTGGTGGTAGTGGCGCTGGTCGCATCACGGATACCGCGCGCTTTAACGCAGTAGTGCACGGCATCAATCGACACCGCCACGTTGTTGGTGCCAAGCAGAGTTTGCAGGGCTAACAACACCTGCTGGGTCAGACGCTCTTGAACCTGCGGACGCTGGGAGAAGAACTGCACGATGCGGTTGATTTTCGACAAACCGATCACTTTATCTTTCGGGATATAAGCCACGGTGGCTTTGCCGTCGATGGTCACAAAGTGGTGCTCACAGGTGCTGGTCAGGGTGATATCACGCACGGTCACCATTTCATCCACTTTCATCTTATTTTCGATGACGGTGATTTTGGGGAAGTTGGCGTAATCCAGGCCGGAGAAGATCTCATCGACATACATTTTGGCGATGCGGTGTGGCGTTTCGGCCAGACTGTCATCTGCAAGGTCAAGATTGAGCAGCTGCATGATGCCGGTCATATGCTCTTTGATTCGCTGTTTACGCGTTTCGTTGTCGATCGGCAGAGGCTCACGCAGTGGGGTTTCCAGACCACGGGCCAGTAATGCCTCGTGTACCAGAATGGCTTCTTTACTCAAAGTTGACATAGTTATTCTCCAGCAGGTCCCGCAAGTGTCGTCAAGTTGACGCAGATCACACCAAAATGAGGTGGCTTACTGTAGTGGAGTGCGGATTCATAATCCAGTGATTGTGATTCATGATGAGTGAAATAGCTGCAACTTATCAATATTGCACAAATGGAGGCAGGACGAGGCATTCCGTCCGGCACCCAGAGGGGAAGCCGGACGGTCTGGAAACTCAGAAGCTGTATTTTACTCCCAGAGTCACAGTATAAAACTCGTTTTCCATACTGCCTGAATCTTTAAATTTCGTGTAGCTGCCGTCGGAGCGATCGTGGGAACTCACGGAGCCGCGCTTCTCTTGATACTGATTCCAGCTCCCTTCCAGATAAACCTTTGCCTGTGGCGTGACGTAATAGCCGACATCCGCCACGACGGCGTAATAGCGAGCATTATTGACATCATCTTTGAATGTGGTGTTTCTGGCATAATGCTCGTCATTAGCATTGGCACTGACCCAATTGCTGTATTTAAACACCAGGTTAGTTTCGAATTTCTCATATTGGTACCGGCCCACCAGCCCGATATAAGGCAGTTTAAACTTCTGCTTGTAACCAATAGAGAGTTCTCCACGAGGCCAATTGCCGATGTCATTACCACTGTTGTAATTGTAACTGCCGCCTTTCGCCAGCCAGCTAAATGCGCTTTGTTGATAACCCGCCAGCAGCCCCAGCCGATATTGCTCTTCATTTAACAACCAACCTTTAATATTGATATCAAATTCGTTGGCATAATTAAGCTTGGTATTCGAGTGGCTTGACCAGTCGGTCCACTGTGATTTAGAGGTATCCAGCCAATCATAGTCATCCATTGACGCGCCGGAAGAGGCCAGCGTGGTCCAGCCGTTAAAGCCGAGAGAGGCCCATGGCGAGAAGTCCCACGCGAAATCCCCTTTAATAATGGCGGCATTATTATATTTCCAGTTCAGTTGGCTCACTTTGCGTCCCCCCTCTTCTGGATCATACACCCGCTCTTTTGCTTCCCCTTGCAGCTGGCCTAATGAAAGCCCAACAGTGACCTTCTCCGGGGTAAACCAAGAAGGGTCGGTTTCTGCCAGCGCCAAAGAGGGGGCGGCAGTCATAGACAGAACACAAGCTGTATAATAAGAGGCCTTTTTCATTGTTGCTCCTTGCATTAGATTAAATAAACAAACGCGTTATTAATTCATCTAAATAGTGATATCCCGTTGTTAAAAACCTTGCGGCTTTTAATCACTATATCGGCACCAAGGCACAACTCAATAGCCAGTAGCCAAGATTCTTCTGTGTGGGAAAAACTACAAACAAGAGGATGTGTAGATAATTATTTCGAGAAAGTATTTATCGGGGTAATACCTTAGACTATTCGCTTATTAAAACTCAAAAATCAGAACAACCAAACTCAAACCTAAATATATTCTTAGTATATTTTTACCCAATCATTTATCTTTGATTTATAAATTATTACTGATAAAGCTAATTATATAATTACGGGGAATATTTAATAAATAAACATTCCCCTAATATATATTATGCTTTGGCGCTGGCAACGCGTTGCCCCGGACGCCCGACCACTAAGGCACCAGCAATAATAAAGCCTACCAGCGCGACATACAGCGCAGGTTCAAGACGGTGAGTCAGCGCAGTCGAAATAGCAGAAAGAATCGGCCCGCACAGCTGCCCCACCGCGTAGCCGGTGGTTAACAGCCCTGCCAGATAACGGCTGTGGTCTGGCGCCAATTCGCGGCCATATTGCAGGCTCAGCTGCACCACGCTCAGGAAGCCGCCGCCCACCAGCACCGCACCTATCACCAGTCCGCTGACGCCTGGGATCACTTCGGCAGAGAGAATCCCTAACCCCTGTGCCCACAGGGTGAGTGCCAGACGAGTATGGGTGGTCAGGCAGTGACGGGTCAGAATGCCGATGATAATCCCAATCACCGCCGCTCCGCCGAACACCGGCCAGACGAACTGGGCAAACAGGCTTTCGGGGAAACGCGCGCTGGCCATCTGCGACAGGAAGGTGGCGGGCAGAATATAGCCGAATCCGGCCAGACTGTAGCTCCACACCAGACGCTTCAAGGTCGGCGTCATTTTCAACGGCTCAGTCGCCACGTGGGTGCGGTGCAACTCGCCGGTTCGCGGCAGGTTGACGCTGATCAACGCAATAAACACAAAGGCCAGAACGCCATACACCGCCCAGGCCTCGGCCGAGCTGAGCTGCAAGCTGTGAATCACCACCGCCAGAATCCCACTGAGGAAGATACCCGCCCCCGGCCCGGCGAAGACCGCCGCGCCCAGCGCCGGACGGCCAAAGTGGTGCAGACGCTCATTGCACCACGCGGACACCAACACCATCGCCCAGCCGCTGGTCCAGCCAATCATAAAGCGAATCACGCTGTGGAAGACTTCACCAGTGACCGCCGCCGAAATAAGCGTCAGCGCCACCGCGCCCCACAGCCCAAGCCACAGGCGGCGCTCAAGATGCCGACTCGCCTTCATGGCGTCATAAGCCCCGCACAGGTAGCCCAAATAATTGAATGCCGCGACCAAGCCCGCGCCCGTTAGCGTGAACTGATGTTCAGCTATCATTAATGGCACCTGAGGCGTAAAGGCAAAACGGCCTATCCCCATGGCGACGACAAATGCCAGAAAACCGCTGAGTGCTACACGAAATGCCATAATGCTCCGCCCTGTTTTATTGTTTTTTACAATTTCGCAACATCTAACAAACATAGAGAAAGTGTAACGACTAAACACCCTCTTTTGTGCATAGGTGTTAAAACTAAGTTGTGGATCATCATGCCTTGCGGATACAATCACGAAAAGTGAATAATAATGACCAAGTTGTTTCTTATTAGAGAATTCACTCAGAAGGCAATCTCGACATTTCATCATCAAGAGGGTGGCGATGGACCTGACACAATTGCGTATGTTTTGCAGCGTAGCGGAAACCGGCTCGCTGGCGCGCGCTGCCGAGCAGCTGCATCGCGTGCCCTCCAACCTGACCACGCGCCTGCGCCAGCTCGAAATCGAGTTGGGCTGCGACTTATTTATTCGCGAGAAGCAGAGAATTCGCCTGTCGGCGATGGGCCACAATTTTCTTAATTACGCCCAGCGCATTCTGGCACTGAGCGATGAAGCCATGAGTATCACCCACGCCGGTGAGCCTGCCGGGGGTTTTGCGCTCGGCTCAATGGAGAGCACGGCGGCGACCCGTCTACCCAGCCTGCTGGCGGCTTATCATCAGCATTACCCTCAGGTGTCGTTATCACTCAATACCGCTACGTCGGGAGAAACCATTGATGGCGTGCGCGATGGCAAACTGGCCGCCGCGCTGGTCGATGGGCCGATTGATTATGACGATATCAACGGCTGTATCGCCTTTCGCGAACGTCTGGTGATTATCTCGCCGCAGGGGGAATCCCCTTTCGACACTCCGCCAGGGCGCGGCGGCCATACGGTTTTTGCTTTCCGCGCCACCTGCTCTTATCGCACGCGCCTGCAGTCGTGGATTAAACACACCGGGCTGGCTGTCAGCAATATTATGGAAATTCAGTCCTATCATTCGATGGTGGCCTGCGTCGCCAGCGGGGCGGGCATTGCCATGGTACCGCGCAGCGTGCTGGATCAACTGCCGGGCAATGAACGGGTGCAAGCCCATGAAATCGAAGACAGTTTCGCCGATACCGCGACGTGGCTTATCTGGCGGCGTGACGCTTTCACCCCTAACGTGCGGGCGCTTAAAGAGCTGATCATCGCGCAAAACGGCGGCGTCGTGCCGTTACTCAAACACCCCATTGCTGGCGAGTTAGAACAACCAGCAATATGAGCCCACAGTCATTGAAGCTGTATCAAGGGCGACAATTTATAAAACAGGAGCAATACCATGGAAATGATCAAAACTCGCGCAGCCGTTGCATGGGGCCCTAACCAGCCACTTTCCATTGAAGAAGTGGATTTAATGCCGCCGCAAAAAGGCGAAGTTCTGGTGCGCATCGTCGCTACTGGCGTGTGCCATACCGATGCTTACACCCTGTCCGGCAAGGATCCTGAAGGGGTATTCCCGGCGATTTTGGGCCATGAAGGCGGCGGCGTAGTCGAAGCCGTGGGCGAAGGCGTCACCAGCGTCGCGGTAGGCGATCACGTCATTCCGCTGTACACCCCAGAATGTGGCGAGTGTAAGTTCTGTAAATCTGGCAAAACCAACCTGTGTCAGGCGATTCGCACCACGCAGGGTAAAGGTTTGATGCCAGACGGCACCACCCGTTTCTTCAAAGACGGCAAGCCAATCTTCCATTACATGGGCACTTCCACCTTCTCTGAATATACCGTGGTGCCTGAAATCTCCCTCGCCAAAATCAACAAAGAAGCGCCGCTGGAAGAAGTCTGCCTGCTGGGCTGTGGCGTCACCACCGGCATGGGCGCGGTGATGAATACGGCCAAAGTGAAGAAAGGCGACACCGTTGCTATCTTCGGCCTCGGTGGTATCGGCCTGTCGGCAATTATTGGCGCCGTGATGGCGGGCGCGGGTCGCATCATCGGTATCGATCTCAACACCAGCAAATTCGACCTGGCGCGCAAACTGGGTGCAACCGATCTTATCAATCCAAAAGATTTTGATAAGCCGATTCAGGACGTAATTGTTGAAATGACCGACGGCGGCGTGGACTTCTCGTTCGAATGCATCGGCAACGTCAATGTAATGCGCTCTGCGCTTGAGTGCTGCCACAAAGGCTGGGGTGAATCGGTAATTATCGGCGTCGCAGGCGCGGGTGAAGAGATTTCAACTCGTCCCTTCCAACTGGTCACAGGCCGCGTATGGCGTGGTTCTGCCTTTGGTGGCGTCAAAGGCCGCACCCAGCTGCCGGGCATTGTGCAGCGTTATCTCGACGGCGAGTTTGCCTTGAATGACTTCATCACCCACACCATGGGTCTGGACGACATTAACGAAGCCTTTGATTTGATGCACGATGGGAAATCCATTCGTTCCGTTATCCACTTTAATAAATAAGGGAGCCTAACGGTGAGCAGCTCGATAGAACTACTCGAAGAACACCGAATGTTTGGCGGTTGGCAACAGCGCTACCGCCACACCTCCAGCAGTTTAAATTGCAGCATGACATTCAGCATTTATCTGCCGCCGCCGCGTGATGATAATCCGCCGCCGGTGCTCTATTGGCTGTCAGGTTTAACCTGCAACGATGAAAACTTCACGATGAAAGCCGGGGCGCAGCGCATTGCCGCCGAATTGGGACTGGTGCTGGTGATGCCAGACACCAGCCCACGGGGCGACGACGTGCCCAATGACGAAAATTATGATTTGGGTCAGGGCGCGGGGTTCTACCTCAACGCCACCCGCGCGCCGTGGGATGCCCACTTCCGTATGTATGACTATGTTATCGACGAGCTGCCGCAAATCATCGCCGGGCATTTCTCCGTCAGTGATAAACAGTCAATCTGCGGTCACTCCATGGGCGGCCATGGAGCATTGGTGTTAGCCCTGCGCAACCCGCAGCGTTTCCGCTCAGTATCAGCTTTCGCGCCCATCGTTAACCCTTGTCAGGTGCCTTGGGGGCGTAAAGCTTTCAGCGCCTATTTGGGCGATGACGAGAACCAATGGTTGCAGTACGACAGCTGCCACTTGCTGAATACGCTGCCCAAGGATCAGAAACCCTTCCCGATCTTGATCGATCAGGGCGACGACGATCAGTTCCTTGCCGATCAGCTCCAGCCATCCAAGTTGGTTGAGCTGGCGCGTCAGCAAGGCTGGCCGTTGCAGATCCGCATTCAGCCGGGCTACGACCACAGCTACTTCACGATTGCGACTTTTATCGAGGAGCATCTGAGGTTCCACGCGCAGTGGTTACACGGGTAAATTTGGAAGGCGTCCAAATCCGCTTTATTTAAGTTCAACGTCAAGGTCGTGGGCGTCGGCCCACACCGACCAAGGGAGGCGTAAACGCGCCTCCCTTGGAACCCTGCGTTATTTTGTTCGATGACCGAGGCTGCGCAGGGTGGGAATGCGCTCTAATTACTATTTCACTTCACAGGCTCAAACGGCAGGCCTAGAGAGTGGAAGAATACCGTGGCTTGCGGCAGCCAGAGTTTCACGCCGTCTTTAGTGTCGAAGAATATGTGGGAGTTTTTACCGAACACGCCGATATCCACCATCTTCGCTTCATGCGCTGCGCCTATCGTGTGGCTGTAATAAGCCGAGAACATCTGCTGTGGCATAGGCTGCGGCCAGTTTTGATCGTTGTCGCCATAGAACCACAGTGATGGATAGCGGGCCTGTTTGCCGTAGGCCGCGTAGGTGGCGACCAGCCTTTGCGGCCAATCGCTGCAGGTGCGCATCCGCAGCCCGCCGGAAAAGTTCACCAAGCCCAGCACGCCGGGGATCTGCTGGGTACCGAGCGCGATAGTAGTCAGGCCGCCATCTGACTGCCCTGCAATCACCATGCGCGTTCTGTCGACATAAGGCAGTTTCACCAATTCATTAATCGCCGCCGCAACGTCCCGCGCCTCGTCTAAACCATGTTTGTAGATATCGCAGTGGTCGTCAGGATAGCGCCCTCCTGAACCCGCAAAGCCTTCACGCATAGGGATGGCGACAACATAGCCGCGCTCGACCAAGGCAGCCGCCACTCGCAGATGTCTCGAGCGTTTTTGATCTCGGGCCTTGCCGGGGTTTTTACCGTGGTTGAGCACCACCATCGGGAAAGGTCCCGGCCCCGAAGGTTTGAAAATAGTGGTTTGCAGCTCAACCGTGCGATCGCCAAGATGCGCCGCAAGCATCACCACCTGCTCATTAAGCCGCGCATCGAGTGGCGGTTCTGCGCTGCTCTGCCCCGCCCTGGCCATTGAACAGCCGCCCAGCGCCAGAGAAAGCGCCGCGGCGGGAAGCCATGTCAGAGAAAAACGCTGGATGGAATTCGGTAAGAAAGGCTCCATAAGCTGCTCTATACCTCAATTATTTTTCATTAATTTCAGCTGGCGTTTTACGCCGCAGAGTGAGGCATGAGATAACGCCTCGCAACTATATAAGGAGAGGGTTATTTTTGGATCAAGTGGTAAACATTGATTAACAACCCCGCATTGTAACCGGCGGTAAATTCGCCACATTCGCCCCTATTCTTTCGTTATTACACTGTCGATCCCACCTCAGCTTTGAATCAGATGAATCTGCGTTGTTATCTCAACTCACTCAACTAGTCTTAATAATTCATGCACATTTAATGCATCAACCGGTGAAGAGAGGACGAATAATGAGTAAGCGCGATCAATACACCATGCAAAACCCTGTGACGCAGTACAGCAGCGATGGCTTCCCTAAGCAGAAGCAACCCGCGCCAGGGCTTGATGCCAAAATGCAGCCAAAACCCGATCATGGCGAAGAGACTTACCGTGGCTCAGGGCGACTCGAAGGGCGTAAAGCCTTGGTCACCGGTGCCGACTCCGGCATTGGCCGCGCCGCCGCCATTGCCTATGCCCGTGAAGGGGCCGACGTCGCCCTCTCCTATCTGCCCGAAGAGCAGGTGGATGCCGAAGAAGTGGCGAAATACATTATTGAGGCTGGCCGTAAAGCCGTGCTGATCCCGGGCGATATCAGCAATGAAGATTTCTGTAAACGTCTGGTGGAGAAAGCCCGTTCCGAGCTGGGCGGTTTAGATGTATTAGCACTGGTCGCGGGCAAGCAGGTGGCGGTCACTGACGTGACGGAATTAACCACCGAGCAGTTCAGAAAGACCTTCGAAACCAACGTTTTCGCCATGTTCTGGATAACCAAAGCGGCTATCCCGCACCTGCCCGCTGGCTCGACGATCATCACCACCTCGTCAATTCAGGCCTATCAGCCGAGTGAGTTCCTGCTCGACTACGCGTCGACTAAAGGCGCCATCATCACTTACAGCCAAGGCTTGGCGAAGCAGGTCGCCGAGAAAGGTATCCGCGTCAACGTCGTTGCTCCCGGCCCAATCTGGTCAGTGCTGCAAGTCAGCGGCGGGCAGCTTCAGGAGAATATCCCCGACTTCGGTTCCGACACCCCACTTAAGCGCGCCGGACAGCCTGCCGAACTGGCCCCAAGCTATGTTTTCCTCGCCTCTCAGGAGTCTAGTTACATTACTGGGGAGGTTATTGGGGTGACAGGTGGGAAACCTATTAGTTGATGGGTTAATGGGTTGGGCGACCCAGATTCGCCTTTTAAATTCCAATTCAACTTCAACTTCAAAACCGTGGGCGTCGGCCCACACCGTTTTAAGGTCAAAACCGTGCGCTGCCGCCACACCGGCCTCAAGGGGCGCCTATCGCCGCGCCCCTTGAGAATCCCCGGCTCTTTACTACGCGCTCCGCTCGTGGGGCGGACGTGTTACAGTTACACCTGTTCTCCACCGCAAAATGTCGCCGCTTAGGCGGTGCCTTCGCTGCGGGATTCAAGCCTCAGGTCTTGAACCTCTTGCTCAGCGCCATTTTTGACTGCGGTTTTGAGGCATTTCGACCGTACCGTTTCAATAGATTTTGCTTTGCTCCCTCCCCTATTTAGAGGAGGGTTGGGGTGGGGTATTTCTCACATAAGCCGCTGAATTTTCTGCAATACCTCCTCCCAGCCCTTTTCAGGGGGAGGAGCAAAACAAACCAAAACCCACTGAAAAGGCACGGTTGAGAAGCCAGTAGGTCGCGTTCAGAAGTGACGCCGAGGGAGTGGTTCGAGACCTATGGCTCGAAACCCGAACTGAGGGAACCGCCTAAGCGGCGACACTTCGCGACAAACACTGTGGCTACTGAAACATGTCCATTCCGACCCTGCGCAGCCTCGATCTCCCAACAGAAAAAACGCGGGATTGCACAAGGGGGCGCGTTTACGCCCCCTTTGCCCGGTGTGGGCCGGCGCCCACGGTTTTGAAGGGCTTTTCCAAAAGCCCTCCCTTCTTACCCTTTTAATTTCGGATCTAACGCGTCCCTCAACCCATCCCCTAACAGGTTAAACGCCAGCACCGTCAGGAATATCGCCAGGCTGGGGAAAATCGCCACGTGCGGGGCCATAACCATGTCGGCGCGGGCTTCATTGAGCATCGCGCCCCACTCTGGCGTCGGGGGCTGGGCGCCCATGCCGAGGAACGACAGGCTGGCGGCGGTGATGATTGAGGTGCCGATGCGCATGGTGAAATAGACCACGATGGCTGACAGCGTGCCGGGCAGAATGTGGCGGAACAGGATGGTGAAGTCAGAAGCGCCAATGCTGCGCGCCGACTCAATATAGGTCTGGCGTTTCAGCACCAGCGTATTGCCGCGCACCAGACGGGCAAAGGCCGGGATGCTGAAAATCGCCACCGCGATAATCACGTTCGACATGCCGTTGCCCATTACGGCTACCACGGCAATCGCCAGCAGAATACCGGGGAAAGCAAACAGCACGTCGCAGACGCGCATAGTGATGCGATCCCACCAGCCTTCGTAGTAGCCCGCCAGCAGCCCAAATACCGTGCCGATAATGCCGCCCAGCACCACCGACAGCACGCCCGCCGCCAGAGAAATACGGGCACCCATCAAAATACGGCTGAAAATATCCCGCCCGAGAGAGTCAACGCCCAGCCAGTGAATCAGTGAAGGACCTTCATTCAGGCGGTCGTAGTCAAAATAGTTTTCAGCATCAAATGGCACAATCCACGGGGCCAGCGCAGCCACCGCAATCATCAATAAAATGAAGACACCCGCCGCCAAGGCAATGTGCTGTTGGCGAAAACGCCGCCAGAAAGCCTTCCAGGGTGTGCGCACCTGCTGCTTTTGCACCGACTCCGCGGTTATCACCGGCATCGAGGCCAGCACGGCATTACGCCGCCAGTTTTTCATGCGCATGCTCACTTGTAACGAATTGAAGGGTTGATAACTGCATAAAGCATGTCGACCAACAGGTTGATCAGGATGAACTCCAGTGAGAACAGCAGCACCTCGGCTTGAATCACCGGGTAATCGCGCATTTCTACCGAATCAATCAACAGACGCCCGAGGCCCGGCCAGTTGAAGACTTTCTCCACCACGATAGAGCCGCCGAGCAGGAAGCCAAACTGCAGGCCCATCATGGTCACCACCGGGATCATCGCGTTACGCAGGCCGTGTTTCACCACCACCAGCGTTTCGCGCACGCCCTTGGCACGCGCGGTGCGCATATAGTCCTCTTGCATCACCTCGACAAAAGAGGCGCGAGTGAAGCGGGCCATGATCGCCGCAACTGCCGCGCCCAGCGTGATTGAAGGCAGAATGTAGTGCTGCCAGCCGTCTGCGCCTATAGTCGGCAACCAGCCGAGCTGCACCGAGAACACCTGCATCAGCAGCATACCGAGGGCAAACGCCGGGAAGGAGATGCCGGAGACCGCCAGCGCCATGCCCACGCGGTCAGGCCAACGATTGCGCCAAACGGCAGACACCACGCCAATCACCAGCCCGAAAATCACCGACCAGACCATGCTGGTGAGCGTCAGCCACAGGGTGGGCAGGAATCGCGAGCCAATCTCATCAATCACCGGGCGCTTCGACACCATTGAGTGGCCGAAGTCGCCGCGCAGAGCGTGGCTGAAGAAGGTGAAAAATTGCTGGTAAAGCGGCTTATCGAGGCCCAGATCTTTGCGAACCAGTTCAACAACGCTCTGGTCAGCATCCTGCCCCGCCGCCAGTCTCGCCGGGTCGCCTGGTAGCAAATGTACAAACAGAAAAACCAACACTGCCACAATGAGCAGGGTTGGTATCAATCCGAGTAATCGTTTTAGGAAGTAATTCAGCATGACAGATTAACTGCGCCCATTAAAAAAACCTCTGAGACGTTAGCAAGAAACAAATTCACGGGGAAGCCTGGCGTGAGGCCCTCTTTGAGCACCCCACTCCCTGCTTCCCCTAATGAACTGAGCTAGTCGAAAGTGATTACTTCACGTCCGCATCGTCAAAGTTGAATGAGGTATCCGGCATCACGTAGAAGCCGCTCAGGCGCTTGTTCTGAGCAGAAACCAGACGCTCGGTGACCAGGAAGGCCCAAGGTGCGTCATCCCAAATTTTGGTCTGCGCATCTTGATACAGCTTGGCTTTCTCGGTTTTATCTGTAGTTTTCAGGGCATCGGCCAAGTCTTTATCCACCGCCGGGTTGCTATAGAACGCGGTGTTGAACTGCTTAGGCGGTGCTGACTGAGTGGCGAACAGCGGCGTCAAGGCCCAGTCTGCTTCACCCGTAGAGGCTGACCAGCCGGTGTAGAACAGGCGAACACCCGCATCTTTCTGGCCGACGTTTTCCACCTGAGCGGCACGCTGCGCGGCGTCAAACGCGGTCACGGTGACTTTGATGCCAACCTGAGCCAGCTGCTGTTGAGCAAACTGAATCACTTTCTGCGCGGTGCTGCTGTTATGCGAAGACCACAGCGTAGTGGTGAAACCGTTCGGGTAGCCCGCTTCTTTCAGCAACTCTTTGGCTTTGGCCGGGTCGTAAGGCCAAGGTTTGAATTTCGCAGCATACTCGATGCCCTGCGGCAGCGGGCCTTCTGACGGCACGGCGTAACCGGCAAAGGCCACTTTGATCAGCGCGTCTTTGTTGATGGCGTAGTTGATCGCCTGACGAACTTTCAGGTTATCAAACGGCTTCTGCGTCACGTTGAAGCTGATGTAACGGTGCAAGATTGACGGCGCGGTCACCACGTCAAGCTTGGTGTTTTTCTCCAGCAGCGCGGTTTGCTCGTAAGGCACTGGGAAAGCGAAATCAGCCTCACCGGTTTGCAGCATCGCGGCGCGGGTGTTGTTATCCACCACCGGGCGGAAGGTAATAGAGTCGAGCTTCGGCTCGCCTTTCTTCCAGTAACCGTCGAATTTCTTCACTTTTACGAAGTCAGTCTGGTTCCACTGGTCCAGCACGTACGGGCCAGTACCCACCGGGTGGAAGCCGATGTCTTTGCCATATTTGGTCAGCGCCGCCGGGGAGATGATCACCGCAGACGGGTGAGCCAAGTTGTTGATGAAGGCTGAGAATGGCGTCTTCAGGGTGATTTTCACCGTGTTGGCGTCAACGACTTCGGTCTTATCGATATTTTTGAACAGGTTGTAACGCTTGAGGTGGCTGTCAGGGTTGCTGGCGCGATCAAGGTTAACTTTTACGGCTTCGGCGTTGAAGTCGGTGCCGTCCTGGAACTTGATCCCCGGATGCAGCTTGATGGTGTAAACCAGACCGTCTTTGCTCACGGTGTAGCTTTCAGCCAGCACGTTGACCAGTTTCAGGTTTTTATCAAAGCCAAACAGGCCCTGATAGAACGATTTTGCCACCGCCTGTGACAAGGTGTCGTTGGCATCATACGGGTCAAGAGAAGTGAAGTTAGACCCAACGGCGATAGTGACGTCTTTTGCTGCCCATGCAGAGCCGGAAGCCAGTCCGCCAACCACGGCGACGGCGAGGATGGCTTTGCGAAGCACTGCCTTACCCTTCAATGTTTGCATCCAATTTTCCTTTTTATAATTGCCTGTCAAAGTGACTTATCTTTTATGACTACACCTGAATCAATACAGGCCGCCAACGGCGTGCCTTGCAACATAATGCCCCTCGGCAACGCGCACTAATGGCGAAATAACAGGCTCATCATGCAGTGCGCGGATCGGGCTTGGAATATCATCCACCAGCAGCGCGTGATCTTTGCTGCGATGGGCAGGATCAGCAACCGGAACGGCCGCCATCAGCTTGCGGGTGTAAGCATGTTGAGGATTCTCAAACACCGCGCGTCTTGGGCCAATTTCAACAATTTGCCCCAGATACATCACCGCCACGCGGTGGCTAATGCGCTCCACCACCGCCATGTCATGGGAAATAAACAGGAAAGCGATACCAAACTCGCGCTGTAAATCCATTAGCAGATTGACGATCTGCGCCTGAATCGACACGTCGAGCGCCGAGACGGACTCATCGGCAATCACCACTTTCGGGTTGAGCGCCAGCGCGCGGGCAATGCAAATTCGCTGCCGCTGGCCGCCTGAGAACTCGTGCGGGTAACGCTGCGCGTGTTCCGGCAGCAGCCCCACTTTCTCCAGCAGCCACGCCACTCGCGTCTCGGCCTCTTTGCCGCGCGCCACGTTGTGTACCAGCAGCGGCTCCATAATGGAGTAGCCGACGGTCAGGCGCGGGTCGAGCGAGGCATAAGGGTCCTGAAAGATAAATTGTATATCACGGCGCAAATGTTGCAGCGCCGGGCCTTTCAGGTCGGTAATGGTCTGGCCGTTGAAGGTGATGCTTCCACCCTGACTTTCCACCAGCCGCAGCAGAGAACGCCCGGTGGTGGATTTGCCACAGCCGGACTCGCCCACCAGCGCCAGCGTTTCGCCGGGATAGAGGTCGAAACTGACTTTTTCCACCGCGTGAACCTGACGCGTGACGCGGTTGAGGATGCCGCCACGCAAGTTGAAACGGGTGACCAAGTCGCGAACTTGCAGCACAGGCTGCGCGCCCGGTTTCAGCGTATCTTGGGTTAAATCCGCCGGTGATTCGGCCAGCTCTTCATCATGGACCAGCAGCGGGAAACGCGCCGGCAGATTCTTGCCGGTCATCGCCCCGAGCTTTGGCACGGCGGAGAGCAGCGCCTTGGTATAAGGGTGCTGAGGCGCGCGGAAAACCGTGCTGACATCTCCGACTTCCACCTTATTACCGCGATACATCACCAGCACGCGGTCGGCAATTTCCGCCACCACGCCCATATCATGAGTGATAAAAATCACTCCCATATTCATCTCTTTTTGCAACACGCGGATTAGCTGCAAAATTTGCGCCTGAATGGTCACATCCAGCGCGGTGGTTGGCTCATCGGCCACCAGTAGTGCCGGTTTGCACGACAGCGCCATGGCTATCATCACCCGCTGGCGCATCCCGCCGGAGAGCTGGTGCGGGTAGCTGTCGAGAATGTTTTTCGCTTCAGGAATACGCACTAAATCCAGCATGCGCAGGGCTTCGGCGCGGGCGGTACGATGATCTTTCCCCTGATGCAAACGGATGGATTCGGCAATCTGCTCGCCCACCGGGAACACCGGATTGAGGGAGGTCATCGGTTCCTGAAAAATCATCGCGATATCGGCACCGCGCAGCGAGCGCATCGCAGATTGCGACGCCGCGGTGGTGTCCACCACTTCGCCATTGCGCCGCCGGAACAGCACCTGCCCCTGGGTGATCTGCCCGCCGCCCTGCTCCACCAGACGCATCAGCGCCAGAGAGGTGACGGATTTCCCCGAGCCGGACTCGCCAACAATCGCCAGCGTTTCGCCACGATGAACGTCGAAACTGAGATTGCGCACGGCCTCAATCGCCTGACCTTCATGGTGAAAACGCACGCTGAGGTCGCGCGCGGCCAGCACCTGATTGTCCGGCAGGATCAGTGGCTTATCGGTAGATGGCTGCATTTGGCCGCTCTCCCACGTAAGCCACGCCGCGATACATGCCTTCGCTATTAAACGGCAAGGCCACGTTGCCCAAGCTATCCACGGCAATCAGGCCGCCGGAGCCGTCGAGGGCCACCAGTTTTTCCATCACCACTTTGTCTGTCGCTTGCTGCAAAGTTAGCCCCGCGTAATCCATTAACGCTGCCACGTCATAAGCCGCAACGCAGCGCATAAAGACTTCACCCGTGCCGGTACAGGACACCGCCGCCGTCTGGTTATTGGCATAGCAGCCCGCGCCGATAATCGGCGAGTCGCCCACGCGCCCGGCCTGCTTGTTGGTCATGCCGCCGGTCGAGGTCGCCGCAGCCAGATTACCCTGAGCGTCGAGGGCCACGGCACCTACCGTGCCGAATTTGCGATCGGCATCGAGAGGATCGTCAGATCCCGCCGCCGCGCCGTCATGATCAAGCACCACGCCGCTTTCGCTGGCAATGGCGCGAGTCAGTTGGTCATAGCGGTCTTGAGTCGAAAAGAAGTCGGCGGCCACCATTTCCTGCCCGTGATTACGCGCAAAACGCTCGGCACCTTCGCCGGTGAACATCACGTGCGGGCTGACTTCGAGGATTTTGCGGGCGGTAAGAATAGGGTTACGAATATGGTTAACGCAGCTAATGGCGCCTGCGTCCAGAGTGCGGCCATCCATAATGCTGGCGTCCAGCTCGTGGGTGCCTTGATGAGTAAACACCGCGCCGGTTCCGGCGTTGAATAACGGGCACTCTTCGAGCAGGCGCACGGCTTCGGTCACGGCATCTAAAGCGCTGCCGCCCGCCGCCAAAATCTGCTGCCCGCTGGCGAGAATGCTCTCCAGCGCCTGAAGATAGCGCTGCTCTTTTTCAGCACTCATGGCGGCTCGGGTAATAGCCCCGGCACCACCATGTATCGCAATAACCGGACGCTTTTCGTCCAAAATAGAAGCATCAGGAGCAGGAGTCGTAGAACTCATTCGCGCTGTACCCTGTGTTAATAAAAGGTTAGATCGAGCTTTTTTTGACTATATTTAGCCCGCTACAGTATGTAAAGCAGAAATGTATAACCAGAATTAATAAGCTAATTGCTTAGAATATTTAGGAAAATTAAATAATGGGATCGTATAAACAGGCGAGACAAACGTCTAAATAACAGGAATAATAAACGTCCTATCCCCAAAATAATTTACGTTACGGCTGGGTGCCAAATGCCCCGCTGATGCGTAGCATAGAGGGGATTTCGTGGTGCAAGGTGTCTCTGGCAAGGCTTCCCACTCTCTTAAAACGGCTTTTACATACTCAAATGCTCAAGTTTTCGTAGGATGGCAACCCGCCGGACAGCGAAGGATGAAGAGTACTCTTAGGAAATAGGTTATGGATACTGTGTACAACCGCCGCCGGATTAACGTTATCTCGTGGCTGAGTTACTTTTTTACCGGCGGACTGGTTTCTACGCTAGGTATTGTTATCGGGCCGGTCGCGACCGCGTTCAATAAAGATCCGGCGTTTATTGGTTTGATGTTCTCCCTGATGAACATCGGCCTGTTCCTGCCGATTATGGTCAGCGGCCTGCTGATGCGTAAATTCGATTTGGGCAAGCAGCTGATCACCGGCTCGGTGATTTCTGTGCTGACCTGTATCGCCCTATTCCTGATGCCATCTATTACCCTGTTCGGCATTGGCGTGTTCCTGATTGGCTCCACCGCTGGCCTGATGATGTCGATTGGCAGCTATCTGGTAGTGCGTATCAATGACGACCCGAAAAAGCGCTCTGCCAACCTGATTTTCACCGACTTCTTCTTCGCCCTCTCCGGTATGACCCTCTCCCTGCTGCTCGGTTTCCTGTTCAAGCATGGCGCGAGCTGGCTGGCGATGTACGGCATCATGGGGACGCTGAGCCTATTGATGATTTTGCTGTGCGTTGGGCAGAAATTCCCGTCCGTTCCGCAGCCGGAAAAAAGTGTTTCTAACCAAGATGTGGCGAAAGAGCCTTGGGGCATCGCGGCCTACGTGCTGTGCTTCGCGCTGTTCGCGTTTGTCTTCAGCGAGCTGGTATTTACCCTGTGGATGCCAAGCTGGCTGCTCGAGCACTTCCATCTGGATGCTGACCGCTCGGCGTTTTACATCACTATTTACTGGACGGTGAAGGCGATTGGCCTGTTCCTCAACCAGTTCACCGTGCGTTTCGTCAAGCTGCGCACCTTCCTGCTGATCTCCGCCATTGTTGGCCTGATTAGCCTGAGCGTCGTAACACATAGCGAATCCACTACGCTGGTGATGATTGGCGTGGGCGTCTTCGGCTTCTGTAACTCCGGTATGTTCTCTGGCCTGATGAGCTACGGCAGCCTGCAAGTGAAGAAATCGCCACCAACGCTGACTTCGGCGCTGCTGACCACGGCGTCAGTCGGCACCTTGATCTTCGCCTCTTTCTCCTCCTTTATTCACCGCGAATTCGGCCTGTTCTGGGCGCTGAATATCGCCAGCATCTCTTATGTGCTGCTGGTGATTGCGGTGGTGATTGCCGGGATTAAGAGTAAAGCGGAAAAAATTCACCACAACGCGTCGGCGCACTGATCGCCCGCTAACCGTGGTTGAAGCATAAAAAAAGGGAAGACAGCGATGTCTTCCCTTTTTGCATTCTGCGCAACAGATTTGGTTTTCGCGTTAAAGCTGCGGTGCCTGTTGCAGGCTGTTTACCCAGCCGGTGGTCGGCTGCTGGATCAGGCGGCGAGCGCGGCCGTGGCGGCGCAAGATTAACCCCTGATCCTGCATTTCACTGAGGTCGCGGCGAATCGTTTCTAAGCTGACATTCAGCCATTCGGCCAATTCGCTGACTTGAACTACCTCATGTTCGTCCACCAACCGAAGGATCGCTTGATGGCGGTTTTTTTTCATCACAATGCAACTCCCGACGGCAATAGACATTAATTTGTGCGCTACATCACAAAACTTTCGGTAATAATACCTAGGTTTTCATATTAATTTCGGGATCGATCTCAATTTTTCTGTAAAAGTTATTCACGCTAACTCTCGATTTATTGACCGCCGTTTTCTCTTCCTTTGCGTAGTCTGACATAATGATCCCATGCTTTTGCCCCACTCAGCCGCCAACACGTCGGCAGGCACACAAGGAATTTATGATGGAATTCAACACCGCAGGTCTTATTTCGCTGCAAGACGCAATGGACAAAATGCAGGGGCACATCGCCTCGAAAGCCCCGCCAGACGCTGAATCCGTGCCGCTGACCGCCGCCGCGGGTCGCATTACCGCCGCGCCGGTGCGCTCCCCAGTCTTCGTGCCGCCCTTTGATAACTCGGCGATGGACGGTTACGCCGTGCGCTGCGCCGACCTGCACGACGGCGCGGTGCTGCCGGTGGCGGGCAAAGCCTTCGCCGGCGCGCCTTTTAACGGCGACTGGCCTGCGGGAAGCTGCATTCGCATCATGACCGGCGCGCCGGTGCCGCAGGGCGCGGACGCCGTCATCATGCAGGAGCAGGCCGAAGTGAGCGACGCGGGCGTGCGCTTCACCGCCGACGTTCAGCCGGGCCAAAACATCCGCCTGATTGGTGACGACATCAAACAGGGGGATAGCGTCTTGGCCAAAGGCGTGCGTCTCGGCGCGGCGGAGTTGCCGCTGCTGGCCTCGCTGGGTATTGAGCAAGTCGAAGTGTTCATGCCGCTGAAAGTGGCGATTTTCTCCACCGGCGATGAGCTACAGCCCGTCGGCACGCCTTTACAGGAAGGCCAAATCTATGACACCAACCGCTTTGCCGTTCGCCTGATGCTGGAGCAAATGGGCTGCGCGGTGCTGGATTTAGGCATTATTCGCGATGACCCGCAGGCGCTGCGCCACGCGTTTGAACAGGCCGATGACTATGCGGATCTGGTGATCTCCAGCGGCGGCGTCTCGGTGGGCGAAGCCGATTACACCAAAAAGATGCTCGACGAGCTGGGCGAGATTGGCTTCTGGAAACTGGCGATTAAGCCGGGCAAGCCTTTCGCCTTCGGCAAACTGAAAAATGCCTGGTTCTGCGGCCTGCCGGGCAATCCGGTCTCCGCCGCCCTCACCTTCTACCAAATGGTGCAGCCGTTTATCGCCGGGCTAAGTGGTTACAGCAGTTGGTCGCTGCCTCCGCGCTTTAAAGCCAAAGCCGTGACGCCGTTTGGCAAATCGCCGGGGCGTTTGGATTTCCAGCGCGGCATTTTCACCACCAGCGCTACGGGCGAATTAGAGGTGCGCAGCACGGGGCATCAGGGTTCGCACGTATTTAGCTCCTTCAGCCAAGCCAACTGTTTTGTGGTATTGGAGCGCGAACGTGGCCGCGTAGCCGCTGGCGAATGGGTGGATGTCGAACCTTTTAACGCCCTGCTGAGAGGCTAACGATGAATACACTGCCTGAACTGACTGACGCCGAAACCCTGCGCTACAACCGCCAAATAGTGCTGAAGGGCTTTGATTTCGACGGGCAGGAGAAGCTGAAAGCCAGCCAGGTGCTGGTAGTTGGGCTGGGCGGTTTAGGCTGTGCCGCCGCGCAATATTTGGCGGCGGCAGGCGTGGGTTCAATGACGCTGTTGGACTTCGACACCGTGTCACTCTCCAACCTGCAACGGCAGATTCTGCACACCGACGCGCGCATCGGCATGCCTAAAGTGGCCTCTGCCGCCGAGGCTCTGGCGGCAATTAACCCGCACGTGGCGCTGACGCAGATTGACCACCAGCTGGACGAAAGCGAGTTGCAGGACGTCATCGCTCGCTGTGATTTAGTGCTGGATTGCACCGACAACGTGGCCATTCGCGACCAGCTAAACCGCGCCTGTTTCCAGCTCAAAACGCCTTTGGTATCAGGGGCCGCCATTCGCATGGAAGGCCAGCTGAGCGTGTTTACCTATCAGCCGGACGAGCCTTGCTATCGCTGCCTCAGCCGACTGTTTGGCGAAAACGCCCTGACCTGCGTCGAAGCCGGCGTTATGGCCCCGCTGGTCGGCACCATTGGCAGCCTGCAAGCCATGGAGGCCATCAAACTGCTCACCCACTTCGGCCAAACCCTGCGCAGCCGATTACTGATGTTTGACGCCATGACCATGCAGTTCAGAGAGATGAAACTGACCAAACACCCCGGATGCGAAGTTTGCGGCAATCCTTAAACGCTAATTTCACGCATAAAAAAACCGCCTCTCGGGGCGGTTTTTTGTGGAGCATTTAACTGGCAATCCTCAAAATCATTCGCGTTGCATCAAGGCGGCAACTAAGCGAGACCCCGGGAGCATACACAAGTATGTGACCGGGGCGAGCGCAGGCAGCCAACGCGGAGGCAGCGCGAAGGATGCAGAGGATTTAGTTATCGATGCCCTTGCTACGCAGATAATCTTCATACGTACCTGAGAAATCGACAATCTTGTTCGGCGTGATCTCGATGATGCGCGTTGCCAAGGAACTCACGAACTCACGGTCATGGGAAACGAAGATTAGCGTGCCTTCGTACATCTCCAGCGCCATGTTCAGTGATTCGATGGATTCCATATCCATGTGGTTGGTTGGCTCATCCATAATCAGGATATTTGGACGATGCATCATCAGTTTGCCGAACAGCATGCGGCCTTTCTCACCACCAGACAGCACTTTGACTTTCTTCTTGATATCGTCCTGACCAAACAGCAAACGGCCTAAGATGCCGCGAACTGCCTGCTCGTCATCCTTTTCGGATTTCCACTGGCTCATCCAGTCGAATACGTTCAGCGTCTCATCGAATTCATATTCGTGATCCTGCGCGTAGTAACCGATTTTGGCGTTTTCGGACCATTTCACGCTGCCGCTGTCTGGCTCAAGGTCGCCTACCAGCGTTTTTAGCAAGGTCGATTTACCGATACCGTTGGCACCGAGAATGGCGACCTTCTCACCTACTTCCAGCATCAAACCCAGATTTTTAAACAGCGGGCCGTTATCAAAACCTTTGGTGAGTTTTTCCACTTCCAGCGCGTTACGGAACAGCTTCTTATCCTGCTCGAAACGGATGAAGGGGTTTTGGCGGCTGGACGCTTTGATTTCGTCGAGCTGAATTTTATCAATCTGACGGGCACGCGAGGTCGCCTGTTTAGATTTAGAGGCGTTGGCACTAAAGCGGCTCACGAAAGATTGCAGCTCAGCGATTTGCGCTTTCTTCTTGGCGTTGTCGGCAGTCAGGCGCTCACGAGCCTGAGTGGCCGCCGTCATGTACTCGTCGTAGTTGCCCGGATAAACGCGCAGTTCGCCGTAGTCCAGATCCGCCATATGAGTACAGACCATGTTCAGGAAGTGACGGTCATGCGAAATGATGATCATGGTGCTGTTACGCTCGTTCAGCACCTGCTCCAGCCAGCGAATGGTATCGATGTCCAGGTTGTTCGTCGGTTCGTCGAGCAGCAGAATTTCTGGGTCGGAGAACAGCGCCTGAGCCAGCAATACGCGCAGTTTAAAGCCCGGGGCGATTTCGCTCATCGGGCCATAATGTTGCTCAACCGGAATACCCACGCCAAGCAGCAGCTCACCGGCGCGAGATTCCGCGCTGTAGCCATCCATCTCGCCGTAAGCCACTTCCAGATCGGCCACTTTATAGCCGTCTTCTTCGCTCATTTCTGGCAAGGCGTAAATACGGTCACGCTCTTCTTTCACGGCCCACAGCTCGGTGTGGCCCATGATAACGGTGTCGAGAACGGAGAATTTCTCGAACGCAAATTGGTCCTGACGCAGCTTACCCAGACGTTCGTTCGGGTCGAGCACGACGTTACCGCCGGAAGGCACTAAGTCGCCGCCGAGGATCTTCATGAAAGTGGATTTACCACAGCCGTTCGCGCCGATCAGGCCATAACGGTTGCCGCCGCCAAATTTCACGGAAATATTTTCAAATAACGGCTTGCTGCCGAATTGCATGGTGATGTTGTAAGTACTTAACACAACGCTCGCTCTTAATTAGGAATGTGATTTGGCGCGCATTATGCCACAACGGCACAAGGAGATCGCCTCCTGGCGTGGTCATTTTTCAGGCAGGTGGTAGGTATTTGTCCGAGGAAGGGCATGACGCGGCGCTAATTTGCGTTATTTTCGGAACCGAAGCCGTTTCAAGACCACTCATTGGGAAAATCCCCTGCTGACAGGCGGGGTTCTATTGGCATTAACTGGTCAACTAAGCGAGACGTCATGGAAGTTCAAAAACACGGACATCTGCCGAGCGAGCTGCTGCACAACGTTTTTTCAAACCTGAAAGATGATGCTAAGTCGCTGGCGGCGATGTCAGAGACGGACAAGCACAGCCGCGCCAACGCGCTCTACACCTTCAGCACCTTCCCCGAGGGCGAGAAGCAGCAGCAGTTGCTTAAAGCCGTGCTCGGGCGGGATGAAAAAACCGTGCGTTTTATTCTTTCCAGCCGCATTAATCCTGAGTTGATTAATAAGCCGACTAATTTCCAGCACGGCTCGCACAATGCGTGGGCCTGCGCGGTATCTGGCTCGCGGAAAGAGATCGTCAACATGCTGGCGTCCTACCCCGGCGCGGTGCCAACGGCGGAGAATCTGCGTCAGGCTTTGCTGCATTATGACTCATCCCTATTCCCCATCATGCTGAACAAAGCCCTGAGCGCCAACCCGAACCTGTTACAGAAGGAAGGCACCGGCTTGCTCAACTCGGCGATTGGGCAGATGAAGCATGAGCTCATTCCGTCGCTCATCCAACACGCCGGGGTGGATATCAATAATACGCTGGCGGATAGCAACCAGACGCCACCGCTGAGCCGGGCGATTCAGCGCGGGGACAAGCAGAGCGTCAGCGCGCTACTCAACTCACCCAACATTGATGTCAACAAAGGCGACCGCCAAGGCAACACGCCGCTGCACATTGTGCTGAGTAAGGACTTGCCGAGCCGCAGCATGACCGAGAGCCTGCTCAACGACCGACGGCTCAACCCCAACCAGAAGAACGCCAGCGGCCAGTCGCCATTGCATATTCGCAGCCGTTTCAGCGGCGTGACTTTTATGCACAATCAGTATGTGAAAACCCTGTCCCAGCCCGATATGAAACCCATGAAACTGCTGCTGTCGCGCCCCGACGTTGACGTCAATTTGCAGGACAATCACAAGGGCGACACGGCGCTGCACATCTGCGCCAAATCCGGCAACACCCAAGGCATCGCCCTGCTGCTCAGCCACCCGAATATCAATTTGAATGTAAAGAATCGACAGGGTGAGACGGCCCGCGACGTGGCAAAACGCTATAAAAACCCGGAGATCTCCCAGATGTTAAAGCAGGATAATTCGTTGATGAGTAAAGTGAAAAACTGGAAGATCTAGTTTGGAAGCTGCTGTCACGTTTTGTTAATTATCAGCAGATGCAAATTTCAAACACTTAACTTACACTCCGGTTCATGAAAAAGATCCGTCTGCTTATTTTGCTGATTTTGTCCATTACGCTGCCCTCTCTGGGGCTGGCGTCGATGAACTTGATGGCGCAATGTAATCTGATGACGGAAACCTCGTCCAGCGCTGCGACTATGCCCACCATGGCGGGCATGAGCGGCATGGATGGGATGCCTGATGACTGCATGGCGAGCAAAAACGCCCTGTCCTCTTCGCACGGCAAACAGCAGAGCGACCAAAACTGTAAGTTTGGCTCTAACTGCAACCTCAACACCATTTTGACCTCCTTTGTTCCGCTGAATTTATCTGCGCCTTACCACGCAGATGCTCAACCTACCCCAGAAACCCCCTTTTCTCCTCCCCTTGAAGGCCAGTGGCGCCCTCCTCGGCTTGCGTGATTCTTAACGACTGTTAACGCCGTCTAGCCTGTGGCTTGGCGGAATAGGTATGCCATCGCGCGTGCCGTTACTTTCATGGGATCACCACGATGTCCTTCAAATCGTTCTATCTTCCTGCCCAGCTTTTGCTGGTGGGACTTGCGCCCTTGGCTCACGCCGCGCCGCTGACCTTCAGCTATGCGGTGAGCAGCGCTTTACAGCAATCACCTGAACTCTCTGCCAGCCAAACCGCCGTGCGCTCGGCGCTGTCCTCGGCTATTCCGGCCGGTGCCTTGCCTGACCCGAAACTGGTGACCGGCATCGACAATTTTCCGATCTCTGGCCCGGCCGCCAACTCCTTCACCGAAGAGTCCATGACCATGGAAAAACTCGGTGTGATGCAGGATTTTCCCAACGCCGCCAAGCGCGACGCGCGGGAACAGGTTGCCAGTGCGCAAATCCAGCAAGCCGGTTCACAACACCATGTGTTGCAAGTGGACGTGGCACAGGGCGCGGCCGTGGCATGGATAACCCGCTATTACCTCGAAGAACAGCTCGGGCTATTGCAGCAGCTTGAGCATGAAAATGACGCGCTGGGCAAAGCCCTTCAGGCTCAGGTGGTCTCCGGGCGCACGGGCCTTGCCGACTCGCTTAATGCTGATGAAAAACGGGCAGACTTAGCGGATCGCGAAGACCAGCTGCGCCGCGAACTGCGCGTTGCCACCGCCACCCTCAGCCGCTATATCGGGCAGGATGCCGAGCAGCCGCTGGTCGGCCACGCCCCGGACCTGCCGGTGGATGGCGCGAGCTATATCAAGTCCTTGCAAAAAACCGCCAAAATTCAGGCTTTCAACAGCGACACCGCCAAGGCTAAAGCCGAGCTGCGCGCCGCCGAAGCGGAGAAAAAGCCGGACTGGAGCGTGGAGTTGGATTACCAGCGCCGCGACCCGATGTACGGCAACATGGTGTCGGTGCAGTTCACCGTCGGCCTGCCGCTGTTTGCCGCCAGCCGCCAAGACCCTATCATCGCCGCCAAAACCCTCGATCTCACCCAAGTCGGCGAACTACGAGATGCCGCCATTCGTCAATTAACCAACCAGTTAGATAACGATCTCGCCGACTACGCCACCCTCGGACGGCAGATTGCGCGCATCGACCAGCAGTGGCTGCCCCTCGCCCGGCAAAAAGTCTCTCTGCTCACCGCCGGTTATTCGCGCGGCACCAGCGACAGCGCGGCCCTGATTAATGCCCGCAGCGCGGTGCTTGAGCAGCAGCTGAGAAAAGCCGGTTTGCAAAGCCAGCGCGACCAATTGGCCGCCGCCCTCTATTACACCTTTGCTGGAGTTCAATGATGAAAAGTAAAACCTTCAAGCTGGCGGCTCTGGCACTGCTTTGCATCGCGGCTGGCGGCGCTTCGGGCTATTGGCTGGCGAAAAGCCAAGCTCCGGCGGCGCAACAAGCTCCGGCCAAAACCGCCACGGCGGCCGAGCCGAAAGCCCTCTATTGGTATGACCCCATGGCTCCGGCCCAGCACTTCGACAAGCCGGGCAAGTCGCCGTTTATGGACATGCAACTGGTGCCTAAATATGCCGACGCGGCGGACGCAACCACTGCGGACAGCGGCGTGAAAATTGATAGCAGCATGGTGCAGAACTTGGCGATTCGGCTCGCTCCGGTGGTCCAAGAGCCAATCACCTCCAGCATTCCCGCCGTGGCGAACGTGGTGCTCAATGACCGCGACGTGGCGATTGTGCAGGCGCGAAGCAGCGGTTTTGTGCAGCGCAGCTACCCGTTGGCGGCGGGTGACGTGGTGGCCGCCGGTGCGCCACTGGTCGATTTGCTGATGCCAGACTGGGCGGGCGCTCAGGCGGAGTATCTGGCCCTGCTGCACGGCGGTGACAGCGCACTGCGCGCCGCCGCCAGACAGCGGCTGGTGCTGCTCGGCATGCCCGCCTCGCTGATTAATCAGGTCACGAGAAGCGGCAAGGCCCAGCCGGTCTACACCCTTACCGCGCCCATCAGCGGCGTGATCCAGTCACTCGACATTCGCCAAGGTATGACGGTGACCAACGGCAGCACGCTGTTGCAGCTCAACGGCATCTCCAGCGTCTGGCTGCAAGTGGCGGTTCCCGAGGCGCAGGCCGCACAGGTGCAAAACGGGCAAATGGCGCAAATCAGCTTCCCGGCTTATCCCGGAAAAACCTTTAGCGGCAAAGTCAGCGCCATTCTCCCGGTGGCCGACGCGGCGAGCCGGACCCTAAACGTCAGGATTGAAGTCGCCAACCCGCAGCAATTGATCAGGCCGGGGATGTTCGCGCAGGTTAGCCTGCAAAGCAGCACTCCGGCTGACAGCCTGTCAGTGCCGAGCGAGGCGATTATTCGCACCGGCCTGCGCAACGTGGTGATTGTCAGCGAGGCTAACCACCACTTCGCGCCGGTAGAAGTGCAGCTTGGAGCTGAATCCGCAGGCCGCACTCAGGTGCTCTCCGGCCTGCAAGCGGGCCAGCAGGTGGTGGCTTCCGGCCAATTCCTGATTGATTCAGAAGCCAGCCTGCAGGGCGTTCTGGACAAGATGGATACGGCGCAAAACGGAGGGACACAGCCATGATCACTTTGCTGATCCGCTGGTCTATCGCCAACCGTTTTCTGGTGCTGATGGCAACATTGTTTATCGCCGCCGCCGGGATCTGGGCCATTAATACCACGCCGGTCGACGCCCTGCCGGACCTCTCCGACGTGCAGGTGATCGTGCGTACCAGCTATCCGGGACAGGCGCCGCAAATCGTCGAGAATCAGGTCACCTACCCACTCACCACCACCATGCTGTCGGTGCCCGGTGCGCAGACGGTGCGCGGCTATTCGTTTTTCGGCGACTCCTTCGTCTACGTGATTTTCAAGGAAGGCACTGACCTCTACTGGGCGCGTTCGCGGGTGCTGGAGTATCTCAGCCAAGTGCAATCGCGCTTACCGGCGGGAGCGAAACCGGCTCTCGGGCCTGACGCCACTGGCGTTGGCTGGGTATATGAATATGCATTAGTAGATAAAAGCGGCAAGCATGACCTTAGTCAGTTGCGCGGTATACAGGACTGGTTCCTACGCTTCGAGCTGAAAAGCCTGCCGAACGTGGCGGAGGTTGCCAGCATCGGCGGCATGGTCAAGCAGTACCAGATTGTGCTCGACCCGCTGAAAATGGCGGCTTATCGCATTGCTCAGCAAACCCTGGTTAACGCCGTGCAGCAGGCCAATCAGGAAGCCGGGGGTTCCGTGCTGGAGCTGGCGGAAACCGACTATATCGTGCGGGCTTCGGGCTACCTGAAAACCCTCGATGACTTCAGGAAAATCCCTCTCAACGTGGAGAACGGCATTCCAATTACGCTGGGTGACGTGGCGACGGTGCAAGTGGGGCCAGAACTGCGCCAAGGCGTGGCCGATCTTAATGGTCAGGGAGAGAGCGTCGGCGGCGTCATCGTGCTGCGTTCCGGCGAAAATGCCCGCGCGACTATTGCCAGCGTGAAGCAGAAGCTGCACGAGTTGCAGCGCAGCCTGCCGGACGGCGTGGAAGTGGTGCCGGTGTATGACCGCAGCAAGCTGATTGATCGCTCCATCGACAACCTCACGCATAAATTAATTGAGGAATTTGTGGTGGTGACGCTGGTCTGCGCGCTGTTCCTGTGGCACTTCCGCTCGGCGCTGGTGGCAATTATCTCCCTGCCGCTCGGCATCATGATTGCCTTCTTGCTGATGCGCATTCAGGGCATCAACGCCAACATGATGTCGCTGGCGGGCATTGCGATTGCCATTGGCGCGATGGTCGATGCCGCCATCGTGATGATTGAAAATGCCCATAAGAAAATTGAGCACTGGCGCGCCGAGCATCCCGGCGAGAAGCTGGAAGGTCAGGCGCACTGGCAGGTGATTAGCGACGCGGCGACGGAAGTCGGCCCGGCGCTGTTCTTCAGCCTGCTGGTGATCACCCTGTCGTTTATTCCAGTCTTCACGCTGGAGTCGCAGGAGGGCAAGCTTTTCGGCCCGCTAGCCTTCACCAAAACATACGCCATGGCCGGGGCTGCCCTGCTCTCCATCACGCTAGTGCCGGTACTGATGGGCTTTTGGATCCGTGGCCGAATTCCCGATGAAACCCGCAACCCGATTAACCGCGGCCTGACCCGGGTCTACCGGCCAATGCTCGACTGGGTGCTGCGCAGGCCTAAGCTGACGCTGCTGCTGGCGGCGCTGACGCTGTTTACCGTGGTATGGCCGCTAGACAAGATTGGCTCGGAGTTTTTGCCAGCCATTGACGAGGGCGACCTGCTGTATATGCCGTCGGCGCTACCGGGGCTGTCGGTGTCCAAGGCTTCGCAACTGCTGCAACAGACCGACCGGCTGATTAAAACTGTGCCGGAAGTGCAAAGCGTATTCGGCAAAGCCGGGCGCGCCGAAAGTGCCACCGACCCCGCGCCGGTGGAAATGTTCGAAACTACCATTCAGTTCAAGCCGCGCGACCAGTGGCGTAAAGGCATGACGCCGGACAAACTGGTGCAAGAGCTGGACCGCGTGGTGAAGGTGCCGGGGCTGGCAAACATCTGGGTGCCGCCAATTCGTAACCGCATCGATATGCTGGCGACCGGAATTAAAAGCCCGATCGGCGTGCGTATTTTGGGGCCTTCGCTGGAGGCCATCGACCACACCGCGCAGGCCATCGAAAAGCTGGCGAAAAGCGTGCCGGGGGTGAACTCGGCACTGGCGGAACGCCTGAACGGCGGCCACTACATCGACGTGAACATCAACCGCGCCGAGGCCAGCCGCTACGGGCTGAACATTGCCGACGTGCAGGCGATTGTCTCCTCGGCGATTGGCGGCGCGAATATAGGCGAAACCGTCGAAGGGTTGGCGCGTTACCCCATCAACCTGCGCTATCCGCGCGAGATCCGCGATTCGCTCAACGGGCTGCGCGAGTTGCCGATTTACACGCCGTCCGGCCAGCAAATCACCCTCGGCACGGTCGCCGCGCTGGGCATTAGCTCTGGCCCAACCATGGTGAAAACTGAAAATGCCCGCCTGTCGGGGCTGGTATATATCGACGCGAACAGCCGCGACGTGACCTCGGTGGTCGAAAAACTGCGCCACGCGGTGGACCAGCAACTGCACCTGCCGCCGGGGGTTAGCGTTGAGTACGCCGGGCAATTCGAATACCTACAACACGCGGTACAGCGCCTGAAACTGGTGGTTCCAGCCACCTTAGCCATCATCTTCCTGCTGCTGTATCTGATTTTCCGCCGGGTCGAAGAGGCCCTGCTGCTGATGTTCACCCTGCCCTTTGCTATGGTCGGCGGCATCTGGCTGCTCTACCTGCTCGGCTATAACTTGTCGATTGCCTCCGGCATTGGCTTTATCGCGCTGGCGGGCGTTTCGGCGGAATTTGGGGTGATCATGCTGGTTTATTTGCGCCAAGCGATGCAGGCCCACAACCCGAACAACTTGCCAATCTCAGCGCGAGAAATGGATGAAGTTATCCGCGAAGGCGCGACCCTGCGCGTCAGGCCGAAAGCCATGACCGTGGCGGTTATTCTCGCTGGACTGCTGCCGATTCTCTGGAGCGGCGGCACAGGTTCTGAAGTGATGAGCCGCATCGCCGCGCCGATGGTCGGCGGCATGATCACCGCCCCGCTGCTGTCGATGTTTATTATCCCCGCACTCTGGCGCCTGCTTGCCGTGCGCCGCTTTGCACGCACCACCCCAACTGAAAACACCTCAATCATTCAATACAAAGAAGGAAGGAAATAACATGTCTAAACTTATCAAAACCCTCGCACTCTCTGCCGTCATTTTCGCCGCTGCGCCGCAGTTGGCTTCTGCCACCAGCATGTCAGGCGACATGGCCGGAATGGATATGTCAGGCAATAGCGCCAAAAGTGATGTCGCCAACGCCAGCGGCGTGGTCAAGAAAATCGACACCACTAACGGCATGGTGACCTTGCAGCACGGTCCGATCCCGGCCATTCAGTGGCCAGCCATGACCATGGGCTTTAAAGTCGCCGATCCGGCGCTGCTGAACAATATTAAAGAAGGAGAAGAGGTGGATTTCAGCCTGAAGCCGGAGAACGGCAATCAGGTGGTGGTGGCGATAGCGGCCAAGAAATAAGTCCATAAAAAAACCCGGCTGCAAGGCCGGGTTTTTAACAATGTACGCGAGACGTCGGATTAGAAGTTGTAACCGATCACCGCGTAGTAACCCCAGCCGGTAGACTTCACGTCGAAGTTGCCATTGCCGAAGTTCAGCTCTGCGCCATCTTGCCACTGGCCGCCGTTGTGGAAGTAACGCGCCACGAAAGAGTAGTGCCAGTGGGTGTAGTTCAGAGAAAGAATGTGGCTTGACGCGACAGAATTGCTTGAACGCGCTTTACGGCCGTTCACGTCTGCGAAGTCGTTGTCACCTAAATCTGAACCCCAGTCGAAGTTGGTGAACCCGATGTAGCTCAGGTTACCGCCCCACAGTTGGGTCAATGGAACGAAGTATTTCACTTTGAAACGGTAGCCGTCCCAGCTGTTTTCGTTCGCCGCACCGTAGTTTTCCCACTGGTATTTCGCATACACGTTCAGGGACAGGCTCATTGGCAGGTGAGTATCGATATCGGTACCCAGACCCATGAACCAGGTGTTCTGGCGGTTATCGCTGTTCGGGCCCATATCGTAGATATAGTTGTTCGCGAAGTACCACTCTTTGAACGGACCGAAGCTCAGGTCAGTGCCGGTCAGCTTGTCGATAGAGAAGCGAGGTTCGATTTCCATAAACAGCGGAGAACCGTTCTTATCCCAGATACCGGTGTCATTACCGTTACCCGCGCCGAAAGTCTTAGGAATATCGATATAGCCGTAGAAATCGAACCAGTCCTTGTGTGCAAAAGCTTCATATTCGAGGTAGACGTCGTTACGGATGGTTGGTCCGAAACGCGTATCCGCGCTGCCCACCACGTTAACGCTTTGATGCCACCAGTCAGAAACGAATTCGCCTTGTGTGTCGTCAGCCAGTACGGTCGCGCTGTAAGACAAAGCTAAAAGTGCGCCAGCTGCAATTATTTTATTGTTCATTGATTTACCAGGGAGCGGTTAGAGAGCAACTCCTTTTGCCAGAAGGAGACAATTTTTACGAAACAGTCAGGTCGGATTTACAGGTTATTGTCCTGCTATATCTGACTAAATGTTTAAAACCGTAATTGGCGTGCCACATCACTACGCATAAAAAAGAATTCAAAACTGTGATCCGCAACCGATTGCGAGCCTTTAATACAAAGGCGCTGAAATTTCCAGTCGCCACAGTTCAGGTTCAAATTTTGTTAGCTAATAAATAGATTTGGTCAATGTTTGTCAATTTCTGTTTCATCTTCATACACACTTTGTGTGATTGCCGTCACACAAAGTTCATAAATGGATGATAAGGGAGTGCAAAGAAAGCTTCGCAAATTGTGCCAAATACGTACACCTGCCATTTGTCGTGCTATAGTAATGACAATTAGCCGAATGATAAAAGGAGTCTGTTATGGAGAGTAAAATTTCAGAGCTGCATTCCAAAAACGCCCCACTTCCTGCAATGCGTTTGTGGCAATCTGCGGGGCTTCCCGCAAGTGGAGGAATTAGTTTGATTAACGCCATACAGAAAGGTTTTTCAGTTGATAGTATCAACCGTCTGAATGCCGAACTGGGATGGTCAAAAATGGCACTACTGGAAATAATGGGGATCAACGAGCGCAGTTTTGCTCGTCGCAAAGCCGAAAATGGGCTGTTGAAAACGGATGAAAGTGAGCGCGTAGCTCGCCTGATACGCATCGTTGACGCAGCAACCGATCTCTTTGAAGGCGACCGCAGCGCCGCCCTTGATTGGATACGTCGCCCTGCTCCCGCACTCGGCGGCGTGCCGCCGGTAGAGATGCTGGCTTCAGAAGCCGGTGCGTTAGAAGTCAACCGCCTGATTGGCCGTCTGGAATACGGGGTCTTTGGGTGAGGCTGTACCGCATCGTCAAGACCAAGCACCTCTCCACCGCCTGGTCAGGAACCGGCGCCCAACTTTACGGCGGGCGCTGGAACCCTCCCGGCAAGCCGGTGGTCTATCTCGCCACCAGCATCTCACTGGCGATCCTTGAGATCATGGTCCATCTGCAAAGCAGCCTGTTACTTCAGTCTTACACCCTGCTGAGCATTGATATTCCTGATGAAAAACTGGAGCAGCTGAATCTCGACAACCTGAGCGAAGACTGGAAAGATCCCTCGCCACCGGACAGCACTCAGAGCCTCGGCGAAGCGTGGCTACAGTCTGCCAGCAGCGTGGGTTTGCGCGTGCCGTCGGTGATCGTGCCCAGCGAATTCAACGTCATTGTGAATCCGCTGCACCCTGATTTTGCGCCACTGCTGGCAAGTGTTGAGAAGCAGCTGATGGCCTTCGATCCGCGCCTGATTTGACGCAAACGGTTTTAACGCGAACGGTCGCTGCGATAAATCAGCCACAGCGCGATAGCCAGACAAGGGATCGCCGCAAGACGATGCCATGAAAGCCCAATGGTGGGGTTGTGCAGCCAGCCAAAGTTATCAATCATCATCCCCATCGCCAGCTGGCCGAGGATCACCGCCACCGTCGCGGCGGCGGTGCCGATGCGCGGAACGGCAATCACCATGATGATGATGTAAGGCACGCCAAATAGCGCCCCCATAAGCTGCCACTTCGGCACGGTCAGCAGCGTGGCGGATTGCGGAGTTTGCAAAAACAGCACCAGCAACGCGGTAATGGCGGCACCCACGCCGAAGGTCAGAAAGGCGCTTTTTAATACTCCAACCTGCTCGCCTAACTTGCCATTAACCGCCGCCTGCATGCTCAGCGCAGCACCGGCGATCACCGCCAACACAATCATAATCAATTCAGTCATCTTCAGCTCCAGGCAATCAGAATTAGCGCGGCGACAATAAACACCAGCGCCAGCAGGCGCTCACCGCCAACCTTCTTGGCCGTGGTGCCGAACCAGCCAAAATGATCAATTAACAGGCTTTTCGCCACCTGCCCGGAAAGCACGGCAATCATGGTTAAGCCGATACCAATCACCGGCGTCGCCAGCGTCAGCACGATGACGTAAACCGGCCCTAGCGCGCTGCCGAGCATTTGCCAGCCCGGCAGCTGGTTGTAGGACACCGCGTTGCGCGGGCCGAAGAACAGCACCAACAAGCCGGTCAGCACAGTGCCGACACCAAAGATGCTCAGCGTGGCCCATAGGTGCCCCACCTCTGTCCCCAGCGGGCCAATCAGTCCCGCCTCCATCGACAACCCCATTCCCGCCAGCACTACCAGCGGTATTAGCAACAGATTCATGGTTTTCCTGTTAATCAATTCGCAAAGATGCGGACTATAGCGTGGCATTTCATTGCAAAAAACAGGACAATCTCGAAAATACCTTTGCGAGAAACGCACAGATGGAAGGTTTTAATCAGATCAATTTCAAATCTCTAAAGCTGTTTGTCGCCGTGTTGGATTTAGAGAGTTTTTCAGAAGTAGCGCGACGCGAAGCCCTCTCGCCATCAAGCGTATCGCGGGTTATTCAGCAGATGGAGCAAGCCCTGCAAACCCAACTGCTCTATCGCAATACCCGGGCCGTTAGCCCCACCGAGTCGGGCAAGTTGTTAGGCCACCATGCTCGACAGGTGCTGGACCAAATCGCCCAAGCCGAGCGCGGTTTGCAGGAGCAAGATCTGGAGCCGAGCGGCCTGGTTAAGATTAACGCGCCGATTGTCTTCGGCCAGCGCCACATCGCCCCTTGGCTGCACGAGCTGTGCGCCCGTTACCCAAAGTTGCAGATTGAGCTGATGCAGACCGATGATTTTATCGACCCACTGCATGACGCCACGGACTTGTTGATCCGCATTGGCGTGATGGCTGACTCCTCGCTGCAAGCCCGGACCTTGGCCGTGCAGCGATACCGTCTCGCCGCCAGCCCCGACTATCTGGCAAAAGCCGGGATGCCCACCTCGCCTGAAGATCTTCTGCAACACAGCTGTTTGGTTTTTAAAGGCTACGTCGGCTCCCAGCGCTGGTTCTTCCGCCCTAAGTCCTCTTCAGCACGCTCGTCTACAGAATGGCAAGCCTACAGCCTGCGCGGGGTGCTCACGGGCAACAACGCCGAGACCCTGACTCAGGCAGCCATCAACGGCATGGGACTAGTGGTGTTCCCTACATGGCTGATTGGCGAGGCATTGCACGACGGTCGACTGGTCAGCGTGCTGGAGGAGTATCAAGTCTCAACCCAGCTTGAAACCCCAACCATCTCCGCGCTCTACCCGCAGGGGAAACGGCTGTCGCTGAAGGTTCGGGCGGTGATTGATTTTCTGCTGGAGAAGTATGGGGATGAACCCTACTGGGAGGGGGGTAATTGAGGAATTACTGGGCCTTTTTAAATTCAACTTCAAGTTCAAGACCTTGCGTTGCCACGCAAACTGGCCTTAAGGTCAACACCGTGCGCTGCCGCCACACCGGCCTCAAGGGGCGCCTATCGCCGCGCCCCTTGAGAATCCCCGGCTCTTTACTCCAAGCTGCCGCTCGCTGAGCGGACATGTTTCAGCTACTTCCGTTATCCACCGCAAAATGTCGCCGCTTAGGCGGTACCTTCGCTTCAGGCTTCGAGCCCTAGGTCTCGAACCATTCGCTCAGCGCCATTTTTGACTGCGGTTTTGAGGCATTTCAACCGAGCCGTTTCAGTGGTTTTTTGTCTTGCTCCCTCCCCCTTTTCTGGGGGAGGAGCAGAACATCACTCCCCTGAAACGGCACGGTCTAAATGCCAGTAAGTCGCGTTCAGAAGTGACGCCGAGCAAGAGGTGGAAAACCGCGTGTTTTTTACGCGGGTTGGAATCCCGCAGCGAGGATACCGCCTAAGCGGCGGCACTTCGCGACGAACACGATGGCTGCTGAAACATGTCCATTCCAACTCTGCGCAGCCTCGATCTTCCAGTGGCAAAAAACGCAGGATTCCAAAGGGTTTCGTTTAAAACCCTTTGGGCCAGTGTGGGCGGCGAGCCCACGGTTTTGACCTTGACTTTAAAGTTCACCGCTCAGGCCGCCCCCCTTTAACCTCATACTTATATGCGGGATCCCATCCTCATCATAAATATCCGTGTAAGCCACAAACCCGAAACTGCCGTAGAATTTCTGCAAATGGGCCTGCGCGGAGAGGATAACGTCGGCGTCGTGCCAGTGCTTCTTACAGGATTGCAGCGCCCTTTCCATTAGCTGATAACCGAGCTTCAGGCCTCGGGCGGCAGGGGCGATGATCACGCGGCCGATAGCCACTTCGCCGTCCAGGTCGAGGATGCGCAGATATGCCACCGGCTGGCCGTTTTGCCAGCCAATGATGTGGCGGTTTTCGCCCACCAAATCGCGGCCATCAATATCTTGATAAATACAGTTTTGCTCCACCACAAACACGTCGCTGCGCAGGGCCAGAATGGCGTAAAGCTGGCCGACATTGAGTTTACTGTGGTGTACATCCTGCCAAAGAATGTCCTTGTTTGAATCCGTCATAAAATTCCCGCTCCTGCCGCACAGTGCCGTAGCCAAAAAAAAAGAGATAACCCGAAGATTATCTCTTTTTATCATGTCCAGACGATAAAGACAGTCTAGCTATTTATCAGAGTAATGGTTTAGCCGCTTCTTTTCTTACCGGCGCGCCGTTGGCCTGATAATAATCCGCCGTGCTCTTCGGTAAGGCTTCGCGTCCACGGATCTTGTCGGCGATTTTCTCGGCGATCATGATGGTGGTCGCATTCAGGTTACCAGTGATGATTTGCGGCATGATTGACGCATCCACCACGCGCAGGCCTTGCATCCCGTGCACGCGCCCCTGCCCGTCTACCACGGCCATCTCGTCGCTACCCATTTTGCATGAACAAGACGGGTGGAACGCCGTCTCAGCATGTTCACGGATAAAGGCGTCGAGCTGCTCGTCGGTCTGAACATCTGCGCCCGGACTGATTTCTCGGCCACGGTATGGGTCCAGCGCTGGCTGGGCCATGATCTCACGGGTGATACGGATCGCATCGCGGAACTCGTGCCAATCCTGCTCGCTCGACATGTAGTTGAACAGAATGCTCGGGTGCTGGCGCGGATCTTTCGACTTCACCTGCACGCGGCCGCGACTTGGCGAGCGCATTGAGCCAACGTGAGCCTGGAAGCCGTGCTCGTTCACCGCGTTGCTGCCGTTGTAGTTAATGGCAACCGGCAGGAAGTGATACTGAATGTTCGGCCACTCAAACTCTTCGCGGCTGCGGATAAAGCCGCCGGCCTCGAACTGGTTGCTGGCACCCACGCCAGTGCCGTTGAACAGCCACTCGGCACCGATTTTCGGCTGGTTGAACCATTGTAGCGCCGGATAGAGTGACACCGGCTGAGTACAGCTGTACTGCAAGTACATTTCCAGATGGTCCTGCAAGTTCTCGCCAACGCCCGGCAAGTCATGCACCACGGGAATATCCAGACTATTTAACAGTTCGGACGGGCCGACGCCTGAGCGTTGCAGAATCTGTGGAGAAGCAATCGCCCCGCCGCACAGCAGCACTTCGCGTTTGGCTTTCGCCGTTTTGGCATTGTACTCGTCGCCTTTGAAGTAACTCACGCCCACGGCGCGCTTGCCTTCAAATAAAATCTTGTCGGTCATCGCATGAGTGACAATCGTCAGGTTAGCGCGCGATTTCGCCTGATCCAAATAACCACGCGCGGTACTGGCGCGGCGGCCTTTTGGCGTCACTGTGCGATCCATCGGGCCGAAGCCTTCCTGCTGGTGGCCGTTCAAATCGTCAGTGCGCGGATAACCGGCCTGCACGCCAGCTTCAATCATGGCGTGGAACAGCGGATTATTGCCATTTTTTGGCGTCGCAACGCTCACCGGACCATCGCCGCCGTGGAAATCATTCGGCCCGATATCGCGGGTTTCTGCTTTGCGGAAGTACGGCAGGCAGTCGAGGTAGCTCCAGTCTTCCAGACCCGGCGCTTTCGCCCAGTTGTCGAAGTCCATCGCGTTACCACGGATGTAGCACATACCGTTAATCAGCGACGAGCCGCCCAGCCCTTTACCACGGCCACACTCCATGCGGCGGTTGTTCATAAATGGCTCTGGGTCAGTTTCGTAGGCCCAGTTGTAACGCTTCCCCTGTAGCGGGAAAGCCAGCGCCGCAGGCATCTGCGTGCGGAAATCAAGACGATAATCTGGGCCGCCCGCCTCCAGCAGCAGCACGTTGACGCTGCTGTCTTCGGTTAAACGGGTCGCTAATACGTTGCCGGCTGAACCGGCACCAATGATGATGTAATCGTAATCCATTCAATTCTCCTATGCGGTGGCGGATTAAAAGACCGAACTGTATTCGCCCAGCTCAACCTGCACGGATTTAATCTGAGTGTAATGCTCAAGGGTGCTCACACCGTTTTCGCGGCCTACGCCAGAGTGCTTGTAGCCCCCCACTGGCATGGCGGCGTCAGACTCGCCCCAGGTGTTGATCCAGCAAATACCGGCTTCCAACTGGTGGATAACGCGGTGTGCGGTGTTCAGGTCCTGTGTCACCAGGCCCGCGGCCAGACCGTATTCGGTATCGTTGGCGCGGCGCACCACTTCTTCTTCGCTCTCGTAAGACAAAATGCTCATTACCGGCCCGAAGATCTCTTCGCGGACGATTTTCATGTCGTCTTTACAGTCGGTGAATACCGTCGGTGCGACGTAAGCGCCCTTGGCGTAATCGCCGATGATGATGCGCTCGCCGCCCGCTAACAGACGCGCGCCTTCGCTTTTGCCGCTTTCGATGTAGCGCAGCACGGATTCCATGTGCGCGAAGCTGACCAGTGGACCGAAGTTGACGTTTTCGTCAGTCGGGTCGCCGAGACGGATGCGCTGAACGCGCTCCAGAATTTTGGCTTCAAACTCAGCTTTGCGGGCTGCTGGCACAAACACGCGGGTGCCGTTGGTGCATACCTGACCTGAGCTGTAGAAGTTCGCCATCATGGCGATATCTGCGGCTTTATCGAGATCAGCGTCTGGGAAGATGATCAGCGGAGATTTACCCCCCAGCTCCATGGTCACGTCTTTCAGCGTGGAGGCCGATGCGCTGGCCATCACTTTCTTGCCGGTCGCTACGCCGCCGGTGAAGGAGACTTTCGCGATGTGCGGATGATCGGTCAGGGCCTGGCCGACGCTCGCGCCGCTGCCCGTTACCACGTTAAACACGCCATTCGGCACGCCTGCTTCGGTGAAGATTTCAGCCAGTTTCAGCGCGGTGAGCGAAGTCACTTCGCTAGGTTTGAAAATCATCGCGTTACCCGCAGCCAGCGCCGGAGCAGACTTCCACAGTGCGATTTGAATCGGGTAGTTCCATGCGCCAATGCCTGCCACTACGCCCAGCGGCTCGCGGCGGGTGTAGACGAAGGAAGAGTCGCGCAGAGGGATCTGCTGGCCTTCGAGCGCAGGGATAAGCCCGGCGTAATATTCCAGCACGTCAGCGCCGGTGACGATATCCACGGCGGTGGTTTCAGACAGCGGCTTTCCGGTGTCTGCGGTTTCGATAGCAGCCAGCTCGTCATTGCGCTCGCGCAGAATATCCACTGCGCGGCGTAAAATGCGCGAACGCTGCATCGCGGTCATTGCCGCCCACTCTTTCTGGCCTTTGATGGCCGCGTTTACCGCCAGATTGACGTCTTCGGCAGTCGCGTTTGGCAAGGTGGCAATGACTTCGCCATTGGCCGGGTTGATGGCGTCAAACGTCTCGTTGCCGGTGCTTTCCTGATAGCGTCCATCGATATACAGTTTTTGTGTGCCGTAGCGGGACATAATTAACTTCTCCTCGGTCAGTGCGGTCTGAATTTAGGCCTTCGGCTCGGGGGCCGAAATTTGTGATTCAATGAAGCGATAAGTAATTTGTAGCGCTTCTTCGCGGTTAAACGGCTTGCCACTCAGGGCGGACCGCAACCACAGGCCGTCGATTAATCCGGCCATACCTTTCGCGGCAACGCGCGCCGCGTCTTTAGGTAAAAACCGCCTAAACTCAGAACATAAATTTGAATAGAGTCGGCGACTGTTCACTTGCTGTAGGCGGTGCAACTGCGGGTGATGCATGCTGCTGGCCCAAAAAGCCAGCCAGGTTTTCATCGCCGCGCCATTGGTCTGGCTGTCGTCGAAGTTGGCCTGAGCAATTGCGTGCAAACGTGCTGTTGGTGCATCGTCATCCAGCTGCGCCAGTCGCGCCTGCACCCCTTCCCCCAAATGACTGAGCAAATAACGCATGGTGGCTTCCAGCAAACCATTCTTGTCACGGAAATAGTGACTGATGATGCCGTTGGACACGCCAGCGCGGCGGGCAATTTGCGAAATCGATGCTTCATGCATCCCCACTTCGTTCACTGCTGCCAGCGTTGCCTCAATCAATTGCTGCCGTCTAATTGGCTGCATTCCTACTTTGGGCATGGGTACAACTCCTGAAAAATCGGTCTTCCGAAACCTATTTTTTAACCATGATTTCGGACGTTCTTAACCTTGTTGCTGACTCTATTTAACTTTTTTTTGATTGAACGTTCAATCAAAAATGCATATATTTTATTACCAATACGTTAGTAATTTGTATGAGAAATGCATTATAAATGGATGAAGTAACCTGCTAACTATCTGAAAATAAGTTAATTAATAACCTAACAGGGGAAACGATGGCTGCTGTCGATACGACGGATAAACTGTCCGAGAAACCACGGGATAAATTGAACGGCGTGGTGTTTTTCACGTCCGCCGGTTTAATTTTAGCCTTCACGCTGATGTCTATTTTTTATACCGAACTGTCGGGGAAATGGCTCAGTAGTGCACTGAATTGGGTATCAGCAACTTTCGGCTGGTATTACATGCTGGCTGCTACGCTGTACATCGTGTTTGTAGTGTTCATTGCCTGTTCGCGCTTCGGCTCGATTAAACTCGGCCCTGAACAATCCAAACCCGAATTCAGCATGATGAGTTGGGCTGCGATGCTGTTCGCCGCCGGGATAGGCATCGACCTGATGTTCTTCTCCGTGGCCGAGCCGGTAACGCAATATATGTTGCCGCCGGAAGGTCAGGGCCAGACGCTGGAAGCTGCGCGTCAGGCGATGACCTGGACGCTGTTCCACTACGGCCTGACCGGCTGGTCAATGTACGCGCTGATGGGCATCGCGCTGGCTTACTTTAGTTATCGCTACAACCTGCCGCTGACCATTCGTTCTGCGCTATATCCAATCTTCGGCAAGCGCATTAATGGTCCCATCGGCCACAGCGTTGACATCGCGGCGGTGGTCGGCACCATCTTTGGTATCGCCACCACGCTGGGTATCGGCGTGGTGCAGCTGAACTATGGCCTCAACGTGCTGTTCAAAATCCCGGAAAACCTGACGGTGCAGGCCTCGCTTATCCTGCTGTCGGTGATTATGGCGACAGTCTCTGTGACCTCTGGCGTGAACAAAGGTATTCGAATTCTTTCCGAGCTGAACGTGCTGCTGGCGCTGGGTCTGATCCTGTTCCTGTTGTTCTTCGGTAATACCGAATTCTTGCTTAACGCGCTGGTACTCAACATTGGCGATTACATCAACCGCTTTATGGGCATGACCCTCAACACCTTTGCCTTTGACCGTCCAACCCAGTGGATGAATAGCTGGACGCTGTTCTTCTGGGCATGGTGGGTTGCCTGGTCGCCGTTTGTAGGCCTGTTCCTGGCGCGTATCTCACGCGGCCGTACCATCCGTGAGTTCGTGCTGGGTACCTTGATCATTCCGTTTGTGTTTACCCTGCTGTGGTTGTCGATTTTCGGTAACAGCGCGCTGTACCAAATCATTCACGGTAATCTGGGCTTCGCCAATGAAGTGATCGCCCACCCTGAGCGCGGCGTTTACAGCCTGCTGGCGCAGTATCCGGGCTTTACCCTGAGTGCTTCGGTTGCAACCATTACCGGCCTGTTGTTCTACGTGACGTCGGCGGATTCCGGCTCTCTGGTGCTGGGTAACTTCACCTCGAAGCTGGCGGACATCAACAACGATGCCCCGAACTGGTTACGCATTTTCTGGTCAGTCACCATCGGCGTGTTAACGTTAGGTATGTTGATGACCGACGGCGTCTCAGCGCTGCAAAACGCCACGGTTATCATGGGTTTGCCGTTTAGCTTCGTTATCTTCTTCATCATGGCCGGTTTGTATAAATCGCTGCGGCTGGAAGATTATCGCCGCGCCAGTACCCAGCAGTCTCTGGCCCCGATTGCGGTCAGCGGCGGCGACGCGGTGCTTAACTGGAAACAGCGTTTATCACGCGTGATGAACTATCCGGGTACCACCCATACGCAGAAAATGATGGATAACGTCTGCCGTCCGGCAATGCTGGACGTGGCGCAAGAGCTGGAGCTGCGCGGTGCCAAAGTCGAGTTCAGCGAGCATGAGCCGGAGGACGATGAGAAAATCAACCATCTTGAGCTTATCGTGGCGCTGGGCGAAGAGCAGAACTTTGTCTATCAGATCTGGCCTGTGCGCTATGCCGTTCCGGCGTTTACCTATCGCGCTCGTGCGGGTAAATCGCACTACTACCGTCTGGAAACCTTCCTGCTGGAAGGTACGCAGGGTAATGACCTGATGGACTTCACCAAGCATCAGGTGATCAATGACATTCTGGATCAGTACGAACGTCATCTGAACTTCCTGCACATTAATCGCGAAGCGCCGGGCAACACCCTGACCTTCCCTGAGCAGACGATTTAATTCTCAATCGCTCAGTTAGTACGATAATAAAAACCCGCCTCGGCGGGTTTTTTGTTGGCTATCCAAAAACCTGCTCCGTTTATTGGCGCAAGAAAGGCAAAACCTTCTTCAGCAGAAGCTCCGGCTGTTCTTCTGCAATGTAGTGTCCACAGGGCAGCGCCTCGCCTGTTACCTGTTCAGCCACCTTCGCCCATTCCTCCAGCGGCTTAAAACATTTGCCGACGGTGCCCTGCTCGCCCCACAGGATCAACAGCGGACATTGCACTTTGCGAGACGCCTCGAGATCAATCTGGTCGTGTTGCAGGTCAATCGACGCCGAGGCTCGATAGTCCTCGCAAATCCCGCGCGCCGTGCCATCAAGTTGCAGACAGCGCAAATAATCTGCGTATGCTTCGTCGGTGAAGGGCTGCATACCGGCGCTGCGGCTACCCATTACGCTGCGCAGGTACAGGTCAGCATCATGAGAGATTAAGGCTTCAGGAAGCGGCGCGGGGCGAATCAGGAAGAACCAATGCCAGTAGGCGCGAGCAAATTCTTCATTGGTTTGCTGGTACATGGATAGCGTCGGCGCGATATCCATCAGCACCATGCGTTTTACGGCCTGCGGGTGGTCGAGGGCCAGACGGTGCGCCACGCGAGCGCCGCGGTCATGGGCTATCACGCTAAATTGCTTGAAGCCCAGTGCCAGCATCAGCTCGTACTGATCCTGCGCCATTTCGCGCTTGCTGTAGAGATAATGGTCGGCGTCCGGCTCAGGTTTGCCACTGTCGCCGTAGCCGCGTAAATCGGCAAGTACCACTGTGTATTGTGAAGTCAGGTACGGTGCGACTTTATGCCAAATGGCCTGCGTTTGCGGGTGTCCGTGCAGCAGTAGCAAGGGTTCGCCTTGACCGGCTATTCGATAGGCAATGTCAGTTCCATTAACGGCAATCCGACCTTGGGTAAAATGTTCAAGCATGGGTTTTCTCCTTTTTACCCATCTTAGTCTTTGCCCCGTTGGCAACAAGCTCACAACTGGAGATCGGCTATTCACGGATCGTGTTTTGAAGCACCACGCTTAGGCCATTGCTCGGACACCTGGAAGTTGCGACGCTGGGTTATCCACTGAGTTTCTCAGGGCAATAATAGTTTCTCAGGACAATAAAATGAAACCAAGAACGCTATATGAAAAGCATATCGACAGTCACAGCGTGCGCACGCTGGATGACAAAGGCCACGTGCTGCTTTACATCGACCGTCAGGTAATTAACGAGTACACCAGCCCGCAGGCCTTTAGCGGGCTGCGCGACGCCGGACGCCGCGTGTGGCGGCCTGAGACGTCCCTCGCGGTAGTTGACCACGTCAACCCAACTGCGCCAGTGCGTACCCGCCAAATGCCGGACGCGGGCGGAGCGCGGCAGGTTTCCTATTTGGCGGAAAACTGCCAAGAGTTTGGCATTGAGCTGTTTGATATTTTAGACAAACGTCAGGGCATTGAGCACGTGGTGGCGCCTGAACAGGGCTTTATCTTACCGGGTATGGTTATCGCCGCCGGAGACAGCCACACCACCACCTACGGCGCGCTGGGCGCGTTTGGTTTCGGCATCGGCACATCCGAAATTGAACACCTGCTGGCGACCCAAACCTTGGTGTACAAAAAGCTGAAAACCCTGCGCGTGACGGTGAACGGCAGGCTGGCAAACGGCATTACCGCCAAAGACGTGGTGATGGCGCTGGTGGCGAAAATCGGCGCGGCGGGTGCGACCGGCTACGCCATTGAGTTCTGCGGCGAAGGCATCGACATGCTCAGTGTCGAGGGGCGGATGACCATCTGCAATATGGCGGTCGAGGCCGGAGCGCGTGGCGCATTTATGGCACCGGACGAAAAGGTCTTCGAGTATTTGAAAGACAAACCGCGCGCGCCGAAAGGCCAGCAGTGGCTCGACGCCGTTGCCCTGTGGAAGAAAGAGTTACACAGCGACGCCGACGCCGTGTTTGACCGCGAAGTGGAACTCAGCGCCGCTGAGATTGCCCCGATGGTGAGCTGGGGAACCAGTCCGGATCAGGCCTTAGCGATTAACGGCCAAGTGCCGGACCCGTCAGCCGAGCCGGATGCTTCTCGTCGCAAGGATTTGCAGCGCGCCCTGAACTACATGGGCCTGCGCGCCGGTCAGCCGCTGAATAGCATCAATATCAGCCACGCCTTTATAGGCTCCTGTACCAATGCGCGTATTGAAGATTTGCGCGCGGCGGCGGAGGTGGTTCGCGGTAAAAGCGTGGCAGCGACAGTGCGGGCAATGATTGTCCCCGGCTCTAGCCAAGTGCGGGCGCAGGCCGAAGCAGAAGGCTTGGCCGAGATCTTTATTCAGGCCGGTTTCGAGTGGCGCCAGTCAGGCTGCTCAATGTGTCTGGCGATGAACGACGACGTGCTGTCACCGGGCGATCGCTGCGCGTCGAGCACCAACCGTAACTTTGAAGGTCGTCAGGGTGCCGGAGCCCGTACCCATCTGATGAGCCCGGCGATGGTCGCCGCCGCCGCCATTCGCGGCCATCTGACCGACGTTCGCGACCAGTGAGGAGAGAACCATGCAAGCTTTTAACGTATTAACCGCCATTGCCGCCCCGCTAACTGCGGCCAACGTCGATACTGACGTGATCATGCCAAAGCAGTTTCTGAAGGGCATTGACCGCAATGGCCTGGATAAAGGCGTGTTCTTTGATTTGCGCTTTTTAACCGACGGCGCGCCGGACCCGGCGTTTATTCTCAATCAGCCGGAGTGGCAGTCGGCCAAGTTTCTGGTAGTTGGGCCAAACTTTGGCTGTGGCTCAAGCCGCGAGCACGCGGTGTGGGGGCTAAAACAGCTGGGCATTCGGGCGCTGATTGGCACCACCTTCGCCGGGATCTTCTTCGACAACTGCCAGCGTAACGGCGTGCTGACAGTGCAACTTTCGCCCGAGCAGTGGTCCAAAATCGCGGAAAGGGTCGCACAGCCGCAGACCAATGAGATCACCGTTGACCTGCCTGAGCAGAAAATTAGCCTGAGCAACGGCGAGCTGATTGATTTCACTATTGATGAGCTGAGTAAACTGTCACTGCTCAACGGTCTCGATGCTATCGGCAATACCCTGCGCTACAGCGACGACATTCGCCAGTTCCAGCAGAGGCATTTGCAGAACAATCCGTGGTTGGCGTGAAGCACTCTTGGTGAGTGTTAAGTTCTTAATGTTGAATGAAGCAGGTGATTTGCGCCGTGACGATCGCGGCGCTAGCCGAGCAGCTGACTGAATCTTTGCTGGAAGAATTCGACACAAACTCGCAGCTTGGCGGACTCCGCCAAACGCGTCGGATAGACCGCCCACACGCTGGCAGGCTGCGAGTAAGCTGGTAAAACCTGCACCAGCTCGCCACTGTCGAGGTAGGGCTGGACGTCCCACTGCGAGCGCAGAATGATACCGTGGTGTTTCAACGCCCATTGCAACACCACTTCGCCACTGTTCGACGAGAGCGCCCCTTTAACGCGAATGCGCTGCTCTTCGCCCTCTGTCGTCACTGACCAGATGCCAAAGGGGTTATCCCGCTCTTTGAGCACCAGACACTGATGTTCGGTTAAATCCTCCAACGACTCCGGCACGCCGTGGGCCTGGAGATAGTCAGGCGAGGCGCAAAGAATGCGCTGATGCTGGGCTAACTTTTTGCCAATGTGCTGCTCGGGGATGTCGTCTCCGACCAGAATTTCCAGATCCACGCCTTCGACCACCAGATCAATCACCCGATCGTACAGGTCGAGGCGCAAATTAAGCTGCGGATAGCGTTCCGCCAGCTCCGCCACGGCGGGCGCGACGTGGCAGCGGCCAAAGCCAAAAGAGCTGCAAATATGCACATTGCCACGCGGCTCGGTGCGGGAGTCGGACAGGTCGCCGATAAACTGGTCGAAGTTATCCAGGATTTGCAGTGCCCAGCGCTGGGCGCGCTCCCCTTCCTCGGTCAGGCGAATGCCGCGAGTGGATCGATGCAGCAGGCGCGCACTCAGCGCCTCTTCAAGGATCTGAATTCGCTTACTGACGTAGGCGGGAGACTGGCCTAGCTCGGTGGCGGCAGCGGCAAAGCTCTGCTTATTCACTACCGCCAGAAAGACCCGCAGGTCTTCCGCTAAGGGCAATCTGTCGCGTTCGCTGGTCACGAGGAGAGCCCAAAATCGGGCTGAGGCTGCCCATTAAGGTGCTCGGCGTGGTGGACATCGCGGCTTTTAACACCGGCGTTATCCATTTTTTCGCGTGCTTCCTGAATGTCGCCGCTGTCGATTTGCAGCTTCTCCTGATCTTTCCCCTGCTCCGGCGTTAATGCCAGTTCCACCATAATCGGGAAGTGATCGGAACCCATCGCCTCGAGGCGTTGAAGGTCAATCAGGGTGAACTCTTTACTGTGGAAAACGTGGTCCAGCGGCCAGCGCAGGAAGGGATAGCTAGCGTGAAAGGTGTTGTACATGCCGCGCCCGCGACGGGGGTCAAGCAAGCCGCTGACCTTCATAAACAGGCGCGTGGTGCGCGACCACGCCACGTCGTTCAGGTCGCCGGTCACAATGGTCGGGTAGCTGGCGCGTGAAGCCGTGTGGCCCACCGCCACCAGTTCGGCATCGCGATTGGTGGATTCATCATCTTCGGTCGGGCTTGGCGGCATCGGGTGCAGGCAGTGCAGCACCACCTGATGACCAGAGGTTAATTCAGCGCGGAAATGCATTGAAGGGATACCTTCAGCCACTAAATACTGAATTTTCGCGTCAAACAACGGCAAGCGAGAATAGACGTGCATGCCGTAGAGGTTATCCAGCGGGCATTTGATGCTGTGCGGATAGTCGCTTTCCAGCGGCGACATCTGCTGTTCCCACCACAGGTCGGTTTCCAACAGCACCAGAATGTCCGGGCGGTTTTTCTCGACTATTTCCAATAGTTTGGCGCTATTGCGGTTGGTCATTAACACATTACAGTTAATGATTTTGATGCGCGGATGGCCATTCGGCACGGTTTTCTTCACCTGCACCGGATAGAGCCGGGTGTAAGGCAATATCCACCATGCCTGATAAACCATACAGGCCAGCGACAGCAGGATAATGAGCGTGGCGAGTGGGCCGCCGAATGGCAAAACCCACAGTTCGGTGAGTAAAAACAGCAATGACAAGGTTGCCATTTGCAGTCGCGGGAAGTCCCAAACTCTCACCCACCAGCGTTGATTCTTCGACAACGGCAGTAACGTCAGCAGTGCCATAATAACGGTCAGCACGCTGACGATAATTCGCAGTGAATCCATTGATGCTTAGCCCTTCCCGTCTGCCACATGACACCAGTTGCGCTGCTCGACAATCCCGCCATTTGGCGAGGTGTAGCCGATACAGCCTAAAATCGAATCAAACAGCTTTTCATGGAACACCGGCGTTTTATCTGCCGCCAGCTTTTGCAGCTGGTCGAAACCGGCACGGTTGTGGTCATCAGACAGGAACTTGTCAGAAGCCCACACCATAATCGGCACCGTACGTTGCTCTATTGGCGCGTGGTCACGCGGTGTACCGTGGAAATGCATGCTTTTTGAAATAGATTCGCCGTGGTCAGAAGCATAAAACACGATGGCGTTCTTGTCTCGCAGTTGATTGAACACCTGCTCGAGGAAGTAGTCGGTATACAACAGCGAGTTATCGTAAGCGTTAATCATCTCTTGCGTCGAGCAGGAGTCATCAATGCCCATACACTCAGGCTGATATTTGGCGAAAGAGCGCGGGTAACGGTCGGAATAGAGATAATGCGAACCTTTGGTGTGCAGAATGATCAGATGCTGGCCCTGCGGATAATGGTCCATCGAGTCCTTCATCTCATCCACCAGCAGCATGTCGTCCACAGGCTTACCGGCGTTGCGCTTTTCAGAGGCAATGTTTTCACGCAGCGAGTAGTCGTTGACGCGGGTCTTGTTGTAGAACCACGCCTCACTCTGCATAGAGTAAAGCTCAGAACTCCAGCCATTGCTCTTCAGCACGGAGAAGACGTTGGCCTCTTTCAGCGTACGCTGCGGCGCTTCGGACGCCCCGCCTTCGCGCACAAACATGCAGCGCAGCGAGAGTTTGGTGGCGGTATCGCACGAGTAGCCCTGAAGCACGGCAAGGTTCTTCTCTTTGCTCAGATTCGGCGTGTTGTCACGGTCATAGCCATAGACGCCCATGTGGTCGCGGCGGGCGCTTTCACCAATCACAAACACCACGTACAGGTCTTTGACATCTTTTGGCGGTGTATAAGTGAAATGCTTGGCGGGGTCGAACAGGTTTTTGGTGTCTTCGGCCTGGCTGTAAGAGCTATAAACAAACAGCCCAAAGGCCGACAGCCAGTTTGACGGCGAGTAAGTCCCGGCCACTACGCCGCCATAACTTGCCATCATGCGGTTGTTCATCACATCATGCTTGTCCTGCACTTTACCCATCAGGCGCAGCGGCAGATAGCACATTAATCCCGCCGCAATCAGCAGCACGACCTTCTTCAACACGCCTTTAGGGCGAGTCTCTTTGAGAGCCGATCCCGGCATCTTGCTCGCCCACAGCAGTACCAGCGGCAGCAGGCTGAACAGCACCACCCAACCAGCGAAATGGGTACCAATCGACTCTTTCGACAGGTCGATGGAATCAGACGCCAGCGCGGCCGCCAAAATGCCGTAACCAATATCGACATTAAACAGGATCATGTAATAACTGGCGGCGACGGACGACACCACAATCACGCTGAGAAGCACGCGGAATACGGTTTTACCGGTAAAGGAGAGCAATTGAGTCAGGAAGTAAACCAGCGCGAAACACGCCACCATTTCGACGGCAATGGATAGCCCATTGTCGTAATGGAGTTGACCAAAGCGTCGGAAGAAAATAGGAAGGTTAAGTAGTATCCCCAGGTATAGCGCAATAAACAGTGAAATTTTCTGTTGCGAAAGAGAACGTAGTTTTTGCATCAGTCTGTGAAGCTCTTTTTAGATAATCAAATGCGTATGCTGCCCGCGCGTGCCGAAGTGAAGAGTAAAAATGACGCGTTAGAGTGCACTTCGATAACTAAATCTGACCGGCAAAAAATGCTTTTAGTTCAGATTCAATCATTTCAGTGAATGTAATAACGTAACAATATTAGTGAAATCGATGTATTTCAATAAGATGAAAAGAAATATTTTTCGTATTTTTTTCACCTTATTGAGGAATTATTGAGAAAGTGGTGCTTTTTTCTCCTGATATTCCGTCGGAAATTGCAGTGTAAACCGCGTTTTGCCCTGGGCCATACTGCTGACTGACACACTTCCCTGATGCAACGCCATAATGGCTTGCACGATAGACAGCCCTAACCCGTTGGAGCTTCCCCCTTCGCTGCGCGACGCATCGGCGCGGTAAAACCTGTCAAACAGCTTGCTGCGTTTTTCGGCGGGGATCGGCTCCCCCTGACTCTCGACGTGGATTAGGGTATTGGCCGCCACCTGCTCCACCTGCACGCGGATCTCCGTGCCTTCGTCGCCATAGCGAATGGCGTTCGCCACCAGATTGCTTAAGGCGCGCTGGAACAGGATAGCGTCGGCGTATAGCGTGCCCCCGCCCTGACACACCAGCCGCATGTCGCGCTCTTCGGCCAAACCTTCGAAATAATCCGCCACTCGCTCCGTCTCGGAGGAGAGCGCCAGCGGCGTAATGTTGAGGACGGAATGGGCATGAGAAGCGCGGGCCAAAAACAGAATGTTTTCTACCATGCGCGAGATGCGCTCCAGCTCCTCCATGTTATTGGCCAGCAGGGTTTCATACTCTTCGGTGCTGCGCGGCTGATACAGCGCCACCTGACAATGCCCCATCACCGCGCCCACCGGGGTGCGGATTTCATGGGCCAAATCGGCGGAGAATTGGGTCAGGCGCTCATAGCCGTCAGCCAGACGGTCTAGCATGGCGTTGAACGACAGGATCAGCGGCTGAAGCTCTTGCGGCGCGCCCTCTCGACTCAGACGGGTGCCCAGGCTGGTCGGATGGATGCTGGCCGCCTCCTGCGCCATCTTACGCAGCGGCCGCAGGCCACGGCGGATCACGCTATAACCCAAGGCGGCAATCAGCAGGTAAGCCAGCAGCACCGCCCCCATGATTTCTAGGCGAAACGCCGCCAGCATCTGCGATTCGGCATCCATAAAATGCGCCGCAGAGATGATGACGGTTCGACCATCCTGCATGCGCACCGCCGCAGAAATATAGCGCACCGGCGTGCCATCGGCCGCGGTCAGTCGCTGAATATCAGCCAGCGTCAGCTGGGTGCCGTCGGCCACCGGCGGTGTGTCAGGAAGCGCCAGATGGGACGGATTGACGTTGATGATCGGCGCGCTGTTTTGCAGGCGGAATTGCAACACGTCCTGCTCATTGCCGAGCATGTTTTCAAACAATTGCGGGCTATGGCTGAGCTGGGTCAGCGGGAAGTCTGTCGCCAGCAGCTGGCGAAAATACTGAACGCGACCGCTGACTTGGTAATCCGCGCGGCGAATCAGCTCTTTTTCAATCGAATAATAGAGGTAGAACCCCACCGCGCTGACCACCAGCGCGGCAATCAGGCCAAACAGCAGAGTGGCGCGCAGGGTTAGCGAGGTCGGGCGTTTCGCCTTTAAGGTGTGGGTTTTCACATTCATGGGCGTACTTCGCACACATAGCCAATACCGCGCACGGTGTGGATCAGCTTGAGATCGAAGGTGCGATCGACTTTGGCCCGCAGCCGTTTTACCGCCACGTCGACCACATTGGTGTCGCTGTCGAAATTCATATCCCACACCTGTGAGGCGATCATGCTGCGCGACAGCACTTCGCCTTCGCGGCGCATCAATAAATGCAGCAGCATGAACTCCTTATTAGTCAGCGGGATGACCTGCTCTTGGCGAGTGACCCGGCGGCGCAGCACGTCGAGATGCAAATCTGCCAGCGAATAGGTGTCTGCCTCGCGGGCCGACGGGCGGCGCAACAGGGTGCGAATGCGCAGCACCAGCTCGGTGAAAGAGAAAGGTTTAATTAGGTAGTCGTCGGCGCCCAGTTCCAGCCCGTGAATGCGATCCTGCACTTCATCGCGGGCGGTGAGAAACAGCACCGGCACGTCGCTTTTCTTGCGCAGCACTTCCATCACCTGCCAGCCATTTAGCCCCGGCAGCATCACGTCGAGGATCACCGCGTCATACTCTTCTTCCAGCGCCAAAAACAGGCCGTCAGCGCCGTTGCGGGCTAAATCGACGCGATATCCCGCCTCGCCCAGCCCCTTTTTCAGGTAGTCACCGGTGCTGACGTCATCTTCAATTACCAGTATACGCATGCGGGCTACCTATTAATGAGAGACTCTTGGGCGAATACTTTAGCAGTTTTGTTTGTCATGTTTGATGACAATTTTGTCATCAAGTTGTCATCTCACTGTTCGGGTTTATCGTCCACTCTTAACTAAGCTATACCCTATAGCAATAACACTATCACTTTGATCAACCTGCAAAAATATGGAGAGTTAACATGACGACTTCAACACGCCTGGCGGGCTTAGTCCTCAGCTCGCTTCTGATGTGTACCGGCGCATTCGCAGCAGATAACGTGATTAAACCGACGCGCGGAACCATCGACTCGGTGAATGATTCATCCATGCAAATCACCACCCGTCAAGGTGACAAGCTTGATGTGCAAATCAATGACCAAACCAAAGTTAACAGCGTTTCTAAAGGCCAGATTTCCGATATTAAAGCTGACAGCTTTATCGGCACCGCCGCCGTTCCACAGGCCGACGGCACGCTGAAAGCGCTGGAAGTTCACGTCTTCGCGCCAAGCCTGCGCGGCAGCGGCGAAGGCTTCAACCCGTTTGAATCTGCCGATGGCAAAATCAACACCATGACCAACGGCACCGTCGGCAAGCTGGTCAACAGCAATGGCCGCACGCTGACCGTGAAGTACCACGACGCACAGAAAACCGTAGTGGTGCCAGATGATGTACCAGTGGTGCTGTTAGCGCCGGGCGACCGCAGCTTGCTGAAACCAGGCGTGAAAATCGTGCTGTTCGCCGCCAAAGACGATAAAGGCAACCTGGTTGCTCGTGGTATCGCCGCTGGCAAAGACGGCGTCGCGCCACCAATGTAAAGGCGATGTCGTCAGTCTCCTGTGTCTAACTTTTTACTGACGATAACGCCATACTAAGAGGCCAGGCGGTGCGAAACCCCCTCTTTTCGCGCCGTTTGGCCTCACTCTTTTTCACTCTGCTTGATAGCACAGGAGCTTTCTTGTGAGCCATCAACCTTCGCTGAAACCTCTCTCGTCAGCCCAACCTAAGCCACGAAAAATCCACCCTTGGCCTGTGCGCCTCTGCCACTGGATTAATCTGCTGGCGATGATTGGCATGGTGATGAGCGGCTGGGGTATCTACAACGCCGACCCCCTGTTCGAATTTCTTACCTTCCCGCAGCAAAGCACGCTGGGAGGCTGGCTGGGTGGCAATATTGCCTGGCATCTGGCGGTGATGTGGCTGCTGGCCGTCAATGCGCTGATTTATCTGCTTTGGGGCGCCTTTAGCGGACACTTCAAGCACGACTTTTTCCCTTTTACGCCAGCTTCTATCTGGCGTGACATCGTCAAAGCCATCACCTTCAAGCTGCCTCATAAGCTGGGTGAATATAACGCGGTGCAGAAAGTGATGTATGTCGGGGTGCTGCTGCTCGGCGCGCTGCTGGTGCTTTCAGGGCTGTCTATCTGGAAGCCGGTGCAGTTTAGCGGGCTGGTCTGGTTGTTCGGCGGTTTCGACATCGCCCGTTATGTGCATTTCTTTGCCATGAGCGGCGTGATGCTGTTTGTGGTGATCCACGTTTTGATGGTGCTTCTGGTGCCTAAAACCTTTGTCGCCATGGTCACCGGCGGCAAAAAAACGGCCTTAAAGGAGCACGCCGATGAGTGACAACGCTGACAAACCCAAAATTATTCTCGAGCCAGATCAGCGCAAGCAGCTGGTGAATATCCAGCGCCGCATGCTGCTGCGCTCGGGTCTGACCCTTGGCGCGGTGTCGATGCTCACCGGCTGTAACTTGCAGGATGGCGACAATGTGGACAAGGTGCTGTGGGCCATGTCGCGCTGGAATGACCGCGTGCAGGGTTGGCTGTTTGGCGGGCAAAAGCTGGCGCAGACCTATCGCGCGGACCAAATTACCACGCCGTTCCGCTTCAATGCCTATTATCCTGAATACAATGTGCCGGAAATCGACATTCCCAACTATCGGCTGGAAGTCTCGGGCTTAGTGCAGAAGAAAGCGCCTTGGACGTTAGAGCAGCTACAGCGCCTGCCGCAGGAGAGCCAAATCACACGGCTGATCTGTATCGAAGGCTGGAGCGCCATTGGCCAGTGGAGCGGCGTGCCGCTAAAGGTCTTCTTGCAGCACGTCGGCGCGGATCTGACGGCCAAATATGTCGGCTTTAAGTGCGACGACCGTTACTACTCGAGCATCGACATGGCCACGGCGCTGCACCCGCAGACCATCCTGGCGCTGGATTTCGGCGGAAAGCCCCTGCCCCCTGACTTTGGCTATCCGCTGCGTCTGCGCATGCCTACCAAGCTCGGTTTCAAGAACGCTAAGCACATCGGGGCGATATTCGTCACCAATGAATATCCGGGGGGATATTGGGAAGATCAGGGTTACAACTGGTATAGCGGGATTTGACGAGGAATGGCTAAAAAGCAGGCATAAAAAAACCGCCCCGAGAGGCGGTTTTTATTTTCGAAACCGTGTAGCGATTGAACGCTAACTTTTTCGAATAATTAGAAGCGGTAACCCACGCCAGCGATCCAGGTGCCAACGTCAACACTGCGGATACGAGACTGTTCGTAAGAAACGTCAATTGCAACGTTTTCCATTGGGTTGAACTGCATACCAGCGCCGTAAGAAACACCGTAGTCGCTAGTGTCAGATTTCTGACGATCAACAGTGCTAACACCGTTGGTGCCTTCGAATTTACCGTAACCCACACCCACTACACCGTAGATGGAAGCCCAGTCGTTCAGACGGAAAGCTGGACCAGCAGTCACACCGTAGTACTGACCTTTGTTGTAGTTGTCAGCGCTTGGGTAGCTGTTTTTCTCGATGTAAGTGAAAGAGCCGATAACGCCCAGTGGGTTGCTATCTTGCTCGAAACGGTATTTCAGGTTGAAGCCGTTTGCTTTGTTAGCAACGCCTTGCATATCACCCTGCGCGTAACCTGCAGTTACGGTGCTGGTGTCTGCGAATGCGCTAGAAGCGCCCAGTGCTACTACGCAAGCTAATGCGGAAAGACATGCAATTTTTTTCATAACAACCACCTCAAATGGGAAACAAAAGTAACCTTCACCACGAAAATATAACAAAAAGCAGTGTGAAACTCTGCCTGATATAAGATGTCCAAAGCATCATATGGTGTAACAAGAAGTTTCCAACACGACATATCCCAATGATTATTAATGATTTTTTGACCATAAAAGTATAAGTGAAACTTATTGAACTTTTTCTGATTAGCAGAAAATTCCTAAAGTTTTGTGCACTTTTCAATCAAAAAAGTGCAGGATTTTCCGAAAGCTGACCCGAAAAATTATTTTTTTTTGGATTTTTTCGCCCCTCTTTTCCCTCTACACTGAACCCACAACAACACATCGCTCACAGTTTTTAGTGATAAAACAAGAATTCCGCGGAATCGGGATCACATTTAAGGCGCGAAGGATGACCGAGTCAGATAAAAATTCACCTGCGGACGGAAACACCGCATCTCAACATATTTCTGCAGACCCGGCACCTACCCTGCCCGCGATTGCTAAGTCAGCTTCGCCACTCGTTGCTGTACTGCTGCTGTTAATTGCCATGCTCTCGTTACAGGGTGGCGCGTCGCTGGCGAAAACCTTATTTCCGGTGGTTGGCCCGCAGGGCGTCACCGCGCTGCGTCTGGGTATCGGCTCTTTGATCCTGCTGGCGTGGTTCCGGCCGTGGCGGATTAAAATGCGCGGCGGCAACCTGAAAGCCTTGCTGATTTACGGGCTGGCGCTTGGCAGCATGAACTACAGCTTCTATCTGGCCATCCAAACTATCCCGCTGGGCGTCGGCGTGGCGCTAGAATTCACCGGGCCGCTGGCCGTGGCGATGTTCTCTTCGCGCCGCCCGGTGGACTTCGTCTGGGTGATTCTGGCGGTGATCGGCCTGTGGTTCCTGTTGCCGCTCGGGCAATCGACTGACAGCATCGACCTGAAAGGGGCCTGTCTGGCGCTGTTTGCCGGCACCTGCTGGGCCATCTATATTCTGGCGGGCCAGCGCGCTGGAAGCAGCTACGGCCCCGGCACGGCGGCGCTGGGTTCATTGATTGGCGCCCTGATCTTCTTTCCGATTGGCGCGTTTCAGGCTCATAGCTCAATCTTCTCGCTGTCCATCCTGCCGTTGGGCCTGTTGATTGCCCTGCTGACCTCCGCCGTGCCGTATTCGCTGGAAATGGTCGCCATGACCAAGCTTCCCGCCAAAACCTTCGGCACGCTGATGAGCATGGAGCCGGCGATGGCCGCGCTGTCCGGTATTATCTTCCTCGGCGAGTTCCTCACCGGCACACAGTGGTTAGCGCTGGCGGCGATTATTGCCGCATCGGCAGGCTCCACGCTGACTATTCAGCGCAAAACCAAGCTGGAGACGGTAGAAGTGCCGGGCAATAATCCCTCGGGGAAGTGACTTCCAGACCCTTTCACATTAAAACCACGCCGCCGAGCGTGGTTTTTTTATACCTAAATTCAGCCAGTTAAAAATATCTGCATTTTATTTTGATTTTTCTGCATCCAAATCCCGACCTGGTTCGTATGTACAGATGTGAGACAAGACCTTGTCTACTTACCCTAAAAGGACCACATCATGAAAACGCTTATTCGTACCGCAATCTGTGCTTCGATTCTTTTCAGCAGCGCGTCAATGGCAGCAATGATGTCCGACACCACCATGGTGGGCGGCGCGGCCATGTACCCGTCGAAAAATATCGTCGAGAACGCCGTGAACTCTAAAGACCACACCACGTTGGTGGCGGCAGTGAAAGCCGCGGGTCTGGTAGATACTCTGCAAAGCAAAGGGCCGTTTACCGTGTTTGCTCCCACCGATGCCGCCTTTAACAAGCTTCCAGCAGGTACTGTGGCTAATCTGGTAAAACCGGAGAACAAGGCCACGCTGACCAGCATCCTCACCTACCACGTGGTGGCCGGGAAATATGAGATGAAAGATCTGGAGAAATTGATCAAAAAAGGTGGCGGTAAAGCCGAACTGAAAACCGTGAATGGTCAGGCGCTGTGGCTGATTGGCAATGGTCCGCACAATATTCAGTTGAAAGATGCCAAGGGCGACGTGGCCAACATCAGTACCTATGATGTGCAGCAGAAAAATGGCGTGATCGACGTGATTGATACCGTGCTGATGCCGAAATAAAACCGTCTATACTGGGTGCAGTGGGGAAAAATCCCACTGCACACTTTCGGTTTTGGGGCTGGCGAATGCATGAGAATTTAACAATAAAAACGATGCCGGATCCGTCCGAGGATCCCCTGCGCGACCTGATGCACGCCATGGCTGGCGGGGATCGTCAGGCCTTCGAAAAACTGTACCGTTTAACTTCGCCGCGCCTGTTTGCCGTCGCGCTTCGCATGCTGCGTCGCCACGCGTGGGCCGAAGAGGTACTGCATGACAGCTTTATCACCGCGTGGAATCGCGCTGCGTCTTATAATGCCGCACTCAGCTCCCCGATGACCTGGCTGACCCATATCGTGCGTAACCGCGCCATTGACTGGATGCGCGGCAGCGACAACCAACTTGATGAACTGGACGACAGCCTGCAACAGAGCCTGTCCGGGGATAATGACGAGCCGCTGCGCCATTTGCAGCACAACGCCGAGGCCAAAGTGCTTGCCGACTGCATGGCGCACCTGCCGAATGAACAGCGGCAAAGTTTGGTGCTGGCATACTATCAGGGACTTTCGCATGGCGAAGTCTCAGACCATTTACAACAACCTCTTGGCACGATCAAAAGCTGGATCCGTCGCGCCCTTGAGCATTTAAAGAGCTGCGTGGGCCTATGAAAAACAGACGGGAATACCATGCCGCTCTGTCGGCGGAATATGCGCTGGGGACCTTACGCGGTGCGGCGCGCCGCCAGTTTGAGATAGCCATGCAAAATGACCCGGCGCTGCAGGCCGAAGTGGCTCGCTGGCAGGAAGCCTTTACCCAGCTCGACAACAGGCTCACGCCGGTCAGCCCGCCGTCATCGGTGTGGAAACGCATACAGCTGCAACTGGGGCCTGTGCCTCACGCAGCGGAGCATACCGACAACGCTCCAACACCAAGCAAAATGCGGTGGCGCGGCTATCTTGGCTGGGCGCTGGCGGCGGGGCTGGCTGCTTTACTGCTGGTACCTAAGCTACTGGTGCAGCCTTCGCCTATCACGCCAGTGGCCATTTTGGCTAACAGCAGCGCAGGCGTCGGGCAATGGGTGGTTAGCGTAGATAAAGACGCTAACCGGTTGACCCTCACTCCGCTGCATTTGCAGGAGATAGCCAAGGACCGAAGCTTGGAATTGTGGACCATTCCGGCGGACGGCAAACCGCGCTCGCTCGGATTGTTAAATGTGGCGTCGCCAACCCAGCTTTCACTGGCGGCAAGAATGCCTGACCCCGGCTCGACGCTGGCTATCAGCCTTGAACCTCAGGGCGGCTCCCCAACCGGGCAACCGACCGGCGCTGTTCTCTACAGCGGCGCGATTGCGCTTTAATCAGTACCCTCTAGCTTGAAAAGAAGTCTTCATCATTTTTCGCCGGGCGGCTTGGCTTGCCCGGCGTTTTTTTATCTTTGTACTCTGACTCGCCAGCGTCATCAACTCGGTCTAGGATTATGGGCAACACCCCGACTACGCTGTTAAGGAACCGCCATGAAAGACTGGAATCCTGATCTCTACCGCCAGTTCGAAGCCGAACGCACACGCCCCGCCGCTGAACTCCTTGCCCGTGTACTGCATCCTAACGCCAAATTCATCACCGACTTGGGCTGTGGGCCGGGGAATAGCACCGAACTGCTGCAACACGCCTACCCTCAAGCCCTGCTTACCGGCCTCGATACTTCTCAAGCCATGCTGGAAAAAGCGCGTGAACGCCTGCCTTCCTGCCGCTTTGAAAAGGTGGATATTCGCGAATGGAAGCCGACCCAGCCGCAAGACATTATCTATGGCAATGCTTCACTACAGTGGGTGACAGGGCACGAGGAGCTGATCCCCCATCTGATGCAGCAGCTCGCGCCCGAAGGCGTATTTGCCGTGCAGATGCCGGACAACCTGTCCCAGCCCTCGCACCAGTTAATGCAAAAGGTGGCCGACCAGCCGGAGTGGAGGAATGCGATTGCCGGGGTGGATAACTCGCGCAAGCAGCTGCTCACCACCGAACAATATTATGATTTGCTGGCAAGTCAGGGGGCGTTGGTGGATATCTGGCGCACCACCTATTACCACGTGATGCCTTCGGCCAAGGCGATTGTAGACTGGCTAAGTGCCACCGGGCTGCGGCCTTTCTTGGCTCCGCTAGATGAAAACCAGCAAGAAGCTTTCCTCGCCAGCTACCTGCAAGAGCTGGAGAAGGTCTACCTGCCACGCGCCGACCGCAGCGTGCTTCTGGCCTTCCCACGGCTATTTTTAATCGCCCGTAAAAGCGCGCGCCATTAATTTCCCACTATTTTTCTTTCACGGCGGAGAATATATTCACTCAGCCGTGAAATAAAATATTACCAATTCCTTTTCCGCCATTCACCGGCTAATAGCGAACTGTCACTCGGGGTTATTATCACTGATAAGTAAAACTTAATGGATAATTAAGATAGCTCTTAAAAAATCTCATAAAACCGCAATGGAAATGTAAATGATAAATATTATCAGTTTGCTACATCGCAAATAATCAACATTAAAATCCATTTAAAACAATAAGTTGTGATTTAAATAAAATTTTAGGGTTGAAATCACCCCTGCTCACCCCTAGTGTATTTAACAGCAACGAGACAATGCGACGTTAATTATCTTTGTGTATATCTTGTCATGTAAAAAGCATGAGGCACACACAGAGAAAAAATATTAAAACGCTGGCTATCACCATTAGATTTTAACGATTTCATTGATAGCTGACGATTTAAGGCAGAATGTAAAAAGGTTGCTATACTTATTCCCATACCGAATTCGTATAACGCTTAAACTAAAGATAACTAAAGAGGATATCTATTATGAGTACCGCTAAATTGGTAAAAACGAAATCTTCTGAGCTTCTCTACACACGTAATGATGTTGAAGAAGGCGTGAAGCTGGACACCATTAAAGTGCTGAACCCTTTGGTAGCTGAATACATCGACCTGTCGCTGATCACTAAGCAAGCTCACTGGAACATGCGCGGCGCGAACTTTATCGCAGTTCACGAAATGTTGGACGGTTTCCGCACTGCCATCACTGAGCATCAAGACAACATCGCAGAACGCGTGGTGCAATTAGGTGGTGTCGCACTGGGTACAGTGCAAGTGGTTAATGACAAAACTCCACTGAAAAGCTACCCAACTAACATTCACACCGTTCAAGAGCATTTGAAAGCATTGGCCGATCGTTATGGGCAAGTTGCCAACGACACACGCAAAGCGGCAACCAAAGTAGAAGATGAAGATACTGCAGATATTCTGACTGCGGCATCACGAGATCTGGATAAGTTCCTGTGGTTCATTGAATCCAATATTGAATAACCCCAGGGTCCAGCTTTCGACTTAATCAACTTCTAGCCTTGTAGAACGTATCGGGCCAATGGTGAAAATCATTGGCCCGTTTTCTATTGATTTGGAGGATTTATGGCAAGTGGATGGGCACAAGACGGCGCCGTTCAAGATCAAATTGACTCAACCGTCGAAGACGCTGTAAACCGCGCGCGTCAGGCACTGGGTCACGGCGAAAGTGCAGAATTCTGTCACGAATGTGGCGAACCTATTCCCGAGGCGCGTCGCAAAGCCCTGCCTGGAGTGCAATATTGCATTGTCTGCCAGACAGCGCTCGACAAAAAACATCAGGCCAGTGCGGGTTATAACCGTCGGGGGAGTAAAGATAGCCAGCTGCGGTAATATCTTATATATCGCCTCACAATTGCATTGCACCAAATTGGAACACCCCGCCCCTTTTCTCCGCCATATTTACCCCCCAGCAAGCAACCGATTGCTTCATTATTAGGCAACTGTTTCAGAACTTAGTTGTAAAAGTTAGAGTTTGATAGCAATAACGCAGCGTAACTGTTAATTAGCGATTGTTTAACAGCCGCCAATTGGTTAATGATGAACCGTTGCACCATAACGATCCATGTCAATTTGTAACGACGCACCAAAAAAGTGCGATCTGAGTTATTAAGCAAGCCTTAACGGTTCAGCAAGATATTAACCCACTGAATTCTATACGACTTGCTCTGTGGCACGCTAATTGCATTAAAATCGACGCAACAAATGCCGTTCCCATAATACGTATAAAGGAAATTAACTGATGAAGTCACTGTTGAAAGTTTCCCTGGCCGCGATGACGCTGGCCTTTGCCGTTAGCTCCCACGCTGCAGACAAAAAATTAATCGTTGCTACTGACACCGCATTCGTTCCTTTTGAATTCAAACAAGGCGATAAATATGTCGGTTTCGATATTGACCTGTGGGACGCCGTCGCCAAAGAGATGAAAGTCTCCTACGAACTGAAACCAATGGACTTTGGCGGTATCATTCCTGCTCTGCAAACTCACAACATCGATCTGGCGCTGGCGGGTATCACCATCACCCCTGAGCGTAAGAAAGCGATCGACTTCTCTGACGGCTACTACAACAGCGGCCTGATGGTAATGGTTAAGAAAGACAACGACAGCATCAAAAGCGTCGCTGACCTGAAAGGCAAAACTGTGGCAGTGAAGAGCGGCACCAGCTCCGTTGACTACATGAAAGCCAATGTACAAACCAAAGATCTGCGCCAGTTCCCGAACATCGACAGCGCCTACATGGAGCTGGGCACTGGCCGCGCTGACGCGGTCATGCACGACACGCCAAACATCCTGTACTTCATCAAAACTGCCGGTAACGGCCAGTTCAAAGCCGTGGGTGACTCGCTGGCTGGCCAGCAATACGGTATTGCTTTCCCACAGGGCAGCGACCTGCGTGAAAAAGCCAACGCCGCTCTGAAAACCATTAAAGAGAACGGCACCTACGCGAAAATCTACAAAAAATGGTTTGATACCGAGCCAAAATAATATCTGTTGCGCGCAACAGACGTTAAGTGATTGAGAAGTTAACGCCTGCCAGCACAACAGGCTGAGCAGGCGTTAAAAGTAATAGATTTATCTGGAGAGATTACATGCAGTTTGATTGGAGCGTTATTTGGCCCGCTCTGCCAATCCTGCTCGAAGGCGCCAAGATGACCCTGTGGATCTCGGTCCTCGGTCTGGTTGGCGGCCTGATTATCGGTGTGATTGCGGGCTTTGCTCGCGCGTTTGGCGGCTGGTTCAGCAGCCACATTGCACTGGTATTTATTGAGCTTATTCGCGGCACCCCGATTGTCGTGCAGGTGATGTTTATTTACTTCGCCCTGCCAATGATGGTTCCTGATTTACGTATCGATCCCTTTACCGCCGCGGTGGTGACTATCATCATCAACTCCGGTGCGTACATCGCTGAAATTACTCGTGGCGCCGTGTTGTCGATTCACAACGGCTTTCGCGAAGCAGGTCTGGCGCTGGGTCTTTCGCGTCGTGACACGCTGCGTTACATCATCATGCCTCTGGCACTGCGTCGCATGCTGCCACCGCTGGGCAACCAGTGGATCGTCAGCATCAAGGACACATCACTGTTCATCGTTATCGGCGTGGCCGAGCTGACCCGTCAGGGCCAGGAGATCATTGCCGGTAACTTCCGCGCGATGGAAATCTGGAGTGCGGTTGCCATTATTTATCTGATTATCACGCTGGCTCTGAGCTTTGTTCTGCGCCGCCTCGAACGCAAACTGAAAATTATATGATTGAATTTAAGAACGTCTCAAAACACTTTGGTAAAACCCAAGTGCTCCACGACATCGATCTGCAGATTTCTCAGGGTGAAGTGGTCGTGATCATCGGGCCGTCAGGCTCCGGTAAATCTACCCTGCTGCGCTGCATCAATAAGCTGGAAGAGATCACCTCCGGCGACCTGATTGTCGACGGCCTGAAGGTCAATGACCCGAAAGTCGACGAGCGCCTGATCCGCCAAGAAGCGGGCATGGTGTTCCAACAGTTCTACCTGTTCCCGCACATGACCGCGCTGGAAAACGTGGCCTTTGGCCCGATCCGCGTGCGTGGTGCGAAGAAGGAAGAAGCTAACAAGTTGGCAAAAGAGCTGCTGGCGAAGGTCGGTCTGTCCGAGCGCGCCCATCACTACCCTTCCGAGCTTTCCGGTGGTCAGCAACAGCGCGTGGCTATCGCCCGTGCGCTGGCGGTCAAACCTAAGCTGATGCTGTTTGATGAACCAACCTCGGCGCTGGACCCAGAGCTGCGTCATGAAGTTCTGACCGTCATGAAGCAGTTGGCGGACGAAGGCATGACCATGGTTATCGTGACCCACGAAGTTGGGTTTGCCGAGAAAGTGGCATCACGCCTGATCTTCATCGACAAAGGGCGCATTGCTGAAGATGGCAAACCTGCTGACTTGGTGAACAATCCGCCAAGCGAACGTCTGCGCGAGTTCCTTCAGCACGTTTCCTGATTCAACCAAAGCTCAATGAATAAACGGATATCCGAGGATATCCGTTTTTTTTACCCCCTTTCTCCCCCTCTGCGACATAAATTCCCTACACTGTTGTAACACCAACGGCTCCTTGTATGAGATCCATCGATAAACCGCAGCTTTAAAAGTGAGGAACAATGCCGAATAACGACTGGAACGCGTTATCGCAACGACCATTATCCAAGAGACATAAAAACCCTTTATTGCTTGTCTTGCCCTTCTTAATGCTGATGTTGACGCTGTTCAGCAGCGCCACACAAGCCGCCGCCCCGCAGCCTGCTGCCAACAGCGATGCTGATAAACAGAAAGCCTCCTATGCTGCGCTGGCGGATATTTTGCAAGATGATAAATCTCGCGCCGAGCTGATTGCTCACCTGCGCGACGCCGCCAAGCCTCAGTCTGGCGAGCAGCAACAGCCCGCCGCCGAGCCAAAATCCGAGCAAGTGTCGCTGGTTGATGGTCTGGTGGACACCAGCCAGCGCTATGCCTCACAGGTGATGCAGCGCGTGGAGCAGCTCAAAGAAACCATCGATTCCGGGCCAAAGCGCACCTTCAACGCCGAACGTTTTATCCACGCGCTCTCCTATTTCCTGATGACCGTGGTGGTGACCTTCGCCCTGTTCCACTTAATCCGTTTTCTGGTTAGCCCGCTGTATAAAAGGCTGGGGCGATGGGGGCACCACGCTCGTCTGAAAGAGGCGCACTGGTATCAACTGCCTGCCAGTATTCTGAGTGCCTTTGCGATAGATATTGCCATTTTGCTGCTCACCGTCGCCGCCGGAAACCTGTTCACTCAATATGTGAATGGCGGCAGCGCGCTAATTGCTCGCCAGCAGGCGCTGTTTCTCAGCGCCTTCGCGGTAATTGAATTCTTCAAAGCGGTACTGCGTTTACTCTTCGCGCCCAACTTCGACTATCTGCGCCCCTTCCCGCTGCGTGACAAGACTGCCAGCTATTGGAACACCCGCCTGGCGTGGGTCAGCGGCCTGATTGGTTACGCTCTGATGGTGGCCGTGCCGATTGTTGCCACGCAGATTAACTACCCGGCCGCCGCCGTGGTGAACTTTGTCGTGATGCTGGCTCTAACTCTCTACGCCAGCTGGCTGATTCTGCACAATCGCAAAAATATTCATCAGGAATTCAACCTGCTGGCCGAACGATCGATGGCCTTTTTTAGCGTGATCTTGAGAACGCTGGGCCATATTTGGCATATTTTGGCCGTCAGCTACTTTTTGGTGCTGTTCTTCCTGTCGCAGTTCGACTTTGCCGGCAGCCTGACCTTTATGATGGCCGCTACGGTGAAGAGCCTGATTATCATCGCGCTGGGTGCCTTAATCTCCGGCCTGCTGTCGCGCTGGATTTTAAAACGTATCACCCTGCCCGATGACATCAACCGCCGCTACCCGATGCTGCAAAAGCGCATCAACTCCTATATTCCCAGCGGGCTGAAAATCCTCCGCGTTCTGGTGGTACTGTCCGTCACCCTCTCCCTGCTGGATGCGTGGCAGATATTCAATCTTCACCACTGGCTGGCCACCGAGGGCGGGCAACAAGTGGTGGGTGGCGTGACCCATATTCTGTTTATTCTGTTCTTCGCCATCGTGTCATGGACCCTGCTCGCCAGTATTATCGAGCACCGCCTGGCGCTGGAGCTGAGTAACGGCTCACGCCCAAGCGCCCGCGAACGCACCCTGCTGACGCTGTTCCGCAACGTGCTGGCCATCGTGATTTGCACCATCACCATTATGATCATGCTGTCGCAAATAGGGTTAAACATCGCGCCCCTGCTTGCAGGTGCTGGGGCACTCGGCTTAGCCATCAGCTTCGGTGCCCAGACATTGGTGAAAGACGTGATCACCGGCGTATTCATTCAGTTCGAGAATGGGATGAATACTGGGGAATACGTCACGGTGATGGGGATTAGCGGCACGGTGGAGCGCATGACCATTCGCTCCATCGGCCTGCGCGACATTTATGGCGTGTACCACATTGTCCCTTACTCTTCGATAACCACGCTGTCGAACTACGAGCGCGAGTTCGGCGTATACCGCGCCAGCTACCGCGTAGGCCGCGATGAAGATGTCGACCAGGTCAATGCCGTACTGGCCGAAGCCGTAGAAGCCTTGAAGCAGGATGAGAGTGTTAAAGGCTCTCTGCTCGGCGAGCCAATCTATCAGGGCGTAGTCGAGCTAGGCGACCAATCATTCAGCGTCCGCGTGCTGATCCGCACTAAAGCGCTGGAGCAGTGGAACGTGCAGTATGCGCTGGACCGGCTGGTGAAGATCCACTTCCAGAAGGCGGGGATTAGCATGCCGAAGCAAGCAATGAGGGTGTTTACGGAGGAGCCTCCTAAAGCTGTGGGGGATGGCTTTGAAAAGCCATAGAAACTTTTAAGATCAAAACTGTGCGCTGCCGCCACACCGCTAAAACCTTGCGTTGCCACGCAAACTGGCCTTTAAGGTCAAAACCGTGCGCTGCCGCCACACCGCCCTCAAGGGGCGCCTATCGCCGCGCCCCTTGAGAATCCCCGGCTCTTTACTGCGCGCTTCGCTCGTTGGGCGGACGTGTTTCAGTTACTTCCGTTATCCACCGCAAAATGTCGCCGCTTAGGCGGTACCTTCGCTTCAGGCTTCGAGCCTAAGGTCTCGAACCGTTCGCTCAGCGCCATTTTTGACTGCGGTTTTGAGGCATTTCAACCGTACCTTTTCAATGAGGTTTGGATTTCTTTTACGAACTGAATGGAAAGGTTCGGTGTAAATGCCAGTAGGTCGCGTTCAGAAGTGACGCCGAGGGAGTGGTTCGAGACCTATGGCTCGAAGCCCGAACTGAGGGAACCGCCTAAGCGGCGGCACTTCGCGGCTGTCACCAAGGTGCCTGAAACACGTCCATCCCAACCCTGCGAAGCCTCGAGCACGCAGCAGAAAAAACGCAGGGTTCCAAGGGAGGCGCGTTCACGCCTCCCTTGGTCGGTGTGGGCCGACGCCCACGAACTTGAACTTGAACTTGAACTTGAACTTGAACTAAAAGACCTGTTCGCGTGGCAACACGAGGTATTAGTGGGCTTTGGGGCTTGCCCCCACCCCCGCCATCATCCTTACCAAATCCTGCATGCCGAGATTCACCTGATTGATGACCTCACCGGCGTTGCGGCTTAGCGTTACTCCGCCACCTGCGCGATTCACGCAGTTCCCCATGCCGTCGATGGCGGCCATCACGCCGTCGCGGATGCTTTGCGTGAGTTGATCAATTTCAACGGCGGCTTTGCGTGATTGGTCGGCAAGCGAACGGACTTCGCCTGCTACCACGGCGAATCCGCGGCCCTGTTCCCCGGCGTGGGCAGCTTCGATAGTGGCGTTAATCGCCAATAAATTGGTCTGTGAAGAGATTCGGCGTATGGTATCGACCATCTCACCAATGCGTTCAGAGGTTTGCCCCAGCTGGCTGATAATATCCGCCGTGCGCTTGGCAAGTGCTTCAACTTCCTGCATATCCTCTACCGCTTTTTGCACGATAGTCACGCCCTGCGCGGCCGTTTTATCGGTATTTAGCGACAACTCGTGGACGTGAGTCATCATATTTTCCTGCTGGCGCTGCTGGTTCATTTGCACCGTGATGTCTTGAGCGATTTTCACCACTTTCACCACTTTGCCTTCATCGTCCATCACCGGGTTGTAGCTGGCCTCCAGCCACACGCTCTGTCCACGGCTATTCACTCGCTCGAAACGGCCGAGGATAAACTCACCATTTTTCAGGCGCTGCCAGTGTGAGCGGTAATCGTTTGAGTCTCGCCAATCGGGCAGGCAAAACATCGCGTGGGATTTTCCCTGAATATGATTCAGTGAATATCCCATGACTTTTATAAAGTTGGCGTTGGCGGAAAGAATATGGCCTTCAGGGGTAAAGGTTATCAAAGCCATTGAGCGGTCGATTGCTTCTAATAAGCCATGATGATCGTGCGATTCATTAATACGATCAGTGACATCGCTGGCTATTTTAATTATCTCAATCACCTTCCCTTGTTTATTTAAAACGGGGACGTATGTCGCTTCTAACCAAATAAGAGAGCCGTTTTTATGCAAGCGTTTAATATTGCCGCTGACAGACTTGCCCTGCTGTAGCCCTTGCCAGTGCAGCCGATAAGCATCACTGGCAACGAACTCCGGGGTGCAGAATATCTTGTGGGGCTGCCCAACCACCTCATCACGGGTATAACCTATGGTGTTGAGAAATAGGCTATTTGCCTCGGTAACAATGCCCTGCGGGGTGAAGACGATCATGGGAACGGCTTGCGAGAGTGCAGAGAATTTATCACGCCATGCCGTGCTGAATTGATGAGTGAAAAGTTGCATAGTGCAGAGACCCTGTGGCTGATTACGTGAATAAGGAAATAACACGTGCGCTGAACGTTTAAATCTACAAAAATTGTAAATTTAAATTTAGCTTCGCCCTGGGTCGGTGTATTGGGAGGCTGCTAGAAAAGAAGATAAAAGTAAAAACCTAACGCGATGAATAATTTCACTGGTGACAAAGTGAACTGTTCTTATTATGAATTAATCATAATTTAAACTACTAAAAAAGGAAGGGGTCGCTAGGATTTTTTTTAGCCTGACACATTAATCCGTATCAGGCTAATTAAATGCGGGAGAGAAACAAGGCGTTAGATTAGGCCCAACGCTTTCCTGCCCAACTTTTTTGCTGCCAAGGGGTGAGGAAAGTCCAGGCCACGAAGCGGCTGATTTTATTCCCCTGAGTCATTTCTATGGTGCGAACGTCCGTCGCTTCCAGCTCTTCCAAAGCTTCATACAGCAGTGGCAAGGTGGTTTTCTTCGACACTAAGACCGTGAACCACAGGCAGTTAGTGCGCTTCTCGGCGCTCTCTTCCGCCATACGCACCACGAAAGCTTCTTCGCCCCCTTCGCACCACAGCTCATTGTGCTGGCCGCCGAAGTTCAGTTCAGCTTTACTTCCGGCGCGGCGATCGAGGCCAAGATTTTGGCGTTTACGCTGGCTGCTACCTGCGGCTTCCTCGGCAGAACCGTGGAATGGCGGATTGCACAGCACCGCGTCGTAGCGCTCGTCGTGACGAATAATGGTATCGAAAATGCGCTGCGGCTTAGACTGCAGGCGGAAACGCACCTGATTGGTCAGCTGCGGGTTGGTAGCAACAATCTTCTTGGCGGCGGCCATGGAAGTGGCGTCAATCTCACTGGCCGTAAAGCGCCAGCCGTATTCGCGCAAACCAATGATTGGGTAGATGCAGTTGGCACCCACGCCGATATCCAGAATCGCCAGATCCTTGCCTTTCGGGATCTCGCCATTGTTGCTGCTTGCCAGCAAATCAGCCAAATGGTGAATGTAATCCGCGCGGCCTGGGATTGGCGGGCAGAGATAATCAGCAGGAATATCCCAGTTTTCAATCTGATAGAAGTGACGCAGCAGCGCGCGGTTGAGCGCTTTTACTGCCTGCGGATCGGCGAAGTCCACCGACAAATCGCCCCATTTGTTTTCAGAAACGAACGGACCAAGCTCCGGGCTGCTGGCAATCAGGGCCGGGAAGTCATAGCGGCTACGGTGGCGGTTACGCGGATGCAGGCCGCTTTTTTCCTGCGGGAAGATTTTCTTTTGTTCCACCTGAATGACTCTCCGGTATTGTTTGATAAACGAACTATTTCTGAAAACGAATGGCTTTCACAAAGGATTAAAAATTTCTGGCGCGTAAGATACCACAAACTGCCCCTCTCTGCCGGACGTAAAAAAACCGCCATCAGCCGAGCGACCGATGGCGGTTGTCTATCGCGAAGCCTTACTTATGAAAATAGGTCTGCTGCACGAAATCGGCAAAGTCCTGGCACATGGCTTCGTCGCCATCGGCGCTGTCAGCTAACACGCGTTTGCCGTCCACCACGCGAATATGCGCATTCAGATCGAAATCCGCCGCCGGCTGTTCGCGCTTCGCCGCCGCTTTCATGGTCTGCTGCGCCTCTTCCCACGCCGCCGCCACGGTTTGGTTGCAAGCTTCAGCCAGATAATCCGGGTTGAAACCCTCGCCGGTGAGATTACGCAGGGTTTCGTCATGGCTAATGCTGTTGCCCGGCGTCCAGTAGTGCTTGGCTAAATCCGGGCCGATGGCCGGATTATCCGTCAGATAGCCATCGCGTTTAAGGAAGAAGGCGCGGGTTTGCTCGACGGCCATCAGCGCCAACAGGTAGCCCTGATAGGAACAGGCAGATTCCATCGATAACAAGTGAGGAATAGCCATGGTAGGCCGCGGGCTGCCGGTGACACCCAAAATGTGAGTTTCGACATCGCGCGCCAGCGCCAGAATGGCTTCCGGCGTGCGCTTTTCGTCCGGCCACTGGTAGAGCTGCCATTCAAAATAGGGCACCAGCAGAATGTGACGCTCATTGAAGGCGCGCATTGGCTGGCGGGCCGCGATGCTGTCGTGGATAAGGGTATCTGGCACCGACTCGCCCTGAGCATTCTTCGCGTAACGTTTTAGCCAGTCGGCATCTTCCAGCAGGCTGTCGCAGAACATAGACTGGGTTTCGGCGTAGGCCATGGAGGTCGGCGGGAACTCCTGCGAGAAGCACGGCGCGTTCTGGCGAATGTTGGCGAAATGCGCCGCGTGGCCGCCCTCGTGGAACAGCGTGTTCAGGCCGCTGCCGCCGCTGCCCACTTGGTCTGGCTTGGCGAGGCTGGTGAAGTTGATCACGCCAGAAACCCAGTCGCCGTTGTCATAGAAGGTGGGCACCGGGCTGTGCATAAAGCCATTTTCATATTTTCCTTCGCGCACCAGCAGGTCGAGCTGCATTTCTGCCCCCTGGAAGTCGATATGCAGGCGCTTAAAGCTGTCAATCCAGCGGCGCAGCGAGTCGGCAAACGGGAAATACGGGTCAAGCTGGCGAGTGACGTCTCCGGCGCTGGCAAAGCGAATGTTCCACGGCAGCAGGGCGCCATCGCCCTTACGCGCTACCAGCTCATTCAGGCTGCGCACGTTGCCTTCGCGGGTCTGCTCTTCAAAGCGATCCAGAATGGCGAACAGCTGTTCCGGCGTCATACGCTCGGTTTTGTTCACCTTATAATCGAAATAGTTACGGTAGCCCAACTGGCGGGCAAAACGGTTACGCAGGCCAACCAGCTCTGGGAAGCCGTTGTGCAACAGCCACTCTTCCAGCTCGCGCAGCGCGGTCTGGGAGCTACGGCGGTAAGCTTCGTTTTCATTATTGGCCTGATTGGTCAGCAGCTCGCCGAGAGAGGCATTCACTCGCTCGCCTTTGGCATTGATATGAGTCAGGCGGTGCGCCTTGCGCTTGGCGAACAGCGCGGATTCGGCCTGAATGATTTCATCCAGCAGCGCCTGCGCCTGCGGGTCTTCAATGGTGTTGCAGTCAAAGAAGCGATACCAGCCCTGAAGGCCGTGCAGCAGCGCCTTGCCCTCTTCGTCGAGAGTTAGTTTTTCCAGCGAGGCAATGTGCTCGCGCAATTCGCCCAACCGGCGGGATTCAGAGATAAAACGCTTGTGAGCAGTCTCAGCTGCCGCGAAGTCTGCCGACACGTTTTCATCGCCAGTTCCCATGTAGTTCTGCCAGAAAAGTTCTTCTTTGGCCTTGTGCACCTGCAGATAATCGTGATTTAGGGCATTAAAATAGTCTTGAGCCTTTTTCATGCAGTCTTCTCTATTGATAGGTAACGAGATTATGCATTGAGTGTATGTTTAGAAGGCGGTTCTGTCGACATGAGAGAACCGCGGTTGTTACGAGGATGTGAGGCAGGAAAGCTTAGTTTTTCTTCACGAACTCAGATTTGAGTTTCATCTGACCAAATCCGTCAATTTTGCAGTCAATATTGTGGTCACCTTCGCACAAACGGATGCTTTTCACTTTGGTGCCAATCTTGAGCATCGACGAGCTGCCTTTTACTTTGAGATCTTTAATGACGGTCACCGAGTCGCCGTCCACCAGCGTGTTGCCATTAGCATCAACCACTACCAGCGCGTCGTCCTGAGCATCGGCATCCCCTTCCAAAGACCAAACATGTCCACATTCAGGGCAATTGAGCATCGCGCCGTCCTGCCATGTGAATTCAGAACTACAAGCCGGGCAATTGGGTAACTTTTCCATGTATTTATCTCGTTAAATTATTTTTAAAAAAATGAGTAAAATCATAATCTAGATGATTAATACCCAGTATTTTACCTCTTCAGGATGGATATGAATAGATTTATGGGGAGAAATACAAAATCTTAATCGAAGGCTGTTCTGCTCCTCCCCTAATTAGGGGAGGAGAAAAGCCCCCTAAAACACCTGTTCAATAATCATCCGCGCTTCCGCCATATCCGGCGACACCCCCGCGCCGACCAGACAACAGATAAGCTGATTGAGCAATGCCTGCGGGATAGCACGCTCCCCTCGCAAACACGCGTTAGTGAAGGCGACGGTGGTGGCGACGTCTTTACTGTCAGGCAGATCGACATCGGTGAACTCCTGCTTGTCGGCCAGCACCTGCTGCTCGCCGTTAGCGAGAAGATAGATGGCCGGACAGCGCTGCGGGTTGGCGTACACCTCGCCTTCGGTGCCTTGCGACAGCAGCGCGCGCCCTTCCACCTGGCGGAAAAACGATGAAACTTTCTGAATATATTCCGGGTGCGACACGCTCGACAGCCGCAGCACGTCCTGCTTGCCGAAAGGCGTGATCAACTTGGCTAGGGTGTGAGCGCTGTTGCGAACGCCCATCTGCCAGCGCAGTGCCAGCTGCTTATCCATTGGCGGGCAGAGCACGGAAACCGGCACGAAAACCGGCTGCTGGCCTGCATCCAACTGCTGCTGCGCCTGCTGCTGGTCCTGCGCGGACTCGACACCGAGCTGGCGGAAAATCTCCGCGCTGGTGATGCGCGTCGGGTCTTCATCGACGCCGTGAACCAGCACCGGGAAGCCCAGCTTGCTTAGCAGCATCGCCAACAATGGCGTCAGGTTGGCCTGCTTGCGCGCACCGTTATAAGTGGGGATCACAATCGGCATCGGCCTGTCGGCAGGGGCTTGCAGCTGCATCACCTGCTCTTCCATCGCCTGATAGAAACCGAGCATCTCCTCTTCCGACTCGCCCTTGATGCGCAAAGCAATCAGCAGGCCGCCGAGCTGTAAATCAGGCACTTCGCCCGCCAGCATCTCGCGATACAGCGCCAGCGACTGCTCGCGGTCTAAGTCACGGGCGTGGTTCTTTCCACGGCCCACTTCTTTAATCAGTTTGGTGTAATCCATTGGTCTGCCATGTGATGAAAATCGAATAAGGCCAGCATAACTCAGCCAGCAATCAGGGAAAACGGCAACGCGCCGGTCATTTGTCGGATTTGGCGTTGACCATCGCCTGCGCCAGCGGGCTGGCGTCGCCTTGCAGCTCTTTCAGGCCATCGATTACGCCATTAACGTCTTCGGCGCTGCGGTTCTGGCTCAGCTTCCATTTCCCCTCAACTTTGCGCGCCACCAGCTCAAAGCCCACGATGCCTTTCAACTGCGCGGCGATGAAGTTATCAGGGGCGTCACTCACCGCCCACGGCTCTCGCTGCCCCGCTTCATGCTGGGTGGTCAGTGCTTTGAGTAGGGTTAGCAACCAGCCGGGGCTGTCGATAATCTTAGCTTCGCCGCTAACCTGCACCGTGGCGTAGTTCCAGGTAGGAACCGTTTTTCCGCCGTTTTGCTGCTTCGAGGGATACCAGGACGGCGAGACATAGCCCTCAACCCCCTGAAACACCACCATGCAATGTCCGTTTTCGGCCAGCGATTTCCACTGGGCATTGCCGCGCGAAAGATGGGCGCGCAGCGTCAGCTGGCCGTCAGCGTCGACATCCACCAAAAAAGGGATCGGGTTGGCTTCAAAACCCTCAGGCCCGTTGGAAATCAACAGTCCCAGTGGATACTGGCGGATAAGCTCCGCCTGAGCCTGAACGTCTTGTTGTTTAAATGCAGCGGGTAAATACATTGATGAAGTCTCTTAACCGTCAGTTATGAATCTATTGATAACGACGATTAAGAGAACAGTAAAGACACAGTTTTGCGGAAAAGGCGTGGTACAGCTTGGTTAGCGCGCTTTGCGGCGGCGTTTGACCACTTTAGTGGTGCTTTTTAGCCGGTCCGGGCGTTTTACCGAGCCGGGGGCGGGCATTTCTCGCTGCTCGATAGGGAAAATCGGCAGCGCCGCCAGCAGCCGCGAGCCATAGTTTTTACTGATCAGCCGACGGTCGTAAATCACGATTTCGCCGCGGCATTCGTGGCTGCGGATCAGACGCCCTACCTGCTGAATCAGGTTGAATGACGCGCTCGGCAGGCTCTGTACTTCAAACGGATAGCGTTTCAGGGTTTTCAGCCACTCGCCCTCGGTCAAAATCACCGGGCTGTCGATTGGCGGAAAAGCAATTTTATGGATGTGCACCTGAGTGAGCAGATCCCCTTTGAGATCCAAGCCTTCGGCAAAGGATTGCAGACCAATCAGCACGCTCGTGGTGCCCGCCTCAACCCGCCGACGATGCTCTTCCACCAGGCGGTAGCGTGGCTGATCGCCCTGCACCAGCAGCATTAGTCTCAGGTCGGGCATCAGGCTGACAAACTGCTGCAACGCCCGATTGCTGGCAAACAGCACCAGTTGGCCTTTGTGTTCACCTTTGGCTAACTCGGCGCGGAAGAAGTCGGCCATCTCTTCCAAATGAGCCGCCTCATTGACCATCATCGGCTCGTTTTTCATCTGCGGAATTACCAGCTTGCCCTGCTCAATATGGTTAAACGGCGAATCCAGACTGACGAAGCGATCGCCCGCCTTTTCATTCAAACCGGTCATCTCTTGCAGGCGGGAGAAGCTGTTCAGCGAGCGCAGCGTGGCGGAGGTGATCACCACGTGAGGCACCTTGCGCCACAGCAGTTTTTCCAACTGTTCGCTGACGCGAATGCCCACGCAGTGCAGCATCAGATGGCTTTGGTTGTCGAAAAACTCCCGCGTCACCCATTTGCTGATTGGCGCGTTGGAGGCTTTTTCCATCGCCGCCAGCCGCCAGAGCTTGCTCATGGTTTCGAGATAACCCAGCATGCGGCTCATGTGCAAAATCGCCCGATGCAGACGGCCAATGTCGTGTTTGCCGGTCTTTTCGCTGAGATCATTGAGCATGAACTCGGCCAAACCGCGCAGCGCGTCGGTCAGTTTAAACAGCCGCGCGCACTGCTCGGTCAGCTCAGGAGAAAGCGCGCCCATCTCGAAACGGTGCTCGGCCTCCGACGCGTCGGGCGGCAGATATTGGCTAATCTGCTGCTCAATCGACAACAACAGCTCGCGCATCTCGGCGCAGTGGTTGTGCAGCCGCTCGGCGTTGGTCAGCGGCGGCGGGTTTTTCGGGGTGAATAACCCAAGGCACTGCTCAATCTGGCGAACAAAGTTATCGAGTTGCAGATGGTTCCACACCGCCGAGATATTGGCCTCGACCTCCAGGGCGTCGCGGGCGACGTCGGGCAGGTGGTGGCCTTCGTCGAGCACTAACAGCAGGTCTTTGGCCGGGGGGAGCACCATGTCAGACTCCAGCGCGGCCATCACCAACGCGTGGTTGGTCACCACCACGTCGGCGGTTTCAATCTCTTTTCGCGCCACAAAATAGGGGCACTCTTTATAGTAATGGCAGTTGCGGTTCAGGCAGTTAGCCTTGTCGGTACTGATTTTTTCCCACAAGGAGTCCTGAATCATCTGCTGATAGTGGTCGCGCAGGCCATCCCACTGGTAGCGCGCCAGCGCGGTTTCCAGCGTCTTGGAAAACTTCTGCTCTTCTGAGTTTGAAGGTGCCAGCTCGTCGCCGAGGAACAGCCCTAAATCGCCCTGCGCATTCTCGTTGCTCATCATCGACAGGTTGCGCGGGCAGACGTAACGTCGGCGGCCAAAGGCACCGGTGAACTTGAGGTCAGGAATAATCTTTTTCAGCAGCGGCAGGTCTTTGCTGTAGATCTGATCCTGCAACGCCACATTAGCGGTGCTGACGATTAACGGCTTCTCCTCCTCACGGCTTACAGCAATACCGGGGATCAGATAGGACAGGGTTTTGCCCACGCCGGTGGGCGCTTCAATCGCCAAATGACGTGCAGCATCGCCAGAAAACGCCTTGGCAACCTCAGCGATCATCTGTCGCTGTGGCGCTCGGGAGATAAAATCCGGAATTTGTTGTTGCAGGGCTTTGTACCACTGGCTTATCTGATCTTTGACTGCGGGGGAAAGCGCCATTCAACCCTTATAAAATTGAGTTACTGAGAGATTCTGCTACCCATTGTCCCACAGACCGGCCTGCGGATCAGCCTGCAAATCCTGTTTCGGAAGATGTAAATCTAGGTGCATTTGTAAAACAAAAAGAAAGTTCATTTTTTTCTGTCATAAATCGATCACAAACATAAGGTAAAAAATCCTCGCTGTGAAAATTTCAGGCACACATTGAAAGCACAGTACATGAGATGACTCGCGTCCTTTAAATAAAACCCTTTTAGTCTCTTTTTATATAAAAAGAGATAATGGGAAAGCAGGGTATATAAAATGAAACATAAGATTCTGGCATTATTAATTCCTGGTTTACTGATTGCATCCGGGGCACACGCAGCCGAAGTTTATAATAAAGACGGTAACAAACTGGACCTGTACGGAAAAGTTAAAGCCGAACATTATATTTCTGATAATGCCGGTGTTGATGGCGACCAGACTTATGTTCGTTTCGGTTTTAAAGGCCAGACACAAATTAACGATATTCTGACCGGTTATGGCCAGTGGGAATATCAAGTCGCTGCAAACCATTCAGAAGCTCAAGGCACCCAAGACACCAAAACGCGTCTGGGCTTTGCCGGTCTGAAATTCGCTCAATATGGCTCATTCGACTACGGCCGTAACTACGGCGCGCTGTACGATGTAGAAGCCTGGACCGATATGTTCCCAGAGTTCGGTGGCGACGGTTACACCAAGGCAGACCGCTTCCTGACAGGCCGTGCTAACGGCGTAGCAACCTACCGTAACCGCGGCTTCTTCGGCCTGGTTGATGGTCTGAACGTCGCCGTTCAGTACCAAGGTAAGAACGAAAACGACGGCCGTTCTCTGAACACGGCTAACGGCGACGGCTACGCGCTGTCTACCACTTACGCCTTCGGTGATTCAGGCGTGAGCGTCGGCGGTGCCTACTCTTCTTCTGACCGTACTTCAGCACAAACTGCGGTTCGTTACGGCAAAGGCGATAAAGCTGACGCATGGACTGGTGGTCTGAAATATGACAATAACAGCGTTTATTTAGCAGCTATTTATGCTGAAACTCGCAACCTGTACGCTATTTCCGTACCGGGCAGCCTGGCAGGTACTCCTGCATCAGTGAGCGGCTTCGCAAATAAAACTCAGACCTTCGAAACCGTTGCGCAATATCAATTCGACTGGGGTCTGCGTCCATCATTGGGTTATGTTCAGACCAAAGCTAAAGATATTGAAGGCATTGGCGATGCAGATTTGGCGAAATATATCGACGTAGCGACCTATTATTATTTCAACAAAAATATGTCAGCCTTTGTTGACTATAAAATCAACCAGCTGAACGATAATAATACACTGAAACTGAACAACGACGATGTTGTTGCGTTAGGCCTGGTTTACCAGTTCTAACTTGTAGTAAGAAGTAACCTTCATCAAATAAGACCTCATTGTCATAAATTCTCTGTGAACACTTCGCCGGGCTCATCCCCCGGCTTTTTTATTGCCTGTCTCCCGTAACTGACTTTTCACTCTTCCTTAATCCTATGAATCTGCTACAGTTTTGGAGGATTTTCTTACTAATACTAAAAATCAAAGGTGATAGTGAATGAAAAAGATGACGCTGTGCGCCACCGCTGCGCTGGTTATGCTGGCTCTGACGGGCTGTGCGCCAAAAGCTGCCCAAGACCAACAGAAGCTGAACGACCAATCGGTGATGGCCCTCAACTGGTTCCAACAGTCTGGTGAATATCAGGCGCTGACTTATCAGGCTTTCAACGCAGCAACCGTCGCCTTTGACAATGCTAAGCCTTTGGATGGCAAGCCTAAAGCCGTGGTAGTCGATCTCGACGAAACCATGATTGATAACAGCGCCTACAGCGCGTGGCAGGTTAAAGCCAACAAGCCATTCGACAGCAAAACCTGGTCTGAATGGACCGCCGCCAAGCAGGCAACCGCCGTGCCGGGCGCGGTGAATTTCGCCAACTATGTTAACTCCCACGGCGGCACCATGTTCTATGTATCGAACCGTAAAACCAGCGAATACGCCGCCACGCTGGAAAACCTAAACCGTCTGGGCTTCACCGGCGTGAACGAGAAAACCCTGTTACTGAGCAGCGACACTTCGAACAAACAGGCGCGTTTCGACTCCATCAAAGCCGCGGGTTATAACATCGTGATTTACGCCGGTGACAACCTGAACGACTTCGGTGCCGCGACCTATCACAAAGACAACACCCAGCGTCGCGCCTTCGTAAACCAGAACTACAAGCAGTTCGGCACCCAGTTCATCGTGTTGCCAAACCCACTGTACGGCGACTGGGAAAGCGGCCTGGCTGCGGAATACAACAAGCTGACGCCAGAACAGAAGCTGAAAGTGCGTGATACAAACTTGAAGGCGTGGAACGGGAAATAAGTTCCTAACTCGCTGGTATCGGCCCACAGTGACCAAGTGAGATGGTATATAGCAGGGGGTAATCTATCGAGATTAGCCCCTGTTACCTTTTAAATGAGTCAGAAAATCCGGGGGATTACCAACCTTCATGGTTAAGGTTTTTTGCAAAGCAAATGGCTTCCGCCCGGCCTTGATAGTGGCCGTAATTCTCGATTTGCTGATAACCGCGAGCAAGATAGAAGCCGACAGCACGTTCATTGACTCGTCGAGTTTCCAGCCAGATGTGTTGATAGCCTAAGTGCCTTGCCTCAGCTTCAAGGTATTGCAGAATCTTGGTCCCTGCTCCCGGCGAATCAGGCTGCGCGTACATACGCTTTAATTCTGCAACGCCGGCTTTCAATGGTCGAAGCGCGCCACAGCCGACAGCCACTCCCTTATCATTACGAGCAACAACAAAAAGGGCACCATGCTCCGCCATCTCTCGTGGCGAAAAAGAGGAAACGCCGCTGTCGCCGGTGATTTGCTGTAAGCACTGCGAGAGTGATTCCAAAAGCCCTTGGGCGTCGGCCCCCGTCACCTCTGCCGGTTCAATAATCCACTGTCCCGACATCTTTCACCCCAATACCTTAAACATCACCGTGGTCGGCTCAAGTTGTCCTTGCGTTGACATCGCATACTGTGGGATCTGCCCCGCCACCTCATACCCTAACGAGCGATAAAGCCCCTCGGCGGCTCCGTCGGTGATGGTATCCAGCACCAGCAGTTGCTTACCCGCGCTGCGTGCCACTTCTTCAATCGCCACCATCAGCGAACGCGCAATCCCCAAACGACGGGCTGCGGGATGCACCATCAGCTTATTGATCTCTGCCCGATGTGCGCCATTGGCGGGTTGGCTCACCGCCAGTTGTACCGTGCCGACAATCCTGCCGTTCAGCCGGGCTACCAGCAGCCGACGCTCGCCGGAGATGAATGCCGGAATGAGTTTGTGCCAAAACGCCACAGCCTGCGGATGTGCGAACGGCGGAACAAAACCAATGCTCGCCCCCTGCTCTACCGCCAAATTCAGGGTTTCCGCCAATTGGTCGAGGTCCGTTTCACTCAATGCGCCATCAAACACTTCCGTCACTGCCACTTGGTGAATTTTCGACATACAGAGCTTCCTCCTCAGGATGGTTTAAAGGTTAAGGCCGGGAAATAGCGATCAGGTAATGGGCGTCATCAGGGCCGGGCACGTGGAAAGCCGAGGTGCCGAACAGCAGGAATCGCATGCTATCCCCCTTCTCCAGCCTGAACTGGCGCTGGTCGAGCGTCAGTTCCAGCACGCCCTCCAGCACCCAAATATGTTGCTCAAGGCCCGCCACCGGCGGCGAGTCATAGGAGATAGTGGCGCCAGCCTGCAACTTGCCGGTCATCAGTTCAACACGATAGCCATGGGCCGGTGGCGACACCGAACGCCGCTCAAACCCGGTCGCCGTGTCGCGCCACACCGACTGCTGCCCGTGGCGAATCAGCTCCGGCGGGTTATCCTCCAGCGTCATTAACAGCCGCGAAGTGGTTAAGCCATAAGCCGCGCTGAGCTTGCCCAGCAGAGACGCCGTCGGGCTAGTCTCGCCCCGCTCGATGCGCGAAAGCGTCGCCCGGCTGATCCCCGTTTGCGCTGCCAGCACCTCCAGCGACCAGCCCTGATTCACCCTTAGCCAAGCCAACCGCTCCGCCAACCGCATATCATCATTTAGATTTTCATCTTCCATCGCCACGCCTCTTAAATTCTCAATATCGAGAATTTATTCCATATATGGGATTTAAGCAATATGGATAAAACAAAGAACCTCCCCTGAAACGGCACGATTGAAAAGCTAGTAAGTCGCATTCAGGAGTGACGCCGAGGGAGTGGTTCGAGACCTATGGCTCGAGCCGAGCGAAGCGAGACAGCGTTGCATAGCAACGACCCGAAGGGCGAGGCCAGAGGCCGAGTAAGCCCGAACTGAGGAAATCGCCTAAGCGACGGCACTTCGCGACAAACACTGCGGCTGCTGAAACATGTCCATTCCGACCCTGCGAAGCCTCGAACACGCAGCGATAAAAAGCGCGGGAGTCCAGAGGGCGCGCGCTTACGCGCCTTCTGGGCCAGTTTGCGTGGCAACGCAAGGTTTTGTGTGGGCAGCCGCTCTCAACTTGTACAACAATAATAAACTTGTACAACTTTCCCCATAACGGCTAGAGTGAAGGGAAGAAGTACGAATATTCAGGAGGGATCTATGTCTCTGTACAGCATAGGGGAAGTGGCGCGTATCTGCGGTATCAACCCTGTCACGCTGCGGGCGTGGCAACGGCGCTACGGGCTGCTCAAGCCACAGCGCAGCGAAGGTGGTCATCGGTTGTTCGACGATAACGACATCGACACCATTCGCACCATTTTGTCTTGGATTAACCGCGGCGTGCCGGTCGGGCAAGTCAGAGCGCTGCTCGAAGGCACTGTCGCGCCGCTGCCGAGCGGCTGGGCTCAGTCGGAACAGCGCCTGCTCACCGCCCTGCAAGAGAGCAGCATGCATAAGGTGCGCCAACTGCTGGCCGAACTGGGCCGTGAATATCCGGCAATGGCGCTCATCAACAACGTCATTCGCCCATTGAGAAAACGCCTCGGCTCTGGCGGCCCTTCTCTGCACCTGCTGCGCCATTTGCTCGACGGCATGCTGATCGAGCACGCGGTAATGTGCCTCAACGCCGCGCGCAAAAAACCCGGCGTGCGCGTAGTGCTGATGGGCTGGGGCGAGATGGACAGCATCGAACTGTGGCTCGAAGCCATTATTCGTAGCGAAGAAGGCGTGCAGATAGACCTGCTGCCGCAGCCGGTAGACGAGCCTTATCTGGAAAACCTGAACGTGCATCAGATTTTAATGTGGTCGGAAGGCCGCCTGACGCGCGTGCAGAAAAACAAGCTGGCCCAGTGGCATGCACAGGGGATCCCGGTGCAACTTCTCGGCAGCAGCGTGCTATTGAACGAGGCAGAAGAATCCCATGACACTGAAGGTCACTGAGTCTGAATCGGTACAGAAAACGCTAGCGCAGTTGGCGGAAGTTTATCGCCAGCTCGACCAAAGCTCGCTGCCCCAACTAGCGCAAATCTACCACCCGCAGGTGGTATTTATTGACCCAGTGGGCCAGCACGACGGCATTGCCGCCCTCGAGGGCTACTTTCGCCAATTGCTAAAAAGCGTTAACGACTGCCGTTTCGATATTCAGCAAACCTTAGTGAGTGGCGATGAAGCCACGCTGGTGTGGTGTATGGCCTACTCTCACCCCTCGTTAAAAAAGGGTGGGACGCTCTATCTGGATGGCATTAGCCATTTAAAACTGGCTGAAGATCAGGTGATTTATCAGCGAGATTATTACGATTTAGGGGCCATGCTCTATGAGCACGTGCCACTTCTGGGGCGAGCCGTTAAGGCGCTGAAGGCGAGGCTAAAAGCATGAATCATGTTCTGATAACCGGTGCCAGTTCAGGCATTGGCAAACAACTTGCGCTGGACTACGCCGCCGACGGCTGGAAAGTCACCGCCTGCGGGCGCGACCCGCAAAAGCTGGAAGCCCTGACGCGCTTGCACAGCAACATCGAAACCCTGAGCTTTGATATGACCGATCTGGCGCTCACCCGCCAGGCGATGGCATGGGTGCAGGCCGATTTAGTGATTCTGAATGCCGGGACCTGCGAATATCTCGATAACGGGGTGGTGGATGCCGAAAGCGTGACGCGGGTGATTAACACCAATCTTATCGGCCCGGTTAACTGCCTTGATGCGATTTTGCCGGGCATGGCGGCGGGCAGCCGCGTGGCGCTGGTCGGCTCAACCGCCTCGCTGGTGCCCTTGCCTCGCGCCGAAGCCTATGGCGCGTCGAAAGCCGCACTGGCCTACTTCTCCCGCTCGCTGGCTTTGGATTTAGGGCCGCGCAATATTCACGTTTCCACGATTTTGCCGGGCTTTGTGAAAACGCCGCTCACCGATCGCAATGATTTCCCAATGCCGATGATGATCACCGTTGAACAGGCTTCGGCCTATATTCGTAAAGGGCTGGCGAAAGGCGCGAGTGAAATCGCTTTTCCTCCCCGCCTCTCCCTGCTGCTCAAAACCATCGCATTGCTGCCACTGGCGCTGCAAAAGCGCCTGACTCAACGACTGGTGAGGTAGAAACCTATGAAAGTCGCCATTATCGGCAGCGGAATTTCCGGGCTTAGCTGCGCGTGGATGCTGTCCAAACAGTCCCAAAACTGTGATATCACCCTGTTTGAAGCCGCCGACACGCTGGGCGGGCACACCGCCACGGTGGACGTGTCTCTCGACGGGCGCGATTACGCCATTGATACCGGCTTTATCGTGTACAACACCCGCACCTATCCGAATTTCATCGCGCTGCTGCGCGAATTGGGTATTCAGGGCCAGCCAACCGAAATGAGCTTTTCGGTGCATAACCCGGCCAGCGGGCTGGAGTACAATGGCCACACCCTCAACACCCTGTTTGCCCAGCGGCGCAATCTGTTTAAGCCTAAGTTTTGGCGCTTCTTGCGGGAAATTCTGCGCTTCAACAAACTGTGCAAAATGCGCCTGAATAACCCGGCCAATGATGAAGTGACCCTCGGCGATTTGCTGGACCAAAACCAGTTTTCCGACTTTTTTGCCCTGCACTACATTCTGCCGATGGGCGCGGCGATCTGGTCATCGTCGCTGGACGACATGTCCAAATTCCCGCTGTCGCTGTTCTTGCGCTTTTTCGAGAATCACGGCCTGCTGGACGTCACCAACCGCCCGCAGTGGATGGTGGTGCCGGGCGGCTCGCGGGAATATATCCGCCGCATGCAGCAAAAGTTACCCGCCAGCGTCGAGCTATTGACCACCACGCCGGTTCACAGCGTGGTGCGCCACGGGGCGGGCGTCACCCTGCAAACCTCGCGCGGGGCCGAGCATTTTGATCAGGTGATTTTCGCCTGTCACGCCGACCAAACCCTGAGACTGCTGGGGGAAAATGCCACCGAGGATGAAAAAGATATTCTGGGCGCGCTGCCTTATCAGTCAAATGAGGTGATTCTGCACACTGACCGCCGCCATCTGCCGAAACAGCAACGCGCCTGGGCCAGTTGGAATTATCAATTGCCAGTTGAATTCCCGGACGCTAACACCCGCCGCGCCAGCGTCACTTACAACATGAACATCCTGCAAGGGCTGGACGCGCCGCACACCTTCTGCGTGTCGCTCAACCCGACGACGCCAGTAGACGAAAGCAAAATCCTGTTCCGCGCCCACTATATGCACCCGGTGCTGAACCTCGCTAGCCACTGCGCCCAGCTGCAACGCGGCTGGATTAACGGCCACCATCGCAGCTGGTTCTGCGGCGCGTATTGGTACAACGGCTTCCATGAAGATGGGGTCAACAGCGCCAAAGACGTGGTGGAAGAGATGCTGAAAACCCATCCTGCGCTGCTGCAACCTCGCGCCGAGCGGGCCGCATCATGAACAGCACCCTGTATGTTGGCAATGTGCGTCATCGCCGGTTTACCCCGGTCGATCACGCATTCAACTATGGGATCTTTATGCCGCTTATCGATCTCGATGAGCTGGATGAGCTACATCAGGCAGGGATTCGGCTGGAGAAGTTCTCCTCCGCGACCTTTAAGCGCAGCGACTATCTGGGCGGCGGCGACATCAAAACCAAAGCGCAGGAACGCATTGCCGAACTGACCGGCGAACGCCTGACGGGCCGCGTGATGCTGCTCTGCCAGCTGCGCTACTTCGGCCTGTACTTTAATCCGGTCAACTTTTACTACCTGTATGACCATCTGGGTGAACTGCGCTGGATGCTGGCCGAAGTGCGCAACACGCCGTGGAACGAGCGCCATACCTACGCCGTGCTACCCGATGGAAGCCAGCCCGTGGCGAAAGCCTTTCACGTTTCGCCTTTCAACCCTATGGACATGGTGTACCACTGGCGGCTAACCCCGCCGGGCAAGCAGTTGTTGGTGCATATTGAGAACCATCGCAAAACCCGGGAATTCGACGCCACCCTGACTCTCAGGGCACAGCCGCTGACCCGACAAACTCTGCGTAAACAGCTATGGCAGTTACCGCTGATGACGATGAAAACCGCCGTCACCATTTACTGGCAGGCCCTGAAACTGTGGCTGAAACGCGCCCCTATTTACGCTCACCCTCCTGCTGATAAGGACTGACCCATGAGCCATCCAGATGTGCAGCTTGCCCGTGAGGGCGCAGACAGTCGTCGTAGTCGAGCGGCGCGGGGTTTGATCCTCAGCGTGCTGAAACAGCTACGCGGCGCGGGCCTGACTATTCAGGAGCCGGGCGGCCAGACGCTGTTCTTTGGCGAGGAGCACTCGCCCTTACAAGGGGTGATTGAAGTGCAACGGCTGCGCGCCTATCGCCGCGTTTTGCTCGGTGGCAGCATTGCGGCGGGTGAGAGCTTTATCGACGGCGACTGGACGACGCCCAACCTGACTGCCGTTTTGCAACTCTTGGCTGAGAACTTGGGTCTGGTGGATAAAATCGAAGCGCGCCTGAGTTGGTTAAGTACGCCGGTCAACGGCCTGATTCACCTGCTGCGCAGCAACAGCCGCAAGCAGGCGCGTAAGAACATTTCGGCCCATTACGACTTAGGGAATGAGTTCTATCAGGGCTTCCTTGATAGCCAAATGCTCTATTCGTCGGCGTGGTTTCAAGACCCGCAGATGACGCTTGAACAGGCGCAGCAGGCCAAAATGCGCCGCCTGTGTGAGCAATTACAGCTACGTGCCGAAGACCATTTATTGGAGATCGGCACTGGCTGGGGGGCGATGGCCGAATTCGCCGCCCGCGAGTACGGCTGCCGGGTTACTACTACCACCATTTCCCGCGAGCAGTTCGATTTTGCGGTGAAACGCATTGAACAGGCCGGATTGAGCGACCGCGTCACTGTGCTGTTCGAGGACTATCGCGCCCTGCGCGGGCAGTACGACAAGCTGGTTTCCATCGAAATGATCGAGGCCGTTGGCAAACGCTACCTGCCGACCTTCTTCAAACGCTGTAACGAGCTGCTGAAACCTCAGGGTCGCATGGCCTTGCAGGCCATCACCATCGCCGACCAGCGCTACAAGTATTACAGCCGCAACGTCGATTTTATCCAGCGCTACGTTTTCCCCGGCGGCTTCCTGCCGTCTATCACCGCCATGAGCGAGGTCATGACGCGCCACACCGGCTTAGTGGTTCGCGACCTGTTCGATATTGGCTCCGACTACGCCCGCACCCTGCACGAATGGCGCGAGCGGGTGGTCAATTATTGGAATGGCCAAACCGTCCCCGACAGCGACGATCGCTTCCGCCGCCTGTGGCTGTTTTATCTCTGCTACTGCGAGGCGGGGTTCAGGGCGAGGACCATTAGCACGGTACAGATGACGGTTGAGAGGCGATAACCCTCTCCGTGCATTGAGCACGCTTCAAACCACCCTTCATCCCAGCCTTCTCCTCTGAAAGGAGAAGGAGAAAAAGTCTTCCCAAGGATCACGCATGAAGCTGATTTTTGCCTGTTTACTGTCGCTGATGGCGTTCGCCGCGCAGGCCACGCCTGCATGGAGCTCATGGCCGGAGGTGGGTCACGCCACCCTGACCTGGGGGCCGTTTGACGTTTATCACTCGCAGCTGCGCACGCCGAATGGCCATTATCAGGCGGCGCAGTGGCCGCAGGCGCTGAGCATTGAATATCTGCGCAGCATAAGTCGGGAAGAGCTGGTAAAAGCGACGGGCGAGCAGTGGGAAAAACTCGGGTTATTGCCCAAGGCGCAGCACAACGGCTGGTCTGAACAGGTGGCAAAAACCTGGCCTGACGTCAGCGAAGGCAGCCAAATCACCTTTCTGGCGGATGCCGATGGCGGACAGTTTTACTATCGCGCCCCCGACAGCGTGTTGACCGAGCCTCTTGGCGAGCATTTCAGCGCAGATTTCCGCGACGCCTTTCTCGCCATTTGGTTGTCGCCCGCTACGCAATATCCCGATTTACGCAAAGACCTGATTGGCGACACCACGCCATAACCTTGAGGATTTATCATGCTCAGATTAAGCAATGCTCTGAAAGGATTGATGCTGCTCACCCTGATTTTTCTCGCAGGCTGTAGCGCCGATATCAAGGATTACCAGCAGGCCCAGCCAAAGCTGGATATCTTTAGCTATTTCCAGGGCGACAGCGTGGCTTACGGGATGGTGCAGGACTACACCAACAAGCAGACTCGGCGCTTTTCGGTGAAGATTCGTGGCGACGTGGTCGGCCCTACCCTGACATTGCATGAAGATTTCGTCTATGACGACGGCGAGAAGCAGACCCGCGTCTGGCATATCCGCAAACTGGACGATGGCAGCTACAGCGGCACCGCGGGCGATATCATCGGCACCGCCACCGGCCATGCGGCAGGCAACGCCTTCAACTGGAAATACGTCATGGATGTGAAAGCCAGCGGCAGCACCTATCGCCTGACCTTCGACGACTGGATTTTCCAGCAGGATGATAAGCATCTGTTTAATGTGACTTCACTTAAGAAATTCGGGGTGGAAGTGGCGAAGGTGACTCTATTTTTTGAGAAGAAATGATGAGTTGAGCGACTCATGTGCGCTTTCTTTTCAATTGCATCTTTAAGGTCAAGGTCGTGGGCGTCGGCCCACACCGTTTTAAAGTCAAAACCGTGCGCTGCCGCCACACCGGCCTTGAGGGGCGCCTATCGCCGCGCCCCTCAAGACTC
>NZ_JAWUDN010000005.1:0-344244 GCF_044430645.1 Ewingella allii | reverse complement strand
CCGGTGATCATGTTTTTCACATAGTCGGCGTGTCCTGGGCAGTCTACGTGCGCGTAGTGACGGCTTGGGGTGTCATATTCAACGTGAGAAGTGTTGATGGTGATACCACGAGCTTTTTCTTCTGGTGCGTTATCGATCTGGTCGAAGGCACGAGCAGCACCGCCGTAGGTTTTAGCCAGAACGGTAGTGATTGCAGCAGTCAGGGTAGTTTTACCGTGGTCAACGTGGCCGATAGTACCAACGTTAACGTGCGGTTTTGTACGTTCAAATTTTTCTTTAGACACGGCTATATTCCTTACTCTTGTGCTCCCCCTTCATAGAGAGAGCACTGGATCATTGTGTTTAAACCAGTGGCTTATTTGCCACGAGCTTCAATAACGGCCTGAGCGACGTTGTTCGGCGCATCATCGTACTTCAGGAACTCCATGGAGTAAGAAGCACGGCCTTTGGTCAGAGAACGCAGTTGAGTTGCGTATCCGAACATCTCGGACAACGGAACTTCAGCGTGAATCTGAACGCCAGTAGCGTTGGATTCCTGACCTTTCAGTTGACCACGACGACGGCTAAGGTCACCGATGACATCACCAGTGTTCTCTTCCGGAGTTTCTACTTCAACCTTCATGATCGGCTCAAGCAGAACTGGTTTCGCTTTCTTAAAGCCATCTTTGAAGGCGATAGAAGCGGCCAGTTTAAACGCCAGCTCAGAGGAGTCAACGTCATGGTAAGAACCGAAGTGCAGACGCACGCCCAGATCTACTACCGGGTAACCCGCCAGTGGACCAGACTTCAGCTGTTCCTGGATGCCTTTGTCAATCGCGCCGATGAATTCAGTTGGAATCACACCGCCTTTGATTTCATTGACAAACTCATATCCTTTCGGATTTGTGCCAGGTTCTAGTGGGTACATGTCGATCACAACGTGACCATACTGACCGCGACCACCAGACTGCTTAGCGTGTTTACCTTCAACGTCGGTAACTTTACCGCGAATTGCTTCACGGTAAGCAACTTGTGGCTTACCGACGTTCGCTTCAACGTTAAATTCGCGACGCATACGGTCAACCAGGATGTCCAGGTGAAGCTCACCCATACCTGCGATGATAGTCTGACCAGATTCTTCGTCAGTCCATACGCGGAATGATGGGTCTTCTTTCGCCAGACGGCCCAGAGCCAGACCCATTTTTTCTTGGTCAGCTTTGGTTTTTGGTTCTACCGCAACGGAGATAACCGGCTCAGGGAACTCCATACGCTCCAGAATGATCACATTGTCTGGATCACACAGAGTGTCACCGGTAGTTACGTCTTTCAAACCGATTGCCGCAGCGATGTCGCCTGCACGAACTTCTTTAATTTCTTCACGCTTGTTAGCGTGCATCTGAACGATACGGCCCAGACGTTCGCGCTGAGATTTCACTGGGTTAAATACAGTGTCACCTGAGTTGACGAGACCGGAATAAACACGGAAGAACGTCAAGTTACCCACGAATGGGTCAGTTGCGATTTTGAACGCCAGAGCAGAGAACGGCTCAGCATCATCAGAGTGACGAACTGCTGGAGTGTCTTTACCGTCATCCAACATACCGTTGATAGCTTCAACGTCGGTTGGTGCTGGCAGATACTCAACAACAGCATCCAGCATTGCCTGTACGCCTTTGTTTTTAAACGCAGAACCACAGGTAACCAGGATGATTTCGTTGTTCAGAACGCGCTTACGCAGAGAAGTTTTGATCTCTTCTTCAGTCAGCTCTTCGCCACCAAAGAATTTCTCCATCAGCTCATCAGAGCCTTCAGCAGCGGACTCAACCAGTTTCTGATGCCATTCTTCAGCCAGTTCTTGCATGTCAGCTGGGATCTCTTCGTATTCGAAGGTCACGCCCTGATCAGCTTCGTTCCAGTTGATAGCTTTCATCTTCACCAGGTCAACAACACCGGTGAATTTCTCTTCCGCGCCGATTGCCAGTTGCAGAGGCACCGGAGTTGCGCCCAGACGTTTTTCAATCTGATCAACAACTTTCAGGAAGTTAGCACCCATACGGTCCATTTTGTTAACGAACGCGATACGAGGAACTTTATATTTGTTTGCCTGACGCCATACGGTCTCAGACTGTGGCTGAACACCACCAACAGCACAGTAAACCATTACCGCGCCATCAAGAACACGCATGGAACGTTCTACTTCGATGGTGAAGTCAACGTGCCCTGGGGTGTCGATGATGTTGATGTGGTGTGGTTCGAACTGCTTAGCCATACCAGCCCAGTAACAGGTGGTAGCAGCGGACGTGATGGTAATACCACGTTCCTGTTCTTGCTCCATCCAGTCCATGGTAGCTGCGCCATCATGAACTTCACCGATTTTGTGGTTTACACCGGTGTAGAACAAAACACGTTCGGTAGTGGTCGTTTTACCGGCGTCGATGTGAGCACTGATACCAATGTTACGGTAGCGCTCAATGGGTGTTTTACGAGCCATTTGATTCCTCTATAACTAGGACGTTCAAGTTCAGTTAACCCAAGCGGGTTGGCTTCTTGAAGCGCCCGCTTGGTTAGCATAACTACTGCGAAGTGATTACCAGCGGTAGTGGGCGAACGCCTTGTTGGCTTCAGCCATACGGTGAACGTCTTCACGTTTCTTAACAGCAGTACCTTTGTTCTCTGCTGCGTCAGAAAGTTCGTTCGCCAGGCGAAGAGCCATGGATTTATCACCGCGTTTACGAGCAGCTTCAACGATCCAACGCATTGCCAGGGCATTACGACGAACCGGACGTACTTCAACTGGAACCTGATAAGTAGAACCACCTACGCGGCGGGACTTAACTTCGACAGTCGGACGAACGTTGTCCAGAGCGACTTCGAAAGCTTCCAGGTGGCCTTTACCGCTACGTTGAGCCAGGGTCTCAAGAGCAGTGTAGACGATTGCTTCTGCAGTAGATTTTTTACCATCTACCATCAGAATGTTTACGAATTTAGCCAGCAGTTCGGACCCGAACTTAGGATCTGGCAGAATTTTACGTTGACCAATGACGCGACGACGTGGCATGGAAATACTCCGTTGTTAATTCAGGATTGTCCAAAACTCAAAGAGTTTATTTTGACATTAATGTAAAAATGTTTGGCCTTACTTAACGGAGAACCATTAAGACTTCGGCTTCTTGACGCCGTATTTAGAACGAGATTGCTTACGATCCTTAACGCCTGAACAGTCCAGCGCGCCACGGACGGTGTGATAACGCACACCTGGCAAGTCTTTTACACGACCGCCACGGATCAGGATCACGGAGTGTTCCTGCAGGTTATGACCTTCACCGCCGATGTAGGAGGTAACTTCAAAACCGTTAGTCAAACGCACACGGCATACTTTACGCAGTGCGGAGTTTGGTTTTTTAGGAGTGGTGGTATATACACGAGTACATACGCCACGTTTCTGCGGGCAAGCTTCCAGCGCTGGAACGTTGCTTTTAGCAACCTTCGTAGAGCGTGGTTTGCGTACCAGCTGATTAATTGTTGCCATTAAAAAGCTCCTGGATTTTGGTTCATAAACTACTTTGTAAACGCGTGTTAAATCACCCCATATACAGCATTAGCTAATATGGGGACGCAGAATTTTAGGGCTGACCTACAAAGGTGTCAAGAAATATACAGCGTTGGAGGTGATCACCATGCGATTTGCTGAGGGTGTTTTTCGGTCAGCGCGACGAAACCAGTATAGTCGATCAGCGTAATATTGTGTGAAATTTGACCAACCAATCCTCGGGCGGCTAAATCTTCACTTAGGGCATAGACAGAATGTTCTGCCGTAGCTAGATATGGGTGCGCCGCGCTGTTGTCTTTCAAGGCCGCCAGTACGCCGTCTTGCATCAGCAGTAAAGCGTCCTGTGAGCCAATCAGACTAACAAGTGTGGGGAAATCACACGCTTGGGGAGAATTCGCTAAGGTAAAAAGCATGGTTTTTCCTGCATTAAAATGTCATCACGACATCGTATTCCGCTAACTTAGCGCGCAATTCAGCCGCCGCCAGCCTCTCAACATCCAGCACCCAGTTGTCCACACTCGACAATCCGCGCGCCGCCAAGGACTCCTCGCAGATGAAACACTGGTCGATATCGTATAAGGATAAAACGCCGTAAGTGACGATATAATTACGCGAAAGAATTTTTTCTGGCTGTTGGTTCGGTAACAGCTGAAATACGCCATCGGCGACAAAGAACACGCCAATGTCTTCAGTTAACGCCGAGGTGGCGAGCAAAGCATCAAGTCCTTCCCTGCCTGCAGAACTGCCGTGTGGCCCATGCGTAAAAATAAAGGCGACTTTTTTCATATTGGATTACACCTTGTATTTAAAACTGCACTAGCCGATCGCAGGTCAGCGACGCTTCCGCCAAACTTCCCAGCCCGGTCAACGCAAAACCTGACTGCAGGTTAGCAAACTCACCGCCCTGATTGCGGGCTTCATCGCCATCAATCACGCCACGGCGCAGCGCGGCTGCCACGCAGACATTCAGCGCCACGTGGTTGTCGACGGCCAATCGCTGCCAGGCGCGCACCAAGTCGAACTCGTCTGAAGCTGGCGCAGAAAGCTGATTGCCGTTCAGAACGCCTTCGCGATAGAAAAAGATGCTGTCTAACTGATGCCCGGCGGCTAACAGCGCCAGAGCAAATTGATAGGCCGCGCTGGCTTGTTGCGTGCCGTAGGCAGGGCCGGTCACCAGCAGGCAATAACGCAGTTTCAACGTTCGTTCCCCACCAGGTCGCCGCTCTTAAATTGGCGGATATAGAGATAAACCGTGTGTTTGGAGATGTTCAGGCGATCGGCCACCTGGTTAATGGCATCTTTGATATCAAAAATGCCTTTCTCGTAAAGATTCAGAACCACCTGACGATTCTTGGCGTTATTCGACACGTTGCGGTCGGCATTCACCTCTTCAATGGTGAACTCCAGCGTTTGTGCCACCAAGTCGTCAACCGACGAGGCGAAGTTCACCGAAGGCGCCACTTCCTGCGTTTCTGGCGGCATAAAGGTCTGCATGATTTGCGAGAAAGGCACGTCGAGGTTCATGTTGATACACAGCAGGCCAATCACTCGCTGCTCGCGATTGCGAATAGCGATGGTGACTGACTTCATCAACACACCACTTTTGGCGCGAGTGAAATAGGCTTTCGACACATTGCTGTCGGCACCTGTCATATCGTGCAGCATGCGCAGCGCCAGGTCGGTAATAGGCGAACCGATTTTACGCCCAGTGTGTTCACCATTGGCAATTCGAATCGCCGAGCATTTCAAGTCTTCAAGAGAATGCAGAACAATTTCACAGTGCTCGCCGATAAGCATCGCCAGACCATCAACTACCGCCTCATACGAGGTGAGAATTTCGTGGTCGGTCTGAGTGAAAGGACGTTGGTCCAGCAAATCCAGTTCGCCGGTTTCGCCAGATATAAGCGAATTAGACATCGAAGCTACCACCCTCTACATTGCGCTCGCTTGAACCAGCAATACGCATCAATCAATATTCGGGGCCTTCACTGCTGTAAACAGGCAGACACCCTTGAGATCACATGGAATAGTGACGTTATGCTCGACAGGCAAACGCGTCAAGTGATCATCATAGAGTAACCGCAGTAAAATGAGGGTCACAGCCGGAATTAATCTTTCAGGCAAAAAAAACCGCCGCGTTTAGCGACGGTTTTTCAGAGCAACCAAAACAGATTAGTTTGTTTTAGGTGCTGCAGCGTCAGCTGGCTGGTCTGCCGCTTTTGGGTCAGCTTTAGGTGCGGCTTTAACGTCCAGCAGTTCTACGTCGAATACCAGAGTAGAGTTAGCAGGGATGCCTGGGACGCCAGTTTTGCCGTAAGCCAAGTCTGGTGGAATGACCAACTTGATTTTACCGCCTTTCTTAACGTGCTTCAGACCTTCGGTCCAGCCAGGGATCACGCCGTCAAGACGGAAGGACAGTGGCTCGCCGCGAGTATAAGAGTTATCGAACTCAGTCCCGTCGGTCAGAGTACCTTTGTAGTTAACAACTACGGTGTCGCTATCTTTCGGCACTTCGCCAGTACCTGGTTTTTCTACCTGATACAGCAGGCCAGATTCAGTTTTCTTCACGCCTTTAGTTTTGGCGAAGTCAGCGCGGAATTTGTCGCCTTTCTCTGCGTTAGCTTTAGCGTCTTGTTCAACTTTAGCCTGAGCGGAAGCCTTCACGCGGCCTTCGAAAGTTTGCAGCGTTTTCTCGATGTCGGCGTCAGACAGTTTGCTCTTGTTCGCAAACGCGTCCTGCACACCAGCGATCAACTGGTCTTTGTCCAGTTTGATACCCAATTTCTCTTGTTCTTTCAGAGAATTGTCCATGTAGCGGCCAAGTGAAGCACCCAGCGCGTAAGCAGCCTGCTCATCATCACTTTTAAACTTAGTTGTATCCGTCGCTGCCGGTCCGGCGACGGCTGGTGCAGCGGCAGGCGCTGGAGCAGCTTTTGCTGCATCATCTGCCATGGCCTGCGTCGCATTCAGTGCCAGTGCCATGGTGGTCGCTAACAGTGTTACTTTAAACAGTGATTTCATCCATTTCTCCAAGACCTGAAGCGCGCAGCCTCAGGTAACAATAACGAAAGTACGGCGGTTACTATAACTGTCCATGTTCGAACAAGACAATCTCTATACTAACCAATAGCGTATTATTCAGAACCTTTTTGAGACAATAAGTTTCTTAATTTCCTTAAAATACGAAAACTCTCAGACAGCCCGTCAGGTAATTCCCCGCATTTGCAGGTAGAATCCGTCCATTGCAGCATAAGAGGTGAAACCCATGGACCAGAGCGCCATCGAGAAACGTTTAGAGATGCTAGAAAGTCGTCTGGCATTTCAGGAAGTGACCATTGATGAACTCAATCACATCGTCACATCACACCAGTTAGAAATGAGTCGGCTGCATGACCACCTGCGCTTATTGACCGATAAACTGCGCGCGTCGCAGCCTTCGCAAATCGCCGATCAGTCGGAAGAGACGCCGCCGCCGCATTACTAATGCCACAGCCTTACGCCGCAGCAACAAAAAAGGCACCCATTGGGTGCCTTTTTCGCTTTAACGACTTAGTGGGCCTTAGTGGCAACCACATCCGCCGTTACCGCAACCGCCTTTGCTGCCGTGGTCATGGCCGTGATCGTGATCATGGCTGTGACCGTGGCCGCCGCAGCAACCGCCGTGGTCATGGTCGTGGTCGTGACCATGGTCATGACCGTGCTCGCCGTGAACGTGGCCGTGAGCCAGTTCTTCAGCCGTGGCTTCGCGTATCGCGACCACTTCTACGTGGAAGTTGAGGTTCTGGCCAGCCAGCATATGGTTGCCATCAACAACTACGTGGTCGCCATCAACTTCAGTGATTTCTACTGGAACTGGACCCTGATCGGTGTCAGCCAGGAAACGCATACCCACTTCCAGCTCTTCAACACCCATGAACACGTCTTTAGGCACGCGCTGCACCAGGTTTTCGTCGTAGTTGCCGTAAGCGTCATTGGCGCCAACGTGCACGTCGAATTTGTCACCGACTGCATGACCATCCAGCGCGGTTTCCAGACCGGAGATCAGGGAACCATGACCGTGCAGATAATCCAACGGTGCGCTCACCGGTGATTCATCAACCAACACACCGTCTTCTGTACGTACCTGATATGCCACGCTGACGACCAGGTCTTTTGCTACTTTCATGATAACTCCTACCGTTGGAAACTGAATGACAACAACAGTGCCGAATAAATTTGGCGAAGAGTGTAACGGAAATCCGCGCCTCTGTACCTGATAGCATACAAAAAACGCGACTATTAACGCTACTTCGGATCAAAAATACCGATAACTTGTTCGTCGCGGCGCAAGGTTTTATCCACCTGCTCATCGGTCTGGCGTTTATGCAAACCGCACTTGATGCACTCGACCACCTCAACCTGATCTTCAATCCATAAAGCGAGGGTATCCAGCGCCTTACATTGCGGGCAAACGGCGCCAGCGATGAAACGTTTACGGGTTGTAGCCATGACTTACTCTCCAAAAATGTCGCGTCTTGCGCCTGCTTTATACATGGGGGCAGGTGAAACGTTTTGCAAAAAAAAAATTTATCCGCCGGGCTTCTCGACAGCTATAGCCCGGCTTACTCGTCGTCGTCCCAGCCATCTAGCTGGCGGCGCTCGTTGTGCATTTCGCTTTGGAAGATGTCTTCCAGCTCGCGCCGCGCCTCTTTCACACGGGAAATCTGCGCCACGTCGCCACGGTTTTGCGGCACCAGTTCGCGCAACATGCGCATATCCAGACGGCGGAAGTGCTGCTGTGCGCGGTAGGCGCTGTGCGGATGCATCCCCAGCGTCACCAGCGTCTTCTTGCCTAACTCCAGCGCGCTGGAGAAGGTTTCACGCGAGAAGTGAGTCACGCCCGCCTGCAACAGCTCGTGCGCTTCAACACGTCCGCGAGCACGCGCCAAAATATTTAGATGTGGGAAATGCTGCTGGCACAGATGCACGATTTCCATCGTATCTTCCGGCTCATTACAGGTGATCACGATAGATTTGGCTTTCTCCGCGCCAGAGGCTCGCAGCAGTTCCAGCTCGGTGGCATCACCGTAATAGACTTTATACCCATAGGTGCGCATCAGGCCGACGGCGCTGATATCGCGCTCCAGCACGGTAATGCGTTTCTTGTTGGCCATCAGCAGGCGGCCAATCACCTGACCAAAACGCCCGAAGCCGACGATAATCACCTGCGGCTGGTCATCCTGCACGAAGTGCTTCTCATCGCTCTCTTCATTATCGTTGTAGCGGCGCACCAGAATCTTATCCACCGCCTGCATCAGCAGCGGCGTGGTCATCATCGACAGTGTCACCACCACCAGTAGCAGAGAGAGCTGCGAGGAGGAGATGACCTTCTGTGCACCGGCGGCTGAGAACAGCACGAAGGCGAACTCACCGCCCTGACTGAGTACCGCTGAGAATTGCAGCCGGACCGAGGTGCGAATGCCAAACACCCGCGCCAGCGTGTATAGCACCGCGCCTTTAATCGACACCAGTACCACCACGCCAATCAGCACTTCGAGCACGTGGGTGTAAAGCACGCCAAGGTTGAGCGCCATGCCCACCGAGATAAAGAACAGCCCGAGCAGTAAACCTTTAAACGGCTCGATGGCGATTTCCAGTTCGTGCTGATACTCACTTTCCGCCAACAGCACCCCGGCGATAAAGGTCCCGAGGGCCATTGAGAAGCCAAGCGAATCCATAAACAGCGCCGAGCCGAGCACCAACAGCAGCGCGGCGGCGGTGAACACTTCGCGCACGCCGGAGGCCACGATCAGCCGGAAAATCGGTCGAAGCAGGAAACGCCCGCCAATCAGCATTCCAGCAAACGCCAGCACCTTCAGGCCAATCATGCCCCAATTATTGGTGCCTTCCGGGCCACCAGCCAGCAGGGGGATCAGCGCCAACGCGGGGATAACCGCGATATCCTGAAACAGTAAAACCGCAAAGCCAAGCTGGCCGCCTTCATTGCGGGTCATGCTCTTGTCGCGCATTAATTGCAGGGCCATGGCGGTGGATGACATTGCCAAACCGATACCGCCAATCAGCGCCGCCTGCCAGGCGAAATTCGTCAAATAGAGCAGCCCGCCCAGCACGGCGGCGGTCAATATCACCTGCCCCGCCCCTACGCCGAAGATCTGCCTGCGCAGCTCCCAAAGCTTACCGGGATTCAGCTCCAGCCCGATGATAAACATCAGGAACACCACCCCAAGCTCGGAGAAGTGCAGAATTTCATCCACGTCGCGAATAAAACCTAGCCCCCACGGGCCGATAGCAATCCCGGCCAGCAGGTAGCCGAGCACCGCGCCAATGCCCAGCTTCTGGGCAATGGGTACAGCAACCACGGCAGCGAACAGAAAAAGTAAAATCGCTGCCGGAAGATTCGAACCGTCCATTATTGATTGCCTCCGTGTGGTAGTGGAGACCTTAACCAATCGCCGTAAGCCTGCGCATGACTATGTAATACATCAGGTTTCTGGCGGCGGGCCCAATAGATGATAATCGGCGTCATCCAGTGCATATGGCACATCGCCGAGGTCAGCTCGAAGGGACGCATAATGTCCGACATTGGGTAGCGGTTATAGCCGCCCGCCTTATAGGCACCCTCTGGCTCGCCGGTGGTGACCACCGAGCGCCAATACTTTCCCCGCAACGCGTTGCCGCCTGCGCCGCTGGCAAAGCCGCGAGCCAAGACGCGATCCATCCACTCTTTTAGCAGCGCCGGGCAGCTATAGGTATAAAGAGGATGTTGAAAAACAATCACTTTATGGTCGCGCAACAGCTGTTGTTCGCGGTGAATGTCGATGAAAAAATCGGGGTAGTGGGCGTACAAATCGTGAACGGTGACATGCTCTAATTGCTGCGCTTGTTGCAACAAAACGCGGTTGGCGACCGAATCGGGCGATTCCGGGTGGGCATACAGCAGCAAAACCTTTGGTGGCTGCGACATCAATACCTCCAAAGCGTCGTCAGGGTGCGGTTTTTCCGTTACCATGCTTCGCAAAGACTAAAAATAGGACGCAATACGTCTTGTTTAACTTATGATCGTGACAATTTAACATACTCTCAACACGGCGCTTTATGATTGTTTTCTCCTCATTACAAATCCGACGCGGCACTAACGTCCTGCTAGATAACGCATCAGCGACCATTAATCCCGGCCAAAAAGTCGGTTTGGTCGGCAAAAACGGCTGTGGTAAATCGACACTTATCTCACTGTTGAAAAACGAAATGAGCGCCGACGCGGGCAACATGACTTTCCCGAATAACTGGGCTTTGGCCTGGGTTAATCAGGAAACGCCCGCGCTTGACGTGCCAGCCATAGAGTATGTTATCGACGGCGACCGCGAGTTTCGTCAGTTAGAATCTGAATTGCACGCCGCCAACGAGCGCGACGACGGCAACGCCATCGCTCACGCCCACGGCAAGCTCGACGCCATTCAGGCGTGGACCATTCCGGCGCGCGCCGCCAGCCTGCTCAGCGGGCTGGGCTTTAGCCAAAGCCAATTGCAGCAGCCGGTGAAATCCTTCTCGGGCGGTTGGCGTATGCGCCTTAACCTGGCGCAGGCGCTGATTTGTCGCTCTGACTTACTGCTGCTCGACGAACCAACCAACCACCTTGATTTAGACGCGGTGATCTGGCTTGAGAAGTGGCTGAAAAGCTACACCGGCACGCTGGTGCTGATTTCCCATGACCGCGATTTTCTCGACCCGATTGTCGATAAAATCCTGCATATCGAGCAGCAGACGCTGAACGAATACACTGGCAACTACTCCTCCTTCGAGCGTCAACGGGCGACGAAACTGGCGCAGCAGCAGTCGCTGTTTGAGAGCCAGCAAGAGAAAGTCGCCCACTTGCAGAGCTATATTGACCGTTTCCGCGCACAGGCCACCAAGGCCAAGCAGGCGCAGAGCCGTATCAAGATGCTGGAACGCATGGAGCTGATCGCCCCGGCGCACGTGGATAATCCTTTTCATTTTAGCTTCCGTTCGCCAGAAAGTTTGCCCGACCCGCTGCTGCGCATGGAAAAAGTCAGCGCGGGCTATGGCGACACCACCATTCTGGACTCCATCAAGCTGAATCTGGTGCCGGGTTCGCGCATCGGGCTGCTGGGTAGAAACGGCGCCGGTAAATCCACGTTGATCAAGCTGTTAGCGGGAACCATGGCGCCTTTGCAGGGAGATATTGGCCTGTCGAAAGGGGTCAAACTGGGCTACTTCGCCCAGCATCAGTTGGAGTTCTTGCGCGCCGAAGACTCGCCGTTGCAGCACTTAGTGCGTCTGGCAAACAAAGAGACTGAGCAGCAACTGCGCGACTATCTCGGCGGTTTCGGCTTCCACGGCGATAAAGTGACAGACCCGACCGGCCGTTTCTCCGGTGGCGAAAAAGCGCGTCTGGTGCTGGCCCTGATCGTCTGGCAGCGCCCTAACCTGCTGCTGCTCGACGAACCAACCAACCACTTGGATCTCGATATGCGTCAGGCGCTGACCGAAGCATTGATCGATTTCGAAGGCGCGATGGTGGTGGTGTCGCACGACCGCCACTTACTGCGTTCCACCACCGACGACCTCTATCTGGTTCACGGCGGCAAAGTCGAACAGTTCGACGGCGATTTGGAAGATTACCAGCAGTGGCTGGTTGAGATTCAGCGTCAGGAGAGCCAGCAAGAAGCTCCGGCCAAAGACGGCGGCGTGAACAGCGCGCAGTCGCGCAAAGACCAGAAGCGCCGCGAAGCCGATTTCCGCAATCAAACCCAGCCGCTGCGCAAGCAGATAACCAAGCTGGAAACGCAGATGGAAAAGCTGAGCAACGAACTGGCGGCTATTGAAGAGAAGCTCGCCGATTCCGCCATTTACGACATCAGCCGCAAAGCCGAGCTTACCGAATGTCTGCAACAGCAAACTAAAACCAAAGGCGCGCTGGAAGAGACCGAAATGACCTGGCTCGACGCCCAAGAACAGCTCGAAGAGATGTCGAAGGCGTTTGATGTAGAGAGTTGATTTGGCTAGCCCCCTCCCCTGGAAAGGGGAGGAGCAAAACCTTAAACGACGTCGCAGCCCCGCACAGCCAAGGTATGAGCGTGATTGTGCGGGAGCGAGACAAGGCGCCACGAGCTGGGGAAACGGAGCATACATCAGTATGTGAGTATCCTACAGCGAGGCAGCAACGCCGTCGCAGCCCCGCACAACCACGCGTCACCCTTTATAAAAAGGCTTATCACCCAGCACCGTCGCCCGATGCATAATCCGCCGCTGCGGCAGATAATCCGCATTCGCATAATGCTGCGTCACGCGGTTATCCCAGATAGCGATATCATCCTGCTGCCAGCGCCAGCGCACCTGAAACTCGGGTTTGGTCACGTGGTTAAACAGGAAAGTCAGGATCGCCGCACTCTCCTTCTCGCTCAGGCCAACAATCCGGGTGGTAAAACCTTCATTCACAAACAGCGCCTGCTTGCCGCTCACTGGGTGGGTGCGAATCACCGGATGCAGCAACGGCGGGTTCTTCTCTTTGGCTTTCTGCCACTGCTGGTGCTCTTCCGGCGTCTTGCGATATTTAAATTCCTGGAATGACTTGGTGAAGTCGTGCTCGGCCTGCAGACCCGTCAGCAACTGGCGGAAAGGCTCGGACAGCGCCTCGTAGGCCGCAATGCCGCTGGCCCACAGCGTGTCGCCGCCGGTGGTCGGCAGGTGCTTTGACGCCAACACCGCAATCGCCGGAGGCGTTTCGATAAAGGTGACGTCGGTGTGCCAGTTGTCATTGTCCGGCGGGTTGTCGTCATGGGTATCGAGGACGATGATCTCTTCGACATCCGGCGCGTGCGGGTAAACCGGGTGAATGTGCAAATCGCCGAACCGCGCGGCCAGCGCTCGCTGCTGCGCCGGAGTGATCGGCTGATTGCGGGCAAACAGCACCTGATGCTTGAGCAAAGCATGGTAGAACTGCTCAAACTGCGCGTCAGACAGGGGGCGAGTCAGATCGATATTCTCAACCTGCGCGCCGATATACGGGCCTAACGGCGTGATAATCAAACGTTCGTTCATTGCTGTTCTCCGTGCCACGGGGTGAGTTTGCGCTGTAAGGCGCGCAGGCCGATTTCAAGACTAAAGGCGATCAGCGCGATCACGCTGATGCCCGCAATAACCACATCAGTCGCCAAAAACTCACCGGCGGACTGCACCATAAAACCCAGACCGCGCGTGGCGGCAATCAGCTCGGCGGCCACCAGCGTGGACCAGCCGACGCCGAGGCCAATCCGAATGCCGGTCAGAATTTCCGGCAGCGCGCTCGGCAGCACCACATAGCGCAGCACCTGTAACTTACTGGCGCCGAGGGCCTGCGCGGCGCGCACTCGCACCTGAGAAACGCTGCGCACGCCCGCCACGGCGGAGAGCGCCACCGGGGCGAAAATCGCCAGATAGATCAGCAGAATTTTCGAGGTTTCGCCGATACCAAACCAAATCACCATCAGCGGCAAATAAGCCAGCGGCGGCACCGGGCGATACAACTCAATCAGCGGGTCCAAAATGCCGCGCACCGTATCATTCAGCCCCATGGCAATGCCCACCGGCACGCCAATCACCACCGCCGCCAGCAGCGCGATCAAAATGCGCGTCAGGCTGGCCGCCAAATGCTGCCACAGCGTGGCGTCCATAAAGCCTTGCGGGCTGGCGATGACATACAGCTGATGCAGCACCTGCTGCGGCGCGGGGAGAAACAGCGGGCTGATGAGTTTCAGCGCGGTCACCGCCCACCACACCACCACTAGCACCAGCAGCGTGGCAATGCTCAGCCGCACGTTGCGCGGAATGCGCGCCAGCCATGAGCGCCGAGTGGCTGCCACGGTGGTTTGATTGTTGAGTGCAGAATCCAGACTCATATCAACACCTCGCGCTGCTGGAAGACTTTACTCAGCACGTATTCACGCTGAGCAATAAACTGCGGGTCTGACTTGATGGCGCGGCACGGCTCGCCGTTGGCGTAACGCTGGCCGAAGTCGAGCTTCAGGCGTTCCACCACCTGCCCCGGCCCCGACGAGAGCAGCAACAGTTCGCTGGCGAGGAACACCGCCTCTTCAATGTCATGGGTAATGAGCAAAATTTGTTTGCCGGTGTCGTGCCAAATAGTCAGCAGCAGCTCCTGCATCTGTTCGCGAGTAAAGGCGTCGAGCGCGCCGAAAGGCTCATCCAACAGCAGCAGGCGCGGGTCGGCGGCCAGCGCGCGAGCAATACCCACTCTCTGACGCATCCCGCCGGAAAGCTGCCAGATGAAGTGCTGCTCGTAGCCTTTCAGCCCGACCTTATTCAGCATGCGCAGCGCGGTTTCCCGGCGCTGGCTCTTGTTGATGCCCGCCAATTGCAGGCCGAACTCCACGTTGCTCACCACGTCGCGCCACGGTAGTAATCCCTCATGCTGGAACACCACGCCGCGATCGGCACCCGGCCCGCTGACCGGCACGCCGTCGAGGGTGATAGAGCCGCTCGATGCAGGCAAAAATCCGGCAATCAGGTTAAGTAAGGTGGTTTTGCCACAGCCCGACGGGCCGAGCACCACCACCAGTTCGCCGCTGGCAATCTGCAAGGAGATATCTTTCAGGGCCGGGCGGCCCTGATATTCCGCCGAAAGGTGCGAGACGTTAAGCATGGCGTTCTCCTCAGGATTTCGGGCTAGCCTGAACGGCTTTGACGAACTGGTTGGTCACGTAATCGCTGTAGTCGTCGTCTACCTGCTGCACTTTGCCCTGCTCTTTGAGGAACGCGGCGGTGTCTTTAATGGCTTTATCCACCGGCTTACCCAGCTGGGTGACCTGCTCGTCCACTGGCAAATAACGGTTACCTTTCACTAAATCAGGCACTTGCTCGGCCGGAACGCCACTCAGGCGCGACAAAGCATCAAGATTGCTTTTGTCCTGTAGCCACTTCTTCGGCTGTTGCAGGTAATCCCCCTGCACTTTCAACGCACTGCGGGCGAAAGCCGTGACAATCTCAGGATGTGCTTTAGCGAAGTCCTTGCGCACTACCCACACGTCGAGAGTTGGTGAACCCCATTTGCCGACCTGCGAGGAGTCCGTCAGCACCTTGCCGGTTTTCTCCAATTCATTCACCGCCGGCGCCCAAACATAAGCGCCGTCAATGTCACCACGCGCCCAGGCTGCGGCGATGGCCGGTGGCTGAAGATTGACGATGGTGACCTGTTTCGGGTCGATGTCCCAATGCTTGAGCGCCGACAGCAGGCTGTAATGGGTGGTGGAGATGAAAGGCACCGCGATGCGCTTGCCAACCAAGTCTTTTGGGTCTTTAATCTCTTTCTTCACCACCAGCGCTTCCGAGCTACCCAGCTCAGAGGCGATCAAAAACACTTCAATAGGCAGCTTCTGGCTGGCGGCCACCGCCAACGGGCTGGAGCCGATATTGCCAATCTGCACATCGCCGGACGCCAACGCACGCAGCACGCTCGAGCCGCTGTCGAACTTGCGCCAGTCAACCTGCGCGCCGGATTCTTTGCCAAAACTGTTTTCCGCCTGCGCGACTTTCGCCGGTTCCGCCGACGTTTGGTAGGCCACGGTGACATCCGCCGCCTGTGCGCCAAAAGCCGCAAGACTTAAAGCCAGCGCCACGCCGTGTAACTTGAAAGAACCAAAGGTTTTGCTCGCCATAAGAAATTGCTCCGCACAGGATTTAAAGGGGGTTATCAGACCGTTTTGGCGGTTTGTCAGACAGTTTTAGCGGAGCCGCAAAAGGATAGAAAGTAATTAGAAATTATCTTTAATTACTTTATGGAATATGAAGCCAATTCAAAGAATAAAAATGTATGAGGGTTTGTTGCTGGTAGTCATAGATCGTGCGGGTTAAAATCACGCTATTATTAGCCAAATTTATGAATTGAGCTGCTTTCGCGGCTTTATCCTCGATCAAAAGGATCACGCAGTGACGGAAACCACACCTACATCTGTACAGCCGGAAGCCGCGCTTTCGACCGAACTCGCCACCGACCTTTCCACCACCAGCGGCGAGCCAACCAAGGCTCTCACTGCCGAAGATCAGCAACAGCTGGACGAGATCGTGGCGCAAATTGATATTACCGATCCGGTGCTCTCGATTGCCTATGGCGCGAAGACCATGAACGCCATGTCGCGCTTTAGCGAATCCATGATGCAAGAAGTGCGCGCCAAAGACGCGGGCGAGATTGGTCAGCAGCTCACCACGATGCTTGGCAAAGTGAAAAGCATCGATTTGACAGTTTTTGAGCAGAAAAAGGGCCTGCTCGAATCTCTGCCATTGATTGGCAAAATGTTCAGCAAGCTCGAGCGCACGCTGATGGAATATCAGACGCTGGCTCAGCAAGTGGATACCATCTCCAATAAGTTGCAGGACACTATTGTCGAGCTGCTGCGTAACATCGCCACGCTGGAACAGCTGTTTATTCGCAACAGCGAATATTTCAAACAAATCAGCCTGCATATCATCGCCGGTAAAAAGAAGATTGAGCAGATTCAAGCCTCCGATTTACCCCAGGCGCAGGCTAAGGCCGAGCAGTCTGGCGATGCGATGGATGCTCAGTTAGTTCGCGATTTGGTCAATGGTATCCAGCGCTTTGAGCGTCGCCTGCATGACCTGCTGCTCTCGCGCACCTTTGCGATTCAAACCGCGCCGCAAATTCGCCTGATGCAAAACAATAGCCAGTCTCTGGCCGAAAAAATTCAAAGCAGCATTCTGACCACTATTCCTATCTGGAAAAGCCAAATCGTCCTCGCCCTGAGCCTCAACTCACAGCGTCAGGCCGCCAAGCTGCAAAAAGACGTGGCGGACACCACCAATGAAATGCTGCGCCGCAATGCCGAAATGTTAGAACTGGGCAGCATCGAAACCGCCACCGAGGTAGAACGCTCGATTATCGATATCGATACGCTGCGCGATGTGCAAAACCGCCTGCTGAACACGTTGGAAGAGACGCTGTCTATTGCCAGTAATGCGCGCCAACGCCGGGTTGAAGTAGAGAAAGAGCTGGGTGGTATGGAGCAAGAGCTGCGCATGAAACTGGCGTCGATTGCCGCAGGGCAAAATGCGCAGGCGAAGGTGGTTGGTTAACAATGAGAGAGATTGACTACCATACGGATTCTTTTAGCGAGTTTTATCGCGACTCTCGTGGTTTCAGGATTTTCACTTACATCGTTATTCTTTTCGGTTGTTTTGGCTTCGTTTCCAGCTCTGACGAATACCTTCTAATACCCAAAGACGAACAAGACGGCGTCATATGGCTAGTCCTGCTCCCTAGCTATATGCTGCTTCATAATTTTTTAACTGACCGACAAAGTTTTTATTGGAGTATCCCAGTCGGCGTCGCTTGGGCCATTTTGGGCAATAGCTTAGTGCTACCTTTCTGGATGGCAACGGCCGCATTGCTACTCAGTTTACTGACTCAATTTCGCGCCAACCTATTGTGGAAAGCCCTGCTCTGGGGCATAGCCCTCATATCTTATGCCGTAATCTTCGATAATTTATTAGCCGCCTATCCGTTCTACGTCGTTTTTCTGGTTATCGTCGTGATAGCCCGCAAGATGATCGTGAGTTCAGCGCACTCAATCACGCCAATCAAAGCTGAACCCGCCGCCACCCATACGTCAGAAGTGAGCTATAAAGAATATCTACATAATCAACAGCTAAAGCAGCAAAAAAGCGAGGATGAAAACATCGTCTCGTCCTTCCGACCACCGCGTGATGAACCTGACGAGCCAAAACCTGCTCCCAAGCCTGAACCCGAGATCGTTAGTTCTTACCGCCCACCGCGCGATGAACCCGACGAGCCAAAACCTGCTCCCAAGCCTGAACCCAAGATCGTTAGTTCTTACCGACCACCGCGCGATGTTGTAGAGGATGAATCCCCCAACACCATCCTCGTGGCAAAAACCGCGCCGGTGAAGAAGGTCTTCCGCCCGGCCAAAGATGACTATGCCGGACTCTTATTGATGCTGGAGAAAAAGACGCTGCCCGCTGCCATGCAGACTGAGCTACAGGGCACCATCAAAAACGCTCGGATGATTTTGACCAGCATGGAGGAAGATCCCGAAGACGTGAAGCCGGGCAACGCGTTCTTAAGTCGCTATATGCCCGCGCTGGAAAGCGTGGTGGAGCAAGTTGAAAAGCTGGCGGCCCTCGAGAGCCTGTCCAGCAGCAGTAAGCAAGCGATGGATAAATGCTTCCACGCCTTGCAAGGTCTGCGCTCCGCTTTCGCCCAGCAGTATGAGCAGCTGCAGGAGAACAATCAGCTTAAATTCAATGTAGAAATGGAGATGCTAGATAGCCTGCTGAAAACCGACGGCTTCAAGTAATGCATTAGGTTGCCCCTCCTCTTCAAACAGGAGGGGCAATTGGCAAGGATCTTAATGCCAAATCAACAGCACGCAGGCGGCGGTGAGCAGGCCCATTGCGACGTTGAAGGTGTACCAGGCACGGCGGGTGCTGAGCAGGCGACCGATCACCGTGCCGAATCCCAGCCAGATAACGCCTGACACCAGATTCACGATGAAAATCCCGACGCTGATGGCCGCGATTGAGTGGTTATATTGCGCGCCAGCCAGGCTAAAACTGGCGATCGCGCCTAGCCCCATCAGCCAGGCTTTTGGGTTAAGAAATTGCAACAGCCAGCCCTGATACCAGTACAGCGGCTTCGGCGGCGGCGCGCCTACCTCTAACTTCTCATAGGCCGAAGTGGCAATTTTCCACGCCAGCCAGAGCAAATAGAGGCTACCGGCGATTTTCAGGAACAGGTGCAGCGCGGGGTAAACCATGATCAGGCTGCCGACGCCAAATGCCACCAGAAGCACCACGCTTTGCATGCCAAGCATGATGCCAATTAACAGCCAAATTGAGCGGAAGAACCCGAAATTTGCACCCGAGGTGGTCAACAACATATTGTTCGGACCAGGTGTAATAGCAGCGACCCACAAAAAGCCAAGCATTGAAAAGAATAAACTAGGTTCCATTAAGTTTGGGTACTCCACCCTGAAGAATATGCGTTAGGATTAAAAGCTATCAGTGTGATTTAGCTCGCACAATAATTACTTATCAAAAAACCTTATATCTTATGTATGAATCGTTCCAGCCTATTCGTGGGGCCGCAAACCCGCACCTGCAAACCATCCTGCCACGGTTGGTTCGACGCCGCGTGCAGCTTGAACCACACTGGCAGCGGCTGGACACGCCGGATGGCGATTTCATTGATTTAGCCTGGAGTGAGGACCCGGCGCTGGCGCAAGATAAGCCGCGCATGGTGCTGTTCCACGGGTTGGAAGGTAATTTCTACAGCCCTTATGCCCACGGGCTACTGCACGCGTGGCGCGAGCAGGGCTGGCTGGGGGTGGTGATGCATTTTCGCGGCTGTAGCGGCGAGCCGAATAAGCAGCAGCGCATCTACCATTCTGGCGAAACCGAGGACGCGCGCTTCTTCCTCAACTGGCTGCGGGAAACTCATGGCGACGTGCCTACCGGCGCGGTGGGCGTCTCGCTCGGCGGCAATATGCTGGCCTGTTATCTCGGGCAAGAAGGGGTTCGCTGCCACCTGAAAGCCGCGGTGGTGGTGTCAGCGCCGCTGATGCTGGAACCCTGCGCGCTAAGGTTGGAGCGCGGCGCTTCGCGCTTTTACCAGCGCTATCTGCTGGAGCAGCTCAAACTGAACGCCTCGCGCAAACTGGCGAAGTACCCCGGCACCCTGCCGGTTACGCTGCAACAGCTGAAATCCATTAAGCGCCTGCGCGAATTCGATGACGTCATTACCTCCAAGGCCCACGGCTTCGCCGACGCGCTGGACTATTATCGCCGTTGCAGCGGCATGCCGTTGCTGTCGCAGGTGCGCATTCCGCTGCTGATCATTCATGCCAAAGACGACCCCTTTATGACGCCGGAGGTGATCCCGCCGCTGGCCGATTTGCCGCCAAGCATTGAATATCAGCTGACAGAGCACGGCGGCCACGTTGGCTTTGTGTCTGGCAGCCTGCGCAACCCGCAAATGTGGCTGGAGCAGCGTATTCCAGCGTGGATCGCTCCCTATTTAACTGACTTTGATGCAAAGTCCTCCCTGTTTATTGGCAAGTAGCTTTAGGAAAGTAACCCGTGATTATTCCGTGGAAAGAACTGGACGCAGAGATCCTCACCAATGTGATTGAAGCCTTTGTGCTGCGCGAAGGCACCGACTACGGCGAGCAAGAGCGCACGCTGGAGCAAAAAGTCGAAGATGTGCGCCGCCAGCTAAAAAGCGGCGAGGTAGTGCTGGTGTGGTCAGAACTGCACGAAACGTTGAACATCATGCCGCGCGGCCAATTCCGAGCGGGGGATGAAGAGCGTCAGGATGAATGGAACTAGCGAAATCAGAAACTGCTTGAGCGCCACGGACGGCGTTTAAATCTGTCACTCCCTGCCCTCGCCGCAAGGCTGTTCGCCGCCTGCTGCGAGCGCACCATCACTTCCCGCTCATTGACCCGCGTCAGCTGGCCGTTACGCAAAACCGGCTGGCCATCAACAAACACGTCGGTGACTTCGTGCCCCAGCGCCGAGTAAACCAACGCGGAAACCGGATGATGCACCGGCGTCATCGCCGGGTGGTTGGTGCCAATCACCACCACATCCGCCTTTTTGCCGACTTCCAGCGAGCCGATTTCATGCTCTAGGCCAATTGCCCGCGCGCCGTCTATGGTCGCCATCTCCAGCACCTTTTCGGCAGTCATGATGGTCGGATCGCGATGCACGCCCTTTTGCACCAGCGCCGCCATTTTCATCGCCTGAAACAGGCTGTGGTTGTTGCTGCTGGCCGGGCCGTCGGAGCCTAAGCCAACCGTCAAACCTGCCGCCAGCATCTCGGGAATCGGCGCGACGCCGGAAGCTAAATACATGTTGCTGCACGGATTGTGCGACACCCGCACGTCGTAATGCTTCAGCGTGCGGATGTCGCGGCTGCTGCACTGCACGCAGTGTACCGCCAGCACGTCCGGCCCGAGGAAGCCGATGTCGCTGAGAAACTCGGTATCCGTGCTTTGAAAACGCAGCTGCGACTGGGCAATCTCAAAATCGGTTTCCGCCACGTGGGTGGTGATCAGCGCCCCGGTTTCATTCGCCAGCTCACGGGTGCCGCGCAGCACTTTTTCGTCCAGCGCCCAAATCATGCTTGGCGCAATGCCGACCTTCACCCTGCCGCCTTCGCGGTTGTAGTAATAAATTAGCTGGCGGGCGTCGGCCAGCGCCGCCTCGGGGGTTTCGATTAGCTCGGTGGGAATGCCGTGTTCGGCCCCCGCCGTGATAAACCCGCGACAAACGCGACCACGAATGCCCGTCAGTTCAAAGGCTTCCACCACTTTGGCGGTCAAGCCGGGGCGCGGATGGGCATACATGAAATCCACCAGCGAGGTGACGCCGGAACGCAGCGACTCCACGCAGCCGTGCATGGCGGCGGCGAACACGTCCTCTCCCGTCAGCTCCACCGCGCTCGGACCGGTCATGCAGGTGAACCACTTTTTCAGCACCATGTCATCGCCCAGCCCTTTCAACAGGGTCTGGAACAGATGGGTGTGGGTGTTGACCATGCCGGGAATGATGATGGCGTCGCGGCAGTCCAGCACTTCAGACTCAGGATGGCTGGCGACCAGCTGCTGGCGCGTGCCGATCGCCCGAATTCTGTCACCTTCAATCAACAGGCTGGCCTGCTCCAACACATCGCGCTGCGGGTTCATGGTGACCAGCCAGCCATCGGCCAAAATATAAGACATTTACTCTCCTGCCGATTAAGCCGAAAGCTGGGTAAGCAGCTGGTCAGAATCGGTAACAAAACCAAAGCATTGGCGAACGTTGTACAAGGTGGCGTCCAGACAGTATTGCGGCGAGGTAGTGGCACAGCAGTCCTCCAACAGCAGGCAGTCGTAGCCCTGGAAGTTGGCGTCCTGCAAGGTGCAAAGCACGCACTGGTCGGCATTCACTCCGGCGAACAGCAGCGTAGTGACGTTGAGATTGCGCAGAATGCTGTCCAGCTCGGTGTCTTTGAAGCCGGACATGCGATATTTATCCACGCTGATATCCCCGGCCTGCTTGGGCAGTTCGTCCACCACGGCGGCGGCCCAGCTGGCGTGTTGCAGCACCGGCGCACCGGAAACCGGCAGCGGATCGCCCAGCCCCACGCCTTCTCCCGTCGGCTTGTAGACGTGCAGCACGGCCGGGCTGAGGTTCAGCTTGTCGGCGCGGTTGCCCCAGTTGAGCCAAATCACCGGAATATCCGACTGGCGCGCCACCGGCAGCAGGCGCTGCAAAGGCGCAATCGGGCCACGCGCGGGGGTGACATCGACGCCAATATGCCCCAGCCAGCCGTCGGGATGGCAAAAGTCATTTTGCATATCGATGACAATCAGCGCGGTACGCTGCACGTCGAGCCGAATCTGCCGGTCGCCGTCAGCCACCGTGATGGTCTGCGGCGGCACGGCGTCGCGCACTAAATCCACCTGCTGCGCGGAGACGTGCCACTGGTTGCGCGGGCTGGCCCCTAAAGGAATTAAATCAGACTGCCGTGAACTCATGCCGCCTCGCTCCCCGCCGCCCCGCTCAGAATGCGCAGATCTTCTTCGTCCAGCTCGACCGGCTCGCCGCCGCGGATCAGCTCGGCAAAGCCTTCATTCGGAGTCATCACCGTCAGGGTATAGAGCTTCGAGCTACCGGTATTTTGAATCAGATGCTCATTGCCCGGCGCGAGCAGCAGCGCGTCGCCCTTCTTCAACGCCATCTCTTTGCCGTCGCAGCGCGCAATACCTTCGCCGTGCAGCACGTAGAAAAACTCGTGGGCGGTGGCGTGCTCGTTTGGCGGCGTCGCGCCACCGACGTTGAAAATCTCAATCACGAAGATGTTTTCAATCTGATCCTGCTCATGGTCGAACAGAATGGCGAAGTAGTTGGTATCTTTCGGGCTGATACGAAAAGCCTGTGCAGACTTGACGTTGGTACCACGGAAACTGTGCAACATAGTGACTACTCCTTGTGATAGGGCTGGGTCAGTGCGCCCGGCTGAACGGTTTTGCCGACGATGCCGGACATCGCCAGAATGGTGAGTAAGTAAGGCAGGGCCAGCAGCACCTGCGCCGGAAGCGCGTTGTCGAACAGCTGCAAAGAGAGCTGCAGGGCGTCGGCAGCGCCGAAAATAAAGGCAGCCAGCAGGGCTTTAACCGGGCTCCAGCGGCCGAAAATCACAATCGCCAGCGCGATAAACCCCTGCCCGCTGACAATGTTGTCGCGAAACAGGCCAATCTGCGCGGTGACCAGATAGCCTCCCGCCAGCCCTGCGCCAAGGCACGAGAGCATCACGCCGTAGGTTCTGACCCGCTGGACATTTAGCCCGGCGGCGTGGGCGGCGCGTGGGTTCTCGCCGACGGCGCGCAGCGTTAAACCAAAGCGCGTGTGGAACAGGACAATCTGCGCCACCGCCACCAGAATCAGCGTCAGATAGAGCGGCCAGGGCTGATTAAAGAAGATTTTCCCCACCACCGGCAGCTGCGACAGGCCGGGGATCGGCAAGGCGTTGAACATGTCGATGGTCGGCGAGGTGGCGTTGCCCATCACCAGACTGTAGACATAAGTGGCAATGCCCGCCGCCAGAATGTTGAACACAATGCCGACCACCACCTGACTGGCGAGCGCCCGCAGGTAGAGGAACGCCAGAAACAGCCCGACGATCAAGCCCCCGAGGCCACCGGCGAAGAAGCCGAGCACGGTGGAGCCAGACCACACCGCCACCAGATAGCTCGACAGCGCGCCCATCAGCACCGTGCCTTCAATGCCGATATTCAGCACTCCGGAGCGTTCGGCGTAAATTTCCCCCAGCGAAGCCAGCAGAACCGGCCCGGCGAGGCGAACCGCCGCGGCTAACCACGTAATGAAAAATGCAGTATCCAGATGCGCCCACAGACTCATGATTTGTTCTCCGTGGCGGCGGCCAGCGAGGTTTCAGCCCGCCCCGGCCAGTTAATTCGGTAGTAGCGCAGAATGTCTCCGGCGAGGATCAACAGCACCACGAGGCTTTCCAGAATGAAAATCACCGAGGTCGGCAGGCCGCTCTGGCGCTGCATCGCGCTGCCGCCCACTTCCAACCCGCCGTATAAAATGGCCGTCGGGATCACCACCAGCGGATTGAGTCGCGCCAGCAAGGCCACGACCACGCCGACGAAGCCGACGCCGCCGGCTAATCCGTCCATCAGGCGATGTTGCACGCCGAGCACCGCGCACAGTCCGGCCAGCGCGGCCATGCCGCCACCGAGGAACACGGCCAGCATCTGGCGACGCACCACATTAATGCCGCCATAGCGCGCGGCTTTCGGGTTCAGGCCGCTGACAATCATCTCGTAGCCGATCGGCGTGGCGCGGATCAGCACCCACACCAGCACCGAGCAGGCCAGCGCAATCAATAAGCCCATGTGTGCCCGAACGCCGGGTAAAATCATCGGCAGCCAACTTTCCACCGGCAGACGCGGAGTCTGGGGTAAGTCGCCCGGCGCGCGCATCGGGCCAGAGACTAAGTATTGGATTAGGAAGGCCGCCACGTAGTTAGCCATCAGGGAGATCAATACGTCATTGCCGCCAAAGCGCACGCGCATAATGCCGACGATGCCCGCCCAAATCGCCCCGGCCGCGAAGGCCGCGACAATCACCACCGGCCAGAAGGCCCACGCGGGCAGCATGAAGGACATGCCCTGCGGCGTGCCCCCTAGCGCGACATAAGAGGCAGCCGCCGCCCCCACCAAGAAGCAGCCTTCAAAACCGATATAACCCAGCCCGCCGCGCCAAATCACGATGGTGGCCTGAGCAATTAAAATCAGCGGCGTGGCCTGTACCAGCGTCTGGCTAAAGCCGCGCAGTGAGCCAAAAGCCTCGGCGAACAGCGAGCCAAATGCCGATAATGGGCTGGCGCCAAAGGGAATAAACAGTAAACCGGCCAGCACGAAGGCGGCGACTAGCGCCAGCGCCGTGGTGAGCACCAGCGAGAGAGTAGAATCCACCGGCGCGTGGCGGCGCTCTAACAACGCTTTCATGACGCCTCCTTCAGGCTGCTGCCCGGCTTGAGATTCTTAAGCTTGCCACCGGCCATCAGCTCGCCAATTTGTTCAGTGGTCGCCTCGGCGGCGTCCAGCACCCCGGCGATTTGCCCGGCGTACATCACCGCGATGCGGTCGGATAAATTCATAATTTCATCCAGTTCGGCGGAGATCATCACAATCGCACAGCCCTGCTGACGTGCTTCCAGCAAGCCTTGCCACACGGCCTCCACTGCACCGACGTCCAGCCCGCGTGTCGGCTGCTCAATCACCAGCAGCCGTGGGCGGCGCAGCACTTCACGACCTAAAATCAGTTTTTGCAGGTTGCCACCCGAGAGCTTTCCGGCTTCGAAATCGAGATCCGGCGTCACTACGCGGAAGTGGTTCACAATCTCCTGCGCCTTGGCGGCGATGGATTTTTTGCTGAACAGCCAGCCGCGCGCCCGCGCATGTTGCCGGGGGGCGCCGAGAATGGCGTTATCACTGATCGACATGGATGTGACCGAGCCCACGCCACGGCGGTCTGCGGGAATAAAGCCGATCCCCGCCCCGCGCCGCTGGGCCGGGGTGAAGTCGGAGATATCGACGCCGCCCAGCACAATGCGCCCGGCCTCGATCGGCCGCAGGTTGAGCAAGGCGTCGGCCAATTCTGACTGCCCGTTGCCGTCAACCCCGGCGATACCGAGGATCTCCCCGGCGCGGACTTTCAGCGCCACGCGCCAAATTTTCTGATTTCCGGCTTCGTCGCGCATGGCGATGTTGTCGATATGCAGCACCTCTTCGCCCGGTGTCTGCTGGGGCTTTTCCACCCGCAGCAGCACGTCGCGCCCTACCATGCGGCGGGCTAAATCGGTTTCTGAGGTCTGTGTGACAGCGACGCTTTCGACCATTTTCCCGCTACGCATTACGCAGACACGGTCGGCCACCGCCATGATTTCATACAGTTTATGGGTGACGATCACCACCGAGCGCCCTTCGGCACGCAGCGAGTCCAGCGTGGCAAACAGCCCCTCTTTTTCGCGCGGGGTCAGTACCGCCGTGGGTTCGTCGAGAATGAGCACCTTGGCATCGCGGTAGAGCAGCTTGAGGATCTCCACCCGCTGCTGAACGCCAATCGGCAGATGTTGGATCTTGGCCCACGGGTCAACCGCCAGCCCGTGTTTGTCCGAAATCTGTTGCAGACGTTTGGCGGCGGCGTGCAGGTCCAGATAGCCGCTGCGCGTCTCTTTCAACCCTAAAATCACGTTTTCGACCACGCTCATCGGCTGAACCAGCATGAATTCTTGGTGAACCATGCCGATGCCCAGCCGAATCGCGTCGCCAGGGTCCTTGATGCTGACCCGACTGCCTTCTACAAAAATATCCCCGGTGTCGGCCTGATATAAGCCGTACAAAATTTGCATCAACGTACTTTTGCCTGCGCCGTTTTCCCCGAGCAGGGCGACAATTTCACCGGCCGCAATGGTCATATCGACCTTATCGTTGGCCCGAACCTTGCCGAACTGTTTACAGATACCGCGCAGTTCGACGACCGCGTCAGTAACGGAGGTGGATAACGTCATGCAACTTCCTCAGGCTTTTATTTCGCTTTAATCAAACTGGCAACATCAATACTGCCGCTGGCGAGCTGCGCCCAGATATCCTGAAACGTCGCCCAAGCCGCCGCGCTAACTAACTTGCTGTTGTATTTGTCACTGCCGTACAGCGGCAGCCAGGCGTCAGAGACTTTTGGCTTCCACTCCTGCCCGCCGAGGAATTTCTTGTCACGCACGCTGTGTGCCACTTGTTCAACCACCCACGGCAGGTTGGTTTCGAAGCTGGTGGCGACGAAATCGGGCGCGATGCTTTTCTGGTCGGAATAGCAGCCGATAGCTTTCACCTTGGCCGCCGCCGCGCCCTGAATCGCACCTAATCCGGTGACATCCGCGCTGTGCCAAATGACGTCCGCGCCGTTGCCAATCATGGTGCTGGCAGCCTCGCGGCCCTTGGCGGCGTTGTCGTAATCGCCGGTGACGATGCCCAAGCCTTTGATTCCCGAGCGAGTTTTCTCTGCTCCGGCAATAAAGGCGCGCATCATGCCCTGCTGGGTCGGGTTGTCTCCGCCGCCGACATAGCCCACGGCTTTGCCTTTTTCGGAAATCAGCGCCGCCAGCGCCCCTGCCCCATAGGCCGCGTTCAAGTAGGCCAAATCAACGAATTCGACGTTGTTCGGCGCTTTTTCTGACGGCTTAAATGTGGTGGCGAAGAAGTAGGTATCCGGATATTCCGGCGCAATTTCATTGAACGCAGAGCCGTATTCGAAGCTGTGGCCGATGATCAGGGTGTAGCCGTCATCGGCATAACCCCGGATCACCTGCTCCATCTGCGCCTGCGGCACGCTTTCGCTGCTGGCGACGTTGAATCCCTGCGCTTTCAGGTTCTGCAAACCCTGATAAGCCAGCTGGCTCCAGCCGCCGTCGGCCACGGAACCCGGTAATAACAGAGCAACTTTTATGGTTTCGCCCGCAGCAAACGCCTTGCGGGACATCAGTGGTGCAGCCAACGGAATCAACATCATGCTTGCCAGCGCTTTGGCAAAATTACGGCGCGATAAACCAGACATAGCCTTTACTCCCCCCCGATAACAGTCCTTCATTTATGCCGCTTAATTCGTTACCTTAAAAGCACAGTTTTTCGCACTCTGCGATGCCTTTAAAGCAACGCTCTTCGACGGAGAAGTTCTTATGTTGCAGCACCGGCTGTTGATGTATCTCGATCAGGTGGCGCGCGCCGGTTCTATTCGCAAAGCGGCGGCCCGTTTGCATATTTCGGCGTCGGCAATTAACCGCCAGATACTGGCCTTGGAAGATGAGCTGGGCACCCCGCTGTTTCAGCGCCTGCCGCGCAAAATGGTGCTGACCGCCGCCGGAGAAGTGCTGATCCACCACGTTCGCCAGACCTTTAAAGAGCTGGAGTGGGCGCAGGTGAAAATCGAGGAGCTGAAGGGATTACGCCGTGGCGAGGTGACGGTGGCGATGATGAGCGGGTTGGCGGCCAACCTGATCCCGCGCATGGCCAGCGAGTTTCGCCGCGCCAACCCACGGGTGAAGCTGATTCTGCGCCAGCTGACCAGCGGCGATGACATTATGTCGGCGGTGGAATCGGGCGAGGCCGATCTCGGCCTGGGCTTTGATTTTGTACTGCCGCCGACGCTGCGAGTGCTCTCCAGCGCCGTCGGCCGACTGGGCGCGGTGGTCGCGCCGGGCCATCCGCTGGCGGATAAAACCAGTTTGCGCATCAGCGACTGTATCGCCTATCCGATTGTTATTGCAGATAAAACCACGGTGATCCGCCCTTACCTGAATGACGTGTTCGCCAAGGCGCTGGTGACGGCGCACCCGGTGATTGAAACCAATTCGATAGAAGTGATGCGCCACGCCGCCATGGAAGACCAAGGTCTGACCTTCCTCACGCCTTTTGATATTGAATTCGACCTGCGCGCCGGGCGGCTGATGTACATTCCGGTGCGTGAGCTAGGCCAGCAGACGCAGAAATTGATGCTGATAGGACACGATCGCGGCACCAGCGCCATTGGCAGCGTGCTGGCGGAAACGGTGAAGGGCATGATGACGCAAACCGCCTGACGGGGCTGCGTCATCAAAAAGAGAGCGGTTATGGCTTGAAGCGCGTCGCCTGCGTCACGGCGCTAAGTGGATAGTCATGCACCTCCTGCGCCAGTCGCACCAAGGCCTGCGCGGCGCGCTCTACTTCAATCTCGCCGCGCTGGGCGTCGGCGGCGGCGGCATTGCCGGTGACGCCAGCCGGGTGTAAATCCTGAGCCTGCCAGCCAAAGCTGACGCCGCCCTCTGGGGTCAGAATGCCGCCCCGCGCCGCCAGCGCTTGCGCCGCCGAGGTAAAGTTTTCGGCCTTGTCCATCGCCACTAAGTCGGGGTGCAGGTGCAGCATGACGCTGGTTTCTGACTCGCCGCCGTGAATGCCGAAGGCGCGCTCGCCGGGGCTGTATAAGTCGGAACTGTCGAGGGTGGCGAACCAACTGGCACCCACGGCGAACATTCCTAACTCAATGCGCAGTTGGCGGCAGACAATCTCCATCAACTGGGGCTGGCCGCCGTGGGAATTCCAAAAAATCAGCTTTCGCACCCCGGCGCGCCATGCGCTTTTTGCCACTTCAAACCATACTTTACCCAAAACCTCGTAAGGCAGGCTTAAGGTGCCGGGGTATTCAAGATGCTCGTCGGATTTGCCAATTGGCAGCGCGGGCAGCACCAGTACCGGCAGGTTGGCTGGCAGCAGCTCGACCGCGCGGGAGACAATTCCGGCATTGATCGCGGCATCCACCCGCACCGGCAGATGCGGCCCGTGCTGCTCGACCGCGCCAATCGGCAGGATAGCCACCAGATTTTGCATATCAAGCTGGCTGAACTCCAGCGTGGACAGGTCCCACCACCAGCGGGATGACGGCATGTTCATAGGGAATGCACTCCGAAAAAGCGGCAAATTATCAGTTCAGTCTAGAGCAAAGCAGTTGAGATTAAAGCATCAAAAAAATGCCATTGCGTTGCGTTTAGGGCATCACTGGGCAAGAAAGCGCCGCCTTTTGGGCAGCCGCCGTTTGATCAAAGATTGTCGGCGGGAAACTTGTCGCTAAACGCATAAACATGGTAACAATGGGATTAATTATGCGCAGCGTTGACGCAAGGTTTGCATCTGAGAATAGACCGACGCACGTCTGCCAGCATCACCTTTACGGAGAAAAGCGCACATGTCAGCTAAACACCCAGTTATTGCCGTGACCGGCTCCAGCGGTGCAGGAACCACCACCACCAGTTTGGCGTTTCGCAAGATTTTCCAACAGCTTGGCCTGCGTTCAGCCGAGCTGGAAGGGGACAGTTTTCACCGTTTCACCCGCCCGGAGATGGACGCCGCCATTCGTAAGGCGCGCGATCAGGGCCGCCACATCAGCTACTTCGGGCCAGAGGCCAATGACTTCGCCCTGCTCGAGCAGAGCTTTATTGAATATGGCCGCTCGGGCAGCGGGCGCTCGCGCAAGTATTTGCATACTTATGACGAAGCCGTTCCTTACAATCAGGTGCCGGGCACCTTCACGCCGTGGCAAGCGCTGGCCGAACCCACCGACGTGCTGTTCTACGAGGGGCTGCACGGTGGCGTCGTCGCCGACAAAATCGACGTGGCGGCGCAGGTTGATTTGCTGGTTGGCGTAGTGCCGATTGTTAACCTTGAGTGGATCCAGAAACTGGTACGCGACACCGGCGAACGTGGCCATTCGCGCGAAGCCGTCATGGACTCGGTAGTGCGTTCGATGGATGACTACATTAACTACATCACCCCGCAGTTCTCCCGCACGCATATTAACTTCCAGCGCGTGCCGACAGTGGACACCTCCAACCCGTTCGCGGCGAAAGCGATTCCGTCGCTGGATGAGAGCTTCGTGGTGATCCACTTCCGTGGGCTGGACGACATTGATTTCCCTTACCTGCTGGCGATGCTGCAAGGCTCATTCATTTCGCACATCAATACGTTGGTGGTGCCGGGCGGCAAGATGGGGCTGGCGATGGAGCTAATTATGGCGCCGCTGGTGCAGCGCCTGATGGAAGGGAAGAAAATCGAGTAGCCAGGCTTAGGCCTGATCGATCAGCAGCTGACGGATAAAGCCGACGTGCAGTTTAACGCCAATCTGTAGCACCTCTTCATCCAGTTTAAATCGCGGGTGATGTACATTGTACGTCGCCCCGATAGCCTCATTGCCGCTGCCGATAAACAGGAAGCAGCCCGGCACAACCTGCTGATAAGAAGAGAAATCTTCGCCACCAAACAGCGGGTGTTCAAGCTCTCTTAACGCTCCCTGCCCCAGCGTGTTGGCAATCACCTGCCGCGCTACCGCGCAGGCGTCCGGGTGGTTATTGCCATTGACATAGCCGGGCGTCCAGCGAATTTCATGTTTCGCGCCATAGGCCGAGACGATGCCCGCGATGGTCTGCTCCATTAACCCCGGCACCACCTGACGCACGCCGCTGTCGTGGGTACGCAAGGTTCCGGCCAGCCGCGCCCGCTCGGGGATCACGTTGTAGCTTTCGCCGCCCTGAAAAGTAGCAACCGTCAGCACCGGCACGCGCAGCGGATCGAGCCTGCGCGATACCAGCGTTTGCAGCGCCATCACCACTTCCGCGCCAATCACTACCGGATCAATGCACAGCTGCGGCATCGAGCCGTGGCCGCCCTTGCCATGGATAACAATGTCGAAATTGTCGCTGGAGGCGCAGAACACGCCCTCTTTCAGGCCGACCTCCCCCGTCGGGTAATTGGGCATGACGTGCAGGCCGAAAATCTGGCTCACGCCGTCCAATACGCCCAGATCTACCAGCTCCTGCGCGCCGCCCGGCGGTAGCTCTTCGGCATGCTGGAAGATGAAACGCACCGAGCCGTGCAGTTCGGACTGGCACTGGCTCAACACCCACGCCGCCCCCAGCAGCATGGCCGAGTGGGCGTCATGGCCGCAGGCGTGCATCACGCCCGGCACGGTGGAGCAGAACGGCTCGTCGGTTTCCTCCTGAATCGGCAAAGCGTCGATGTCGGCGCGCAGGGCATAGGTCGGGCCGGGATGCGCCCCGCGCAGTTCCGCCACCACGCTGTTTGGCGTCAGCCTTCTCAGCTCGAGATGCCCGAAGGTCGCCAGCTCTTTGGCGATGTAATCCGCCGTGGCCTGCTCCTGAAACGACAGCTCAGGGTGGGCATGGATATGCCGACGCCAGGCGATAACTTTCGGTTTTACTTCTTCCAGCAGGCTTTCAAAATGGATCGTCATCATCTCTTTCCTTAAATGTTGTCGTTAAGCCGCATCGCTAACCAACGGGCGCGTGGCCTTGGCTAGCGGCAGGATCACCACGCCCGCAACGACCATCGCCACGGAGAGAAAAATAAAGGGTGAAAGGTAACTTTGGGTCACGGTTATCAGATATCCCATGACTATCGGGGCGACGAAGCCGCCCAGCGTGCCGCCGGTATTGATGATGCCCATGGCGGCGCCCATGACATCCGTCGGCAGGCGTTTCATCGGCAGGGTAAACACGGTGACGAACGATGCCATCAGGAAAATGTAGCCGAGGAATAAAAACAGCCCGGCGGTCATCGCCGACGAGGTGGTGTATACCAGCCAGATGCACAGCGCGCTGAGCATGGAGCAGCTAAACACCACCTTCGGCTCTTTGCCCTGCATATAACGCCCCACCAGCCAGCCGGTGGCCAGCGAGGAGATCCAGATGCCCAGCCCGCCGGTGGCGACCACTAAGCCGGAGGTTTCCAGCGACATGCCGCGATGCTGCACCAGATATTTCGGCAGCCACGCCATCAGGCCGTAAGAGGGAATGTTGATGCAGAAGATGGAGATAAACAGCAGCACGACGATGGGATTTTTGAGCAAGGCGCGATAACTGCCCTGCGCCTTATTTCGCGCCGAGCTGACCGCCTGTTCGGCCTTCGGCACAAAAATCACGATGCAGATCGCCACCGCAAACGCCAGCAGGCCTAATACGGAAAAAGAGCCGCGCCAGCCCAGTGAGTCCAGACTATAGACCGCGATCAGCGGCCCGGCGGTCATCGCCAGCCCGGCGGAGGAGAGCAGGATGGATTGCGCAAAGGTGCGCTGCTCGAGGGCGAAATTCGCCACCACGGCTTTGGCACATGACGTTGGGTAACCCGAATGACCCACGCCCGCCAGAAAGCGAAAGCAAATCAGCAGCCCGAGGCCAAACCCGAGCAGGCCAAAGCACAGCGCGAAGCCGCCGAGCATAAACAGGGAGAGGATCAGTACCTTTTTAAAGCCGATACGGTCGTTGAGCCAGCCCGCGGGGATTTGGAACAGAGAATAAGCCAGAAAGAAGATACCGGTGATATACCCCAGTTGTTCGGGCTGAAGATTGAATTCCTTTTCGATTGGCAATAGCGCAAAACCAATGACGGTTTTGTCGATATAAACCAACACATAACCTATAAACAGCAAGAAAATCATTAAAGAACGATTTTTCACAGCTGATATCCTTTTTGTTATACCCATGAGGCACTTATCACGAGACGTGAAAGCTCAGAAATGCGACCTGCGTCACTTTATGAATAAATAACAACTAGTTAGACGCTTCGCTCTGAACCTATCAGCTTTATTCTTGCGCCATAAGATGCAATTTTCAGCAGTGTGATGCTTTTTTGGCATAGGGGACCAGGGATGAAATATCTTCCAAAATTACAGCAGTTGAGAACCTTCCAGCAGGTGATCCGTAGCGGCAGTATTCGCGGCGCGGCGCGGGCGATGAATCAATCCCAACCGGCGGTAAGCCGCTCATTGCGCGAGCTGGAGCAGGTGCTGGACACCCAGCTTATCGTGCGCGGCAATCAGGGGATGATGCTGACGGAAACGGGGCGCGCCTTTGCCCAGCGCATGCAGTTTATTCTGGAGGAGCTGGAGCGGGCCGCCGCCGAGATTCAGCAGATGAATCACTTTTCGCAAGGTTCGGTAGCCATGGGCTGCTCGTCGCTGCTGGCCCTAACGGTCTTTCCGCCTCTGGCCGACAGCTTTACCGAGCAGTTCCCACAGACCAAGCTGCTGGTGAAAGAGGGGCAGCTTTCCATGTTGCTTCCCGCCCTGCGCGAGGGGCGTCTCGACTTTGCCGTCGGCAGCGCCGGGCCGGGATTGCCGCTGGAGGATTTGATTCGTGAGCCGCTGTTTCGCGCCCCCTTTGGCGTGCTGGCGCGGCGCGGGCACCCTCTGGCACAGGCGAAAACCTTAGATGAGCTACAGGGCGCGCGCTGGGTCTTTCCTGAAACGGATATGGGCTATTACCGACAGCTACAGTTGACCATGGCGGCGTTTTATCAGGCTGGCCCGGCACCATTGCGCACGGATTCCGTGGTTTGCGGGCTGAATATGGTGTTGCAGTCGGATTATCTGACCATTGTGGCGCGCGCGATGTACGCCCCTTTTCATCTGGAGGACAAACTCTGCTTGCTGGACATTGATACTCTGCCGGAGGCGGAATACTGCGTATTCTATTCGCAAAAATCGCCGCTAACCTTTGCGGCGCGGCGATTCTTAGAGTTATTGCGGCTGAAGTGTCAGCAGTACCCTTGGTAACGCTTATTCCGCTTCGACGATTTCAAAGCTGTGGGTGATGGTGGCGGCTTTGCCCAGCATCAATGAAACAGAACAGTATTTCTCGGCGGACAAGGCCACGGCGCGCTCGACCACTTTGTCAGTCAAATCTTTGCCGCTGACAATAAAATGCAGGTTGATGCGCGTGAACAGGCGCGGTGCTTCTTCGCGGCGTTCTGAGGTCAGTTTCACTTCGCAATTGTGCACCTCGTTGCGACCTTTTTGCAGAATCGACACCACGTCGATGGCGCTGCAACCTCCCGCAGACATCAGCAACATTTCCATCGGGCTTGGGGCCTTGTCGCCCGCATTGCCGTCCATCAGAACCTGATGTCCAGAGGCGGATTCACCCAAAAATGTCAGCCCTTCAACCCATTTTACCCGTGCCTGCATGTGCCATACTCCTGATGCGTTTATGAAGCAGAAATTTCCTTCAGACTACTCTTTTAGAAAAAAACCGGCAACGTAACCCGATCGCCATCATGCTGAAGCGAGACAACAGAAGACACCCGCGCAAACCTGTGCTACAAACAAAGCCGTTACACACTGTTTCAGTAAATTGCGGTGATGGGTTTGTGGTTTTCACTCTGAAGCCACGGTGTTAACAGAAATATTCAGATTCTTGTTTCACTCCGACTCCCGCTTGCAGCATTGCTGGACAGTTCATATGCTAAAAGGGCGCGTATTTAAAGACGCCGTACAGGGAACTCTGAGCCCTGTGATTTTGGGCAGCGATAACAACAGAGGATAATAGCAAATGGTTCTCGGCAAGCCACAAACAGACCCTACTCTCGAATGGTTCCTGTCTCACTGTCATATACATAAGTATCCTTCTAAAAGTACGCTGATTCACCAAGGTGAAAAGGCCGAAACGCTTTACTACATCGTGAAAGGGTCGGTTGCCGTCCTGATTAAAGATGAAGAAGGCAAAGAGATGATACTGTCCTACCTGAATCAAGGTGACTTCATCGGCGAGCTGGGACTCTTCGAAGAAGGTCAGGAACGTAGTGCTTGGGTTCGTGCAAAAACTGCCTGCGAAGTGGCTGAAATTTCCTATAAAAAATTCCGCCAGTTGATTCAGGTTAATCCGGACATTCTGATGCGCTTATCCGCTCAGATGGCGACACGCCTGCAAGTAACCTCTGAGAAAGTCGGTAACCTGGCTTTCCTCGACGTTACCGGCCGTATCGCGCAGACCTTGCTGAATCTGGCAAAACAACCGGATGCGATGACTCACCCAGACGGGATGCAGATCAAAATCACTCGTCAGGAAATTGGCCAGATCGTGGGTTGCTCCCGCGAAACCGTTGGTCGAATTCTAAAAATGCTGGAAGATCAGAGCCTGATCTCCGCTCACGGTAAAACGATTGTCGTTTACGGCACACGTTAATTCCCTGAGAAACGGCGCGGCAGGCAACTGTCGCGCCGTTTTTATTGGAGCCTAGGGAGACTGATTGATAGTGCGTGTTAAGCAGCAACGCATGAGATTGTGGCGTCGGTTTTTCTATCATCCCGAGGTCAACTACGCGCTACGCCAGACGCTGGTACTGGCAATTCCGGTCGCTATCGGCTGGATGTTCGGCCAGTTGCAAATGGGCCTGCTGTTCTCGCTGGTGCCCGCCTGCTGCAACATTTCTGGTCTGGATACTCCCCACAAACGCTTTTTCAAACGCCTGATTGTCGGCGGCTCTCTGTTTGCATTCGGCAGCGTGATGCTGCAACTGATGCTGGTGAATTGGCACATTCCCCTGCCCCTTATTATGTTATCGCTGGCGCTGATTATTGGCGTGACCGGCGAGATTGGCCCACTGCACGCGCGTTTACTGCCGGGTGCGCTGGTGGCCACCATTTTCACCCTGAGCATGGCCGGGCTGGTGCCCATCTGGCACGCGCCGCTGCTGTATATCGTCGGCACTGCGTGGTACGGGCTGTTTAACTGGGTTTGGTTTCGCCTCTCTGAAGAGCAACCAATGCGCGAAACCCTCAGCCAGCTTTATATCCAGCTGGCCGACTATTTCGAAGCCAAATACAGCCTGCTCACCCAACACACCGATCCGGAAACCGCGCTGCCGCCGCTGCTGAAACGCCAGCAGCAGGTGATCGATCTGATCGCCCTGCTCTACCAGCAATTGCACATGTTGCCGCAGCAGGGGCATCACCAGCACAAGAGGCTGTTTCAGCGTTTTCAGGTGGCGCTCGATTTACAGGAGCACATCGCCGTCAGCCTGCATTTGCCCGAAGAAGTGCAGAAGCTGGTGGAAGAGAGCCACGCCGAGGCGGTGATTCGCCGCAATGCGCAGGTGATCGCCGCCCGTCTGCGAGTGATCGCCGATGACATTCTCTATCACCGCCGCTCGGACCGTTTCAACATGACCAATGAACTCGCGGCGCTGGAGAAAATTGCCTCGCGCTATCGCGATAACCCGGTCGGCCAATTCTGTTATTACCACTTTAGCCGTATTGCTCGCTTGCTGCGCACTCAGCGCCCACTCTACCGCCGCGACCTAATGCAGACGCAAAACCGCCTGCCGTTCTGGCCTGCGCTGAAAAGCTATCTCTCTTTTAAATCCGCCGCGCTACGCAATGCCGCCCGGCTGGGCGTGATGCTGGCTATTGGCAGCAGTCTCGGGCTGTTTTTCAATTTGCCGAAGCCCTATTGGATTTTGATGACGGTGATGTTGGTCAGCCAAAACGGCTACAACGCCACGCGGGTGCGGATCCAGCACCGTGCGCTCGGCACGCTGGTTGGGCTGCTGGTCGCCTCGGGGCTGTTGCAGTTGCAGCTTCCCGAAAGCGTTACCCTACTGAGCATGCTGGTGATCACCGTGGTGTCTTACACCGTGCTGCGCAAGAACTACGGGCTGGCGACCATTGGTATTACGGTGACGGCGGTGTACACCCTGCAACTGCTGGCGATGAACGGCGCACACTTCCTCGTCCCAAGGCTTATCGACACCCTGATTGGCTGCGCGCTGGCCTTCGGCGGCACCCTGTGGCTGTGGCCGCAGTGGCAGAGCGGGCTGTTGCGGCAAAATGCCTATCAGGCGCTGGAGAGCGACCAAACCGCCATCCGCCTGCTGCTCGAGGAAGACCCCGACCCGGAGAAACTGGCTTATGCGCGCATGAAGGTCAATCAGGCTCATAACGCGCTGTTTACCTCATTGAATCAGGCCATGCAGGAGCCGGGCTTTAATTCGCGCTATCTGGCCGATATGCGTCTGTGGGTGACCCACAGCCAGTTTATCGTCGAGCATATCAACGCCATGACCATTCTGGCTCGCGAACACTATATGCTGACCCCGCAGTTAGCGATGGATTATCTACAGCGTTGCGAAATCGCGCTGCAAAGCTGCCAACAGCGCCTGACCTACGATGGCCCAAGTAGTGAAAACAGCCTGTTCGCCGCGCCCGAGTTGCACCCCGACATGCCGATAACCGAGATGGAACGCCACCTGCGCCGCGTGCTGTCGCACCTCAGCGTGATGCACACGATTTCTTCACTCGCGTGGAAACAGCGCCCTCATCATGGGGTTTGGTTGACGAGGCGCGTTAAGGGGGGATGAGCAGATGGCGATCAGCGGGCGCTCTTCAATTCAACTTCAAGGTCAAGGTCGTGGGCATCGGCCCACACCGACCAGGGGGCGGCCTATCGCCGCCGCCCCCTGGACCCCCAGGCTCTTTTACTGCGCGCTCCGCTCGTTAGGCGGACGTGTTTCAGGTACTTCCGTTATCCACCGCAAAATGTCGCCGCTTAGGCGGTACCTTCGCTTCAGGCTTCGAGCCATAGGTCTCGAACCATTCGCTCAGCGCCATTTTTGACTGCGGTTTTGAGGCATCTCAACCGTGCCGTTTCAGTGATTTTGCTTTGCTCCCTCGCCTATTTAGGGGAGCAGAATAGCACTCCACTGAAACGGCACGGTGTAGAAGCCAGTAGGCCGCGTTCAGAAGTGACGCCGAGCAAGAGGTGGAAAACCGCGTGGCTTTTTACGCGGGTTGTAATCCCGCAGCGAGGGAACCGCCTAAGCGGCGGCTCTTCGCGGCTGTCACAAAGGTGCCTGAAACATGTCCATTCCAACCCTGCGCAGCCTCGGTCTTCCAACAGCGAAAACGCAGGATTCCAAAGGGTTTCGTTTAAAACCCTTTGGGCCAGTGTGGGCGGCGAGCCCACGGTCTTAACGTTAAAAGCGTCCGTCTCGCCTACGCCACCACCTTCCTAATGGCCTGCTTAAAGCGCTCCATCCCTTCTCTGATATCAGCAAACTCAATTACCAGCGATGGCGCGAAACGGATCACGTTCGGGCCGGCGACCAGTATCATTAAACCGGATTCGGCGGCGGCTTTGAGGAAATCACCGGCGCGGTTTTTATAGGTGTCGGCAAGCTCGGCGCCAATCAGCAGCCCCTGCCCGCGCAGAGATTTGAACAGGCCGAACTCTTCATTAATCGCTTCCAGCGCCTGAATGAATTTCTCGCGGCGCTCCGCCACGCCCGACAATACCTCTGGCGTGTTAATAATATCTAGCGCGGCACCAGCCACGGCGCAGGCCAGTGGGTTGCCGCCGTAGGTGGTGCCGTGCTTGCCCGGCTCCATGACTGACGCCACTTCTTCCGTTGCCAGCATCGCGCTGACTGGGAAACCGCCGCCCAGCGCTTTTGCGGTGGTGATAATGTCCGGCTTCACGCCGTAATGCATATAGCTGAACAGCTTGCCGGAACGGCCCATGCCGGTTTGAACTTCGTCGAGCACCAACAAGGCTTGATGCTTATCGCACAGTTCGCGCAGACCTTGCATGAACTCTTGCGTGGCAGGCGTAACACCGCCTTCGCCCTGTACCGGCTCGACCACGATGGCGCAGGTGTGGTCATCAATCACGGCTTTAACGGCGTCGAGATCGTTGAAAGGCACATGGACTATGTCGGCAGGTTTTGGACCAAAGCCGTCGGAGTATTTCGGCTGCCCGCCCACGGTAACGGTGAAGAAAGTGCGGCCGTGGAAGGCGTTGTGGAAGGCAATGATTTTGCTTTTATAAGGGCTGTGGCGATGCGCGGCGTAGTAGCGTGCCAGCTTAAAGGCGGCCTCGTTGGCCTCGGCGCCAGAGTTAGCAAAAAATACGCGATCGGCAAAGGTCGCGTCGATCAGCTTCTGCGCCAGTCGTAATGCCGGTTCATTGGTGAAGACGTTACTCACATGCCACAGGGTTTCACCCTGCTCATGCAACGCTTTCACTAACACCGGATGGCAATGCCCCAGCGCGGTGACCGCAATACCGCCCGCAAAATCAACATACTCGGTACCCTGCTGATCCCAAACGCGGCTGCCTTTCCCTTTCACCGGAATGAACTGCGCTGGTGCATAAACCGGCAAAATAGTCCGATCGTGATCTTGACGCGTTACCGCTGATTTTTCCGCCATTATTTACATCCCCTTCAATACATTGCCTGACATAGCTTGTTGCTAACAAGCATGGTGCAGAGAGATCCACAGCCGACACGGATGTGAAAATATAGTCATAAAATATGCATAATAAATCACCCACAAGCAAACGGAAATCTGCCTTTGCAGGGAAGAAATTCTAAAGGGGGAGTTAAGCCATTAAATCTTAAGAAAATTATCTAACAGCTGGTGGCCCTGTTCGCTGAGGATGCTTTCGGGATGGAACTGCACCCCATGAAGAGGAAGCTGCTTATGGGCGATGCCCATGATCTCATCGGGATGACCATCGCGCTCAGTCCACGCGGTGAGAGTGAAACAGTCCGGCAGGCTTTCAGGGGTAACGATAAGGGAGTGATAGCGGGTGACGGTCAGCGGGTTGTTTAAACCCCGAAAAACGCTTTCTCCGTTGTGGCGAATAGACGAGGTTTTGCCGTGTACCGCCTTTCGGGCACGCACCACGCGGCCGCCAAAGGCCTGCGCCATAGCCTGATGACCAAGGCAGACGCCCAAAATCGGCAGCTTTTGGGCAAAATGGGTGATGGCGGCGAGGGAGATGCCCGCGTCGTCTGGGGTACAAGGGCCGGGCGAGATAACCAGATGGGAAGGAGCCAACTGCTCAATGTCGGCGAGGCTGAGTTGATCGTTACGCTTAACTAAAACGTCGGCACCCAGCTCGCAAAAATATTGATACAGGTTGTAGGTAAAGGAGTCGTAGTTGTCGATGAGCAGCAGCATTTCAGAGGTATCCCACTGATAAGTAAAAACATTCAGCTTCATCTACACTCAGATATCTACAGCAATCCACGCAATTCATTTTCGACCTGGCTTTTACCTAAATAAGTGCGGGCATTCTTGCACAAGCAGAAGGTATTGTGAAACCAGCCAGGCCGCTTCGCGTCAGATTATTCGACTAGGGCGCAGGAATGGCTACCCCCAAGGTGATCACTCGATTGGCGGAAGCAATCGTCGATGGCCGGTGCGCCACGATAATGCGAGTGATCTGCAACTGGGAAATCGATTTGTTGATGATCTCCTCGTTGTCCAAATCAAGATGGCTGGTCGCTTCATCCATAAAGATAATATTCGGCTTGCGATACAGTGCGCGGGCAATTAACAGCCTCTGCTTCTGCCCGCCGGACAGCCCGCTGCCCAGCTCGCCAATCAACGTCTCATAACCCATCGACATCTGCATAATTTCATTATGAATATTGCAATATACCGCGCAAGCCAGCATCAGTTCACGGTCCGGTTCCACATCAAAACTGACGATATTGTCGGCAATGGAGCCGGAAAACAGCTTATCTTCCTGTAACACGCAGGAAATGCTTTCCCGGTAGTTGTTCACGCCAATCTTATTAATGTCGAGTCCGTCGGCCAGCACCGTCCCCTGACTTGGAGGCAATAAGCCGGTCATCACCTTCAGTAAGGTGGTTTTACCTACCCCGGATGGGCCGACAATCGCCACGCTATCGCCAGGTTCAATGTTGAAACTCAACTCGCTGAATACCGGGCGAGATAAATCGTCATACTGAAAACCGAGTCCTTTAACTTCAAAAGAGATGGGCTTGTTTGGCGGGAAGACCTGACGCGCCGGCGCCTCTTGCTCAGCCTCAGTAAAGACAATGTCGGAGATCCTGTCGTTATGTAGCGATAACATGCGCAGCTGTAGAAACAGGTCAATAAGGTTGGAAGCGCGGCCGGAGAACTGCCCACGGTATGCATTGAACGCCATAAACATCCCCAGCGTCATGGCATTATCCACCACCATCGCGGCACCGAGCCAGAGAATAGCCACCTGATCAATGGCGGTAATAAAGGTATTAATACCGCCAAACAGCATGGTGAATCGGTTGAGGCGGATGCCGGTATTGGTGGCATCAATATTCAGATTCAGCCAAAAACGCGAACGCTTGTGGTTCAGCCCCAGCGCCTTAATGGTGGCCACACCGTAGAGGGTTTCCATAAAGTGGGAACCCGCCTTGGCGTCTTTAACAATTTTCTCTTCCGACAGTCGACGGTAAAAATCATACGTTGCCAGACGCATGATGGCGTAAAGGGCGGTAAAGCCAACCACCACCCAACATAGCCAGCCGCCGTAGGCCACCATCATCCCAATCAGGCCAATAGTCATGATGCCATCAATCACCCCACCGATAATGCTGTTGGTGAAAGTGCTGCGGATGGTATCTAGCGAGCTAAAGCGTGACTGAATATCGCCAAGATGGCGCTTCTCAAAGAAAGAGAGGGGCAAGCGAATCAGGTGATCGAAGAAGGAGTTTTTCCATTGCACATCAATCAGCGAGCCGATAACCAGCGACACCCAGCCGCGCAGCATGCTGACAAAGGAGCTAAAAATAATGGCCGTGAGCAAGCCGATACAGATAACCGAAAGCAGGCCGAGGTCCTTGGCCTGAATCACATGGTCCATCACCAGCTGGGTGCCCACTGGCGTCAGTAGGTTGATGGCTTCAATCACAATTGAGAGGAAGAATATCTTGGTTAACGCGCGCTTCAAACCGACAACGCTTCTTGCTAAGTCGAGCAGCTTGACGCGGGTTTTCAGCGTCTCTTTTTGAAACTTACTGTCGGGCCACAATTCCAGGGCTACGCCGGTAAAATGCTTAGACATATCCTGATGGGAGATAACCCGCTTACCAAAAGCCGGGTCGTGAACCACATAGCCAGAGCGTTTCACTGCCACCAATACCACGAAGTGATTCATATCCCAGTGCAATATGCATGGCAGTTTAAGCTGTTTAATTTCATCCATATCAAGCGCCAGCGAGCGGCTTTTTAAATTCACCGCCGTCGCTGACTGGACAATCGCATTTAAGGTCGCACCCTGGCTGGAAACTGAAAATTTCTGGCGGAAATTAAACATGTCGATATTCAGGCCATAATAGCCGCAAATCATCGCCAGACAAGCCAAGCCGCATTCAGACATTTCAGTTTGCAGAATATGCGGAACTTTTCTTTTAAATCCAAAATTCATTTTTTGGATAATATAGTTGAATGTATTATTTTTCATCGACTTGGCCAGTTACGCTGTCTTTAATGTTATAGAAAGGAGTGAACATCCACTGATATAAAGGCCGTTTTTCGAGGAAGACAATCGCTCTGGCTTTTAAACCATGGGATAAATACATCATCTTGCCTTTATCGCTAAAATCGGTTCTATTGATGGAAACCAAAACTTTATAATAATTATCCGTCAGCTCCCCTTTGGGGTCCGTCAATGCAGTACTGTATTGACCCAACTCCTGTTTGGATGCGGGCAATTTAGAAATAAGATCAATGGTGCCGGGGAACTGCCCAAATTTTTCTGATGGAAATGCGTCATAGCGGATATTAATTCCGTCACCAGTTTTAATATAAGGCAGACTGCTGCTTGGCAACCAAAGGAGAAGATAATATTTAATATCTTTAACCGGCATTATTTGCGCCAGACTGTTACCTGAACTGACCATTTGCCCGGTCGTCACGCTTAGCGATTCCACGATGCCCGCTGATTTTGCACTGACAATCACGCTTTCGCTGGCATCAGATTCAATCATCTTTCTGCGCAGATCGTTTAATTGAAATTCGTTTTGCGAAATTTGGTTATCAATGTCAGCTATCTGCGTTAACAGGTCGCTCTCAATTTTAGCCACCTGCAGCTCTTCCTGAATTGCCTGACTGTTTAAATTTTGATAAGTGCTTTGCTGCTGGTAAAACTGACTGCGGTGGTTATTAAGTTGATCTTTATTGATTAAACCGCGAGTCAAATATTCTTCGTAACTTTTTAGACCTTGACGCATGTTTTCTACGCCCCGGCGCGAGCTTTCGACTAATCTGCGGGTTTCTTTATTAGATTCGGTATATTTTTTCAGCTGGCTCTTTAAGTTCTCGGCGGTAACATGCCGGTTTTTCTTCAAATGCGCAGTAATTGCTTCAAGATTAACGACCTGTTTTTCAAGAGCAATTTTAGTTTCAGCGCTAACATTGCCTGATGAGGTGGTATGAGAGAGATCAATGGCGTAGATAGGATCGCCTTTTTTGATTTCATCTCCCACTTTGACATAAGCCTTGGTGATGTATCCCTGTTGTGGCGCATAAATATTGACGGAATGGGGCAGCGTGATCACTTCACCACTGACATCGATTCTTCGTGAATACTCACAAAAATAGAGAAATCCGCAAATAAAAATGATAAATGCTAATGAAATAAGACTGATTAACCATGGAGAGGCCCCTGCGAGCAACAAGGCTTTACCTTCCCATTGCTGCTTCTTATTTTCTAAGGCTTCTTGTCGAAAGATTCCTTTCCTGTTCATTACATCCCTTAATGTCAGCGCAAAAATGCATCCATGTATTCTTCTGTAATAGCCATACTGCCGCGATGATAGTCATCCCAGCACTAAGTCAATAATGTTCACTACTAATCTTCATCTAATATCCCTATTACTTTTACTTAAACACGGGCTAAAGATTCTTAGCCCGTGTGTATTACAGGTATTTTCTAACTAAGATAAATCTACTTACTTGCCGTGATATTCTGCCATGGTGCCTGCTAAGGCGCCCAGCAGAGTTGCAGTATCTACAACAACAGTTGAGTTTTTATCTTTGAAATTAACTGGAGTATTTGTAGCTGAACTGTGGAATGCCAATGCCAAGACACCAGTGAGGAAACCCACACCAGCACCTTTCCAAACGTTCCAGCCAGCACCAGATACTTCGTTCATTTCTACAACAGATAACTCTTTCATATAATATCCTTATTAAATTTTGATTTTTTTAGGTCAAAATCCTTGACCCACACAGTAGACTGCGTGAGTAATAATAGACATTATTCATCCCGAGTAAATTGGCTATTCTGACATAAGTATTTTCTTAGATCTTAAAAACACCTCTTCTTAATCACATGCCATTTTGGTGACATTTCGTTAACATTTAATCGTTTCTAATCATTAACTCTCTGCATCTACAGCCTAAATCAGCGCCTTCGCACGGCAAGTGAATGGGGGGTATGAAAAAGTTAACTCTGCCATCACTTTCATTTAAGAAACTTCGGATAATACCGTGGTGAAGTCACCACGGTATTAATTCAATCATTCTCACGGTGAACAGCCATTATTCTAATATGCATTGTGAAAATAACTGACTTTACTGCCTAGATTATGAACGCGCTTCGGCGATTGCGCCAGAAAGTGCACCTAGAACTGTCGATGCTGAAACAATCAATCGGTTTAATTCTGCCTGCTCTTCGTTTTTAGGAATATGCGATTCACCCCGCATCTTGCTAATTAAAATTCCAGACAAAAAACCTGACATAAAACCAACGCCAGCACCAGCCCAAAGACCCCAACCAGCACCAGATACTGCATTCATTTCTACAACAGATAACTCTTTCATATAATTTCCTTATTAATTTTATTGAGTCAGTGATTGCTATTAACGCGCTTCGGCGATTGCGCCAGAAAGTGCACCTAGAACTGTCGATGTTGTAAGAATCAATTGATTTAATTCTGTCTGCTCGTCGTTTTTAGGAATATGCGATTCACCCCGCATCTTGCTAATTAAAAAACAAGACAAGGCACCTGACATTAAACCAACGCCAGCCCCAGCCCAAGGCCCCCAGCCAGCGCCTGATACTGCATTCATTTCTACAACAGATAACTCTTTCATATAATTTCCTTATTAATTTTATTGAGTCAGTGATGGCTATTAACGCGCTTCGGCAATCGCGCCAGAAAGTGCACCTAGAACTGTCGATGTTGTAAGAATCAATCGATTTAATTCTGTCTGCTCGTCGTTTTTAGGAATATGCGATTCACCCCGCATCTTGCTAATTAAAAAACAAGACAAGGCACCTGACATTAAACCAACGCCAGCGCCAGCCCACAAGCCCCAACCAGCACCAGATACTGCATTCATTTCTACAACAGATAACTCTTTCATATAATATCCTTATTATTTTTCGATCATAAATATTCATCGAAGTTTTATATAAATTATCATCTATAGTACATAATAGTGATAATCCCTGATGGCATTCATCATTTATAAGCAATGCAAATGCTCTGCTAAATTAGCAATAATAACGAAGCGTTTGCCACCGACAAGAGACTAACAGAACAACTTTTCAGGAGTAAACTCATTTAAAAAAAAGCTCATTCTGTCTTATATATATCTAAGAAACCCACTAGACATTAATGAAAATAATTTCGATCAATACAGCGCAACTTATTTATAATTAAAAATTTAATATAAACAGCCGTTTAGTTTTCTGGTCAGTAAATAAAGTGGAAGAAGCTATCAGCGAGGGGGGCTTTCCCGGCCCTGACTTCAGAACCGGGTGAGAAGAAGGCAGATTTTACTTAGTATCTTCTATTTCAAGGACAGCCTGTTTAAAAAGGGCAGTTAGCAGCTGTTCATCACCAAAAACGGCTTTTTTATTGGCGTCTAACCAGCTTTCACGGTCGATATTTTTCCAATCAACGTCATAACCTGCGTGAATAATCAGTTGCTCGAAGAAGATGCGTTGCGCCCGCCCATTGCCGTCGCGGAACGGATGCAGCAGATTGATACCCGTATAGTAGTGAGCCAATTTCTTGCAGAAATCTTTGTGAGGAAGATCAACCAGATAACCCTCATCTTCCAGCTCCTGCATCAGCGCATTGCCCTCTTTCTCGATATAGGCGAAGTGGCAGAAAGGCGTGTCTTCTTTGTAGATATCCATTTCACGAAATTTACCAGCCCAAGGATAAATGTCCTGAAACAGCGTTTGGTGAATGGCGCAAAGGTGCGGCAGGCCCATCTCGGGTTGCCCAAGGGAGATAGTGGCGGCCCGCAGCGCGGTAAAGGCCATTTCCGCCTGCGCTAATCGATTCGCCTCGTGAATACCTAGTTTATTTTCTAGCACCTGGATACCGGGATAGAGATAGGGGTCGACGCCTGCATTCAGCTTATCGTTCATAGTGCCCCCTTAAGTCATCCAGTCGCTGGGCAACTTGCTCTGGGGTGAGGTTCACAAGCTCGATGTGCAAACCATCCAACAGTGAACTGGCTTGGAAATTGCGATTTTGGCGCTCTTTGAACAACTTCTCTTTCTGTTTCGCGGTCAGCTTGGTACTCATCTCGAACTCCTTAGCGTGGGTACGCTCGCTAGCGTATTTCTGAGGTAAGTATAGTCAGGGAAAGTGAGGGCAAAAAAAATGCCCGGCATTTGCAGGGCATTCTTAGAAAACGGCGGGATAGGGCTTACTTTGCGCTACTTCTTGCGACCACCCATAATAGAGCCAAGCACGCCGCGCAGGATCTGCCGACCTAAGTCGCGTGCCATGCTTTTGGCTGCGACCTGCACCACCCCGTCTTTTTTCCCGCCACGCGGGCCGGTAGAGCCGAAGAGGATCTCATTCAAGCTGCCCATCAAGCCGCCACCCTCAGCCTGCGTTGCAGCCGGCTTTTGCGCCGCCGTGCCAGCAGGCTGTGCCACGGTGCCAAAGCCCTGAGCCTGAATCTTTTCATACGCCGACTCGCGGTCAATGGCATCTTCATACCGGCCATATAGTGGCGATTTGTTCAGCGCGCTGTTCATCCCTTCATCGCCGAGCATGCCCATTTTGGATTCTGGCGCGATAACCATCGCCCGCTCGACCACGTTCGGGCGCCCTTTCTCATCGAGGAAGGAGACCAGCGCTTCGCCGACGCCCAGCTCGGAAATTGCCGTTTCAGCATCAAATTTCGGGTTAGCGCGCAGGGTCTGCGCCGCCGCTTTCACCGCCTTCTGGTCACGCGGCGTGAAAGCGCGCAGAGCATGCTGCACGCGATTTCCCAGCTGGCCGAGCACGCTGTCAGGAATATCCAGCGGGTTCTGTGTGACGAAATAGATACCCACCCCTTTCGAGCGAATCAGGCGAACAACCTGCTCAATCTTGGTCAACAGCGCGGCGGGAGCGTCGGTGAACAGCAGGTGCGCTTCGTCGAAGAAGAACACCAACTTTGGCTGCTCGGGGTCGCCGACTTCGGGCAGATGCTCGAACAGCTCCGCCAGTAGCCACAGTAAGAACACGGCATACAGCTTAGGCTGGTTAATCAGTTTATCCGCCGCCAGCAGGTTAATGATGCCCTGCCCATTGGCGTCAGTTTTCATCAAGTCTTTGATATCCAACATAGGTTCGCCGAAGAACTGGTTGGCGCCCTGTCCTTCCAGCGTCAGCAGCCCGCGCTGAATTGCGCCAATGGAAGCAGACGAAATGTTGCCGTACTGGGTCTGGAACTGTTTGGCGTTGTCACCCACCACTTGCACCATTGCGCGCAGGTCTTTCATGTCGAGCAGCAGCATGCCGCTGTCGTCAGCAATCTTAAACACCAGATTCAGCACGCCGGTTTGTACTTCATTCAGGTCGAGCAGGCGAGCCAGCAGCAGCGGGCCGAGATCTGACACCGTGGCGCGAATTGGGTGGCCTTTTTCGGCAAAAATATCCCATGGAATAATGGTGCAAGCCTGCGGTTGCCAGTCGGTGATGCCAATGCCCTGAAGCCGCGCATTCAGCTTGTCCGACGCCACGCCCGGTGCGCCAATCCCTGACAAATCACCTTTCACATCGGCCAAAAATACCGGCACGCCGATACGCGAAAATTGCTCGGCCATGCGTTGCAGGGTCACGGTTTTACCCGTGCCGGTCGCGCCGGTGATTAAACCGTGGCGGTTAGCCAGCGCAGGCAGTAGCGTCAAGTTTTGCACGGGTTTACCATCCTGCATGGCAACCGCGATCAGGCGGGGTTCACTCATTTCATTATCCTTTGAACAGGGGTGGGTTCTGGCACTGATTAAAACCTATAAGGCAGATGAATAGGCGTCAAGAAATCCGAATTTTTGGCATAAAAAAAGCCTCCGGATAGGAGGCTTTCGCATTCTTGCTGCTGGCTAAAATTATGGCAGGACTTTGGCAGAAAGGATAACCACAGGCGTGGTTGGCACGTTCTGATATGGGCCTACGTTATCGGTTTTCACCTGAGCGATTTTATCGACAACGTCCATCCCTTTGATAACTTTACCAAATACTGCGTAACCAAAGTCACGCTGGCCGTGGTCGAGGAAGGCGTTGTCGGCCACGTTGAAGAAGAACTGGCTGGTCGCGCTGTCTTTCTCAGAAGTACGGGCCATGGCGATGGTGCCGCGCAGGTTGCGCAAGCCATTGTCAGCTTCGTTTTTGATTGGCGCTTTGGTCTGCTTCTGCTGCATATCAGTGGTGAAACCCCCACCCTGAATCATGAAGCCAGGAATAACGCGATGGAAAATGGTGTTGTTGTAATAACCACTTTGCGCGTAATCGACGAAATTCTTCACAGAAACCGGTGCTTTAGCACTGTCGAGTTCGACTTCGATATTACCTGCGGAGGTCGTCAGCAGTACGTGTTGTTGTGCGGCAGCAAGTGCGGCAGGTGACAGCGCGGTGAGAGAGAGCAGCGCAGTGACGGTCACTAAAGTACGTTTAAACATGACGATTCCTTTATCCAAAATACAAACAACTGTACCCGATAGATTTCAAGATGCAGCTAGGCGGCAGCCCGCGCGGCTTCAGCTCGAAATCTAACGGGATAAACCCACTGATTCTAAAGAGCCTATACCTACAGTGCCAGAGCTTTACTTTTATTTACGTATAGCTATGACCTGCCAAGTAAAAAAAAGTTTTGTCGGCTATCTCTCGCTTTGTGACATGGGTGGTTTTTTGACAACGCTATCCGGCTAAGATATAAAAAATGAGAGCGCTCTCATTCTTCATTTTAAATCACATATCACTGAATCACACTTTCAAAAAGGCAGGAGTCGAACATGAAAAAAATTGTCCTTTGCTGTGCCGCAGGAATGTCGACCAGTATGTTGGTTCAGCGAATGCTGAGTGAGGCGAAAACCCGCGAGCTGCACGTCGACGTGCGCGCTGTGCCGGTGGCCGAGTTTGAACACATTATTGGCGAAGCCGACGTGGTGCTGCTCGGCCCGCAGGTACGCTATGAACTGGCCCGTCTCTCTGACCTCGCCACCCCGCTCGGCAAGAAAGTCGCGGTAATAGACATGATGGATTACGGCACCATGCGCGGCGACAAAGTGCTGGCGACGGCGCTGGAGCTTATCGGAGGTGCCCATGAGTCAGTTTAAAATCACCATTATCGGCGGTGGCAGCAGCTACACGCCGGAGCTGGTCGAAGGCTTGATCCTGCGCTTTAACGAGCTGCCGGTTACTGAACTGGCCTTAGTGGATGTCGAAGCGGGCCGCGAAAAAGTCACCATTATCTCCGAGCTGACCCGCCGCATGCTGGCGAAAGCCGAGCTGGAGCATGTCAAAGTCAGCGTGCATTTCGAGCTGGATGACGCCATTCGCGACGCCAAATTCGTGCTCACCCAGCTGCGCGTCGGCCAGCTCCCTGCCCGCGCCGCCGACGAGCGCCTCGGCTTGAAGTATGGCCTGATTGGCCAAGAAACCACCGGCGTGGGCGGCTTTGCCAAGGCGCTGCGTACCATCCCAGTGCTGCTAGAAATTGCTCGAAAAGTTGAAGAGTTAGCGCCAGATGCCTTCATCATCAACTTCACCAACCCAGCTGGGATCGTCACCGAAGCCGTGGCCCGCCACAGCAAAGCCAAAATCATTGGCCTGTGCAACGTACCCATCACCATGCACCACATGATTTCGAAAATGCTTGGCGCGAAGGATGAGGATATTCATCTGCAGTTCGCCGGGCTGAACCACATGGTGTGGGTGCATCGCGTGTTGGAGAAGGGCAAAGACGTGACGCAAAAGACGCTGGACTTGCTGTGCGACGGCGCGACGCTGACCATGAACAACATCAAGGATCAGCCGTGGAAGCCTGAGCTGCTGCGGGCGCTGGGGGTGATCCCTTGCCCATATCATCGCTATTTCTATCTGCCGCGCGCCATGCTGGAAGATGAGATTAAACAGGCGGCGGACGGCGGAACCCGTGCCGAAAAAGTGATGCAGGTGGAGAAAGAGCTGTTCGCGCTGTACGCCGATCCGAATCTGAATACCAAGCCGGAGCAGCTGAGTTTCCGCGGTGGCTCCTTCTATTCGGAAGTGGCACTGGAACTGATTCGCTCAATCCATAATAATCTCGGCACGCAAATGGTGGTAAATACATCAAATCACGGCGCTATTCATGGCTTACCGGATGACGCCGTGGTAGAAACCAACTGTATTATCGACGCCCACGGCGCGACACCGCTGGTGTTCGGGCGCTTAGCGCCGGTACTGCATACGCTGGCGGATCAGGTGAAAACCTTTGAGCGCCTGACCATCGACTGCGCGGTGCACGGCGACCGACAAAGCGGCCTGCTGGCGCTGATGACCAACCCGTTGGTCGGCGACGCCGCGCTGGCACAACAACTCTTCGATGAGGTTTTACAGCTCAACGCGCCGTATTTACCTCAATTTAGATAATTTCCCTGCCCCTGACTGGCGGGGCTACAGGAGCCAGTATGGTGACATTGGAAGACGTCGCAGCCTATGCCGGAGTGTCCCGGGCCACCGTTTCTCGGGTGGTGAATGGCGACCAAAAGGTCAAAGCAGCCACGCGTGAAATCGTGGTTCGGGCCATCGCGATGTTGGGCTACAGCCCGCATCCGGCGGCCCGTGCGCTGGCGTCGAGCCAAAGCCATACGCTGGGCTTAGTCACCACCTCTTATCGCGGCGCATTTTTTGGCGCGCTGATGGACGTGGTGCAAACCGAAGCCGAGTCGCAGGGGAAGCAGTTAGTCGTCACTCAAGGGCGTGATAGCGAGGAGAACGAACAGCAGGCCATTGCGCGGCTGTTCGGCTTACGCTGTGACGGCCTGATCCTGCACGTGCGCCACATCAGCGATGAACGCCTGAAACAGCTGGCCCACGACAACAATCCTTTCGTGCTGCTCGACCGTCTGGTGCCCGGACTGGAATCTCGCTGCATCAGCTTCGACCACGCCCTCGCCAGCCGCATCGCCACCCAGATGCTGCTCGACGCCGGTCATCAGCAGATAGCCTGTATCAGTGGGCCGCTGCTGCGCCACTCCGCCAAACTGCGCTGGCAAGGCTTCGCCGACGCCATGCAGCAGGCGGGGATTGCGCCTTTAGCGACGTTGGAGGGGGATTACAAACTGGATAGCGGCTTCCGCCACACCGACACTTTGTTACGCCAGCCGGTGAAGCCAACGGCGATTTACTGCTGCAACGAGGATATGGCAATTGGCGCCCTGCTTGCGATCAGCGAACACCGCCTGCGGGTGCCGGAAGATATTTCACTGATTTGCTATGACAGCGGCGAGCGCGCCGAGTTTGTGCGCCCGGCGCTGACCAGCGTGCACTTCCCGATAACCGACATGGCGCAGTTCGCCACGCGGCTACTGCTGGATGAACTGTCGCTCGAGGGCGATATCATCCACCAGCAGTTCCCACCGAAAATCGTCAGCCGCGACTCTATCGCGCCACCGCGCACTGACGCGCAGGCCGTCTAACTGTTGAAGTTGACCGACTCGGTTTTCTGCAAATGGATCACCGTCTGCGCGGGCTGCGTCTCGGCAATCACCACCCCGCGACGGATGGAGTAGCGCACTGGCGTCTGGCGGCGCACCGCGTCGAATCCGCTCTCAGCCGGGAGAATCACCAGATTGGCTTCATTGCCACTTTTCAAGTTATAGCCTTGAAGATTCAGGGTTTTGGCGCTGTAAGTGGTGATTAACTTCAGGCCATCGTCAATCTGCTGGTAGCCCATCAGTTGGCAGACATGCAGCCCCATGTGCAGCACTTGCAGCATGTTGGCGGTGCCCAACGGATACCACGGGTCGAACACGTCATCGTGGCCGAAACAGACGTTAATCCCGGCGTCGAGCATCTCTTTCACCCGCGTCACGCCGCGACGTTTCGGGTAAGTGTCAAAGCGACCTTGCAGATGAATATTCACCAGCGGATTGGCGACGAAGTTAATGCCGGACATCTTCAGCAGGCGGAACAGCCGCGAGGTATATGCCCCGTTGTAAGAGTGCATCGCGGTGGTATGGCTGGCGGTGACGCGCGCACCCATATTTTCGCGCAGGGCAAGAGCCGCGACGGTTTCCACAAAGCGCGACTGCTCGTCATCGATTTCATCGCAGTGTACGTCGACCAGCTTGTGGTACTTTTGCGCCAGCGCGAAGGTCTTGTGCAGCGACTCCACGCCATACTCGCGGGTAAATTCAAAGTGAGGAATGGCCCCCACCACGTCGGCCCCCAGCCTCAGCGCCTCTTCCAGCAAGGCTTCGCCATTGGGATAGGACATGATGCCTTCCTGCGGGAAAGCGACAATCTGCACGTCGACCCAAGGCGCGACTTCGGCCTTCACTTCCAGCATGGCTTTCAGCGCGGTCAGCGTCGGGTCAGAGACATCCACGTGGGTTCGCACATGTTGGATACCGTTGGCAATCTGCCACTTGAGGGTCTGCCACGCACGCGCTTTGACATCCTCGTGGGTCAACTGCGCCTTGCGCTCGGCCCAGCGTTCAATGCCTTCGAACAGGGTGCCGGACTGGTTCCACGCCGGTTGCCCGGCAGTCTGGGTGGTATCGAGATGAATATGCGGTTCGACAAACGGCGGGATCGCCAGCCCGCCCTGAGCATCCAGCACGCCCTCGGTCTGCCCATTCCCCTGCGGCTGACTGGTGATTTGGCGAATGCGCCCGCCTTCGATTTGAATCTGCCACAACCCGTCGGCGTAAGGCAGTCGAACGTTTTTGATAGTTTGCAAAGTGGTCTGAGTCACCTGTTACCTCGCTGAGAATTTGATGTTCTCCGCCCACAATAGCCCAAACCTGCGGGTTAGGAATCTTATTACTTGAGCAAGTGCGTATATTTCATCCAACCCTCGCCCCGAGCTTCACGGACAACAAACCTATTTAAAATCGTCCACTTACATAAAAACCAATATAAATCAGTCAAATACCACCTAGGGAGTATATTAGAGGCGGCTTGATTTGCGTCAAGGTGCCCGACTTCACGCGCGTTATGTTGAGCCTATAGAAATCAATTCCGAGGCAAACATGAGCAAAGTCAGACTGGCGATTATTGGTAACGGCATGGTCGGCCATCGCTTTATTGAAGATTTATTGGATAAAGCCGAGCCGGGCCAGTTCGATATCACGGTATTTTGTGAAGAGCCGCGCGTCGCCTACGACCGCGTTCATCTTTCCTCCTATTTTTCCCACCACACCGCCGAAGAGTTATCTCTGGTGCGCGAAGGCTTCTACGAGAAGCACGGTGTTAAGGTGCTGATCGGCGAGCGAGCTATCACGCTGAACCGCGCCGAGAAGGTGATTCACTCCAGCAGCGGCCGCACCCTCTATTACGACAAACTGGTGATCGCCACCGGCTCCTATCCGTGGGTGCCGCCGATTGCCGGGTCTGACGGCCAGGACTGCTTCGTCTATCGCACCATTGAAGACCTGCACGCCATAGAAGCCTGCGCCCGTCGCAGCAAACGTGGCGCGGTGGTCGGCGGCGGCCTGTTGGGGCTGGAAGCCGCAGGCGCGTTGAAAAATCTGGGCGTCGAAACTCACGTAATTGAATTCGCCCCCGGCCTGATGGCCGAACAGCTCGACGTCATGGGCGGCAACCAGCTGCGGCAGAAAATCGAAAGCATGGGCGTGCAGGTTCATACCGCGAAGAACACCAAAGAGATCTCCCAAGGCGGCCAGTTCGCCCGCAAAACCATGGCTTTCGCCGACGGTAGCTCGCTGGAAGTGGATTTCATCGTCTTCTCCACCGGCATCCGCCCGCAGGACAAGCTGGCGCGCCAGTGTGATTTAGAGATTGCCCCGCGCGGCGGCATCGTGATTAACGACCAGTGCCAGACCAGCGACGCGGATGTCTACGCCATTGGCGAATGCGCCTCGTGGAACCAGCGCACCTTCGGCTTGGTTGCGCCGGGCTATAAAATGGCTCAGGTCACCGCCGACCATCTGTTAGGTCGCGAAAACCAGTTCACCGGCGCAGACATGAGCGCCAAGCTCAAGCTGCTGGGCGTTGACGTGGCGGGTATCGGTGACGCCCATGCCCGCACCGAGGGCGCACGCAGTTACGTCTATCTCGATGAAAGCAAAGCCTTATATAAACGTCTGGTAGTCAGCGAAGATAACAAATCCCTGCTCGGCGCGGTGTTGGTCGGCGACACCAGCGATTACGGCAACTTGCTGCAATTGGTGCTCAACAACATTCCACTGCCGGAAAACCCGGACGCGCTGATCCTGCCAGCCCACGCGGGCAGCGGCGGCGCGGTGATTGGCACCGACGCCCTGCCGGAAAGCGCGCAAATCTGCTCCTGCTTCGACGTGACCAAGGGTGACATTATCAAAGCGGTTCAGGGCGGTTGCCACACGGTGGCGGCGCTGAAATCCGCCACCAAAGCCGGCACCGGCTGCGGCGGCTGTATTCCGCTGGTGACCCAAGTGCTGAACGCCGAGCTGAGCAAGCAAGGCATAGAGGTGAATCATCACCTTTGCGAGCACTTCGCCTATTCGCGCCAAGAGCTTTACCACCTGATCCGCGTCGAAGGCATTAAGTCCTTCGAGCAGCTGCTGGCGAAATATGGTCAGGGCTACGGCTGCGAAGTGTGTAAACCGACCGTCGGCTCGCTGCTGGCCTCCTGCTGGAATGATTACGTGCTCAAACCGCAGCACGCGCCTCTTCAGGACACCAATGACGTGTTCCTCGCCAACATGCAAAAAGACGGCACTTATTCCGTTATTCCGCGCTCTCCGGGCGGCGAAATTACCCCGCAGGGCCTGCAAGCCATTGGCGAGATTGCCGCGGAATATAACCTCTATACCAAAATCACCGGCTCACAGCGCATCGGCATGTTCGGCGCGCAGAAAGATGATTTACCGGCAATTTGGCAGAAGCTGATTAATGCCGGATTCGAAACAGGTCAGGCTTACGCTAAGGCACTGCGCATGGCGAAAACCTGCGTAGGCAGCACTTGGTGCCGCTTTGGTGTCGGTGACAGCTTGGGCTTCGGCATCAGTCTGGAAAACCGCTACAAGGGCATCCGCACCCCTCACAAAATGAAATTCGGCGTCTCGGGCTGTACGCGTGAATGCTCAGAAGCTCAGGGCAAAGACGTGGGGATCATCGCCACCGAAAACGGCTGGAACCTGTACGTCTGCGGCAACGGCGGCATGAAACCGCGCCACGGCGATTTGCTGGCGGCGGATTTGGACAACGACCAACTGCTGCAATACCTCGACCGCTTCATGATGTTCTACATCCGCACCGCCGATAAGCTGCAACGCACCTCGGTCTGGCTTGAGAGCCTCGAAGGCGGCATTGATTACCTGCGCAAAGTGATCATTGACGACAAGCTCGGCCTGAATGAGCAACTGGAGGCGGAGCTCGCCCGTCTGCGCGACTCGGCGGTTTGTGAGTGGCAGGAGACGCTAAATGACCCGGCGGCGCAGACGCGCTTTGCCCACTTCATCAATAGCGCCCAGCGTGACCCGAACGTGCAGTTTGTCGGCGAGCGCCAGCAACACCGCCCTGCGCGGCCTGAAGAACGTATTCCCGTTAACCTGATTGACGCCGGGGAGGAAGTATTATGAGCCAGTGGCTAACCCTCTGTTCTGTTGAACAAATTCTGCCGGGCTGCGGCGTTTGTGCACTGGCCGGTGAACAGCAAGTGGCGCTATTCCGCCCGCGCGCCGATGAGCAGGTTTTTGCTTTATCGAATATTGACCCTTTCGCCCAAGCCAGCGTATTGTCGCGCGGCATCATCGCCGAGCATCAGGGCGAGCTGTGGGTCACCAGCCCACTGAAAAAGCAGCATTTCCGCCTGACGGACGGACTGTGCATGGAAGATGAGAGTCATTCGATCACTGCCTACCCGACGCGAGTCCGCGACGGCAACGTGCAAATTAATCTTTAGGAGCGCCGCGCGCGATGGACTATTTCCCGCTGTTTTGCCAGTTACACAACAAAGCCTGTCTGCTGGTTGGGGCGGGAGACGTCGCGGAGCGCAAGGCGCGTCTACTGCTCGACGCCGGAGCTGACCTGTGGGTGAACGCCATGAGCTTTAGCGCGCAGTTCGACGTCTGGCAAGCTGAAGGGAAGGTGCGCCTGCTGCGCGGGCCTTTCTCTCCCCTGCTGGTGGATGAAAAGTGGCTGGTGATCGCCGCGACGGATTCCGACGTGGTTAATCAGGAAGTGAGCCAAGCCGCCGAACAGCGCCGGGTATTCTGCAACGTGGTGGACGCGCCGGAAAGCGCCAGCTTCATCATGCCGTCGATCATCGACCGTTCCCCGCTGATGATTGCCGTCTCCTCCGGCGGCAATGCTCCGGTGCTGGCCCGCCTGCTGCGCGAACGGCTGGAGGCGATTCTTCCTCAGCATCTCGGCAAACTGGCACACACCGCCGGGCAGCTGCGCCAGCGGGTGAAAACGCATTTTCAGGATATGTCGCAGCGCCGCCGCTGGTGGGAAAAGCTGTTTAATCATCATCGCCTGGCACAGTCGCTGGCTAACAATGATGCCCAGCAGAGCGACGCCTACATCGAAGAGCTATTTAGCCAGCCGGTGGAGCATCATGGCGAAGTGGTGCTGGTAGGCGCGGGGCCTGGAGACGCCGGTTTACTGACGCTAAAAGGTTTGCAACAGATGCAGCTGGCCGACGTGGTGGTGTATGACCGGCTGGTGTCTGACGCCGTGCTGAATCTGGTCCGCCGCGACGCCGAGCGGATTTTTGTCGGCAAGCGCGCCGGGCACCACTGCGTGCCGCAAGAGAGAATCAACGATATTTTGCTCGAGCAGGCCAGGCTGGGTAAACGCGTGGTGCGGCTAAAAGGCGGTGACCCCTTTATCTTCGGGCGCGGCGGCGAAGAGCTGGAGGCGCTGAAAGCCGAAGGCATCGCCTTCTCAGTGGTGCCAGGCATTACGGCGGCCTCCGGCTGTTCGGCCTACAGTGGCATTCCGCTGACTCACCGTGACCACGCGCAAAGTGTCCGGCTGATAACCGGCCACGCCAAGCAGGATGGCAAGCTCGACTGGGCCTGTATGGCGCAGGGCCAGCAGACGCTGGTGTTCTACATGGGGTTGACGCAGGCGGCAGATATTCAGGCCAACCTGCTGAAAAACGGCCTCGCGGCCACCACGCCGGTCGCGCTGGTGGAAAATGGCACCACCCAGCGCCAACGGGTGATCACCGGCGAATTGTCCTCCCTCAGCCAGCTTGCCAAGCAGGTGGAAAGCCCAAGTTTAATTATCGTTGGCTCAGTGGTCAGTTTGCGTAAGCAGTTGAATTGGTTTGCCAGCGAGACTGTCAGTTAACCATTTAGACCAAACCGCGGCTGATTGACTGACATAAAAAAACCACGCCGAGGCGTGGTTTTTTATTGCTCGAGCCTGATGCTTACGGCGCGGCAACAAAGCCAATGGCTTCATACACTTTTGCCAGCGTAGACTTGGCGCGGGCGCGGGCTTTTTCAGCACCGTCACGCATGATCTGCTGCAATAAGGCTTCATCATTACGGAAATGGTGATAACGCTCTTGCAGCTCGGTCAGCATACCTGAAACGGCTTCAGCCACCGCGCCTTTCAGATGACCATACATCTGGCCTTCGAACTCAGCTTCCAGCTCTGGGATGCTTTTGCCGGTCACGCCAGAGAGGATATCCAGCAGGTTAGAAACACCCGCTTTCGTCGTCAGGTCATAACGCACGACAGGCGGCTCTTCGGAGTCCGTCATCGCGCGTTTGATTTTTTTGGTCACTGCCTTCGGATCTTCCAGCAGGCCGATAACGTTGTTGCGGTTATCGTCAGACTTGGACATCTTCTTGGTCGGCTCTTGCAGAGACATCACGCGCGCGCCGGACTTAGGAATAAACGGTTCTGGAACGGTGAACACGTCGCCGTACAGCGCGTTAAAACGGTTGGCAATATCGCGGCTCAGCTCCAGATGCTGTTTCTGGTCTTCCCCTACTGGCACCTGATTGGTCTGGTACAACAGGATATCGGCGGCCATCAACACCGGATAATCGAATAAACCTGCCGTGATACTGGCATTTTCATTCTCATAACGGGTTGATTTATCTTTAAATTGAGTCATACGACCCAGTTCACCGAAGTAGGTATAGCAGTTAAGTGCCCAACTCAGCTGCGTGTGTTCAGGAACGTGGGATTGCACAAAAATGGTACTTTTTTGCGGGTCAATGCCGCAGGCCAAGTACAGCGCTAACGTGTCGAGCGTCGCCTTGCGCAACTGCGCAGGGTCTTGACGCACGGTGATCGCATGCAGGTCGACGATGCAGTAGATGCACTCGTACTCGTCCTGCAACTTAACCCACTGACGCAGCGCACCCATGTAGTTGCCAATGGTCAGTTCACCTGAGGGCTGTGCACCACTAAATACGATGGGTTTACTCATTTTTATGCTTCCTGATCTTTTAAGATAACAGCCCAAAAGTGGGCAAGAGGTCGGCGAAATGGTCCAACACGCTGTCGGGCTTGCTCAGCGCGATGCTTTCACCGTAGTTGTAGCCGTACGTTAAACCAACGCAGCGGCAACCGGCAGCCTGAGCCGCCTGAATATCATTACGCGAATCCCCGACAAAAACCAGTTCGCTGGCGCGTAAACCAAGCTGCGCGAGCATCAGGTAAATCGGCGCGGGGTGCGGTTTCTTTTGTACAACATCATCACCGCCGATCACCACAGAAAAATAGCTTTCGATGCCCAGCGATGCCAGCAGTGGCGCGACAAACGGCGTCGGCTTGTTGGTGATAAGACCCAACGGCAGGCCCTGCGCGTGCAAGGCGGCCAGCGTCTCTTTGACCTGTGGATAGAGGCGACTGCCGTCGGCGGCGGTGTCGGCGTAGTAGTGGTCGAATTTATCCCGCACACGCTGCAAAGCCTCAGGAGACATATCCCCTTCGGCCCAGCGCACGGCGCGTTCAACCATGACATCAGCGCCGTTGCCAATCCAGGTGCTGATACGCTCAACGCCAGCAGCCGGTAAACCCATATCTTTCAGGGCCATATCTACCGCATCTGCCAGTCCCGGCGCGCTATCTACCAAGGTGCCGTCGAGATCAAAAGCGGCGCCTTTAAGTGTCATAACGCCTGCGGGCAGAGAATCAGTCATGGGAAACCTTCGCCAGTTCGCTGCGCATATGGTCAATCACCGTGCGGTAGTCAGGCTGGTTGAAGATGGCAGAACCGGCGACAAACATGTCAGCGCCCGCTGCGGCAATCTCACCAATGTTTTCAGCTTTCACGCCACCGTCAATTTCCAAACGGATGTCATAGCCGCTGTCGTCGATCAGTTTGCGCACCTGGCGCAGTTTGTCGAGGGTGCCCGGAATAAACGACTGGCCGCCGAAGCCTGGGTTGACGGACATCAGCAGGATCACGTCGAGTTTGTCCATCACGTAATCGAGGTAGCTCAGAGAGGTCGCCGGGTTGAACACCAGACCGGCTTTACAGCCGTGCTCTTTGATCAGCTGGATAGTGCGGTCGACGTGCTCAGACGCTTCCGGATGGAAAGAGATATAAGTGGCACCGGCCGCGGCAAAGTCAGGGATCAGGCGATCAACTGGCTTAACCATCAGGTGAACATCAATTGGCGCGTTGATGCCGGATTTCTGTAGGTAATTATGCAGCGACTGGCAGACCAAAGGTCCGATGGTCAGGTTAGGCACGTAGTGGTTATCCATGACGTCAAAGTGAACGACGTCACCGCCAGCTTCCAGTGCTTTCACAGTGTCTTCGCCCAAACGCGCAAAGTCAGCCGAAAGAATAGACGGGGCAATTAAAAACTTTTTCATCCGCTTCTCCAAACTACTTATAGGTTTACAGAAATAATCGGTTTTATATCAACGAGAAAGATCAGCGATAAAGCGCTAACAGCTCATTCACTTTACTGCGTTGCGATACATTGCTGCTGATAGTCCGGCGGGCAGAAACCCGATGCAGCTTCGCGCCAGCGTACCACTCCAACGTGAGTGGCGTTTCATGGTTGGAGATCAACACCGGCACGTCACGCTCTGAAGATAACTGATGCGCCAGACGGGCCAGATTCTGCTGATCTGCCATGCTGAAACTGTTGGTATGGTAAGCCGTAAAATTAGCCGTGGCCGATAACGGCGCGTACGGAGGGTCACAATACACCACCGATCCGGAAACCGCCTTCAGCAGAGTTTGCTGGTAATGCTCGCAAACAAACTGTGCATTCTGTGCTTTTTCGGCAAACCAGTAGAGTTCCGCTTCCGGGAAATAGGGCTTCTTATAACGACCAAAAGGCACATTGAACGCACCGCTAAGATTATAGCGACACAGCCCGTTGTAACAATGGCGGTTGAGATACAGGAACAACACCGAGCGGCGGTAGATATCACTCGTCAGGTTGAATTCTTCTCTCAAGGCGTAGAAACGTTCTGATTGGTTGAATTCAGGAGAGAAAAGCACGCGAGCATCGCGCACGAATTCTGCGGTGCGCGATTTAACAATGTTGTAGAGGTTGATCAGGTCGCTGTTGATGTCAGCCAGAATGTACGATTTATAGTCGGTGTTAAGAAACACCGACCCCGCACCAACAAAAGGCTCTATTAAACAATCACCTGCTGGAAGATGACGTTTGATGTCATCGACCAGCGGGTATTTGCCACCAGCCCATTTCAAAAAAGCGCGGTTTTTCTTCATGCCGTCAGTTAGCTACTTATACAATTCACAGCCGCGGATTGTACCCTGTTTTTAGACAGCAAATCGCGTTGAGATCAGATTCATTTTTTCAGGTCTTGCTGTACTTGATGTACAGGCTTAACCCACGGTTTTTTGGCTTGAACTTCAGCTGGCAAACGAGAAATTGCGCTCTTAGCTTCTGCAGAAGAAGCATAGTTGCCGCTCACCAGAACATACCAAGGCTTACCATCACGCGAAGTCTGATAAACCAGATAGTTTTTCAGGCCCTGCTGTTTAGCAAAGGCGTTCAGGGAGTTCGACTGAGAAGCCCCACTCAGCTGCAACGTGAAATGGCTGCCCGGTGCGGATTTAATCGCTCCGCCGCTGCCTGACGTTGGTGCACTCGCCGTAGCAACTGGCTTAGTCGTTTCTTTCGCAGGATGAGACGCTGTCGCTGCTGGCTTGGCAGCCGCAGGCTTATTGGCGTGCGCTGGAGCAGTGTGCGTGGCTTTAGGCTGCACGGCTTTGTGCGTAGTCTGCTGCTGCGTGTTACGCGGCGCGACTGGCGCAGTGCCTTTGGCAGCACCATCAACGGTGGCTGGCGCTGTCGGCAATGAAGTCAGCGACTGTGCTCCGGCGTTAATGCCATCCTGCGCGGCAGAGTTAACCTGACCTTGCTGAGAAGAGAGCGCGTCAGACATATCTCCCGGCAAATCAACACGCTCTTTGGCCTGGCCGTTATCGGGCTGAGGCTGAGCTTCAGTTGGCGTAGAGGAAATGGGAGGCAGGCCGATACTTTTCGGCTGTGCGTCGCCGCTCGCGGCGGCTGCATTTTGTTGAGCTTGCTCAGTAGGCTGAGTCGGCGCCGCTGCGTCATTGCCTGAACCCGACAAGTTGATGTCTTTCGGTCCATTATTGACTTGCGAAGCTTCATGCTTGGTTGGGGCTTTAAGGGCGGAACCAATACCGACAATCAGTAACAGCAGTACCAAAATGCCGACACCAATCATCACATGTTGGCGTGATACGGCAAGTTTAGATCCAGAAGAAGGCGGTTTGCGTGAGCGCGTTGGGCGGCGATCGCTAGTGTCTGGCTTGAGATCGTCTTCCGGTGTTAAATCATCCATCTAAAACCTCCAACCCGGCTAAAGGCCAGCAAATGCGACCTTATGCGGAGCAACTATCCTGACTGATAAATATAACGCTTTGCTGGCAAAGGGGTAAAGGGTAGGCGCAAGCCTGTGACACGCAGCACACAGGCAGAGGCGTTACCGACAATCCTCAATCGATGCCAGCACCATTTCATGAGACACACCGGAGCGAACTTCAGACTGACCAATCGCTTTCGGCAATACCAGACGCAGCTCACCGGCCAAGACTTTCTTGTCGCGCATCATGTGGGGCAAATAGGCTTCAGCAAGCATTTCCTGAGGACCGGTAACCGGCAGTCCGGCACGCACGAGCAGATTTTTCACTCGGGCAATGTCAGCCAAAGAAAATTGGCCTAAACGATGCGCGGTATAACACGCCATGACCATGCCAGCCGCGACGGCTTCACCGTGCAACCAGTTGCCGTAACCCATTTCAGCTTCAATCGCATGCCCGTAAGTATGGCCAAGATTGAGCAAAGCGCGCATACCACTTTCGCGCTCGTCGGCAGCAACCACGTCAGCTTTGATCTCGCAGCAACGACGGATGCAGTAAGCCAGCGCGTTCATATCCAGCGCTAACAGGGCATCCATATTGTCTTCAAGCCAAACAAAGAAGTCGGCATCGAGAATAATGCCGTATTTTATGACCTCAGCCAGACCGGATGACATTTCGCGGGCAGGCAGGGTACGCAGGCAGTCGAGATCGACCACAACCGAAGCGGGTTGATAGAACGCGCCGATCATGTTTTTGCCCAGCGGATGGTTGACGGCAGTTTTGCCACCAACGGAAGAATCGACCTGAGATAGCAACGTGGTAGGCACCTGAATAAAGCGTACCCCACGCTGATAACTGGCGGCAGCAAAGCCGGTCAAGTCGCCCACCACGCCGCCACCAAGGGCAATAAGCGTGGTATCGCGACCATGAGGTTTTTCCAGCAGGGCTGAGAAAACATCATTAAGAACAGACAGGGATTTGTATTGTTCACCATCAGGCAGTATCACCTGATCAACACGAACGCCTGCCTGCTCCAGCACTGAACGAACAGAGTCCAGATAGAGAGGTGCCAGAGTCTGGTTTGTCACCAACATGACCTGATCACCTGCCTTTACAGGCATAAAAGAAGCCGGATCGTGGAACAATCCGGCAGCAATCGTAATTGGGTAGCTACGCTCCCCTAAGGTTACGGTAATCCTCTCCATTTCGCGCTCAGTGACCTTCTTAACTTACACCTTCAGGCAATAACAGAATGCCAAAAATTAATTGCTTTCCAACATGTTAATGATTTGGTTAGCAACGACCTTGGCGCTTTGATCATCAGTACGGATAGTCACATCCGCAATTTCTTCGTACAGTGGGTTACGTTCTTTCGCCAGTGCTTCAAGCACTTCGCGTGGAGGTGAACTCACCTGTAACAATGGACGTTTTTTGTCGCGTTGTGTACGCGCCAACTGTTTTTCGATGGTAGTTTCAAGATAGACGACAACGCCACGCGCTGATAAACGGTTGCGGGTTTCGCGTGATTTAACAGAACCCCCACCGGTCGCCAGAACGATGCCTTGTTTTTCTGTGAGTTCGTTGATCACTTTTTCTTCGCGGTCGCGGAATCCGTCTTCGCCTTCTAAATCAAATACCCAGCCTACATCAGCCCCGGTACGTCGCTCAATTTCGTGATCGGAGTCGAAAAACTCCATATTGAGTTGCTGAGCTAACTGTCGACCAATAGTGCTTTTGCCGGCACCCATAGGCCCAACCAGAAAGATATTGCGTTTCTCTGCCATGTTTTTCGGTATTACTAAGACAATTCGTTGATGATAACCCGCCCCGCCAATCAAATTAGCGGCGGGACCTAAACTGAAACCTCATGAGCGATAGTGCGAGATCAGACAAAAATTATCTCAACACTCTTGGTAGTTTGGCAACCGAATAAATCGCATCGCGCGCCGCGGGAGGGAAACCGTACGTTTTTTATCGGCGTGTCAGCAGTCATTAAAAATCACGGTGCTCAATTCGGTAACCCTTGTAAGCTAAATCGACGGCAGCGTCAAACTCAGAAGCCTTTCAGGACGCAAAAAGTTGTATAAGCTCAGCACTATTTCTCTGTTTTTATTATAGCAACGGGTACCTATTGGCTGTTAATTAAGGTGGGAGTAATAAAAATCACCAGTTCGCGTCGTTTCTGGTTTTTTGCCTGATGTTTGAATAAAGAGCCCACCACAGGGATGTCGCCAAGCAGAGGAACTTTGTTTTGCGCGCTCTGATTGTGTCGTTGGAAAATGCCCCCCAGCACCACGGTTTCGCCGTCTTTAACAGTGACTTGAGTTTTTATCTCTTGTTTATCAATAGCCAGTGCCTCACCCTCGGCCTGTTTCACCGTTTTGCCCGGCATATTTTGGCTGATGTGTAAGGCCAGAGTGATATTGCCGTTGCGCTGAATTTTAGGCGTCACCTCCATGCCCAACACGGCCTCTTTGAATTCAATAGACGTGCGCCCCCGGCCGCCGCTAGAGACTTGGTATGGGATCTCACTTCCCTGCTTGATGCTGGCGGTTTGCATGTGGGCTGTCAGCAGGCGCGGGCTGGCGATGATATCCACCTGATTTTCCTGCTCCAGCGCGGTCAGCTCCAAATCCAATATCCGGCCGCTGATGTGCGCCAGATTGAACCCCGCAGTAAAGGCCGGATTATCCACCGGCAGCCCCATATTGAAGCTATTCATCCTGACCGACTTGGTGACGGCAGCGTCGCCGCTAAACCCCCAGCGCACCCCGAGTTCGCGCAGGCTTTCGCTGTTCATGGTGACAATGTGCGCCGCCAGCTGCACCTGCTGCAAAGGCAAATCCATCTCCCTGACCCAGGGTGCGACGGTGTCCAACGCTTGCTGGGTGTCGCGAATCAAAATCGTGTTGGTGCGAATATCCGCCGATGCCCGCCCCCTTTCTGAGAGCAGCGAGCCTTTTTGCGCATTCAGGCTCGCCGCCGTCTCCGTCGCGTCGGCATAATGAAGAGGCAGCGTCATGCTGATGAGCGGCCTTTGGCGCAGCTCATTTTCGCTCTCTTCTTCCCTCTTGAGGCGCAGCAGCGCGGGATCGGGAGTAGGTGTAACCATCAACACGTTTCCCTGCCGATGGCTGCTGACCTTGCCCATCTGCAAAATAATATCCAGCGCCTGCTGCCAGGGGACGTCGGCCAGCCTGACGCTTAAATTCCCCTGCACACCCGGCGCAGTGACCAGATTCATTTGCTGATGATCTGCCAACGCTTGCAGGATGACGGTCAGCGGTGCGTTTTGAAATTCCAGCGTAATGGGCGCAGCGGCGCTCGCCCGGCTCCACAAACTGATAAATAGCGCGAAACAGAGGAATGTCATTCCAAGAACGCCTTTTACTCGATTCATTATTATTCCTTTCCTTGGCATAAAATCCGCAGCCGCCTTATTGGCGACCTAACTGGAGCGTAAATTGTTGAGCAGCACAGGGAGACTGGTCTAAGTCAAACACCACCTCGCGAGGCGTGACGGCGTCGACCCGCCAGCCAGAAGCAGCGTCGCGCCACCCGGTGGAAGCCTTTTGCCAGCCCGCGCCCGGCCACATCAGCCAACTTTTCCGCTGGTCGCCGCTACCGATAATCCCGCCCAGCAATACGCCTTTAAAGCTATGGGCTGAGTCTGGGCAGGAAGCGGATTGAGTTGGAGCGAAAGGGTCCCGCCCCCCGCTTTCACTCTTCTTATGCTCCGCGAGCAGCTTGGGTCTGAGCCTCTCGGCGGTTAAATCGAAGCGAGCCTCCAATTGCCCGCCCACTGCCCGCAGGCTGAGTTGATGCCAACTCGGCGAGTTGGGGCTGTCGGCCAACTGGCGCATCAATTCCATTAACGCCTCAAAGCTGGCCTTCACCGACAAACTGCCCTGCTCCGCGTCTGGTTCAGACGGCAGAGGTGAGACGCCACGCTCGGCGGGTTGCCACTGAACTAAAGTGCTTTTCGACTCGCGCAGCGGCGTGGCTATCTGTTCAAGCAGAGGCACTGGCTGCTGCTCGCTGCTCGCAAGTAGCGGCTTTTGTTGCTGCAAAAGCACCGCCAGCGCAGGCTGGGTCAGCAAAGTTTTCTGCTGCTGTAAAACGCCCTGCTGCAAATCAGCACTTTGCTGGCGAGCCTCTTGCCGTTGCTGCAAAGCGGCGCTGAGCAGGAAGAAGTAGAGCAGCCCTCCGCACGCGCCGCCGAGCAAGAGCAGCATCAAGATTCGGTTCCAAACTGGCTGGTCCAGCGCGTGGTCAAAGGCACTCAGTAAGGCTTGATTCATCGCCTTCTCCTTTATTTAGTCGCGTTGTGGAACCGCGAGGCGCAGTTGCATCAAGAAGTGCAGGTTGTGATTGGGCTGGCGTTGGATATCCAGCAGCCGGACCTCGGCGAGAAGCAGCTCCTGCTGTAATGCCTGAGAGAAAGCCATCACGCCGTGGTAAATCGTCGATTCGCCTTGCAGCCTGAGCACGCCGCTGGCTCCTTCATTTATTTGAGTGAGCCACAGGCCGTCGGGAATGTTCTGTGAAAGCAAACCTAGCAGTTGCAAATAAGCACCACTCAGCTCATAGCGCTGCTGGCGCTGGCGGGCGGTTAACTGTAGCGACGCTAATTGCTGCCGAGCTTCACCAACCTTCTTAAGTTGCACGTCTAACCGCGTTTGCCACTCAACCCAGTGCCGCGCGGCTTTTGTCTGTTCCGCCACATCGCGCTGAATAAGCCACCACCACGCCAAGGCCGCCAGCAGAATGAGTATCAGCGGCAGCGCCGTCAGGCACAGCCAAAGGCGTTTACGCTGCTGCCTTTGCTGGGCGCGCCACGGCAGTAAATTCACCTGCAACATCAGTTATCCCTCGCTCTCAGGGCTAAGCCCATTGCCAGCGCGAAGGCCGCAGGGTTGGCTGGCAGCGGCGGGGAAAGCTGGGTTAATGCACGAAAAGGCGACCACGCGCCGACGCCCAAAGGCAACTCTTCAACCTGGGAGCTGCTGAACAGCATCTCTTCGTCGCAGAGCTTTGCCGCGCGGTACTGTTCTTTTGCCAGACCTGAGAGCTGGCTGATGTCTTTGACTTCCTGCGTGTCAAACACACCAAATTGAAACGGCAATCCGTGCGGCGAAACCCACAGCCAGCCTTCATCAAGCCGGTGCAGCAGCAGCTTCTCCGCGCTTTCCCCTGCGGCGCTGGCGGCCAGCTGCAGCGCACAGGGGGCCAGCTCGACCGCTTCAGGCACGAGATGTGATTCAGCCAGAAAACGCTGCCACTGCTGCATCTCTTCCCGGCGGGCTGCCGTAACAATGATGTTTTGCGCGTCCATCGGCGCGGCACGGTAGTCCATCACCAGTTGCTCAACGCTGAGCGGGAAGTGTTTTGCTCCACTGGCAAAGATAAAAGCGCTGCGTGCGGCGCCAGACAGCCGGACATCAGGCTGGGGGAGGCTGTGCTGCATAACCCGATGAGCAGGAAGGCAAATTCGCAACGAAATTTTTACAGGAAGGGTGCTGCGCCAATTCGATAAAATAGCTGAAAGCGCCGTGGTCTCATGTAAAATCCCCCCGCGTAAAGAAAGTGGGGGCAGAGGATGCTCCCACCACTGCCTCAGTTGCCAACCGTAATGTCGCCGTTGGACGGCGATCGCTCGGGCAAAACCAGCTTGAATATCCAGGCCTACCTGCCATGCTTGTGATCGCATTTGCGTCTGATCTCCATATCGTCAAGTTCATAAAAGAACGTATCCATGTCGTAGGCTTGCCTTTATACTACCGCGCGGTTGTTTATAAACTGCCCAATTGCCACTAAATGGGAAATCTCAGGTGAAGTTCGTAAAGTATTTTTTGATTCTTGCAGTGTGTTGCATTTTGCTGGGAGCAGCCTCGATATTTGGCTTGTACAAATATATCGAGCCACAGCTTCCTGACGTTGCCACGCTTAAAGACGTGCGCTTGCAAACACCTATGCAGGTTTATAGTGCTGACGGCGATTTGATCGCCCAGTACGGTGAAAAACGTCGTATCCCGCTGAAACTCGACCAGATCCCACCGGAGCTGGTGCATGCCTTTATTGCGACGGAGGACAGCCGTTTCTACGAGCACCATGGCGTTGACCCTATCGGTATTTTCCGTGCGGCTTCCGTGGCGCTGGTCTCCGGCCACGCGTCCCAAGGTGCGAGTACCATTACTCAGCAGCTGGCGCGTAACTTCTTCTTAAGCCCTGAACGCACCTTGACCCGTAAAATCAAAGAGGCGTTTCTGGCTATCCGCATTGAACAAATGATGAACAAGGATGAGATCCTTGAGCTTTATTTGAACAAGATTTATCTGGGCTATCGCGCTTACGGCGTGGGCGCTGCGGCACAGGTCTATTTCGGCAAAGAGGTGAATCAGCTGACGTTGAGCGAGATGGCAGTGATTGCCGGTCTGCCAAAAGCGCCATCAACCTTCAACCCGCTTTATTCTCACGATCGCTCGTTGGCCCGTCGTAATACCGTTCTGGCCCGTATGCTGGATGAGAAATACATCACGCAGGCCCAGTACGATCAGGCTCGCGCTGAGCCACTGGTTGCCAATTACCACGCCCCGCACATTGAGTTTTCAGCCCCATACCTGACCGAGATGGTTCGTCAGGAAATGGTGAAACGTTATGGCGACAACGCCTATAACGACGGCTACATGGTTTACACCACCATCACCAAGAAAACCCAGCTGGCGGCGCAAGAGGCCGTGCGCACCAACGTGCTGAACTATGACATGCGCCACGGCTATCGCGGCCCATCGAACCAATTGTGGAAAGTGGGCGAAACGCCGTGGGATGAGCAGAAAATCGTTCAGTCACTGAAAACCCTGCCAGTCTACGGCCCGCTGTTCCCAGCCGTGGTGACTCAGGTTGACGGCGAGCAGGCAACGGCGACCATGGCCAACCGTGCGGTGATTTCTCTGCCGTTTAGCGGTATGCGCTGGGCGCGTCCTTACCGTACTGACAACAGCCAAGGCCCGACGCCGAAGAAAGTTTCTGACGTGGTGCAGCCGGGACAGCAGATTTGGGTGCGTAAAGTTGGTGACGTTTGGTGGTTGGCGCAGGTTCCTGATGTCAACTCGGCGCTGGTCTCCCTCAACCCGAATACCGGTGCTGTTGAAGCGCTGGTCGGCGGTTTTGACTTCAACCAGAGCAAGTTCAACCGTGCGACGCAGGCTCTGCGCCAGTTAGGTTCGAACATCAAGCCGTTCCTGTATACCGCGGCGATGGACAAGGGCCTGACGCTGGCAACCATTCTTAACGACATGCCTATCACTCGTTGGGATGCCGGTGCCGGTCAAGATTGGCGTCCGAAGAACTCCCCTCCAACCTATGCTGGGCCGATCCGCCTGCGTCAGGGTCTGGGTGAGTCTAAGAACGTGGTCATGGTGCGTGCGATGCGTGCAATGGGCGTGGACTACGCGGCGGAATACCTGCTGCGCTTTGGGTTCCCAGCGGCCAACATCGTTCACTCCGAGTCGCTGGCGCTGGGTTCTGCTTCCTTCACTCCGTTGCAGGTGGTTCGTGGCTATGCGGCACTGACCAACGGCGGTTATCTGGTTGACCCTTACTTCATCACCAAAATCGTTGATGAGTCAGGTCAGGTCCAGTTTGAAGCGAAACCAAAAATTGCCTGCCGCACCTGTAATATTCCGGTGATTTACGGCGACACGCAGAAATCAGCCGTGCTATCTGACGACAACGTCGAAAACGTGGCGGTTTCCAGCGAAGGCAATAACAACAACAGCGTGCCGATGCCAAAACTGGAGCAAGTCCCAGAAGGCCCACAGCCTGCGGGTGAAGACCAGTATGCGCCGCACGTGATCAGCACCCCGCTCTCCTTCCTGATCAGCGATGCGATGAACACCAATATCTTTGGTGAACCAGGTTGGATGGGCACCGGCTGGCGCGCGGGTCGTGACCTGAAGCGTAACGACATTGGCGGTAAAACCGGTACAACCAACAGCTCGAAAGATGCCTGGTTCTCTGGCTATGGCCCGGATGTTGTAACCTCAGTGTGGATTGGTTTTGACGATCACCGTCGCGACCTCGGCCGCACCACGGCTTCTGGCGCGATTCCTGACCAGATCTCTGGGGCGGAAGGCGGCGCGAAGAGTGCTCAGCCAGCGTGGGATGACTACATGAAAGCCGTGCTGGAAGGCGTACCTGTGCAGAAGCAGACGCCTCCGCCGGGCATCGTGACCGTCACTATCGACAAGCAGACGGGCAAACTGTCTGATGGCGGCGGTGCCAGCCGTCCTGAGTACTTTATCGATGGAACCCAGCCAACCGAGCACGCCGTGCACGAGGTGGGGACAACGATCATGGACAACGGTCAGGAACACGAGCTGTTCTAATGGCCTAACGCCTGAAACAAAAAAGCCGGTCTGCATCATGCATGACCGGCTTTTTTTATGTCTATTGCTGGGAGAAAGCGGCTAAGTAAAGGTAGCGGCTTACATCGCGTTTCGCGTCAGGAAATCGTGAGCGAGGAACAGCGCGCTGACGTTACGCGCTTCATTGAAGTCAGGCTCTTTCAGCAGTTCCAGCATGCGGGCAATCGGCCAGCGCGTTTGCGGCAAAGGCTCCGGCTCATCGCCTTCCAAACTTTGCGGGTACAACCCTTTGGCAATCACGATATTCATCCGGCTGGAGAAATAAGAGGGTGCCATGGTCAGCTTCGAGAGAAACTCTAACTGATGAGCGCCGTAGCCCACCTCTTCCATCAGCTCACGGTTGGCGGCTTCAAATACCGTTTCGCCCGGATCAATCAGTCCTTTTGGAAAACCCAGCTCATAGCTGTCGATACCCACGGCGTACTCGTGAATCAGCAGCAGATCATCGCCGATAACCGGAACAATCAGCACTGCTTCGCGATTAGAGGGGCGCATACGCTCATACACGCGCTGCACGCCATTACTGAAGGAGAGATCGACGGATTCGATAGTAAATAAGCGAGAGCTGGCAACAGTCTCCACTTTTAGAATCTCAGGTTTTTGCAGGTGCTTATCCATGGTTTCCCCAATTTATTGTTCACCTGGCACGGTGTCGCAATGGGTTTCAGTTCATTGTCACTTGATGGCATTGTGCGTTAATGCGAACCTTCATCGCAATATTTGTGCGACATAAATTCGGCAACCTCAACAAAGCTGAACAATTTCGCAGAAATAACTAGGTGATTTACGTCGCAATTTATATAAACACCCATTAACAAAAAGCACGACGCATAAAAATAGGATTATACCGATACCCGCTTCGTTAAGAATATTGGTATGATCCAAAGTGGCTGTTTTTACGTGATAAGTAGGCGGTATACGCCACATTCGGCTCACAAAAGAGAGCCGCTAAAAACAACCCATGAATTAATCCTTTCCAGCACAGTTTAAATTGTGCTGATGGATTTCATTGTTAAATCTTTGTTTTGATAGACTATTTTTACTTATGAATTCACAGCGTGTTGATACAAATCATCTTAATCAGGGGATCGGATGAGCACAGTAATCGTGACACTATTCTTATTGTGTATCACCGCAATTGCCGCAGGCGTATTCTTCTGGTTTATCGTCCGACGTCGCAATACTGCATCTTCAACCGTGCATTTCAGCAAACCCAATCAGCGCAAGCTTACGCAGCATGAAAGAGATGCCGTCGAGCAATATTTGCGTCAACACGAAAAACTGAGCCAAACGCCAATTACTCATCGCAGTAACCTGATGGTTTTGCGAGATAAACTGACGCTCACCGCCAAAAGTGAAAACGTCTACGCGGTCACGCGGGCGATCACCCGTTACGGCGTCGCCAGCGAAGATCCCAATAAATGGCGATATTTCCTCGAAACGACCGAAGTGCATCTGCCGCCGTTTTGGGAACAGTACATCGCGCAAGAAAACCACGTTGAGCTGATTAAAACCCAGACAGTCCCCTTGGTTATCTCGCTCAACGGCCATTCGCTGGTCAATCATATTTACGAACGCTCGGCCCCGGCCCCTTCCGTTATCCCGACTCCTCCGCAGAACGCCTCGATTCGCCATGAAGAGAGTGAACACATTCAGTTGGTCAAAGTTCGCCATGAAACCCGCGAAGAGCACGCCCTGACGCGCTCCAACGGCGTGCGCGAAGCCATTGCTATCTCGGCCATTATGCTGCTGTTGTTTATTACGCTGGTAGGACCGGCGGTGATCCTGCCGTGGACGCTGGCTCTGGCGGTGGTGCTGGCGGGTTGGGTAAGCTGGCGCTACTTGGCTGAACGCCTGGGCAAGCATCGCAAAGAGATCCACTGTCTGCGCGGCCAGCCTAAGCGCTGGGGCCTGTTTGGCGAGTCGAAACAGGGTGATATCAGCAATATTTCTTTGGGCGCGGTAGACCTGATCTATCCGCCGCACTGGCAGCCGTTCATTGCCCGCGATCTGGGTCAGCCGACCGATGTTGAAGTCTATATGAACAGCCAAGTGGTGCGTCAGGGCAGTTACCTGTCGCTGCATGACGAAGTGAAAAATTTCCCGCTGCAACAGTGGGGTAAGAATCTGGTGTTGGCCGCCAGTGCCTTGGTGCTACTGCTGGTTTTGCTGATTTATGTCCCACTCGGATTACCTTTGAAACTCAGCGTCGCGTGGCTGCAAGGCGCGCAGAGCACCCAGGTTAACAGCGTGCAAGCGCTGGAGAAAACGCCGCTGCGGGTTGGCGACACGCTAAAAGTTCAGGGCACCGGCATGTGCTATGTGCCGCCAGAGAGCGCCCGCGCCGCGCCGACCAGCTTCATGCCATTTGACTGCTCTGGCATTTACTGGAACGAAGCCGCGCCGCTGCCAATACCGGAATCAGAATCCATCGACGCTGCCACCGCGCTGCTCACCACGGTGAATACTCAGCTGCATCCAAACGACAGTGGCACCGAGCAGAACATCAACCCACAGCTCGCCACCGCGATTGAAAAATCGGGCATGATCCTGCTGGACGACTTCTCAGATATCGTGTTGAAAACGCAAACATTGTGCAGTAACAGCGATGATTGTGTGCGGCTGAAAAACGCGCTGGTTAATCTGGGCAATGCCGACAACTGGGCAACGCTGGTTAAGCGCGCCAAATCTGGCACCCTGAAAGGCATGAACGTGTTACTACGCCCGGTAAGCGCCCAGTCGCTGAGCGAACTGGTCAATACCGCCACTTCGTCATTCTTCGCGCTGGAAACACGCCGCGCGGCACAGGCGCTCAATAGCCCACCGCCGGGCGGCTTCTTAATCAGCAATGATGAAGGCAAACAGTTGGTCGACCAGCCTGCCCCGCCGGTTTCCCTCTATGCCTATAGCCCGTTAAACCAGTGGAAACAGTTGCAGAATCTCTCTTCCATGCTGCTGCATACGCCATTCACTGCCCAAGGGGTGATCACCAGCATCAACGTTGATGCCAACGGCACGCGGCATATTTCACTGCACAGCGAGCCGGATATCTCGACGCTATGGCGCTATTTAGGCACCAGCTTGTTGTTGATTCTGTTAGTGGTTTGCTTAGTGGTGAACGCCGTGCTGTTGGCAAAACGCATGTTGAAAGACAAACATCGGATGAATGACATACAGCACTACTACAACAACTGCTTCAATCCGACCATCGTCACGCCCGCGCCTCACACGCTGAATTAATCTTTTCAGGTTACAATGAACACCTGACTTCCCTCACGCCAGCCTCGGCGGCGTGAGGGAAGGATGTGCTACCCTGCCGCTTCCTCTGCCCTTTATGATATTTCTCTCCCAGCAACGGCACTCAAGTCGTTCACCGTGGAGATATGGAGCCTGTATGCCACCGGAGTTTGACTGGAATAACATTGATACCCTGCTGCTGGACATGGACGGCACGCTGTTGGATCTCGCCTTCGACAGCCAGTTTTGGCTGCAAGATGTCCCACTGGCGCTGAGCCAGCAGCGCAGCCTGAGTTTCGAAGAAGCTCGGCAATATATTCACGCCGAATACCTCGCCGTCCAGCACACCATGAACTGGTACTGCTTTGACTATTGGTGCAACAAGCTGGATCTGGATATTTACCAGATGACCACCGAGGTCGGCCACAGGGCGCGCCTGCGCGACGATACCCTGCCCTTTTTGCAGCATTTACGCGCCAGCGGCCGCCAGACCATTTTGCTGACCAACGCCCATCCGCACAGCCTTGAGGTCAAGTGCCAGCACACCGGTTTGGACCAGCACCTTGATTTATTACTTTCTACCCACACATTTGGTTATCCAAAGGAAGATCAGCGTTTGTGGCAGGCGGTGCAGCAGAAAACCGGTTTTGATCCACAGCGCACCCTGTTTGTGGATGATGGAGAACCCATCCTCAATGCGGCAAAAACCTTTGGTATCCGCTATTGTCTGGGTATAGAAAATCCCGACTCTACGCTGGCGAACAAAGCGTTTGAGGCCCATCCTTCGATCAGTGACTACCTGAGCCTGCTGCCGTCCATTCAGCCCGTGACAGGCCGGGAAAGCCGATCGTTGCTGACCTAGGGGAGAAATATGAAAGGCAAAACGCCAGAGGATGACAACGGGGTTCGCCTCGACAAATGGCTGTGGGCCGCGCGGTTTTACAAAACGCGAGCCTTAGCGCGTGAGATGATTGATGGCGGCAAAGTGCATTACAACGGCCAGCGCGGCAAGCCGAGTAAGCTGGTTGAAGTGAATGCCGAAATCAAACTGCGTCAGGGAAATGATGAAAAAACCGTCGTGGTTCTGGACCTGACAACCCAGCGGCGAAGCGCCGAAGAGGCGCAAAAGCTTTATCAGGAAACTGAACTAAGCATTACCAGCCGAGAGAAAATCTCTGAGGCGCGTAAAATGAATGCCATGCCACATCCTGATCGGCGCCCTGATAAGAAGGAGCGCCGCAACCTGATTAAATTTAAATATGGCGATGCCGAATAAACGGAAAGTCGCTTAAGTAGAGAGAACAGTATGTCCAATCATGACCAATTACACCGCTACCTGTTCACAAACCACGCTGTGCGCGGTGAACTGGTTTCCCTCAGCGAGACGTTTGAGCAAATCGTCGCTGGCCACGACTATCCGGCAGAAGTTCGCACCTTGCTGGGTGAGATGTTGGTGGCGACCAGCCTGCTGACCGCCACGCTGAAGTTTGATGGCGACATCACCGTACAACTTCAGGGCGATGGCCCACTGAAGCTGGCGGTTATTAACGGTAACAACAAACAAGAGATGCGCGGCGTGGCCCGTCTGCAAGGCGATATCGCAGCCGACAGCTCGCTGAAGCAGATGATTGGCAACGGCTACATGGTGATCACCATTTCCCCAACGGAAGGTGAGCGCTATCAGGGCGTGGTTGATTTAGAAGGCGAAACGCTGGCGGAATGTCTGGAAAACTACTTCCTGCGTTCAGAGCAGCTGCCAACGCGCATCTTTATTCGTACCGGCGAGTCCGAGGGTAAAGCCGCGGCGGGCGGCCTGCTGCTGCAAGTGCTGCCTGCGCAAGAGACTGACCCGGAAGAGTTCAGCCACCTGTCACAGCTGACCACCACCATCAAAGCGGAAGAGCTGTTCACCCTGCCAGCCACCGAAGTGCTGTACCGCCTGTATCATCAGGAAGAAGTGACGGTCTACGAACCGCAAGACGTCTGCTTCCGCTGCACCTGCTCCCGCGAGCGTTGTGCAGATGCCCTGATGACCCTGCCGGGCGAAGAAGTGCTCGAGATGCTAGAAGAAGATGGCAAAATCGAAATGCACTGTGATTACTGTGGCAGCGATTACGCGTTCGACGCCATGGACCTGGCAACCTACAAAGCCAGCGGCAATCTGCCGGACGCCGACAGCGCCGTTCACTAAACGCCATAAACACCATCAAATACGGAGCAATGTCTGACATTGCTCCGGCTTCATTCAATTACTTTACTTTCGTTACACCGTCTTCGTGCACTGTCTCTCAGAACTGCCAAAAAACCCGCCATAGATGCCATTCTTTGAAGAAAACCGCAGATAAAAAGCCATAAATCTTTACAATTGCAGTGCATTTCATTTTACATGGCGGCCACAAAGCCGTTCAGATTTGACCATCCGATCTAGGAGCAGGGACATGCCGACCCACCATCTCAGCAAAGAAAAACTGGCCACCTACGGTATCAAGGATACCCGCGAAATTGTTTATAACCCGGATTACGACCTGCTCTTCAAAGAAGAGACAGCACCCGGTCTGCAAGGTTTTGAGCGTGGTCAAGTCACTGAGCTGGGCGCGGTGAATGTTGATACCGGAATCTTTACCGGTCGTTCGCCAAAAGATAAGTATATTGTGCGCGATGACACCACTCGAGACACCGTCTGGTGGGCCGATCAGGGCAAAGGGAAGAATGACAATAAGCCGCTCAGCCAGGAAGTGTGGAGCGAGCTGAAAGCGCTGGTGACTCAGCAACTCTCTTCTAAACGCCTGTTCATCATTGACGCCTTCTGCGGCGCCAACGCGGATTCACGTCTGAAAGTCCGCTTTATTACCGAAGTGGCTTGGCAGGCGCATTTCGTGAAAAACATGTTCATCCGCCCAACGGACGCCGAGCTGGAAAACTTCGAGCCTGATTTCATCGTGATGAACGGCGCGAAATGCACCAACCCGAACTGGCAGCAGCAAGGTCTAAACTCTGAGAACTTTGTGGCGTTCAACCTGACCGAGCGCATTCAGCTGATTGGCGGCTCCTGGTACGGCGGCGAGATGAAAAAAGGCATGTTCTCGGTGATGAACTACCTGCTACCACTGCAAGGTATTGCCTCCATGCACTGTTCCGCCAACGTCGGCGAAAAAGGCGACGTGGCGGTATTCTTCGGCCTGTCCGGCACCGGCAAAACCACTCTGTCCACCGACCCGAAACGCCAGCTGATTGGCGACGACGAGCACGGCTGGGATGACGACGGCGTGTTCAACTTTGAAGGTGGCTGCTACGCCAAAACCATCAAGCTGAGCAAAGAAGCCGAGCCAGACATTTATGGCGCCATCACCCGCGACGCGCTGCTGGAAAACGTGGTAGTAGATGCCGCCGGTAAAATCGATTTCGACGACAACTCCAAAACCGAAAACACCCGCGTTTCCTACCCGATTTACCACATCCACAACATTGTTAAGCCCGTTTCCAAAGCTGGCCACGCGACCAAAGTGATTTTCCTGACCGCAGACGCGTTCGGCGTTCTGCCGCCGGTATCACGCCTGACTGCCGATCAGACCCAATATCATTTCCTCTCTGGCTTCACCGCCAAGCTGGCAGGGACCGAGCGCGGCGTCACCGAGCCCACCCCAACCTTCTCCGCCTGTTTCGGCGCAGCCTTCTTAATGCTGCACCCGACACAGTACGCCGAAGTGCTGGTAAAACGTATGGAAGCTGCCGGAGCTCAAGCCTATCTGGTGAACACCGGCTGGAACGGCACGGGCAAACGCATTTCTATCCAGAACACCCGCGCCATCATCGACGCCATCCTGAATGGCACCATCGATGACGCCGAAACCTTCACTCTGCCAGTCTTCAACCTCGCCGTACCCACCGCGCTGCCGGGCGTAGACACCCACATCCTCGATCCGCGCAACACCTACGGTTCTGCCGAGCAATGGCAAGAGAAGGCCCACGACCTCGCACAGCAGTTCGTGACTAACTTTGATAAGTACACGGATACCGAGGCGGGAGCGCGGTTAGTCGCTGCGGGGCCAAAGCTTTAAAAAGCTTTAGCAAATTTTGAAGGTCAAGGTCGTGGGCACCGGCCCACACCGGCCTTAAGGTCAAGGTCGTGCGCTGCCGCCACACCGGCCTCAAGGGGCGCCTATCGCCGCGCCCCTTGAGAATCCCCGGCTCTTTTACTGCGCGCTTCGCTTGTTGGAGGGACATGTTTCAGTCACTTCAGTTCACACCGCAAAATGTCGCCGCTTAGGCGGTTCCCGAATTTCAGGCTTCGAGCCTTTGGTCTCGAACCATTCATTCGGCGCCATTTTTGAGCGCGCTTTTGAGGCTTTTCAATCGTCCCTTTTCAGTAGGTTCAGGTTTGTTTTGCGAATTGAATGAAACGGTTCGGCGTAAATGCCAGTAGGCCGCGTTCAGAAATGACGCCGAGCAAGAGGTGGAAAACCGCGCCTTTTTTGCGCGGGTTGTAATCCCGCAGCGAGGGAACCGCCTAAGCGGCGGCTTTTCGCGGCTGTCATTATGGTGACTGAAACACGTCCATTCCAACCCTGCGAAGCCTCGATCTCACAGCAATAAAAAACGCAGGGTTCCAAGGGAGGCGCGTTTACGCCTCCCTTGGTCGGTGTGGGCCGACGCCCACGGTTTTGAATTTGAACTTAAGGCTTGAGGAGCAAGGGGCTATACCCCCTTAACTCAAACGGTTTTCTGCGGAAGTGAAGTCACAACTGCCTTCTCCACCGGCAGGGGGAGATATGCCCGAATGCGGAGTCCACCGCGCGGGCTGCGGCCGATATCTAGCGAACCGGCGTGGGCATCGATGATGCGCTGCACAATCGCTAAACCTAGTCCGGTGCCGCTGGTAGTGCGGGCGCTGTCGCCGCGAACAAATGGCTGGAACAGGTGCTTCAGCTGGCTTGGTTCAATGCCGGGACCGTCGTCTTCAACCTGGAACCAACCGCGCTGCAACTCCTTGCCGCTGCTGACTTTTATCCAGCCGTTGCCGTAGCGGGCGGCGTTCACCACCATATTCACCACGGCGCGTTTGATAGACAGCGGATGCACATTGACCAGCACTTCGCCGCTGACCAAATCGCTATCGATTTCACGCTCGTATCCACTTTCGGCGGCAATCACTTCGCCGAGAATCGAGTTGAGATCGCACTCTTCGGTCTGCAACTCCTGCCCGGTGCGCAGATAATCGATGAACTGCTCGATAATGGCATTGCACTCTTCGATGTCCTTGTTGATGGACTCCGCGAGGTAGCCATCGCCGTCGCTCATCATCTCCGTCGCTAAACGAATACGGGTCAACGGCGTGCGCAGGTCGTGGCTGACACCGGCCATCAGCAAGGTTCGGTCGTCGGCAAGCTGCTTCACGCCGGCGGCCATCTGGTTGAACGCGCGGGTCACCGAACGCACCTCAGACGCGCCGTACTCGCGCAGCGGGGCCGGGATTATCCCCTTACCCACCTGCAATGCGGCGTGTTCGAGTTCCACCAAGGGTCGGTTTTGAATACGGATAAACAGCCATGCGCCGCCTATGGCTAACAGCATAATCGCCAAGGTGTAGCGGAACAGCGGGGAGAAATCGCCCTGATGAATTTCGGTCAACGGCACGCGCACCCAGATGTCAGGCGACAGCCAGGTTTTCAGCCACACGACCGGGGTATTCTTGTTCACTTCGACGCGAACATCGGTTGGGCCACCGAGCTGCTGCGCCATTTGCTGACTGAGAAATTCGTAGTGTTGCGCCCAACGCAGCCCGCTCTCTTCAGCGGCAGAGTTGGTATAGAGGGAAATCCCCAGCTCGCGGTAGATTTCGCGGCGGAATGCAGGAGGAACGGCCAGCAGCGTGCCATCTTCCAGCTGCAACTGATCGGTCATGAGCATACGCACTTCGTAAGCCAAGACCTTATTGAACTGTTGCAGACTCGGCAGAATGGCGAAATTCAGCACGACCAAATAGGTCGTCACCAAGCTGACGAACAGCAAGGTGACGATCAATAGCAGGGTTCGGGCAAACGAGCTACGCGGTGAAAAGCGTATTCGTCTCATGCCTTACTGCCGTCCGGTACAAAGACGTAACCCAAGCCCCAAACGGTTTGGATGTAACGTGGGTGTGCCGGATCTTCTTCCACCATGCGGCGCAGGCGGGAAATTTGCACGTCGATGGAACGCTCCATGGCGCTGTATTCGCGGCCACGAGCCAAGTTCATCAACTTGTCGCGAGATAATGGCTCACGCGGATGGCTGACCAAGGCTTTCAACACGGCAAACTCGCCGCTGGTCAATGGCATAGGCTCATCTTCACGGAACATCTCGCGGGTGCCGAGGTTCAGTTTGAACTTACCGAAGGAGATCACCGCTTCTTCTTGAGAAGGCGCGCCCGGCAGTTCATTAGCCTGACGGCGCAGCACGGCGCGGATACGGGCCAGCAGTTCACGCGGGTTAAATGGCTTAGGAATATAGTCATCGGCGCCGATTTCCAGACCAACGATACGGTCAACTTCTTCACCTTTCGCGGTAACCATAATGATTGGCATCGGGTTACTTTGGCTGCGCAGGCGGCGGCAAATGGACAGGCCGTCTTCGCCAGGAAGCATTAAATCCAGCACCATCAGGTGGAATGATTCACGAGTCAGCAAGCGATCCATCTGTTCGGCGTTCGCTACGCTGCGTACCTGAAAACCTTGTTCGGTCAGGTAACGTTCTAAAAGAGCCCGCAGGCGCATATCGTCATCAACAACCAGAATCTTATGATTCTCTTGCATTTTTATTACTCCCAAAGGCATGAATACCCGAAGTCTGTATTGTTAGAAATTCGTGCTAAAACAGACAGCTATTAATGGTATATATTCTAGTCGAAATTGTTACAAAGATTATGCTTTTCCTAATTTATCAACAATTTTCAGCGGCTACTCACGCCCCCGGTAACATAAATCAGCATGATTGCCACTTTACCTCTTTCCGGCTAATTTGCTCTAGCAATCTTGAGCCTGCAACCCGGCTATGAAAATATCCCCCTTTGGCGCACAGACTCACTCGTGAACAGAATATGAAAACCAAACTGATTACCCGCGAAGGTTATAACAAACTTAAGCAAGAGCTGGACTTCCTCTGGCGCGAAGAGCGGCCCGAAGTGACCAAGAAAGTCACCTGGGCTGCCAGCCTTGGCGACCGCAGTGAAAACGCCGATTACCAATATAATAAGAAGCGCCTGCGCGAGATTGACCGCCGGGTGCGCTATCTGACCAAGTGCCTTGAGCAACTGCGCATTGTCGATTACTCGCCGCAGCAAAAAGGCAAAGTGTTCTTTGGGGCCTGGGTTGATATCGAAAATGACGACGGCGACACCAAGCGTTTTCGCATCGTCGGCTATGACGAAATTTTTGGCCGCAAAGATTACATTTCTATCGACTCGCCGATGGCCCGCGCCCTGCTGAAGAAAGAGGTGGGCGACAGCGCCGTGGTGCAAACCCCGGTGGGCGAAGCCATGTGGTATGTGAATGAAATCAACTATGATGAACAAGCGCCGAGTTCGTAAACCTTCCATGACTCTCAAAACGCCGGTGAGAAGGGCCAGATAACTGGCATTTTTCACCCTCAAAACGTATAACTGTCCCCCAGTTTTATGTCACTCAACGAATGAAAAGCCTATGAATGATCAACTGAGCCGCATTATCGCAACTGAATTGCAGGTTCGCCCGGAGCAGGTTGCTTCCGTGGTGCGTCTGCTGGATGAAGGTAATACCGTGCCATTTATTGCGCGGTATCGTAAGGAAGTCACCGGTGGGTTGGATGATACCCAACTGCGTCAGTTGGACAGCCGTCTGGGCTATCTGCGTGAACTTGAAGATCGCCGCCAAACCATTCTCAAATCCATTGAGGATCAGGGAAAACTGAGCGACGACCTCGCCAAAGCGATTAACACCACGCTGAGCAAAACCGAGCTGGAAGATTTATACCTGCCGTATAAACCTAAGCGCCGGACTCGCGGGCAAATCGCCATTGAAGCTGGCCTCGAGCCGCTGGCCGACCTGCTGTGGAATGAGCCGCAAAACGAGCCGGACGCCACCGCAGCCAAATTCGTTGATGCAGAAAAAGGCGTCGCCGACATCAAAGCCGCCCTTGACGGTGCGCGCTACATCTTAATGGAGCGTTTCGCCGAAGATGCTAGCCTGTTGGCCAAAGTTCGCGACTACCTGTGGAAGAATGCCCACTTAGTCTCTCGCGTGGTCGATGGCAAAGAGCAGGAAGGCGCGAAATTTAGCGACTACTTCGACCATCACGAACCGATTTCCAAAGTCCCTTCTCACCGCGCGCTGGCGATGTTCCGTGGTCGCAACGAAGGCGTGCTGCAACTGGCGCTGAACGCCGATCCGCAGCATGACGAAGCGCCAAAAGAGAGCTATGCCGAACAGCTGATCATTGAGCACCTCGGGCTGCGCCTGAACAATGCGCCAGCCGACGTTTGGCGTCGCGCGGTAGTCAACTGGACATGGCGCATCAAAGTGCTGCTGCACCTTGAAACCGAGCTGATGAGCACGGTGCGCGAGCGCGCCGAAGACGAAGCGATTAACGTCTTCGCCCGCAACATGCACGACCTGCTGATGGCCGCTCCGGCCGGAATGCGCGCCACCATGGGCCTCGACCCCGGCCTGCGCACCGGCGTGAAAGTGGCGGTAGTCGACAACACCGGCAAGCTGGTCGGCATTGACACCGTTTACCCACACACCGGTCAGGCGGCGAAAGCGGCCCAGCAGGTTGCGGCGCTGTGCATCAAACACAATGTTGAACTGGTGGCTATCGGCAACGGCACGGCTTCTCGCGAAACCGAGCGTTTCTTCCTCGACCTGCAAAAACAGTTCCCGGAAGTGAAAGCGCAGAAAGTGATTGTCAGCGAGGCGGGCGCGTCGGTCTATTCAGCCTCTGAGCTGGCGGCGCAGGAGTTCCCCGACCTCGACGTGTCTATTCGTGGCGCGGTTTCTATTGCCCGCCGCCTGCAAGACCCGCTGGCCGAGCTGGTGAAAATCGACCCGAAATCCATTGGTGTCGGCCAGTACCAGCATGACGTCAGCCAGACCCAATTGGCGAAGAAACTCGATGCCGTGGTGGAAGACTGCGTGAACGCCGTGGGCGTTGACCTGAATACCGCCTCGGTGCCGTTGTTGACTCGCGTCGCGGGCCTGACGCGCATGATGGCGCAGAATATTGTCAGCTGGCGCGACGAAAACGGCCAGTTCCGCAACCGTGAGCAGCTGCTGAAAGTGAGCCGTCTGGGGCCAAAAGCCTTTGAACAGTGCGCGGGCTTCCTGCGTATCAACCACGGCGATAACCCGCTGGATGCCTCAACCGTTCACCCGGAAACTTACCCGGTGGTGCAGCGCATTTTGGCGGCCACCAATCTGGCGCTGAAAGAGCTGATGGGCGACTCCAACGCCCTGCGCGGCCTGAAAGCCAGCGAGTTCACCGACGAGCAGTTCGGCGTGCCGACGGTGACCGACATCATCAAAGAGCTGGAAAAGCCAGGGCACGATCCGCGTCCTGAGTTCAAAACCGCGACCTTTGCTGACGGCGTTGAAACCATGAATGACCTGCTGCCGGGCATGGTGCTGGAAGGCTCGGTGACTAACGTGACCAATTTCGGCGCCTTCGTGGATATCGGCGTACATCAGGACGGTCTGGTGCACATCTCTTCGCTGGCGAATAAGTTTGTCGATGACCCTCACACCGTGGTCAAAGCGGGCGATATCGTTAAAGTGAAAGTGATGGAAGTGGACTTGCAGCGTAAGCGTATCGCCCTGACCATGCGTCTGGACGAGCAGCCGGGCGAAACCTCTGCTCGTCGCGGTGGCGGTTCGGCGGCACCTGCCGGTGGCAACGGCCGTGACGCGCAAAAGCGCGGTGCGCCGAACAAACCGGCCGGACGCGCGGCGTCTACGCCTGCGGGCAACAGCGCGATGGGCGACGCCCTCGCCGCCGCCTTTGGTAAAAAGCACTAAAAGCGCCAATTTCTGCTCTTACTCAAAGCCGCTGAATTTCAGCGGCTTTTTTATTATTCTCGCCAATACCCCTACTTCTTGAATGATTACTAATCACGTAATCACTGAGTTAAATCAATAAATCTGCCCTAACAGAGGAATAGGATAGCCCCATCGCGAAGGGAGTCTTTTAGGGAATGTCCCTTTTTTAACTCTCTTCGTGCGTACTAATTATGATAACTATTCGCATTTTTACTTCTAAAAGTAATTAGTCTGGCAAGGCTTCGCCGGACACCAACCAGACCCTATTTCGCAACGATTTACCCCAGTCAGGGGGTAATAACCGGGCAAGGAAGCACGGCGCTATCGCCGTCCCCATTCCGCCTGAACGCTTCGCGAGGACCTATGCAACTACTCTCTCAACGTGCTTATAAAATTACCGGCTTTTCACATGAAATCAGCCCGGCTTATCGGCAGAAACTGCTGTCACTGGGCATGCTGCCCGGCTCTCTGTTCAATATTATCCGCGTAGCGCCCATGGGTGATCCGGTACAAATCGAAACCCGTCGCACCAGTCTGGTGGTGCGCAAAAAAGACCTCGACCTGTTAAAGCTGGAAATTCAGGCCTGATGATTTTTTCAGCGCGGGCTCGCTTTTATTTAATGCCCGCGCCGCTCTCTTCCCTCACGTAGAAATCAACGTATGAAAGCACTGACTATTGGCTTAATTGGTAATCCGAACTCCGGTAAAACCACCCTTTTCAACCAATTAACTGGCGCACGTCAACGCGTGGGGAATTGGGCAGGCGTCACCGTCGAGCGCAAAGAAGGCCAGTTCTCCACGGCCGGGCATCAGGTTACTCTGGTTGATCTGCCAGGCACCTATTCGCTCACCACCATCTCCGAGCAAACCTCGCTCGACGAGCAAATTGCCTGTCACTACATTCTCAGCGGCGACGCCGACCTGATCGTAAACGTGGTGGATGCCTCGAATCTGGAACGCAATCTCTACTTAACGCTGCAACTGCTGGAGCTTGGCATTCCCTGCATTGTGGCGCTGAACATGCTGGATATTGCCCAGACCCAGAACATCACTATTGATATTTCTGCTCTGGAAAAACGGCTGGGTTGCCCGGTCATTGCGCTGATTTCCACCCGCGCCAGCGGCATCAGCGAGTTGAAAAAATGCATTGATAGCCGCCCTGCCGCCTCTGATCTCTCTCGGGTGATTTACCCGCCGGTTTTACAGCAGGAAGTGGACGCCATGGCCGACGCCATGCCCGACACTCTGCCATTACAACAGCGCCGCTGGCTGGCCTTGCAGATGCTGGAAGGCGACATTTATAGCCAGACTCACGCCCCGCAAGCCTCCGCGCTATTGCCCGCCGTGCGCCAAAGACTGGTCAGCCAGCAGCATGAAGACCCGGCGCTGCTAATCGCCGATGCGCGCTATCAGAGCATCGTCAATCTGTGCGAGGCGGTAAGTAATTCACACCTGACCGCGCCGAATCGCATGACGCAACTTCTCGACCGGGTGATCCTCAACCGTTTCCTCGGCGTACCGATTTTCCTGCTGGTGATGTACCTGATGTTCCTGCTGGCGATTAACATCGGTGGCGCGCTGCAGCCGATTTTCGATATCGGCTCGGCGGCTGTCTTCATTCAGGGCATGCAGTGGGTTGGCTTCATCCTGCACTTCCCGCAGTGGCTGACGATTTTCCTCGCGCAGGGGATTGGCGGCGGTATCAACACCGTGCTGCCCCTGGTGCCACAAATTGGCATGATGTACCTGTTCCTCTCCTTCCTCGAAGACTCCGGCTACATGGCGCGAGCCGCGTTCGTGATGGACCGACTGATGCAGGCCTTGGGGCTGCCGGGCAAATCCTTCGTGCCGCTGATCGTCGGCTTCGGCTGCAATGTGCCTTCGATTATGGGCGCGCGCACCTTGGACGCGCCGCGCGAAAGGCTGATGACCGTCATGATGGCGCCGTTTATGTCCTGCGGCGCGCGTCTGGCGATTTTCGCCGTGTTCTCCGCCGCGTTCTTTGGCCAGAGCGGCGCCTCCGTGGTGTTCTCGCTCTATCTGCTCGGCATTGTGGTCGCCATCCTCACCGGCCTGGTGCTGAAATACACCATCATGCGCGGTGAAGCTTCTCCCTTCGTGATGGAACTGCCGGTTTACCACATTCCGCATCTGAAAAGCCTGCTGCTGCAAACCTGGCAGCGCCTGAAAGGTTTTGTGCTGCGCGCGGGTAAAGTCATTGTTATCGCAAGTATTTGTATCGGCGCGCTGAACAGTTTCTCCTTTAGCGGCAAGGCGGTGGACAACATTAATGACTCGGCGCTGGCCAGCGTCAGTAAAGTGCTAACCCCGCTGCTGAAACCAATGGGCGTTCATGAAGATAACTGGCAGGCGACGGTTGGGTTAGTTACCGGCGCGATGGCGAAGGAAGTGGTGGTGGGCACGCTCAACACCTTATATACCGCCGAGCACATCACCACGCAGGAGTTTGATGCCGCCAACTTCAACCTGTTGGATGAATTGAACGGCGCGGTGCACGAAACCTGGCAGGGCCTGAAAGATACCTTCAGCCTGAGCGTACTGTCGAACCCGATTGAAGCCAGCAAGGGCGACGGCGAAATGGCTGCCACCTCGATGGGCGTGATGAGCAGTAAATTCGGCACGGCGATTTCAGCTTACAGCTACCTGATCTTCGTGCTGCTGTATGTGCCTTGTGTGTCGGTCATGGGGGCCATCGCCCGCGAAACCAGCCGTGGATGGATGGCCTTCTCCATCGCCTGGGGGCTGAACGTGGCCTATTCGCTGGCAACCCTGTTCTTCCAGACCGCCACCTTTAACCAGCATCCGGCCAGCAGTCTGGGCATCATTCTTACTGTGATTGCTTTCAATGCGCTGGTGTTAGTGGCACTGCGCAAAATGCGCAGCCGCGTGACCGTCACGCTGAAACCGCGCAACGTCGCCGCCTGCTGCCAGCCGGCAGTTAACGATTGCCATTAAGGAGTTGAGATGACTTCTCTGATAGCCGTTCGCGATAACGTCGCACTGGCCGGAATAGCCGATGCGCGCCAGCTGAGCCTGCAACTGAAAGCGCCGCAGCCGCTGGTGCAGGCGATGCTCGACAAACTGGTAGCGATGAGAAAGCTGGAGGCCGTTGAACCTGATAACAGCTGCCTCAGCGGCAGCTGCAAAAGTTGTGCAGACGGCAAAAAATGTCTGACCGTCAGCTACCGGCTGATCCCCTCTTAACTCAGCGATTGCCACGGATCGCGGACTTGCACCAAGCCCGCGTCCGTTTCTAATTCCACCTCGCCGCCCTGCAACCACTCACTAAGCGCAAAGCCGCCCTGTGGCGTCACGATTTGTACATCGGTGCGGCACGGCAGCTGCTGCAAAGTGTTGCTCAACTCACGGAACGCCTCTGGCGATACCGGCTGGTCACAGCGGATCAGCAAGTCAAGATTGCTGTCGGCGTGCATCGCCGGAATATCACTGGCCATAGTGTAGGCGCAGCTGCCGATCACACCCCATGTCCACGGCCATTTCAGGCTGGCGAAGGTGATCAGCGACTGCATTGGAGGCAGGGAAATAAAGCGTGAATGCAGTAATGACACCGGATTGGCGACCAGCGATTCCGGCGTCACGGTACGCACGATGGAGGAAGGTGCCACCCAGGCCATCGCCCTCTGAGTGCGCGTCATACCACGAATTCCCACGGCGATTGCGCCATCAGCACGCTGCCCGCGACGCACCACCAGCGGCAGATGCGTCCGCCAGTGGCTTACCCACTCGGGCAAGGCTTGATCACTTTCCAGCGCCGAACGGTCGGCAATCCAAATCAGGTCATGGGCACGCGGCAAACTCATCGTTTAGCTTCCTTATTATTCAAAGCAACAAAAACCCCACTGCAATAAAGGGTAGTCAGCTAATGATACACAACCCGCCCGCGAACTTAACCTGAAGAATGCGCCATAAAAAAGGGCGCCCTTGGGCACCCTTCTCGTGAAGACCGTAAAACTTATTTGCCGTTAAAAACTTATTTGTCTTTAAAGACTTCAGCCGTTGCGCTGATTTTCTTCTTCTCTTGACCACCGATGATCACGAAGTATTTGCCGCCTTTCTCATCAGCCTGCTTGGACAGCTCTTCGCGCGCGTCCATTGGTGCAGTGTATTCGTTGCTGGTCGTGATGGTGCCCAGGCTAACCAAACCTTTCTCTTGTGCCACTTCTTTGGTGATCAACTCTGCCGCCATTGCGCTGGTTGAGAATACGCCTGCCAGAACGACTGCTGCCATAATTTTATAAGATTTCATGAAGTTACCTCTAAGAGTGATTATTTTGATAAAGCTCCCATGACAATACCGACGATGAAACCCGCGCTGGCGTAACCTTCCTGGCCTGACACCAAAATTCCCCAGAAACGCGGCGTGATGTCACCGAGCCATAGGCTGGCCCGACAATCACTGTTCGGTATTATCTGCCTAAGTATTAGTCACGCCCAAAAAATATCCAGTAGAAATGTATAAAATATTTACATGAAATTTCAATGTGTGACAGCGAACTGCTTTATCTGCTCACAAAAGGCTTCTGGATGAGAAATAAAAGGCGCATGGGCCGATTTTTCAATGATATGCGACTCGCTTTCCGGCCACAGGGCATCCAATAACGGCACAATTTTGCGCGGCACCAGCCCGTCAAGCGCGCCATAAATTCGTAGCATCGGCACGCTGAGTTGGCACATAGCCTGACGCAAATCCACCTGACGCAAAATCTCTAATCCACCATTTAGCACCTCTACCGACGGCATCGGCTGGCCCAGCACAACCGACTTCAACATGCGGGCATCCTGACGGGCGCTGTCGCTGCCCAGCGTTTGCAGGGCCAGAAAACGCTCCACCGTGCGCTGGAAATCCTCACTCAGCTGGTGCTGGAAACCGTGCAGCACTTCAGACTTAATCCCCGGCCACTCGTCGTGGGCGGCAAAACAGGGGGAAGAGGCCACGGTGATCAGCTTTTCGACGCGCGCTGGCGCACTGAGGGCAATCTGGCTGGCGACCAGCCCGCCCAGCGACCAGCCTAGCCACACGGCTTTTTCTGGCGCGGCGGCCAGCACGGTGTCGGCCATCTCCTCAATACTCATTGCCCCAAAACTTTCACTGCGGCCATAGCCCGGCAGGTCCACCAGGTGCAGCCGAAAATGCGGCGCGAGTCGCTCGGCGGTGTAACGCCAGACTTCCGCATTCAGCCCCCATCCATGAAGCAGCACAAGATCGAGATCGCCTTCACCAAAGGTCTGCCAGTAGAGCTTATTCATAGGGTAATGTCCGTTGGGTTTCGAAATCCACTGAGGGAAAAGTGATGTTAAGGATAACAATTCAGGCGCAGTGCTGGCTATGCCAACAGCCGCTGCATCTTGCGCGGCACGGCATCTGTAGCGTCTGCGTCAAATATCTCCCCGTGCCGCCGCCCTGCTGCCCGCGCTGCGGCCTATCCAGCAGTCACCCCAAGCTCAACTGCGGGCGCTGCCTGCGCAAGCCGCCGCCGTGGGACGCCTTGGTGCAAGTGAGTGACTATATTGCGCCACTCAGCGGCTTAGTGATGCGTTTGAAATTCGCCAAACAACCCGAGCTGGCCATGCCGCTCGCCAGGCTGCTGCTGTTTCGCTGGCTGGCGCGGTTTCGGGCCGGCGAGTTGGTTCGCCCGGATATTTTGCTCAGCGTGCCTTTGCATCGCCGACGCTACTTTGGACGTGGCTATAACCAGAGCGAATTGCTGGCCGCGCCGCTGGCTCACTGGTTGCAATGCCAATTTCACCCCTATGCTTTGCAGCGAATTCGCGCCACGCCGCCGCAGCAACGGCTTTCCGAATCAGCACGAAAAATGAATCTACGCCGAGCCTTTATTTGCCGCGAAAACTTCCACGGCAAGCATGTTGCGCTGCTTGATGATGTTGTTACAACGGGGAGCACATTATGTGAAATCAGTAAGTTACTGAGAAATCAGGGGATTGCCTCGCTACAGATTTGGTGCGTTTGTCGCACCTTGTAGTCGGCTAAGTAAAGGGCGTATTATAACCAACTGGAGTAGTCAACTATTGAGCCAATGTTATGATTCTTATTACCGATGCTGCCCAAGCGCACTTTGCCAAACTGTTGGCAAGCCAAGAAGAAGGCACCCAGATCCGCGTATTCGTGATCAACCCCGGTACGCCGACCGCGGAGTGCGGTGTGTCCTACTGCCCACCTGACGCGGTGGAAGCAACGGATACTGAATTGAAATTCGAAAAGCTGTCCGCTTACATCGACGAGCTGAGCAAGCCTTATCTGGCTGATGCTGAAATCGACTTTGTTACCGACCAGCTTGGCTCACAGCTCACGCTGAAAGCCCCTAACGCGAAAATGCGTAAAGTTTCTGACGACGCGCCGCTGATGGAACGCGTTGAATATCAACTGCAATCTCGTATCAACCCACAGCTTGCCAGCCACGGCGGCCGCGTCTCTCTGATGGAAATCACCGATGACGGCATCGCGGTTCTGCAATTCGGCGGCGGCTGTAACGGCTGTTCAATGATTGATGTCACCCTGAAAGACGGCATCGAGAAAGAACTGCTGGAAAACTTCCCAGAGCTGAAAGGCGTTCGTGACCTGACCGAACACCAGCGCGGCGAGCACTCGTTCTACTAATAGAACAGCTTGCCAAGGCTAGAAAACAGAAGGGTTCAGCTAAGCTGAACCCTTTTTTCATGCCCTTTTGCGTCTTCGGTCCAAATCCTTTATCAGCCGATTGACCCACTCGTCGCTAAACATCTCCTCGAGACTGTGAGTCAGTTTGCGCTGCCAGTTGGGGTATTCCGTATTGGTGCCCGGCACGTTGACCGGCGTCGCCATGTCCAGCCAATCTTCAGGTTGCAGGCCCAGTAAGGCGCTGGCGCTGCCCGCCAGGTATCGCTGCAACCCGCGATTTAAGGCTGGGGTCATCGACATCCGGCTGGCCTGTTTTCCGACGCTTTTCGCTACGCAGCCCTGACGATGCAGCGCATCCAGCAGGTTCTGCTTATTGGTTTCCCGCTCGGCGCGCAGCCGCGCCAGCACGCTGGCATCCGGGTAAATCCCCAGCTTCTCACCGAGCGTGAGATCGCCCCCTTCCCAATAGCCGCGCAGAGTCGGTAAATCATGCGTGGTTATCGTGGCCATCGCCTGCGTGATGTACTCTCCCGGCGCGCGATAAGCGCCGTTTTTCTCCTGCTCGAAATAGAGCACTTTGTAGGAGTAAACGCCGCTGTCGCGCAGGCTGGCGACAATCTCTTGCGGCACGATACCCAAATCTTCGCCAATCACCATGCACCGGTGGCGCTGGCTTTCTAAGGCCAGTACGCCGAGCAGGTCTTGCAGGGGATAACGCACATAAGCCCCTTTCGCCGCATGTTCGTGGGCGGGGATCCACCACAGCCGCAGCAGCCCCATCACGTGATCGATGCGCAGCGCGCCGCACTGCGACATATTGGCGCGCAGTAAATCGATAAATGGCTGATAGGCGCGATCTTGCATTACGTGGGGATCTATCGGCGGAAGCCCCCAGTTCTGCCCCTGCGGCCCGAGCAGGTCCGGCGGCGCGCCGACCGTCGCCCGTAAACAGTAGAGGTTGGGGTCAGACCAGGTTTCAGCCCCGCCCTCGGCCACGCCAACGGCCAAATCGCGGTATAAACCAATGGGCATCCCCAGCTCAACGCTGGTTTCATAACAGTCAGAAAATTGCTCGTGGGCTAACCATTGCAGCCATAAATAGAACTCCACTTCCTCGGCGTAGCGCTCGCGAAAAGCCACCACGTCGGGGCTGTTAATGTCGCGATAGGTTTCCGGCCACACCGGCCAGCCCCACAGGCCCGAGTCCAAATCTCGCAGATGAATATGCAGGGCGTCGAAAACAGCAAGCTGATACAGACTCTCGCCGCCCAAATGAACAAAACTGCGAAAGTCACGCTTGCGCTGACTGGCCTCCGGCGTGTCGACAAAGGTCTTCCACGCCAGTTTTAGCCCGTCAAATTTCAGCTTCATCACTTGCGCATAGTCGACATATTCCCGGCTGCGCGCCTGATGCAGTGCATCGCGGGTTTCCGGTTCTCTCCACCAGCTCTGGGCTTCTTCGCTTTCAATAAATTCAGGCACTTGGCTAACATCAATATAAGTGACGTTCAGCCAGCGCCGCGACGATGGGCTGTAGGGGCTGGCGCTAAGCGGGTTGGCCGGATAGAGCGCATGAATCGGGTTGAGGCCAATAAATGCCCCGCCGCGCTGGGCGACCTGCTCTAGCATCTGCTTGAGGTCGCCGAAATCCCCCACGCCCCAGTTCTTCTCTGACCTGAGGGTGTAAAGCTGCACGGTCGCCCCCCACAGCTTCTCACCCTTGAGTAAGGCCTGCGGCTCGTAACAGCGGCGCGGCGCAATAATGATGCGGCAGCTCCACTGTTTGTTGCCGTGGCTGAGGGTTAGCTGGTGATACCCCGTCGGCAGGTTGTTCGGCAAGCTTAGCGGCTGCTTGGCGACACGCTCCCCGGAGGAAACATCGCCATTTTCCAAGGTTAGCTGCCAGTGCAAATCTAACGAATATTGCGGTGCTAACTCCACCGGCTGGTGCTCATGAAACACCAGCACGGCGGGCAGTGGCGACGCCGAGCCAAGATCCGGCTCGGCGCGTCCCATAGCGGAGAGCAGCGCCTGCTTAGTTTCATCAGAAACTGACTGCACCTCATCCTGCATATTCATAAAACTGTCTAAAATTCCTGCCTGCTGCGCAGCGTGTTCGAGTTGCTTGCCCTCCATTCCTGCTCCTACCGTTTAGCCTGCCAGATGCGTTGCTGATAATCGTGAATCGAGCGGTCGGCGCTAAACATGCCGACGCGAGCCGTGTTGAGAATAGCGCGGCGGGTCCACTCGTCGGCGTCGCGGTAAAGCGCATCGACGTTTTTCTGTGCCTCGCAATAGGCAGCAAAATCGGCCAGCACCAGATAAGGGTCGCCGCCGTCTTTGAAGCTATTGAGCATCAAATCAAAGGCATGTTTGTCCCCCTTGGTGAAGAATCCGTTGGCGAGTTCATCCAGAATGGTTTTGAGATGTTTATCCTTTTTCACCACGCTCTGTGGTTTGTAGCCTTTCTTTTGCAGCGCCTTAACGCCATCAACGTCCAGACCAAAGATAAAGATATTCTCATCCCCCACCTGCTCGGCAATCTCCACGTTGGCCCCGTCCAGCGTGCCGATCGTCAGCGCGCCGTTGAGCGCCAGCTTCATGTTGCCGGTGCCCGACGCCTCTTTACCGGCGGTGGAAATCTGCTCTGAGACATCGGCGGCCGGGATCATCAACTCCGCCACCGACACAGAATAGTCAGGGATGAACACCACTTTCAGGCGATCGCCAACGATCGGATCGTTGTTGATCGCCTCGGCAACCTGATTGATGGCATAGATGATGTTTTTCGCCAAATAGTAGCCGGGAGCGGCTTTCGCGCCAAACAGGAAGACGCGGGGGACGATATCCAGTTTTGGATTCTCGCGAATTTGCTTATACAGCGACAAGATGTGCAGCAGATTCAGATGCTGGCGTTTGTACTCATGCAGGCGCTTAATCTGCACGTCAAAGATGGCGTTCGGATTGAGTTTGATCCCCAGCCGCTGCCAGACGTACTCGGCAAGACGCACTTTATTGTCATGCTTTATCTTGCGGTACTCTTTGCAGAATTTTTTGTCTTTTACGCCGCTTTCCAGCTGCTTTAGCAAGCTGAGATCGGTCACCCACGCGTCCGTCTCAAGACGCTTATCGATCAGCGCCGAAAGCGCCGGATTACACTGTTTAATCCAGCGGCGCGGCGTGATGCCGTTGGTGACATTGTGGAATTTTTCCGGCCATAGCTGGTGATACTCGGGGAACAGGTCTTTCACCACTAAATCAGAATGCAGCGCGGCGACGCCGTTGACGGCGAACCCCGCCACTACGCACAGATTCGCCATGCGCACCTGCTTGTCATGATGAACCGCCAGTTTCGCCCACACTTCTTCATCGCCCGGCCACTGTTTATTAACCACTTTTTTAAAGTTGGCGTTGATCTGTTTGATGATCTGGAAGTGTCGCGGCAGCAGGCTGCGCACCAGCTTTTCATCCCAGGTTTCTAACGCTTCTGGCATCAGAGTGTGGTTGGTATAGGCAAAGGTGCGGCTGGTGATGTGCCAGGCATCATCCCAGCTAAGCTGGTGCTCATCGAGCAGCACCCGCAGCATTTCGGGGATAGCAATAGTTGGATGAGTGTCGTTAAGCTGAACCACCTCATAGTCCGGCAGTTCGGCAATTTTCCGCCCAAGGAAGTGGTGGCGGCGCAGAATATCGGCCACCGAGCAGGCGCACTGGAAATATTGCTGCATCAGGCGCAGGCGTTTGCCGGCCTGATGGTTGTCATTGGGGTACAGCACTTTGGTCAGTTTGGCGGCATCAATGCCCTGTTGCTCGGCTTTAAGAAACTCACCGTCGTTGAATTTTTCCAAATCAAAGGGGTGCGGGTGGGTGGCTTCCCACAGGCGCAGCGGCTGGGTGACGCCGTTGCGATAGCCAATCACCGGCAAGTCCCAGGCTTCGCCACGCAGGGTAAACTCCGGCTCCCAGCGGCTAACGCCGGCATCGTTCTTGACGATTTTCCCGCCGATACCCACGCTGACGGCCAGCGAACTGTTGTGGCGGAACCACGGATATTGGTTGCGATGCCAGTCGTCCGGCGACTCTTTCTGCTGCCCTTCGACAAAGCGTTGGCGGAACAAACCATATTGATAGTTCAGCCCATAGCCAATCGCAGGCTGACCAACCGAAGCCATGGCGTCGAGGTAGCAAGCGGCCAGTCGCCCCAAGCCCCCGTTGCCCAGAGCAGGGTCAATTTCCTCTTCCAGCAAGTCGCTGAGATTAATATCAAACTGCTTCAGCACGTCAGCGACGGTGTCGAACCAACCCAGGTTAATCAGGTTGTTCCCCGTCAAACGGCCCACCAGAAACTCCATGGAAATGTAGTTCACATGGCGAGTGATCTTCTGGCGCTTTTTGCTAGCTGGGACGGTGTCGTTTTGGGGGGGAAGCTGTTCGGCGACGGCGGCGCTAACGGCATGCCACCATTGATGTAAAGTCATGTCCTTGGCGGAAGTGAGCCCGAAGGCTTGCCATTGGCGGGTTAGCGCCGCCAAAAAAACGTCCTGCTTGAGAGTGGGCTTGGTCATAAGGCAGCTCTTTCCTTTTCGTTACGCTAGGGGAGAAGAAGTCTGTTCTGCATGAAAGCGAAATCTGTGATCTGGGATCAACTATAGGTATAAACCCAATAAGGCAAAAAAGCTCATCGCACGTGGGCGATAAGCTTAGGGATTTGTTGGTAAATATTACGGCCCGAAGAGATTTGGTAGCCTTATTTCTGGCCGTAATAAGCTTCAGGACCGTGTTTGCGAGTGAAATGCTTGTTCAAAAGATAGTCATCCATCGGCGGTAATTGCCGGTTCAGAGTACCGGTTATCCACGCCATTTTTGCCACTTCTTCCAGCACCACCGCATTATGCACTGCCATTTCAGGGGTAGTTCCCCAACAGAATGGGCCATGCTGTGACACCAGAATGCCCGGCATGTGCAAGGGGTCAGCATCTCCCAGCGTTTCAGCAATCACATGGCCCGTTTCCAGTTCATATTCGCCCTTCACTTCGGTCCTACTCAGCGGCCGGGTGCAGGGAATAGCACCCGCGAAGTAGTCGGCATGGGTGGTGCCCAACGCTGGGATCGGCGCGTTGGCCTGCGCCCATGACGTCGCATAGGTCGAGTGTGTGTGAACAATGCCGCCCAGCTCGGGGTAACGGGCATAGAGCGCCAAATGGGTTGCCGTGTCAGAAGAGGGTTTCAGATGCCCTTCGACTACGTCGCCCAACATATTAACCACCACCATATCGTCGGCGCTCATCACCTCATACTCTACGCCGCTGGGTTTGATAACCATCAGGCCAGAGGTCCGATCGATGCCACTCACATTGCCCCAGGTAAAGGTGACTAAACCCCGCGCAGGCAGCGCCATATTGGCTTCGAAAACCTGTCTTTTCAGTTGCTCTAACATACAGTGGCCTCCACTTTTAGTCCGGCTTTGTGCATTTTATCCACCACCCATGCGCGGGCTTCGCGCACCTCTTTGACTGGGTCAGCAGCGGTTTCACTCCACATTTCAATCAAATAGGGACCGCAATAGCCCGTGTCGAGCAGCGTTTTAAAGCAGCGTTCGAACTCCACCACTCCTTGGCCAAAAGGCACATTTTTAAACACGCCCTGCTGGGTATCTTTGACATGTACCGCCACGATATGCCCTGCGCCACTCGCCAGTTCCATTTGCACGTCGTTATCCCATGCTGATAAGTTGCCGATGTCTGGATAGAGCTGGAACCACGGGTTATTGAGGTAATGGGCATAGCCCAAAGCTTTGCTGATGGAGTTCATCAGCGGGTAATCCATGATTTCCATCGCCAGCGTGACCTGCGCACGACTTGCCATCTCAACGGCTTCCTTCAGACCGGCGCGAAAACGCTCACGCGTATGGTCATTGGCATCTTGGTAATAGACGTCATAGCCCGCAAGCTGAATAACCCGAATACCAAGGTCTTGCGCCAGCACGATGGCTTTGCGCATGACCTCTAGCCCCTGCGCGCGGGTGGCATCATCTTCAGACCCAAGAGGAAAGCGGCGATGCGCACTGAGGCACATGGAGGGAATACGAACACCGGTACGGGCAACGGCATCCACCACCGCCATCCGCTGTTCGCGGCTCCAGTCCAGCCGCGCCAATCGGTGATCGCTTTCATCGACCGACATTTCGACGAAATCAAAGCCCAGCTCTTTAGCCATTTGCAGGCGCGCGAACCAGTCTTCCCCCGCAGGCAGGGCCTTTTCATAAATACCGAGTGGAACGGCTTTGTGCATCATTGCGCTGTCCTTAGCCCCAAAGCTGGCTGATTGATTTTTTGAACTGGCGAGCGGCTTCTACCGGGTCTTTCGCATCACGAATACTGCGACCAGCGATAAAGACGTGCACCGGGATATCTTTAAACAGCGGCAGATCTTCCAGCGCCAGACCACCGGTGATGGTGACTTTAAAGCCCATGCTGGACAGGCGTTGAATTGCCGTAATATCGGCATCGCTCCAGGCTACGCCGGCGGCCTGTGCGTCGCGGCTGCGGTGATATACCACTTGCTGAATACCGGCAGCGCGCCACTCCTGAGCCTGTTCCCACGTCCAGTAGCCTGTCAATTCAATCTGCACATCGCCGCCAAACTCTTTAGCGACTTCCAGCGCGCCCTTGGTGGTGTTGATGTCAGCACAGCAGATAACCGTCACCCAATCGGCATTGGCTTCAAAGCACATGCGCGACAAAATTTTCCCTGCGTCAGCAATTTTGGCATCGGCTAAAACGATCTTTTCTGGATACAGTGCTTTTAAATCGCGGACGGCGCGAACCCCTTCCGCCACGCACAAAATGGTACCCACTTCGATAATGTCAACTTCATTAGCTATCAGGCGCGTGGTTTTGTAGGCGTCGTCCATCGACTGATTATCAAGCGCAACCTGCAACATCGGTAATGTTTTAGACATGCTATGTTCCCTTTACGTTTAGTCAGTCAACGCAGCGTCAGAAGCTGCTGAGGTTTTATCTATTAAATCCAGCACTTGCTGAGCCGTGGTACAGGCGCGCAAGCGATCAAAGTTCTCTTCATCTTCAAACAGGTTCACCACCTGCATGATGCCCACCTCTTGATGGGCATTGGCATCGACCGCCGCCAGGGTGATGAGGATGTCTACCGGGTCGTTATCTTCATGGTTGAAGACCAAAGGTTTTTTCAAAGTGACCAGCGCAAACCCCGTTTTGAGCACCCCCTCTTCCGGGCGGCCGTGTGGCATCGCCAGACCGGGAGCAATCACGAAATAAGGACCGAAGCGCTCGACGCCATCGAGGATCGCCTGGTAGTAGCGCGGTTCAACCACGCCCGCCGCTACCAGCATATCCACCCCGATTTTCACCGCCTCCTGCCAGGTTTCAGCCTCGGCATTCAGGCGAATAGAGTCATTTTCAGCCAGAGAATCGCGTAATTTCATGGCGTTATCCTTACTTCTTCAGATCGCTGGCGAAGTGCGCGTTAATCACTTCCATCACTTTCGGGCCAAAATCTGCCGCAGAAAGCATATTGCGTACGCCAACGACGTATTTATTGCCGCTCACGGTGATTTCATCCGCCACGTGGGTTGAAGCCACGATGATATCTGCCCCGCCGAGTTCAGATTTGTATTCACCTACTGCGCAGCTGTTCATGGTGTGATCAACACCCTCTTGAGTGAGAAACTGGCCAATTTTCATTTTCATGATCATTGAACTGCCTTGCCCGCAACCGCATACCGCTAGAATTCGTACTGTCATGTGAAAATCTCCGGTCAATGTGAAATAGATAAATAAGAGTGAGTGACTTAGTGAGAAGCAGGCTGGCTAAGCGCCTGTTTTTCAGCATCTTCTTCGGCACGCAGGCTGCGACCTGCGAAGTACATATAAAGCAGCGCGATGACGACGATGACGCCCATAAAGGCCATGCCGATACTGAAGAAGCCCTGCATCAGCGGTGGTGCCAGAATCGACCAGTCGGCCATGCCCATCCAGGCACTCAGGCCTGTCAGCTTGATAGCCCAGACGCAGCCGAAGATCTCCAGCATGCCCATCACCAGACAGATTTTGAGCGCCGCGCGCCAGCCGCCAAAGTGGTTGGCAAACACGCCAATGGTGGCGTTGGAAAAGAACATTGGAATAAAGCCGGGAATGATCATGATGGAAGAACCGAGTGCGAACAGAATGCCCACGGCGATCAGTTGCCCGATGGTGCCCCACATAAAGCCCCAGACCACGGCGTTCGGCGCGAAGCTGTAAATCGCCGCGCAGTCGATAGCTAAAACCGCACCGGGAATTAAGCGTTGGGAGATGCCGTTAAAGGCTTCGGTTAATTCAGCGACGAACATGCGCACGCCCTGAATAATGATGAAAATAGCGACCGCAAACATCAGGCCCGTTTGCAGGATATAGATAGTCCAGTGGGTTTTACCGGCCATCAGTTGCAAGGTATCAAGCCCAAACGAGCAGAGGATAATGCCGAAGAAAATCGTCATCACGATGGCCGTCGAGACGATATTGTCATGGAAGATATTCAACCAGCCCGGCAGCTTGAGGTTCTCGACGCTGTCTTCTTTTTTACCCAGATACGGGGCGATTTTATACGCAATCCATGAAGCAAACTGCTGCTGGTGCCCAATCGAGAAGCCGCTGTTTTCAGTCACGGCCTGAGTGGGTTTGTACATCATGTTGGAGGTAATGCCCCAGTAGAGCGAGACCAGAAACGCCGTCGCCCAAATGGTGGTCCACATCGGGTAGCCCATCACAAAGAAGAACACGGCGATAAGCCCGGCCTGCTGGAACATTATGTGGCCGGTCAGCATGATGGTGCGAATGCCCGTAATACGGCGGAAAACGACATACAGAATGTTGAGAGCCAGGGCGATCAGTACGGCATACCCCACCCAGCTGTAGGCTTCCCCCATTCTTTCGACCGTTGCCATCATTGAGGCGTAGGTGTCAGAAATGGCGCCATTAATGCCATACACTTCAGAAAGCTTGGCAACCACGGGTTTGAACGTGCTGGTCAAAATCCCCGAGCCGGCCTGTAGCAACATAAAACCGATGATGGTTTTGATGGTGCCCTTGATGACGACACTCACGCTTTTCCTAAGCAGGATGTAGCCTAGCATGGTGACAATACCCAGCAGCAGCGGGGCATTGGTCATGACTTGATTAAAAAATACGGTGAATACGGTGTAGAGGAATTCCATAAGACTCTCCGTTAACCTTCGAGAGACACGCTTTGAGAAGATCAGGCAAAGCGATAGTCACAAATACTGTAAGGACGGATGCACAGTAACGCTCACAATAAATCATTAAAAGATTGAAGATGATTATTTGTGATACTCCTCGCAAGATATCCGCTTCAAGAATATCCACGATAAAACAAAAATTACATTTAAAGCTTTAAATTCATAAAGATATAACAATAACCAGCAATCACCTCAGTCAGTTAACTCTTGGCTTTCAAGCTCAAAGGTTGGCTGGACTAACAGATAAACTCTCAAAACCCATCTTGTATCGATGATTTATTGGTGCTAAGTTCGGCGCATAGCAATCATATGTAATCACCAAAAATCATTCAGACTAAAAATATCGACACATTGGTGTCATGAAGAGGGTCAAACCATGAGTAAAGTTCAAAGCATTACCCGCGAGTCGTGGATACTGAATACTTTCCCAGAGTGGGGAACCTGGCTTAATGAAGAGATTGAGCAAGAGCGCGTCGCGCCGGGTACATTTGCTATGTGGTGGCTGGGCTGTACGGGTATCTGGTTGAAATCAGAGGGTGGGGCGAATATTTGCGTCGATTTATGGTGCGGCGTGGGCAAGCAAAACCACAGCAGCCCGCTGATGAAAACCGGCCATCAGATGCAGCGTATGGCGGGGGTGAAAAAGCTCCAGCCTAACCTGCGCACCACGCCATTTGTGCTTGATCCCTTTGCTATTAGAGAGATCGACGCCGTGCTCTCTACCCACGATCATAACGATCACATTGACGTTAACGTCGCCGCCGCCGTCATGCAGAATTGCTCATCAGACGTGCCGTTTATCGGCCCGCAAACCTGCGTGGATCTCTGGATGAGCTGGGGCGTACCGGCTGAACGCTGCATCGTGATGACCCCGGGCAAAGTGGTGAAAATCAAAGATGTGGAAATTCATGCACTGGACTCTTTCGACCGTACCGTTTTAATCACGCTGCCAGCCGACCAAAAAGCCGAAGGCGTACTGCCAGATATGATGGACAAACGCGCGGTGAACTACCTGTTCAAAACGCCAGGCGGCAATCTGTACCATAGCGGCGACTCCCACTATTCCAACTATTTCGCCAAACATGGCAATGAGCATCAGGTGGACGTAGCGCTCGGCTCTTATGGCGAAAACCCGCGTGGCGTAACGGATAAAATGACCAGCGTTGATATTTTGCGCATGGCAGAATCTCTTAAAACTCAGGTAGTTATCCCTTTCCACCATGATATCTGGTCAAACTTCCAGGCTGACCCGCAAGAAATCCGCATGCTGTGGAATATGAAAAAAGACCGACTGAAATATGACTTTAAGCCATTTATTTGGCAGGTTGGCGGCAAATTTACTTATCCAAATGATAAAGATAATTTCGAATACCACTACCCGCGTGGCTTCGATGACTGCTTCACTTCTGAAACAGATTTACCTTTCAAATCATTCCTTTAATCATATTGGATACAGGCAGGGGCGACCTCCCTGCCTTTTCCACCAAAGAGGTGTAACAAAACTAAGGGTGTATGAATGATTGAATCACTCGATTATAATCACGCAATAATCATTTCCCTTGCGGAGCAATCATGACTGAACCCCAACGTCACAACGCGATCCTTAACCTTTTACAACGCAAGGGCCAGATCTCTGTCTCCGATGTGATCGACAGCTTCGATATTTCTCCGGCCACCGCGCGCCGTGATATCACCAAACTCAATGAGCTGGGGAAATTGCGCAAAGTTCGCAACGGTGCCGAAGCCGTCAGTTCGCCACGGGAGAACTGGACGCCGCTCAATATCCACCAGACCCACAATCTCGATGAGAAAAAACGCATCGCTCAGGCGGCAGCGCAGCTCTGCGAACCGGGTGAAAGTGTAGTGATCAACTGTGGCTCGACGGCATTTCTGCTGGGCCGCGAAATGTGTGGCAAAGATATTCAGGTGATCACCAACTATCTGCCGCTGGCTAACTACCTGATTGAGCAAGAGCACGACAGCGTGGTCATCATGGGCGGGCAGTACAACAAGAGTCAGTCCATCACCCTCGCACCACAGGACGGCGATGCCAGCCTGTACGCCGGACACTGGATGTTCACCAGCGGCGCGGGCCTGACCACCGATGGCCTGTACAAAACCGACATGCTGACCGCCATGGCCGAACAGAAAATGCTCAATTACGTCGGCAAGCTGGCGGTGCTGGTTGATAGCAGCAAGGTCGGTCAGCGCGCGGGAATGCTATTTAGCCGCACCGAGCAAATCGATGTGCTGATCACTGGCAAGGAGGCGGACGTTGAAATCCTTGAACAATTGCGTCAAAAAGGCGTGAGAGTGATTCTGGTTTAAGTCTTAACCCTGTGGTTTGTCTGGTCTTGGTGAGCAAATAATTAGGTAGAATATGTCGATAACTGATTATTGAGGCTCGCCAGAATGGAACAATTTGAATCGATCAGCGTTGAACAAGCGCACACCCGCCTGAAACAGGGCGACGCGGTCATGGTAGATATCCGCGACCCGCAAAGCTTTGGCGCGGCCCATGCTCCGGGCGCATTCCACCTCAGCAATGAAAGCATGCTGGCGTTTATGGAACGCGCCGACACCAAAACCCCAGTGATGGTGATGTGCTATCACGGCATTAGCAGCCGTGGCGCAGCTCAGTACCTGCTGACTCAGGGTTTTGAATCGGTCTACAGCATCGACGGCGGTTTCGAAGCCTGGTCAAACACTTTCCCTCAGGATGTAGAAGCCTAATCTCCCCTGCTTCCCCATTCGGCTTAGTCGTCGGCCACCCCAAATATTCCCCCAGTTTAAGCCGCTGCCAACATGGCTGCGGCTTTCCATAGGTTGGCTGCGGGGATATATCGTTTGGTTTGGTCCTGAGTGCCAAATGTTCTTAAGCGAAAACAGCTACTGCTTGTAAGTATTGATATAATTTATCCCTGATTTTTACAGGATATGAAGATGAAACATCTGGAAAACACCCGCCAATTGGGTATGCGTACGCTTGCCGTGCACGCGGGTCAACAGCCTGACCCTTTAACTGGCGCGATCACCACGCCAATCACCGCGACCTCATCTTTCTCTTACGATGACTTTGACAGCGGCGCGCGTCGCTTCAGCGGCGAAGAGCCGGGCTACTCCTATAGCCGTTTCGCAAACCCAACCGTGGCGGTTGTTGAGCAGAAAATGGCGGCGCTGGAAGGCGGCGAAAGTGCCGTGGCCTGTGCCAGCGGCATGGCGGCCATCAGCGCCGTGCTGTTTGCCCTGCTGTCGCCGGGCGATGAGATCATCCACGTGGGTACGCTGTATGGCGGCACCGAGGGAGTGATCCGCAACCTGCTGCCGCGCTACGGCATCAAACCGATTTACGTGGCGGACACCAAAGATCTGCAAGCCGCCCTGACGCCGCAGACCAAAATGGTGTTTGTGGAAACCCCAGCCAACCCCGTTTTGGGTATTGCCGATATTGCAGAAATTGCCCGTATCGCCAAGCAGGCTGGTGCTGTCAGCGTGGTGGATAACACCTTCGCCACCCCTTACCTGACCCGTCCGTTAGATATGGGGATCGACATATCCCTGCACTCCGCCACCAAATATATCAGCGGTCACGGCGACGCCACCGGCGGTATCGTGGTGGGTAGCAAAGCGCTGATCGACCCAATCCGCGTGCTGTGTCTAAAGCAGTTCGGCGGCTGTTTAAGCCCGTTCGAAGCCGCTTTATTGACCCGTGGTTTGAAAACATTGCCACTGCGTGTCGAAGCCAGCTCCGTGGGCGCGGCGCACATTGCTGAAGTGCTGCACGCCCATCCGGCGGTGTCGCAGGTGTTCTATCCGGGGCTGAAAAGCCATCCGGGCCATGAGATTGCGGCTCGCCAGATGAAGCTGTTTGGCGGCATCATGGCGATTGAACTGCGCGGCGGCCGCGAAGCGGCACGCACCTTCCTCGACAAGCTGACGCTGATCACTCAGGCGGTTTCTGTCGGCGATACCGACTCCTTAGCATGTCATCCGGCGACCACCACCCACAGCGCGGTATCGCCAGAAGTTCGTCGATTGAGCGGCATCACTGACGGCTTGGTTCGCATCAGCATTGGTATCGAAGATGTGGAAGATCTGGTGGCAGACCTTGAGCAGGCGCTCGAAGGTCTGTAACAGGCTTTAGTCTTCTTTCAGGTTCGAAAAACGCTCGGCCAGCAGGTCGAGCAGAGCCCTGACTGAAGGCAAAAGTCCTCGTCGTGACGCGAAAACCGCATGGATGATTTCGCGTCGCGGCTGCCAGCCCTGCAACACCTGTATCAGCTCCCCTCGGGCAATCTGCTCAGTGAGCATCATCGTCGGCAACTGCACAATCCCCACGCCTGCCACCGCCGCAGCCCGTAATGCGGGCATACTGCGCGTGACCAAACGCGGCTGATGGCGAATCGCCGCCTGCTCGCCGTCCGGCCCATTCAGCGTCCAAACGTGATCGTTTTGCGGCACGCCCAAATCCAGGCTCGGCCAGCCGATCAGAGCGGCGGGGATCAGAGGCACCCCCTGTTTTTCCAGTAGCTTAGGACTGGCGACCAAGCACTGCCCACGGTCCGCCAATACGCGCATCACCAGATCACTGTCTTCCAGCGGCGGCGGCCGAACTCGGATCGCTATGTCAATGCCTTCACCCACCACGTCAACTCGCCGATTGGTAGCTTCCAAATGCACATCCACCAGCGGATATTCGACCATAAATTCTGCCAGCATCTCCGCCACTCGCGCTTCTAGAAGCGCCACGGGGCAGGTGACTCGCACCACGCCGCGCGGTTCGGCGTAGCGCAGTGCAATAGCTTCGTCCGCCGCCTCGGCCTCAATCAGCATTGCGCGGCAGTGCTGGTAATAAACCTGCCCCACCTCGGTCACGGTAAAGCGCCGCGTGGAGCGCTGAATGAGCCGCGTCCCCAGCCTCTCCTCTAGTAGCGCAATGCGGCGGCTGAGTTTGGATTTCGGCATACCCAAGGCGCGCCCGGCCGGCGAGAAACCTCGATGATTCACCACTTCGACAAAGTAATAGAGATCGTTCAAGTCGCGCATCGCGCTCTCCATATCGTTCTACTGATAGAACACTGATGGCAATTTTAGCATCTACCGGGCATATCGTTGCACATCTATCATTATTCCATCAGCCAGAGCGATGTTGTTTTGGCCCCCTTTTTTGACTGGAGATGATGATGAAGAAAATCCTCGGCATTTATAGCGCACCGCGTCAGCACTGGGTTGGCGATGGCTTCCCGGTCCGTTCGATGTTCAGTTATGGCAGCCACGGCAAGCATGTCAGTCCGTTCCTGCTGCTCGACTATGCGGGCCCGGCGCAGTTCACCCCAAACGATGGCCAACCGCGCGGCGTCGGGCAGCACCCGCACCGTGGCTTTGAGACGGTCACCATCGTCTATCAAGGTGAAGTGCAACATCGCGACTCCACCGGTGCGGGCGGCGTTATCGGCCCTGGCGACGTACAGTGGATGACCGCCGGTTCGGGCATTTTGCACGAAGAGTTCCATTCCGAAGCCTTCTCCCGCCAGGGCGGTGGGCTGGAAATGGTGCAGCTGTGGGTCAATTTGCCCGCCAAAGACAAAATGACCAAGCCCGGCTACCAGACGCTGACCGACAAACACATTCCGGCGGTTAATTTGCCGGATAACGCCGGGTATCTGCGGGTGATTGCCGGGGAATTCGACGGCCAACGCGGCCCGGCGCATACCTTTTCGCCGCTGGACGTATGGGACGTGCGCATGACGCAAAACGGCAAGGCGCGTTTCGATATTCCAGCAGGCAGAACCCTGATGCTGGTGATGCTGCACGGCACCTTGCTCATCAACGGCAATGACGTGGTACGCGAAGCGCAGTTGGTGCAGTTCGACCCGCAGGGCAGCAGCATTGAGCTGGAAGCCAATACCGACGCGGTGTTCTTGCTGCTCAGCGGCGAGCCTATTGATGAGCCAATCGTGGGCCACGGACCCTTCGTCATGAACACGCAGGAAGAGATCAGAGAGGCTATCGACGATTTCAACAGTGGCCGATTTGGTCAGATGCATTCCTAACCCGGTGACGGGCGCTGGCAGCCGAATGCTGGCGCCACGTCTCAGGTTGGCTTAACGCCCTCGGGCATTTTTACCTCAAAGGAGTACCCCATGACCGTAGCTTACAAACGTTTGAACAAAGATGATGTCGCCGTGCTGTTAGTCGATCACCAAACCGGTTTGCTCTCTCTGGTGCGCGATATCGACCCAGATAAATTCAAAAATAACGTGCTGGCCTTGGCCGATATCGCCAGCTACTTCAAGCTGCCAACCATCTTAACCACCAGTTTTGAAGAGGGTCCAAACGGCCCGCTGGTTCCTGAACTGAAAAGCCAGTTCCCGGATGCGCCTTACATCGCGCGCCCTGGGCAGATTAATGCGTGGGATAACGAGGATTTCGTCAAAGCCATCAAAGCCACGGGCAAGAAACAGCTGCTGATCGCCGGCGTAGTCACCGAAGTGTGCGTGGCCTTCCCGGCGCTGTCCGCCATTGAGGAAGGCTTCGAGGTCTTCGTGGTCACCGATGCTTCCGGCACTTTCAATGAAATGACTCGCCATTCGGCATGGGATCGCATGTCCAATGCGGGCGCACAGCTGATGACCTGGTTCGGCGTGGCCTGTGAGCTACACCGCGACTGGCGTAACGATGTGGAAGGGCTGGGCGCGCTGTTCTCCAACCACATTCCTGATTATCGCAACCTGATGACCAGCTACAGCAAACTGACTCAAAACAAATAGTTAATAACATTTAGGAGAACGCCATGACTATTCCTAATAACATTGCTAATTTCAACGGAACGAAACCCGTCATCGATCCTGATGATGCTGTCATGCTGTTAATCGACCACCAAAGCGGGCTATTTCAGACCGTCAAAGACATGCCGATGACTGAATTGCGTGCTAATGCCACGACACTGGCAAAAGTAGCCACTCTGGCTAAAATCCCGGTGATCACCACGGCTTCAGTACCACAGGGGCCAAACGGGCCGCTCATTCCGGAAATCCACAAATACGCTCCGCATGCGCAGTATGTTGCACGTAAAGGTGAAATTAATGCTTGGGATAATGCCGATTTTGTCTCAGCGGTAAAAGCTACGGGCCGGGGAACGCTCATCATTGCTGGTACCATTACCAGCGTATGTATGGCTTTCCCAAGCATTTCGGCAGTGTATGAAGGCTATAAAGTCTTTGCTGTGATTGACGCTTCTGGGACTTATTCAAAGATGGCGCAGGAAATCACCCTTGCCCGCGTGGTTCAGGCCGGTGTGATCCCTATCGATACCGCAGGCGTCTGCTCTGAAATTCAGAGAACCTGGAACCGTCCTGATGCTCTGGAGTGGGCGGAAGCTTACAGTGCCGTATTCCCGCCGTATCAGTTGTTGATTGAAAGCTATACCCGAGCTCAGGAAGTCGTGAAAAATAACGAACTACCCGATTCGCAACGTAGCTAAAGCGTATGTTTCTCTGGCAGACACCCCATGCAACTGGCGTCTGCCATTCTTTACTGACGCACTTCCTCCCCCTCTTCTCTGACTATTCTTGTGCTGCATCTCTCTTCTGACGCTGTTTTTGAGCCCCGCTCTTCCCTGAAGTGGTTATAATCGACTCTCTAAACGCTGGCAGAAAAGGTTTACCCTACAAATGTCTTTTAAAAATCAAACTACTACAGGACCAGCTGAATAATATGGTGCGCATTCTCAGCCTGAACAACCCCCGCCTGGCGCTGGCCTTTGTCGATTACATGGCAACTCAAGGGATAAAACTGCAGGTCAAAAATGAAAGTCAGGAAGTGCAGATCTGGCTGGAAGATGAAGCCCGGCTACCGGAAGTCGAGCAGCAATTAGCCCTCTTTCTAGAAGACCCGCTGCATCCGCGCTATCAGGCGGCCAGCTGGCAGACCGGCAACACCGGCGCTAACCTCAGCTATCAGCATTACTCCTACTGGCAGCGCATTCGCAGTCAGGCAGGCCCGCTGACCATGGTGATGATATTCTTGTGCATCGCGGTCTATATTCTGCAACAGATTTATGGCGACGAAAATGTCATGCGCACGCTGGCATGGCCGATGAACAGCAGCCAATATCTGGAGATTTGGCGCTGGTTCAGCCCGGCGCTGCTGCACTTCTCCCTGCTGCATATTCTGTTTAATCTACTGTGGTGGTGGTACCTCGGCGGCCCGGTGGAAAAGCGTTTGGGCACTGGCAAACTGTTCACTATTACCCTGGTTTCGGCACTGGTCAGCGGCTGGGGACAGTCACTTTTCAGCGGGATCTGGTTTGGCGGCTTATCCGGCGTAGTATATGCCCTGATGGGGTATGTCTGGCTGACCGGCGAGTTAAAACCGGAACGCGGTATTTCTCTGCCACGCGGACTAATGGTATTTTCCATTGCCTGGTTGGTGCTGGGCTATTTCAACGTGATGGGGCTGGCTATCGCCAATGCCGCGCACGTTTTCGGTCTGGTGCTTGGCCTGCTCATGGCCTTTGTTGACACCCGTACGTCACATAAAAAACAGAATTAGGGGATTTCGGTGAAACAGACACAACGCCACGATGCCATTATCGAACTGGTGCGCCAGCAGGGTTATGTGAGTACGGAAGAGCTGGTTGAGCACTTTGCCGTCAGCCCGCAGACCATTCGCCGCGACCTGAATGACCTCGCCGAGCAGAATAAAATTCATCGTCACCACGGCGGTGCGGCCCTGCCTTCCAGCTCGGTGAACGCCGCCTATCACGACCGCAAAATCATGTGGTCGGAAGAGAAAGCGCGCATCGCCCAGCGCGTCGCGGCGCAAATCCCCGACGGCGCGACGCTGTTTATTGATATCGGCACCACGCCGGAAGCCGTGGCCCACGCGCTTTTGAATCACAAAAATTTGCGCGTAGTGACCAACAACCTCAACGTTGCCACCCTGCTCACCGCCAAAGAGGATTTTCGTTTGATCCTCGCCGGTGGCGAAGTGCGCACCCGCGACGGCGGCATTATGGGCGAAGCGACGCTGGACTTTATCTCCCAGTTTCGTCTCGACTACGGCATTTTGGGCATCAGCGGCATCGACATGGATGGCTCACTGCTGGAGTTCGACTATCACGAAGTGCGCACCAAACGCGCCATCATTGAGAATTCGCGCTGCGTGATGCTAGTGACCGACCACTCGAAATTTGGCCGTAACGCCATGGTGAACCTCGGCAACATGAGTCTGATTGACTATATGTTTACCGATCAGAAGCCGCCAGAAAGCGTGATGAAGCTGATTGAGAAGTACGACGTCCAGCTCGAACTCTGCTAAACCCACCCTATCCGGACGTGCGCCCTGCGCGTCCGGCTCCCCGTTCCCCCTTCTTTACCGTCTTAAACGAGCAATTACGAAAAGCACCGCGCGAATTCCTGCCATCTTTGTCTATTCTTTAATCTGATTGCGCTAAATCGCCAAAATTATGTTACCTGCATCACGCCTAAATGTTTTTATTTGGTTAACGCTTGGCTTGTTTGCTGTTTCTCGATTACAATCATGAGCGAAAACGAACATAAAAGAGCTATTACGAACATCTGGAGGAAGATGACGTGGAAACCAAAGACTTGATCGTAATCGGTGGCGGTATTAATGGTACTGGCATCGCTACGGATGCGGCTGGCCGCGGGCTGTCCGTTCTGCTGCTGGAAGCGCAAGACTTGGCCTGCGCAACCTCTTCAGCTAGCTCAAAACTGATTCACGGTGGCCTGCGCTACCTCGAACATTATGAATTCCGCCTGGTCAGTGAAGCACTGGCCGAGCGCGAAGTGCTGCTGCGCCTTGCGCCACACATTGCCTTCCCTATGCGCTTCCGCCTGCCGCACCAGCCTCACCTGCGTCCGGCCTGGATGATCCGCATCGGCCTGTTTATGTACGACCATTTGGGCAAACGTACCAGCCTGCCGTCCAGTAAAGGGCTGAAGTTTGGCGCGGATTCCGTGCTGAAGCCGGAGCTAACCAAAGGTTTCGAATACTCTGACTGCTGGGTTGATGATGCGCGTTTAGTCGTACTTAACGCTCAGGAAGTGGAAGAACGCGGCGGCGAAGTTCGTACTCGCACCCGAGTCACTCGCGCATGGCGCGAAGACGGCATGTGGATGGTGGAAGCCGAAGAAGTCGATACCGGTAAAACCTTCACCTGGCGCGCCAAAGGTCTGGTCAACGCCACTGGCCCTTGGGTGAAACACTTCTTCGACGACGGCCTGAAACTGAAATCGCCATACGGCATCCGCCTGATCAAAGGCAGCCATATCGTGGTGCCACGTGCGCACAATCAGCCGCAGGCCTATATTCTGCAAAACGAAGACCACCGTATCGTGTTCGTTATTCCATGGCTGGATGAATTCTCGATCATCGGCACCACCGACGTGGAGTACCACGGCGATCCGAAAGACGTGCAGATCGACGAGAAAGAGACCAGCTATCTGCTGAAAGTGTATAACGACCACTTTAAGAAACAGCTGACCACCGAAGATATCGTCTGGAGCTACTCCGGCGTTCGCCCGCTGTGCGACGACGAATCAGATTCTCCACAGGCCGTGACTCGCGATTACACGTTGGACGTTCACGACCAAAACGGCAAAGCGCCGCTGCTGTCGGTGTTCGGCGGCAAACTCACCACTTACCGTAAGCTGGCTGAGCACGCGATGGAGAAACTGGGTAAATACTATCCGAAAGCAGGCCCGGCGTGGACCAAAAACGCCGTGCTGCCGGGTGGTAAACTCGGCGGTGACCGTGAAACTTACGCCGCCAATTTGCGTAACCGTTTCAAATGGTTGCCTGAATCACTGGCCCGCCGCTATACCCACACTTACGGCAGTCAGACCGAGTTGTTTATCGCCGACGCTACCAGCCTTGAGTCACTGGGCGAAGATTTCGGTCACGGTCTGTACGAAGCCGAGTTGCGCTATCTGGTTGAGAAAGAGTGGGTTTGCGAACTCGATGACGCCATCTGGCGCCGTACCAAGCTCGGCATGTGGCTGGATAAAGCCCAACAGGCGCGCGTCGCCGAGTGGCTGGCAGCCAATAAGCAGCAGAAGAAAGACATCTCGCTTGCCTCCTAATCTCCGGGGCTAGCAAGCAAAAAGGCATCCAGATGGATGCCTTTTTTTATTCAATCATCATTACCATTTACCTCACTATTATCATTCTCTTAGACATGAAAAAGCCCAGAACCGCTGAGTAGATCCTAAAGATTATCTACGAGCAGTGCTGGGCTTGTGGCCGAAAACTAAGCTTTCACTCCAAGTCTGTCAATACCGTTTCAATTACTTCCCTCACAACTTAATCGGCTTAATGTTCCAGATCTCATCCGCGTATTCTTGGATGGTGCGGTCGGAGGAGAAATAGCCCATGTTGGCGATGTTCAACAGGGTGCGGCGGGTCCACTCCTCGGGCTGTTTGTAGAGTTCATCCACTTTATCTTGGGTATCGACATAGCTGCGATAGTCCGCCAATACCTGATAATGGTCGCCAAGGTTAACCAGCGTGTCGAACAGATTGCTGTAACGTTTTGGCTCATTAGGGCTGAAGACGCCGGTGGCAATCTGAGTTAGCACCTGATGCAACTCAGCGTCCTGCTCATAGTAACTGTGCGGGTTGTAGCCGTCGCGGCGCAGCTGCTCGACCTGCGGGGTAGTGTTGCCGAAGATAAAGATATTCTCTTCGCCGACGTGCTCCAGCATTTCGACATTGGCGCCATCCAGCGTGCCGATGGTCAGCGCGCCGTTGAGCGCAAACTTCATATTACTGGTGCCGGACGCCTCGGTGCCCGCCAGCGAGATCTGTTCAGAGAGATCCGCCGCCGGAATGATGATCTGTGCCAAACTCACGCTGTAGTTCGGAATGAACACCACTTTGAGTTTGTCGCGCACGCGGGGATCTTCATTGATCACCGCGGCTACGTCATTGATCAGGCGAATAATTTGCTTGGCCGCGTAGTACGCAGAGGCCGCTTTCCCGGCAAAAATCACCGTGCGCGGCACCCAGCCAGCATCGGGATCTTCGATAATCCGGTTATAACGGGTGATGACGTGCAGCACGTTCATCAGCTGGCGTTTGTACTCGTGAATGCGCTTAATCTGCACGTCGAACAGGCTTTTCGGGTCCACCACCACGTCGAGCTTCTGAGCGATATAAAGCGCCAGCCGCTTTTTGTTCTCCAGCTTGGCCTTGCGCAGCGCCTCGAGGAAGCTTGGGTAGTCGATATTCTGTTTCAGCTCTTCCAGCTGGCTGAGGTCCGTACGCCAGTTATGGCCGATGGCGTCATCCAGCACTTTAGACAGCGGCTTGTTGGCCAGCCCCAGCCAGCGGCGCGGGGTCACGCCATTGGTTTTATTGCAGAAACGGTCAGGGTAGATGCGGGCAAAGTCGACAAACAGCGACTGCACCATCAGCTCTGAGTGCAGCGCCGACACGCCGTTGACTTTATGGCTGGCAATCACCGCCAGCCACGCCATGCGCACGCGGCGGCCGTTGCCTTCATCAATAATCGACACCCGTGAGAGAATGCCGCTGTCATTCGGCACTTTTACCGCCACTTCTTTGAGGAAGTGATCGTTAATCTGGAAGATAATTTCCAGATGGCGCGGCAGGATTTTGCCAATCATATCCACCGGCCAGGTTTCCAACGCTTCGCTCATTAGGGTGTGGTTGGTGTAGGAGAAGACCTGCGTCACTGTCCCCCACGCCTGCTCCCACGTGAATTTATGCTCGTCAATCAGCAGGCGCATTAGCTCAGGGATGGAGAGCACCGGGTGAGTATCATTGAGGTGGATGGCGATTTTGTCCGCCAGATTCTCGTAAGTGTGGTGCGTGACGTAGTGGCGGTTGAGGATGTCCTGCACGGTAGCCGACACCAAAAAGTACTCTTGGCGCAGGCGCAGCTCGCGGCCCGAGTAGGTGGAGTCATCCGGGTAGAGCACCCGCGACACGTTTTCCGAGTGGTTTTTATCTTCCACCGCCGCAAAGTAGTCGCCCTGATTGAATTTGCCGAGGTTGATTTCGTTACTAGCCTGCGCACCCCACAGGCGCAGCGTGTTGGTGGCGTCGGTATCAAAACCGGGAATAACCTGATCATAAGCCAGCGCAATAACTTCTTCGGTTTCCAGCCAGCGGGTTTTGCTGCCTTCATGCTGCAAACGCCCGCCAAAACGCACTTTGTAGCGAGTGCTGTGGCGCTGGAATTCCCACGGATTGCCGTACTCCAGCCAGTAGTCCGGCGACTCCATCTGCTGACCATTAATGATGTTCTGCGTGAACATGCCGTATTCATAACGGATGCCGTAGCCACGCCCAGGCAGCGCCAGCGTCGCCAGTGAATCAAGGAAACAGGCCGCTAAACGTCCCAAACCGCCATTGCCCAAGCCGGGGTCATTCTCTTCGCCGATCAGCTCCTCAAGATCGAAGCCCATTTCATCCAGCGCCTGCTTGATATCATCGTAGATGCCCATCGACAGCAACGCGTTAGACAGGGTGCGGCCAATCAAAAACTCCATCGACAGATAATAAACTTGGCGCACATCTTGCGACGTTTGCGCACGGTTGGATCGCAGCCAGCGCTCCACCATACGGTCGCGCACGGCAAACAGCGTGGCGTTCAGCCAGTCGTGCTGGGTGGCGATAGACGGATCTTTGCCGATGATAAACATCAACTTATAGGCAATAGAGTGTTTCAGCGCTTCAACACTGACAGTAGGCGATGTGTAATTAAACGGTGAGGTCATAGCGTTTCGTTCCCAATCAAGTCATGCCGCTGCGCGGCCATTATGACAACAGGCGTTGATAAAGAGACAGATAGGCCTGAGCCGCAACCTGCCAGCCGAAGTCGATTCCCATGGCGTGATGCTGCACGTGCCGCCAATGCTTTGGCCGGCTCCAGAGAACAAAGGCCCGACGAATAGCGTTACCCAATGACTTGCCGTTCGCCTCTTCGAAAACAAAACCGCTGGCGGTGCCGTCGGCCAGATTCTCCAGCGCACAGTCCACCACGGTATCAGCCAGCCCGCCGGTGCGACGCACCAGCGGCAGCGTGCCGTACTTCAGGCCGTAGAGCTGAGTCAGGCCGCAAGGCTCGAAACGGCTCGGCACCATGATCACATCCGCGCCGCCAATAATGCGGTGCGAGAACGCTTCGTGATAACCCAGCTGAACGCCAACCTGCCCCGGATTGTCCGCCGCCGCCGCCAGAAATGCCTGCTGCAACACGGCATCGCCCGCGCCGAGCAGCGCCAATTGGCCGCCGCGTTCCAGCAGATCGGGCAGCGCTTCCAGCACCAGATCCAACCCTTTTTGGCTGGTCAGGCGGCTGACCACGGCAAACACCAGCCGCGAGTCATCGACGTCCAGCCCCATCGCCCGTTGCAAATAGGCTTTGTTGATGGCTTTGGAGCGCAGGTCGTCGGCGTCGTAACGCGCAGACAGCAGCACATCATTGCGCGGCTGCCAGATAGCATCGTCTACGCCGTTGAGAATACCGGTGAGACGCCCTTCGCGCTCCAGCTCCAGCAGTAGCGACTCCATGCCGTAACCAAACTCTGGCCGGGTGATCTCCTTGGCGTAGGTTGGGCTGACGGTGGTGACGTGGTCGGAGTAATACAGCCCGGCCTTGAGGTAAGAAATCTGGCCGAAGAACTCCAAGCCGTGCATCTGGAAGAATTCTTGCGGGATTTGCAGCTGCTGCAAATGGTGGCTTTCGAACAGCCCCTGAAATGCCAAATTGTGCACCGTAAACACGGTTTTCACCGGCAGATTACGTGCGCGCACGTAGGCGGATGTCAGCCCGGCGTGCCAGTCATGGGATTGCAGAATATCCGGCTGCCAAGACGGATCGAACCCGGCACCCAGCTCCGCCGCCATCCAGCCCAGCAGGGCAAAGCGCAGATGGTTATCCGGGTAAGCATATAAAGATTGATCGTGATACGGACTGCCGGGACGGTCATACAAAATGGGCACGTCAATAATATAAATTCCCACGCCCTGATAGACGCCGTAGCGCAGCGTCACCTGCCCCGCAAAAGTATCAAGTTGCCCCACGACCTGCGTCTCGCCCAGCCCGCGTTTGATATCAGGGAACGCCGGAATCAAGACGCGAACGTCAGTCCCCCCTTCAATTTGTGCGGCGGGAAGCGCACCCGCGACGTCAGCCAGTCCGCCCGTTTTCAACAGGGGGAACAGCTCTGAACAAACATGTAAAACCTGCATTCGCGCTCCTGAGTCATCACCACCATCACGGGATAAGGGCCGAAATGGCGAGCAAATATTATCGGGGCAGACGTCAATATTCTCCCTCTTGACCGTCCCGGACCACGTTCATTTCATCTAATCAGCTTTTCACTTCTTACCGGCCGACCCAACGCGTTGGGCTGCAAAATGCCGGGTATTACAATTTCGCGAGCATCGCCCTGGTGACGAGCACGACCCCGCCCTCTGAACGATAAAAACGTTTACTGTCTTCGTCGGCGTTTTCGCCAATCACCATGCCCTCAGGAATATGACAGGCACGGTCGATCACGCATTTACGCAAACGACAGGAGCGACCGACATTGACGTCCGGTAGCAAGACTGTCGAATCAATATTGCAAAACGAGTTCACCCGCACGCGTGGGAACAGCACGGCGTTGACCACCACCGAGCCAGAGACAATGCAGCCCCCGGCTACCAGAGAGTTCATGGTCATGCCGTGGCTGCCCGACCTGTCTTGCACAAACTTGGCCGGCGGCAGCGGCTCCATATGGGTGCGGATAGGCCACGAGCGGTCATACATATCCAGCTCAGGCGTCACCGACGCTAAATCCAGATTGGCTTTCCAGTAAGCGTCCAGCGTACCGACGTCGCGCCAGTACGGTGGCTGCTCGCTGTTTTGCGTCACGCAGGAGAGGCTGAAGGGATGGGCCCTGGCCGCGCCCTGACGCGTAATTTTCGGAATAAGATCTTTACCAAAGTCGTGGCTGGACTCTTCGCTCGCCATGTCCTCTTCGAGCAGGCGGAAAAGATAATCCGCATTAAAAATGTAGACCCCCATGCTGGCCAGCGCCATGTCCGGCTGGCCCGGTATAGAGGGCGGATCCTGCGGTTTTTCGAGGAAGCTCTTGATTTGATAGTCTTCGCTGACGTCCATCACGCCAAATTCACTGGCTTCCGCCAGCGGCACGGCCAGACAGGCCACGGTGCATTCACCGCCTTTTTCCACGTGGTCCACCAGCATGCGCGAGTAGTCCATTTTGTAGATGTGGTCCCCGGCCAGAATCACCACGTACTCCGCCTCATAGCGGCGAATAATGTCCAGATTCTGATACACCGCGTCGGCGGTACCTTTGTACCAATGCTCGGTGCTCTGGCGCTGCTGGGCGGGGAGTAAATCGACGAACTCGTTCATCTCCTCATTGAGAAACGACCAGCCGCGCTGAATATGCTGAACAAGGGTATGTGATTGATATTGCGTGATAACGCCGATGCGACGAATGCCAGAGTTCAGGCAGTTCGACAGGGCAAAATCGATAATGCGGAATTTGCCACCAAAGTGAACGGCAGGCTTGGCCCGCGTGGCGGTTAAGTCTTTAAGGCGCGAGCCGCGTCCCCCGGCCAAAATGAGCGCCACGGATTTGAGCGGCAGCTGTCTTGCCAGCATGACTGGATCTCTATGTTCTGTTTTACTCATGATGAACTCCTTGCATCACTCTGCTGACGTTGCGCTGTGCTGAAGGTGTGGCCCGACGATTGTTTGTTAATCACTTATTCGTCACTCTCCAACACAGATAGGGTTTTCGCTTGCGCGCACCACATTCCGCCATCCCTGACCGACGGTGCTCCCTCAGCGAATGGCGCAACCGGGTGCCAATTCCCTGCGGGCAAATGCATATCAACATCGTTAAGCGATGCGTTGAGAACCACCAGCCAGCGCCGCGAAAGGCGGATTTGCAGCCATTGCTGCGGACCATGTTCCCAACCTTCACTGCTCATCGGCTGGCCTTGCTGGTCCAGCCATTCAACATCATCGCCCCCGGCCTGCCACCACGTAGAACGCGACAGCGCGGGGATCGTCTTGCGCAGCGCAATCAGCGCCGCCACGTAGGCCGTGAGGCTTTCATCGGCGTGATGCCAGTCGAGCCAGGTCAGCGCGTTATCCTGACAGTAGGCGTTATTGTTGCCCTGCTGGCTGTGGCCCTGCTCATCGCCTGCCAGCAGCATCGGCGTGCCCTGCGACAGCAACAGCGTCGCCAACAGGGCGCGCTGGCTCAGCCCGCGCTGATGCTGCACCGCAGGCGAGGCGCTCAGCCCCTCTTCGCCATGGTTCTGGCTGTAATTCTCATTGTGGCCGTCGCGGTTATCTTCGCCATTGGCCTGATTGTGTTTGTCGTTAAAACTGACCAGATCGCGCAGCGTGAAGCCGTCGTGAGCGGTAAGCATGTTCACGCTGGAATAAGACGCGCGATCGTCGTGATTGAACAGGTCGGCGGAGGCGGCAAAGCGCTGGGCGAAATGCCCTAGCGGCAGATTGCCGTGCAGCCAGAATTTGCGCATGTCATCGCGCCACAGGTCGCTCCACTCGGCGAAAGGCGCGGGGAAATGCCCCAGCTGGTAGCCGCCGGGGCCGATGTCCCAGGGTTCGGCAATCAGCTTGCAGCCAGACAGCACGTCATCGGCTTGAATTGCGGCGAACAGCGGCGATTGGGTGTCGAAGGTTGGCGTTCTGCCGAGCACCGTGGCTAAATCAAAGCGGAAACCGTCGACGTGACATTCCCGCACCCAATAACGCAGGCAGTCGAGCGTCCAGGCGATGGTTTCTTCATCCACCAGACGCAGCGCGTTGCCGCAGCCGGTCACGTTGTCGTCGCTGCCGTCTTCGCGCAGCCAGTACCAGCTGGCGTTATCGATGCCACGGAAGGAGATAAATGGCCCGTCGACGTCCAGCTCCGCGCTGTGGTTGAACACCACGTCGAGGATCACTTCGATTCCCGCCTGATGCAGCGCTTTGACCGCTGCTTTAAATTCATTCAATGCCGATAGGTTTTTGTGGCGGCTGGCGTAACCTGGTTCCACCGCGCAAGGGGCCAGCACGTTATAGCCCCAGTAATTGCTCAGCCCAAGCCGCTGTAGGCGCGGCTCGTCGGCGTGATGCTGCACCGGCAATAATTCAATGGCGGTAATGCCCAGATGCTGGAGATATTGCAGCATCACCGGATGCGCCAGCCCGGCGTAAGTGCCGCGCAGCGCCGCCGGAATGCCCGGATGCTGGCGAGTCAAACCGCGCACGTGCGCCTCATAAATCACCGTTTCGCTCCACGGCGTGGCGGGCGGCGCGTCATCTCCCCAGTCAAAGGCGTCATTGATTACTACTGACTTTGGCGCGGCCACCGCGCTGTCTTTGTCATCCGGCGAGTCAATGCCGCCGGTGAGCCGCGCGTTGTCCCGCAGCTCTCCTTCTAGCGCCCGCGCGGCTGGGTCGATCAACAGCTTTTTAGGATTGAAACGTAACCCCCGCGCCGGTTCAAAAGGCCCATAAACCCGATAACCATAGCGCTGCCCTGCCTTGGCGTTTGGCAGAAAGCCGTGCCACAGGTTGCCGGTTCTCCCCGGCAAGGTTAAGCGCTGCTCGCTGCCCGCTTCATCAAACAGGCACAACTCGACCTTCTCCGCGTGGGCGGAAAACAGGCTGAAGTTGACGCCATCTGGCTGCAACGTGGCGCCAAATGGCTGCGATTTACCGGGCTGGAGCTTATTCATAGATCCTCCCGCCTGAGATAGAGAGTCGCCAGCGGAGGAATAGTCAGCGATATGGAGTGATCGCGCTGATGGTGGTGGTGGGCATGGCTGTAAATATCACCGCCGTTGCCGACATTGCTGCCGCGATAGAAGTGCGAATCGGTATTCAGCACTTCGTGGTAGCGCCCCGGACGCCCGACGCCGATGCGGTAATCGTAGCGCGGCACCGGCGTGAAGTTGCTGACCACGATGATTTCGTTGCCGTGCTCGTCGCGACGAGCAAAGGCAAACACCGAGTTTTCATGGTCATCCACCACCAGCCATTCAAAGCCGCGCGGGTTGAAATCCAGCTCATACAGCGGCGACTGCTGGCGATAAACGTGGTTTAAATCGCGCACTAAATGCTGCACGCCGCTGTGCCAGCCGTTTTGGTCATCCAGCAGATGCCAGTCGAGGCTGTTGTTGAAATCCCATTCGCGGCCTTGGGCAAATTCACAACCCATAAACAGCAGTTTCTTGCCCGGATGGGCCCACATAAAGCCGTAATAGGCCCGCAGGTTGGCAAACTTCTGCCAAGTGTCGCCCGGCATTCTGTCGAGCAGCGAGCCTTTGCCATGCACCACTTCATCGTGCGACAGCGGCAAAATGAAGTTCTCGCTGTAGGCATAAAGCACGCCAAAGGTCATGAGGTGGTGGTGATATTTGCGGTGAACCGGGTCAAGCTGCATGTAATTGAGGGAGTCATGCATCCAGCCCATATTCCACTTGTAGTGGAAGCCGAGGCCGTTGGCGTCCGGCGGCATGGTGACGCCGGGGTAGTCGGTGGACTCTTCCGCCAGCGTCACTGCCCCGTCCAGCTCGCGGCCAATGGTCTGGTTGGTGTAGCGCAGGAAGGAGATCGCTTCGAGATTTTCCCGCCCGCCGTAGTGGTTGGGCACCCATTCGCCCGGCTTGCGGCTGTAGTCGCGGTAGATCATCGACGCCACGGCATCGACGCGCAAACCATCAATGCCGTAGCGCTCAATCCAGTAAAAACCGTTACCCGCCAGATAGTTGCGCACTTCGTGGCGGCCATAGTTGTAAATCAGCGTGTTCCAGTCCTGATGATAACCTTCGCGCGGATCGGCATATTCGTACAGCGCGGTGCCGTCGAACTGCGCCAGCCCGTGGGCGTCGCTCGGGAAATGGCCCGGCACCCAGTCGAGGATCACGTTCAGCCCGGCGTCGTGGGCGGCGTCAATAAAGGCTTTGAACTCTTGCGGCGTGCCGTAGCGACGGGTCGGGGCATACATGCCGAGCGGCTGATAGCCCCAGCTGCCGTCGAACGGATGCTCGTTAATTGGCATCAGTTCAATATGGGTGAAGCCCATCCATTTGGCGTAGGAGACCAGCTGCTCGGCCAGCTCACCATAGCTCAGCCAGAAATTATCATCGGTATGGCGACGCCACGAGCCGAGATGCACCTCGTAAACGGAGATGGGCTGGTTAAAGGCATTGGCTTTCTTGCGTTCAGCGGAAAACGGCACCTTTTCAGGCAGTTGGCGCACCAGAGAAGCCGTCTCCGGGCGCATCTGGGCTTCAAAAGCATAAGGGTCGGCGCGCAGCGAAACATGGCCACGGCAATCAATAATTTCATATTTGTAGAGCTGGCCCTGCTTAACGGCGGGGATAAACAGCTCCCAAATGCCGTTTTCGCGGCGCTGGCGCATCGGGTGGCGCCGGCCATCCCAGTAATTGAACTCACCCACTACGGAGATCCGCGTGGCATTCGGCGCCCAGACGGCGAAACTCACGCCTTCGACGCCATCCAGCACCTGCGGGTGCGCGCCCAGTTGTTCATAAGGGCGGAGGTGCGTGCCTTCGGCCAACAGCCAGATATCCAGCTCCTGCAACAGAGTGCCGAAGCGATAAGGGTCGTCGAGGCGATGGGTATTTTCGCCCCAACGCACGTCCAACTGATAGCGAAACGGGTTCTTGCGCCGTGGTATTAACCCGACAAAAAAACCGCGATCGTCATAGCGGCGCAGCTCACACACCTGCGTACCCTTGTCGGCGTCCACCACCCACACTTGATCAGCGTCTGGCAGCAGAGCGCGAACTTCAATACCTGCCGCGACGGTGTGCATCCCCAGTAAGGAAAAAGGATCAGCGTAGTGTCCAGAAATAAGCTGATTAATAACGTGCTGATCGGGAAGTACTGACATGAATTTCGTCCTATGATTAATTAAATCAATAAATTCAATGACATCAGGCAGATGATTAATGTTATTTCTCAAATAAATTGTGCGCCCGTTTTCTCATGCGCCCTGTGATGCGCGTGCCGTTATTTTTTGCTTAAACGTGCTCGACGACGCTCATGTTCACAGTTTCTAAAAATGTGCTATTTCCCCCTTCTCAAATTCAAATGGGTCATCTACTAAGCATAGACAAAGGTCGTTAAAAGGCAGGGTGGATAAGCAGAGGAATTTTGGGTGTCTTGAAATTCAGGGGAAAGCGCTAGGAGGAGAGACTGGAACAGGGTGAAGTGCTTGATAAAAGGAGTTAAAACGGGACACCGTGCTGGTGCCCCGAGGGAAGACTATCAGGAGTTACAGCAAGATGCGCAGCATGCGGCGCAGAGGCTCAGCGGCACCCCACAGCAGCTGATCACCCACGGTGAAGGCGGAGAGATACTGTGGACCCATGTTCAGCTTACGCAGACGCCCAACCGGGGTGTTCATGGTGCCGGTGACCGCGGCCGGAGTCAGTTCACGCATCGACAGTTCGCGGTCATTTGGGATCACGCGAACCCAGTCATTGTGGGTTGCCAGCATCTGTTCGATTTCTGGAATCGACACGTCTTTTTTCAGTTTCAGGGTGAAAGCCTGACTGTGGCAGCGCAGCGCGCCGATGCGCACGCACAGGCCATCCACTGGGATAACGCTTGAAGTACCAAGGATTTTGTTGGTTTCAGCCTGACCTTTCCACTCTTCTTTGGTCTGGCCGTTGTCGAGCTGCTTGTCAATCCAAGGGATCAGACCGCCCGCCAAAGGAACGCCGAAGTTGTCGGTTGGCAGAGTACCGCTGCGGGTCAGCGCAGTGACTTTGCGTTCGATATCCAGAATGGCCGAAGCCGGGTCTTGCAGCTCTTTCGCCACGTTGTTGTGCAGCATGCCCATTTGGGTCAGCAATTCGCGCATGTGGCGCGCGCCGCCGCCAGATGCCGCCTGATAAGTGGCGACAGAGGCCCACTCAATCAGGTCATTGGCAAACAGGCCGCCGAGTGACATCAGCATCAGGCTGACGGTGCAGTTACCGCCGGCAAAGGTCTTAATACCTTTGTCGATACCCTGATGAATTACTGCGCTGTTGACCGGGTCCAGAATAATGATCGCGTCATCGTTCATTCTTAAAGACGATGCTGCGTCGATCCAGTAGCCATTCCAACCGATTTGACGCAGCTTCGGATAGATTTCATTGGTATAATCGCCGCCCTGACAGGTAATGATAATGTCCAACGCACTCAGTGCGTCGAGATCATAAGCATCCTGCAATGTGCCCTGCTGCCCGGTAAATGACGGAGCGGCCTGGCCGTGTTGCGAGGTGGAGAAGAATACCGGGCGGATGGCGTCAAAATCGCGTTCTTCAATCATGCGTTGCATGAGTACAGAACCGACCATACCGCGCCAGCCAATGAAACCTACATTTTTCATAATTACTGTCCTGACCTGAAAGGTGATAGCTGCGTAATGAGTTTGATTTTTTAGCGCTGACGACCCTGTCAACACAAAGGATTTGTCCCGGAAACCGTTCGGGTGACAGGCAAAAGACAGTACCTATTCGAAACAAACGAAGACGGGTATACCACCTTACAAAATGGTGTAGAAGTGGCAAGTGAATTTAATCGATAGTGCGGGCTTTTTTAGCAGCACAACTTATATAACAGGTAAAAATAATCCCTATATACCCACGGGTATAGGGGTAACTCTCTTCTGAGGTAGTCATGACCGAAATGATTTCAGCAACTATTTTGCTGTTTTTAATTATGGACCCACTAGGTAACCTGCCGATCTTTATGTCGGTGCTCAAACATTTAGATCCTAAGCGTCGTCGAGTGGTGCTGATCCGCGAGATGCTGATCGCGCTGATCCTGATGCTTATTTTCCTGTTTGCCGGTGAGAAGATCCTCTCCTTCCTCAATCTGCGCACAGAAACGGTGTCGATTTCCGGCGGTATTATTCTGTTCCTGATCGCCATCAAGATGATTTTCCCTTCAGAAGAGAAAAGCAGCACCGGCTTACCGGCGGGTGAAGAACCCTTCCTGGTGCCGATGGCAATCCCACTGGTGGCTGGCCCGTCGATTCTGGCAACGCTGATGCTGCTCTCGCATCAATATCCGAATCAGATGTCGCACCTGACGCTGGCACTGTTCATCGCCTGGGGCCTGTCGATGTGCATCCTGTTACTATCAAACCTGTTCCTGCGCCTGCTCGGCGACAAAGGCGTCAGCGCCCTCGAACGCCTGATGGGTCTGGTGCTGATCATGCTTTCCACCCAGATGTTCCTGGATGGAGTTAGGGCGTATTTGAAGATTTAGTTTATCTTCCTCAGAACAACAAAAACGGCGAGCACATGGCTCGCCGTTTTTATTTAAGACTCTTTAAATCATCTTTAATGTATTGATGATATTGGGATTTAACTCAATCATCCTTAATAACTTAAGTGCAGCTCCATTTGGCAAACGTTTTTGCTGCTCCCATGCCTGAACCAAGGAAGGGGAAACTCCGATTAGCTTGGCAAATTCCTCTTGTTTCACCCCTGCTTTAGAACGAATTTCTTTTACTACTGGCATAGCAATGCGTGTGACATGCGCTGGTGCCATCTCGCCTTTGCGGATCGCCACCATCTCTTCGGCTGATTGTCGAAGTTCTTCGAATAGTTCTTTATCCATGGTCCATCTCCTGTTTCACGACAGACTTTGCACAATGCTTTTCAGGATTGCTTTCTCATTGTTAGAAAGCGAATCCTTATCGCTCTTCGGGTACACAAGCAGCATAAAAATTTGTCCGTCGGCACAAAGGTAATAATAGATAGCTCTTACACCACCACTTTTTCCTTTTCCCGCCTTTGCCCAGCGAATTTTGCGGCAGCCACCAGTTCCAACAATGACTGCACCGGCATCTGGCGAGTGCGTGAGATACTCCTGAAGTTGACAATACTCATCCTCAGTAAGTAATTCTTTGCATTTACGACTAAAAGTCGGCGTTTCAATAAACTCCAAATATTCCATATGACTCGATCCCTGACTCAAGATGGCGAGATAATACTCTCACAAGGTAAGAGTTCAACGCGAGTTTTTTGTCTTCCCCATAAAAAACGGCGAGCACATGGCTCGCCGTTTTTATTGATAACCTGTTGTTTTTAATTCAACAGTTAACGCCTTACACCACCATCGACAGCAGCAAACATCCGCCCAAGCCGCAGAGGGAGATGATGGTTTCCAGCACTGACCATGACTTGAAGGTCTCGACGATAGTCAGGTTGAAATACTCTTTGAACAGCCAGAAGCCTGGGTCATTGACGTGAGAGAAAATCAGGCTGCCGGAACCCACGGAGATAACCATCAGCTCAGGGCTAACGCCGGTGGTGGCAATCAGCGGAGCCGCAATGCCGCCAGCGGTAATGGCCGCCACGGTTGCCGAACCCAGCGCGATACGCAGCACTGCCGCAATGGACCATGCCAGCAGAATTGGCGACAGGTGGCTGCCGTTCATGATGTTAGCGATGTATGGCTCGATGCCGCTGTCTACCAGCACCTGCTTAAACGCACCGCCACCGCCGATGATCAACAGCATCATGGCGATGATTTTGATCGAATCAGTAACAGTATCCATCACTTCCGTCATGGTACGGCCGCGGTTCAGACCAAAGGTGAAGATAGCAATCAGCACGGCAATCAGGGTTGCCATCACCGGATCACCGAAGAATTCTGCGTAAGGCAGGATAGCGTGGCCCTTCGGCAGCACCATCTCACACACCGCGCGGAAAGCCATCAGGATCACCGGCACCAGCGACGTCGCGACGCTCACGCCGAAGCTTGGCATCTCTTCTTCAGTAAAGGTTTTCGGGTTGAATAAGCCTTCTGGCACCGGCTTGTCGATTCCTTTGAGGAAGCGCGCAAACAGCGGACCGGCGATGATAACCGTCGGCACCGCCAGCAGTGAACCATAGAGCAGGGTTTTACCCATGTCCGCATGGAAGATGGTGGCAATCGCCGTCGGACCTGGGTGTGGAGGCAGGAAGCCGTGGGTCACAGACAGCGCAGCCGCCATCGGCACGCCGACATACAGCAGCGGCAGGCGCGCGGCGGCAGCGATGGTGAATACCAGCGGCAGCATCAGTACGAAACCCACTTCATAGAACAGCGCGAAGCCGACGATAAAGCCGGTCAGCACCACTGCCCACTGGATGTAATCCTTACCAAATTTCTTAATCAGCGTGGTGGCAATACGCTGCGCACCGCCGCAGTCAGCCAGCATTTTACCGAGCATGGCACCAAAGCCCATGATCAGCGCCAGACTTCCCAGCGTGCCGCCAACCCCGTTTTTAATCGAAGTGATAACTTTGTCGACCGGCATACCCTGCATGATGCCGACCGCCAGCGCGACCAGAATCAGCGCGATAAACCCGTTGAGTTTGAATCGGATCATAAGCAACAGCAGTAGCGCGACGCCTACGGCTACAATAACTAATGGCATATCTTTTCCCCTTAATGCTTTCTCCAGCGCAGGTGATCAAACGCCGGTACATTATTTTTGATTTTCAATAAGTTGTAGGAGTTAACAGTGCAACGGGTACAGGTCGCGACCGCTAAATCAGCAGTGCATTCCTTTGTGATATTAATCACATCTCCATTTGTTACCGGTATCATGATACCGGTAACATGCTAATATTAGGACTCACTCCGCAGTCGAAATTTTCATTTTGGGATAGAGATCATACTTATGGCAGGACAAAGCATCATTCTGATGGGCGTGTCAGGCAGCGGTAAATCCACCGTAGGCGCAGCACTGGCACGTGAAATCAACGCGAAATTCATTGACGGTGATGATCTTCATCCACGCGCCAATATCCAGAAAATGGCCAGCGGCCACCCACTGAACGATGACGACCGCGCGCCGTGGCTCAAACGTCTGAACGACGCGGCCTACAGCCTGTACCATAAAAACGAAACCGGCATCATTGTCTGCTCCGCGCTGAAACGCCGCTATCGCGACGCGCTGCGTGATGACAATCAGGGCGTGGTTTTCCTCTATTTGAAAGGCAGCGTTGACGTTATTTCAGAACGCCTGAAAGCGCGCGCCGGACATTTCATGCCGCTGGATTTGCTGAAAAGCCAGTTCGAAGCGTTGGAAGAGCCGGGCGAAGATGAGCCAGATGTGATCCGCGTGAATATCGACCACAAGTTCGAGGGCGTGGTTGATCGCTGCGTAGCGGCTTTGCAGAAGCTGAATGCAAAGTAGGAAAAGGTTTGCTCCTTCTCCTCTCAGAGGAGAAGGCTGGGATGAGGAGTGGTTTAATTCCGCGCTCAATGCAGCCAACCCCAACCCTCCCCTAAATAGTGGAGGGACAAAACCAACACATCAATCCGGCTTCAATCGATTGATATGAATAGTTAAAAACATAATTTCATCCGTGGTCAGCCGACAGCGGTGATTCTTCAGCACATAATCATTTATCTTTAGCGCGCATTGATAAGCCACGGGCATGGCGTCCTGAATTCCGGCGTAAATACTTTTATCATCATGATTCACTTCGGTGCGGTTTAATAAACGCAGCGAGAAGAATTTCAGGTGAGTGACAATGCGCTGATAGTCGATAGACTTTTCATCGTACTTGATGCGTAAATCATATTTGATGATATTAAGAATATCTTTAATCATGCCTGCACTCTGCATGGTGCTTTGCATATTGTTGGTGGTGGCGTTGGCCAGATGCAGAGCAATAAAACCGGCTTCATCCTCGGGCAGTTCACAATGTAATTTTTGGTTAATCATCGCCAATGCCTCGAGGGCAACGGCAAACTCCGCCTGATAAAACTGCTTAATATCCCAGAGTAGGATGTTCTTTATCTCAATGCCTTTTTTATAGCGCTCAACCGCAAAACTAATATGGTCGCTTAGCGCGAAAAACAGCGTCTCTTGCGCCTCGATGTTGAGACGGCTTTTAGCTAACTTGATAATTTCCTGAGTAATAAATAAGCATTCCGTGGGGATAGCCGCCGTCAGTTGCGCCAGAATATCCGTCATACCGCTGGCCTTTTTCACAAACTGGCTCTCGATATCCGCGGTATTCAGACTGTCTCCCACCTGCTTGCCAAAACCAATACCACGGCCAATCGCCACCACTTCTTGTTGATCATCTTCCGTGGCAATTACCGCATTATTACTGAGTATTTTTAAGACTCTCATCCCAGTTTTCTCATGCCGGATAGATCCTTACTTTAGCGAGGGTTTTAAAAGGGTTATTGCCTATAAAAGCATTAAGGCGATAACGCGAAATGCGCTATCACCTTATTGGCAACAACAGACAGCTTATGGCGTTTATACGCCTTTAATCGCGCTTATAGCGCATTATTTTTAATCACATCCGCATACCAGTAAGAGCTTAACTTACGAATACGCTTCAGATCTTTTAAATCAAATTCGTCACGATTAACATAAATTAATCCATAGCGCTTAGAACAGCCCTGATGGGTGGAAATTAGATCCAACGCCGACCACGGCGTATAGCCAAATACCTCAACGCCGTCGGTGATGGCCAGCTGCATTTGCTCAAGATGGCGGCGTAAATAATCGATACGGTAGTCGTCGTTTATTTCCCCATTCTCATCCAGCTTATCGAAGGCCCCCAGACCGTTTTCTGTAATTAATAGCGGCAGGTGGTAGCGATCGTAGATTTCACGCAGCGTGTTGCGAAAACCTACCGGGTCAATTTCAGTGCCAAACTGGGTGCGCGGCAGGTGGTCATTCGCCGCGCCGCGATGCACGCCATCTTCCCCTGATTTCAACAGCTTATTGCCACCGCGAATCACTTCGTCGGTGCCGTCGCCCCGGCTGGCTTCCACCGCCTGGGTGGTGTAGTAGTTGAAGGCGATGAAGTCCGGCTTACCGCTGCGCAAGATCTCCATATCCCCCGGCAGAATCTCCGGCGCATAGCCCTTCTCTTCCATATATCGCCAAGCCAGCGTGTTGTATTCGCCGCGCGCCGCCATATCCAGATAGAGCCAGTTGCGGATGGCGTTGTAGTTGAACGCCGCCAGAATATCTTCCGGTTTGGATGTCGCAGGGTAAATCACCGCAATGTTCGGCGCCGGGCCAATTTTCGCTCCCGGGAGCTTATTGTGCAGTGAATTCATCACCTTGGCCTGCGCCACCAGCATATTGTGGTTTTGCTGGTAGAGGTTTTTCTTCTGATTCACCAGCTTTTCATCCAGCGTGCCCAGCGCCGCGCCCTGCAAAATCATCAGGTTCTGCTCGTTGATGGTCAGCCAATATTTCACTTTGCTGCCGTATTCATCAAACAGCACGTCGGCGTAGCGGGCGAAGGCATCCACGGTTTCACGGTTGTACCAGCCGCCTTTTTCTTGCAGCGCCTGCGGTAGATCAAAGTGGTACATGGTGACGATCGGCACAATGCCGTGGCTGAGGATCTCGTCGATCAGCCGATGGTAGAAGTCGATCCCGGCCGGGTTAATTTCGCCACTGCCGTCGGGGATAATTCGCGTCCAGGCGATGGAAAAACGGTACGACTTCAGGCCAATTTCGGCGAACATCGCAATGTCTTCTTTGTAGCGATGATAGTGGTCGCTGGCAACTTTAAAGTCGGTGGTGCCTTCCGGATATTCGCGGCGGGCGTCGATAACCGACGGCCCTTTGCCATCTTCATCCCATGCGCCTTCCACCTGATAAGCCGAGGTGGAAGCGCCCCATAAAAAGTCTGTAGGGAAAGGTTTAAGTTCCGAATATTTCAAAATTTTTCTCCTTTGAGCATCAAGACAGCGTCAACAAGACATCCCCGGTATTGGCGGCAGGCAGACGCGTTTTATGGAAGGTTTGATAGCGGTCTGAATTGGCGATGATCACCGGCGTAATGGTGTCAAAACCGGCTTTTTCGATAGCGGCGAGGTCGAAGTCGATCAGCAAATCTCCGCGTTTCACGGCCTGATTTTCCTTCACGTGCATGGCGTAGTGCTGCCCGTTGAGCTGGACGGTATCCAGCCCAATGTGGATCAGGATTTCAGCCCCGTTGTCGGACAAAATATGCAGCGCATGGCCAGAATCAAATGTGGCGGTCACGACTCCATCGACCGGGGAATAGACCTTGCCCTCGGTGGGCTGGATCGCGATGCCATCCCCCACCACGCCGCTGGAGAACACTTTGTCGTTGACCTGCTCGAGCGCCACCACGCGCCCAGTGACCGGCACCATAATGTCTTCGGCAATATTGGCGGATATGGCGGTAACTGGCTGAGGTTTAGCGTTTTTCTCAGGTGAAGCGCTGGATGACGGCGCAGGAGCTGACTCATCAATCGGGTCTTCAAAGCCGACGATGTAGGTCAGTACCGCCGCCATCACGAAGGAGATAACAATGCCGAGGATCAGCCCGCCGAAGCCTTCGCCGTAGAAAATCGGCAGGGTCAGCAAGCTGGGAATACCGGTAGAAATCGCCGCGCTGTTGGAGTACCCCACCACGCCGCCGCCGACCGCAGCGGCAATGACCGCGCAGACAAAGGGCTTCTTCAGTTTTAGGGTTACGCCGTAAACCGCAGGCTCGGTAATGCCAAACAGCGCGGTGATAAAGGTACTTCCCGCCAGCGCTTTCATCTTTTTATTACGCGTTTTGCACATTACGCCGAGCACGGCCCCGGCCTGAGCGAATACCGCCGGTACCGTCGAGGCTTTTAAGGTGCTACGCCCCAGCACGGTAATGTCGTTGATGATCACCGGCGTAAAGGCCCAGTGCATGCCGAAGATGACGAACACCTGCCACAGCGCGGCGAACAGCGCGCTGGCAATAATCGGGTTATAGCTGAAGATGGCAACGAAAACGCCCGCCGCCGCCTCGCTGGTGTAAATCCCCACCGGCCCCAGCGTGACCAACGTCAGCGGCACCATCACCACCAGCAGCAGGAACGGCGTGATGATGTTGCGCACGGTTTCGTGAATGAATTTATTCAGCAGCCGCTCTAAGTGACACATGACGTAAACCGACAGAATGATTGGCACCACCGTCGAGGTGTACTTCATCATCACTACCGGAATGCCGAAGAACGTCACCTCCACCTGACGGGTGAACAGGTCAATCATTGACGGATAAATCAGCGCCCCGGCAATCGACACCGCCACAAAGACGTTGCCCTGAAAACGCCGCGCCGAGGTAATGGCCAGCATGATTGGCAGGAAGTAGAAAAGGCTGTCGGAGGCGGCTTGCAGGATGATGTAAGTGGATTCGGTTTTATCCAGCCAGCCTTGGGAAGTGGCGATGTTCAGCAAGCCTTTCAGCACGCCAGCGGCGGCCATGGCTCCCAGCAGCGGAGTGAAAATCGCCGACACAATGTCAATCAGTTGCCCAATCCGGCTACCGCTGCGTTTGGTCGGTTTTTCGCGGCTTTTGGTGTTGTCATCCAGCACGGAGGATACCTCCCCCAGCTCGCGATACACCTCGGCTACCCGATTACCAATCACTATCTGGAACTGGCCGGAGCCGCTCACGGTAGTGATCACGCCGTCCAGCTGTTCTATCGCGGCGGTGTCGGCTTTTTCGTTGTCACGCAGGGAAAACCGCAGGCGCGTCGCACAGTGCACCACCGTCTCGACGTTACTTTCGCCGCCGACTAGCCTTAATAAATTTTCTGCCAGAGATTTGATATTCATCGTTTTTATCCTAATCAGCGAACTGACTTGCCAAATTTCGGCCAAAAAAAAACCTGATTCGAAGGCTGCCAGTTAAGACAGACTTCGAATCAGGTTTCGCTCAGGGCACTGCTCTGATAACGTCCCGGAAGCTCGTTTATAGCGTTGTCTAAATCTTCAAACAACAGCAGAAATAGCGTTCTGTGATAAGGCTCATAGAATGAAATTTGTGCAACAGCACGAATTTTAGCTCAACAGATGCAAAGATGGGCCGTCAGTGGCGCAGCCAATTTGGATTCGCACTGCGCGCAAGAACCCGAGCGTACACGTAGTACGTGAGGGTTATGAGCACAGCGCGGATTCAAAGTGGCAAGCAAACTAGGCCCAAAGGACTAAATGCTACCACCAGCGGAGATGGTGAAACCTACATCCACCATCTTCGGCGTCACCGCCTCGCCGCGCAGCCTCGCCAGCATTCTCTCGGCGGTAATTTGCCCCATGCGTTCGCGCGGCGTCAGCACGCTGGCGAGCTGTGGCTCCATCGCCTGCCCCATATTGTGGCCGTGGAAACCGGCAATCGCCATTTGCGAAGGGATATGCAGACCCTGACGCTGGCATTCGAAAAACGCCCCGGCCGCCAAGTCATCATTGGTACAAAAAATACTGTCGATTTGCGGCCAGTCCTGCTGCGCCTGCTTCAACAGCTCGGCCCCGGCGGAATAACTCGACGAGCGGCTGGTCATCACGCTGTAAGGCACCAGCCCTGATTCACGCATCGCCTGTTCGTAACCCTGCTGCTTAATCAGCGTTCGCTCATCCTGACGAGCGCCGAAATAGACCACGTGGCGATGCCCGCGAGCAATAATCTGCTGGGTCATTTGCCGCGCCGCTTCATAGTTGTTGAAACCGACGGCTAAATCGACACAGGGTGAGACGCAATCCATCATTTCCACCACCGGGATGCCCGCCACTTCAATCATCTTCAGCGTACGCGGGGTGTGGTTGCGTTCGGACAGGATCAGCCCGTCGATATTGTAAGAAAGCAGCGACGTCAGCCGCTGCTCTTCGCGGTCGGGGCTGTAGCCATAGTGTGCCAGCATGGTCTGATAGCCATGAATGTCGGTGACGCTTTCAATGCCGCGCAGCACTTCGGCAAACACTTGGTTGGTCAATGAAGGCAGCAGCACGCCAATGGCGCGGCTCTTGGCGTTGGAAAGAATGTCAGGGGCGCGGTTCGGGATATAACCCAGTTCATCAAGCGCTGCGGAGATTTTCTCCTGTAGCACGGCAGAAACCTGCTCAGGGTTGCGCAAATAACGGCTGACCGTCATTTTGGTGATGCCCACTTTGTCGGCAACGTCCTGCAGCACTGGCCGTTTTTTCTTGGATATTTTCAATTAGATAAAGCCAATGAACGGGTTAAGGGTTGATGTCGTGATCTTAGCAAAGTTTCCACCTGACGGATAACTGTACGTCGCGGCAATCAGAGGCGGGTCAACAAAAGAAGGGGGAGCGAGCAATAAAAAAGCGACACCTAAGTGCCGCTTTTCGTTAGTTATCAGCGCCACTGGCACTGATTTCAGCTTACGTTGCCGTCACACCTGCGGCAGGTCAAACAGCAGGATTTCGCTGTCAACGTCGGCGTGAATCGACAGCGCGGTTTCATCCCAGATAGCAAAGGCGTCGCTGGTTGACGCTTTCTGGCCGTTAATCTCAACGGTGCCTTTGACCACTTGGATCCACACGCGGCGCTCAGCCGAAATCTGATACACCGACTGCTCGTCTTTCTTCAGCGCCCAGCGAGAAAGCTCCATATCCTGGAACACTTTCAGCGAGCCGTCGCGCGCATCTGGCGACAGCACCAGCTGGCGGCCCTGAGGCGCATCGAACAGGCGTTGCTCATAACGCGGCGCAATGCCTGTCTTCTCAGGAATAATCCAAATCTGGTACAGGTGCAGCTTCTTATCTGCGCTGCCGTTGTACTCGGAGTGCGTCACGCCGGTACCGGCACTCATAATCTGGAATTCACCCGCGTGGATCTGCTCTTTGTTGCCCATGCTGTCCTGATGCTCCACGGTGCCTTCCAGCACGTAGGTCAGAATTTCCATGTCTTTATGCGGGTGCTTGCCAAAGCCTTGGCCAGCATCGATAAAATCTTCGTTAATCACCCGCAGCGCGGAGAAACCCATAAAGTTCGCATCATAATAATCGGCGAAGGAGAACGTATGCCAGCTATCAAGCCAGCCATGGTTTGCGTGACCGCGTTCTTGTGCTTTGCGTAAGTAGATCATGTTCAACTCTCCTCAATGTTTTCTCTAGTCTAGTCAACGCCGGAGAATAAGAAAGCGTAAAAATCTCACTCCTCTGTTCAAATAATATGAACAAGTGTAGACAGCTAAATTCAAAGGATTTGTAGGAGAAATTGAAGGGTTGGGAGAGTGAAGAAAGATAACTATTTTTTCCTAAATAGTTTGAGTTGTGGGAAGGCGGCAAGGTTGCGAGTCCCCAGGAGCATACATTGGTATGTGACTGGGGTGAGCAACCGCAGCCAACGCATCCACAGCTCAAAATATGACGGAAAAAAAAAGCCAGCACCCGGCTGGCTAAGAAACACTGGAAGCAATGTGAGCAATGTCGTGCATTCTGGAGACCCGTTTGACCATGGTGTGTGGCCATCTCCGGAACACATGACAATAATAATCATTATCATTCGCACTTGTAAAGCACTTTTTTTCGCCAAACTATTGATTGACTCTTTTTTAAAGACGGATAAATTCAGAGGTTATTCAAGCAGTAAACACCACATCCACTTTAAAAAGGAAGTTGCTATGAGCGAGAACGAGTCCGGCAAATCGAGTCAGTTCAGCGTCCGTCATTCATTACCAAGCGATGCTGCGCAGCTTAATCATCTTTATGCCCAGACTCAGCTCTACAGCGACACCCTGCAACTCCCTCTGCCGACCCTCGCCCGCTGGGAAGAGCGGCTAGCCGACACCTCCCCTAGCCTTTTCAGCTATGTGGCGTGCGACGGCGATCGGATCGTGGGGCAGATAACCTTAAGAATTGAGCCAAACCTGCGCCGCCGCCACGTTGCCTCTTTCGGCATGGGCGTTGACGCGAGTTATCACGGCCAAGGCGTCGGCAGCCTGCTGCTGAAAACTATCACCGACCTTTGCGATAACTGGATTAACGTGCGGCGCATCGAGCTGACCGTGTTTGTCGACAACCAGGCGGCGCTGGCGCTGTATCAAAAGTTTGGGTTTGAAATCGAAGGCACCAGCCCCTGCTATGCCGTTCGCGACGGAAAATTCGTGGATGCGCACCATATGGGGCGAGTAACGACTGGCGCTGTTTGATGGTTTTTAGGTTTTGCTCCTCCCTCTTATCAGGGGGAGGAGCAAAAGGCCCTACTCCAGATAATGCCTCAGCGCGCCGGCGGCCTGGGCCAGCGCGACTTTCACGGCGGGAATTTCAGCCAGTGGGTTGAGCAGCCCATAGTCATGAATCAGCCCGTCATACCTGACCAGAGTGACCTCCACCCCGGCTTCATTGAGCTTGCGGCCATAAGCTTCCCCTTCATCGCGTAAAACATCATATTCGGCGACTTGAATCAGGGCTGGAGGCAAGCCAGCGAGCTGTTCGGGTTTGGCTTGAAGCGGCGAGGCGTGCAGCTCTTGGCGTTTTCCGGCGTCGGTGGTGTAAGCGTCCCAAAACCACTTCATCATATTACGGGTCAGGAAGAAGCCTTCAGGGTAACGCTGGTAGGATTCTGTGTCGAAATTGGCGTCAGTGACCGGCCAAAGCAGCAGCTGGAAGGCGATATGCGGCGCGCCTTTTTCTTTCGCCATCAGGGCCACCGCGGCGGACATATTCCCGCCGACGCTATTACCGGCCACTGCCAGCCGCGAGCTGTCGACGTTGATTTCATCGCCGTGCTCCGCCACCCATTTAGTCGCGGCGTAAGCCTCGTTAATCGCCACCGGATACTGCGCCTCGGGGGATGGCGTGTAGTTAACGAATACCGCCACCGCGCCGCTGCCGACAACTAAATCTCGGACCAAACGCTTATGGGTTGGGAAGTCACCGAGGATCCAGCCACCGCCGTGAAAGAACATAAACGCCGGAAGCTTCTTGCTATGACCAATCGGGCGAACGATGGACAGCGTCACCGAGTGATCATCAACAATAATCACTTTTTCGCTGGTTTCGATGCCACTGAGGTTCACTTCCACCGACTTTTGCGCATCCACCAGCACCTGCCGCGCTTCTTTTGGCTCCAGCTGCTCCATCGGTTTCCCTCCGGCGCTGTTGAGTTGGGTCAGGAAATCTTCAATATGCCGATTGGTAGCGGCGTTTTCGGGCGATAAGGCTTTTTGAACTTGGCTCATCTCTGCTCCTCGGTATTTCCAGAATTCAGTGAGTGAGGAGTAAGTATAGAAGTGGATGACCGCCCTTGCAGAAAGGGCAAACTTCCCCGTTCTGTCACTTACCTGCCATTTTACTGTCATCCGTGCTGCTTATGGTCTGGTTAACTTCACCGGAGGACAAGCCTATGTTTAGCATGGACACCGTACTTCAGGATCTCGACCCGCAGCGTAAAACCCCGTCATGGCAGCTTAGCCTGCTGAAAACTCTGTTCCACGAGAAAGACTTCCACCAGCTTGCCGATCAGCATCGCCACCTAAAGGGCATGGATATGGTCGAGCAGGTACTGGAATATTTCGATATTCGCTGTGAACTGGCCGAACGCGATTTGGAGCAGATCCCAAGCTACGGTCCGGTGGTGGTGATTGCGAATCACCCGATTGGCACATTAGACGGTCTGGCATTGCTACATGCCGTGGCCTCGGTGCGTCCGGATGTCAAAGTGATGGCCAACCGCCTGTTATCGCGCGTGGAGTCCATCAGCAGCCTGATGATTCCGGTGGATAATATGGGCAATCGCACGCAGCGCTCGCAGGTCTCCGCGATGCAAGAGCATTTGGAAAACCAGGGCGTGCTGGTTGTCTTCCCGGCGGGCGAGGTGTCGCGCCTGAGTTCGAAAGGGGTGCGCGACGGCCGCTGGCATACCGGTTTTATTCGCATGGCCGCCAAGGTGCGCGCGCCCATTGTGCCGGTGCACATCAGTGGCAATAACAGCGCGCTGTTTTATCTCAGCTCGCTGGTTTATCGCCCGCTCTCTTCGCTGCTGCTGGTGCGGGAAATGTTCCGCCAGCGCGGCAACAGTTTGAAATTGCAGATTGGCGCGCGGATTCCTTATGCCAGCTGGCACGACGGACACACCCACGCTAATGATCTGGCCGAGCGTTTTCGCCGCCACGTTTATCGCCTTGGGCAAGGCAAAGAGGGGCTGTTCCAGTCAGAGTCGGCCATTGCCCGCGCCGAAGACCGCGCCGTGCTGAAACGGGCGCTGGAAGGCAGTGAAAAGCTGGGGCAGACGCCGGACGGCAAGCTTATCTATCTTTATCGCCGCAACGGCGAGGACTATGTGCCCATCCTGCGCGAGCTGGGGCGTCTGCGCGAAATCGCCTTCCGCGCGGTGGGTGAAGGCAGTGGCCGTCGCCGCGACCTCGACAGCTACGACGACACTTATTATCACCTGGTGCTGTGGGATCCGCAGGATTTGGAAATCGTTGGCGCGTACCGTTTTATGCCGACGGCCGACCACGTGCAGGAGCACGGCATCGATACTATTTATAGCCAAAGCCTGTTCCATTACGGCCATCAGATGGACCCGATTTTAGCCCAGGGCATTGAGCTTGGCCGCAGCTTTATCCAGCCCGCGTACTGGGGGAAACGCGGCCTCGACTACCTGTGGCTGGGCATTGGGGCCTATTTAGCGAAGTATCCGCAAACCCGCTATCTGTTTGGCCCGGTGTCGATTTCCGGCGGCCTGCCACTGGCGGCTCGCGACCTGCTGATTGCCTTCTACCGGATTTACTTTGCCCCGACGCTGCCGCTGGCGACTTCGCGCCGCCCTTACCCTGCCTCGCTGCCCGACGTGCTGGCGCAGTTCTCCGGTGATAACTATGCAGAAGACCTTCAGCGTCTGAAAAGAATGTTGAGCAATCTGGGCTGCGCCATTCCGCCGCTGTACAAGCAATACACCGAGCTGTGCGAGGCGGGCGGCGTGCAGTTTATCGACTTCGGCTCAGACCCGGCGTTCAATAACTGCATTGACGGGCTGGTCTTGGTGGATTTGAGCCAACTCAAAACTGCCAAGTTTGAGCGTTACATTGGCGTGCATCACTGTCAGAAATCCGCCTAAACGGCACTTTCCTACCGATTTATCATCCTTTCCCTTATCTTCAGATGCGTCCTACAAGCAGGTAGGACGCGCCTGACTGCCGACGTTATCTCCATTCTCTATATTGCGTGACAACACTACCTGGTAGGCCATCTTTGCGGCGCGCCGGGTGTTTTCATCCCACATTCCGCGTGGTGGTCAATGGCAGTAATGCGAAGGTATCTTAGTCAGCAGCGGGGCCAATCCCTGCCGCTCAAAAATATGCTAGTTTCCGGTGATAACGCGGCCGTCACTGCGATGGCTGGCTCAGGGCTTGATCTGACAGCCGATGGCTCATCATTGCCAGGGTCGGGGTGAAGGTGAGTTTCTAGAAGCGAGTAGAGTCAACGTCACGCCAGAGGCGCAGGAAACTGCGCCTTTTTTATTTCACTTCGCAACTGTTCCATTTTCTCTGCAATGCGTTTTTGGCTTGCGGGTGACTGCTTCGCCACGAGTTGTTTGAAGTTCCCCATTTTCCTCTCCCTATAAGTCTCATATGCCTAAAATATGACCTATCGGCTATAGCTTCAATACTCATACAAGTAGTTAGGGGATGATAAATGGCGAAAAAGGCAGCTCCCCACATCGCGAAGCTGCTCCACTGTTAAGCCCGCAATCTTACGTTGGCGTCCATTCCCATGCTGCGCAGGCGCGCGTCGAGGGCTTTCATGCATTTGTCATAGCCGCCGGGGCCTTGCAGCGGATCGGGGAGGTCCGCCAGATAGCCAAGTTTTCTGCCGATCATCAGGGTTTCCATAACGCTGTGATGTCCGGAAAGCGTCATCAGCGCGGCGTACATTATCAGGATTTTTTCCCGGCTTTGCTTCTCTTGCGACGAACACTGGGCGAAGGGTTTCGACATCTCCAGATGCTGGATAACAAACTGCCCCGTTCCCGACGCACCGGCGATAAATGGCGTGCCGCTGACCTTAAAGCGCTTGGCCGTATCAGAGGTTGGGATGCGCTCATTGCTCGATTTTGCATGGTTGATGCGCTGCGGGAAAAAGTTCTCCGTGGAGGGGCGTCGGTTCAGCGTGTCGACAATCCCCGCGTGGCGGTTTTCGCGGCTGCTGCTGCGCACCTGGTCGGAACGAATCTTCTGCCTGCCGCGATCGGTAAACACCGATTGGGAGCGAATTTGCTGGGAGACGGCGGGCTTGTAGTAGTTCATCGCGCTACCCAGCACGTCGATGGTTTGCTTGATAGAACCCTGTAAACGGTTCGCCAGTACCTGACTGCTTTCGCCTGAACGCGACCACTCTTTCAGCTCGCGCTCCAGCTCCCCGGCCTTCCTTAAACCCCGGTGCAGCTCGGACACCGTGGCTTTATCCATCCCCGCCGTGAACTCGCCGAAACGGCTTTCACACGAGCGCAGTGTGCCAATCATCTGATGCATATGGTTGACCAACAGTCGGCGGCGTGGCGGCAAGAGTGTTGGCACGAGGGCGCGAGGTGCTTTGCGCCGGGGCAGGTGCCCGGCTGGTCGAAGGCAGCGGATTACGCCTGACTTCCTGCTGGGCCAGCGGATGTAAATTGCTCTGGCGCGGCGGTTCATAGGCCGGAAGCGGAATAGTTTTCGGGTGCGGCGGCGGTGGCATCGGCACATAGTCGTAGTGCCGATTATTGCTGGTCGACGCATAGAGACTGTTAATCGGCGGCGGCGGCATAGGAACATGCACCGGCGGCAGCGGCACATTGCTTGGGCGCGGCGCGGGCGGCATCGGCCCCCAGCTTCCGTTATTAGGCTGTTGATAAATCTGCTGATTATTCGACAGCGCGGGCTGCTGATAAATATAATTTTGCGGATGAGCAGGCGGTTCGGGCGGCCGATAAATGTAATTATTATTCGGCATTCCGTAGTTATATGGGTTTGGCATGGTGAGTATCCATTCGATTCGATGATGAATATCAAAGTTGTCTTCAGATGACGAAGATTTGAGTGGACAGTAATTTGGGTTAGTTCCGCCTGCTGTGCAGAAATCAATCAGACTGGTTTTTCTGCCCCTGTTCCCCCCCGTCATTAGTGATTCCAAGTCATAAATGAAATGACTTCCGTGCTCTCGTAAAGCGGCGGCAAACCGCCCACAATTCTCCCACGCATTCTTCGGTACAGCTTCGCACCACCATGCGCCCCTCATCCCACCTTATCTCAGCCCTTCGCACCTCTTCCGGGCTGGCTACAACAAGGAGTAATGAACATGGCACGAATTCTGATCACCGGCGCGTCCGATGGTTTAGGCCAAATGGCCGCCCAGCGGCTGATCGCCGAAGGCCACGCCGTGGTGTTACACGCCCGCAATGCGACTCGCGCTGAGCATGCTATGCAGCAAGCGCCGGGGGCAGAAGCGGTGTTTTCGGCAGACCTGTCGAGCATCGTCGAAACCCGCCAGTTAGCGGGTAAGTTCAATACCAGCGGGCATTTTGATGCGGTGATCCACAACGCGGCAGTGGGCTATCAGGAGCCAGAACGTCTGGTGACGGTTGACGGCCTGCCTCACGTTTTGGCGGTCAACACGCTGGCTCCGTACATTTTAACCGCGCTGATGGCGCGCCCGCAGCGGCTGATTTACATCAGCTCGGTGCTGCATCATCAGGGCAACCCGTCGCTGGAAGACCTGACGTGGGAACAGCAACCCTGGGACGGCACGCAGGCTTATTCGGACTCCAAGCTGCATATCGTTCTGCTGGCCAAGGCGTTGGCGCGCCACTGGCCGCAAGTGTTCGCCAATAGCGTCGAGCCGGGCTGGGTTGCCACCAAAATGGGCGGGCCGAATGCCACGGGTGACCTCTCGCTGGCTCCGCGAACTCAGGCATGGCTTGCCGCAGGCAGTGATCCCGCTACCCACGTCACTGGCGGTTATTTCTATCACCAAAGCCCGGCGAAGACACACCCCGCCGCCGCCAATGTGGATTTGCAGGACGCGTTTTTATCGGCCTGCGCCGCGCTTTCCGGCGTTGAATTTCCAGCGTCGTCACCCTCTGTTTAATCAGCCTAGCCAATAGGATCATTTATGAGTCATATCGCCGTACTCGGCCTTGGCGCGATGGGATCGCGCATGGCCGCTAATTTACTCGCCGCCGGACACCAAGTGACGGTGTGGAACCGCACGCCTGCCGCTGCTGAAGCCTTGGTCAGCCAAGGCGCGGTACAGGCATTCACCCCAAAACAAGCCGCCGAGGGCGCGGATTTCGTGATTGCCATGCTGCGCGATGACGTCGCTTCACGGCAGGTTTGGCTTGATGCCGACACCGGCGCCATCCTCAGCATGAGACCGGGCGCTATTGCCATTGAAAGCACGACCCTTTCGCCTGATTGGGTGAAAGAGCTGGGTATGCGTCTCGAAGTGAAAGACATTTCGCTGCTGGAAGCGCCGGTGTCCGGCTCGCGTCCGCAGGCCGAAGCGGGCCAACTGGTGTATCTGGTGGGCGGCGCTGAGCAGGTACTGGAACGCAGCCGTTCACTGCTTGAAACACTAGGTTCGGCGGTACATCACGTCGGCGGCCTAGGCAACGGCGCGCTGGTTAAACTGACCACTAATGCCCTGCTGGGTATTCAGGTGGCGGCGCTGGCGGAGATCATCGGCCTGCTGAAACACAATGACGTTGACCCGGCACAGGCCCTGAAGGCGATGTCCGCCACCAGCGTGTGGTCGCCGGTCGCCACGGTGATGTCCAACAGCATGCTGAATAACAACTTTTCGCCGATGTTCCCGGTTGAGCTGATCGAGAAGGATTTCGGCTATGCCCTGCAAGCAGCGGGTTCGCTGAGTTCCGCCCCGACCACCACCGCCGTGCGCGACGTTTTCCGTCAGGCCATGGCGCAGGGACTTAGTCAGGAAAACATGACCAGTATTGTGAAGCTGTTTAGTCAGGAATAAGTCTTTAGCCGCGCCACTCTGGGCGTCAGGGTGGCGCTGATTCAATTCAATCTATACGTGTTAGCCCTTCACTTGGCAGAGGCGGAGCGACAGTTTCCGCGATAATCATCCGCCATGCCCATCCTTAGCAGCAGGTCGTGGCCGATGTAATTACTCCAGTTGAAGGAGTTTTGTAGCACCACCACGGCGTTTTGATGCTGTTTATCAAAGCCGATATAGCTGGAGTAGCCGCCAATATAGCCCACCTGATACGTGATGGTCTGGCCGTATTGGTGGTCGGTAACCCAGGCGATATTGGCCGCTTCGATGTCTCGGACGAAGTAGATTTGCTCAGTGACGTTAATCGCCGCGTTCAGATCGCCGGTGTGGCTGTCGCTGATGTGGGCGCGTAAATACTTCAGTAAATCATCAACATTGCTATAAAGGCTGGCCGCGCCGACCATGTTGTTGGAGAAGTGCCAGTCGGGCACCACGTCGCCACGAGGAATAAACTTCGGCTGGTCGCCAGCGTGACCAATGGCGCGGAAAGGGTAAGTTTTGAGGCTGGTCGCGGCAAAGCTGGTGTTGTTCATTTGCAGTGATTTGAAAATAAAGTCGTAGGAGAGCTGCTGGATATCTTCGCCGGTTTTGAGCTTCAGAATGTAGCCCAGCAGGGCGTATCCTAAATTGGAGTATTGCGGCTGCATGCTGGCCGGGCGGCGGAAAGCAGATAAGTCGTTCAGCACGGCATTGCTGTCCAGCTCGCGATAAAAATTATCTCCGGTATAGAGATACTTGAGGAAGCTTTCCAGCATGTCTCTATTCATGTTTTGTCTTGGCAAGCCGGAGGTGTGGGTCGCGAGTTGCAGCAGGGTGATGTTTTTGGCGTCGGCACTCAGCGGGGTGTTTTTCGGCAAGAGATCGACCAGCCTATCGCTCCATTTCAACTGACCTTTATCCACCAGCCCGGCAATCACCTCGCCGGTCACGCCTTTACTCACCGATCCCAGCGCGAACAGGGTTTCACCATCAATTTTGTAGCCATTCACCGCGTTGGTATAGCCATATCCCCAGCTTCTGGCCGGGCCGTTGCGGTGGATGATCCCCACCGCCAGCCCGCTGACTTTTTCCTGTCGAAGATAGCGATGCACCAAGCCATCCACCATCCCATCAATATTCCGGGTACAGCTCAGCTCCCTGACCTGTTCGGGGTGCTCATTCACCTGCATCTCAGACAAGGTGCCGCATGACGCCAGCAGAAATGGCAGCGTGAGAACCAGCCAGCGGGATTTCACCATGTGGAAGTAATAAAGTGAGTGCTCATGGCTGGTTTAGAAAGGGAAAAAGTCGGCTTTCTGGCACTGGTAACACTCCCCGGCGAAAAGTTTAAACAACAATTTCAATTAATTAGAGGTAGATCCCAGCGCATTCTACTCAAATCCCAGCTCGCCACTATAGGATATATGGCCTAAATTTCCCTCAGGAGGCGCGCCATCATTCGCAGCCTCAACCGTGCCTAATCACCCCAAATCCAATCCCGGGCTGGTTTAGCTGAACACTCGGTTTATGGTATGAAAGGGTAAGGGCCTCAGCACAGAACAGGGTTGAAGTATGATTAAGATAGTTGGTTGGTTACTGCTCACCCTCGTCTCTAGTGGCGGACTGGTAGCCTATTTTCTACAGCAGCAATACGAAGAGAAAAGCGCCGAATTTCTCATTCTTTATCGCGATGTGACGATAAAGTTGTCGCAGCATGACGCAATCATTCCCCTCTTGCCGGCAAATCGGCCAGAGTGGGAAGTACAAAAACTCTTTCCGCAGATTATTCGCTGGCGTCAACACTCGGGTATTGAGCCACGGCGGTCCATTGTGGCCGAGAAGCAGGGACGCTATTGGCTCAATATTGACAACCAGTCGCTGTTGATAGACCTCAACAGGTTGATTAGCGATGTGGTGAAAAAAAAACCGTTCAAACATCTGGCGATACAATGGAATAACGCGACGCTCTTTGAGCAAGGTGCCGCAAGTCCAAATGATTATTGGCGTTGGGAAAAGAGATCAGCAGCCAGTCGCAGCCGTTTATGCTGACTGCCGACGATCAGCCCAATTGGGCCGAAATGCCTTGGTCGCTGATACTCACTCCGGCCCTGTTCTGGGGGCTGGTGTTGTACCTGATTAACCAATATCGGGCCAACAAACGCCGTCGCGATATCGCCGATATGCGTAACCAATACGCCGAGCTGACGCGGCTCAATACGATGGGAGAGTTGGCAGCTGGCATCATGCACGAGCTGAATCAGCCACTTACCGCGATCTTAAGCTATAACCAAACCGCGCTGCGCCTGATACAACAACAACGCACCGAACAAGTGCCGTCGCTGCTTGATGCCGCCGTGGTGCAGATCAAACGCACCGATGCGCTATTGCAACAGTTCCGGCAGAAGCTGACCGGCCAGCAGGCTGACTATCAGCCGATTGTTTTGGCGCGACTTTGGGCACAGGTGATCACCCTGCTGGATACCGAAATCAGCTTTCGCCAACGCCCGCGGCTTGAAAGATGAGCAAATGAAAGCTCGCTTGGTCTCCAACGAGTTCACTCTGTGCGTTATCTGTTCTAATTAGAAACGCATTCTCAACCTATATTGAAAAGTGGCGCCTTGAAGATCATTCAGGCGCCACTTTTTTATTTTTGGAGGGGTGTAATGCGAATTAGCGGCTCTTTGACAACACCAGCTCCTGCGCGCAGGCCCACGCCGAGCTCCAGGCCCACTGGAAGTTGTAGCCGCCGAGCCAGCCGGTGACGTCGACCACTTCGCCGATGAAGTACAGGCCGGATACCTTGGTGGCGCCCATGGTTTTGGATGACAGCTCTTTGGTGTCGACGCCGCCGAGGGTGACTTCAGCCGTGCGATAGCCTTCGGTACCGTTCGGCTGAACGCGCCAGTTTTGTAGCTGTTCGACTAATTCTGCCTGCTGCGGCACGTTGAGCTGCTTGAGGGTGACATCGGGAATTTGGCCGAGGGTTTGCAGACACTCAACCAGACGCTTCGGCAGCTGCATCGCCAGCGTATTTTTCAGGCTTTGGTTAGGGTGCTGCTGGCGCTGGTCGTTCAAAAAGCCCGCTAAATCTAGCTCAGGGAGTAAGTTAACGCTCACAAACTCGCCGGGTTGCCAGTAGCTGGAAAGCTGTAAAACCGCCGGGCCGGACAGGCCACGATGGGTAAATAAGATGCTTTCGCGAAACACCGTGCCGTCTTCGGCAGTCAAAACCGACGGCACCGAAACGCCGGACAGGGTCTGCAGATGGTCCAACAGCGGCTTGTGCAGCGTAAAGGGTACCAATCCGGCGCGGGTTGGTAGCACTTTCAGGCCAAATTGCTCCGCCAGGCGATATCCCCATGGCGATGCGCCGAGGCCCGGCATGGATAATCCGCCGCTCGCCACCACAAGTGAGTGAGTACTCACAGTTGAGCCATTCACATTGATTTCAAAGCCAGTTTCGGTTTTCACCACCGAGGTGATTTCGCTGCGCAGGCGGATTTCCACCTTGCCCTTCGCGCATTCACTCTCCAGCATGGCGACGATTTGCTGCGCCGAGTCATCGCAGAACAGCTGGCCGAGGGTTTTCTCATGCCACGCGATGCCATGGCGGTTAACCATGTCGATGAAATCCCACTGGGTGTAGCGCGCCAGCGCCGATTTGCAGAAATGCGGATTGTTGGATAGATAGGCCGCCGGTTCGGCATACAGATTGGTGAAGTTACAGCGCCCGCCCCCTGACATGAGGATTTTTCGGCCCGCTTTTTTGCCGTTGTCGAGCAGCACAACGCGGCGGCCACCCTGACCCGCCAGCGCGGCACAAAACATGCCCGCAGCGCCTGCGCCAACCACGACTACATCAACCTGTTCCACATCGGCCTCACTTTTTTCTGATCTTCAACTACGTTTAAAGTTGTACTGATTGCTGTACTTTTTTTGACAGAAAAGCAGGCTAAATAGTCGCCAGAAACCTGTCACGGGCGGCGATTGTAAGGTGCGGAAGGAGCTGATGCCAGCCGGGAAAGTAAATAGATGGCGCTGGTAACGAAATGTGTCATGAAAGACGGAGGAGTAACCTTCTGATTTGAAAAGAGTTACTTCGAACAAGCTATAAAATCAACCTGCTTTTAGTCAAAAAAATGTCATATTTTCCTTTTACCGTCGCCCCGTTCTCGCAGATAATGCGCGGCGTTCATGACCACAAACTGGCGTAACAATTATGCTGCATTTATTTGCCGGGTTAGACATCCATACCGGTTCGTTGTTGATCCTCGCGTTACTGTTTGTGCTGTTCTACGAAGCTATCAACGGCTTCCATGATACGGCTAACGCAGTAGCTACCGTCATCTATACCCGTGCAATGCGCTCGCAACTTGCGGTCGTTATGGCTGGGGTATTTAACTTCTTAGGCGTTATTCTCGGCGGATTGAGTGTGGCTTATGCCATCGTTCACCTCTTGCCGACTGACCTGCTACTGAATGTCGGTTCCACCCACGGTCTGGCCATGGTGTTCTCCATGCTGCTCGCCGCCATCATCTGGAACCTCGGCACTTGGTATTTTGGCCTTCCGGCCTCCAGCTCCCATACCCTGATTGGTGCCATCATCGGCGTCGGTTTGACTAATGCATTAGTGACTCACAGCTCGGTGGTCGATGCGTTAAACATTCCCAAAATGATAGGTATTTTCGCGTCGCTGATTGTCTCTCCACTGGTGGGGATGATTATGGCGGGGGCGATGATCTTCATTTTGCGTCGCTACTGGAGCGGCACCAAGAAACACGCGCGTATTCACCTGACGCCTGCTGAGCGTGAAAAGAAAGACGGCAAGAAGAAGCCGCCATTCTGGACCCGTATCGGCCTGATCCTGTCCGCTATCGGCGTGAGCTTCTCACACGGCGCGAACGACGGTCAGAAAGGCATTGGTCTGATTATGCTGGTGCTGATTGGCGTTGCGCCTGCGGGCTTCGTGCTGAACATGAATGCTACCGGTTACGACATCGCGCGTACCCGTGACGCAGTGACGCACTTGCAGCAATACTATCAGCAGCACAGTGACGCCCTGCCGCACGTGGTGGCGCTGACGCCGCTGGTGCCAACGCCGGACGAAGCGGCGGCTGATGCCGCAGACACGCAGAAAGAGAAAGTGTTCCACTGCGATAGCTCACACGCGCTGGACGCTATCGATCGCGCGCAATCACTGCTGGCGAATCTGCAATCTTACAGCGACCTGTCGCCAGAGCAGCGCAGCCACATGCGTCGCCTGCTGATGTGCGTGGCCGATACCGCAGACAAAGCCGCGAAGTTGGACGAAACCTCTTCAGCCGACAAACGCTTCCTGGGCAACCTGAAAGGCGACATTCTGCAAACGGTAGAGTACGCGCCGCTGTGGATCATTATTGCCGTCGCACTGGCCTTGGCGCTGGGTACGATGATTGGCTGGAAGCGCGTTGCGACCACCATCGGCGAGAAGATTGGCAAGAAAGGTATGACCTATGCCCAGGGCCTGTCAGCCCAGCTGACCGCGGCACTGTCGATTGGCGTGGCAAGTTATACCGGTATGCCGGTATCCACCACCCACGTACTCTCTTCAGCGGTTGCCGGTACCATGCTGGTTGACGGCGGCGGCGTGCAGAGCAAAACCGTGAAAAACATCGCCATGGCATGGATCTTAACCCTGCCGGTGTCGATTGTGCTTTCAGGTAGCCTGTACTGGATCGCGCTGAAACTTATCTAATTTGATAAGTTGATTTGAGTTAGGTTAATAAATGCAAAAGGCGACTTGTTAATAGCAAGTCGCCTTTTTTATTGGCTGGAAAAGCAAAACCCCCTCCCTTAGCTGAACAATAAAACCTGTAGATTAGAACCAAATGAGCATCGCTAACATACTGACGAGGATTAGCCCGCACAGCGCCGTGGTTAACATAAACTGACCGCGCACTCGCTCACAGCGGCGAATAAACTCAGGGTCGTGATGGTCGGTATAGCGCTGAGCATAAATGTAGCTCACCAGTCTAATTTGCTTACTTGGCTGCCCGTGGGTGGTGAAGAATCCCCGCCCATCGACATATTGATAGAGCAGCGGATCGCAGTCACGCAGCACCACCAGTAGCGCCCGCAAAGAAGAGTAATAGCGCAGCATATTCACGACGAAGACAAAACATAAAGCCCAAAACAGCGCAACGGGACTGATCATAACTCCCCCTCAAGACGGGTTCATCACGCGGACAACCATCAGAAAAACGGGCTGTCCTTATTGATGACGCTTTGCGACCCGCCCAACCTCTTATGACATCACACCCCCCGGGCAACCTCTCGCCCGCCCTCCTAACTCGTGCAGAAACTCGGGGGCGCAGGCATATTGCGTTGGCCCCCTAATATTGAGTGTAGGAAACGATATAAAAAAGTGGGGAAGTATTTATCTCTTGCCAGAAACGCGGGCGATGCGCTTGATTTATCTGTCCGTTTTAGCGCTATACTTAAGACATGGAACTCGCATGATGCTGAAATGGTTATTAACTGACTTATGGAAGGAGTTTTCTCATGTCTTACAAACACATACTCATTGCGGTTGATCTTTCCCCTGAAAGCAAAGTACTGGTAGAGAAAGCGGTTTCTATGGCGCGTCCTTATAACGCCAAAGTGTCACTCATTCATGTTGACGTAAATTATTCCGACCTGTACACCGGCCTGATTGACGTGAATTTGGGAGACATGCAGAAACGCATTTCTGAAGAGACTCACCACGCGTTGAACGAGCTGTCCCAGAATGCCGGCTATCCGATTTCAGAAACCCTGAGCGGCAGCGGTGATTTAGCCCAGGTGCTGGTTGATGCTATCAAGAAATATGATGTTGATTTGGTGCTGTGTGGCCATCATCAGGACTTCTGGAGCAAGCTGATGTCCTCTGCGCGCCAGCTGATCAACACCGTACACATCGATATGCTTATCGTCCCTCTGCGTGACGAAGAAGACGAAGCCGCCATCGACTAATCCCGCCGGTCCCGCGCTACATAAAGAAAAGGAGATGCTTAGCATCTCCTTTTTTATGGTGTCGCAGAACACGGTGAAGGCTCAGAGCGGCGTATAAATATCAAACCGGTGGCTTTTGGTGACTACCGCGGCCTGCGCGGCAATGTCCGCCATCGGCGGGGCGTAGTCTGGCCGTTTCACCACGATACGCTTGGTTGCCAGACGGCGCGCCGGTTCCAGCAGGCCATCGGCATCTTCGTCCGGCCCCACCAGCCCCTGAAAGACGCGCATCTCTTTCTTCACCAGCGCGCTTTTCTGCTTATGCGGATACATCGGGTCGAGGTAGACCACTTCCGGCTTCGGCGTCAGCTCCGACAAGGCGGTCAGGCTCGAGGCGTGCAGCAGCGTCATGCGCTCGCGCAGCCACGGGCCGATTTCAGCATCGCGATAGCCTCTTTCCAGACCGTCATCGAGCAGCGCCGCGACCACCGGATTACGCTCCAGCATGCGCACGTGGCAGCCCAGTGACGCCAGCACGAACGCGTCGCGTCCGAGGCCTGCTGTGGCATCCACCACGTTTGGCAAATAGCTGCCTTTGACGCCGACAGCTTTCGCCACCGCCTCGCCCCGCCCGCCGCCGAACTTGCGGCGGTGGGCCATGGTCCCGCCGACGAAATCGACGAAAATCGCCCCCAGCTTTGGCTCGTCCAGCTTGCGCAGTTCGAGACGCTCAGGAGTGAGCACCAGCGCCATATTGGCGTCGGGGTCAGAGGTCAGGTTCCAGCGCTCGGCCAGAATAGATAAGGCGCCCTGAGAGGCGCCTTCTTCACAGATTAAACAGACACTCACGAGGTGACGCTTTCCTTAATTCCATAATGGCGCAGCATAGCATCTAGCTGAGGCTCGCGCCCACGGAAGCGTTTGAACAGCTCCATTGGCTCTTCAGAACCGCCGCGCGACAGAATGTTGTCGAGGAAGGACTGGCCGGTTTCGCGGTTGAAAATCCCCTCTTCTTCGAAGCGCGAGTAAGCATCGGCAGACAGCACTTCGGCCCACAGATAGCTGTAGTAACCCGCCGCGTAGCCACCGGCGAAAATGTGGCTGAAGGCGTGTGGGAAACGACCCCAGCTTGGCGATGGCACCACGGCGACCTGCTTTTTGATTTCCGCGAGGGTTTGCAGGATCTGCGCGCCCTTGGCAGGGTCATACTCGGCGTGCATGCGGAAGTCGAACAGGCCGAACTCCAGCTGACGCAGGATAAACAGCGCCGCCTGATAGTTCTTGGCTGCCAGCATTTTATCCAGCATGTTGGTCGGCAATGGCTCGCCGGTTTCGAAATGGCCGGAGATAAACGCCAGCGCTTCCGGCTCCCAGCACCAGTTTTCCATAAACTGGCTTGGCAGTTCGACGGCGTCCCACGGTACCCCGCTGATCCCCGCGACGCCCGAGACGTCGATTTTGGTCAGCATATGGTGCAGGCCGTGGCCGAACTCATGGAACAGCGTGGTGACTTCGTTGTGCGTGAACAGCGCCGGGCCGTTACCCACCGGGCGGTTGAAGTTACAGGTCAGGTAGGCCACCGGTTTTTGCACTTCGCCGTTGGCTTTGCGCAGGCTGCCCGCGCAGTCGTTCATCCACGCGCCGCCGCGTTTGTGTTCGCGAGCATAGAGGTCGAGGTAGAAGCTGCCGCGCAGTTCGCCGCTGTCGTCAAACAGGTCGAAGAAACGCACGTCTTTGTGCCACGTATCCACGTCTTTGCGCTCTTTAGCTGTGATGCCATAAATGCGTTTCACCACCTCGAACAAGCCTTCCAGCGCACGCTGCTCAGGGAAGTAAGGGCGCAGCTGTTCGTCATTAATCGAGAACAGATGCTGTTTCTGCTTTTCACCGTAGAACGGCAGGTCCCAGGCTTCCATCTCATCCACGCCGTAATGCTCTTTAGCGAAGGCGCGAAGCTGGGCCAGCTCTTGCTCAGCCTGCGGGCGGGCGCGTTTCGCCAGGCCATTGAGGAAGTCGATCACCTGCGACGGGCTTTCGGCCATTTTAGTGGCCAGAGACTGGTCGGCAAAGGATGTAAAGCCCAGCAGCTCGGCCAGTTCGTGGCGCAGCGCCAGCTCATCGGCCATCACTTGGCTGTTGTCCCACTTACCGGCGTTCGGGCCTTGATCCGAGGCGCGGGTCAGGAAGGCGCGATACATCTCTTCGCGCAGTTCGCGATTTTCCGCATAGGTCATTACCGGCAGGTAGCTCGGGATATCCAGCGTCAGCAGCCAGCCTTCTTGCTCTTTCGACTCTGCCAGCGCTTTGGCAGCGGCCAGCGCGCTCTCCGGCAAGCCTTTCAAATCATTCACATCGGTGATCAACTTGCTCCAGCCCATGGTGGCGTCGAGCACGTTGTTGCTGTAGGTCGAACCCAGCTCGGACAGGCGTGCCGAGATTTCGCCGTAGCGTTTTTGCTTCTCTGGGGATAACCCGATACCGGACAGCTCGAAATCACGCAGCGCGTTATCGACAGATTTTTTCTGCGCCAGCGTCAGTTTGTCAAAGTTCGCGCTCTCTTTCAGCTCGCGATAAGCCTGATACAGCCCCGCGTGCTGCCCCATCCAGGTGCTGAATTCAGAAATCAGCGGCAGACATTGCTCATAGGCTTCGCGCAGCTCTGGGCTGTTTTTTACCGCGTTCAGGTGGCCGACCGGCGACCAGATACGGCTAAAACGATCGTCACTTTCCGCCAGCGGCTGGCACAGGTTTTCCCAGCTAAAAGGCCCGGATTGCGCCACAACCTCTTCCACCGTCTGGCGGTAATCTTCGATCACGGATTTGATGGCAGGGACAATGTGTTCAGGACGGATCGCAGAAAACGGCGGCAGGACAAAAGGTTTCAGAAGCGGGTTGTTCGACAGATTTTGCTGTTCAGTCATAGGGGCCAGTCCTTTTTGTGTCGCTAAGGGCGATAGCGTCGTGCGCTTATCGCCTTGGGTCTGATGCGCGGCGCGGTATTTGGCGTCTTCGCGCGTCAGTCATAAAATCGAATTGCAATAAAAATGGCGTAATTTCTAACATGAGGCCAGTTTCGGCGAAAATCAATGGCTGGACGCGATGTTGGCTGTTTCAACCGGTAACGAAAATTAAGCCAGCTGGCATTCGCGCCGGCTTTGGGCGCGGGTTAGGATGTGCTCAAATCAACAAAAACAGAGCAAAGGATAAAATGATGAAAGCGATAAAGTTAGGAATGTTGGCCGCTGGCCTGCTCTCGCTGGTGATGACTAGCCAGATGGCCAGCGCGCAAGAAACGCTGATTTTTGTCCGTCACGGCGAAAAACCGGCGAGCAGCAGCGGCCAGTTGACCTGCAAAGGGCTGAACCGCGCGCTGGCGCTGCCGGGCGTGTTATTGCCGCGCTATGGCAACCCTGACCACATTTTTGCCGCAGGCCCTAAAGAGCAAAAGCTGGGTAACTCACTGCGCCCGCTTTCCACCATCATGCCCACCGCCGTGCGCCTCAACCAGCCAATCAATATTCAGTTTCACGCCGACGACGTTGACGGCGTAACCAAAGAGTTGCAGGACGATAAGTACAAAGACGCGAAGATTTTTGTCTCTTGGGAGCACAAAAACCTCGATAAAATCGTGAAAAATATCGTCAAAGAGAACGGCGGCGACCCAAGCGTAGTGCCAGAATGGCCGGGCAAGGATTTCGACAGCATCTTTATCCTGACCTTAGATAAGTCCGCCGCAACGCCAAAAGTGACCTTCAAAATCGAGCAGGAAAACCTGAACGGCGTGTCCGACACCTGCCCGAACGCCTCCTAATCTGACCAAGCCGCTGGCGATGAGGTAAGGCTTTTGCCAATTTCTTCGCCAGACAGTTTATACTAAGCCCCATTCAAGGCGCGTCGCGACAGCTGGCCGCCTTCTTCACATTCCCAGTACAGTATAAACTTTCGGTAACCCACTGATTTTACTGTCTACATTCATTATTCGGAAACGTAAAACCTATGTTGAGTTACCGCCACAGTTTTCACGCTGGCAATCACGCCGACGTCCTGAAACACACCGTTCAGAGCCTGATCATCGAATCTCTGAAAGAAAAAGAGAAACCTTTCCTGTATCTCGACACCCACGCGGGCGCTGGTCGCTACCTGCTGAGCGGCGAACACGCCGAGCGCACCGGCGAATATTTGGAAGGCATCGCGCGTATTTGGCAGCGTGAAGATCAGCCTGCGGAACTGGCGGCCTATATGTCGGCCATCAAGCATTTCAACCGCAACGAGAGCCTGCGCTACTACCCCGGCTCGCCGCTGATTGCCCGCCAGCTGCTGCGTGAAGAGGACAAACTGCACCTGACCGAACTGCACCCGAGCGACTTCCCGCTGCTGCGCAGTGAGTTCCAGAAAGACAACCGCGCCCGCGTCGTGCGCGAAGACGGCTACCAGCAGTTAAAAGCCCAATTGCCGCCGCAGTCACGCCGTGGTTTGATTTTGATGGACCCGCCTTACGAACTGAAAACGGATTATCAGGACGTGGTGAAAGGCATTCAGGAAGGGTATAAACGCTTCGCGACCGGCACCTATGCACTGTGGTATCCGGTCGTCATGCGTCAGCAAATCAAGAAGATGCTGCGCGACTTAGAAGCCACCGGCATTCGCCGCATCTTGCAAATTGAACTGGGCGTGCGCCCGGACAGCGACCAGCGCGGCATGACCGCCTCGGGCATGATCGTGATTAACCCGCCGTGGAAGCTGGAACAGCAGATGAACAACGTGCTGCCGTGGCTACTGGAAACGCTGGTGCCATCGGGCACGGGCCACCAGTTGGTGAAATGGGTGGTGCCAGAGTAAGTTCTGCCAGCCTCACTCTCCCCTGGCCAGAGCCGCCTCCCCCAAGGCTCTGGCTATCAAAACGTTCCACACCTATTACAATCATTGATGCAACCTTTGCGACAAAGCGAATTCTCACGTTAAACTCTTAGGCAATTTTTTAAGATTCATGACGCCCATTGAGGCCCATTCACTTTCTCTAACGGACTAACCGATGACTAAACATTATGACTATCTGGCAATTGGCGGCGGCAGCGGCGGTATCGCATCAATTAACCGTGCCGCCATGTATGGGCAAAAATGTGCGCTGATCGAAGCAAAAGAGCTTGGCGGCACCTGTGTCAACGTAGGTTGCGTTCCGAAGAAAGTCATGTGGCACGCGGCGCAAATTGCCGAAGCAATCCGTAACTACGGCCCAGATTATGGCTTCGATACCACGGTCAACAGTTTCAACTGGAAGACGCTGGTCGCTAACCGTACGGCCTACATCGACCGTATCCACACCTCGTACGACAACGTGCTGGGTAAAAACAAAGTGGACGTGATCCGCGGCTTTGCTCGCTTCATCGACGATCACACTGTGGAAGTTAACGGCGAGAAGATCACTGCCGATCACATCCTGATCGCCACCGGCGGCCGCCCTAGCCACCCGAACATTCCGGGTGCGGAATACGGTATTGACTCAGACGGTTTCTTTGACCTGACTGAAATGCCAAAACGCGTTGCGGTTGTGGGCGCAGGCTATATCGCGGTTGAGATTGCTGGCGTGATGAACGCGCTGGGTGCAGAAACTCACCTGTTCGTGCGTAAACACGCGCCGCTGCGTACTTTCGATCCGCTGATCGTCGAAACGCTGGTTGAAGTGATGAACACCGAAGGTCCGGCGCTGCATACAGAGTCGATTCCAAAAGAAGTGGTCAAAAATGCCGACGGTAGCCTGACCCTGAAACTGGAAAATGGCAAAGAGTTTGAAGTCGACAGCCTGGTGTGGGCGATTGGCCGTGAGCCAGAGACCGACAACTTCAATCTGAAAGCCACTGGCGTGAAAACTAACGACAAAGGCTACATCATCGTCGATAAGTTCCAGAACACCAGTGTTAAAGGCATTTACGCGGTGGGTGATAACACCGGTGCCGTCGAACTAACGCCAGTCGCCGTTGCGGCGGGCCGTCGTCTCTCCGAGCGCCTGTTCAACAACAAGCCGGACGAGCATCTGGACTACAGCAACATCGCGACCGTGGTCTTCAGCCACCCTGCCATCGGCACCGTGGGCCTGACCGAGCCGGAAGCTATTGAGAAATTCGGCGCGGACAATGTGAAAGTGTACAAATCTGCTTTCACCGCGATGTACACCGCCGTCACCCAGCACCGCCAGCCGTGCCGCATGAAGCTGGTCTGCGTGGGGAAAGAAGAGAAAATCGTTGGCCTGCATGGCATCGGTTACGGCATGGACGAAATGCTGCAAGGCTTCGCGGTAGCCATCAAAATGGGCGCCACCAAGAAAGACTTCGATAACACCGTAGCGATTCACCCAACAGGTGCTGAAGAGTTCGTGACGATGCGTTAATTCCTTAATCTGGAATTAATTAAAAGCCGCAGGTTTATCTCTGCGGCTTTTTTGTTTGGAGAGTATTTATAACAGCTCATTTTGGTCTGGATTCGAGGAAAACTCTCACGCCATATAGATTATCTTTATATTTAAACATGCCGCGATTATCAAACTGATATATATCACCAGAAACCTTTAAAAAGAGATCGGTGTTGATTATCTCCACAACCACATTTCTATCTGAGGTTGATAAAAAAGACTTTTGACGATCAGTATCTTCAGCAATAAGCCTTTTTGCATCTGCGTCCGCGCCGATCAGATAGAAGTAGTAGACCATTGGCGTGGTCGCACCGGCACTCGTTTCAGCAATATAAAGATTCACTAGCTTTGAGACAGTTAACTGACGAGTAATCACCACATCGTCATTATTAAAAAACGAGTTAATCGAAGTATGACAAAAGTAATAACCTCCTAACAACAAGGCAATTACCAAGACTACCCGACTGTCAGCCCTTCTAAAAGCATGAGCGTATTGCATATTCTATTCCTGTAATCTGCATAATACTTCCCAAGAAACATCATTGTAGCGAGCGTCCAATTTCTTATAATAATCGAGCCACTGAACCCTCTTTTTAATACAAAATCCCTAACATTCAAAGCCATTTGAATACATAGATTTTTTGCATAAATGGATATCAATTAATTAGTTAATTACATATTATTTGAATTAATCTTCGTCATAAAATTCACCATAAAAAAGCCCGCCGACAGGGCGGGCAAAACACAGCAAGCAGCTTCTATATTATTCTTAAGATAATGGGAAAGAATGGGACAAATCGACGGCGGCTGTAGGCCCTGGCCCACAACGCTCAACATAGTTTCGATTCAGTGAGCTACAGCCGGAATTTACTCACGGTTTATCATTATCTCTGTGGAATAAAAGGAATCATCATGCAGAAGGTTATCGAAGAAATTAAACACCTCTGCGCCTTCATATTTTTTCCTGACGCAGCGGCATTGAAAGTGAGATCGGGCGAGCATCGTTAGTGGCGAGCCAGGCGGTGTCGTAAGTAAACGTGTGCCCGGCATTACGCTCTTGAACCAGCGTACCTATAAGGTATCCATTCATGTAAACGGACAGACTGTTCATCACCACTCTTCCTTCCATTCGCCTGATTTTCTTATTTCATCCCGCGTTTCAAGATGAAAATCCAGATTCAGCGCTGAGACAATATTGTAAAAGGTGTCTATTTGCGTCGTATCGGGATTGTGTTCGAATTTCGAAATCGTGTCTTGCCGTATCCCTACGCGCTTTGCGATATCAGCCTGTGTGAGCTTTTGCGTCCTTCTGAAATCCTTTAGAAAGATAGATAACTACTTCGGCGATGTGATTTTCATAGAACCTCTTTTGCTGAGCGGCTGAACTGTATTTTTACCTGCTACAGCCGTTAAAAATGCCAAACGCGTGTCGAAAAGACGATTTCAGTTCCCTTTCATGATGAAAGTCCATGACTCACATCTGATTACATAATTCTTTAATCGCGCCCTATTCTCTCTTTGTGACGAACCTGCCATTTTGTGAATTCCGTTATCCTTACCAAAAGAACAAGAACACATGACAGACAATTATGTTGCTCAAGGGGCCAGCGGACACGGCCTGGCAACGGTTGCAGAGAATGGAGTAGTACTGGATAGTTGGTTTGCCGAAACAACTTTGCAGTCGGTGACAGAAATTTCAGAAACACGTTATCTTTCCGCCAGTGAAGCACAAACACAATTCCAATTAGCAACGCCGGACCACGATGCTATGCGTCGGGTGCGAAGCATTGCCATCCACACCACCATTGCTGATTTACGTCAGCCACCCCGCGACCTGCACGACCTGTACCTGCGCCTGCATTTGCTGAGCCAGCGCAAAATTAAGCCGTGGCAGGCCAACCTCGCCGGTTTTACCGAGCTGTTGATCGATGTGGCCTGGACCTCTCACGGCCCCTGCCTGCCGCAACAGCTGAAAGAGTTGCAAAAAGTCAGCAGAAACACGCCGGGCAGGCCGACGGTGTATAGCGTTTTCAGGCTGCCGCGCATGGTCGATTATGTGCCAGCCACCGACGTCTACCTGCTCGATCCCAATAAAATCCTGCTCGGGGCTTATCTGGCGCCGGGTACTTTTGTCTCTTCGGCGGGATTTTGCAACATGAACTCCGGCACCCTCGGGCCTTGTATGGTTGAAGGGCGCATCAGCCTTGGCGCCACTATTCAGGGTGGCTCGCATATCGGCGGCGGTGCCTCGATTATGGGCAGTACATCGGGTGGCGGGAAGCACGTGGTGTCGATTGGCGCCAACTGTCTATTGGGCGCCAACTCCGGGGTGGGTATTTCGTTGGGAGATAACTGCGCGGTGGAAGCCGGTCTGTATATCACCGCTGGCCTGCCGGTAACCAAAGCCGACGGCAGCAAGGTGAAAGCCATTACGCTGGCCGGCAAGTCAAACCTGCTGTTCCGCAGAAATGCGACCACGGGGACGGTTGAAGTGGTAGATCGCCCCGGAGAGCAAAGCCTGTTATTACCGACATTGCATCGCTCGGGGCAGAACCCGACCTATGTTCCAGATGATGTTTGGCAGACATTCGCTGAGTGATTAGAAGCAAAAACGCCCGCAGGCATCTCAACCTGCGGGCGTTTTTATTTAGGCAGCCGGTTTATTTAGATTCAGCATTCAACGCGTTCAACACCGGCGCGACGGAGAAGAATGACCCACAGACCACAATAACATCCCCTTCTTGCACATCGCGTTTTGCGGCTTCCCAGCCCGCCAAAATATCGGCGAATTTTTGCGCCTGAGGTAAATATTGCGCGACATCTTCCGGCTTAGTGCTTCGCGGCCCGGCCTGCACCCCGCAGCAATACCATTTATCAGATAAAGTTTTTAAATGGTCGACGGTACCCTTAATATCTTTATTAATAAGCATGCCGATAACAAAACGATAATTTCCCTTAATTGGGAATTTGCGTAATCTTTCCGCTAAATAAGCTGCCGCGTGTGGGTTATGCGCGACATCTAAAATAGTGGTTGGGCTATTGCCAATAATTTGGAAACGACCCGGTAAATTGGCGTGAAGAATAACCTCGTTCAGCGCAGCAGGCGTGAAATTTAATCCACTGGCGCGCAGAGCGGCAATTGCTGTCGCCACGTTTTCTAGCGGCATTTTTGGAATCGCTAAGTCAGTCAGTTCACCTGTGGCATCGCTGAATGACCACTGGTTTTCCTGCACATCCAGTTGCCAATTGGCTTCGCGCTGATAAGTCACCGCACCAATTTTCTTGGCATAGGCCAGCAGCGAGGCGGGCGCACGCGCCTGCCCAATGATGGCCGGTTTACCGGCGCGGAAAATACCGGCTTTGATCTCGCCGATGGCCTCGGTGTCTTTGCCCAGCCAGTCTTCGTGGTCCAGCGCAACGTTGGTTATCACCGAAATGTCTGGCTCGATAATATTGGTCGCGTCATCACGCCCCCCCATGCCAACTTCGATAATCGCCACATCCACCTGCGCCTGCTTCATCAGCCAGAAAGCGCCTAAGGTGTTGAATTCAAATGGCGTGAGCGTAGTGTCTTGACGGGCATGGTTAATGGCAACAAAGGCGGCAACGTGCTCGCTTCCGTCCAGCTCTTTACCCTGAATGCGCACGGTTTCGGTGTAATTGATCATGTGAGGCGAGCTAAACACCCCCACTTTATAGCCGGAGAGTTGCAGCGTTTTTTCCAGCGTGTGACAGGTGGTGCCTTTGCCATTGGTGCCACCCACTAAAAAAATAAATGGCGCAGGTTTTAATACCTCTAAAGTATTAGCTACTGCTTTAATTCTATTAAGACTCATATCTATAACTTGCGAGTGGAGACTATCAATATAGGACAGCCAGTCATGCAAATCGGAAGTTGCCTGTGGAACACCGACTTTTTCACTCATGTTATATTTTCCTCGGATAAGTAATCTTCAATTTTTATATTTTATAAACCCTGTAGAGCAGAAAGTTTATACAACATGTCCTCCTGCCCAACAACATGAGTGAAATATTTTCTCACAATGAAAAAACGCGCCGGTAGGTTTCCCCACGGGCGCGCTAATAAATTTCACATTACGGCTTTTTCTCGCCATTAGGCGAAGAAAATTCACGGCTGTTGCAGAGATTTCACCTTAGCCGCATAGCTCTTACGCAGCTTTTGCAATTTCGGAGGGATCACCGCCAGGCAGTAACCATTGCGCTGGCCCGCGCCGTCCCAGTAGTTCTGGTGGTAATCTTCGGCGACATAGACTTCACCCAGTGGCTCGATGGTGGTGACCACCGGCTGGCTGTTGTCGGCCTGGGCGCGCTGAATAGCAGCCTCGGCTTCGGCCTGCTGGTGCTGATCTGCCGGGAATAAAACCGAGCGATACTGCGTGCCGATGTCGTTGCCCTGACGATTCAACTGGGTCGGATCATGGGTCACGAAATGGATATCCAGCAGGTCGCCGTAGCTCAGTTTCTCTGGGTCAAAGCCAACGCGAATGGCTTCTGCGTGACCCGTCGCGCCGCTGCATACCTGCTCGTAAGTTGGGTTTGGACGGCGGCCACCGGTGTAGACACTCTCAACCGATTCGACACCAATCACGTCTTTAAAAACGGCTTCGGTACACCAGAAACACCCACCACCGAAGACGGCATATTCGATTGTCATACAGGCTCCTTCACATTGGGAAACGACATCTTATGTCATAAGACTAGTCGTTCAGCGTTCACAAAGGAATAACAACAGAAAAAGGGCGGAATGGCTGCGCGAAAAGTGCCGCGAACTTTGCGCAAACCCTGCCGCAAGCTAAACCGCAAATAAGCCACAACCTTCTTATGGATAATAATAGAGTAAAATATCAGGAAAATCCTAATATTAATCGGCGACGGGCCATGCAGTTAATGACATATAATTACACATATTCGCCACTGATTGATTTGCCCTGTTTTTCGTGGCAACATCGCTGCAATTAATATATATGGAATTCATGATGAAAGACGTAATTGAAGGTTTTTTAAGATTCCAAAAAGACGCATTCCCGCAGCGTTCTAAGCTTTTCAAAAAGCTAGCATCTAATCAAAACCCTAAGACCCTTTTTATATCCTGCTCCGACAGCCGTTTAGTTCCGGAATTAGTCACCCAGCGTGAGCCCGGCGAACTGTTTGTTATTCGTAACGCAGGTAACATCGTGCCACCTTTTGGGCCTGAGCCTGGCGGCGTGTCCGCCACCGTCGAATACGCCGTGATGGCGCTCGGCATTCGCGATATCGTGGTATGCGGTCACTCAGACTGCGGCGCGATGACCGCCGTGGCAAACTGCTCCTGCCTCGACCACATGCCTGCCGTGGCCCACTGGCTGCGCTATGCGGATGCGGCGAAAGCCATCAATGACTCCGCCGGGCATGAAACTTCCCAAGCGCGCGTTAACGGCATGGTGCATGAAAACGTCATCGCCCAGTTAGGTAACTTGCGTACCCACCCTTGCGTGGCGCTGGCATTAGCCAAGGGCCAAATGAACCTGCATGGCTGGGTTTATGATATCGAGTCTGGCTCGATTGAAGCATTCGACAGCAAGACCAAGACCTTTATCTCGCTGTCTGACAATCCTGAAGCGACGGCGACCTAATTCGCCATTTAATAAGTCACCTTGCAAGGTGACTTATTATTTCAGCAGGTTCAACCGAGGGAGTGAGTTATTAACTCCCTCGCGTAGAAATCAGGGATTGGGCTATGAATAATGGCCGATGCCGTTTCCACCACGTTATATTCCACTGCCACAATCTCTGCTGAAATATCACCCTCTTCCCAAGTACAGATCATATAGGTTGCCAAAGGCTGCCCCGATTTTATTCGCCCGGTGGCGCCGGTATTGCCAATTAATACGCTTTTCCCACTCGTCGTCGCGAACTGCCGGAGATAGGCACAATGCGTGTGGCCCATTAGCATGCCGTCGGCATGATTGGCGGCGCACATCTCGGCTAACGCGCTTGGACTATGATCTTGATAGATATATTCGTGAATGGCGTTAGCACTGGCATGCACCAACAGCAGGCTTTTTGCCTTATCTCCCTCCCCCAGCACTACCCGCCGCTTAAAGGGTAAATCGCGCAGATAAGCCATGTTTTCGGGGCTAATCGTCGCTTTACTCAGCGTGATGGCGGCTACTCGCGCCTCGCACTCCTCAGGCGAATGCTTTGCCATTGGCGTCACCGGGCGGTCAAAAGCCACGCGGTCATCATGATTGCCCATCACCGTGGGAATTTGGCGCTGGCGCAGCAGTTCAATCACCTCGTTCGGCCAAGGGGCGAAATCTACCAAGTCGCCAAGGCAGTAAATCTCGGTGATTTGTCGCGCATCAATATCTTCCAGCACGGCCTTTAACGCCGGCAAGTTGGCGTGTACATCACTAAAAACGGCAATTTGCCTGATCATTTTTTGTTTCCATTTTTCTCAAACTATCGCAATACGATGCGATCGTAGGCTGTTAACTTCAATCATCAGGATCGTTAGAATAATTAGGTAAAGACTAATTATTAGGAGGAATGCCGTGGAGCTGAGACATTTGCGCTACTTTATGGCGGTGGCCGACCAGCTGCATTTCGCCGCGGCGGCTGAGAGTCTGAATATCGCGGCCCCCACGCTGTCAGTGCAAATCAAGCAACTGGAAGAGATGGTCGGCACCCCGCTGTTCGTGCGCACAAAACGCGCTGTTCATCTGACTCAAGCTGGGGAATTATTTCGTCACGAAGCTGCCGCCACTCTGCTGCAAGCACAGCGCACGCTGGACACCGGACTGCGCGCCGCGCGGGGTGAGGTTGGGCAGGTAGCGCTGGGCTACGTGGGTTCAGCTTTGTGGTCAGGCTTGCTCGGCCAGCTGGTGTGCGAATACAAGCAGCAGCGGCCGCAAGTCGCGCTACTGACCCGCGAGAGGCCGATGGCGTCGCTGCCGCAGGACGTGCTCGACGGCTCGCTGGACGTCGCGCTAATCCGTGGCCCGACGCCGCTGCCGGACGGCCTGCAAACGCGCGCGCTACAGCGAGATAATTTCTGTCTCGCGCTGCCCGCCGCTCACCCGCTGGTGGACGCTGGCGGGCCAATTGCTCCCCAACAGTTGGCAGAAGAAGCTTTCGTGATGGCCGAGCAGACCTCGGGAATGCATGAAGTAGCACGGCGCGGCGGCTTTTCGATTCGCCAGCAATATCCGTCGGGTGGCTTGGTGGACGTACTGGCGCAGGTGGCCTTTAACGTCGGCATCGCCGTGATCCCGGCCAGCCTGTCGCGGGTGATTTCCCTGCCCGGCGTGGTCTACCGGTCGATTCAGCCGCCGGAGATCCCCTCAGGGATTGTGTTGCTGTTCCGCCAATGGGAACGGACCCCGGCGATTGTCAATTTCATTAGTTTTGCCGAGTCGATACATTTTATGATGTCCTGATTGACCCGCAGGGCCACCCGACAAAACCTTAATTCGTTACCAAGACAGAGATAATTGCCATGCCCATTACTGCGTTGAACCGTCTGGCCGATTTCCCCGCCGAGCAGTGGGACGCCATGGTGCCCGCCGGTCAGCCCTTCCAGCGTCACGCCTTTCTTTCTGCTTTGGAGGAGAGCGGCAGCATCACGCCGCGCACGGGCTGGCAGACGGAACACCTGCTGTGGATGGCGGGCGAACGCTGTCTGGCGGCCATTCCCGGCTATCGCAAAATGCACTCTGCCGGAGAATATGTCTTCGATCAGGGATGGGCGGAAGCCAGCGAGCGGGCGGGCATTCGTTACTATCCGAAGTGGCTCGGCGCAGTGCCTTTTAGCCCGGTGACCGGCGCCCGCCTGCTGGGCGACCCCGCCGCCGCCGCGCATCTGCTCGACCAACTGCCGGACTATTTAGCCCAGCAGCAGCTCTCCGGCGGGCATATCAACTTTACCGACGCGGGCAATCACACGCTGTTTGCGGAACGCAGCGAATGGCTACAGCGCACCGGCTTGCAGTATCACTGGCACAATCGCGGCTATCGCGACTTTCAGGATTTCCTCGACACGCTGGCTTCGCGCAAACGTAAACAGATGCGCAAGGAGCGCGAACTGGTGGCGGCGCAGGGCTTTGAGTTTGAGTGGCTGGAAGGCGCGCAGGTTACTGAAGCGCAGTGGGATTTCGTCTACACCTGCTATGCCAATACCTATCTGGTGCGCGGCCGCGCGCCTTATCTGACGCGGGAATTCTTCAGCCTGCTGGCCGAACGTATGCCGCAGAACCTGCGTGTCGTCCTCACCACCCTCGGCGGCCAGCCGGTGGCGATGGCCTTTAGTCTGGTGGACGGCGATACCTTTTATGGCCGCTACTGGGGCTGTCTGGCGGAGTTCGACAGGCTGCATTTCGAAACCTGCTTCTATCAGGGAATGGACTACGCAATTGCCCATGGCCTGGCGCGGTTTGACGCCGGGGCGCAGGGCGAACACAAGCTGCTGCGCGGCTTTGAGCCGGTGATCACCCATTCGTGGCACCATTTACGGCACGGCGGATTGCAGGCGGCAGTGGAGAATTTCTTACAAGAGGAGCGCACGGCGGTGTTGCAGTGGGAGGAGGAAGCGCGTCAGGCTCTGCCTTATCGCAAAGCCTGACGTGTAGATTTTAAACCCAATATTAATCGGTGCCGACAAAGCCCCCGGTCTGATGCTGCCACAGGCGGGCATACAGGCCGTTATGGGCCAGCAGCTCGGCGTGGGTGCCGGCTTCGACAATTTTGCCTTTCTCCAGCACCACCAGACGGTCCATTTTGACGATGGTCGACAGGCGGTGAGCAATGGCGATCACCGTTTTGCCCTGCATCAAATCTTCGAAGCTTTCCTGAATCGCCGCCTCGACCTCGGAATCCAGCGCCGAAGTGGCTTCATCCAGAATCAGAATCGGCGCGTTTTTCAGCAGCACGCGGGCAATGGCAATACGCTGGCGCTGGCCGCCGGAGAGCTTCACGCCGCGTTCGCCGACGTGGGCATCCAAACCCGAACGACCCTGCGGGTCATACAGCTCGGGGATAAACTCATCGGCGCGAGCGCGATGAATCGCCTGCCAAATATCCTCATCAGTCGCGTCCGGACTGCCATACAGCAGGTTGTCGCGAATCGAGCGGTGCAGGAGCGACGTGTCCTGAGTGATCATGCCGATTTGCGCCCGCAGGCTCTCCTGCGTGACCTGCGAAATATCCTGCTGATCGATAGAAATCCGCCCACCGTCAATGTCATACAGCCGCAGCAGCAGGTTCACCAGCGTCGACTTACCAGCACCCGATGGCCCAATCAGGCCAATCTTTTCGCCCGGACGAATATTCAGATTCAGCCCGCCAATCACCTGACGCTCTTTGCCGTAGTTGAAATTCACCTGATCGAAACGAATCTCTCCGCTGTGAACGTCCAGCTTTTTGGCATCAGGTTTATCACTCACTTTGATCGGCTGGGCGATGGTCTTCAACCCGTCCTGAACCATACCGATATTCTCGAAAATGCCGTTCACCACCCACATTATCCAGCTGGACATATTGACGATACGAATCACCAGCCCGGTCGCCAGCGCGATGGCCCCGACGCTAATCAGCGACTGGGTCCACAGCCACACGGCAAGGCCGGTAGTCCCGACAATCAGCAGGCCGTTCATGGTGGTGATCGCCACATCCATGCTGGTCACCACCCGGCTGGCCATCTGGGTTTTGTGGGTCTGCTCAGTGATGGCGTCGCGGGCGTATTGCTGCTCGAGGTCAGTATGAGCAAACAGTTTTAGCGTGGTGATATTGGTGTAGCCGTCTACAATGCAGCCCATCAGTTTGGAACGCGCCTCGGAGGACTCCACCGAGCGAGCCTTCACGCGCGGCACGAAATAGTAGAGACAGGCGATATAGCCCAGAATCCACAGAACTAGCGGGATCATCAGCCGCCAGTCGGCTTCGGCAAACAGCACCAGGGCGCTGGCCGCGTAAATCAGCACGTGCCAGATGGCGTCCACCGCCTGCACCGCCGAGTCACGCAATGAGTTACCGGTTTGCATAATGCGTTGCGCGATACGCCCGGCAAAATCGTTCTGGAAGAAGTTCAGGCTTTGGCGCAGCACGTAGTTGTGATTTTGCCAGCGGATCATGCTGGTCATGCCCGGACTGATCGTCTGGTGCACCAGCAGGTCATGCAGCCCGAAGAAGACAGGACGCAGGATCAGCGCCACCGCCGCCATCCACAGCAGCTCCGGCCCGTGCAAGCTGAAGAACTGCGCCGGAGGCGTGCTATTAGTTAAATCGATAATACGGCTGAGATAGCTGAACAGTGCCACTTCGATTAATGACGCCACCAGCCCGACCACCAGCAGCGCGGCGAACATCGGCCAAACCTGACGCAAATAATAGAGATAGAAAGCGCCCACTTTGTCGGGTGGCGCGTCCGCTGGCGCCTTGCGGAAGATATCGATAATTCGTTCAAAACGGCGGTACAACATAGAGAACCTCTGAAGTTATATTTGTCAGAGCTGTCCTGCCCTGATATTTCGCCGGTGAATTGGCATTGGTGACGTGCAACAAGCTATAAGCGTAGACCCTTTTCGGCGGCCATTTCGTTTGACCTTTACACGATAGCTTTTATGATGAAAGTTACATTTTGAGCGCAACGAGAGGGATTTATGTCAGTAAAGTTAATCGCAGTGGATATGGACGGCACGTTTCTCGATGATGATAAAAAATACAATAAAACGCGTTTTATGTCGCAATATACCCAATTAAAACAGCAGGGTATTAAATTCGTCGTCGCCAGCGGCAACCAATATTTCCAGCTTAAATCCTTCTTCCCTGAAATCGCCTCTGAGATTGCCTTTGTCGCCGAGAACGGCGCTTATATTGTAAATGAAGGGCAGGACGTGTCGGTGGCGGAAATCCCTGCCGAGTCCGTCGAGAAAATCCTCAATTTCCTGCATGAGATTCCTGGCGTGCGCACGGTAATTTGCGGCAAGAATAGCGCCTATATTCACGCGTCCCGCCCTGAAGATTTTTATCAGAAGATGAAACGTTTTTACCATCACCTGATTCAAATCGACAGCACCAGCGAAATCAACGACACCATTTTCAAATTCGCCCTGAATATTTCCGACGAACATCTGGCGGAGCTGATGACCTCCATCGACCGCGAGCTGGGCCATATTGTCACCCCGGTTTCCAGCGGCCACGGCTCTGCCGACCTGATCATTCCCGGCCGCCATAAAGCCAACGGGCTGCGCATTTTGCAGGAGCTGTGGGGCATCGACGATAGCGAAGTCGTCACCTTCGGCGACGGCGGCAATGACATCGAAATGCTGCAACAGGCCGGGTTTGGCTTCTCAATGTCGAATGCCATGGCCTCGGCAACCGCCGCCGCCAATTACGTCGCTGGGTCGAACAATGAGGAAGGGGTGTTGGATGTGATTGATAAGATTATCAAGCACGAGAAACCTTTTGCCTGATTGGGGAAGTGTGGCGGTTCTGGGTTTGATCCCTCCCCTTACAGGGGGAGGTGCAGCACAGTTTTATCTCGACACTTTCCCGCGCAGCGGCACGTCCTTCATCATCAACGCCAGTCCGAACCCGACAATCATCACCGCCGCGGCGATGTGATAAACCGAGTGGATCGCCGAACCAAAGGCCTGAAAGTAGTCATCACGGATCGCCGGTGGCAACTCGTGCACTGCCTTCGCTCCTAACGCGCGGGGCAGCTGGGTGCCCGCTGGGATCAGCGCTTCCAACTTGTTTTGCAGCACGTGGGTGAAGGCCGCGCCAAAACCGGCGACGCCAATCGAGCCGCCAATGGAACGGAAAAGCGTGGTGCTGGAGGTCGCCACGCCAATCATCTTCAGCTCGACGCTGTTTTGCGCGGCGAGGATCAGCACCTGCATCACCATCCCAATACCCAGACCAATCATCGCCATATACAGGTAAAGCGTATACAGCGGCGCATCAAGCTTCAGCGAGCCGAGCAGCATCATGCCGATGAAAGCCAGCAAGGTGCCCGCCACCGGGAAAATGCGATACTTGCCGGTCTTGCTGATAATCCGCCCGCTAAGAATCGAACTGAAGATGATTCCCCCCATCAGCGGCAGCATCTGCATCCCCGCCTCGGACGGCGTGGAGTCTTTCACCACTTGCAAATAGAGCGGCAAGAAAGTGACCGACCCGAACAGCGCCATACCAATGATGAAGCTGATTAAGCAGCTCAACATAAAGGTGCGCTGGCGGAATAAATGCAGCGGAATGATGGGCTCAATCGCCAGCCGCTCTTCGTAAATAAAGCCAGCCACCGAGACTAAGCCGAAGGCCAAAATGCACCACAGCTGGCCGTCTGACCATGACAGCACGGTGCCGCCTTCGCTGGTGAACAGGATGATACAGGTCAGCGCGGTGGCCAAATACGCCGCGCCAATGTAGTCAATCTCATGCTTAACGCGCTCCACCCGCGACTGGAATGCCCCACCGATAATTAACAGCGCCATAACCCCCAACGGCAGGTTGATGTAGAAAATCCAGCGCCAGCTGAAATGCTCCACCAGGAAGCCGCCGAGCAGCGGCCCGACCACCGTCGCCAGCCCAAATACGGCGCCGAAAAAGCCCTGATACTTACCGCGTTCGGCGGGAGTAACAATGTCGCCCACCGCCGCCATGGAAACCACCATCAGGCCGCCCCCGCCCAGCCCTTGCAAGGCACGCATCAGGATAAGTTCGGTCATATTCTGCGCCAGACCGCACAGCGCCGAGCCAACCAAAAATACAATGATCGCCGTTTGCAGCACAATCTTACGGCCAAACAGGTCACCAAATTTGCCGTACAGCGGCACCACAATGGTCGATGCCAGCAGGTACGCCGTCACCACCCAAGACAAGTCGGACAGACCGCCCAGCTCGCCGACAATGGTCGGCAGCGCGGTAGAAACGATAGTCTGATCTAACGCCGCCAGCAGCATCACCATCATCAGCGCGAAGAAGACAATGCGGAATGACGGCTGGCTCTGCGCCACCGGGGCTTTCACTGCCTGTTCATCGCTCATAAGGCCGGATTGATTTTCTTGTGTCATAAAAAGAGTCTGGCTTGTAATTAATTAACTGGATAATTAATATAAGAGGAACACAATCATCCGGTCAATGGATCAAAGTGAATATATCGCCGTCAAAAAGTGGTAAAACGTCTTAATCAGAATCCACCTACACCTCTCAGGGAAAGTCATGACAGAGAAACAACCGCGTCGTCCGGGCCGACCGGCAGGCACCAGTAAAAGCGCCGATAAGCGCGATCTTTTGTTGGATACCGCCCTGAAAATGTTTGCCCAGCAAGGCATTGCCGAGACCCCGCTGAGCGCCATTGCCCGCGAGGCTGGCGTCACCTCCGCCATGCTGCATTACTACTTCAACACTCGCGAACAGTTGCTGGACGTGCTGATCGACGAGCGTTTTCTGCCCGCTCGTGCCTCGGTGGGTAGCCTTTTTGAAGCACACCCGAATGACCCTGTGGCAGCCATTACCGCGCTGGCCCAGCGTTTTATCGACATTTCCGTTAAGCACCCTTGGTTTGCGCCGCTGTGGATACGCGAGGTGCTCAGCGAGAGCGGTCTGTTGAAAGAGCGGATGGATGCGCGTTTTGGCGACAATGAGAAAAAAGCGGTTCATCAGTGCATGTTGGGCTGGCAAAAGCAGGGTTATTTGAACCCAGACATTGAGCCGGAGCTGGTCTTTCTCTCCCTGTTTGGCCTGACGCTGCTGCCGATTGCCGCCATGCAAAACCAGCGTATCGCGGGAAAAACCAAGCTGACGGCCGAGGATTTATCACGCCACGTCGCCTCCTTATTACTTCGCGGCATTGCACCCCAAAATAAGGAATAAACGCAGCATTTTATATGCGTAATACCTTCATTTTTAACTTTTTTACGACACAAAAAATGCTCGAGATGAGAGTAGAGTGTTTGGTCTGGATGTTAAAAATTTGAAGGATGAACGTTAAAAAAATGAAGGGAATGCCGCCGATTATTCTTGCTTTACTCGCCAGTTCATTGGTCCTGACCATTGGGCGTGGTATTACGCTACCCTTCATTACCATCTATCTCACCGAGCATTATCATCTGCTGCCCAAAAGCGTCGGCGTGATAATGGGAGCTAGTCTGGCCCTGGGCATTCTCAGCAGCCTGTACGGTGGCTATCTGGTGGATAAATTTAACCACCGGACGCTGATCGCCGCCTCGATAAGCTTCTTCTCACTCAGCTTTTTCCTGCTGCCGGTCCTGCCCTCTATCACTGGCGTGCTAGTGGTGCTGGCGCTGCTCAACTCCTCTTACGCGCTACTGAGCATCACCCTAAAAGCCTGTATTGCCAGTTGGTTACCCGTGGAGAAGCGTGTGAAAGCCTTTTCAATGAACTACACGCTGATTAACGTCGGCTGGGCGGTCGGCTCTTCCCTTGGCGTATGGCTGGCAGGTTTTAGCCCAATGCTGCCGTTTTTGATCTCCGGCGGATTGGCACTGGTCACGGTGATCACCCTGAGCTGGGGCATTCGCAATATCCCCAATCGCCCGGCACAGGCGGAAATCGAACAGAAGCCGCTACCAAAGCCGAACTTGCGCCAAACCCTGAGCATTTTGGCCCACGACCGCCGCCTGATTTACTTCACCCTTGGCAGCACGCTGGGTTCGATCGTCTTCGGCCAGTTCACTGGTTATCTGTCGCAATACTTGATTTTGACCTCTGACGCCGTGTTCGCCTACAAGGTGATCGGCGCAGTGATGATCACTAACGCCATGATTGTGATTGTTTTTCAGTATGCCCTTAGCAGCCGCATGCGCCAGGCCACCCTGCTCAGATGGCTGTTCCTCGGCACAGTATTTTTCATGATTGGACTGGCAGGATTTATGCTGGCTGGGCCTTCGGTACTGATTTGGGTGATTGCGATGGCGATCTTCAGCTTCGGTGAGCTAATCGTCATTCCGGCGGAATATATGTTCATCGACTTTATTGCGCCGGACAATATGAAAGGCAGCTATTACGGCATGCAAAACCTGAGCAACCTCGGCGGGGCCATCAACCCCGTCCTCTGTGGTTTCCTGCTCAGTTACGCAGCCCCATCGGTGATGTTTATCGCGCTCATTGCCTCCGCCGCTGCCAGCCTATGGTTCTTCTGGCTGGGGCATAGATTGGCGGTGCGGGCTGTTTGACAGCACGGTCAATAGCGCGTAATTTCACCAGCGTAGCTAGCCGCTGGTTCTTCTCCCATCTTAGTCATGGTGCTCAGTTCCCCGGCATAAAGCGCAAGGTTAAAGGCCCCGCTGTCATGAAAGTGATAGCGGGGTTTTCTTTTATATGGGCTTAGCTGATAAGGCTGTCGATTTAATAAAGCCCCGCTGTCCGTTGTTTTAGCTGCTCCATGGCGTCGATGTAGGGCAGCGGACCATGGCTGATGCGGCTCACGCCGAGCTGGCGGAGGGACTCAAGTGCAGGCGTGGTTGAGGTGATCATAATGTTCATCGGCAGAGGTGAAAACTCACATAAATCAGCGATCAGCGCTTGCTGGCTCAGGCCCGGAACAAAATAGCCATTGGCTCCGGCGGCTTGGTAGGCCAGAAGTCTCTGTTTGGCTTCGGCAATCAATGCGCTATGGGTCGAATCTGACGCGACTTGCAGGAAGATATCGGTTCTGGCGTTGATAAACAGCGCCGTGCCGTGTTTGTCTGCCACTTCGCGCAATGCGGTGATTCTCCGACACTGTTCTTCTATGTCCACCAGCCCCGATTGGGTGATGCGCTGATCTTCAAAATTAACGCCAACCACTCCGGCGTCCAGCAATGCAGCGAGATTACGCTGGATGTTTTCCAGCGAGGTGCCATAACCTGTTTCGAAATCAACGGTGACGGGTAAATTGACCGACGCGACAATGCGTTTAACGGTATAAAGCAGGGCCGAAAATGGCATCTGTTCTCCATCGGCATAGCCCTGCGCGGCGGCACAAGACCAGCTTCCGGTGGCAATGGCCTGCGCACCGGCTTCAGCCACTGCGCGCGCACTGCCCGCATCCCAGACATTATAAAGTACCAGCGGATTTTGCTTTTTGTGCAATGAGCTAAAGTGTGCTGCTTTATCACTGTTATTCATGGATTATTCCTTTTCTTATGGTTTTATCAGCATTCTTTTTTCATGTTCGATCAGCCAGCGTTTGCGCCACAGCCCGCCGCCATAACCGCTCAGAGAGCCGTTTGCGCCAATCACCCGATGACAGGGGATTAGCAGCGATATCTGGTTCTCTCCATTGGCTCGTGCGACCGCCCTTGAGGCTGAATCCCGGCCAATATCGCGGGCAATGGCGGAATAACTTCTCAGCTCACCCAGAGGGATTGCGCGCAGCGCATCCCAAACCTGACGGCTAAATAGCGAGCCAAGCTGGGCTAGTGGCGTGGTGAAGTGTCCGCATAGGCCGCTGAAATAGGCATTCAATTCCTGTTCCAGCAGTTCTATAACCGGCGAGCGCGCCATGATGATTTGCGAACCCGACTTCTCTTTCAGGCGCTGAATCTCGTTAGGCAGTGCCTTGCGATCGACAAACTCCAGCAGGTGCAAAGCCTGCGCATCCGCAATTGCCAACAGAGTGCCAATCGGCGTATCAATCCACTCCGCTTTTAAAAACGGCAGGGTTTTCGCCTCGCGCGGCGCAATGCCAATGAGCCGGGTGATCGCCGTGCGAAAACCACTTCCCGACTCGTAATTAGCTTCTAACTGGGCATCAATCACCTGATTCCCAGAGGTCAAATGGTCGACGCCTTTGCCCAAACGCCGCAGACGGGCCATTTCGAGAAAGGTGATGCCGAACTGGCGTTTAAAGGCGCGCCTGACGGTTGAAGGGTCAACCTGCATAGCGATGAAATCCTCTTCGCTCCACCTTTTATCTGGCTCACTTTCCAGCGCCGCCAACAGCTTCAATACCAAGGGATCTTTTTCGCCGCCAAGGGAGAGCGGGCAGCAGCGTTTACAGGGGCGAAAACCGGCCTCCATTGCGGCGACGATGGAAGGATAGAAGGTTGAATTTTCACGTTTTGGCTTACGCGCCGGGCAGGTCAGACGGCAAAAAATGCCGGTACTTTTCACCCCGACAAACGCAAAACCGTCGTAGGCCGGGTCTCGGGCAATCAGGGCGTCATACAGCACATCATCACTGGGTAGGTCGAAAAGCATGATTGAGCTCGCGCGATGGGAACAATGATTCTCAGGGTAGAGGAAGTTTCGAGGCCGCAGCGCCAAATTTCGGGCGTCTATTTTTCTTTTTGCCAAATCAAAAAAAGGCCCAGAAATAACTCCGGGCCTTCCATCGATTACTCCTCTTTCAACCCACGATTTATCAGCATTGGCTCAATGGATGGAGCCTTGCCGCGCCAGGTTTCATAGAGCTTTTCGAGGTCTTCACTGTTGCCGCGAGACAGGATTTGGTCACGGAACTTCTGCCCGTTTTCACGGGTCAGCCCGCCCTGCTCTTCGATACCCGCGAAGGCGTCATCGGCCAGCATCTCGGTCCACAGATAGGCGTAATAACCGGCGGCGTAGCCATTGCCCCAGATGTGTTGGAAGTAGCTGGAACGGTAGCGCGGCGGCACATAGGCTAGATCGATATTGTCTTTCTTCAGCGAAGCCGCTTCGAACTTGTCCACGTCCTGCTCTGGCTCACTGGCGCTCAGGCTGTGCCAGTGCATATCGAGCAGCGCAGCAGCCAACAGTTCGGTCATCTCATAGCCTTTATTGAACTTGCTGGCTTTCTCGATTTTGTCGCGCAGCGCCTGCGGCATGGCCTCGCCGGTTTGGTAATTCTTGGCGAAGTGAGAGAAGACTTTCGGATCACTCGCCCAGTGCTCGTTGAACTGGGATGGGAATTCAACGAAGTCACGCGGGGTCGCGGTTCCGGAGAGACTTGGATACTGCTGGTCGGCGAACAGGCCGTGCAGCGCGTGGCCGAACTCGTGGAACATGGTGATCACGTCGTCCCATGACAGCAGCGCAGGCTTGCCCTCTGCCGGTTTTTGGAAGTTGGCGACGTTATAGATCACCGGCTTGGTGCCAAACAGCTTGGACTGATCGACGAAATTGCTCATCCACGCACCACCGCCTTTGTTATCGCGCTGGTAATAATCGGCGTAGAACAGCGCCATGGATTGGCCATCTTTGTCGAACACCTCGAACACCCGCACGTCAGGGTTATAAACCGGCAGGTCATGGCGCTCTTTGAAAGTCACCCCGTAGAGCAGGTTGGCAGCATAAAACACGCCGTTTTCCAGCACATTGTTCAGCTCGAAATAGGGTTTGATCTGCGCGTCGTCGAGGTCATATTTCTCTTTGCGCACCTGCTCGGAATAGTGCTGCCAGTCCCATGCCGCCAGCTTGAAGCCGCCTTTTTGCTTATCAATTAGCGTCTGAATGTCCTGTGCTTCTCGTTCAGCGCGAGCAGTAGCGGCTGGAACAATTTTATGCATGAAGTCGAGCGCGGCCTGCGGCGTTTTCGCCATCTGGTTTTGCAATTTCCAGGCAGCATAAGAAGGGAAACCCAGGATCTGCGCCTGCTCGGCGCGGACCTTCGCCAGCTTGGAAATCAGCTGGCGCGTGTCGTTTGCATCGCCGTGCTCGGCACGATTAATTGACGCCTCATAGAGTGCTTTGCGGGTGTCGCGGTCTTCCAACGGCTGAAGCAACGGCTGCTGGGTAGTGTTCTGTAACACTAGCAGCCACGCGTCGGTCAGCTTGCGATCTTTTGCTGCCTGAGACGCAGCTGAAAGCTCGGCCTCGCTCAAACCGGCCAGCTGTTTCTGGTCTTTCACCGTCAGCCCGCCCGCCTTGCTGGCCGCCAGCAGCTTATTGGTGAATTGAGTGCTGAGCGTCGCCGCCTGCTGGTTCAGGGCCTTGAGTTTTTCTTTATCGGCATCAGACAGGTTGGCACCCGCCAGCTCGAAATCTTTATATGTCACTTCAATCAGCCGCTGGGACTCGGCATCTAATTTTAAGGAATTACGCTGCTCGTAAACCGTTTTCAGGCGATCAAACAGCTTGCTGTTGAGGTGAATGCTGTCCGACATTGCCGCCAGTTTTGGCGAGGTCTCTTCATCAATTTTCTGCAAGCCGTCATTGGTATTGGCCGAGGTCATCGCATCAAACACGCTCAATACGCGGGTCAGCAGCACGCCGGATTTCTCCAGCGCCACGTAGGTGTTCTCAAAGGTTGGCGGCGCCGTGTCATTAGCAATTTTATCGACTTCAGCCAGCTTCTGTTTAATACCTTCGGCAATCGCCGGGGCGTAATCACTCTCTTTGTATTTGTCGAACTGCGGAGCCTGATAAATCAACGGGCTGCGTTCAAAGAAAGGGTTTACCGTTTGTTCGGGACTGTTCATGACATTTTCCTGCTTTGAGGTCGCCGTGGAAGGGGTCTCCGCCACTGCCACGTACGAGCTGCATGCCAAACTGATAGCCAAAAAGAGGTTTGAAAGACGCATTGAAGGGTTCCTTTGCCTAATTTCCGTTAAGTCCTTGAGCATAGTAACAGCTCGCTGGATCAGCAAAATCGTGATGAGATTATTGTGAATTCTGCTGTTCATAGGTTATAACACCTGTAAATAATTACAGGTAACTCTCATGATAAAAAATCAGATCTTCATTCAGAAACGCATCAGCCAGTTGCAATTCACCGGTGAAATTTTAGAGGATTGCCGCTTTCTGCAATGCCTTTTTGACGGCGCAGATCTGAGCGACACCGCCTTCCTCAATTGCAGCTTTTATGATGATGAGAACCAGAAAGGCTGCTCTTTCCAGAACGCCCAAATGAAAGATGCCAGCTTTAAACACTGCGATTTGACCATGGCGGATTTCAAATATATTCAGGCGTTAGGGCTGGAAATGCGCGAATGCAAAGCGACCGGCGCAGACTTTGCCGGGGCTAATTTCATGAATATGATCACCCCCCGCAGCTGGTTTTGCAGCGCCTTTCTCACCAAAAACAACTTCAGTTACACCAATTTCAGCAAGGTGGTTCTGGAGAAATGCGAACTGTGGGAAAACCGCTGGACCGGCGCCAATCTGCGCGGCGCAAACCTCAGCGGCTCCGACCTTTCCGGCGGCGAATTCACCGAATTCAACTGGAATGACATTAACGTCACCCACTGCGACCTGACCAACTCAGACCTCGGCGAACTCAACCTGCGCACGGTGGATCTCGACGGCGCGAAAATCGACGACTGGCAGCAAAGCCATTTGCTGGAGAAGCTCGGGGTGATTGTGATTCATTCGAAGTAGGGGGATGAGGGAGGCTATTCAGCCGAAAAGTGCCTTTCCCTCCCCTCTGTCATCTGAACACTCAGCAGATATGCTATAACAGCCGTTCGCTGTGATAACGAAATTAACCCCATGAAAGATAATAGTATTTACTCGCCTCAAACGTCGATTCCTGAGAAATCTCGGGTGCTCGGCTGGTCTGATTTATTCTCGCTGTGGTTCTCGCTCGGCATGGGTCTGATGGTGCTGCAAGCGGGCGCGATTCTGGCGCCGGGCCTTGGGCTGGCGGGTTCGCTGGCGGCCATTTTGCTTGGCAGCGCGGTGGGCGTGGCGCTATTGGCGCTGGTCGGCGTGATTGGCGGGCAGACCGGGCTGTCGTCGATGGCCTCGCTGCGGCTGACCCTCGGCAAGCGCGGCGTTGCCCTGCCGGTGCTGTTTAACCTGATACAGCTGGTCGGCTGGGGCGCGTTTGAAATCGTGGTGATGCGCGATGCGGCAAGCCTGCTGGCCCAGCGAGCATGGGGAAGCGGCACGCCTTGGGCGAACCCGACCCTGTGGACCTTTATTTTTGGCGCGGTGGCGACACTGCTGGCGGCCAGTGGCCCTCTGGCATTTATTCGCGTAGTGCTACGCCGCTGGGGTATCTGGCTGCTGATGGCAAGCTGCGCGTGGCTGACGGTTTATCTGTTCCAGCATGCGGATCTCGCCGCCCTGTGGCACAAAGCGGGAGACGGTTCGATGCCGTTCGCGCTGGCCTGCGATATCGTGGTGTCGATGGCCTTTTCATGGCTGCCGCTGGTGTCGGATTACACCCGCTTTGGCAAATCGGCGCGGCAGAACTTCTGGGGAACTGCCTGCGGGTATTTCCTCGGCAGCTGCTGGATGATGTCGCTCGGCGTGGCCTACACGCTGGCTTTCGTCACCAACTCGGCTGACGCCAATGCCCTGCTGCTGGCTCTTTCGGGCGTCGCCTTGGGCATTCCTCTATTGCTGATTCTGGTCGACGAACATGAAAATGCCTTCGCGGATATTCACTCGGCGGCGGTGTCCGCCGGCACCTCGCTGCCTATTGGCATCGGCAAACTGACGCTGGGAATTGGCCTGCTGTGTACGCTGATTGCCTGGAGCGTGCCGCTGACCCAGTATGAGAACTTCCTGCTGCTGATTGGCTCGGTGTTTGCGCCACTGTTTGGCGTGGTGCTAACTCATCACTTCATATTGCGCCGCCATACTCAGCACGACCTGAATATGCGCTCGCTTGCAGCTTGGGTAATAGGTATCGCGGTGTATCACCTGATGGCGAATTTCCTGCCAGACGTCGGGGCTACGCTGCCGTCATTGTTGATTGCCGCACTGGTTTGCTGGGGGCTGGGGCGTAAAGCGGACTGATCACATTCGCTGCTTGGCGGTCTGATAAACTTCAGACCGCTCGCGTTTCCCCACGGCCAAAACCAACACAACAACTTGCTTATCAATGACCTGATAAACCAAACGATAACCTGAGGCACGCAGCTTTATCTTGTAGCAATCTGACATTCCCCGGAGCCGATTGGCGGAAATATGAGGAGTGACCAACACCTCGGCTAACTTTTTTTTAAATTGCACTCTCAGCGGCTCACTTATTTTTCTAAATTCTTTTAAAGCTTTCTCTTCGAATTCAAGCTCATAAGTCATCCAAATTGACCTTAATCCTTTTGCTGGCCTGACGCGAACGCACCAGCTCGCCCAACTCCATGTCTTCGAGGTATTCCGCAAGGGATTCCCATGTTTCGGCGGAAACGTAATAGCCTGAAATTCGGCCATTGGTTAACACGGCCACGGGCTGGCCATGGGATTCTTTGAGTACGGCATTGGGGGATTTTTTAAAGTCGCTGATGCTGACGGCGGCATTGGCATAGACAGGCTGGACAGGCATAGGCACCTCAGTAGTGTGATTTGTGGTACTAAATTCAGTATCACAAATACTACCATAACCGCCCCGTTGCTGATGATTATTTGAGCTGACATTTCCCATAGATTGCTAAGTCCCTCCGGTGTTCTGCTACGGGCATCATTCACCCCTCGGAGTAAAATCGCCAATAAAGCCGAAGATTTTTGTCATTCTTTGGAATCCGCATTCCAGAAAGCAAAAAACCGCCCCTAAAGGCGGTTTTCATTATTCAGAAAGAACTTAACTTACAGCGCGATATCGGCTGGTTGTTTCTGGTCTTTCTTCTCGGTGTTGCCCTGTGGAGCCGGAGCTGCTTCTGCCGCCGGTGCCTGCTCAGCAGGTTGGGCTGCTGGCGTTGGGTTGTCGAGTTGCAGAACGCGGCTGGTGTAGCCCAATTCTTTCTCGGTCGCTTCCACGTTGCCGTTCAGTTTGGTGCCGTATGAAGGAATGATCTGCTTCAGTTTGGTCTGCCATTCTGGGGTAGCAACTTTATCTTTAAACACGGTTTCCATCAGGTGCAGCATGATTGGAGCCGCAGTCGATGCGCCCGGTGATGCGCCCAACAGCGCCGCGATGCTGCCATCTTTAGAGCTAACCACTTCGGTACCCAGACGCAGCACGCCGCCTTCTTTCGGGTCTTTCTTGATGATCTGAACACGTTGGCCCGCAGTCCACAGTCTCCAGTCTTCTTTCTTCGCGTCTGGGAAGTACTCTTTCAGCGCTTCGTAACGGTCGTTGTCGCTCAACATAACTTGGCTAATCAGATATTTAACCAGATCGAAGTTGTCGATGCCGACGTCAGTCATCGGGCCGATGTTAGAGAAGTTCACGGAACCGAACAGATCCCACAGAGAACCATTTTTCAGGAACTTGCTGGAGAAAGTCGCGAACGGTCCGAACAACAGAACGCGTTTACCGTTGAAAACACGAGTATCCAAGTGTGGAACGGACATCGGAGGCGCACCCACAGAGGCTTTGCCATACACTTTCGCCAAGTGACGGTTTACGATTTCTGGGTTTTCAGTCACCAGGAATTGGCCGCCAACCGGGAAGCCGCCGTAGTTGTCAGCTTCTGGAATACCGGATTTTTGCAGCAGGGTCAGGGACGCGCCGCCAGCACCGATAAACACGAATTTCGCCTTCACAACGCTCTCTTTGCCGTTGTTTTTCAGGTCAGCGACGGTCACGTTCCAGGTGTTGTCTGGGTTGCGTTTGATGTCGCGAACTTCGTGGCCAAGGCTCAGGGAGAAGTTTTGATTTTTCTGCAGCGATGCCACTAACTGGTGAGTGATTTCACCGAAGTTAACGTCAGTACCAATTGGAATACGGGTCGCAGCAATTTTCTGATTAGGATCACGACCTTCCATGACCAGTGGGATCCACTCTTTAATTTTGGTTGGATCCTGAGAGTATTCCATGCCACGGAACAGGGTGCTTTTTTGCAGAGCCAAGTAGCGTTTGTGCAGGAAGTCGACGTTGGCGTCGCCCCATACAAAGCTCATGTGCGGCACGCTGTTGATGAATGAACGTGGGTCGTGCAGTACGCCATTCTCAACCTGATAAGACCAGAACTGGCGGGAAATCTGGAAACCTTCGTTGACTTCGACTGCCTTGGAGATATCGATTGAACCGTCGGCTTTTTCCGGCGTGTAGTTCATCTCAGCCAATGCCGAGTGGCCCGTACCGGCGTTGTTCCAGCCGTTAGAACTCTCTTCAGCAACGCCATCAAGACGCTCGACCATGTTGATCGACCAGTCTGGCTCAAGTTCCTGGAGGTAAGTACCCAGAGTGGCACTCATGATTCCTCCGCCGATCAGTAACACATCGACGGATTTTTCTTCTTCTGCTGCAAACGCGCGCGGGGTTAGCGCCATAGCGTTAAGGCAGAGGATCATGACGAGTAACTTTCTCATGACGTCTGTATCTCTTAAGTTTAGTTTTGTCTTTCAGGTGAAAAATGCCCAGATTTCATTGTAGTTGGTGAAATCAATAACCTGATGCGTACAGAGATAAGCGATTATCCCTGACAGAATGAAAGGGTTTTATTTACTGCGGAATGTGTTAACAAATTAAACACACATTGTTGTTGCTAGATATTCCAAATATCGACCTTTCGCAACCAATGTAACATTAACGCTACGTCAGCTAAAAATAACTTTAATTATTAAACTAATTCAGCAAAGTAGTTTCTTATGGAAATTAATAAGTTAGTTTCAACTCAGCGCACTCAACAATATTTGTCCGCGCAGTGCCATTTGGTCGGCAGGATTATGTCCAATTAACATGTAGTTAAAACCTTTGGCGCGCCAATAAATAACATTCATACCCCGGCGGATTTCACTTTGCTGGGCGGTGTCGCTGCGCTGGGATGAGCGAGTGATGCACAGGGCCATCGGGCCGTGGGTGGCGTCGAGATAGGTGATCTGCGCGATATTGTACTGGTCATAATTGAGCAGGCGGGCATTTTTCAGCGTCGCCCCCTGTAGAGCGAGTCTATCGGGGGTCAGGGTGGTACCCAGCGAGGCATTCACTCGCTGCAATTCTTGTTGCTGCTGCTCTGGAGATTCATGGATATCAGCCAGCGTGTCGGCGGAATAGAGCGACATATATTCTGCGACCAGATTGCGCCAGCCGAGATCTTGCTCAGGCTCGGCAAAAGGCACGGCGTAGCGCCCGACGGCAATCCCTACTGCAAGGAAACTCACCGCGGCGGCCAGCAGGTGCCGACGGCTAACGCCCTGTTTATTCGCAACTTTTGGCACACTAACGGGATCTGGAATGGCATCCAGCCGGGCCTGCAAGCTGGCAATTGGCGCTTCGGACAGCAAAGGCTCATAGGCTTCATGGAAAGGCAGATTGCTGTAAGAAAGCTGATTGAGGCGATCGGCCAAAACTTCGTCACTCTGTAATCGCTGGGCAACCTGTTCGCGCTGGGCGTCACTCAACTGATTGTCGAGCCAGGCCACCAGCGCTTCGTCAGGGAAAGGGATCGGCAGACGTTCTTGCGTCATTTTTTCTCTCCCTGTTGTGGTTGGAAAGGCGTCACGGCGGATTTCGCCAAGGTTTGTCTGGCGGTTGCCAGCCGACTCATGATGGTTCCCACCGGCACGGCCAGCGTGTTGGCGGCTTCTTGATAGGTAAAACCTTCGACATAAACCAGAAACACCGCGTTTCGCTGGGCTTCGGGTAAGCCGCCGACCTGCTGCATCACCTGCAATTGCCAGCGGCGGCTCTCAAAATCACCTGATTCATGCGAGGTGCTCACTTCATCAATATCCACAAATCCCTGTCCCTGACGAACTTGCTGCGCCCTAAGCTCGTTGATCCAAATCGAATGCAAAATCGAAAATAACCAGCGATCGATGCGCGTGCCCTCTTCGAACTGCGCGCTGCGCTCAAGCGCCCGCACGCAGGTCGATTGCACTAAATCATCAGCCACATCGCGTTTTCGCGACAACACCATGCCGTAACGCCAAAGACGCGCCAGACAGAGGCTTAATTCATGCCGGATCTCGGTGGATGTGATTTTTCACTACCTCGCGGTCAATCGATCTTAAGATTCCGGGTGGCCCTCGATCGCGGCATTCAGGTCGCGATACTCTTCACAGCCCGTGCCGCAAATCCCTTTAATCGTGGCGAGCTGCGCCTTAGCCAAGTCCGGACGGCCTTTGATCATGTACGCCTCGCCAAGGTATTCACGCACTTTGGCGTAATGCCCGTCGAGCGCGATGGAACGCTGATAATAGCCGATCCCTTCATCCGTGCGCCCCAATTTACGCGTAGCATAGCCGCGATAATTCCAGGCTTCGCGGGTGTTGGGCTGTTGCAGCGTATCGAGCAGATTTAAGGCTTCCTGGAAGCGACCGGTTTTCGCCAGATGATAAGCATATTGCGTCTTATCCTGATCGGAAATCTTACTGCCTTTTTCTACCATACAGCTTTTGGTTTTACTGTCATAAACCTGACCTTTCGGGCAGTCCGGCGTTTTCTCCGAGTCATCGCCCATGGCGTGGGCCGCGATTGAGAACATCGACAGGCCCGCGCACAGGCACAGGGCGGAGAGCGTGGTGAGATTATTATTTTTTTTCATTGTAGGGTCCTGAGTAGCAAGGTGTTGGCTTTGTTTCTTATGAGCGGCCGTGGCTGCCCGGTAGCATGCGACGCAGCGTGCCGTCGCGTAAGACGTAATGGTGGAATAGCGCCGCCAGAGCATGCACCCCGGCCACAATGATTAATGCCCACGCCACGTTGTTATGCAGCATGCCGAAGGTGCGCGGCATGACGCTGTCGAAATCGAAAACGTCGGGGATCGGGAATAAACCGAAGAAGTAGAACGGCTCGGCCTGCGCCCAGCGGAATAAAAAGCCGAGCACAATTTGCGAAATCAGCAGCAAATAGAGCACCAGATGGGTCAGGTGCGACGCGGCTTTCATCGCCGTCGGCATGGCAATAGGTTCCTGCTTGCTGCGGCCGGTGCTCACGGTGAATAACCGCCACAGCAAACGCCCGATAATGATCACCGCCAGCAGGATGCCCACGGAGATATGCACGGATTGCAGCCCTTTGCGCAGCGGGGTGCCGCGATCCAGCAATTCCCAAATATGCGCGCTGGCAAACATGAAGATAACAATGAGCGCGGTGGCCCAATGCAGAGTGATCGTCAGGCCGTCATAGCGACGGCGCAGCGTTGGAGCTGAAGTGTTTTGCATAAAGAAAGGCCCATAAGTGTCCGATTTGTCAGTAAACACTTGAGTGGTGATTTTTATTCGATGGTTTTAGAAATTTTTTTCGATTTTTGTATTGGCGGCGATTTCGCAATAAAGAGAAATAAGCATCAAGCTTCCATCAGGCCTGCCGATAACCGTTATGCACATCCTTTAAGTCAAATTAAAACCATTACAATCATAAAAACTGTCAGGTGGGGTATCGCTGGTGAACGAAGCATCTAAAGAGCAGTTTGTCCGTCGCAATAAGTTGGGCATTTTGGCCGTTCTGCGTGATTTGAAGAAGAACAACACGCTGGTCATGGTGTCCCACGGGCGCGGGCAATTTATCAGCAAAATTCTGGACGTTTTGCCGGATACCAACCAATTGCTGTTTGATCTGGGCAGTGGTGATTACGACAACCAGCTGGCAAAAGAGGCGCAAACCCTGAATTTCGTGGCGGAACCGGCAGGAGCAAAAGTCGAGTTCACCTCGGGACAGGCGCAGGAAATCAGCTGGCAAAATCTGCCGACCTTTAGCTGCGAAATCCCGCCGGAGCTCTATTTCATTCAGCGCCGCGAGTATTTCCGCGTCAATATTCCGCTGCAACCTACTTATGTCTGTCGCGGCAAATTCCCCGACACCAGTGATTTCAGCTTTCGCCTGAAAGATATCTCGCTGGGAGGCATCGGCCTGCACGTCGACAAAATGATGCCACTGGCGATTGAAGCTGGCACGGTGATTAAAGACTCTCTGGTGGAATTAGCCGAGTTTGGCTCTTTCAAACTGGATTTGGAGTTTATCAGCGCGATGGACCGGCAAACGGTAAGCAGTAAAGGAGAAACGGTCACCAGCCAGCGGCTCAGTTTCCGTTTTCCTTATTTATCCCCCGCGCAGGAGCGCGACCTGCAACGGGCGATATTTGAGCTGGAAAAGCAGCAGCATCAGAAAGCGAAACGCTTCCGCGATTAATGACTCAATCAGTCTTATAAGAACATGCCGCCCGATGCTTCCACGCGTTGGGCGTTCATCCAGCCACCCGCGTCACTGAGCATCAGCGCCACCATGTGGCCGATATCATCCGGCAGGCCGACGCGCCCAAGCGCGGTGTTGGATGCCACCATCTGATTGGTTTGTTTATTGTCACGCACGTGGCCGCCGCCGAAGTCAGTCTCAATCGCCCCCGGTGCCAGAATATTGACGCGGATCCCGCGCGCGCCCAGCTCTTTCGCCTGATACTTGGTCAGCACTTCCATCGCGCCTTTCATTGAGGCATACACCGAGTAGCCCGGCAGAGAGAAACGCGTCAGGCCAGTAGAGACGTTGAGAATACGGCCGCCGTCCGCAATCAGCGGCAGCAGTTTTTGGGTCAAGAACAGCGGCCCTTTTAGATGAATATTCATCAGCAGGTCAAACTGCTCTTCGCTCACTTCCGCAAAAGGCACGCCTAAACCAATACCGGCGTTATTCACCAGAAAATCGAAGCTGTCGCGCTGCCAGATATCCGCCAGCAGGGTCTTCACCTGCGCGGCAAACGCGATAAAAGATGTGCTGTCGCCGACATCAAGCTGCAACGCCGCGGCTTTGCCGCCTTTGGCCTGCACGGCGCGGACAATGCTGTCGGCTTCTTCACGCTGGCTGTGATAAGTCAAAATCACATCCACGCCCTGATCTGCCAGTTTTTCTACTGCATTCTTGCCCAAACCACGGCTTGCGCCGGTCACTATCGCGATTTTATTGCTCATATCAGACTCCGCAGTGAATATTGTGGGTACTCGTTGTATGAAATAGAGTCTATTGGCAGAATGGATAACGATAAACAATGTTAAATGGGTTTCACTGTTCCATATAAAACAACAATGGATGGAAATGTGGATAAAATTCAATCGATGCAGGTATTTGTTCGCGTCGCAGAGCTGAACAGTTTTACTCGCGCCGCCGAAAGTTTGAGTCTTCCCAAGGCCAGCGTCTCGCGGCTAATTCAGCAATTGGAAAGCCAACTTGCCGTGCGCCTGCTGCATCGCTCCACCCGCCGGGTGCAACTGACGCAGGACGGTCAGGTCTATTACGACCGCTGCAAAGAGCTGCTGGCCAGCGTCGAAGAGATGGAAACCCTGTTTCAGGCTAACCCGGCGACCATCAGCGGCCGCCTGCGGGTAGATATGTCGGTCGCCATGGCGCGCGATTTTGTGCTGCCAAAGCTGGGCGAATTCCTCAACCGCTACCCGGCCATTGAGATTGAACTCAGCAGCACCGACCATCGGGTTGATGTCATTCGCGAAGGTTTTGACTGCGTGATCCGCGTCGGCACGCTGAAGGATTCGGGGCTGATCGCTCGCCCGCTCGGGCAACTCAGCATGATAAATTGCGCCAGCCCGGCTTATCTCCAGCGCCACGGCACGCCGCTGCACCCGGACGATTTATCCCAGCACGCCATGGTGCATTACGAGCAGACGTTGGGGGCGCGAACCTCCAGCTTTGAATATTTAGAAGGCAAAACGCTGCGTTCGGTGAAGACCGGCGGCGCGGTGACGGTCAATAGCACCCAGACTTACTCCAGCGCCTGTCTGGCGGGTTTAGGCATCATTCAGGTACCGCTGATGGGGATGCGCGAGTACCTCGAGACAGGCCAATTAGTCAAAATCTTGCCGCAGTACAACGCGCCGCCAATGCCTATCTCACTGGTTTATCCCCATCGGCTGAATCTTTCCAGGCGAGCCAAAGTGTTTATGGATTGGCTGACCGAAATCACCCATGCCCATCTCAAATAGGGCCGGCCTCTTGAGCAGTGGCTGAGCAATCAGCCATTGGCCCGGCAGCGGGCGCGATTGAGCAGCTATACTAAACTGATGGAAAATCTCAAAAATAAGGACTCCGTGGATTAATGCCAACCACCAATAAACCAGAAACGCTCGAACAGGAAGACGCTAAGCCGCTGATTAATATCAAAACCGGCAATCACACTGTGGATAAAAATATTACCCGGGCTTCGAAGCTGGTGACGCGCATCCAGTCATGGGGCTGGGTCGCCCATTTGCTGCGGGCCACGGAGCGATTCAACGATCGCCTCGGCAGCCAGTTCGGCGCGGCCATTACCTATTTCTCCTTTTTGTCGCTGATCCCGATTTTGATGGTGTCCTTTGCCGCAGTGGGTTTCATTCTGGCCTCCAACCCCGACCTGCTGGCGCGGCTGATTGGCAAAATCGTCAACAGCATCAGCGATCCCAACCTTGCCAGCACGCTGAAAAACACCGTCAACACGGCAATTCAGCAGCGTACGGCGGTGGGGCTATCCGGTTTGCTGATTGCGCTTTATTCCGGGATTAGTTGGATGGGGAATCTGCGCGAAGCGATCCGCGCCCAGTCCCGCGACGTGTGGGAGCGCAATCCGCAGGATAAAGAGGTGATTTATAAGCGCTATATTCGCGATTTCATCTCGCTGACGGGTCTGGTGCTGGCGCTGATTATCACGCTGTCGCTGACCTCGATTGCCGGTTCGGCGCAGAAATCGATTGTTGATGCCTTAGGCCTTGGCGGCATTGAGTGGCTTCGCCCGGTGATGACCTCGGTCACGCTGGTGATTTCCATTGCGGCTAACTATTTATTGTTCCTGTGGATATTTTGGATGCTGCCGCGCCACAAGCCGCGTAAAAAAGCCCTGCTGCGCGGCACTTTGCTGGCGGCCATCGGCTTTGAAGTGATCAAGTTCGTCATGACCATGACCTTGCCACGGCTGGCAAGCTCGCCCTCCGGCGCGGCTTTCGGCTCGGTTATCGGCCTGATGGCCTTCTTCTACTTTTTCGCCCGGCTAACGCTGTTTGTCGCCGCCTGGATTGCCACCGCGCAATACAAGGGGGATAAGGAAATTGAGCAGCCAGAGACTCATAACGCCGCTCAATAAGTGCCCTGATTTATATCGTGCCAGACAATATTCGTTGTCTGGCATTTTATTTGGCCATTTACCAGTGAGTTGTTCTAACCTTTATCCATTTATTGAACAGATAAACCTGATATCACTTCAGATGGAAAACATTCCCCCATTTGGTGCAATTGCGCCTTTCTCCCTCCGCCCTCTGGCGTTGAAAACGTCACATTCCCTGCTTAATATGCCTTTAGCAAACATTTCTTTACATAACATCCATCCTTTCAATCACAATAAGAATCATCGCTTATGCAAGCCTCAGTCACACCAGAATTAGCAGCTGACGCCCACCTGGTCAGCCAAAACTCCCGCGGCAAAGTCATCGTTGCGTCGCTGATCGGCACGGCCATCGAATTTTTCGACTTCTATATCTACGCCACGGCAGCGGTGATCGTTTTCCCGCACATCTTCTTCCCGCAGGGTGACCCAACGGCGGCAACACTACAGTCTCTGGCGACCTTCGCCATTGCCTTTATCGCCCGCCCAATTGGCTCGGCGCTGTTCGGCCACTTCGGCGACCGCGTTGGCCGTAAAGCCACGCTGGTTGCCTCGCTCCTCACCATGGGGATTTCAACCGTGGTGATTGGCCTGCTGCCAACCTACGCCAGCATTGGCGTTTTCGCCCCTCTGCTGCTGGCACTGGCGCGTTTTGGTCAGGGCCTGGGCTTGGGCGGTGAGTGGGGCGGCGCGGCGCTGCTGGCGACGGAGAATGCGCCCGCCAAGAAGCGCGCGCTTTACGGCTCCTTCCCGCAGCTTGGTGCGCCGATTGGCTTCTTCTTCGCTAACGGCATGTTCCTGCTGCTGTCCTGGTTGCTGACTGAAGAACAATTTATCGACTGGGGCTGGCGCGTGCCTTTCCTGCTCTCCGCCGTGCTGGTACTGATTGGCCTCTACGTGCGCGTTTCTCTGCATGAAACGCCGGTGTTCGCTAAAATTGCTAAGGCCGGAAAACAGGTTCGCATCCCTATCGGCACCCTGTTTAGCAAGCACCTGAAAGCCACCGTACTGGGCATGTTCATCATGGTGGCGACTTACACCCTGTTTTACATTATGACTGTCTATTCATTGAGTTACGGCACGCAGCCGAAGCCGCTGGGCTTGGGCATTACTCGTAATGACTTCCTGCTGATGCTGATGATTGGCGTAGTTGGTTTTGGCGTGATGGTGCCGATTGCCGGCCAGCTGGCGGACTCCTTTGGCCGTCGCAGAACCATGATTTGCATTACTCTGCTGATGATTGTCTTTGCCCTGCTGTTCCCTTCCCTGCTGGGTTCGGGTTCACAGACGCTGGTAATGATTTTCCTGCTGTGCGGCTTTGTGGTGATGGGGCTGACCTTCGGCCCGATGGGCGCCCTGCTGCCAGAACTCTTCCCGACCGAAGTTCGCTATACCGGCGCGTCATTCTCTTATAATGTGGCATCGATTCTTGGTGCATCGGTTGCGCCTTACATCGCGACCTGGCTGGCAACCCGCTACGGCCTGTTCTATGTCGGCGTCTATTTGGCTTCCATGGCGCTGATCACCCTGATCGCGCTGCTGCTGTCGAAAGAGACTCGCGACCAGTCACTCTGATTGATTCCCCCGCATCACTCGGTGCGGGGATTTTCTAAGGACTTATCCCTCATGCGTTTGACTCGCCGTTCCCTCATTCCGCTGGTGATTTTGGCCGTCATTATCGCCGCCGGTTTATGGTTATTCCTGCCCAATAAATCCAACCCAAATGCCCTGTGGAACATCATTAGCCAGAAGTGTGTGCCCAACCAGCGCGCCAACGGGCAGCCCGCTCCCTGCTCTCAGGTCGATGAAAAGCAAGGCTTTGTGGTGATGAAGGATAGAAACGGCCCGCTGCAATTCCTGCTGATGCCGACGGCTAAAGTCACCGGCATGGAAAGTCCGGCGCTGCTGGAAGACGCCACGCCGAACTACTTCAGCCAGGCGTGGGAAGCGCGGCACTATATGGCGGATAAATACGGCAAACCTATTGATGACAGCAATGTCTCACTGGCGATTAACTCACAGTACGGACGCACCCAAAACCAGCTGCATATCCATATCTCCTGCCTGCTGCCAGAAGTGAAAAATACGCTGGTGAAAGACGCCGGGCAGATAGGCTATCGCTGGCAAGAGCTGCCGGATCAGCTGATTGGCCACACCTACTTAGTGCGCAAAGTCGCGCCTGCCGAGTTGAATCAAAAAGGAGCTTTCCGCCTGCTGGCCGAGGGTGTTCCGGAAGCGCGCGAGAAGATGGGGCATTTCGGTATGGCGATGGTGAGCCTGTCTGGCGGGGATTTCCTGCTGCTGGCCAACCAGCGTAATCTGCTCAAAATGAACAACGCCTCGACCGAAGAGATTCAGGACCACGATTGCGCAGTCCTGAATCCGGTGCCGAAGTCTTGATCTTTTCTCCCCCTCTGCACGAGGGGGAGGATTGCTGCTACTTCTCTTTCATCTTCTGTAAGATTGGGCCGCACTGGTTTTGCTCATTATCACTTGGGGAAATCAGTGCCAGCAGGGCAGCGGCTGGGGCGACGACCGCGCCGAGAGCCACGGCGGCGGCACCGCGAGCAATCAGAGGACCAGGCTTCACGCCGGCGTCTGGATTTTTATAGGTGCCACGCACATAGAGCGGCGAGCGCAGGGTCAGCACGCGAACTCCCTTACTCTCAGGATCGATGGTTAAATCGAGACGCTCGGTTGCCATGTTGGTTGTGCCGGTAATGTTGATCACCGCATTTTCCGTGTCGAAGACGAACAACCGTGGCGAAACCAAACCATTTTTGATGTTCACATTGGCCGCCGCGCAGTTGATAGCCACTTCGTCATCGCCGAAGATTTTACCCACTACGTAGTTACCGACGTTCAGGCCGACGATCTCCATCAGGCTGCGGCTTATGACCCCGTCATTGATCAGCAGTTTCATGTCGCCATTACTGCTAACCAGCAGAGCCGCCACCGAGTTGCCGGTGCCCGACAAAGTAGCATCACCATTCAAATCACCCAGACTGCGCTCCATCGACTGGACGTTCGGCAGCAGCTGTTTCAGCTTCAAGCCGCGCGCATGCATATCCACTCGGCCGCGCATTGGCGACTTGTCCCCCTCCAGTCGCACGGTGGAGTTGAGATTGCCGCCCGCCACGCCAAAGCGCAGCGGATCCATCAGGATAACGCCGTTGTTGAGTTTAAGATGGGTGCTCAGGTCGCTCAGCGGCAGCGACTTACCGTGTTCAATGCGTTTGGCGCTGAACTTCACGTCAGCATCCATCACGTCCCAACTCTTGGTGTCAAATTTCTCCACCGGCAGCACTTTGTCTGAAGGCTGGCGGGTGGTTTCGCCACGCTTGGCCTTGTCTTTGTTGGAATCAGCACCAATCAGCGGCGCGAGGTCGGCAAAGCGTAGCTGCTTGGATTCCACACTGCCGCTTAGGCTTGGGCGAGGCTTGCTGGCGCGATAGGTCAGCGAGCCGTGAATATCACTGTCACCAATTTGGCCGTTGAAGTTCTGATAGCGATAAACCGCGCCATCTTTGTCGTGCAGCGTCGCGGTTAAGTGGCCGTCGGTGGAATAGGACGGAGTCTGCGGCAAGAGCACGCCCGTCAGGCCGTAGAGGTCGGATAGCGTCTGGCCGGAGAATTTAAGGCGCAAATCCAGAGCGCCAAGGTTCATCGGGTCGGTCAGGGTCCCGGCGACGGCAACGCGGGTATTGCCCGAACGCACGTCAGCCTGCAGTGGGAAGCGGGAGTCTGGGTCTTTCAGCGCCAGCATGCCGCCGATTTTGCCGCTACCCGACAATGGCTCGCCGTTGTACTTACCATCCACTTTCCAGCCGAAAACGTAATCTGGCGTTTTGCCTTTATCCGCCGTCTTCTTGTCGCCCTTCTCGCCGACCACTTCGGTGAAAGGCAGCGGTTTGCCTAAGGGATCAATCACCGCGCGGAAATCCGCCTTGAGCGGCGCGTCTTTGTAATCAATCTGCCCACGGTCAAACACGATGTCATTAAGGGTGAAGGACCACGGCGAGGCGGGCTGGTCTTTATCTTTGGTGTCGCTGTTCGCCAGATTAAACGTCCAGTTATTTTTACCGTTGGCGAGGCGGATCAGCGAAGCATTCGGCTGTTTGAGCCAAATACGCGGGATAAGCACTTCTTTATGCAGCAGGGCCAGCGGCGCCAGACTGGCGTCTACGCGGGCCAGCGTGACCATTTGTGCATCTTTGGTGGCGCCCGGCACGTCTTCAGGATTTCCTAAGACAATATCTTCGGCATGCACGTGCGGCCAGGGCACCCAGGCCCGCCAACCAGCTTCATCTTTCTGACGCGACCAGTCTACGCCGAGGTTTCCGCGTATCGCAAAGCTGCGGTTTAATTCGGCAGAGACCTTCTGATTGATGGTGGGTTTCAGGCGATTCCAGTCAAACAGCGAGATGAAAATCACGATGGCAATCAACAAAATAACGATAATCCCCACCACCCAGCTAACCACTTTACCTGTGCGCGTCATTAGTCTATTCCTATCAGAGAGTTAACTGATTCATAGACCTAACCATAGTTGAGTTTGCCGCAGCTTGCATAATCGGCACGGGAGGGAAAAACGTGACAGAACGTGATTATTCTGGGAAATGTATAGGCAGTTTATCGAGTTGATCGAAGGTTTTCGGCCGCGATAAGTAGTATCCCTGAGCCGCCAGCGCATCAGATTCACGCACCATCGCCCACTCTTGCGCCGTCTCGACACCTTCGATAATCACCCCTTTACTGTAGCGATTCATCAGCGTGACAAGGGTGAAAAATAGCCTCGACCCCTCTTCACTCTGGCGCAGCAGAATAAACAGGTCGCGCGCGATTTTGATGTACTCGTAATGCCAGGTGGTAAAGGAAGAGAAGTTGGCGATGCCCTGACCGAAATCGTCGAGCCATAGCCGGTCAGACTGCTCAATTTTGGAAAGTGGGATGCTCAGCGCGTGTTCAGCGCTTTCGACTAACTCGAAGCGCACGTAGGGCATGGTATTGATCTGCCGTTTCAGGGCGCTATCGGACTGCAAAGCCTCCAGCACTTGCCCATCAACGTTAATGGAAGCAAGCAGGCCGTGCTCGACAAACAGTTGCTGCCATTGCTGCAATAAATCGAGTTGTTCTTGAACGATTTGTACACGTTTGCCTATCGCAACGGCGACAAAGTACTCTTCTGGCGAGACAAATTTCTGTGGTGCCGACGGATGGAAAATCCCGGTAAGTAATTCAATACCCAGTAACTTTCCAGACGTGCGGTAAATGGGCTGAAAGCGATACACCCTCTGACACTGGCGCCAGTAGGACTGTGCCCTGACGCGTTCGATGACAGAAAATGTTGGCATCATCAGACCTAACATCATCTTCGTTATCATATTTTTATGCCGCCATACTTTCTGTTGCCAGAAATAAAAATCATCCAATCAGGTCACATGCGGCAACATGCTTTGCGTGGCTCTACGGACAGCCCGCCCCCCTGCTTCCACTTCGTAGTGATAACTATCGGCGTCGCCGGAGGAAACTTTAATCACCTTGCCCGGTACTACGCGCAGCAGCACAAAATAGCCCGCTATCAGGCTAGACGTCTCCCCTCTCAGGCTCTACATTGATGACTTAACAACGCTTATAAATATGGAGAAAGCCATGCCTTACGTGAATATTAAAATTACCCGCGACGGTGCCACCGCTGAGCAAAAAAAGGCGCTAATTGAAGGCGTTACCCAACTATTGGTGGATACCCTCGATAAAAACCCAGCCACCACCACGGTCATCATCGACGAGATCGACACTGACAACTGGGGCATTGGCGGGCAGAGCGTGACCGAGCGTCGTAACGCAGCTAAATAAGCGCCACCCTTCGTGACCAAGATAACGGCGAAAGCTCTCCGGCTTTCGCTTTTTATATGGCTATTTTTCACTTCTTCGAGACGCCTCGAAAAAAAGTAAAACTGCGTTTTAATAGTATTGACTGCCCCCTCGTCAGCGAAGAGACTACGTGCATGATTTCGCCAACTTGATTGCGCCAAACAGTCGCTTCCATCTCTTAAGACAAGGCCCGTTTCAATGACCAGAAAAATTGCCGTTATCGGCGAGTGCATGATTGAACTGTCTCAGAAAGGCTCCTCCCTGCATCGCGGCTTTGGCGGCGACACGCTCAACACCTCGGTTTATATCGCCCGCCAGGTTCCCGCAGACGCGCTGGAAGTGCAGTACGTCACGGCATTGGGCACGGACAGTTTCAGCAATGAGATGCTGTCAGCATGGCAGCAGGAAGGGGTGAAAACTGATTTGACCCAGCGTCTCGATAACAAACTACCGGGTTTATATGTGATTGAAACTGATGAAACGGGCGAGCGTACCTTCTATTACTGGCGTAATGACGCCGCCGCGCGTTACTGGCTCGACAGCCCGAAGTCCGCCGAGATCTGTCAGCAACTGGCTGAATTTGATTACATTTACCTCAGCGGCATCAGCCTCGCTATTCTTAACGATAAAAGCCGCGAGCGACTGATGACTTTATTGCAGGCTTGCCGCTCACGCGGCGGCAAAGTCATTTTCGACAACAATTACCGCCCACGCCTGTGGGCCAGCAAAGAGCAAACCCAGTCAGCTTATAACGCGATGCTCTCTTGCACCGACATCGCCTTCCTGACGCTGGATGACGAAGACATGCTGTGGGGCGCGAAGCCGTATGACGAAGTTATCGCCCGCACTCACGCGCTCGGCGTCAGCGAAGTGGTGATCAAGCGCGGCGCAGAGAGCTGCATCGTCTCCGCCTCTGACGGCAAGCTGTATGACGTGCCTGCGGTGAAGCTGCCGAAAGAGAAAGTCATCGACACCACCGCTGCCGGAGACTCCTTCAGCGCCGGCTATCTCGCCGTCCGCCTGAACGGCGGCAGCCCAGAAGAAGCCGCCATTCGCGGCCACAAGACGGCCAGCACGGTTATCCAATATCGCGGGGCGATCATTCCTAGGGATGTGGCTTTTTGAAAAAAGCTGGGTAAAAAGTTTTAGGGGAAGGTCGGGTTAGTTCAGGATGGGAGTGGGTTTGCTCCTTCTCCTCTCAGAGGAGAAGGAGCTAAAAACTCTAAAACTTTATTGCCCCTGCACTGCCGCCGCTGCATTACTCGCCGCATCGGCAGGTGCCGCCTCAGGGGCTACAGCAGGAACCATGATTTGATCGTAGGTTTCCTGCAACAGCTTGACGCTCATCTCTGGCTCGCCTTTCGGCTGGACCAGCAACAAGGCCGGGTCGCGTGAAAGCTGCTGTTTCAGCTCCTGATTCAATACCGGCAGGGTCAGGGAAGAGAGGAACTCCTGACGCAGTTTCTGATATTGCTCTGGAGCGATATCCACCACGCCATTCTGCTGGGAACGCAGGCGTTGGCTCATGAGCACGTCAGTGTCGGTGCGGGCATAAGTCGCAAACAGCTTGCTGAGCTGATCGTTCTTCTGCGCAATCAAGGCATCAAACTCGGCCTGAGACAGTCCGGTATCGCGCACTTTGAGCAGCTCTTGTGACAGGTGCTTCAGCGAATCAAGCATCTTGTCTTGGGCGGCGTCCATGCGTATTGCACACTGGGCGCGCTGGTATTGCACGCGGCAGTCGAAGCTTAAGTTAGGCACCGGCATATCGGCGCTGGCTTTTGACTCTTTACCGTCAGGCGAAGTTTTCAACGCCTGCTGTAAATGCCAGAACAAGGCTTCCCGCGCTAAATCGCTGCGCCAATAAGTGCTCAATGCCTGTGAGTCTTGGATCGGCTGCCACGGCGTATCCCACAATAGCGACAGCTTATCCTGCGTGATGGAGTCATCCATCAGCGTCATGGCTTTTGGTGGCAGGCTGGCAAGCGTTGGCAAGGTCTGCGGCGTCTCGCGAGTGCCTTTCAGCTTGGAGAAGGTTTTGTTGATCTGCTCGCTGAGATTGCGGCTGCTATCGACATTCCCCACCACGTACAGCGTCATGGCGTCCGGGGAGTACCACTGATGATAGAACTGGCTCAGCGCCTTGGCATCGACCGGATGTGCCGGAGGCTGGCTTGGGTCATGACCTAATAATGTTGAACCTTTCAGGCGATAACGCCACCAGGCATCCTGAGTATCCATCGGGATCGAGCCCACGGGATCAGGGGAAATGCGCGCGCCGTCGCTAACAGTATCTGGAGTGATAGGCAACTGACCGGCGGTTGACGCCAACCATGACAGGGCTTCTTTCAGCAGATCAGCACGGCCGTTTGGCAAGCTGATGTTGTACATGGTGAAATCATAAGAAGAGACGGCTGGCGGAAGAGGTCTTACGGTGCTGATAGCCTGTTGCCAGAAAGACTGTAATTGTGCGCTGGTAAACCCTTCGGAATGCGTTAAGGCGATACGAGGAAGAAAATGCGCGAAGCCAGTTTGCTGGCTTGATTCGGCTAAAGAGCCGGTACGGACAATAAGACGTAATTCAATGCGATCGCTTGGGCGTTGCGGCGTTGCCAGCATCTGCCAGGTAAAACCATTGTCTAATTTACCCTGTTGCCAGGCTGGGTCGGGTTGTAGCGCCTCAGCCTGAACATTGCCTGCGGCAACTGCCAGCAGCAATCCACCAACGAGTAAACGAATTTTGGTGCCCTGCATGTGAACCCCTACGTAATGACAATCCAATTTTCAATTTGTCTGTCCTGCCGGTGTCTGACGACTGGCCCACAGGATATCGATGTGTTGAAACGAAGACGGCAAAGTTTAGCACTGTGTTAGACCGCACGTTTTCGCCGATGTCACCGTTCACATGAAAATTTTTAAGAAAAAACTGCCGCAGGGACATCGGGGATGCACATTATGAAGATAATCTTAGGGTTACATCAAGCAACCGTTGGATTTATAGGGAAATTAAGCATGAAAAAGGCAGGTTTGGAGTATTCCAACCTGCCTTTTTTATAACTTACGAACGGTTTTTAGAAACAACGGATCCGATTAAACCGTTTTCCCCGCCGCCAGCTCGGTATTTTTACCAGACAGCTCGGCGTTCAATTGACCTTCATCCAGTTGGTCACACCATTTGGCGACCACGATAGTGGCAACACCGTTACCCACCAGATTGGTCAAGGCGCGTGCTTCGGACATGAAACGGTCGATACCCAGAATCAGCGCCAGGCCGGCAACCGGCAGGTGGCCGACTGCTGACAGGGTTGCTGCCAGAACAATGAAGCCACTGCCGGTCACGCCCGCCGCACCTTTAGAGGAGAGCAGCAGCACAACCAACAGGGTGATTTGGTGCCAGATATCCATGTGGGTATTGGTTGCCTGAGCAATAAACACCGCCGCCATGGTCAGGTAAATCGAGGTGCCATCAAGGTTGAAGGAGTAGCCGGTAGGGATAACCAGACCCACCACTGACTTCTTACAGCCAAGGCGCTCCATTTTATTTAACATGCGTGGCAGAACGGATTCAGACGAGGAGGTGCCGAGAACGATCAGCAACTCTTCTTTTATATAGCTGATAAATTTGAAGATGCTAAAGCCGGTGAAGCGCGCAATCAGCCCCAGCACCACTACCACAAACAGCACGCAGGTCAGGTAGAAGCAGAGAATAAGCTGGCCCAGCTGCACCAGAGAGCCAACGCCATATTTACCAATGGTAAAGGCCATCGCGCCGAATGCACCCAGTGGAGCAAGGCGCATGATCATGTTGATGATGCCGAAAATGACTTTTGAGAAGCTGTCGATGAAGTTGAAGACCAGTTGGCCTTTGTCACCCAGACGGTGCAGCGCGAAGCCGAACAGTACAGCAAACATCAGCACTTGCAGGATGTTACCGCTGGCAAAGGCACCAATCACGCTACCTGGAATAATGTCTAGCAGGAAAGGAATGATCCCCTGGCTTTGCGCTTGTTCGGCGTAAACCGCGACGGCTTTGGCGTCTAACGCGGCTGGGTCAACGTTCATCCCCACGCCTGGCTGAACGATGTTAACGATCACCAGACCAATGATCAGCGCAATGGTACTGACGATTTCGAAATAGAGCAGAGCGATGGCGCCGGTCCGGCCGACGGCCTTCATGCTCTCCATCCCGGCTATGCCGGTTACGACAGTACAGAAAATCACCGGAGCGATGATCATCTTGATTAATTTAACAAAACCGTCACCTAACGGCTTCATTTGTGCGCCTAGATCCGGATAGAAATGCCCAAGCAACACGCCCAGCGTAATTGCCGTTAATACCTGGAAATAGAGGCTTTTAAAGAGACTTTTTTTCATTTATTGCCCACCCTGTATAGATACAACAGCCGTGATAAATACCAAGGCTACCGCTCAAAATTGATAGGCGGGAAAATAACACCGCCATAACAAGATGGAAATAACTTGTTCCGCTTTGTAATTATCTTTGTTTTAAAATAAGAGCTGAAACGATTCAGTTAAAAAGTAATAGGCGAGAAAATACATAAGAACTGTTGCCCCACGGGGGAAAGTCACTAAAACCTTAACGCTATTTTTGCTATTAAAAGAAGGGAGGCATTTATTGGAGATAAATAACTCTCACTAACTTTAGTTTTAAAACTAAAGTTATTTACCGCAAAACTTACTTTCGAATTCAGCTTGCGGCAATGGGGGAGAGAAATAATAACCCTGACCAAAGATAATATTGTTTTCCAGCAGCCATTGGCGCTGCTCGTTGGTTTCGACGCCTTCGGCAATCAGTTGAATATCCATGGCTTTACCGATGGAAGCCACAATGTTCACCATCACATCATCCTCTGGCAGCACGTTGATAAAGCTGCGGTCGATTTTGATGACATCAATTGGCAAGCTGCGCAGGCGATTAAGGTACTCCAGCCCGGAATAGCCCAGGCCAAAATCATCCAGCTCAATAGAGACGCCGGCGGCGCGTAATTCACTTAACAGGATTAAAGCGCGATCCAAATCCTCAATGCGCGCCGTTTCGGTGATTTCTAACACCAGTTGGCCCGGATTGATTTTATAACGGCTGAGCAAACTGCGCAGTTCAGGTAAGAAATTTCGCTGCTGGATTTGAATTCCAGACAGGTTAACCGACAGCGGCAGAGTAATTCCCCTCTGCTGCCAATCCGCCAAAATGCCGCAGCCTAATTCCAGCACTTTATAACCCAACAGCCCCATCACGCCTATTTCTTCCGCCAACACGATGAAATCACTCTCCAGCCCATAACTGCCGTCCACCATTCTGCGTCGCAGCAGGGCTTCGGCCCCCATCACTTTGCCGGTCTGCATATTGAACTGGGGCTGAATAAACAGGATGAAGTCGTTTTGGCCGACAGCGTGCAAAATTTCGTTTTCCTGTAATAGCCGTTTTTGAATTCGGTCCGTCAGCTCTGGTTCAAAGAACAGAATCTGATTTTTGCCTTGTTGGTAGGCGGAAGCGCGCGCCGCGCGGGCATTCGCCATCAGCTGCGTGGCGGTCACTGGCGCTTCACCATCATAATGCACAATGCCGATACTGCCCGTCGGGTGCAGCGCCAGCGGTGTGACATCACTTTGCTGCGGGGCATTGATGCGCTCCATAATATGGCGCGCCAGCCGCATCGCCATAAAAGGGCGGGGAATGTCACTCGCCAGCAAGGCCAGCTCGTTGTAACTCAGCCTTGCCAGCACGCAGTTGGCAGGCAGCACGTCAATAATAGCGTTAATCAGCGGGCAGCTCAGATGGCCATCGTCGCGCAGGCTTTCAATACCAATCAGCAGCAGATGGAAGTCTTTCTCCTTCGTCGCAGCGTTCAGCCGCATCTGCAATTGCGCCATAAACTGCGCTTCATTGTTTAACGAGCTGTCGGTCGTCGAGGTGATGTCCTGCATCTTCTGCTGCATTTTAAGCAGATGCTGCTGATTGCGGTTATAACTGCGGATCAGCATACCAAACTCATCATCCTCGTGGCGCGGGGGCAGAGCCAGCTGATGACTGCAAATTTCGTTTTCAGGCAGGGATTCCAACTCTCGCGCAATGGCCCGCAAGGGTTTTACCACCAGACGATTCACGCACCAGCTCACAGAAATAGTCAAAATCAGCGCCAGCAAGAGATAAGTCGTCAGCATGGTGGAGAGCGCGCTGATGATGAACTGGTACATCCGATAGGAGTCGGCTTGCAGCACTAAATACGCTAAAGGTTTGGGATCTTTCGGGCTGGCCGCCGCCGAATAGAGCGGCACGGAAATCTTCACCGGCAGGTTAAAACCGCGAGTGATCCATTCAGGCACCGGGCGGCCCGCGGGGAAATTAGTATGTAGCGCGGCAATTTCATTGGGCATCACCACGTCAGCGCGGCTGAGAATACCTACCGGACGCAGGGTATTGAGAATGTCTTGTGTTTCATTCAGGTTGACATCAAGCACCGCCTGAGAAAGCGGCTTTCTCACTGAATGCGCAATATTTTCAAGCTGTTGGGCGTAATCCTCCCTCCGCTGCTGCACAAAGTGAAACAGTTGGATGAGGATAAAAATACAGATAGTGATCACCGCAACGGTGGATACCGCCGCCATCTGTTTAATGGTTAATGAACGCCTGACCCGCAACCTAATTCTCCATGACTTGCCAACCTGATCAATCCGCCTATCCTAACAGTGCAAACGGGGGAACAATAGCTTGACGCAGTATACCTGATAAGCCCCCTTTCTCATGCCTTAAGCGAGGGTTTTATGCATTAAAATTCTCTTTTTATATCAAAGAATAATAGTGACTTAATCCCTGAAGGGTTCATGGTATCCCTATTATAAATAGTTAATATTAATCGTCTTAGCCATGCGGCGGCTAATAACGTGAGCAAAATCGGCTATTAGTCTAACGCGGGGGATACCAAAGGGGTTAGTGTGCTATATAGGCAGTGAAAAACGAGATGAATGAATGGTTCAGCAGCAAACAATAGTAGAACACGCCTAACTCACTGTTTACCTTTAGGTTACTTTAAAATCGGCATATTTGAGGCAGATGCATATTTTTCGTAAATACTGGTTCAAACTGTACGATAACTGTTACATTAAGATTATTCCTACGTCATAAATAATCTAGATTTTAACTAAGACATTCTGAAAATAGTGGCTTTAAGCAGGGAAGTCTTACGCCTAATACCTCTTATAACAAATTTCCTATCAGGCAAAATATATGAATAATTATGACGACATTAAGCGTTTCATGGAAAAGTCAAAAACAGAAGACATTGATTATAAAGAAATAAATGCAAAGTCGATGGGCAATGGCATTACCAGCTCAATGAATAAATGGACATTGATTAAGCAGATTTCCTCTGGCGATGAGCCTCAGGGGGCGCTGGACAATGGTCGCACCACCCAGCCCACGCCACAGCCGGTCAACCAGGGAGAGTTCAAAAACCTTGCATCCGCCGCGCATAAAACCGAGATCCCATCGCCGATCTCCACGAGCATTGCCAATCCTAAAGCCGAGCCTAAAAATGCCTCGCCCGACATCGTTAGCTCGTCGATTGTCCCCGCAGGAATGAATATTCTGGACACGCTGCGCGCCGCCCTGCCGGAGCCTGATGCTGCGCCGCCGGTCGCGCAACCGCCTGCACCTCAGGCCGCCTCACCTTTCGCTGCCAGCCAGGCCCCTGCGGCTGCCACACAGCATAAAGAGGCGGGCAGCCAATTTCGCCAAATGTTTAAACAAAAAGCGCCACAGCGCGAGGAGAACACTCTGCCTCGCGACACGCCGCTTCAACCCTTGTTAGAGATGATTGCCTCATGCCGTTAGTTTGTGTGTGTTCCCCAAAAGGCGGGGTCGGTAAAACCACGGTCGCGTCGAATCTGGCGTATTCACTTGCCCGCAGCGGCAGCAAAGTGCTGGTTATCGATTTCGACGTACAGAACGCCCTGCGCCTGCACTTTGGCGTGCCCATCTCTGACACACGCGGCTTTGTCGCTGGCTCAGGGAATGAATCCGACTGGAGCCAGTTTATCCTCAAAGCCGGTTCAAACACTTTCGTGCTGCCTTACGGCGAAGTCACCGAAGAGCAGCGGATGGAGTTCGAGCAGCAGTTAACCCTCGATCCCCACTTCCTGCAGCGCGGTCTGAATACCGTGCTGAACTATCCAGGCTTGGTGATTATTGCTGATTTCCCTCCCGGCCCAAGCCCGGCGTTGAAAGCCGTGCAGGCGCTGGCCGATCTCCACGTGGTGGTGATGCTGGCGGACACGGCGTCGCTGTCGTTATTACCTTTGATGGAAAAAAATCGGCTGATTGGCACACCTTTGAATAATAAAAAAGGTGAGTATTACGTTGTGAATCAAAGTGACAATCGCCGGACACTAAGCCGCGACGTCACCCAATTCTTCGAGCAGCGTTTGAATGAACGCTTGTTAGGCACCATCCACAGGGACGAATGCGTGCCAGAGGCCAATGCCTCGCAGCGATCGATTATTGATTTCAGCCCGGTATCGGCTTCGGCCTTTGATATTGAACTGATCAGCAAAAAAGTCGCCGCTATTTTAGGGATCAAAGTCGGTGATGGGGAATTACATGCCTCTCCAAAACCAGATAATTATTAATAGCTCCAGCAGAAAGCGATCCTAAAAGCGATGAATAAATTCCTATTCTCCCTGCTCGTACTTCTTTTACTGCCCGTTGCGGCAGTTATTATCATTACCCCTATGGATAGCCAGAAACAGTATATTTTTGGCTTAATCAGTATCGGCCTGTTATTTATTCTGGGTCGAATCAAACACCGCCGCATTTCTATTGTGCTGGTCATTCTGTCGGTACTGATGTCCACCCGATATATCTACTATCGGGCCACTGAAACCCTGCATTTCAACTCCACTATTGAAACCATTTTGGGCCTGGGCCTATTTCTGGCGGATATTTATGTCTGGGTGGTCTTAATGCTGGCCTATTTACAGACCATGTGGCCATTAAATCGCACCATCGAACCTCTGCCAGCCGACATGTCGTTATGGCCGACGGTAGATATTTATATCCCGAGTTATAACGAAAGTTTGGACGTGGTGCGCGATACCGTGCTGGCGGCACAATGCATTGATTATCCACAGGATAAGCTGAAAATTTATCTTTTGGATGACGGCAAGCGCGATGAATTTGCGGTGTTCGCCGCCGACGTCGGCGTGGGTTATATCACCCGTAATAATAATGCCCATGCCAAAGCCGGCAATTTAAATAACGCGATGAAATTAACCCGTGGCGAGCTTATTTGTATTTTCGACTGCGACCACGTGGCGACCCGGGTCTTTTTACAGGCCACCGTGGGCGGTTTCCTGAAAGACGAAAAATTGGCGCTGGTGCAGACTCCGCACTATTTCTACTCCCCCGACCCTTTCGAGCGCAACCTGTCAATTGGCCGCAATATTCCCAAAGAAGGCTCGCTGTTTTACGGCCCTATTCAGAAAGGAAATGACAACTGGAACGCCACCTTCTTCTGCGGCTCCTGCGCGGTTATTCGCCGCAGCGCGCTGGATGAAATTGGCGGTTTTGCCGTAGAAACCGTCACCGAAGATGCCCATACCGCGCTGAAAATGCAGCGTTTGGGCTGGAAGTCGGCCTTCTTGGCTATTCCGCTGGCCGCTGGCTTAGCCACCGAGCGACTGGGCCTGCACGTCATCCAGCGCACCCGCTGGGCGCGCGGCATGACGCAAATCCTGCGCATGGATAACCCATTGTTTGGTCGCGGGCTGACCTTCCCACAGCGCCTGTGCTACCTGAACGCGATGATAAGCTTCCAGTCCGGTTTGCCGCGCGTGGTGTTCCTGACCGCGCCGATCGCCTTCCTGCTGTTCAACCTAAATATCATTGCCTCTTCTTCGAGCCTGATTTTTGCCTACGCCCTGCCGCATTTGGTGATGTCGATTTATATGAACTCGCGGCTTAACGGCAAATTCCGCTACTCCTTCTGGGGCGAGGTGTATGACACCGTCATGGCCTTCCACCTGATTATCCCTACCCTGCTGACGCTGGTTTCGCCGAAAAGAGGCAAATTCAACGTAACGGACAAAGGCGGCCTGCTCGACAACGGCTTCTTCGATTTCCACATCGTTAAACCGCACATCATCGCGCTGACGCTGATGCTGATGGGCATCGGCTGGGGGCTTATTCGCGTGGTGTTCCACAACTATTTTGATGTCGATCCGAGCGTCATCGCGCTTAACGTGGCGTGGGGCAGCTTTAGCGTGCTGATCCTGCTGGCGGCCATCGCCGTGGCGAAAGAGACGCGTCAGGTGCGCAAAACCATTCGCGTCGAAGCCGCCATTCCGGCCATTATTCACTACGCCAATGGCATCTCCCTGCGCACCCAAACCATTGATATGTCGATGGGGGGCGTGCAGTTGGTGACGCCGGACGAGCGTTATATCAATGAAGAGATTGAAGAGGTGGAAATCCAGCTGGCCTCGGGCGCAGAGAGCTTCCCGGTCAGCCAAATCAGCGCCAATAAAGACCGTATCCGCCTGCAATTTGAAAATCTGCCGCTGGACAAACGCCGTGAGTTGGTGCGCGTGGTGCTGTCGCGCGCCGATGCGTGGATTGGCGATGAATACCCGCAAGACCGCCCACTGCACTCGCTATTTGGCATTGTGCGTTGCGTCTTTGACCTGTTCTTCGGCACCTGGCGCGAGCGCCGCGCCAAAAACAAGCTGCAAAAATCAGCCACTAAGAGTGAGGCAGCATGAAGTCATTACCTCATAAATCAACAGCTTCTGGGTTCTATCGCCGCGTATCCCAAGGCGTGCTGCTGGCCTTAGGCATGCTGCCGCTGACCCAAACCAGCGCGGAAGAGGCCCCGTCGGCCGCCAACGCTGACGCCAGCGCCCTGCCTGCTGCCCCCTCGTGGATGCCACCCGCACCGGCGGCATCCGCCGTGGAAACCGCGACGCCGCTGCCGGACGTCCCTGCACCTGTTGAAACCGCTCCTGCGCCCGTCGAAGTCACGCCAGCTCAGGTAGAAACAGCGCCTGCGTCCATGGTTCAGCCCTTCGCCAACAGCATCAGCGTGGCCGATATGGGCCAGAAAAATGGCTTAACCCTGAGCGGCGGTCAGCTACAGTCGGGGATTATTTTCACCCTGCCGACCGATCAGGTGATCACCAACGCCAAGCTTTCACTGGCTTTGAAAATCTCCCCGGCGCTGATTGCCCGCAATACCACGCTAGAGCTTATGCTCAACGGCCAGCCGCTGGGCAGCCTGCCGCTGAGTGAAGAGAGCAGCGCCGGCGACCTGTTCGAGCTGGATATTCCGTCAGCCATGGTGGTGTCGCGCAACAATCTCAGCTTCCGCGTGCATGACAACAACACCATGGCCTGTGAGAAGGACCAGTCGGACAAGTATTGGGTCCAAGTGCTGCCTACCTCGCATATCAATCTGGAAGGCCAGCAGCTGAATATCGGCCGCGACCTCGGCAAGTTCCCGCGCCCGTTCTTCGACGCCCTGCAGATGCAAGAATCCATCGTGCCGATGGCTTTCACCTCGTCGCTACAGCCGCAGGATGTCAGCGCGGCGGCGATGGTCGCTTCCTATTTGGGCGTGCTCTCTGACTATCGCGGCGTGGACTTCCCAGTGGTGCTGAATGACTTACCTCAGCAGAGCGGGATTATCTTTGGTAAGCCGGGGGATAAAATTGGCTCGCTAACGCTGCCAGCCAGTCAGGGGCCGCGAATTCAACTGATTGATAACCCAAATAATCCGGTCTACAAACTGCTGCTGATCACCGGCAATGACGAAAACCAACTGCGCCAGGCAGCCTATCGTCTGATTAGCGCCCCGCTTCCGGCCAATACCGAATATCTCGACGTCACCCAGCAAACCATTCCGGCGCGCCAGCCTTACGATGCGCCGCACTGGATTGACACCACGCGCCCGGTCACGCTGGGCGAACTGGTTGCCCGTGACCAAAATCCGCTGACCGCCACCGGCATTTACCATAATGAAATCCACGTGCCGTTCCGCGCCGCGCCGGACCTGTTTATGTGGGATGGGCACACCATTCCGGTGAAAATCGATTACCGTTTCCCAACGGAAAACTGGATTGATGAAGATAACTCGCAGCTCAATGTGTCGATTAACGGCACCTTCCTGCGCAATCTGACGGTGAATAAAGTCGGCCTGCTGGAGAACGTCTGGCGGCGCATTGGCTTCGACAGCCGTCAAGAGAGCTACAACCTACAGCTTCAGCCGTACCTGATTTACGGTGATAACCAGCTGGCGTTCTACTTCGACATTCAGCCGAAAAAAGACGCGCCGTGCAGCATCACGAGCAGCGACAACATTAAGAGCCGCATCGACCCCAACTCTTACATCGATCTGAGCAACAGCTACCACTTTGCCCAGCTGCCGAACCTCTCTTACTTCGTCGGCGCGTCCTTCCCTTTCTCCAAACAGGCTGACTTCGCCGACACGCTGATGCTGCTGCCAGAAACGCCGTCGGCCGGGGAGGTTCATACCCTGCTGAACATGGCGGCGCGCGCGGGCAATGCCACAGGCGTGCCGGTGAATCACGTGGAAGTGGCTTTTGGTTTGAAAGGCAATGAGCAGGATAACCCGCTGTTTGATCGAAATATTTTAGCTATTAGCACGCTGGGTGATTCGCCGTTTAATCAGCAATTGCTGCACGACTCGCCGTTTGTCATCAACAACAGTTCGCTGAGTGTGAAAACGCCGAGCCAGTGGCAAAGCGTGCTCGACGCCCTGACCGGCGACTGGTATCGCCAGCCTCTGGATGCCGACCGTTATCTCTCTTCAACGGGCGCGTGGCGCGGCTTTGCCAGTTATCGCTCGCCCTGGTCGCCGTCCCACGTGGTGGTGGTTGCCACCGGCACCGATGACCAGCAGCTGTTGAAAATCCACAGTGACCTTAAATCCTCGAAGATTAACGCCGGGGTGCGCGGCGATTTAGCCATTGTTACGGATGAAAACGGCATTCGCAGCTTCACCGTCGGCAAGCAGTTCCCGGCCGGGCAGATGCCGTGGTACATGATGGTCATCTGGTACGCCAGCTCGCATATCGTGATCTTGTCGCTTATCACCGTGGGTATCTCCCTGCTGCTTGGCCTCAGCCTGTATGTCCTGCTGGCAAGGCACGCGGCGAAGCGTCTCGGTAAGAAGTCGGCACAATGAACATAACAATAACAATGATATCTGACTCGGCGATCACCGGAGTTAACCATGAAAAACAATAAGCTATCTCTGGCGGTGTTCAGGGCGATTTATCTGGTAGGGATCGCCGGACTGGGAAGTGCTGCGCTGGCGGCTCAGGCGGCGGACACCTCCAATCCGGCGCTGAAAGCCTTGTTCGATCAGGCGGCCTATTGGCACGATCGCGCCCACGATGATTTAGCCAAAGACGCGCTGAACAAAGTGCTGCTGGTTGACCCGAATAACGCGCAGGCGCTCTATTTGATGTCGCTCTATTCCCTGCAAAGTGGCGACAAGGCTGCCGCCAACCAGTGGCGGGACAAGCTGAGCGCCGTGTCGCCGCAGGATCCGCGTCTTGCCTCGCTAAGCAATGCGAAAGCTGTGCAATCTATTCCCCCGGCCCAGCTGGCCGCCGCACGGCAGATGGCGACGCAGGGCAATATCAGCGGCGCGCTGACGGCGTACCGCACGCTGTTCAATGGCGATCAGCCGCTGGACAGTTTGGCGAACGAATATTACCTGACCATGGCGGGCGACAAGTCACTGCAACCTCAGGCGATTCAGGGTCTGCAACAGCGCGTGGCCCAGCACCCTGAAGACGCCACGGCGCGCCTCGCGCTCGGCAAAGTGCTGACTTATCAAGAACCTACCCGCCGCGACGGTATTAATTTGCTCGGCAGCATGGCGGCCAATAGCCCGGAGGCCGATCGCTCGTTGCGTCAGGCGTTATTGTGGATGGTGCCGCGCGAAAGCGACCGCGAGCTGTATCAGGGTTATCAGGCGCGTCACCCCAATGACACCAGCGTGATGGCCTACTTCCAGAAGAATATTGGCGGCGCGGCGAAAAGTCAGGGGTTCGATGAGCTGAATAGTGGCAATGTTAATGATGCCAAAACCCGGTTCGAGACCGTCTTAAATGGCAATCCTAACGACGCCGATGCCCTCGCCGGGCTGGGTTATATCGCGCAGCGCAATGGCGATTTTGCGGCGGCGGCGGATTACCTCTCCCGCGCGGCGCAACAGGGCGGCACCAACAGCGCCCAATTGGCGACACAGGCGCAGGACTCGCAGTTTTATGCCCAACTGAGCAAAGCCAAAAATGACGCCGGAGCGGGCAATTTCGACGCCGCGCTGGCCAGCCTCACGCCGCTGACCCAGGCCGGTGGCGACAAAGGTCTGTCTGCCAGCCTGTTGCGCGCCGACATTTTGCGCCGCAAAGGGGATCTGGCCGCCGCCGAGCAGCAGTACAGCCAGCTGGGTGACAATCCCGATGCCCGCGCGGGGCTGTACTACGTTTTACGCCAGCAGAATAAAACTGCCGAGGCCAATCAGGTACTGCAAACCCTACCGACCGCGCTGCGCAATAAGCTGCAACCTCCGGCGGTGGCTGACGTCATCGAGCCTATGCGCCGTCAGGCAGCGCAGGCCGTCGCCAACAACGACCCGCAGCGCGCCCTGATGATTCTGCAACAGGCGCGCGAGAGGCAGCCGAACAACGTCTGGGTGAAGCTGGACATAGCGCGCATTCTGCAAAAACAGGGGCAAACCGGGCAGGCGCAGTCACTGATGGCGGGCGCGAATCAGCCAGGCGCGGGGGCCACCGAGCTGTATGCCGCTGCCCTGTTCGCTTCAGAAACCCAAAACTGGTCCAGCGCCAGCGCCCTGTTGGCGCGCATTCCGCGAGCCAGCCAGACCACCGCCATGCGTGAACTGGGCCAACGGGCGAATTTCAATCAGCAGATGGCTTCGGCAGAAACCTATCTACGCCAAGGGGATAGCGCTGCCGCCGCCAACACCCTTCGCGCCTTAGCGCAGAATCCGCCGTCGGCCCCTGCCGATGCGGGCGCGCTGGCGAAGAACTTAGCCGCCACCGGGCAAATTCCGCTGGCGGTGCAGGTTGTGCGCCAGAATATGCGTCAGGGCGTGCAGGGCAATGCCGGAGACTATGCCGACCAAATCACCGTACTGAATCAGGCGGGGCTGAGCGGCGAGGCGCAGGCATTCCTGCAAAACCCTCAGATTCAGGCCAGCTCGACACCAACGGAAATGGCCGGTATGCGCAACGGCTTTGTGATTAATCAGGCCGACGACCTGCGCGAGCAGGGCCAGTACGCGGCGGCTTACGACAAGCTGGTTGTCGCCCTGCAGGCCGATCCGCAAAACCGCGACCTGATGCTGGCGATGGCCCGTCTGTATCAGTCCGGCAAAATGAATAAACAGGCCGGTCAGGTTTATAACTACCTGATGAGCAACGACACGCCGACGCAGGACGCCAGGGTGGGTGCGATTAACATCGCGCTGGCCGAAGGCGATACCTCGCGGGCGCAGCAATTGATGAACGGTTTAACCGGCCCGCGCACCCCAGAGCGACTGCTGCTGGCGGCGCGAGTGGCCGAAGCCGAAGGCGACCATCAGCAGGCGCTGGCGCTGCTGCGTTCGGCGAAAGGCAAGATGATTGGGCTGGAAGGCGCTGACGGCGGCTCGTCGCAGATCGCCGGTTTGCAACTGAGCGACAACCCGTTCATCAACCGTTCTACCCGCACCTCGCGCAGCACCACGCAGTCGGTGTATGGCACGGTGATGCCGTGGCAGCAGTCGGACCAAACGGCTTCCACCAGCACGGCGCCTCTGCCGGGTGCGACGCCGACCGCCGTGGTTCAGCGTGATGCCACTGAAAAGCAGATCGACGATATGCTCGACCAGCTGCAAGACAGAACCGCCAACTGGGTGCAGGGCGAACTGTCGGTGCGCGGGCGCGATGGGGAAAGCGGCCTGAGCCAGTTGACCGAGGCCAAAGCGCCGATGAGCTTCTCCTTCGTGCCGTTCGACTCGTCGCGCGTCACGCTGGGGGTCACGCCGGTCACGCTGGACGCCGGTTCAAGCAGCGACAGCGCCAATAATCGCTTTGGTACTGGCGCGCTGCACGGCGAACTCAGCCCGCTGGCTCAGGCACAGCAAAATGCTTCCAACACTCCGGCCTCGCCGTCGCAGTACATCGCCAAAGAGTCTTCGGGTTCGCAGAGCGAATCCGGCGTCGAGCTGAACGCCGCGCTGAGTGGCGATAACTACAAAGTGGACGTCGGCTCCACGCCGCTGGGTCAGGATTTAACCTCGCTGGTCGGCGGCGCACAGTGGGCGCCGAAACTGGGCGACTTCACCACCCTGACCGTGACCGCAGAGCGCCGCGCCGTTAACGACAGCCTGCTCTCTTACGTCGGCACCCGAGATACCTACACCGGCGACAAGTGGGGGCAAGTCACCAAAAACGGCGGCAGCGTCAATTTATCCTATGACGACGGCGACGCCGGTTTCTATGCCGGTGGCGGCTACTACAGCTATCTGGGCGACCACGTCACCTCGAACAAGGCGGTTAACGCCAACGTCGGTTTATATATCCGACCTTATCGTTATAACGACCGCGAGCTGAAAACCGGGGTGAACGTCGGCTATATGAATTTCGACAAAAACCTCAGCTACTTCAGCTATGGTCAGGGTGGCTACTTCAGCCCGCAAAACTACGTCAGCGTGTCATTCCCGGTGGAATACACCCAGAAATATAACGATTGGGACCTGAAGCTCAGCGGCTCGGTCGGCTATCAGTCTTACACTCAGGACGAAAGCCCGTACTTCCCGGAAGACGCAAACCTGCAAAGCCAGTTGGAACAGCTGGTTGCCGATGGCAAAGCGCAGGAAGCCTTCTACTCCGGCGGCTCGAAAAACGGCATCGGCTGGAACGCGGGTGTCGGCGGCAACTACCATCTGAACAAAAATATGCAGATTGGCGGGCAAGTGGGCTATGACACTTTCGGCGACTACAATGAAAGCAAAGCTCAGCTCTACTTCCGCTATCTTATGGGCCAGAATTGATCTCAGTGATGGAAAAAACCATGCAACAACAAGACTATACACGGGTCGAGCAGCAGTATTATCGCCAGCGTAAACAGACGTCTGGCTGGCAAAATCTGGTGCAGGTGCTGTTCTCAGGGATCCTTTCCTCAGCGGATGATGAAGACGGGCGACGCTTTCTGGCACTGATGGGCAGCAATTTAGCCAGACAATATCCTCTTCCGACGGCGGCCACATTGGGTGAGCTGGAAGACCAGCTCAATCAGCTGCTCGGCCAGTTCGACTGGGGCGTGGTGAAGATTGAGGCGACCAACCAGCAGCTAACGCTGGCCCATATTGCCTGGCCTGCGGCCCCGCAGGGCAGTGATGAGGCCCTGTGGCAAATCGCGCTGGTTGCGGTACTGGAAGGGGCATATGGCGAATGGCTACTGGCTCAGGGCGGGCAGGCTTCGGTATCACTCCGCTGGCAGGAAAGCGGCCGCGAAGGCGTGCTGCTTTTCCGTTATCAAAATGGATTGTAAGGAATTTTTATGTTGTCAGTTCGGGCACGTCGCCTGCTGTTGTGGCTTGGCGTTTTCTGTTCACTGGTTTCAGCAACACTGTTCTCTGCGGCTGTAATGGCACAGAACAGTGGCTGGTCGCAGAGCAATGGCTGGTTAGAGTATAAAAGCCGTTTTTTGCAGGCCGACGGGCGCATTGCCGACACCGCCAACAAAGGCGTGAGTCACACCGAGGGGCAGGGTTTCAGCATGCTGCTGGCGGTGTACAACAATGATCAGGGGACCTTCGACCAGCTGTGGCAATGGGCCAATAAGAACCTGTATCGCAAGGATATTGGCCTCTATTCGTGGCGCTATGACCCGAATGCCACTCCCAAAGTAGCGGACAAGAATAACGCCTCTGACGGCGATACCTTAATGGCCTGGGCGCTACTGCTGGCGGGCGATCGCTGGCATGACCCGCGCTACACGCAGGCTTCGGACAAGCTCCAGTCGGCGCTCATCAAGAAAACGGTGATCGACTACGCCGGATATAAAGTGATGCTGCCGGGCGTTTCGGGCTTTAACCAGACCAGCTCGATAACCCTCAACCCGTCCTATTTCCTGTTCCCCGCGTGGCAGGCGTTTTACCAGCACAGTCATTTGAAAGTGTGGAAAGATCTCGATGAAAGCGGCGTCGCGCTGCTCGGCAAGATGACCTTTGGCGAACTGCGTTTGCAGACCGACTGGGTAACGCTGCAAGCCGACGGCACTCTGCTACCCTCCAGCAAATGGCCGCCGCGCTTTAGCTACGACGCGGTGCGCATCCCGCTCTACCTCGGCTGGGCACACGCTGGCAGCCCTGGGCTCGCGCCTTATATCCAGTGGTGGCAGAAATCACCACGCGACGCCACGCCTGCCTGGGTTGACGTCATGACCGGCACCAAGGCGGAGTACAATATGTCCCCCGGCCTGCTGGCAATCCGCGATTTCACCATGGCAAATCGCAGCGCCATCAGCCCCGACCTCGCACCAAAAGATGACTACTACTCCTCGACCCTGCAACTGCTGGCCTGGTGGGCGAGTCAGGGGAAATAATTGTATATATGCAATGGATTGGCTGAGTATCCATTGCATATTAAATATGATTTGGACGAAAAAAAGCCCGCAATCGCGGGCTTTTTGATTTTCAGCAAAGGAGTCGAGGCCGGTTGTTAGGCCACGGTTTGCGTCTGGCCGTTTTCGTCTTGGTCGACGGCGAAGCAGGCCACCAGCTGGTCGCCGTACTGCTTGAGCTGCGGCTGGAACTGCTTGCAGGTGCTGAAGGCGCGGCGGCAGCGGGCGTTGAACGCGCAACCGGCCGGTGGGTTCAGCGGGCTTGGCAGTTCGCCGGTCAGCTTGATGCGCTCGCGGCGTTCATCCGGATTCAGGCGCGGCGTGGCGGAGAGCAGCGCTTGGGTGTACGGATGGCGCGGATTGTTGAAGATGGCGTCTTTCGAGCCTTTCTCCACGCAACGGCCGAGGTACATCACCATCACTTCATCGGCGATATGCTCTACCACAGACAGGTCATGCGAAATGAAGACGTAAGACAGACCGAGGTCTTTCTGCAAGTCCATCATCAAGTTCAGCACCTGCGCGCGCACCGAGACGTCCAATGCAGAAACTGGCTCATCGGCAATCACCACGTCCGGGTCTAACATCAGCCCGCGGGCAATGGCGATACGCTGACGCTGGCCGCCGGAGAACATGTGCGGATAGCGGTCGTAATGCTCGGTTTTCAGGCCCACTTTGGCCATCATTTCGAGGGCTTTTTCGCGGCGCTCTTTGGCTGACAGCTTGGTGTTGATCAGCAGCGGTTCTTCGAGGATCTGCCCGACTTTCTTACGCGGGTTCAGCGATCCGTAAGGATTCTGGAACACGATTTGGATCTTCTGGCGGCGCAGCTTTTCGGCCGTGGCGTCAGGCTTGAGCAAATCCTGACCGCGATAGTAAAGCTCACCGCCGGTGGGGATTTCAATCATGGTCAGCAGGCGGCCCAGCGTGGATTTACCACAGCCAGACTCGCCCACCACCGCCAGCGTTTTGCCGCGCTCGAGGTCAAAAGAGACGCCGTCGAGGGCTTTCACCGTGCGCTCAGGAGCAAACAGCCCCTTCTTCACCGGATAGTGTTTCTTCAGGTCAATCGCCTGCAGTAGCGGCTCTGACTTCACAGAATTATCATGACTCATAGGTTGGTCTCCCGGCATCATCGAGCGGGTAGTGGCACTTCGACTGGCGTCCATTGCTCAAGTCGCGCAGTGCAGGTTCTTCTTTACGGCAGCGATCGTTAGCATACGGGCAGCGCGGGTTGAGCAGGCAGCCGTTCGGGCGGTCATATTTACCCGGCACGACGCCCGGTAATGACTGCAAACGGGCCTTGTCCGCCGCAAATTCCGGCAGGGAACGCAACAGGGCTTGGGTGTACGGGTGGCGCGGCGCGCGGAAAATTTCCGAGGCGCGGGCGGATTCCACCACCTGCCCGGCGTACATCACGATGATGTGCTGCGCGGCCTCGGCAACCAGTGCCAGGTCGTGCGTGATCAGCATCAGCGCCATGTTCTCTTTCTGTTGCAGCTCCAGCAGCAGCTCAATGATCTGCGCCTGAATGGTCACGTCGAGCGCGGTGGTCGGCTCATCGGCAATCAGCAGTTTTGGACGGCAAGCAATCGCCATGGCAATCATCACGCGCTGGCTCATGCCGCCCGAAAGCTGGTGCGGATAAACATCAAGGCGCGAAGCGGGATCAGGAATGCCCACCAGCGTCAGCAGGTCAATAGTGCGCTGACGACGCGTTTTGCGGTTGCCGCCCTGATGCACCTTGATGGCTTCCATGATCTGGAACCCTACGGTGTAGCACGGGTTGAGGCTGGTCATCGGGTCCTGGAAAATCATCGCGACTTCGGCACCGACAATCTGGCGGCGCTCTTTTTCGCTCATTTTTTGCAGGTCGCGACCACCAAACTCCAGCGTCTCAGCCATCACTTTGCCGGGGAAGTCGATCAACCCCATCAGCGCCAGTGAACTGACGGATTTACCCGAGCCGGACTCGCCAACAATGCCGACCACTTCGCCCTGTTTAACGCTGTAGCTGATACGGTCAACCGCGCGGAACGGCGTGCCTTCGTCACCAAAGTGAACGGAAAGCTTATCTACGGTCAGCAGGGTTTTGCCAACCGGTACATCTTTAATCAATGTGGTTTCCATCTCTCGTCCCTTACTGCTTGAGTTTAGGGTCAAGGGCGTCGCGCAGACCGTCACCCATCAGGTTAAATGCCAGTACCGTCAACAGAATGATCACGCCCGGGAAGGTCACCACCCACCACGCGCTCTGAGCAAACTGCAATACGTCGGACAGCATAGTGCCCCACTCAGGCGTTGGCGGCTGTGCGCCCATGCCGAGGAAGCCGAGAGCCGCCATATCCAGAATGGCGTTGGAGAAGCCGAGCGAGGCCTGAACAATCAGCGGCGCTAAGCAGTTAGGTAAAATGTTCACAAACATCTGGCGCGCGGAACCTGCACCCGCCACGCGAGAAGCCGTCACGTAATCACGGTTCACTTCGACCAACACCGCAGCGCGGGTCAAACGCACATAGTGCGGCAGGGCGACGAAGGTCAGAGCCAGCGAGGCGTTGACTATCGACGGGCCGAAAATCGCCACCAGTACCAGTGCTAACAGCAGGCTTGGCAGCGCCAGCATGATGTCAACGATACGCATGATGGTAGCGTCAACCACGCCGCCGTAGTAACCGGCGAACAGGCCAAAAATCACGCCGAGGATCAGAGACAGCACTACCACCAGACAGCCCACCAGCAGCGACAGGCGCGCGCCGTACATCAGGCGAGACAAGATGTCGCGACCCACGTCGTCGGTACCTAACAGGAACTTCCAGCTTCCGCCTTCCTGCCAGACCGGCGGGCGCAGCAGCGCGTCACGGAACTGTTCGGCCGGGCCGTGGGGTGCAATCACGTTAGCGCCAATGGCGATAACCAGCATGATAATGATGTAAACCAGGCCCGTCACGGCCCCTTTGTTGCGCTTAAAGTAGTGCCAGAATTCGCGCATTGGCGGCATCGGCGTCGGTGCTGCCGTCACTATTTCGTTAGCAACGGGCTCTATAACTTGAGACATAGTGAGCCCCTTATTTTCTGTGGCGAATACGCGGATTGACCACGCCGTAGAGCACGTCTACCAGCAGGTTAACCACGATAATCAGAATGGCGACCAGCAAGACACCGCCCTGCACGACCGGATAGTCGCGGCGTTGTAATGCATCAATCAACCAGCGGCCGAGTCCTGGCCAAGAGAAGATGGTTTCCGTCAGGATGGCGCCGCCAAGCAGCGTACCGACCTGCAAACCAATGATGGTCACGACGGGCAACAGCGCATTGCGCAGTGCGTGGACCACGATGACGCGCATACGGCTCACGCCTTTGGCACGCGCGGTGCGGATGTAGTCTTCGCCCAGCACTTCCAGCATGGAAGAGCGGGTCATACGCACGATAACCGCCAGCGGGATAGTCCCGAGCACGATGGCAGGCAGGATCATGTGCATCACGGCGTCTTTGAAGTCACCCGGCTCGCCCCAGATTAAGGAGTCGATCAGCATAAAGCCGGTCAGCGGCTGGCTGTCATCAAGGAACACGGTGTCGCTTATTCGCCCCGACACGGGCGTGAGATTAAGATGCACCGAGACTAGCATCACCAGCATGATGCCCCACCAGAAGATAGGCATTGAGTATCCCGTCAATGAGATACCTACGGCGGTGTGGTCAAAGATGGAGCCGCGCTTCACCGCCGCCAATACCCCCACGGGTATACCGACGATCACCGCGAAAATCATGGCGCAAATGCCTAATTCCAGCGTGGCTTTGAAGCGTGGCACGAACTCCTGCCAAACAGGGACGCGGCTTTTTAACGAGACGCCAAGGTCGCCGTGCAGCACCCCTATCACATAGTTGAAGTATTGTTGATACAGCGGCTTGTCGAGGCCCATTTCGGCCATCAGCTGTGCGTGGCGCTCAGCAGAAATACCGCGTTCTCCGGCCATGATGGTCACCGGGTCGCCTGGAATCATGTGCACGAAGGCAAAAGTCAGCAAAGTGATGCCGATAAACGTTGGGATAACTAACCCCAGACGTCGGAGTATGAACTGAAACATATCCCGTACTCTCTTGTATAAAATGCCCGGAGAACCGTAGCTCGCCGGGCTTATTGTTAGCTCACATTTATTTCTTTACTAATGGACTCAAGGCTGTAGTGAATGGCCCGCGAACAAGGCGGAGGAGCGCAGCAATCAAGACATACCATTAGGTAGGCGAAGATTGCGAGCACCGCACAACGCGGTTCCCGGGTCATTCAGTAAGCTTTACTCCACAGAAACGTTTTCGAAGTGGTGCTTGCCCAGTGGATCTACCACATAGCCTTTGACTTCTTTGCGCACTGGCTCATAAACGGTGGAGTGAGCCACGATCAGCGCAGGCGCCTGGTCATGCATCACAACCTGAGCCTGTTGGTACAGCGCAGCACGTTTGGCGTGATCGGATTCAGCACGAGCTGGCTGAATCAGGTCTTCAAACGGCTTGTAGCACCAGCGAGAGTAGTTAGAGCCATCTTTCGCCGCTGCACAGCTGAACAGGGTGGCGAAGAAGTTGTCTGGATCCCCATTGTCGCCGGTCCAGCCCATCATCACTGCCTGATGCTCACCCGCTTTGGCGCGTTTCAGATACTCGCCCCACTCGTAAGTCACGATGTTGGCTTTCACGCCCACTTTCGCCCAGTCAGCCTGAATCATCTCAGCCATGCGGCGAGCGTTCGGGTTGTATGGACGCTGAACAGGCATTGCCCACAGGTCGATGGTGAAGCCGTCAGCGTGGCCAGATTCTTTCAGCAGCTCTTTGGCTTTAACTGGATCGTATGGGTAATCAACGATGTCTTTGTTGTAGCCCCACATTGTTGGTGGGATCAGGTTTTTAGCCGCAGAGCCAGCACCCTGATAAACCGCGTCGATGATGGCTTGTTTGTTCACAGCCATGGTCAGTGCTTGGCGCACTTTCACGTCATCCAGCGGTTTTTTCTCAACGTTGAAGGAGACATAACCCACGTTCAGACCCGGTTGTTGCATCAGGTTGATGGTTTTGTCTTTCTTCATTGCCGCGATGTCAGCTGGGTTAGGGAACGGCATAACCTGGCATTCGTTTTTCTGCAATTTGGCATAACGCACAGAAGCGTCAGGCGTGATGGAGAAGACTAAACGGTCGATCTGCGGCTTGGTGCCCCAGTAGCCTGGGAAGGCTTTGTACAGAATGCGGGAGTCTTTCTGGTATTGCAGCAGCTGGAATGGACCAGTACCGATTGGGTTCAGGTCAACTTTCTCCGGCGTACCGGCTTTCAGCATGTTAGCCGCATATTCGCCAGACAGGATTGACGCGAAGTCCATACCCAGGTCAGCCAAGAATGGCGCTTCAGGGCGGTTCAACACGAACTGAACGGTGTAGTCGTCAACTTTAACGATTTTGTTGATCAGGTCAGGCATGCCCATACCTTCGAAGTATTCGTAGCTGCCGCCAGAAACGCCGTGGTATGGGTTGTTTTTGTCTAACTGACGCTCAAAGGAGTAAACCACGTCATCCGCGTTGAAGTCGCGAGTCGGTTTGAAATCTTTGCTGTCTTGCCACTTCACGCCTTTGCGCAGGTGGAAGGTGTAAGTTTTGCCATCTGGGGAGATGTCCCACTTCTCAGCCAGACCAGGCTGCAATTCAGTGGTACCAATTTTGAACTCTACCAAACGGTTGTAGATAGGCACGGAGCTGGCATCGTAAGTCGTACCAGAGGTGAACAGCTGTGGGTTAAAGCCTTCAGGCGAGCCTTCAGAACAATAAACTAAAGTTTTGGCTTGGACGCTGGCGGCCACGGTCAGCGCTATCAGGCCCATACTGAATTTCAGTAGCCCTGCTTTACCCAAGGAGATTTTCATCGCTTGTGCTCCATCTATTAATGGTGATGTGGATGTGTGTGTTGTATTTGCAGCTCACGCCCCCTTTATTTTTTATAGACGGGAGGCTGTGTTGCCCAATTCGCTGCGGAAAGTCTTTCCAGAAAAAGGGAGGAACGCCGAGGAGGCGTTTTCTCAGGCAAAACTCGTAAACTTAGCGTTACAAAAAATTACCGGAAAAATCTTCTGGTCTTACTTCGGGCTATCAATTTGGCAACTCTGATGGATGACGTCAATATAACCAATAGGCATTTACAAAGACTGTGAGTAACAGCAAACAAACATAAAAAAACCTTTCTTTAACATATGCAGGATGAAAGTTCAGCTATATGGCAGAAAGTCAACACATTCACCTACCTAATAGAATCATCTCAGCGCTTTACCCCGTTTTCTTTCGAAAAAAATTTCTTGCCAAATGATGATTATATGAACGGTTATTGGTGTGATCGGGCCATAAGCCAGCGGAAAATGCTGAGGACGGATGAGATCATTCGCCGCGAACGCGCCAGAAAAGGGTGCAGATGGACGCCAAAATAGGGCCTTCGCTCTATTTTGGTGCAGAGGGGGAAATTAACTTATTTGTCTTTGGAAGGAAGTTGGTAGAAACACCCTGAAACGCCTGAAATGGAACCAAAAACCAAATGATATCGCTTTAAGTCCGCCGGCATAAAATTTGGGCGAAAAAAAACCTGCTTTAAAAAGCAGGTTTCTTAAATTGGTCGGCGAGAGAGGATTCGAACCTCCGACCCACTGGTCCCAAACCAGTTGCGCTACCAAGCTGCGCTACTCGCCGAATTGGGCCGCATGTTACTGCTGCTGATTCAGAGCGTCAACGCCTTTTTATGACAACTCTGCTGACTGCTTAGAAATTCAGCGGAACCGGCATTTTCAGCCTTAAATACGGTCAGCAGACTGAGGTTTAGCACACCAATTATTGGCGGGATTGATGCCACCGTCGGGCGAGGTATATCCCAGACAACCCAGAATTGAGTCGAATAACTCCTCGTGGCGTTTTTTACCCCCCACGCGCTGCTGGGCTTTTAACCTGTCGAAAGCTTCCTGATGGTCCGGCTGGGCGAGGAAGCTGTCGGACGCCCAGGCAATCATAGGTACGCGGAATTGCTCGTCAGGAGCCATTTGGCGCGGCGTGCCGTGCAGGTGGGAATTCTCATCAATCGACTCGCCGTGGTCGGCGGCATAGAACACCACGGCCTTTTTATCGCGCAGCGAGTCAATTACGTTGCCGATGAAAGTGTCGGTATACAGCACGCTATTATCAAAGGCGTTAATTAGCTGCGCCTTTGAACAGGAGCGATCTACGCCCATGCACTCGGGCGTGTAGCGCGCAAAGCTGCGCGGATAGCGCTGCGAATACTGATAGTGCGAACCTTTGGTGTGCAGAATGACTAAGTGTTTGCCCTGCGGATGGTTTTTCACCGACTCCTGCAATTCGTTCACCAGCAGCATGTCATCTACCGGCTTGCCGTCATTGCGCTTTTCCGAGGCGATAATTTCGCGGAAAGAGTAATTGTCAGTATTGGTGTTGTTGTAGAACCACACCTCACTTTGCATCGCAAACAGTTCAGAGCTAAAGCCCAGTGACTTAAGCACTGAAAACACATTCTTCTCTTTCAAGGTTCGCTGTGGATTATCTTCTGCCCCGCCTTCCCGCACGAACATACAGCGCAGCGAGAGCTTAGTGGCGGTGTCGCACGAGGTGCCGCGAAACGCCACCAGATTCTCTTCTTGCGACAAACGAGGAGTGGTATCGCGCTCGTAGCCGAGGATGCCCATGTGGTCCCAGCGGGTGGTCTCGCCGATGATAAACACGACATAAGTGTCATCAATGCCCGCCGGCGGAATGTAGGTAAACTTTTTAGCTGGGTCTAACAAGTTACTGGCGTCATTGCTTTCATCCACCTGCGTATAGGCAAAAAGCCCCAGCGCAGCCAGCCAGTTAGAGGGTAAATAAGAGTGCGCGACCACGCCGCCGTAGCTCGGCAAGTCAATGTTGGTCAGTTTTTCATTCAAACTCTGCTGGCGATCCAGCATGCGCAGCGGCAGCCATACTAGCGCCACCACGGCGAGCAAAATAGCCAGCGGGATCAGGCGCTGACCCGGCGTTTTCATCTGCTCAATCAGCGTTAGCCGCAGGTCATTTTTCCAAATAAGTATCAAAGGAATGATGCTGACAACGGCCATCCACAAGAAGAAATACCAGCCAATCACTTCTTTACTCAAGTCAATGTCGGTGGTCATGACCGAGGCAATAATGCCGTAGCCAATGACGACGTTGAACATCACCATGTAGTAGCTGGCGGCCACCGATATCAGCAGCAAAAAGCTGGCAATGATGCGGAAAAACAGGCGCCCGCCCAGTGATAACAGGCGCAGCAAGAAGAAGGTGAACAGCACGATGGCAACCACTTCTGTGAAGGCTTGAACCACTTCAGTCAGATTGAGGTTATGGGCCATCGGTGCAAAGCGGCGGTAAAACACGGAGACATTGAGGAAAATGCCGATGTAAATCGCTAACAAGAAGGAGAGATTTTGCTGCGATAGAGTCTTCACTCTATTCATGTAATGTGGTTTTCCAGACAGTTTTAGAAAGATTCTGAATCATTGTGACATGTTTGTTGGCCGGTGGTTCACCCATATTGGTCAGAAACGAGATTTGGCTAGGATTTCCAGAATGATCTGCATTAGGCGAAGCCCCAAACGAGAAAAGGAGGCCGAAGCCTCCTTTGTGGGTAAACCTGGTGTGGCAAACGCGTGACTAATAGGTTTCCACTGATGCCATTATTTTATTTTACGTTCAGAGTGACATCAATGTTGCCGCGAGTGGCATTAGAGTAAGGGCAGACATGGTGCGCTTTCTCAACCAGAGCTTCGGCTTCGCTGCGTTCGATACCTGGCAGAGTGATATCCAGCTGCACTTCTAAGCCATAGCCACCAGGGATTTCACCAATACCCACGGTCGCTTCGATTTTAGCGTCGGCAGGGATTTTCACTTTTTCTTTCGCGCCAACGGCTTTCAGAGCACCGAGGAAACAGGCTGAATAACCCGCGCCAAACAGCTGCTCAGGGTTCGTTGCACCACCCAATCCCCCCATCTCTTTCGGCAGGCCCAGTTTGACATCCAGCAGGCCGTCGTCAGAAACCGCACGGCCATCACGACCACCGGTGGAAGAGACATGAGCGCGGTACATTACTTTTTCGATAGACATATTTCATTCCTTTAAGACAGGTTGGGTTTAGGGTAAGAATTAATATCGCTATTTAATAGCGCACGACTTGTTAATCATTCGCAGACAAACTCGAAGCTCTACTCCGGACTTGTCTGCTGACGACAAAGAATTTCTCGCTGCCTGATATTCAGCAATCAGGACTTATCTTTCAGCCTTTCACGCAGGGACTCAAGCTGGCCCTTCAAGGCTGACATTTCATCGATATCACATTCAGTGGCGCACATAATCGCCTCCGGGATACCTTTTGCTTTTTCTTTCAGCGCTTTGCCGGCATCGGTCAGGGTAATAATCACCTGACGCTCATCGGTTTTAGCCCGATTACGAACCAGCAGACCGGCAGTTTCCAAACGCTTTAACAGCGGCGTCAGGGTCGCGGAATCAAGGAACAGCTTTTCCCCAATTTCCGATACGATCACGTCATCACGCTGCCACAGCACCAGCATCACCAGATATTGCGGATAGGTCAGATCAAGCTCACCCAGCAGCTTACGGTAGACTTTATGCAGTGCCAGATTCGCGGAATACAGTGCAAAACACATCTGTTGATCCAGATGGAGCAGAGCATTGGTCGATATTGGTGATTCAGTTTTCGTCTTCATGGGCCTCAATATATATAGTGCGCGATTTTATCGCAAGCATTTTCTTTCACGCATATTCAATTGCATGACAATATCCACCTTTCACTGCGCGATTCTTTGCAGCATGTAGGGGTAGAAGGGGTTGGATGACACGCGCATTAACTGATCCATGCTGACCACCAGCGCCCCGCTTTCACCTCGCGCGGCTAAGCGCCCAAGGTGAATACCGTATTGTGGTGCGCCCTGCGGATTTCGCCCGTACAGCGAGTCGTCCAGCGGGAAAGGCAGCGCCACGTGGGATAGGGAATAAAACTCCGCAGGATAATCGATGCCGAGCGGCGTAGTGATTGTTTGAGTCTGCCCCGCCTCGGTGATTTGTGCCACCGTCGCTGCCTGTTCTGGCGATGCATTGGTGATAACCGTGGTTTGATAGTGTCGCGGCCCGGCGGGCAACAGCCGCTCAATGGCCGTTTCACTGGACGTACGCAACAACGGCCCGACATAGGCATTGCGGTTGATATCAATGAGCACCAGCTGGCTGCCATTGGCGGGTAACAGATTAAACAGGTGCGTGACCACCGCGCGAGTGCTGACGGTGGAATCCAGCACGGACTGGAAAGCCAGAATCGGCGGCAGTTGCGCCAGTTTGTCTGATTTAGCATCGGCGCCGACCTGCTTTTGCAAGGCACGGGTCAACAGATAAGACTGTCGCGCGCCGTTCACCGGAAATGAGTTGTATTTGAATGGATTGAACTCCGGCAAAATATTTAACCACGCCGTTTTGGCAAAGGCGGGGAAAATCGCCGGCCAGCCCGCGATACCGGCAAAGCGCGCAAAGCTAGTGACGCCGATCATCGGCGAGATAAGCACTAAACGCGCAGGCCGCTCAAGCGATGCATCATCCAGCGCGTCCAGCGTGTACTTCACCGCCAGCGCCCCGCCGTTAGAGAAACCGACCATTTGCAGCGGGACATCGGGACCCGCTGCGCGGCGGGCTTCGCGCACGGCGAGCCTTGTCGCGGCTAGCCACTGCGGCCAATCAACATTGGTCAGCCCACCCGGCACGGTGCCATGCCCCGGCAGACGAATGCCCACCGCCACGAAACCGCGCCGCTGATAATCCTGAGCGATGTGCCGCAGGCTATAAGGCGAGTCGGTCAGGCCATGCAGCAGCACCACTGCGCCTCGGGGCTTCCCCTCGGGCATCAGCTCGTAAGACCGATTCCAGTCAGTGGCAAAATGCTCGGGATAAATCGGGCTACGGTTGTAATAGCGATTCAAAGGAATGCGATCTTCAGGTTCCAGCTTATCCGTAACCTGCTGTTTTACCTCTTCAAATGCGCGCTGTTCTGCCTTGAGATAATCCGCCCAGGTGCTTTTATCAAGCTGCACCTCGGTCAGTTCATCCGGCACTAAACGATGCCACGGCTCCAGCGGTGCTCCTTGAAGGGAGTCATAAGCACGGACGCCAAACAGAGTTAGCGCCACCAGCAACAGGGCAAATAGCGCTCTTTTCAAACGCCGCGACAATTTTCGAAAGTGCATGAAGTCAGTATTCCCTAGGGCCAGCGCTGGGCAGTGTGAATGATTCTAACGATATGAAGTTCAACGCCCCGTATCTGATAAATCATAATGTAATTTGGCCGAATCACTGCCTCACGTAAACCCGCGACTCTACTCTCTCTATAAATTAGCGGGTCGATACAGACCCGCTCGGCAAAGAGGTCAAACTCATCATCAAGCGCTATCGCAGCCTGCACATTCTGGGCTGATAACCAGTCAAAAATGCGTTCACGGTCCTCGAGTGCCATTGGTTTCCATACCAGTTGCATAGTTTTCCTTAACGTTTATTCACTCTCTTTTTTATTCAGCACCGCTTTACGGGCTGCGAAGTAAGCTTTGACGTCTTCATGAGCAACGTTGGGCCGTGGGTCATCAAGTGATTCCTGGACCTGCTCGCGGAGCCAAGCATCAAGAGCCGCTGCCTCGTGGGCGCGTTTGAGGGCTTCGGAACGATCCGGGCGGGTTACTCCTCCACCGTTTGCGGGGTCAAAGTCGGTAATATCCACTTCAAAGCGATTGATACCGAACTCTTTTAAGTAGGCGGCGAGCGTCTCAAACCGTTTGAAAACGCGCACCTTACCACTGCGTTGGGCCATAAGGGTCGCCTGACTTGCGCCATATTTAATCATTACTGTCCATCCTCCATGTTGGGCTATCACACTTACCTGACTCACTACGCCCGCCTCGTTCAAACGGGTAAGTAATGCGTGGTCGATCATCTCTTGTGCCATAGGTCAGCTCACTTTCCTGTAATCAACAATAAATCATTTATGCAATTATCTATACATCGCATAGAATAGGAAGCCAATTTTATCTATTTTGTGCGTGGCAACTCGCAAAATTCCCGCGCCATTTTCGGTCAGTTGCATTGCAACGTTGGTGCAACATTTGCGCAGCGGGGAACAAAAATCTCATAAAACCTTTTAAAATCAAAAATTAAAAATATGGCACAGCCTTTGCTTTGTTGAATTCAATCTTGTGTACCAGATGGAATTCAACCAATGAACGACAGCAAAAGCTCGGTAACACCCCCTTTTCATGCCTTCACGTTATCTGACTGGCAACGGCACTACCTTTCTGCACCGGACAGTTTGCGCACTTCGCTGTCAATGGTTGTAGCCAGCCTGAACCCGCAAGACACCGCCTGGCTCTATCTGGCGACGCCCGCCCAGCTCGAGGCACAATTTGCTCATCTGGAGCAGCTGCGACGCGACGCCAATGGCTCGCTGGCTTCCCTGCCGCTGTTTGGCGTGCCTTTCGCGGTTAAAGACAACATCGACGTCGGCGGTTGGCCCACCAGCGCCGCATGCCCTGAATTCACCTACGTCGCCCAAGACGACGCCACCGTGGTCGCCAATCTGCGCGCCAAAGGGGCGATCGTGGTCGGTAAAACTAACCTCGACCAATTCGCCACCGGCCTGGTGGGCACTCGCTCTCCGCGCGGGGCGGTGCGCAACACGTTCAACCCGGATTACGTCAGCGGCGGCTCAAGCTCCGGCTCGGCCTCGGTGCTGGCACGCGGGCTGGTCGCGTTCTCTTTAGGCACGGACACCGCCGGTTCTGGCCGCGTACCTGCCGGTTTTAACAATATTGTGGGCCTGAAACCGACCAAAGGCTGGCTGTCGAATAAAGGCGTGGTTCCGGCCTGCCGTTTGAACGACGCCGTCTCCGTTTTCGCCCTCACCGTGGAAGATGCCCAAGCCGTGGCGCACGCCGCCGGCGGGTATGACGCCGCCGACGCCTATTCGCGCGCCAACCCGCACGCCGCGCCAGCCGCCATGTCGGCCCATCCGCGCTTCGCCGTGCCGAACAGTCTGGAATTCTTCGGCGACACGCTGGCAGAGTTTGAATTTGACCAGGCCCTTGAGCGCCTGTCGGCCAGCGGCGTGACGCTGGTACCTATCGACTTCACGCCGTTCCGCGAACTGGCGGAGCAGCTCTATTACGGCGCGTGGGTGGCCGAGCGCACGGTGGCAGTGGGCAAAATCTTTGAAGAAACGCCAGAAGTGATGGACCCCACGGTGCGCGGCATTGTGGCGAATGGCCTGAATTACAGCGCCTGCGATGCATGGCGGGCTGAATATCTGCGGGCCGAGCTGGCGCGCAAAATCAATCTGGCGCTCGAAGGTTTTGACGCACTGATCGTGCCGACTTCCCCGACCATTCGCACGCTGGAAGAGATGGCGCAGGAGCCGGTGCGTTACAACTCACAGTTCGGCACCTATACCAACTTCACCAATCTGGCGGACCTCTCTGCACTGGCGCTACCTGCCAGCATTCGCGCCGACGGCCTGCCGTCCGGCATCACGCTGATTGCCCCGGCGTGGCACGACGACGCGCTGGCCGCCTTTGGCCGCCAGTGGCAGCGCAGCCTCTCCCTGACGCTCGGCGCGACCGGCCGCGAGCTGAGCGCCAACGCGCTGATGCACGCCATTCCGGTCAGTAAAGGTCACGTGCGCGTCGCCGTGGTGGGTGCCCATCTGACCGGCATGCCGCTGAACTTCCAGCTCACCCAGCGCAAAGCCGTGCGGGTCGAGCAGACCACCACCGCCGCCAACTACAAGCTGTTTGCGCTGGCCAACACCCAGCCGCCAAAACCCGGCCTGGTGCGAGCCGAGGGCGGCAGCGCCATCATAGTCGAGCTGTGGGACATCCCGCTGGCGCGCTTTGGCGAGTTCGTGGCGGAGATCCCCGCCCCGCTTGGCATTGGCTCGCTGCAACTGGCCGACGGCCGCACGGTGAAAGGCTTTATCTGCGAGCCATGGGCGATTTCCGACGCCACCGACATTACCCATTTTGGCGGCTGGAGAAGCTACATCTCCCACCTCGCCTCCCTGAATCACGCCTGAGGATCACGACAATGCTGACTACCGTACTAGTGGCAAATCGCGGTGAAATCGCCTGCCGCGCAATTCGCACCCTTAAACGCCTTGGCGTGACCAGCGTGGCGGTCTATTCCGACGCCGATCGCAATGCGCCGCACGTCACCGACGCCGATATCGCCATTGCGCTGGGCGGTGAGAAAGCCAGCGACAGCTATTTGGTGATCGACAAGATTCTGGCCGCCGCCAAAGAGACCGGCGCGCAGGCGATTTATCCGGGCTACGGCTTCCTGTCCGAAAGCGCCGAGTTCGCCGACGCCTGCGAGGCAGCGGGCATTGCCTTTATTGGCCCGAGCGCGGCGCAAATCCGCGAGTTTGGCCTTAAACACCGGGCGCGCGAGCTGGCGGGGGCCGCCAATGTGCCAATGACGCCGGGCACCGGTTTGCTGGACAGCATTGAAGAAGCAGTGAGCGCGGCGGCGGAAATTGGCTACCCGATTATGTTGAAAAGCACCGCGGGCGGCGGCGGTATCGGCCTGACTCGCTGTGACGACGAAGCCGCTCTGCGCGCCGCGTGGGACAGCGTAAAACGCCTCGGCGAGCACTTCTTCCGCGACGCGGGGGTGTTTTTAGAACGCTTTGTGGATCGCGCGCGCCATATAGAAGTGCAAATTTTTGGCGACGGCAAGGGCCGCGTGGTGGCCCTCGGCGAGCGTGACTGTTCGCTGCAACGCCGCAACCAAAAAGTGGTTGAGGAGACGCCAGCGCCCAATCTGCCGCAGGCCACGCGCGAAGCCTTGCACCGCGCCGCCGTGCAGCTCGGGGAGTCGGTCAGCTATCGCAGCGCGGGCACCGTCGAGTTTATTTTCGACCCGGCGCGCAACGAATTTTACTTCCTCGAAGTGAACACCCGCCTGCAAGTTGAGCATCCGGTCACAGAAATGGTCACCGGGCTGGACCTGATTGAGTGCATGCTGCGCGTGGCCGCCGACCAGCCGCTGGACTGGGCCGCGATGGAAAAAGCCCCGCAGGGCGCCTCGATGGAAGTGCGTATTTATGCCGAAGATCCGCTGAAAAACTTCCAGCCAAGCCCCGGCGTGCTGACGGAAGTGGTGTTCCCTGACGACGTGCGCGTCGACGGCTGGGTCTCTACCGGCAGTGAAGTTTCAGCATTTTATGACCCGATGATCGCCAAGCTTATCGTTCACGGCAAAGACCGCCAAGAGGCTCTTGAGAAGATGTCCCGCGCGCTGGCCGCCACCCGCCTGCACGGCATCAGCAGCAACATTGATTATCTGCGCCAGGTGGTCGCCACGCCGGTGTTCCATCAGGGCGAGATGTGGACGCGGATGCTCGACAGCTTCGAGTACGCGCCGCACGCCGTCGAAGTGATTGCGCCCGGCACCTACAGCAGCATTCAGGATTACCCCGGCCGCCTCGGCTATTGGGATATCGGCGTGCCGCCGTCCGGCCCGATGGACGATTTTGCCTTCCGTCTGGCTAACCGCATCGTGGGCAACCACCTCGACGCCGCCGGGCTGGAATTCACCCTGCAAGGTCCGACCCTGCGTTTCCACTGCGACGCCACTATCGCGTTGACCGGCGCACTCTGCCCGGCAGACCTTGATGGCGAACCCCTGGGCTATTGGCAGCCGGTGCAGGTCAAAGCCGGGCAGACGCTAACCCTTGGCCGCGCCACTCAGGGCTGCCGCACCTATCTGGCGGTGCGCAACGGCTTCGACGTGCCGGTCTACCTCGGCAGCCGCTCGACCTTCGCCCTCGGACAGTTTGGCGGTCACGCGGGCCGCACGCTGCGCGTCGCCGATATGCTCACCGTTTCCCAGCCTGAGCTTGAGGCCTGCACCACTCCCGCGCCGGTAGATTTACCGCAGGCCGCCGCGCCGCACGTGGTGCCGACTTACGGCAATATTTGGAATATTGGCGTGCTTTACGGGCCGCACGGCGCGCCGGACTTCTTCACCAAAGAGTCCATCGACGCCTTTTTCGAGGCCGAGTGGCAAGTGCATTACAACTCCAACCGCCTCGGCGTGCGTCTGACCGGGCCAAAGCCGCAGTGGGCGCGGCTGGACGGCGGCGAAGCGGGGCTGCACCCGTCCAACGTCCATGACTGCGAATACGCCATTGGCGCGATCAACTTTACCGGCGACTTCCCGGTGATTTTGACCCGCGACGGGCCGAGCCTCGGCGGTTTCGTCTGCCCGGTGACCATCGCCAAAGCCGAGCTGTGGAAAGTCGGTCAGGTGAAACCGGGGGATAAAATCCGCTTCCACCCCATCAGCTTCGAGCAGGCGCAGGCGCTGGAGCTGGCCCAGCAGGGCACCATTGACTCATTAATGCCGGTCGAGGCCATGGCGCTGGCGACGCCTTCACTGCTGCCTGACACCACCGCGTCCGCCACCGTGCTGGCTGAACTTCCAGCCAGCGCCGAGCGCCCGTCGGTGCAATATCGTCAGGCCGGTGACGGCTACATTCTGATCGAGTACGGCGACAACGTGCTGGATTTGGCTCTGCGCCTGCGCCTTTATCTGCTGATGAAGGCCATTCGCGAAGCCGCCGAGCCGGGCATTGAGGAGCTGTCGCCGGGGGTACGCTCGCTGCAAATTCGCTATGACAGCCGGGTGATTCACCAGTCGCGCCTGCTACAGCACCTGTTGACGCTGGAACACGACTTGGCCGACGTCAGCCAGCTGAAAATCCCTACCCGCATCGTGCATATGCCGATGGCGTTCGAAGACTCCGCCACCCTTGGCGCGGTGGAGCGCTACCAGCAAACCGTGCGCGCTGAAGCGCCGTGGCTGCCGAACAACGTCGACTTTATCCAGCGCACCAACGGGCTGGCGAGCCGTCAGGAAGTGAAAGACATCATCTTCGACGCCAGCTACCTGATCCTCGGGCTGGGAGATGTCTACCTCGGCGCGCCGTGCGCCGTGCCTGTCGATCCGCGCCATCGCCTGCTGAGTTCGAAATATAACCCAGCGCGCACTTACACCGCCGAAGGCACCGTCGGCATTGGAGGCATGTACATGTGCATCTACGGCATGGACTCGCCGGGGGGCTACCAGTTGGTGGGCCGCACCCTGCCGATTTGGAACAAGTATCTGAAGAACGCCCAGTTCAAAAACGGCGAGCCGTGGCTGCTGCACTTCTTCGATCAGGTGCGTTTCTATGAAGTGACCGAAGAAGAACTGGACGCCCAGCGCGACGCCTTCCGCGAAGGCCGTGCGCAGGTGCGGATTGAAGAAACCGAGTTTGATTTCGCCCAGTACACCCAGTTCCTGACGGACAACGCGGCGGATATCGCCGACTTCCGTTCGCGCCAGTCCGCCGCCTTCACCGCCGAAGTCGCCCACTGGGCCGCGCAGGAGAGTGCCGCCGTGGAAGCCGCCGCCAACGCGGTACAAGTGGTTGAAGACCAAAGCGAACAGGACGGCCATCTGGTGAGCGCCGACCTGAATGGCAACGTGTGGAAGATTCTGGTCGAGCCGGGCCAGCAGGTGGAAGAGGGTCAGGCGCTGATCGTAGTTGAAGCGATGAAAATGGAGCTGTCGGTCTACGCCCCTTGCGCGGGCCGGGTAAGCAAAATCAGCTGTCAGCAAGGCCGTCCGGTCGGCCCCGGCGACGCACTGCTGTGGCTCGACGTGGCGCAATCGGCCTAAGCCCTGAAGAGTAGGAGCCAAGATGCAACTGACTGATTCACGTAACGCTGCGGATAAAAAGCGCACCAAAATCCGCCCGGAAGGGCTGGCCGAGCGTATTTATTTGCAGCTGAAAGACGACATTTTCAACTTTCGCCTGCTGCCGGGCGACAGGTTCAGTGAGAACGATGTTGCAGACCGCATGGAGACCAGCCGCACGCCGGTGCGTCAGGCGCTGTTTTGGCTGGAGCGCGAAGGCTATGTCGAGGTGTTTTTCCGCAGCGGCTGGCAGGTCAGGCCGTTCGACTTCGACTATTTCGAGCAGCTTTACGACCTGCGCATCGTGCTGGAGCTGGAGGCGGTGAAACGCCTGTGCGCCATGCCCGCGGCCTTGCAGCCGGTGCAACTCGGCCAGCTAAAAGCGTTCTGGGTGGACGCGCCACGCCTCGAGGACGGGCAGGAAGTTTCGCGCTATGACGAGGCTTTCCACATGACGCTGGTCGAGGCGGCGGGCAATGCCGAAATGGCACGCATTCACCGCGACCTGACGGAGAAAATCCGCATCATCCGCCGCCTCGATTTCACCAAAGGCTCGCGCATTGATGCCACGTATCACGAACACGCGAGCATCCTGCTCGCCATCTTGCACCAGCAAACCGAGGAGGCTCAGCGCCAACTTCACGACCATATCTCGGGCAGTAAGGCCGAGGTACGCAAAATCACGCTGCACATGCTGCATCAGGCTCGAAATGATGAGGGCAACCCATCAGGACTTTTATAAAAATTTTTCGACTTAAACCAATAACTAACAGGGGTTTTACTATGCATCGTCGACATTTTATTAAAGCTTTTGCTCTCTCTGCGACTGTGGTCAGCATGGGTCTGGCCTGGGGCGCGCAGGCCGCCGACACCATCAAGGTTGGGATCATGCACTCGCTCTCCGGCACCATGGCGATTTCTGAAACGCCGCTGAAAGACGTGGCGCTAATGACCATTGACGACATCAACGCCCACGGCGGCGTGCTGGGTAAAAAGCTCGAACCGGTGGTGGTCGACCCGGCCTCCAACTGGCCGCTGTTTGCCGAAAAAGCCCGCCAACTGCTGACGCAGGACAAGGTGGCGGCGGTGTTCGGCTGTTGGACATCGGTATCGCGTAAATCAGTGTTGCCGGTGTTCGAAGAGCTGAACGGCCTGCTGTTCTACCCGGTGCAGTATGAAGGTGAAGAGATGTCGCCAAACGTGTTCTACACCGGCGCAGCACCAAACCAGCAGGCTATTCCGGCGGTGGAATACCTGATGAGCGAAGATGGCGGCGGTGCCAAACGCTTCTTCCTGCTGGGCACTGACTATGTTTACCCACGCACCACCAACAAAATCCTGCGCGCCTTCCTGCACTCGAAAGGGGTGAAAGACAGCGATATTCAGGAAGTCTATACGCCGTTCGGCTACAGCGATTACCAGACTATCGTCTCCGACATTAAGAAATTCTCCGCTGGGGGCAAAACTGCGGTGATCTCCACCATCAACGGCGACTCCAACGTGCCGTTCTACAAAGAGTTGGCAAATCAGGGCGTTAAAGCCACCGACGTGCCGGTTGTCGCCTTCTCCGTGGGGGAAGAAGAGCTGCGCGGTATCGACACCAAGCCGCTGGTCGGCGACCTCGCCGCGTGGAACTACTTCGAATCCGTGGATAACCCGGTGAACAAGAAATTCGTCGCCGAGTGGAAGGCTTACGCCAAGGCTCACAAGCTGCCGAACGCCGATACCGCCGTCACTAATGACCCGATGGAAGCCACCTACGTGGGTATCCATATGTGGGCGCAGGCGGTGGAAAAGGCCGGGACGACGGATGTCGATAAAGTCCGCGCCGCCATGGCCGGGCAGACCTTCGCCGCGCCATCTGGCTTCACGCTGACCATGGACGCCACCAACCACCATCTGCACAAGCCGGTGATGATTGGCGAGATTGAGTCCAACGGCCAGTTCAACGTGGTATGGCAGACCGACAAACCTATCCGCGCCCAGCCGTGGAGCCCGTATATCGCCGGTAACGACAAAAAGCCTGACACCCCGGTGAAAAGCACTAATTGATTTGATTGCTCCTTCTCCCTTCACGGGGAGAAGGCTGGGATGAGGGGTGGTTTCCATCCGAAGTGATAAACCTCACCTCTGTCCTCTGCTTAAAAAGGCGAGGGAGCATGCTAGCGATAACTTTGGGCAACGGGAAAACACCATGACGACACTTTTATTTAACCTCAGGACACTGCTTTTCCTGCTTTGTTGCCTGCCGCTGCTGGCTCAGGCCGGGGCGGCCAATGACTTTGCGGCGGCCAATCGCAGCCAGCAAGCCACGTTATTACAGCAGTGGGCCGCCGACCCGCAGCCGGAGCGTTTACCACTGCTGGAGGGGCTGAAGCAGGAAAATGTGGTGATCGACGACGCCAAACACGCCTTTGTGCAACAGGGCGACGCGCTGACCCCGCTAGATGGCGATGCCAAGCCGCAGGGCGACAGCAAAAAGGTTTGGCTCAACAACCGTTTACGCATTTTGATTGCCAACGCGCTGTCGGCGCATCGTCTGGTCAGCACTGACAACAATGTGCGGCTACAGGCGGCCAAATCCTTGCAGCGCGAGGCGCAGGCGGACCAGCTGCCGCTGCTGACCCATCGTCTGGCGCTGGAAAAAGACCCTGCTGTGCATGATGCCCTGAATATCGCGCTGGCGAATTTGCAGCTCGCCGATGCTAACCCGCAGGTGCGGCTGAAAGCCGTCGAGCTGCTGGGCGCTTCAGGGGACCCAGACACGCAGGGTCGCCTTCAGGCGCTGACTGACCCGAAAACCGAAGCCGACGCCAATGTGCGCAAAGCCGCGCAGGCCAGCCTGAAAGCCGTTGAGCACCGTTTGCTGATCGGCGACCTGATTGGTCAGGCGTTTACCGGCCTGTCGCTCGGCTCGATTTTGCTGCTGGCGGCGCTGGGTCTGGCGATAACCTACGGCCTGCTGGGGGTGATCAACATGGCCCATGGCGAAATGCTGATGCTCGGCTCCTACTCCACTTATATGGTTCAGTCGCTGTTTGAGCACTACGCGCCGGGCCTGCTGGCGCTCTACCCCCTGGTCGCGCTGCCGGTGGCCTTCTTTATTACTGCTGGAATTGGCATGGCGCTGGAGCGCACGGTGATCCGCCATTTATACGGTCGCCCGCTGGAAACCCTGCTGGCTACCTGGGGTATCAGCCTGATTTTGATTCAGGCGGTGCGGGTACTCTTTGGCGCGCAAAACGTCGAAGTCGCCAACCCCGGCTGGCTGTCGGGCGGTATCCAGCTGCTGCCGAATCTGGTGCTGCCGTATAACCGCATCGCGGTGATCATCTTCGTGCTGCTGGTGCTGGCCCTGACCTGGCTGCTGCTGAACAAAACCCGTCTGGGGATGAATGTGCGCGCCGTGACGCAAAACCGCGCCATGGCGGCCTGCTGCGGCGTGCCCACGGGCCGCGTAGATATGCTGGCCTTCGGCCTCGGCTCCGGCATTGCCGGGCTGGGCGGCGTGGCGCTGTCGCAGCTGAGTAACGTCGGCCCGGAGCTGGGTCAGGGCTACATCATCGACTCATTCTTAGTGGTGGTGCTCGGCGGCGTGGGCCAATTGGCAGGCACGGTGGTGGCCGCCTTTGGTCTGGGCATTGTGAACAAAATTCTTGAGCCGGAGATCGGTGCGGTTCTGGGGAAAATCCTGATCCTCGCGCTGATTATTCTGTTTATTCAAAAACGTCCACAGGGACTCTTCGCCTTTAAAGGCAGGGTGATCGACTGATGAATCAACCGCTCACTGTTACTGGCGCACAAAAAGCGCCGAAAGCCGCCCTGACGATTGGCGCGCTGGTGTTTATTGCGCTGATTATCATGCCTTTTCTGGCATTACTGCCAGCGACTAACCCGCTGGCGGTCTCCACCTACACGCTGACGCTGGTCGGCAAGATCCTGTGTTACGCGATCGTCGCGATCGCCCTCGATCTGGTGTGGGGCTATGCCGGTTTGCTCTCCCTCGGCCACGGCCTGTTTTTCGCCCTCGGCGGCTACGCCATGGGCATGTACCTGATGCGTCAGGCGGCGGGCAGCGGCCTGCCGGACTTTATGTCATTCCTCTCGTGGAGCGAGCTGCCGTGGTTTTGGGCCGGAACCCAGCATTTTGCCTGGGCGCTGTGCTTGATTGTATTAGTGCCGGGCGCGCTGGCATTTGTCTTCGGCTACTTCGCTTTTCGCTCGAAAATCAAAGGCGTCTACTTCTCGATCATGACGCAGGCGCTGACCTACGCGGGCATGCTGCTGTTCTTTCGCAATGAAACCGGGTTCGGCGGCAACAACGGCTTCACCGGTTTCACTACCCTGCTCGGCTTTCAGGTCACGGCAACCGGCACGCGCATCGGCCTATTTTTGATGACCGTTATCGTACTCGCCGCCAGTCTGGCACTGGGTTTCGCCCTGGCGCGCAGCAAATATGGCCGGGTGCTAACCGCCGTGCGCGACGCCGAAAACCGATTGATCTTCTGCGGCTATGACCCGAAGGGCTTCAAGCTGTTCGTCTGGACGGTTTCCGCCATGCTGTGTGGCATCGCCGGGGCGCTGTACGTGCCGCAAGTGGGCATTATCAACCCAAGCGAGATGTCGCCGACCAACTCAATCGAAGCTGCAATCTGGGTGGCCCTCGGCGGGCGCGGCACGCTGATCGGCCCAATTCTCGGCGCGGGGATCGTCAACGGCGCGAAAAGCTGGTTCACCGTGGCGATTCCCGAGTATTGGCAATTTATCCTCGGTGGCATGTTTATTCTGGTGACGCTGTTCCTGCCGCAGGGCGTGATTGGATTGCTGCGTAAGAGGAAATCCTCATGAATTCAATGACTATGACCGAAGAGCTGTTCACGCAATCCTATCCGTCTGACCGTTTTCGTCAGCAGACCGACCCGGTTTTGCTGCTGGAAAACATCAATGTCAGCTTCGACGGCTTTAAGGCGCTGACCAACCTGTCATTGCGCATCGGCGTGGGCGAGCTGCGCTGCGTAATTGGCCCTAATGGCGCGGGGAAAACCACCCTGATGGACGTGATCACCGGCAAAACCAAGCCGCAGAGTGGCCGGGTATTTTACGACCAGACCACTGACCTGACGCAGCTAGATCCTGTGCGAATTGCGCAATCAGGCATTGGGCGGAAATTTCAGAAACCGACGGTGTTTGAAGCTTTAACCGTGTTCGAAAACCTTGAGATCGCCCAGAAAACCAATAAGTCGGTGTGGGCCTGTCTGCGCGCCAAACTGAACAGCGAACAGCGCGACAGAATTGACGAAATGCTGGCGACGCTGCGCCTTGCCGGTGAGCGCCATCGGCTGGCGGGGTTGCTGTCTCACGGACAGAAGCAGTTTCTGGAAATCGGCATGCTGCTGGTGCAAGAACCGCACCTGCTGCTGCTCGACGAGCCCGCCGCCGGGATGACCGACGCCGAAACCGAATATACCGCCGAGCTGTTCAAGCAGCTGGCGGGCAAGCACTCGCTGATGGTGGTCGAGCACGACATGGGGTTCGTGGAGAGCATCGCCGACCACGTCACCGTGCTGCATCAAGGTCAAGTGCTGGCGGAAGGCTCCTTGCAACAGGTGCAGGCCAACGAGCAGGTTATTGAAGTCTATTTGGGACGCTAAAACTGAGGAACCAGTATGCTGCAAGTCAATGAACTGAATCAGTTTTACGGCGGAAGCCACATTCTGCGCGGGTTAAGCTTCGAGGCGAAAATCGGCGAAGTCACCTGCCTGCTCGGCCGCAACGGCGTCGGCAAAACCACGCTGCTGAAATGTCTAATGGGGCTGATCCCGGCCAAGTCCGGCACCATCAACTGGCAGGGAGAAACCATTAATGGCCGTAAACCCCACCAGCGGGTGCAGGCGGGCATTGCCTATGTCCCGCAGGGTCGCGATATTTTTCCGCGCCTGACGGTGGAGGAAAATCTGCTGATGGGCCTGTCGCGCTTTCCCGGTAGCCAAGCCAAACAGGTGCCAGACCACATCTATCACCTGTTCCCAGTATTGCTGGAGATGAAGCATCGACGCGGCGGCGATCTGTCCGGCGGCCAACAACAGCAGTTGGCGATTGGCCGGGCGCTGGCCTGTAAACCGAGCTTGTTGATCCTCGACGAACCTACCGAGGGGATTCAACCCTCGGTGATTAAGGAGATCGGCGCCGTTATCAAGCAGCTTGCTGCTCAGGGCGATATGGCGATCCTGCTGGTCGAGCAGTTCTACGATTTCGCCGCCGAGCTGGCCGACAGCTATTTGGTAATGTCGCGCGGCAGCATTATTAAAAGCGGGCGCGGCAAGGAGATGGAAGCCGAAGGCGTGCGGGGGTTGGTGGCGATTTAATCAAATTCTCCTCGCGTTGCCGCCACGAAGAGATTATTCTAAAACCTAACAGCTAGGTTTATGGATTACAAATGACGCAATTTGAAGCCGCGCTAAAACGCGGGGAAGAGGCTGCCAACGAGCCTTCCCGACCGGTTTCCGTTGAATATCGGCCTCAGCAACATGCATTTATGATCATGCATGGCAATGGCGTGGGTTACCTGATTAATGTTGATTTAATTGACGAACTTCAGGACGCTACCCCTGAGCAGCTTCAGGCGGCGGAAGTCGACGGTTTCAGCAAAGCCCTGCGCGTTCCAGCCTGCGATGTCGATATTTTTTTACCCGGCTTATTAGCAAAAATCCTGTTCGAGGCCAGTGATTTGAAAAAGATCGCTGCTTCAATTAATGGCGCGATCCGCAGCGCGGTAAAAGCCCAGGCCAGCCGTGAGAATGGCAAAAAAGGCGGGCGTCCACGGAAAGTCACCTAAACCACTCGCAGACACAAAAAAGCCGCGTTCAACGCGGCTTTTTGCTTAAAGCTAGGGTTAACCGTCAATCAGCGCTTTTACCTTTGCTCTGACTTCATCAAGCTCGAGCAGGCTCACGGTTCCTTTTTTGACAGCATTTCTTTTACGCCAGTCCAAGCTTTTAATCTGATCTGACAACACCGCGCTCTGCCTAGTGCCAGCAATTAATACCTCGAAAGGGTAGCCTTTTATCTTGGTGGTCATCGGGCAGCACAGCAGCAACCCCACTCGATCATTATATGCAGCAGGACTCAGAACGACAGCGGGCCTGTGCCCGGCCTGTTCGTGACCGGCTTGTGGGTCAAAGTCCAGCCAGATGATATCTCCGGCATCAGGAATAAAAGGCTTCACCATGTCACAACACCTCTCGGCCTGTCGGGGAGCCAAAATCTACCTCTTCATGCATATTGCTTTCCGTCACTCCCCCCAGAAGGGAATCGAGTGAATAGGTTTTAGCACGGACTGGGACGATGATGATTTTGCCGTCTTCTACTGCAATCTCGACAGTATCATCGACCTTGAGAGAAGCTGCTTCCATGATAGCGACCGGTAGGCGCACAGAAGGGCTATTTCCCCATTTTTTCACAATGACCTGCGGCATAGATTTTCCTCAAGGAAGTATCAACAATGATGATACTGTGAGACAAAGCCCTCTCGGTGTCAACAATGTTTATACAGGGTAATGGGTGGGAGAAGCTTGAGGGGTGATTTCAAGACACAAAAAAGCCGCGTTCAACGCGGCTTTTTTAGAAATATTCTAGGGAGGTGTTATCAACTGCGAACTTTGCGATAGATAAACAGCACGACCAGCGCACCGATCACGGCGACGACGAAGCTGCCGAAGTTGAAACCGTCCACGCGGCCAAAACCAAACAATGTACTGATGTAACCACCGACGACGGCACCGACAACACCAAGAACCACGGTCAGGATGAACCCGCCACCATCTTTACCCGGCATGATCCATTTCGCCAAGATACCTGCAATCAGACCAAAGATAATCCAGGATAAAATTCCCATTTTTCGACTCCTCCAAATAAATTTCCGTACCGTGAATATTGTTGAGCCAATGTGGCTAAACAAGTGCGAAGGAGGTTGCTCCTCGCATGATCGCCTGCTGAAATTCCACCAGAGACGGCTTTTTCTTCCACTGCACTTATAGGGTAGCAGAAAACCAGAAACTCGCCCAAAATCAGCAGGAAGGGTAATAAAGCGTCAGTTTGTGCTGTGTTTTTAAACCGGTGTCAACGCCAGAACCCCCATTGTCAACCTCTCGCAGTCGGCTGTAAATTAGCGTAAAATATTCAACTAATTTTTTGAATGACATTCTCAAATCAATCCGTTTTTCATCTGCCCACTACAGGCCTATTATTCACACATCGAAAGGCAATCACCTTTCTGTCTAATAACCTGAATGGAATATACATCATGAAAAACGTCAAAATTTTTGCTGTAGCTGCAACCCTTTCTCTGATTTCTTTCGGTAGTTTTGCTGCTCAGCAGGTGAGTCAGCCGATGGACGGTCAACAAAAACTGGGCGTGATTTCTGCCTCTGGCCCAACCACTATTGGTGGTCTGGAAAGCAAACTGGCAGCTCAGGCAAGTGATGCTGGTGCCTCTTCTTACCGCATCATCTCCGTGACCGGTAATAACCGCCTGCACGCCGACGCTGAAATCTACAAATAAGCTCTCGCCAGTCAGTTAATACCCTCAGAAATCAAGAAGCCTGTGGAAAGCGTCTTAGCGGCGCATTCCACAGGCTTTTGTCATGATTATCAGACACTCTCCTGATCTCACTTTAAGACTTTCTTTACGCTTCCCATTGCATCCCTCAAGGCCGGTTACTATTCTGGACTGTCATTTTTTCAGCAAAGGGAACCGCCATGAAAACACGCCTCACCGCAGCACCGACGGCCGATGATGTCGACGAAATAAAAACGGCCCTCCGCACTTTCAATCTCAATTTTATTCACCGGCCTAAACTCCGTGAGCTGGGTATTTTTGTCGAAGATGAACACGGCAAAAAACAGGCCGGTATCGTGGCGGAAACCGTCGGGAAGTGGATGTACATCCAGATGCTGTGGGTGGATGAGTCCCTGCGCGGAAAAGATGTCGGCACGCAGCTTATCAGCGAAGCCGAAGAAGAAGCCAAAGCCCGCGGCTGCCTGTACTCACTGGTGGATACCTTTAGTTTCCAGGCCCGCCCGTTCTACGAGCGTATGGGTTACAGCGTGCAGATGACGCTGGAAGATTACATTGAAGACGCGCGGGCGCCGCAGGGGGAATCCACCACGCATACCCGCTATTTCCTGAGCAAAAAGCTCACCACAGCATAGAGACAACGCCGTGACCCTGACTGAATCTTTGGTTTCTTACGCCTTTGCCGCCGGTATTCTGACCCTAACGCCGGGTCTGGATACTGCTTTAGTGTTACGCACCGCCGCCAGCGAGGGCAGCAAGAAAGCCGTGCTGGCCGCGCTGGGCATTAGCACGGGTTGTCTGGTTTGGGGGGCGGCAGTTGCGCTGGGTTTAGGGGCGCTGCTGGCGGCGTCAGAGTTGGCATTCAACCTGCTGAAATGGGTTGGCGCAGCCTATCTGTGCTGGCTTGGGGTGCAAATGCTGCTAAAACCGCGTGAAAGCATGTCGTTTAGCGCACAGGACAAAGCCAAGAAAAATCCACTTTTCGGCAGTTGGTTTATCAAAGGTTTGTTCGGCAACGTGCTTAATCCCAAGGTCGGGGTGTTTTACGTGTCGTTTCTGCCGCAATTTGTTGCTACCGGTTATTCGGTTCCGCCATATATTTTCGGCCTGGCGGCCATGCACGCGGTGATTGGCACCCTGTGGTCATTGACCATGATCGCCGCCACCCGACCACTCTCTCGCTGGCTGCAACGCCCGAGCGTGGTGAAAACCTTAGATCGCCTGACCGGCACAGTATTTATCGCTTTTGCAGTTCGTCTCGCGACGACAAAACGTTAACAAAGGAAAGAGTTATGAAAACGCGCATGACCGACACGCCTACTGAGGCTGACATCACTGACATTATCGATGGCCTGCGCGGCTACAATAAAGGCTTTATCCCCGAGCAATCATTCCGGGATTTAGCGATTTTTATCGAAGATGATCAGGGCAAGAAGCAGGCTGGCATTATTGCGGAAACAGTGGGTAACTGGCTTAAAATCATTTACTTATGGGTTGATGAGTCTCTGCGTGGTCAGGACATCGGCACCAAACTGTTGCAGGATGTCCAGCAAGAAGCGCTACAGCGCGGCTGCCGCTACGCCATGGTCGATACCTTTAGTTTTCAGGCGCGCCCGTTCTACGAGCGCCACGGCTTCCATATGCAAATGGCGTTGGAAGATTACATCAAGGATATCCGCGCGCCTGATGAAGCTCCTTCAACCCATACCCGTTTTTACTTAACCAAACGTCTCGGCTGATGGCTGCGCGCGGCGGGGTTCTTCCCTGTCGCGCCACCTCTCTCTTCCCATTGTCGCATTTTACTTGGCCGACAGCGCCAGCCACTCTTTGACCGCCGGACGCTGCCACTGGGCATCGGCATAGGCCGCCAGCTTCTCGGGAACGGCATCGCCATTCAGATGTAACCGATTGATCATCAAAGCCAAATCCACGTCAGCAATACACCACTCGCCAAACATATTCTCACGCTCGCCGAGCAAACGCTCCGCCGCGCTAAACAGTTTTTCCGCCGCCAGTTGCCCACTTTCGCTCAAAGGGGGGAATTTCTTACCGGCGAACACCACCTCGGTGGAACGCTCTTGGCGGATCGGCATTAAATCACTGCGCAGCCAAGCCTGAACTTCGCGCGCTTTGGCACGATTTTCCGGGTCTGCGGGATAGATTGCCGGGAAGGTCGGTGCGGGGAACAGCTCTTCCACATACTCATCAATCGCCGAGGACTCCGACAGCACGAAAGTGCCGTTGGTCAGCGTCGGGACGCGGCGCGTCAGCGAAACCGCCGAATAGTAATCATGCAGATTTTCATCCACTGCCAAATCGATGGTTTCTATCTCAAAAGGGATGCCTTTTTCGGTCAAGGCGACAAAAGCGGACATCACGTAGGGGCTGAAAAACTGTGCATCAGAATATAACTTCAGCGCGGACTGGCTCATCTACTCTCCTGAGAATGCGGAAAAATATTAATAATTAAAAACATAGCGCAAAACGTCAGGGGTGTCGCAGGTTCTTTCAGCGTCTGAATGTTACAAGTTTATGTCATACGCATATTTAATCTTTCTCATCCTCGATTCATCTCCCTATACTGCAAAATAGGCCGTGAGGTAAGACGTGACTCTTTCAGGAAAACCCATGAAAAAACGGACATTTGTGCTGGCAATATTGCTTCCCCTGTTGGTGAGCGCCGCTCAGGCAGCCCCTTCACCCGGCTCGTCTCCGCAGGCGATCAAAGCGCGGTTTAATCAGTTTCAGATTGGCGACAAGACCATTTGTTTGGATGAGTTTACTTATCCCAACAACCAGAAAATGAAGTCATTCGAAAGCGGCTATGTGATCGCCAAACAGAAAGATGTGCTGACTTATGAAATAGTTAGCATGTTTCTGCTGGGTAACGACGTGACCGCGACGGTCAAGGCCGTGGTGGAAAGCCGCCTAAAGACAAAAGGCATGAGCACTGAGTTTAAGCAGGCCTATATTGACGTAAACGGAATGGACAAACCCGAGCAGGCCGCGGCGAAAAGCAACCTTATTCAAGAGTTTCAGAAGATGATTAGCGTGAAACAGGATGACCTGCCTTACGCCGCCATCGTGATAAACGAGCAGGGTTATGTCATTACTACCGTTGAGAAAAATGGTACTAACGTCAGCGAATGCTTTGTAACACCAGTGAAAAAAACCGAAAAGGAGTAAACCTGATGACCCAGTTATCCCCAATGCGTGCAGAGTTTTTCCAACAATTCAAGCAGCAACTCTCCGAAGATTACGCTAAAGAAAACGTTAAATCCGGGCGCTGGCCAGAGCACAATGCGCTGGAGCGAGCGAAGGGAGAAATGGAAAGATCGCTACCACAGGGCATCGCCACTCCAGACAACTATCTGTTTGAAATTAAAACCGATCAGGGTGAAACGGCGGGTTGTATTTGGTTTGCTGTTGAGGAACGACAAGGGGGGCGCAGCGCGTTTATTTATAATGTATTGGTGTTCCCGGAGTTTCGCCGTCAGGGCCACGCCCGCGCCGCTTTCTTACAACTCGAAGAAAAAGTGCGCGAGCTGGGTTTGAAGTCCATCGGCCTGAACGTGTTCTATCACAACAGCGGCGCGCAGGCGTTGTATGCCGGTCTAGGCTATGCGCCAACCAATCTGACCATGGTAAAAAACCTAGCGGATCAATAACCTACCCTCAGCGCTGATATTTGATGAATTCAGTCTGCGTGCCAATCCGGTCATACAGTTTGCGCGCGGTATGGTTGGAGGTTTTAGTGGTCCAGTAGACGTTGGCTTTGTTGTTCTGATCGGCATAGTCATAAACCGCTTCAATCAGTTTCTGACCAATGCCGAGCTTGCGCGCGCTGTCATCCACGAACAAATCCTGCAAATAGACCACCTGCTGCATGTGCCAGCCATGATCGTGGTTGATGCAATTGACCAAGCCCACCAACTTCCCCTGATACTCCGCCACATAGCCAAACATGTCGGGATAATCGCTCTGCGACAGACGCTGGAAGGTGTAATCAAACTGCGCCGGGTCAAGCTCTGACTGGTAGAAGTCGAGATAGTCGCGCCACAGCGCTTCCCACCCTTGGCGGTCAGCAGGGGTCAAAGTACGAATTTTCACCTCATTTGATTGGCTCATTGCGTTCTCTCTGTTAAACATAAGTGGGTGCTTTCGCTTAAATTAATCGTCTATTGCAAGGATTTCCAGCCATGTTGCCGCGCCTTAGCCTCAAAGATGTGACCTTTTCCGCCATTCTCGCCGGTTTTGTGGCGGTACTCGTCGGCTACACCAGTTCGGCGGCCATTATCTTCCAGGCGGCGGAAGCGGCGGGTGCCAGCCCCTTGCAGATTGGTGGCTGGCTGACCATGCTGGGTCTTGGCATGGGGCTGACCTCCATCGGCCTCTCCTTGTGGTATCGCACGCCAATCGTCACCGCGTGGTCGACGCCGGGCGCGGCGCTGCTGGTCACCAGCCTGCCGGGCACCTCGATGAATGATGCCATTGGGGTGTTTATTTTTGCCAGCGGCCTGATGCTGTTATGCAGCGTGACAGGCCTATTTGCCAGACTGATGCACTACATTCCGCAGGCGCTGTCCGCCGCGATGCTGGCCGGAATATTGCTGCGTTTCGGCCTGAACGCTTTCACTTCGCTGCAAAGCAATTTTGCGTTGGCAGGGACGATGTGTCTGGTCTATCTGCTGGCTCGCCGTGCTCTCCCGCGCTACGCCATCGTGCTGACACTGGCCGCCGGGCTGATTGTGGCGGGATTGCAGGGAGACATTAGCCTGCACGGGCAAAGCCTGAGCTTCGCCGTGCCGGAATTCGTCACCCCGCACTTCTCGCTCTCGGCGCTGCTGGGCATCGGCATTCCGTTTTTTGTGGTCACTATGGCGTCGCAAAACGCGCCGGGCATCGCCACGCTTAAGGCTCACGGCTATCAGGTGCCGGTTTCTCCGCTGATTTCATGGACGGCGCTGACCGCCCTGCTGCTCGCTCCTTTTGGCGGCTTCACCTTCTGCATTGCCGCCATCACCGCCGCGATTTGCATGGGAGAAGATATCCACCCTGATGCCAAAAAACGCTATATGGCCGCCGTGGCTGCCGGGGTGTTTTACCTGCTGGCCGGACTGTTCGGCGGCTCTATCGGCCTGCTGTTCACCGCGCTGCCCACGCCGCTCATCCACACCATCGCCGGATTGGCGCTATTGGGGACCATTGCGGGCAGTTTGCAGCGCGCACTGGCGGAAGAGTCGCACCGCGACGCGGCAGTCATTACTTTCCTGATCACCGCCTCTGGCGTCACGCTGCTGGGCGTCGGTTCGGCATTCTGGGGGCTGGTTGGCGGGGTGATAGCTCACTGGGCGCTGACTTTCGGCAAGCAAAAGGCACTGTAAATGTTGAGGGCCTTCAAGTTCTGGGTAACAGGATTTAGTAACACGCTTTAAGGTGATGGCGATCACATTTCTGACGCCATAAACCCTCTTTACTGGCAGCATTCCTGCTGTAAAACGCAGCGGCAAAGCACCTAATAAAGAGCAAAACTATGATGAAGATTGACACCCAATCCTGCGTGGTCACCGGCAAAAAAGATGTCTCCGTGGTCGAGCAGCAGATCGATTATCAGGGCCAGGGCACGCTGGTAAAAGTCACTCGCGGCGGCATCTGCGGTTCTGACCTGCATTACTACGAGCATGGTCAGGTTGGTGATTTCAAGGTGCGAGAAGCCATGGTTTTGGGCCATGAAGTGGTTGGCGTGGTGGAGAAATCAGACACCGATCGCCTTAAACCCGGCCAAAAAGTGGCGTTGAACCCCAGCAAGCCCTGTAAATCCTGTAAATACTGCCTTTCTGGTGATGAAAACCAGTGTACTACCATGAAATTCTTCGGCAGCGCCATGTATTTCCCGCACATCAACGGGGCTTTCACCCAATATAAAATTGTCGACAGCGAGCAGTGTATCGCCTTCGATAATCAGGTTAGCGATCGCCTGATGGTGTTCGCCGAGCCGCTGGCCGTGGCTATCCACGCCGTTAATCAGGCTGGTGATATCAAGGGTAAAACGGTGTTTGTCTCAGGCGTTGGGCCGATTGGCAGCCTGATTGTCGCTGCCGCCAAAGCCAAAGGCGCGAAGGAGATTGTTTGCGCCGATCTGAGTGAACGCTGCCTGAGCCTGGCACAAGAAATGGGTGCCAATATTGCACTTGATGCAGCAAAAGGCGACTTCGCGCCCTATCAGGCGGAAAAAGGCTATTTTGACGTCTCTTTCGATGCCTCAGGCCATCCGTCGTCTATCCGCCGCTGTCTGGAATTAACCCGCGCGCGCGGCACGCTGGTGCAGGTGGGTATGGGTGGCGCAGTGAATGACTTCCCGCTGATGATGTTGATTGCTAAGGAAATTAACTGGGTGGGCAGCTTCCGCTTCACGGAAGAGTTCAATACGGCGGTTGAGTGGCTGGCAAATAAAACGGTTGATCCGATGCCGCTGCTTTCTGCGGAGTTCCCACAAGGAGATCTGGTGGAAGCGCTTGAATTCGCGATGGATAAATCCAAAGCCTCTAAGGTGCAGCTGGTGTTCTAATGGATGTTCCGGCGAGTTAGGCCTTTAATCGTCAAAAAAGGGGAGAGCTAAAACTCTCCCCTCCATTTATTATTTACGCTTGAAGAAGCCGCAGAACATGTCAGCTACAGATTTGAATGTTGATTCAACAATATTACCCACTTCAACGCCGAAAGTATTAGAACCCGTTGGCTTGGTGGTGCCGTTAATCAGAGAGCCGATTTGATCTAAACCGTTATCCAGCAGAGCGCCCACATCACTTAACAGACCGGCGCCAGACACTTCGTTCAACTCATGCTTTTCTAATGTACGCATTTTTAAATCTCCATTTAGATTGTTATTGGTAAATCGCAGAACAACCTTGTTCTACCGAATCACTTTAATACTCAAGTCAGGGGGAAAACCAATAAACTCTATTTAAACAATGCATTACAGGATTAATCGCGAGACATAATTAGAATTGTCCTTAACTATAACCCACCGAATTATCCTCATCGCAGTTCGTCCCTTTCCGCCAGCATGATGTCCGTTTTTGGCATGTCCTTCCCATTTTTTCAGGCGCACACTGGTTTCACACCCATGAGATGGAGTCCTAAAATGACCCGCAGCGCTTTATTAAATATCGACGTTCAACGCTCCTTCGAGCACCGCCCTTTCTGGCAAGAAGAGGATTTACCCGCATTCCAACAGGCGTTGAACCGACTGATCGACGGCTGCCAAACGCGCGGCGTGCCGGTTATTGATGTCTTCCACGTCAACTCTGAGGGGGTTTTCTCGCTGGAATCCGGGCTGGTTACGCCGATGCCCTTCCTGCGCCATACGCCGACTCAGGTGTTTCACAAACACGTTCACAACGCGCTGCTGGAGTCCGGTCTACACGAATGGCTGCAAGAACAGGGCATTACTCACCTGATTATTGCTGGAGCGCGCACCGAGCAGTGCTGCGAAACCACCACCCGCGTGGCGTCGGACATCGGCTATACCGCGACTTTCGTGACCGAAGCGACGCTGACCTTCCCAATGACCCACGCCAGCGGGGAAACCTTCTCCACGGATGCCATTAAACGTCGCACCGAGCTGGTTCTGGCGGACCGATTTGCCACCATCACCGACGTCGATGGCGCGCTGGCGGAGCTTGACCAAGCTGTGTGAAGATGGGATTTCGCAGCCGTGAGTTAGCCAAGAGGTTTCACCATGCAAGACGTTTACTTTGTCACGCTTCCGGGCGTGATGGCGCTGGATTTAGTCGGCCCCGGTGAGGCTTTGCGCCTTGCCGGGCAGTTTCGTCTGCATTACATCAGCCCGCTCACCGAAGCAGAAACCTCCACCGGGCTGAAAGTGGGCAGCTTGCAGCCCTTACCGACCTCCTTCGCCAGTGGAAGTATCATTGTTATTCCGGGCGTTGAGCATTCGGCGGAAAACTTCGCCACGCCCGCCGCAGTGCAAGTGCGCGACTGGCTCAAACAGCAAAAAGCGGCGATTGAACAGGGAGAGGTGACGCTGGTGTGTATCTGCTCCGGCAGCCTGTTGGCGGGTCAAGCGGGATTGCTCGACGGCTACCAGTGCACCACTCACCACGACGTGATCGCGCGTCTAAAGCAACAAGTGCCCAGCGCGCAGGTGAAAGACAATCGCATTTTTGTCGAAGACCGTTTTGTGCTGACCAGCGCGGGCATCACGGCGGGGATAGATCTGACGCTGCACATCATTTCCAGCCGGTTAGGCGCGCAGGCCGCGCTGGACGTGGCCCGCGAGATGGTAGTCTATTTTCGCCGCGCCGGGGATGACCCGCAGCTTTCGCCGTGGCTGAGATATCGCAATCACATTCACCCTGCCGTGCATCGCGCACAAAATCTGATGTCAGCCACGCCAGAAGCCCCGTGGCAGTTGGAAGAGATTGCCGCGAAGGCCCATGTCAGCGGGCGGCATCTGACGCGCCTGTTCCGCCAGCACCTGGGGATCAGCGTGCGCGACTACCATGAGCAGTTGCGTATCGCCGTCGCCCAACAGCGGCTGCAGCAAGGTCTGGGCATTGAGAAAGCAGCCCTCGCCGCGGGATTTACCTCCGGCAGACAGTTACGGCGGGCACAGGAGAGATGGCCGAGTGGGCACTAACTGACCCATTTTTGGCGATCGATTTTCGCCAGCAGCACTGCCAACCCAAGACTTCCCAGCAGGCCGCACAGGAACAGGAAGGCGATATTGACCAACGGCCACTGCGGGAAGCCAATGTGCGCACCGCGCAGGCCGATGATGATCAGCGCGTGAAAGCCGTAGATCGCCAGTGAATGGCGCGAGATGATTCCTAGCCCCGGCAGCACTCGCGAATCCAGCGCGTTCTTGCCGATAACGAATAGCGAAATCGCCGAGATAAACACCAGCGGGCCGGTGTAAACATAGTAAGTGTCGGCGAAGTTTTGGTTGATCAGCGACTGGTGGTAAGTCCCCCAAGCTACCCCCAAAGTGCTGAGGATAAACAGCCCGCAGGCCACGGGCGTGACGCCGGTTTTCTGCGTATTCATCATGCCCATCGCCCGCCCCATCAGCGCATAGAGCACGTAATAGAAGGTGTTGCCGCCGATATACAGGTTGAGTGGCAAAATCGCCACTCGGTCAATGCGCAGCGCCGGAAGCTGTGGGTTAGCCAGCACGCCAAGCAGCAGCCCGGCCACCAGCAAATATTTACCCGACACCTGTTTGACGTTAATCAGTGGGGAGAGCAGGTAAATCACCACAATGGCGTAGAAGAACCAGAGGTGGTAAAACACCGGCTTTTGTAGAATAAGACGTAAAGAAGGCCAAAAGCCAACATTTGTAAAACTTAAGATGTAAATCAGCGACACCGCGCTATAGAACAACAGGCATAAGCCGATACGCAGGAAATGGCGTTTCTCCGCGCTTTTTTCGCCGAAAAACAGATAGCCCGAAATCATGAAAAACAGCGGCACGCAGACCCGCGAGGCGGAATTGAGCAGATTGGCGAGGGTCCAATCAAGAGTATGGATGGCGGCGAAATTCACTACCTGCGCCGTGCTGGCGTGGATCATCACCACCATCATGCAGGCCACCGCCCGCAAATTGTCTATCCAGCTGATTTTCTGATTCATTAAACTCTTTTTTCCTACAAAGACCTTCACTTTCTACCTTTATTAGCAGGTTAATGAGCTTTGACTAGGCTAACAAGCTAAAAGTGACATTCTCAGAAAGTGCTAAACACAAAAAGAGGATTGCGCTTAGTTCAAAAAATCGGCAAAATAGCCGCCATTACTGCCCCGCCTGCGTTACCTGCCCGGACAGTCCCTATTTTCTTGCTAGTTTCCCATGATCTAGCCTTACGTCGTGAAATAACAACATGCATAACTCTCCAAATACCGCGTCCCTTTTGGATCGGCGGGCGCTTCTGTTCCCGCTTTGTCTGGTGCTTTTTGAATTCGCCACTTATATCGGCAACGATATGATCCAACCCGGCATGCTGGCCGTGGTGGCGAATTTTAACGCTGGCGAAGAGTGGGTTCCAACCTCGATGACCGCCTATTTAGCTGGCGGCATGTTCCTGCAATGGCTGCTCGGGCCGCTGTCGGATCGCCGTGGGCGTCGGCCGGTGATGCTGGCCGGGGTCGGTTTCTTCATCGTAACCTGTCTGGCGATTTTGTTCGCCCAAAGCATCGAGCAATTTATGGTGATGCGCTTTTTGCAGGGGATTAGCCTGTGCTTTATCGGCGCGGTGGGGTATGCAGCGATTCAGGAATCTTTCGAAGAGTCGGTGTGCATCAAAATCACCGCCATGATGGCTAACGTCGCGCTGATAGCGCCGCTACTCGGGCCGCTGGCCGGAGCCGCGCTGGTGCAGTTCGCGCCTTGGGAAACCATGTTCGTGCTGTTCGCCCTGCTGGCCGCCATTGCCTTCTGGGGCCTGTGGAAATCAATGCCGGAAACCGCATCGCGCCTGGGCGAAAGCTTCTCCATGAAGAGCCTGTGGAAAGACTATAAAGAGGTGCTGAAAAACCGTCAGTTCCTGTGCGGCGCGCTCGCCATTGGCTTTGCCAGCCTGCCGCTGCTGGCGTGGATTGCCCAATCTCCGGTGATTCTGATCAGCGGCGAAGGCCTGCCACCGTTCGAATACGGCCTGTTGCAGGTGCCGATTTTCGGCGCGCTCATCATCGGTAATATCACGCTGGCGAAGCTGACTGGCAAACGCAGCGTCGAGCAGTTAATCAAGCTGGGTGCCGGACCCATGGTAGTCGGACTGATTATTGCCGCGGCGGCCACCCTGCTGTCGGGCCACGCCTACTTCTGGATGACCGCAGGGCTGAGCCTCTACGCCTTCGGCATAGGGGTGGCTAACGCCGGCTTATATCGCTTAACGCTGTTCTCCAGCACCATGAGCAAAGGCACGGTATCCGCCGCGATGGGGATGATCAGCATGGCGGTGTTTACGCTGGGCATTGAGCTGGCGAAAGTGGCTTACGTCGAGGGTGGAAGTGGTTTATTTAACCTTTTCAACCTGATAAGCGGACTGTGCTGGTTAGCCTTAGTGGCCGTGTTTATCCGCCGCCGTCAGGTGTTCGTCGCACCGAACAGCGTGGTGTAGCAGAAAAAGGTCCGCAATAGCGGACCTTCTTTTTATGCTTAAAACAGACCCATCGGCTTATCGGAATAGCTGACCAGCAGGCACTTGGTCTGCTGATAGTGGTCCAACATCATCTTGTGGGTTTCGCGCCCGATGCCCGACTGTTTATAGCCGCCGAAGGCCGCGTGGGCCGGATAGGCATGGTAACAGTTGGTCCACACGCGCCCCGCCTGCAAGTTCCGCCCCATGTGGTAGGCCACGCTGCCGTCGCGGCTCCACACCCCAGCTCCCAGCCCGTAAGCCGTATCGTTGGCAATCTCCAGCGCCTCGTCCATGTCTTTAAAGGTTGTGACGGCCAGCACTGGCCCAAAGATCTCCTCCTGGAACACGCGCATGTTGTTTTTACCCAGCAAGATGGTCGGTTGCAGGTAATAACCCTCATTGAGCGAGCCTTCCAGTTTCTTGCGTGCACCGCCGGTCAGTACCTGAGCGCCCTCTTTCTTGCCGATTTCGATATAGTCCAGAATGGTTTTCATCTGGCCCGCCGACACCTGCGCGCCCATCTGGGTATCCGCGTCCAGCGGGTTGCCGGTGCGAATAGCCTCCACGCGCTTGATCGCCCTTTCCATAAAGCGTTCGTAAATTGACTCTTGCACCAAGGCGCGGCTCGGGCAGGTACAGACCTCGCCCTGGTTGAAGGCAAACAGGGTGAAGCCCTCCAGCGCCTTGTCGAAGAAGCTGTCTTCTTTGTCCATTACGTCCGCAAAGAAGATGTTCGGCGACTTGCCGCCCAGCTCCAGCGTGGCGGGGATCAGGTTTTGCGCGGCGTATCCGGCAATCTGCTGGCCCACTTCGGTGGAGCCGGTAAAGGCCACTTTGGCGATGCGTTTAGACGTCGCCAGATATTCGCCAATCTCGCCCCCCGCGCCGTTAACCACGTTGATGACTCCAGCGGGCAGAATGTCTTTCAGCAGATCCATCAGCAGCAGCACGGAAAGCGGGGTCAGCTTGGCAGGTTTCATCACAATGCAGTTACCCGCCGCCAGCGCCGGTGCCATCTTCCAGCAGGCCATCAGCAGGGGGAAGTTCCACGGAATGATCTGCGCCACCACGCCCAGCGGCTCGTGGAAATGGTAAGCCACGGTTTCGCTGTCGATTTCACTGATGCCGCCTTCCTGCGCGCGTACGCAAGAGGCGAAATAGCGGAAATGGTCGATAGCCAGCGGCACGTCGGCACCCGAGGTTTCGCGGATCGGCTTACCGTTATCCCAGGTTTCGGCATTGGCCAGCAGCTCGAGATTTTGCTCCATACGGTCAGCGACTTTGAGCAGCAGATTGGCGCGCTCCTGCACTGAAGTCTTGCCCCATGCGGCTTTGGCGGCGTGGGCGGCGTCCAGCGCCAGTTCAATATCATCTTTGCTGGAGCTGGCCACTTCGCACAGCGCCTCGCCGGTAATTGGCGTCAGGTTGGAATAGTATTCGCCCTTCACCGGCGCGACCCACTCGCCGCCGATAAAGTTGTCATAACGTTTTTTCAGTTTCAGCGGGAAACCATACTCTTCGGGTTTTACGGCGTGCGGGGTCTTGTCATAAGCCATGGTGAATCTCCTTTATGCTGCCTTGAACGAGAGTAAAACGCAGAATGCTGTATAAAGCGTAGGCAGTCAGGAAATTAGTGGCGGGATGTAAAGGGAACTCTTCGAGCAGCCTCACAACTTTTCAGCCGGAGGCGCACGAGATGCTCAAAGGGGGATAGATCGGCAAGAAAGAGCTAGATTAAGGCGGCGCGGTGCGGGAAAAGCTTTCGCGCTGGAACAGGCGCTCTACCAGCGAAACCAGCTTCGGGCGCTCGACGCACCAGCCGGGAGCCACGCGTCGATAGTTGATATATCCCAGTGCGCAGGCGACGGCGATATCCGCCACGTTCAGGCTTTCGCCATTCAACAAAGTGCGATTTGCGGCATGCTGCTCTAAGGTGTCGAGGCCGCGCAGCACCTTGGCGCGCTGTCTTACCACCCACTCTTCATTGCGCTTGTCGGCGTCGCGCTTGCTTTCTAACACCAGCGCCACGGCGGCGTCGGTCACGCCATCGGCCAGCGCCTCAATCTGTTTAACCCGCAATGCCTCCAGCGGCTGCCAGGGCAGCAGCGTAGGGGAAGCATTCTGCAACTCGATAAACTGCACGATGATCGGCGAATCGTAAAACACCTCGCCTTCGTCAGTGACCAGCGCGGGCACTTTGCCCAGCGGATTGTAGTCGGTGATTTTGTTGCCCGGCTCGCTCGGTGGGTCATTCACAAACTCAAAAGGAATGCCCTTTTCCAGCAGCATGACTGAGATTTTACGCACGTATGGACTGGTGTAGCTGCCGACTAGCTTCATCATATTCTCCCGCGTTAAGACCTATTTTAAAGCTAGCAGCCAAGCCCCGCTTTACCAAGCTACGCCGCGCAAAGCGCCATTTTTAAGAATTGCCCTTCACGCGTCCTACACCAAAAATGCCTTTCTGCCGCGTCAGCCTCGGTTTTGCGCAATCAGGCTTTCCCCTCTGAGAAGCGAAGCGTTAAAATATTGTTTAAATTTCGTAGTGTTTAAAAGGTTATTTCGATGGATGTTCTGCGCCAGAACCCTTCTGACGAAAAAGACGATCAGACCCTGACGTCGATTGTCGGGGCAACCCGCAAGCCGGTGATGCAGCGCGGGCATCTGGATGCGCCAGAGGATGACTGGATCGCCGAAGAAGTGCCGGTAGCACTGGTCTACAACGGTATTTCTCACGTGGTGATGATGGCTTCGCCAAAAGATCTCGACGCCTTCGCGCTCGGATTTTCTTTATCAGAAGGCATTATCGAATCCGTCTCTGACATTTACGGTATGGATGTGTCATCCAACTGCAATGGCATCGAAGTTAACATCGAGTTATCAACCCGACGTTTTAGCGGTTTAAAAGAGCGCCGCCGCGCGATGGCCGGACGCACCGGCTGCGGCGTGTGTGGCATTGAGCAACTCGGCGATCTGTTCCGCCCGCTCAAGCCGCTGCCTTTTACTCAAGCCTTTGATTTAGCGCTGTTAGATCAGGCGCTGAGCCAGTTGAAATCGGTGCAAACCATCGGCCAGCTCACCGGCTGCACTCACGCCGGAGCATGGATTAGCCCACAGGGCGAACTGCTCGGCGGCTGTGAAGACGTCGGCCGCCACGTCGCGCTGGATAAAATCCTCGGCGTGCGGGCCAAGAAAGCCGACTGGCATCAGGGCGCGGCGCTGGTATCGAGCCGCGCCAGCTATGAAATGGTGCAGAAAGCCGCAATGTGCGGTGTCGAAATTCTGTTTGCCGTCTCCGCCGCCACGCAACTGGCGGTGGATGTCGCCGAACGCTGTAACCTGACGCTGGTCGGCTTCAGCAAGCCGGGGCGGGCGACGGTCTATACTCATCCACAGAGGTTGAGAGGCTAAGCGCGTCGGATTGCTCTCAATTCAGCGTTAGATTGTTTATTACCAGCTTATTTGTACTTGCTCTAAGGGCGGCCGAAAGCCCCGCCTGACGGGCCTGAGAGAATACCCGCACAAAGTGCGGAGCATAGATAATCATTTTCAATATCATTTAATTAACTATAATGATCCCACTGATTACGCGGTGCTCACAATGACGGTGCCGCCCTACACTATGGAGACGATGAACATGAGTTATTCACTGCCATCACTGCCTTACGCATACGACGCACTCGAACCGCATTTCGACAAACAAACGATGGAAATCCATCACACTAAACACCACCAGACCTACGTTAACAACGCTAACGCTGCGCTGGAAAGCCTGCCAGAACTGGCAAAACTGTCTGTTGAAGAACTGATTGCCAACCTGGACAAAGTGCCAGCTGACAAGAAAGTTGCTCTGCGCAACAACGCAGGCGGCCACGCTAACCACAGCCTGTTCTGGAAAGGCCTGAAAACCGGTACCACCCTGCAGGGCGACCTGAAAGCGGCAATCGAACGTGACTTCGGCAGCGTTGACGCTTTCAAAGAAACCTTCGAGAAAGCAGCAACTACTCGTTTCGGCTCAGGCTGGGCGTGGCTGGTGCTGAAAACCGACGGTAAACTGGCGGTAGTTTCTACTGCTAACCAAGACAGCCCGCTGATGGGTGAAGCAATCTCTGGCGCATCTGGCTACCCTCTGCTGGGTCTGGACGTTTGGGAACACGCTTACTACCTGAAATATCAGAACAAACGCCCTGACTACATCAAAGCATTCTGGGACGTTGTGAACTGGGACGAAGCAGCAAAACGCCTGGCTGAAGCGAAATAATTTCGCGCCCCTAGGGGTTCAGCAACGCACATCAGGCGGGGGCTTCCCCGCCTTTTTTACGCCCATTTTTCGCCCCCTTATTGCAGCCTTTTCTCTCAATTTTCAGACCTTGCTCGCACTTCTTAAATATCCTGCCCCATCCCCCTAAAGTTTGGCTTAAGTCATTCCGATAGACCCATCACAAAGGCATCTCTTTTTAAGCATGGACGTTGGGGGAAAATAGTTATGGGAATCGGTTTAGTACAGCGCATTGATAACCTAAAAGTCGGCACCAAGCTCGGGTTAGGTCTGGGGTTTATTTTGCTGATTGCCGTGGTGATTTCCGCCGTCGGCATGATCAAGTTTAAAAGCATCGACCAGCGGGCCGATAAGGTCGATTTCAGTAACAAAATTAATACGTTACTACACGACGCACGCATCAATCGCACTTTATATCAACTCAATTACGACCCCGTTTATCTGGAGAAAAACCAGCAGCTCATCGCGCAGGTTGAGCAACTGTTGGATGAGTCCAAAGGCAGGATGAGCTGGGAGCCAAGAAACCTAGCCAATTTGGATCAGGTGCCGGTAAAAATTAAGGAATACAAACAGGCGCAGACGGCTTTCAAGCACGCGGTGGATGAAAAAGACGCGGTGCGCAAGAGCTGGAACCTGTCGGACACTGAAGACATCCTCAAACGCTTACAAGAACAGCTGCGGGTAGAAGATGTAGATCCGTCGATTCGCATGTCGCTTTCTGAAGTGATTCAGAAGCTGATCAGCATCCGCTATTACGTTCGCGGCCTGCTGCTCAGCCCAACTCAGGCGTCAGAAGCGCCATTATTGCAGGCAATTGACGATACCAAGGCCAATGCTACCAAGCTCAACGCCCTGCTGTTGCCAAACCAGCAAGAGACGCTGGCGCCGCTGATGAACGCGCTGGCGAGCTATAAATCACACGTCGTGGCTTACCTGCCTGCCGTCGAGCGCGAGAAGGCGGCCTCGCAGATCTTGGCGGTAAAAGCCAATGATATGAACTCCTTAGTGGCGGATATATTCAAAAACGAGCTGGAGAGCACCCACGCCGACATCAACAAAGCGCTGATGCTGATGGGTATTATTACGCTGGCGGTGCTGGTTATCGGCACCCTGTTCTCGTGGCACATCACCCGCCAGTTAACCCATCCGCTGCGTGCCACGCTGGCCACCGCCGAGCTGATTGCCAAGGGGGATCTCACGGCGGCGCAGCCTACCGCCCGCCGCGACGAGCTGGGCATGTTGATGAACGCCGTGGCCGGAATGAGCCAGAACCTGCGCAAAATGATTTATGAAATTCGTACGGGCGTCGGTCAGGTGTCCCACGCGGCGGCGGAAATTGCAGCAGGGAATACTGATTTATCCTCGCGCACCGAGCAGCAGGCGGCGGCAGTGGAAGAGACCGCCGCCAGCATGGAGCAGCTCAGTTCGACAGTGAAACAAAACGCCGAGAACGCCCACCATGCCAGCAAACTGGCCTCTGATGCCTCCCAAACCGCCACCCTCGGCGGCAAGCAGGTCGGCGACGTGGTGCTCACCATGCAGCAGATCTCCAGCAGCTCCAAGCGCATCGCCGAGATAACCTCCGTGATCAACGGCATCGCCTTCCAGACCAACATTTTGGCGCTGAACGCGGCGGTGGAAGCTGCCCGCGCCGGTGAGCAAGGACGCGGCTTCTCGGTGGTGGCTTCCGAAGTGCGCACGCTGGCCCAGCGCAGCGCGCAGGCCGCCAAAGAGATTGAAGGGCTGATTGCCGAGTCGGTCGAGCGGGTGAATACCGGGGCTAAATTGGTGGAAAGCACCGGTCGCACCATGCAGGACATCGTGCAGTCGGTGACCAACGTGCGCGACATTATGGGCGAAATTGCCTCGGCGTCTGACGAGCAGAGCCGCGGCATCACGCAGATCTCGCAAGCGATTGTCGAGATGGACAGCACCACCCAGCAGAACGCCGCCCTGGTTGAGCAGTCCGCCGCCGCCGCTGATTCTCTCGAAGAGCAGTCGCGCCTGCTGACCGAGGCCGTGTCGGTGTTCCGCCTGTCGGACAGTGACAGCAAGACGTCAGCCGTAACTGCGCGCGCGCCAAAGTTGCACTCCCCGCTGCTGCCGCGCCCGGCGGGGGTCAGTCAGGATAATTGGGAAACCTTCTAAGCCTGTTACCCTCCCCGTGAAATGCGCCCAGCCGGGCGCATTTTTTTTCGCCTGTTTAGCCGGGCAATTGCGGGGTATGCTGAAGCACCAGGGCAACGACATGACAGGAGGTTTTTATGCATTACCCGGACGTGTATATCGGCGCGGTCAAACCCTATGAGAATGACAGACCGAGCGCCATCGGCAAACGGCAGGTAGACGGTATTTTACAGCTCAAAGCGCTAGGGTTAGAAGGTGACGAGCAGGCCGAAAGCAGCTACCACGGCGGGCCAGATCGCGCCTTATGCCACTTCCCCCGCGAGCACTATGCGTGGCTGCGCCAGCACTTTCCCGAGCAGGAAGAGCGTTTCCATCCGCCCGCCTTTGGGGAAAATTTATCCACCCTCGGCCTGACCGAAGCTAACGTCTTCATCGGCGATATTTTCCGTTGGGGCGATGCGCTGATTCAGGTCACTCAGCCGCGATCCCCCTGCTACAAGCTCAATACCTTTTTGCACTGCCCGCAGATGTCGCAGGTGTTACAAGACACCGGCAAATGCGGCTGGCTCTACCGCGTGATCGCCACTGGCAGCGTGAGCGGAGATAAACCCTTTGAATTGATGACCCGCAACAGCGACGTGTCGGTGGCTGAGGCGATTTCCATCGCTTTCAACATGCCTTTCGACGAAGAGCAGTATCGCCGATTAATGAACGCAGCGGGGCTGTCCGCCAGCTGGAATAAAACCATGCAGATGCGGCTGATTAATCGCAAGATTGAGGATTTTGGCAGAAGGTTGTTTGGTTCGGCGGGTAAATGATTTTAGCTCCTCCCTGCGCGATGCAGGGAGGAGATTCGCGGCTTAGAAGGCTTTTTTGGCGTAACCGGTCACCACTTTCAGGCCCATTTCGCGGCCCAGCGCGGTCATCGGGTGAACCACCACGATGCCACGCACGGTTTTCTTCAGCGTGCCCATGTCGGCCTGCTCTTTCTTAGTGATTTCGCGGCTAAATGGCAGCGTTTCCAGCTTTTGCGCTTCTTTGCTCAGCTTCTTAACGCGCACGTCTTTCAGGCGAGCGATTTCGGCCGCCAGCTTCTCTTTCTCTTCTTCATGCTTGGCAATCAGCTCAGCGTTACCCTGTTGGATAACGGTCGCATCTTTGTGGTTCAACGCGTCCAGCATGTCACTGAGGCGTTTGATTTCGGCTTTTTCGACTTCTTTCATAGTATTTTCGACCCGTAGGTGCCGCAGCGGGCACGATGTTGCTAAAGACAATAGCCGCTAGTGTATCAGGAAGTGCGGGTTTCATCAGCCCGCGCATCATCGGTAGTTTCCGCCAGCCCCGGCGGCAGGCCGCTCATCTCACAGGCTCGCTGCCCCAGGCGCGCCAGCGCGGCGGTGTAACGCACGTCGAAAGGGTAACAGCATGAGAGCCGCAGGCCATTGCTGTAGCGCCCGCTCGGCGAGTAAAGCGTGCCGGGCGTCAGGCAGATTTTCTCTTCAATCAGCTGCTTAAAGAGCGCCACGGTATCCACGCCCGCCGGGAAATCTACCCAAAACACAAAACCGCCCATCGGCCGCGTGGAGCGAGTTCCCTGCGGGAAGTATTTTGCAATCAGCGCTCGCGCTTCGTCCACCTGCGCCTCATAGCGGCGGCGTAAACTGCGCAGATGGTGGTCGTAACCCCCTGACTCGAGGAACACCGCCAGCGTTTGCGACAGCAAAGAGGACTCGGTCATCGACGACACCGCCTTCAGCTTGCGCAGTTTGTCGGCAAAGCGCCCGCCCGCAATCCAGCCAATGCGAAAATCGGGGGCCAGCGTCTTGGTGAAGCTGGTGCAAAACAGCACCCAGCCGTACTTGTCGAAGGATTTCACCGCCGGAGAGAGCGCGTCGCTAAACTGAATTTCGGCATACAGTCCGTCTTCTATCAGCGGCACGCGATGATCGTTCATCAGGCGCGCCAGCCGTTTTTTCGCCGCCAGCGGCATGGTGAAGCCCATCGGGTTTTGCGCGGTTGGCATGGCAATCACCGCGTTTAGCCGCTTCTCATTGAGCATCAATTCGAGGGCGTCGAGAGACAGGCCGGTCTGCGGATCGGTAGGGATTTCCACCGCTTTCAGCCCAAGGCTCGCCAGCAGCGGCAGCAAATAGAAGTAGGTCGGCGTCTCCAGCCCGACGCTGTCGCCCGGCTGGGTGGTGACGCGCAGCGCCAGTTGCAGCGCTTCCATACAGCCGTGGGTCAGAGTGATGTCGGCGGCTTCCAGCATCATGCCCAGAGCCAGCGAGCGCCGGGCGATTTGCTGGCGCAGCGGCAGATTCCCGGGCGGCAGCGCGTACTGGCCAATCAAGTGTGGCTGGCGGCGCAGCAGCGAGGACATGATGCGCCCCAGTTTCGCGCCGGGGTAGAAGTCGTTGGCCTGCGGGCAAGCCAGCGAGAGATTGGTGTAGGCCGGGTTGATTTGCGCGGCAAACACGGTGTCAATCAGGTCCAGCACGTTGTCGGCTGGCTCCGCCGCTGGCCCGTGGGGCAAGTGCCGCACCTCGAGGGCCGGGAGCGCCGTGCGCACGTAGAATCCCGACTGCGGCCGCGCTTCAATCAGTCCGCGATCTTCCAACCGGCGATAGGCCGCCACCACGGTATTAATGCTGACCGAATAGGTCTGGGCCGAGCGCCGCACCGAAGGCAAACGGCTGCCAGCGGGCAAGGTGCCGCGCCGAATCGCCTCAGCCAGATTATCGGCCAACAGGTTGTAGCGCGTGTCGCCCGCGCTGTTTGCATCGATCAAAGGGGTTAGCATCTCGGCCATGGTGTCAGTTCCGCAAAATTGAATGAGTACAGTTTATTTTTAGTAAAACTGTAACCATGACAATAGCTTATTTTTGGTTCTGTTACCTAACTGACTGACTGTTTACTCTGGCGGTACAGATTTTTTCCCGAGGAACGCCCTATGCTGGACACCGCTTTTGTCAGTTACGTCACCGTCATGTCGATAACGCCCGGCCCGAATAACATTTTACTCGCCGCCTCTGGCGTGAATTTCGGCCTGCGCCGCACCGTGCCGATGATGCTCGGCATCACCCTCGGCTGCGTGATCCAATGCGCGCTGACCACCTCGCTTCTGGCGATTTTACTCAATTGGATGCAGGTGATCCGCCTGCCGATGGCGGTGTTGGGCTGCGCCTATCTCTTCTGGTTGTCGTGGAAGATTTATCGCTCGGGCACGCCGGGAGAAGGTGCGGAGCAAGCACCGATGAAGATGATCCACGGCGCGCTGTTTCAGGCGGTGAACCCCAAAGCCTGGCTGATGGCGACCAATGTGGCGATCCTCTTCACCCCGCGCGAAGGGGCATTGTTAAGCCATACCTTGATGATTTGTATCGGTTTCGCGCTGATCAACCTGCCGTGCATTCTGGTTTGGGTGGTGATGGGCGACCGTCTGCGCCAGGCCCTGCGGGTGACGTGGAAGCTGAAACTGTTCAACAGCATCATGGCCGGCCTGATGGCAATCACCGCCGTCTGGCTGATGTTTGACGAGTTACGCCATGCTTTTAACTAGCGCGTTTTCTAAGTAACAAAGGGATTAACGCTGAACGGGAGAGAGCCGCGACGGCTGCTGATTGCTGATATGAGCAATCAGCCCAGTAATGGAAAGCACCATGGTGGAACGGACAATTTGCTGATAGCGCTGCTGCTGCATGGCGATCAGGGATTCGTCGGCTTCACCGGGTTTGAGGAAGGTTGGCGCAGGAGGAAGTGCGGCTACGCAGTGCAGTTCGCCAAAGGGGCCAAGGATTTCATCGTCGGTAAAACGATAGTCTTCACCGTCATAATTTAACTCTTCGCGCAGCGCCATTAGCAGCTCGGCGTCTTCATATTCATGGCGGCTGATCACGCCCAGCGCATAAATCAATTTGAGCCTGACGGACAGATCGCCCAGCGGGCCGTTGCCGGTCAATAAAGGCTCGACGGCATATTTCACCGCGTAATCGTCTTTGCGGAATACTTGAATCACCAGAATATCCAGCGCTTCAGCCAGTAATTCTACGGCAGTCATCAAGAAGCTGCGCACAGATTTGCCTGCGTTCAGTTTTTCCAGTACCCGGTTTTCAAACGCCTGTGCTTTTTCCATCGAGTTACTTACGTTACGAATCGCGTCATGAATTACGGCTTCTGATGTGTCCATAGTCATCCGTGAGTCCCAGTGGTGCTTAAAGCTACAACGGCGCGAACCGCTGTAGCTCCATCACTTGGGCATTAATTTTTGAAAATTAGTGCTTTTTCTCGTAGATGCTCACGGCTTGCGCGACAACTTCGCCGTCTTCTGGCAGGCCTGAAACCTGGGCCAGCGCCGCTTTTGGACCGACTTTTTCCAGCAACTCTGCCCACTCTTTGGCTTGCTGATCTTCATCGCTGCGGTAGTGCATTGCGGCGGCGATACCGATCACCAAATTGTTGTGTGGCAGATTATATTCCAGTGTACCCAGCAGTGGCTTGATTAAACGATCGCCCGCGCTCAGTTTACGCAATGGCTGGCGGCCAACGCGCTCAACGTCGTCATGCAGATATGGATTTTCGAAGCGGGTAATGATTTTTTCGATGTAAGCGAAGTGCTTTTCCGGGTCAAAACCGTAGCGGTTGATCAGCACCTGACCACTCTCTTCCATCGCGCCGCGCACGACCAGACGGATTTTCTCGTCCAGAATCGCATCACGGATCGTCGCGTGGCCTGCCTGCTGGCCGAGATACGCGGTGATCGCGTGACCGGTGTTCAGGGTAAATAGCTTGCGCTCGACGAACGCCATCAGGTTATCCGTTGGCTCCATACCGGCGATTGTCGGCAACGGGCCTTTGAACTGGGTCTGATCGACAATCCACTCGCTGAAGGTTTCAACCGTCACTTCCAGCGGATCGGTGGTGCCCGCCGCAGCCGGAGGCACGATACGGTCAACGGCGGAGTCAACGAAACCGACGTGGGCTTCAACCCAGGCTTTCTCATCTTCCGGCAGTGCGTTGAACACGTGCTGTTTGAACTGGCTGGTGCCGCGCACCATGTTTTCACAGGCGATGATGTTCAGCGGAGACTCATTGCCCTGCTGGTGACGTAGAACCAGACCTTTCGCCACGTTCGGAGCGATTTTTTCCAACACGGTTGGGCCAACGGCGGTAGTCACCAAGTCGACTTTAGCGATCAGGTCGATAGCTTCCTGACCGGCGCTGTTGACCGCGTTAACGTTTTTCACTGGCTCGACGCTGGCCTTCTCGCCAACCACGTGCACGTCGTAACCATGACGGCTGTTCAAGGCTTCCAGCAGCACAGGGCTGACGTCAGCGAAGGTTAATTCAACTTGCGCATCGGCCAACAGTTTACCGATAAATCCACGGCCAATATTGCCCGCGCCAAAATGTAGTGCTTTCATAACAATATTTCCTTCGAGTCCGAATCAACAAGCGGGTCTCGAAAGACCCGCTTAGTAATACTCTCGACCGTTTCCCTTGTTGGCTGATTAGCCGCGAAGGATGGTCAGAACCTCTTCCACGCTGGTGGTGTTGGCCAGACGGTCAATTACGCCATCTTCATCCAGCGCCGTGGTCAGCTTGGTGATCACGTTGATGTGCTCATTATTACGCGCCGCGATACCAATAACCAGACGGGCTGAGTCATCTTCGTCATCGCCCCAGCGAATGCCCGCCGGGTACTGGCAGAACACGATACCGGTTTTCAGCACGCGGTCTTTCGCTTCGATAGTACCGTGCGGTACTGCGATAGATTCGCCGAGGTAAGTGGAAGTCAGCTGCTCACGGGCCAGCATCGCTTCAACGTATTCCTGCTGAACGTAACCGCCTTTCACCAGTTGCTCACCGGCGAAGCGAATCGCGTCTTCTTTATTGCTCGCCTGCAGGCCGAGGAAGATGTTGCTTTCGCTCAGGCGGAACAGGTGTTCGTTCTCTTGCTCACTCACCAGGCTGTCGCTCAGCGTGGTGTTCACTTTCTCTTTGTACTGGCTGGTTTTATTCACTTCAACCAGACGGGCAGTCAGATCAGTGTACAGGCCGCTGTCGAGGAAGTTAGTCAGTGAAATGTGCTGTGCGTGTGGCACTTGGCGCATTGCACGTTCGGTCAGGTCACGGTGGGTGATAACCAAGTCCACGTCGTCCGGCAGGCTGTTAATCGCGCTGTTGGTGACGCTGATGTTAGTCAGGCCAGCATCCTGCACTTTCTTACGCAGCACGCCTGCACCCATGGCACTTGACCCCATACCTGCGTCACAAGCCACGATGATTTTACGCACGGTAGACAGGTCACCAGCCACGCCAGCGGTAGAAGCTTTGCCGCCTTTAGACTGTGCTTTCATGTCTTGAACGCGGCGAGTGGCTTCGTCCAGATCGTCGCCCTCTTTCACTTTGCTGGTTTTCAGCAGGAAAGCAGACACGATGAAGGAGACCGCGAACGCCGCCACGATTGCCGCGATGTTAGCGAAGTAAGTGCCTTTTGGCGTCATAGCCAGAACCGCGAGGATAGAGCCCGGAGACGCTGGAGAAACCAGGCCGCCGTTCAATACGGTCAGGGTGAACACACCAGTCATACCGCCCAGAATTACCGCCAACAGCAGGCGCGGGTTCATCAGCACGTATGGGAAATAAATTTCGTGAATACCACCGAAGAAATGGATGATTGCCGCGCCGCCGGCTGACTGTTTAGCGCTGCCGCGACCGAAGAACATATAGGCCATCAGTACGCCCATACCCGGACCTGGGTTAGCTTCGATCAGGAAGAAGATTGATTTACCGGTTTCAGTCGCCTGCTGGATACCCAGTGGAGAGAAGATACCGTGGTTGATGGCGTTGTTGAGGAACAGGATTTTCGCCGGTTCAACAAAGATAGAAGCCAGTGGCAGCAGGTTATGGATAACCATGATGTGCACGCCAGCCGCCAACACTTTGGACAAGGCTTCAACCAGCGGGCCGATAGCTAAGAAGGCGAGGATCGCCAGCAGCATACCGATGATACCGGCTGAGAAGTTGTTAACCAGCATCTCGAAGCCGCTTTTGATTTTGCCGTCAACCAGACGGTCAAAGCGCTTGATACACCAGCCGCCCAGCGGACCTGCAATCATCGCACCGAGGAACATCGGCATGTCTGCACCGACGATAACGCCCATGGTGGTGATAGCACCCACCACGCCGCCACGGTCGCCGCCAACCAGACGTCCACCGGTGAAACCGATCAACAATGGCAGCAGGTAAGTGATCATCGGGCCAACCAGCTTCGCTAACGTTTCGTTAGGCAACCAACCCGTTGGGATGAACAGCGCCGTGATGATACCCCAGGCAATAAATGCCCCGATGTTAGGCATCACCATGTTACTCAGGAAGCGGCCAAAGTTTTGAACTCCGACCTTAACGTCTGGTGAAAACATAAAACGCACCCCTATTGATACGCGCTAACAATAAGAGCGCGTGATATCTGTTAATTATCGGTGACGGTTAATACGGTTTTCGTGCCACTGCTTTAAAAATCCGTCCGTCGAATTGCTGTCTGCGAGGCGGACTCTACCACGTGATTATGGCACCGCGTAGACGCTGCGCATTACGTGAGCAAGATCACGCAGCCCACCCCGTCACACCCCACTTTTTAGTGACTTTCATCACAAAACACCCCTGAAACTTAGGTACAACGAATAATTTTTGCGCGTTATCGCGCTTAAAATGTGATTAAAATCACAATTTTACTTTGTCGCTTTGTTATTAAAATGTGACATTCATCACAATTTATTTTTCGATGACGGCAAAAAATCTGTTCAAAAAGCGGCCAGCTGTACGAGCGCCGTCAATGAACCGGTTTACGAGGGGGAAGGTTGAAAGAAAATTACGGTCTGGGGAGGCAGAAATGCGCTGGGTACTACTGATATGTCCTCGACCCTCCCTCTAATGAGGTTATATGGCGTAGAACAACAAGCTTTAAAAAGTTTTTTGGTTTGAGATGGCGCCGAGTATGATTCTGGGGCAACCAAATTACCTCAAGGATTGAGTGATGAAAACGGAACTACCCGTGGAAGGGTATGCGTCAGCCCACGCGCTGATGGAAGCAATGCAAGGAACAAACGGCGATACGTTCTGGCTGGCGAAAGCAGAAGGTCACTGGCACGGCGGCATCCACCTCAAAGACAGCATTTCCGGAACGTCCGGTTTTCGAAGCATGACCGACGGCCATATCGTGGCCTACCGGCTGAATGACGACTACCTGAGAGCCCCTAGCGGGCCAAAAATGTTGAAATTCACCTCTACATTCATCCTCATCAAATCGACCTGCACACCCGACGCTGACAAACCGGCGGACGCGCTAGACTTTTATACCCTGTGGATGCAGCTCTCTCCGCTGTCAAAATACGGCGGTGATAGACCTGCTTTGGTCACCGCAAGCAGCCTTAAGGTCCGGCAGGTCAGCACGGACGGTAGCTGGGCGCGCGGCGGCATCCCCGCAGGCCATCCTGTCAATGCGTCTGGCGAGAATCTGTCCCTCTACGGCGCCCCCGTCGACAGCGGCGGCACGCTGCCTCGCGGCGCCGAGGTAGAAATACTGGAGGAGGCCAGTTTCTTCCTAAAGCGGCGCGCTTCTCCTTTTGTATTTGTCCGGGTGATTTCCGTCCCGTCGGGTAAAAACTCGTCGCTTGCGGTGGGGGAAACCGGCTGGGTGTCTGGACTGGGTAAATACCTGAAACGTCAGCCTTCAACCATTCCGGGTTGGATGCAAAAGGCGAAAGCCCGGGACGTGTTTAATCAGGTGGTAACACTGGCCGGTGATGACCTTATCGCCGTGACTGCGGGAGAAAAGATTGGCCACGCCGGAAACCATGAGTCGCCGGGCGTCGCGCCCTGTGCGTTTTCACACCTTGAGATATTTAGCCAGGACAGCCGCTTCCCCGATTTTGTGGAGAACAAAGCGGGCCTGAGTGTGGGCGAGAAGCTGCTCAGGTCAGAGGCGGGAAAAACGCTGTGGCGGTACCGCGAGCGAGAAAATCGCTTTGTTGCGATGGAAGGAGACTCGGCCCGCCAGACCGGCGACCGCCAATTTACCAAACTGACTGACGCGAAGAAGACCGAGGTTGACGGCCAGCTCTGGTACTTCATTGAGCAGGAAAACGGCTGGCTGCCTGCGTCGGATGTGACGGAGGTTGAACAGTACGATTTGTCTGCGCGGGGCTTTGTCATGCTGGTTCAGGAGGAGCCGCCGACGGACGTCACTAAAGGATTTCAGGAAAGCTGGCTGCGTGACGTTTATGGAAAGCTTGAAGTGCATTCGACGAAGCAGAATGGGATGTATTCGCTGAGCCTGACGGAGTACTACCAGACACGGCTGCGCAAGTGGGACTTAGACGGGGACCAGAAACTGTCCGGGTACGAGATATGGCGTGGTTTACACTGTCGTGAAAGCTGGTGCCGTGACATCGTGCAGCGACTGTTGGTGAAGCACCATAGCGAATGGTTGCACGACGCGGACTCCGCGCTATGGCGGCCGAGGCTGGCAGAGTTGTCGAAACGTTATCCCGCGATCGCACAGTACAATCACGCGCATATCAACGCACTGGTATGGATGAAAGAGGTGCCGGAAATTCGAAGCGCAGAGGCACTGTGGCACATGCATCCTTTGGTTTTTTTGGATGCGATTAGTAGCGATGATGAAATGGATTTCAAATGGTTGCACGTTCCCAAAGGGCAATTGACTTTTAACTCAGAGGGAAATGATATAGAGAATAGTATTTATTTTTCACGCCACCCACATGTTCCAAATAATAAAGGCATCGTCATTGGTGCATCTGGAGTTACATTCGGACGAGGCTTGGATCTTGGGCAGCAATCTGAAACCTATGTAAAGAATCTTTTTATAAAAATGGAACAACATACAAATCCATTATCTGCCAATTTAAAACAATGGCTGTTGGGGAGTGTAGGTAAGAAAGGGCCGGAAGCCTTAAGTTATTGCAACGACATAGATCAATACGTATCTAAGGGCGAGCAATATCTTACACGAAAACAACAGCATTATCTTTTCAACGCTGTCTATGAACATCAGTATGAGGTTACAAAGAGAGTCATAGCCAATGGCGCTGAAATCGACAATGTCAGATTCACTGCCAATATCGATACGCTCGAACAGGACTTACAGGATGTGTTAGTAGACTTGACGTTCAGAGGAGACAACTCTCCGCGTACAAGACGATACTTCATGAAGGACTTAACCGCAGGGAGAGGTCATTTCAAAGAGAACATTTCTAATTTATATTGGAAGGAAAATTTTGGTGTTCCAGTTGAGCGTTTTAATTCCAGGAAGGGGTATTTATAATGTTAATTTCTAAGAAAATGATATTTTCACTATTAATTGTATCTTTTATTGCACATGCAACATCTAAGGATGAGGAGTCAAATTATCTTGATATTAAAAGAAAATATACACAAGCAGACCATGAGTTAAACGAATTGTATAGTACCGAAATGCAGAAGTATAAAAAAGAAGGTGGTGATTTTTATGGGCAAGCCTTATCGAAAGATATGTTCCTGAAAAAATCCCAACAAATATGGATCAGATTTAGGGATGCAAGCTGTGATTATGAAACATACGAATCCCAGACTGGAACTGGATATCAAAGTATACACACTCAATGTCTTCTTGATAAAACGAATGAGCGCATAAAATACCTAAAAGAAAATAATTAGCATTCAGTTTTGGGATGAACGTGAAACACTTATCGGGGACCTCTGGCAATCAACAGAAAGGCCCCATTTTAAAATGCTTACAGCCTATAAGGGCTGCTCGTGAATTTCATGGTTAGAGCTAAGAGGAACGCCTGAAATACGGATTAATAGAAGTCCATATTTTAACATTAGAGCGACATCTCCAATAAGCTGCACTCAATGAAAAGACCCTTGATTGGAAAGGGCTCAGAGTGTTTGATAGACATGATGGAAGATGAAGCCAAATTATTTGAGGAAGAATATCTCAATGAAAAAATTAATACTATTATCGCTAATTAGCTTTTCTGCCTTGTCTTACGAAAACTGTACAAGTGAAAGTACTACAGCATTGGAAATATGTTCTTATAAAAATTATAAATCGGAGGATGTAATCCTTAATTATTTATATAACAAAATAGTTACATTGCTCCCTAAAATAAAAAATGAAGTTAAGAGAACTCAGATACTATGGATCAAAGCTAGAGATGAAATTTGCAAATATAGTCCTGATGACGGTGCAGAGTATAAGATAACTCAGAATGCATGTTTGTATCAGCAAACATACGAGAGAAATCGTGAACTAAAAGCAATAATCGACAAAGAGACTTATAAGAGAGAGATTGCTCAGCCCGAGCCACAACGTGAATGGAATAACTACGTTAAAAATCATTGTGAATTTATGGAAAAACAGTTCGCGGATAAGGGATGTATGGATAGAAATAATTTTCTTCATTCCGACCAGTAATGGAATAAGAGATTGGCAGAAAAGAGCTACTTGGACTCTCTGTTACGATTAAATACAGCCACTAACTTATATGATTTTTTCAAGGTTAGATCTAAGAATGTGTGACCAGAATATGGGTCCGATAATTCGGACACTCGAGCAACGCGAGAAAAAACATCAGGCCCCCGATCGAGGAGCCTGAAGATGTTAGCTGCGAGTTATTTACCCTGAGCTTTGACGATGGCGGCCTGTAACTCCTCGGCAGACACGGCACCTGGCAATACGGTGGTGTTTGCAGCGGTGGCGCCAGAGGTTGGCATCACGACGAAGCCCGGCGTGCCGCCGAAGCCTAAAGTACGCGCCAATTCGTCATTGGATGCCAGAGCTTCATGGGTCGCTTTCAGCTGTTCTGCGCTTGGCGTGCTGGCTTTCGCTGCTTTCACCGCGGCGGCAATATCCGCGTTGGTCAGCTTACCTTCGTCATGGCCAGTGCGATAAAGGCTGTTGTGATAGTCGAAGTAAGCCTGAGAGCCCTTCTCTTTCCACACTGCCATGCCGGTTTCAGCGGCCGTGATCGACTCTTTCCAACGATCGCCGAAGATTGGCCACTCTTTAAACACGAAACGCACCGTTGGGTTGGCCTTCACCGTTTGCTCTACCAGCGGGGCCATACGGCTGCAATACAGGCATTGGTAATCGAAGAACTCCACAAACGCGACTTTGGCATCTTTCGGGCCATAGCTTGGCGTCGCCGGGTCATTCACCAGCGCTTTGGCGTTAGCCAGCACGGCATCCTGAGCCTGTTGCTGCTGCTGGTCAGCCTGCTGGGCCTGCAACTTCTGGCTCACCTGCACCAAAATTTCTGGGTGCGCGACCATGTAATCGGCCGCAATCTTGCCAATCGCTTCTTGCTGAGCCGGGGTGAAATCGGCGGTGGTGGCATCAGCCGCCATCGCTAGCGTCGGGGTCATTACCAGTGCGGCCAGCAAAGTCATCGTCTGACGTTTCATTCATAGCTCCTTAATCGATAAAGTCGGGAAAGAGGAAAATGTATTGCTGAAAAGTAGAGTAAATCGCAGCCAGTTGCAGTTGAGAAATTGTTATTTTTTATAAATTTACAGATCCTGACGCTGGCGCAAGAGACAAAAAAGCCACGAGGTTTCCCACGTGGCTCGATTATTTAACAATAATTCAGCGAGTTACCAGAAATTAATGGCTGTAATCGCCTTGCGCGACTTTCTGCGCGCTGAGCAGCGTCTGCTGTTTGCCCACCAGATTCGACATCATGGTGTTGTACTGCGTTGCCTGCTGCTGAGTCGGGAATTGCACGCCGCCATTGGCGAAAGCCACCTGATTGCCCTGCTGTTGCAGGTAATCGCCCACGGCAATGATGTCCTGAGTGAAGCTGCTGAGCGCAGGCACCAGCGGTGTCAGCACGTTAGCCGGTTCGGTCACGACATTGGAATAAACCTGACCATAAACCGCTTTCAAATCATCCGGCTGCTTCAGCGCGGCCATCGCGGTATCCGCTTTATTCTTCGAGTCACGAATTTGCGCACTCAGAAGATTTAACGAACCCGCCGCCTGTTGCAGCGCAGAGCGTTGCGTCATGTAGTCCTGCGGAGCACGAATCTGACCAATGGCGCTAACCGCCGGCACCAGACCGCCTTCAACCGATGACTTCAGCTGACGCGAGAACGACAGAATGATGCCGTAATCGTTAGCGTAATTGCCGAACTTCTGTTTTTGATCTTCGCTCAGCGACGGCAGATTCTGCCCGCTGCGCATCACGGTATTTTGCAAATAATCGATAAAAGCTTTGCGTTGCTCCGGCTCTTTATCGCCGCATGCCGTGAGTTGAAACACGACCAGCAATGCCACAAACGGCGCTAACCAACGCCCGAATGCCCTGCTTCTGATCCCTACAGCCATGAGTCCTGACTCCTGATTTCAATGTTCTTTTTACCGGCCAGTTCCGTGCCGATCTGGGCTTTCCATGCGTGTAATAGAATAGAACATCTGGGGTGAGAACGCTTTTTAAAAAAGCGTGCAAAAGGGTTTAAATTCAACTTCAACGTCAAAACCGTGGGCCGCCACGCAAACTGTTCTGATCCTTCCCCAAAAAGGGGGGAAGGGATAAAACCAACGTCAATATCCTAAACAAAACAAACCGAAACGGCTCGGTTGAGAAGCCAGTAAGCCGCATTCAGAAGTGACGCCGAGCAAGAGGTGGAAAACCGCGTGGTAGCTTGCGTGGCAACGCAATGTCTTAAATTTAAACCTAAAATTTGCAATCAAAAAAAGAGGCTAGGTCACCAGACCCAGCCTCTCTCTCAACACTTAATCTTCAGCTTTCTAAAAGCTGAAAATCCCCTGCTTATTGAAGCAGAGAAATATCCGCGACTTGCAGGAACAGCTCACGCAGTTTGGACAGCAGCGTCAGGCGGTTCACACGAATGGCTTCATTCTCATCCATAACCATTACGGTATCGAAGAAGCTGTCGACGGTTTCACGCAGCGCGGCTAACTCCACCAGCGCTTCCTGATACTGGCCTGCTGCGAACAGCGGTTCCAGTTTGTCGCGCAACACCACCAGATGGGTCGCCAGCTTCAGCTCTGCCGCTTCTTTCAAGACTGAAGCGTGAACGTGGTCCAGCAGGGTGTCGGTAGACTTAGCAAGGATGTTGGAAACGCGTTTGTTGGCAGCGGCCAGCGTCGCGGCTTCATCCAGCGTACGGAAGTGACTCACGGCTTTCACACGGGCGTCGAAATCAGCAGGTTTGGTCGGACGACGCGCCAATACGGCCTGAATAGTGTCGACCGCGTGACCTTCTTCCTGATACCACGCGCGGAAACGGCCGAGCATGAAATCAACCACTTCATCCACAGCCTTGGCGTTAGTTAGCTTGTCGCCGTACAGGCGAACGGCTTCTTCGGTCAGGGTTTGCAGGTCGAGAGGCAGGTTTTTCTCAACGATAATGCGCAGCACGCCCAGCGCAGCACGGCGCAGAGCGAATGGGTCTTTATCGCCTTTTGGATGTTGGCCAATCCCGAAGATACCGGCCAGCGTGTCCATTTTGTCGGCGATCGCCAGCGCACAGGCCACCAGCGATTCTGGCAGTTGGTCGCCGGCAAAGCGCGGCTGATACTGCTCGTTCAGCGCCACGGCCACTTCTTCCGCTTCGCCGTCATGACGCGCATAGTGCATGCCCATCACGCCCTGAGTATCGGTGAACTCAAACACCATGTTGGTCATCAGGTCGCACTTAGACAGCAGGCCAGCGCGCTTGGCGTTCTCAACGTTGGCACCGATTTTATCGGCGATCCAACCTGACAACTCTTCGATACGGTCGGTTTTGTCACGCAGGGTGCCGAGCTGTTTCTGGAACAGAACGGTTTCCAGACGCGGCAAGTTATCTTCCAGACGCTTTTTCAGGTCGGTATTGAAGAAGAACTCAGCATCGGCCAGACGCGGACGAACCACTTTCTCGTTACCAGAAATGATTTGCTGCGGGTCTTTCGACTCGATGTTGGTCACGAAGATAAAGTTCGGCAGCAGTTTGCCCGCGGCGTCGTATACCGGGAAATACTTCTGGTCGCCCTTCATGGTGTATACCAGCGCTTCGGCAGGCACCTTGAGGAATTTCTCTTCGAACTTGGCGGTCAGCACTACCGGCCACTCCACCAGCGAGGCCACTTCTTCCAGCAGGCTTTCGCTCAGGTCAGCAATACCGCCAATCTCTTTGGCAGCTTTCTCGGCATCTTGCTTGATGAGGGCTTTACGCTGCTCATAATCGGCAACCACTTTGCCGCGCTCCAGCAAGATTTGCGGATACTGATCGGCATTGTCGATGGTGAATTCTGACTCGCCCATAAAGCGGTGGCCGCGAATAGTGCGCGCAGACTCGATGCCCAGAATGGTGCCTGGGATCAGCTCATCGCCCAGCAACAGGGTTACGGTGTGAACCGGACGCACAAACTGCACGTCGGAGTCGCCCCAGTGCATCAGTTTAGGGATTGGCAGCTTGGCCAGCGAGTTAGCGACCATCGGTGCCAGCAGGTGTTGCGCGCTTTCGCCTTTGACGTGCGCACGGTAAACCAGCCATTCACCTTTGTCAGTCACCAGACGCTCGGCCTGATCGACAGTAATACCGCAACCGCGCGCCCAGCCTTCGGCCGCTTTGCTCGGTTTGCCTTCGGCATCGAAAGCCTGAGACACGGCCGGGCCGCGTTTTTCGACTTCGCGATCGGCCTGAGTGGCGCTCAGGTTGGAGACTTTCAGCGCCAGACGGCGCGGTGCTGCGAACCATTTTACGTCGCCGTGTGGCAGATTTGCTGCATCCAGCTCCGCAGTCAGGTTAGCCGCAAAAGATTCAGCAAGGCTACGCAGAGCCTTCGGTGGCAGTTCTTCAGTACCGATTTCCACCAGAAAAGTTTTTTCAGTCATCACTGTTTCTCACTTCTCGTTCTTTTTGCACATCGGGAAGCCCAGCACTTCGCGGGAAGCGTAATACGCCTCAGCAACCGCTTTAGTCAGGGTACGGATGCGCAGAATGTAGCGCTGGCGTTCAGTCACGGAGATGGCTTTACGCGCGTCCAGCAGGTTAAAGCAATGCGCCGCTTTCAGAATGCGTTCGTAAGCAGGCAGTGCCAGCGGCTTCTCAAGAGCCAACAGGGTTTGCGCTTCTTTCTCATGCTGCTCGAAACAGGTGAACAGGAAATCAACGTCGGCGTATTCGAAGTTGTAAGTCGATTGCTCAACTTCGTTCTGATGGAACACGTCGCCGTAGGTGGTTTTACCCAGCGGGCCGTCGCTCCAGACCAGGTCGTAAACGCTGTCTACGCCCTGAATGTACATCGCCAGACGCTCCAGACCGTAGGTAATTTCGCCGGTCACAGGCTTACATTCCAGACCGCCAACCTGCTGGAAGTAAGTGAACTGCGTCACTTCCATGCCGTTCAGCCACACTTCCCAACCCAGACCCCATGCGCCAAGCGTTGGGTTTTCCCAGTTGTCTTCAACGAAGCGGATGTCGTGGATCAGCGGGTCAATACCCAGCTCTTTCAGCGAGCCGAGGTACAGCTCCTGTATGTTGTCCGGGGAAGGTTTGATCATCACCTGGAACTGGTAATAGTGTTGCAGGCGGTTTGGGTTCTCACCGTAGCGACCGTCAGTCGGGCGGCGTGACGGCTGGACATAGGCTGCCGCAAAAGGCTCAGGGCCGAGTGCGCGCAGGCTGGTCATCGGGTGCGAGGTACCCGCGCCGACTTCCATATCCAGTGGTTGAACAATGGTGCAGCCCTGCTGCGCCCAATAATCCTGAAGTGTCAGGATCAGGCCCTGAAAGGTCTTGGTATCAAACTTTTGCATGTTGGTTTCGCACGCGAGACAGTGAGTTTAAAAGAGTCGGACAGTATACCCGCTGAGCGGAAGATAATCAGCCAGAATCCCTACTGACATGAAGATCTGATTCTTTTTGATAAAACAGGGGCTGATGATCGCTCATCAGCCCCTGTTGATGACTCACTTAATGCTTAGAACCTTGCACTGATACCCGCGTTGTATGACGTCTGCTCGCCAGAATCCAGTCCAGTGGTCTGGGAAACGGCGGCGAAGGCCGCGACGCTGTCGGTTATCTGCACGTTGGCGCCGAGGGTCATATCCACCCAGTCTTTATCCTGATCTTCCGTGGTGCGGCTAAAGCGCGTGCGGGTCGATTTAATCGCGCCGGTGGCGGTGTAGTTGTTATCACCGAACTGACGGTCATAGGTGACCTGCGCATACGGGTTGACGATGCCCAGCTGCGCGTTCAGACGCCAGCCCAGCGCGCCAATCTGCGAGTGGGAGGTCTGGTCGCCAAAGCGCATTGAGGTGCTGGTGTTGTCCTTCTCGGCGTAGCCGTTCACGCTGCTGTAATCCCAGCTGTATTGCGCCACCGGGCCAGTAGTCAGCACCGGTAGCACCGGGATATCCCAACCGGCGGTCACGCGCCCGCCGATGTTTTTACCGTCGGTATCGCCCTGCTCGGTGCGGGTCGCCGGGCCGAGGGTGATGCTGCGCTTGATGTCGTCATAGTTCAGCGAGCCATAGTGGAAATCGCCGTTGATCCAGCCGTTTTCGGCGATTTTCACTCCGGTGAAGGCCGTCGCCATCCAGCCACGCGTGCGATAGCTGTAGTTGTCGGTCGGGTCCTGCTTGTCGCTGGAGCCGGAGATCATCAGGCCCATCATCCAGTTGTCGGTCAGCTGATAATCCAGCCCGATGTTGCCGGAGTTGGTAGTGGTATCGCCATTACTCAGGGACGAATTCGCTTTATTATCAAAGTGCTGCCCGGCATAACCGCCGAACATGCCGAAGGTACCGGCTTTGTTATCCTGCGTGCGCAGCTGCTGGTAGCGGCTGTCGAGCAGCCCTTGGGTATTACGCGCTAAGGCCAGTGAACCTTGGTTTAGGGCGGTGACTTCCAGCGGCCCGTTGATCACCGACTGCATATACTGTGCGATCAGCGCGTGGGCCTGCGGCGTTGGGTGGAAGTGGTCGGCAAACAGGAAGTTTTTGCTGCTGTCGAAGCCCGGCAGGTTCGAGGTACATTCTGACGCCGAGGTGCCGACCGGACAGGCGGTGCCCGCGGTGTTAGCGAAACCGTACATCGCCGGGTTGGCGATCACTTCGTTGAACAGGCCGTTGATGTCCACGCGCGCGATGTTGCCGCCGGTTTTCGCCAGCGCGATATCTTCGGTGGTGTTGTAGGTTTCAGTCAGCCCTTCCGCTACGCCGCGCAGCGCGTCATAGGCGGCAATCATCCCCTTCGACACCAAGTCCTGCACGATCTCCGAGTCCAGCCCGGCGGTAGTCGAGGCCTTTAACGCGTCGTGGATGGCCTGAGTACGGGCATCGGTGCTCGGGGTGTTTTGCGCGTTGAGGTACTTATAGGCTGCTTCCAGCGCCTGCTGCTGCACCGGCAGCATGCCGACCTGAATAATGCCTTCCATCAATACCGGCGTCAGGCCGATGTTCGGCACCGTCGGCACCACCACGGTTCCTGCTCCGGCTTTCAGTAAGTCATTAACCTGCGAGGCGGCCTGAGTCGCGCTGTTAGTCGCAATATCCAAGGCTTTTAATGGGTTAAGCGCTGCAGCCGCCAAGTCATTGCCGCCAATCCAGTGGATATACAGGCCATTCGGATCGGCTTTGCCGCCGGTCGAGGCCAAATAGTTTTTCACCTGATCCTGCGTGGTGTAGTCGGAATCCAGCCCCGGCACGGCCACGCCGCCGCCTTCGGCATAGTTCAACCCGCCTTTGGAAGAAGGCGTTAAGGTGGTGCCGATATTGCCAGCCAGAATTTCGTCATAAAGCTGATGGGAGCTGCTGTCGAAGGTCCAGCGGCCGATATTTCCGGTGTCGCTCAGGCTGTCGCCGAACACATAAAGTTGGTCATAGGCATGGGCTGAGGCGCTGGTGCCAAGCAGAATGGCAGTAGCCAGAGCACATCGGGTCAGGCGTGAAAGAGGTTTTTTATTCTTATCCATCAGGTGTTGGCTCATCATCATGTTTTCCATCATCAACGAGAAGGTCGAAGACCCATCTGTATGTAAGGATTGCGTAATTTGTGGTGTTGACTATGGTTCAGAATGCCGGGGAGTCAAGGATGAGAACGCAAAAGCGGGAAGTTGCAGAGTAGTCTCATCAAGTTGCAGACTCGCCCCATTAGTAGGACTATGGGCCACCGCCATGACGATAAGGATTAACGTAATGACACGATGTAGTTGGGTATCCAAAGAACCCATTTATCTGGAGTATCACGACAAAGAATGGGGCGTTCCGGTGAAAGATGGCCGCGAACTGTTCGAAATGTTGTGTCTTGAGGGCCAGCAGGCCGGCCTTTCCTGGATAACCGTGTTGCGTAAACGCGAGAATTATCGCCGCTGTTTTCACAATTTCGACCCGGTTCGCATCGCAAAAATGAGCGATGAGGATGTCGAAACGCTGGTGCTGGATGCGGGCATCATTCGCCATCGCGGTAAAATCAAAGCCATCATCTCCAATGCGCAGGCCTATTTGGCGATGCAAGCCAACGGCGAAGAGTTCTCCGCCTTCATTTGGCAGTTTGTCGATAACCAACCGGTCATCAATAACCCTCTCGGCCCAGAAGGCATTCCGGCCAAAACCGCCGTGTCTGATAGCATGTCCAAAGCATTGAAGAAGAAAGGCTTTAAGTTTATCGGCTCGACCATTTGCTATGCCTTTATGCAGGCCGCCGGGCTGGTGAACGATCATCAATCTTACTGCTTCTGCCACCCTAAAAACCGCCCGGCATGATCCGCCTCGCCGCGCCCGACGACACGCAAGCCATTATGCTGCTATGGCTGAAAAGCACCCTCGCCGCCCACCCCTTTATCGAGGAGTCGTACTGGTTCGAGAGTGCCGCGATGGTGCGCGAAGAGTTCTTACCTAAAGCAATAACCTGGGTTTCTTGCGACGCGTCGGGAGAGATCGAGGGTTTCATCAGCGTGCTTAACAAGCAGTTTATTGGTGCGCTGTTCATCAAGGAAAGCCTTTATGGTCAAGGTGTTGCTCAACAGTTGATGCAGCAAGCCAAGGCTAATTTCCCACTGCTGCTGTTAGAGGTTTACCAACAAAATCACCGCGCGGTGGCGTTTTATCGCAAAGAGGGTTTTTTGGTGGTCAATGAAACAACTCATCCCGGTACTTCTCTCCCCACTTGGGTACTGCGCTGGCAAAAGCCTTTAGCGCCGTAGTAAGTTTTAAAAAGTTCCGTAATAATCCGCAGAAGTGACAAAAAAAGAGAACCGGAATTCTCCTACTGCTTAACGCAGCAAAATTCCGCATAAAGAGCGCCAGAACGCCGAAATCCCTATGACAGCCGGTTTCATTTCTTTATGTTTTGACACCTTTTTATGTGCAACTTATGACGAATTGCGGCGTCATAATCAAAACGATTCGGCTTGAAATAAAACATCCCTAAAGGAAATTAAGATGAACAGAAAACTTCTTGTGGTCGCGGGCGTACTTTGCGTCACTATGGGCCTGTCAGCCTGTACCACCAACCCGTACACCGGCGAATCTGAAGCAGGAAAATCAGGCATCGGCGCAGGTCTTGGGGCCGCACTGGGCGCGGGCGTAGGGATGCTTTCATCATCTAAACATGACCGCGGCAAAGGCGCACTGATTGGCGCAGCGGCAGGCGCAGCACTGGGCGGCGGCGCGGGTTATTACATGGATGTGCAGGAATCCAAACTGCGTGACAAAATGCGCGGTACCGGCGTTAGCGTGACCCGTCAGGGCGACAACATCGTGCTGAACATGCCAAATAACGTCACTTTTGACTCCAACAGCAGCACCCTGAAACCGGCCGGTGCCAACACCCTGACCGGCGTGGCGATGGTACTTAAAGAATATCCGAAAACTGCCGTTAACGTCGTCGGCTACACCGACAGCACCGGCACTCGCGCGCTGAACATGAAACTGTCCCAGCAGCGTGCTGACGGCGTAGGTAGCGCGCTGATCACCCAAGGGGTGGATGGCAGCCGCGTGCGCACTCAGGGCGCAGGCCCGGACAACCCAATCGCCAGCAACAGCACCGAACAGGGCAAAGCGCAGAACCGTCGCGTAGAAATTACCCTCAGTCCGTTGCAGTAAGTGGTATCGATTTGGTAATTACGGGGCCTAATGGCCCCGTTTTTTATGCTAGTCTCCTGTGGTTATGCATTTTGAGGAAAAGGTTGTGAGCAGAAAAAAGGAGCCGGGCAACGCCGTCCGCGCCACGATACGTGATGTCGCCAGTGCGGCTAAAACCGGTAAAACCAGCGTTTCACGCTATCTGAATGGCGAAAAGAATCTGCTTTCCGACGATCTGAAAGAAAGGATTGAGCGGGCCATTACCTTATTGGATTACCAGCCAAGCCAGATGGCGCGCAGCCTGAAGAGTGGGCAAACGCGCTTAATCGGCCTGATTCTGGCGGATATCACCAACCCCTATTCTGTCGAAGTGATGCGCGGCGTCGAAGCCGCCTGCCGCCAGCAGGGCCTGACGTTGCTGGTGTGTAATACCAACAATCAGCTCGACCAAGAAAAGCACTATCTTCAGCTGCTCAGCAGCTATCGGGTCGATGGGATGGTGGTCAACGCGGTGGGTATGCGCGAAGCGGCGATTTCGACGCTGCAACAGGCCCAACTGCCGATGGTACTGATTGACCGCAAAGTGGAGAACTTCTCCTGCGACGTCATCGGCCTAAACAATGCTCAGGCCACCACCGAAGTCACCGAACACCTGCTGGAGCAAGGCTTTGAGGCCATTTTGTTCCTCAGCGAGCCGATGACGGTCAACACTCGTCTTGACCGTCTACACACCTTTCTCAAACGCATGCAGCGCGAGCCGGACCGCATTGCCGAACAGGGCGAAGTGGAGCTTAGCGACACCGCCGGTCTGGAAGCTTTGCTGCACGATTTCGTCTCCCGCCACCCGCACAAATGCAAAGCCGTGCTGGCCGCCAACGGCGCCATGACGCTGCTGGTCGCCCGCGCCATGCGCCGGATGGAGCTGGTATGGGGTCAGGACATTGGCCTGTTAGGCTTCGACGAACTGGAATGGGCCGAGCTGGCGGGCGTGGGCATCACCACCCTGAAGCAACCCACCTATGATATGGGCGTCGCGGCGCTAGAGCAGTTGGTCACCCGCATTCAGGGCAGCCAAGACCCTATCCGCGAGCAAGCCTTCGCCGGAGAACTGATTGTGCGTGGTTCGACATTAGGAATGAATTGATCAGCCGAATAGCTCGCTGTGCGTACCTAAGTGAATGTATGTCAGCAGGTTTTGTGCCTCTCAGACTTTGTAAACCAGCAGAAAATCTCCCTCAATATGAAGCTCACGGGCCTTATCCCACTCTGCACCTTTAAGCTCATGGTCGAGATACTCTGCCGGGAGTGGATTGCCCATGTAAAGCAGGCCCATAACGGTTCGAACAGCGTTCATGTTATGCCGGCCTGCATTGTTGTAGCGCGTCCAGGCTTTCTCAAAAGTACGTGTATAGGCCACGCAGCGCGGTAGTTTAGCTCTTTTGCTGACCTTCGATTTCATGGTTCATTCCTTTGAACATATCTTCCAATGAGCTGTGCAGCTCCTTTCCTGAAGCCTCGATTTCCGCTGTTTCTTTTAACGCGGTCTTCATACTTTCGGACGGATATCTCCTGACCTCAAATGGCAGCCCTCCTGACTTAACCACTTGTTCGAGAAACAGCCTGATTGCCGTGCTCACGTTCAGCCCACAATCATGCAGAACCTCGGCCGCTTCGCGCTTAAGCTCCTCTGACACGCGGGCTTTGATACTGGTTTCCATAACGCCTCCGGTAATTTGTGGGCACAATGAGTCCACACATACTGTTGAGCATATACCCTATTGCTGTGAAATCCAGTTTTTACTTCGTGAGCGGGATCATACTTTTCAGCCTTACGACTTTCGAATGGTACCGGTCCCAATTACTGTGGAAAAGGCGTTAAAAAGGTGCAGCAAGTGCTTAACAAAAATCGGCACTGCGTTTAACCGTCTAAAATTGAACGTTGACCCACGTGACTGGGCCATTTCTAACAAGGATCATCAAGATGAAAAGAGACATTGTGGTAGTGATGGCGGCCTATGGGAACGACAACGTGAAGGCGCTGGGCGGCCAGGCGGAGCTGCTATCGGTGGTTGCCGACGCCGGTGCCGATGGCGTAGAAATTCGTCGCGAACTGTTTGATGACGCCGACTTTAATTCCCTGTCCGAATTGGCCGAAAAGATCCGCCAGAAAAATTTATTTACGGTTTATTCGGTACCGGAATCCCTGTTTGTCGAGGGTGGAAAAGTGAACCCGTCGCTGGCGACCTTTTTAAAAGAAGCCGAAACGCTAGGCGCGCGCAGCTTGAAATTGGCACTGGGCCATTTCAACGTGGGCGCAGACCTGACGCCGCTGAAAGTCACGCTGGACGCCAGCCCGGTGAAACTGGTGGTGGAAAATGACCAGACGTCGGATTGCGGCATTTTGTCATTGATGAACTCGTTTATGTTTGCCGCCGAGTCCCGCCATTTACCTCTGGCGATGACGTTCGACATGGCTAACTGGCTGTGGGTCGGGCAAGACCCGATGGCCGCCGCCGATCGCCTGGCGAGCCATGTGGGCTATGTCCACGTTAAAGCCGCCGAAAAACGCGGTGACAAGTGGCACGCCGTGGCCCTCGACGACAGCGATGGCAGCTGGAAACCTTTGCTGGCGAAGCTACCGCAGAACGCGCCGCGCGGCATCGAATTCCCACTGGTGGGCGAAGATCTGACCGCCGTGACGCGCCACTATGTGGATTTACTCCGCGACTAAGCCAAGGAGCAATAAGATGTCGAAACTGTCGCAACCCGACGCGCTGGATGTGGTCACCGTCGGCGAAGCTATGGCGATGTTTGTCGCTTGTGAAACCGGTCCTCTCGAGGACGTCAGCCATTTTACTCGTCAGGTGGCGGGGGCGGAGTTGAACGTGGCGATCGGCCTGTCGCGCCTCGGGCTGAAGGTCGGCTGGGCCAGCCGCGTGGGTGATGACGTGTTTGGCCGCTTTGTACTTAAGCAGTTGGAAAAAGAGCAGATTAACGCCGGGCAGGTGACGGTGGATAAGCGTTTTCCGACTGGCTTCCAGCTCAAATCCAAAGAGCTGGGCGGTAAAGATCCGCGCGTCGAGTATTTTCGCAAAGGCTCGGCGGCCAGCCATCTGTCGGTCGCAGACTTCAATCCGGACTACTTCGGCGCCGCGCGACATTTGCACCTGTCCGGCGTCGCCGCTGCGCTGTCGGATACCTCTCTGGCACTGTCGAAATTCGCCGCCAGCGAGATGCGTAAAGCAGGCAAAACCATCTCGTTTGACCCCAATCTGCGCCCAATACTGTGGAGCAGCGAGGAGACAATGCGCAAAGAAATTAATGCCTTAGCCTTTGCCGCAGACTGGGTTCTGCCCGGCCTTGGTGAAGGCCAGCTGCTGACGGGTCAACAGACGCCAGAGGGCATCGCCGACTTCTACCTCGAGCAAGGTGTGAAAGCCGTGATCATCAAAACCGGCGCGGACGGCGCGTGGTTTAAAAGCGCCAGCGGCGAGCAGGCTGACGTTGCGGCCTGCAAAGTGGAAAACGTGGTGGATACCGTCGGCGCTGGCGACGGTTTCGCGGTTGGGCTGATTAGCGCCCTGCTGGAAGGATTAAGCCTTGAGCAAGCCGTGAAGCGCGGCAATAAAATTGGCAGCCTGGCGGTGCAGGCGGTGGGCGATAGCGAAGGATTGCCGACCCGCGAGCAACTGGGCCAAGCCTAAAATACCCTGTTTGCTACACTTAGTTAGCACCCTATATAACATCAAATAATACTAATCAGTCGCGAAACTGAGGATAAAAGTCATGAACGAAGCCAAAATTGCCATCAGACGATGGTGGTATATCATGCCCATCGTGTTTATTACCTACAGTCTGGCCTATGTCGATCGCTCGAACTTCAGCTTTGCCTCGGCCGCGGGCATCAATGACGACCTTGGCATCACCAAAGGCATGTCTTCCCTGCTCGGCGCACTGTTTTTCCTCGGTTATTTCTTCTTCCAAATTCCCGGCACGATTTACGCCGAACGGCGCAGCGTCAAAAAACTGATCTTCTGGTGCCTGCTGCTGTGGGGCGGTTTTGCCTCGCTGACCGGCGTGGTCAACAACATCCCGATGCTGGCGGTGATCCGTTTCGCCCTCGGCGTGGTAGAAGCCGCCGTGATGCCCGCCATGCTGGTGTATATCAGTAACTGGTTCACCAAATCCGAACGTTCGCGGGCCAACACCTTCCTGATTTTGGGTAATCCGGTCACCGTGCTGTGGATGTCAGTGCTCTCCGGCTATCTGATCCACGCCTTCGGCTGGCGCGAAATGTTCATCTTCGAGGGCATTCCGGCGGTGATCTGGGCCTTCTGCTGGTGGTTCCTGGTGAAGGACAAACCGGAGCAAGTGAGCTGGCTGTCGCAGGACGAAAAACAGGCGCTGGCCGCGCAGTTGGCCAAGGAGCAGGAGGGCATCAAGGCCGTGCATAACTACGCGGAAGCCTTTAAGTCGCGCAATGTGATTTTACTCTGCATGCAATATTTTGCGTGGAGTATCGGGGTTTACGGCTTCGTGCTGTGGCTGCCGTCGATTTTACGCAGCGGCATGCAGATGGGCATGGTGGAAGCCGGCTGGCTCTCCTCGGTGCCTTACCTGGCGGCGACCATCGCCATGATCCTGGTGTCATGGGCGTCGGATAAAATGCAAAACCGCAAAATTTTCGTCTGGCCGCTATTGCTGATTGGCGCGCTGGCGTTCTTCGCGTCGTGGGCGATTGGGCCGAATAATTTCTGGATCTCCTACTCGCTGCTGGTGGTCGCCGCCGCCGCGATGTATGCGCCTTATGGCCCCTTCTTCGCCATCATCCCTGAGATGCTGCCGAAAAACGTCGCCGGTGGCGCGATGGCCTTGATTAACAGCCTCGGCGCGCTCGGCTCTTTCTTCGGCTCATGGTTCGTCGGCTACCTCAACGGCAACACCGGCAGCCCGGCGGCCTCTTTCATTTTCATGGCCGTCTCCCTGCTGGTGTCCGTGATACTGACCCTGATGGTGAAGCCGGAACGCGATGCCGCCAAGCCGCAGTCGGCCTAAGCCTGTGCTATGTTTAGACATTACCTTTAAATCGCTATTCCAGCCATTTCAATAGGTTGGGTACATTCATTCGTTTCTGGAGTCCGTAATGAAGCCGTCTATCGTTTTATACAAAAAACTACCTGCCGACCTGCATCAACGTCTGGAAGAGCATTTTTCAATTGTTGAATTCGACGGAATTAATGAAGGAAACCGCGCCAAGGTGTTCGATGCCTTGCAACAGGCTGAAGGGCTGATAGGCTCGGGCGGTGCGGTGAACAAAGAACTGCTGGACCACGCTCCGCGCCTGCGCGGCGTATCCACCATTTCCGTGGGCTATGACAATTTCGACGTAGACGAGCTGACTCGCCGCGAAATCCCGCTGATGCACACACCGACTGTGCTGACCGACACCGTGGCCGACACCGTGATGGCGCTGGTGCTCTCCACCGCGCGCCGCGTGGTCAACGTGGCCGAGCGCGTCAAAGCGGGCGAATGGACCAGCAACATCGGCGCGGACTGGTTTGGCGTTGACGTGCACCACAAGACTATCGGCATTATCGGCATGGGCCGCATCGGCATGGCGCTGGCCCAGCGCGCCCACTTCGGCTTCGACATGCCGGTGCTGTACAACGCCCGCAGCCAGCATAAAGCGGCGGAAGAGCGTTTTGGCGCGAAAAAGTGCGAGCTGGACGAACTGCTGGCTAAATCTGATTTCGTCTGCGTGCTGCTGCCGCTGACTGACCAGACCTTCCACACCATCGGCAAAGAGCAGCTGGCGAAGATGAAATCCAGCGCGATTCTGATCAGCGCCGGTCGCGGCCCGGTCATTGATGAAAAGGCGCTGATCGCCGCGCTCAAGGACGGCACCATTCACGCCGCAGGCATGGACGTGTTCGAAACTGAGCCTCTACCGAAAGATTCTCCACTGCTTAGCCTGCCGAACGTCGTCGCGCTGCCACACATTGGCTCCGCCACTCATGAAACCCGCTACGGCATGGCCGCCTGCGCGGTGGACAACCTGATTGCCGCCCTGACCGGCGATGTGAAAGAGAATTGCGTCAACCCGCAGGTTCTAAATAAGTAATTTTTTCCGCCTTTTCTGCTGTAAAAACCGCACCACTTCACCTCTCCCTTCGCCTTGCGCGGGGAGAGGAATTCATGCAAAAACCTGCACCTGATTGCACTGTTTTAAAGCAAGCGTTAAGGTGGTCATCACATTCTGATAACACAAAGTTTGACTATGACGTTTTCTGTTTTCGGCGATAAATTTACCCGTTCCACAGGCATTAGCCGCCTGATGGGTGATATGAACGAAGGTCTGCGCACGCCGGGCGCTGTGATGCTCGGCGGGGGGAATCCTGCGCAAATACCTGAAATGCAGGACTATTTCCAGACGCTGTTTACCGAGATGTTAAGCGAAGGCAAGCTGACAGAAGCCTTGTGCAACTATGACGGCCCGCAGGGTAAAGACGTGCTGCGCCACTCGCTGGCGGCGCTATTGAAGAAAGAGCTGGGCTGGGAGTTAGATGCAAAAAACATTGCGTTAACCAATGGCAGCCAGAGCGCATTCTTCTATTTATTCAATCTGTTCGCCGGTCGTCGCGCAGACGGTTCAATGTCCAAAGTGCTATTCCCGCTGGCCCCAGAGTATCTGGGCTATGCCGACGCCGGATTGGACGAGAGCCTGTTTATCTCCGCCAAACCAAACATTGAGCTGCTGCCCGAAGGGCAGTTTAAGTATCACGTTGATTTCGACCATCTGAACATCAATGAAGAAGTTGGCTTGATCTGCGTTTCACGCCCGACCAACCCGACCGGCAATGTGATAACCGATCAGGAATTACAGCGCCTCGACGCTCTCGCCCAGCAGCACGACGTGCCATTGCTGATCGACAACGCCTATGGGGTGCCTTTCCCGAGCATTATCTTTAGCGAAGCCACGCCGCTGTGGAATCCGAACATCATTCTGTGCATGAGTCTGTCCAAGCTCGGCCTGCCGGGTTCGCGCTGCGGAATTGTCATCGCGGATGAGAAAATCATTACGGCAATCAGCAACATGAACGGCATTATCAGCCTCGCGCCGGGCAGCGTAGGGCCAGCCATCGCCAATGAAATGATTGCTCGCGGCGATCTGCTGCGCCTCTCCGAAGAGGTCATTAAGCCGTTTTACTATCAGCGCGTGCAGGAAACCATTGCTACTTTACGCCGCTATTTGCCGGAAGATCGCTGCTTAATTCATAAACCTGAAGGGGCGATTTTCCTCTGGCTGTGGTTCAAAGATTTGCCGATCAGCACTGAAACGCTCTATCAGCGCCTAAAACAGCGCGGCGTGCTGATGGTGCCGGGGCATTTCTTCTTCCCCGGCCTTGAGCACCCGTGGCCGCACACTCACCAGTGTATGCGTATGAACTACGTGCCGGACGCCGAGCAGATCGAACGCGGGGTGAAGATTCTGGCGGAAGAAGTCGAGCGAGCACACGCCGAGGGCTGATTCGCTAACTGCTGGAAAACGCACATAAAAAAGGAGGACGTGATGTCCTCCTTTTTCATTTCTGCTGCTTTTGGCTGTTATTCAGCCGATTGATTCTCTAACGCAGGCTTCTCAGTGCCGATGGCGATTTTCTGCGGTTGCAGCGCCTGCGGAACATCGCGCACCAGGCTGATATGCAGCAGGCCGTTGACGAACTCAGCCGCCGACACGTGCATATGTTCGGCCAACGTGAAGCTCAGGCTGAAAGGCTTAATCACCAGCCCCTGATGCAGATATTCCACTTTTTTATCCGCCTCAGCCGGGGTGCCGCTGACGGTCAAGCGCGGGCCTTCGACTTCAATATTCAGTTCGCTCTGCTGGAAACCGGCCAGCGCCAGTGAGATGCGATAATGGTTATCGTCTGATTTCTCAATGTTATATGGCGGGAAGCCTTGTTCAGCGCCCTGCATGGAGCTGGCGAGTTTGTCGAAGCCAATCCACTGACGCAGTAATGGGGAAAGATCGTAGTTACGCATAATTAAAACTCCTTCTGTGAAGCGAGATAATGTTTATTCATCAAGCGCCACGTTATTCATCGGCGTGACGCTGCTGCTCCCTGACGGCGAGCAAGGTGGAAAATTTAAAATTCGTTAGAAATTAGCGAATGTCTATCCGACGCGGTTTTGAAGACTCGGGGACCACGCGTTCGAGATCGATATACAGCAGACCATTCGCCAAATTGGCGGATTTAATTTGAATATGTTCTGCTAACTGGAATTTGCGCTCGAAATTACGCTCAGCGATACCCTGATATAAATAGGTACGCTCTGCGGCTGCATCTTTATGCGCGCCCTTGACCAGCAACATATTATCTTGAGCAGTAATATCCAGCTCAGACTCAGCAAAACCGGCGACCGCTATCGCGATACGATAGTGATTTTCATCTACCAGTTCAACATTATAAGGAGGGTAGCCGCCACCCTGATTTTGACCAGATTCAATCAAATTAAACAGGCGATCAAAACCAATAGCGGAACGGTATAGAGGGGATAAATCAAAATTACGCATTTATTACTTCTCCTGATTATGCAGCGAGTCGGTTAAACGACCTTCCTAATGGACAGGTCTGCGACGCTTCATACCCTGTCGGCGTATGCTTTTCCTGCGTCGTATGATAAAAATGGCGACGGAAAAAAGATTTTCAAGTCAGGGAAAGAAAAGTTTTTTATCAGTGTAAGTCAGCAGGGAGCTATAGATGTCTAAACAAAGCTTAAACCCTATAAAAATTGACATCGGGCGGCAGGATCTCAGTTATCTCTTACACTATAACTAACGCTGTAATTTTGTGACAAAGCCAAAACAGATAACCCAGCGAAATAATTAGGACAGATCGCTGCGACATTTATAAACACGATTCACGGATGAAAAAGATAAATTGGGATGGCTAGCACAGAGCCGCGCTTTGCTTTGTTAAATCTTTTAGCTGAATGATATAAATCAACGTTGACGAAATATCCTCAGCCCGACAGCATGAGATGAGTTCTACATGATGAAATCAGTTTTATTACCGCTCGTGACGGGATGCGCGTTTTTATCGGTTAGCGGTTGCTCTAGCGTAATGAGTCATACCGGCGGCCATCAGGGTTATTATCCGGGCACACGCGCCGACGTATCGATGATTTCAAGCGACGACACCAGCTGGGCCATGACGCCACTGCTGATTGTCGATCTGCCTTTTAGTGCATTACTTGATACCCTGCTGCTGCCTTATGACTATTACCGCCAGGACAAACTCAACACGCGGGATCGCATAAAAGCCAGCGAGGAGCAGAATTTAGCGATCAGCCACGGCATTGATATTGACCACGTGCCGCCAATGACTGAGTCGACGAAGCAGAAAAAGCGGGCATCACATTAATATTCCCCACCTCTGCCTCTTTTATTAAAAACAGACCGGCCCATTCATCAGGCCGGTTTATTGCTTTTTATGCGGCCAAGCTTCTTTATTTAGCCTACATTCTGCGCCACAAAAAGCTGGGCAAACTGGCCGCACTGGCGCATATAGGCGACTTTCGCCCCGTCGGGTGAAAACACCACCGCGTCGCCGCAGGGCGCGATTTCGCTGCGCTCGGTCAGGCGGCGCATCTCGCCACTCGCCACGTCCAGCACCATCACGCTGTTATCGCAAACCAGTGCTAACGCTTTGCCATTGGGGTGCCAGCTAAACGCCGACTGAATTCCGGTGGTGGTTCGGCTGATTTGCTGCGCCTGCCCGCCGTTCGGCGAAACCGTCCACAGCTGAACTACGCCGTTGTTATCCTTCATCAAAAAGGCGATTTTTGAGCCGTCCGGGGAAGCACGCAGCCAGTGACGCGGCTGCAAGGCGACACCGGGGAAAGCCTGCTGCGCGGTGAAGGTTATGCGGCGTTGGCGCACTCCCTTGGGCGGCGCGGGAAGCGAAGCCGGAGTGCCCTGTAACGGCAACTCTTCGGCCTGCCGATAGCTGGCGTCATCTTCTGGTAAATCAACCACAAAGACTTCCGGTAGCTTCTCGCCGCTGGCCGACAGCGTGTCGCCGATAAACGCCAGCGCCCAGCGTTGGCGGCTGCCGTCCGGCTTGAGATAGCCCTCGGCGCCAATCCAGCCCTCTTCATAGGCGCGGGTAATATCATCGCTGCCCGGCCGAGGGTCCGGCGTGGTGTGGCTCACCAGCACGCTGAAGTGGCTGCCGTCATATTCACGCGGGTGATGTTTAGGGGAAACGACGCCCGAGGAAGAGAGCGCGATGCCGACATTACGCTGATCGAGCCGCAAATCCAGCTCGTGCAAAACGTGGTCGTTATAGGTAAAGCTCAGGCGGCTGCCGTCGGGGCTGAAGACGTGAACGTGGGTGCCGCCGCGCAGTGCGCCGGGGGTGAAAGGTGCCGTAATATCAAGGGCATCGAGAGTAACTGCTTCAGCTTCTGGCTCTGTGACAATCACGCCACGGCGATGATGAAAGTCATATTGCCACTGTGCATCTGGGTTTTCTGGCCCGTGGATAAAAGCATAACGCACCGGCGGCTGCGCGCTGGTCGTGACCACGCCGACGTGCGCCGCCTGCGTGGCCTGATAAATCACCTGCACTTCGCCGGTTTCGACATTCACCCGCTCAATGGTTGAGCCGGTAAATGAACCGCCGTGCGGCCGGACATCATAGACCAGCCACTGGCCGTCCGGCGTCCAGACGTTAATGTTGGTCAGCTGATGCCCGCGAGCATCGTCGGTTAACTGCTTTTCACCCACCACGTTTGCTTCCTCTTATTCTCTGCCCCTGTGCGGCCTTGTTTAAGAGTAAACGTTTTTGTTTATGGGAACACTATTTGGCGGCGGGCATGGCCCCTTTACCCGCATTCACCAGCATGGAGCGTTTGCGGCCCAGAATCAGCCCCAGCAGCCCGCCCAGGATCAGCGCGGCAGCCACGGCAATCAGCGCCGCGTCGTAGCTGTGAGTCACGTCTTTGATGCGTCCCATAATCGGCGGGAAGGTTAACCCGGCAATGTTCGCCACCGCGTTAATCAGCGCAATCGAGGCGGCACCCGCCACGCCCGCCACCGTCTCAGTGGTCACCGCCCAGAAGATGGGGGTGATGGCCCAGTTCAGCCCGACGGTCAGCACCAGCATGATGTAGGCCAAAATCAGGTTATGGGTGAAAATCGCCCCGAGCAGCAAGAAGCCCGACACAATCAGTGGCAGCCCAAGGTGCAGAGCGCGCTCTTTGGTGCGGTCCGAGTGGCGACCATTCAAGTACATGAAAATACAGGCGAAAAGGAAAGGTACCGCCGACAGCAGGCTGACAATCAAATTACTCTGCTCTGACACCACGCCTTTGACGATCAGCGGCAAAAATAGCGTGATACCAATTGTCCCAAAAGCTTGTAATAACCACAGTAGACTTAATGCCCAGACCTTTTTACTTTTTAATGCTGCTGACCAGCGATGGTCTTTATTTATCACTGACTCACCCGCTTCGCGATTTAATTGCTGCGTTAACGCATTACGCTGCGCCTCGCTGAGCCATTTGGCTTTTAACGGTGAATCATCTAAATAAAACCAGGTCACTATACCTAAAAGAAAGGCGGGAATACCTTCCAGCAGGAATAACCAGCGCCAGCCCTCAACACCTAAGAAACCGTGCATATTAAGAATCGTGCCAGAAATAGGTAAACCGACCACTGACGCCAGCGCCGCGCCAATATAAAACAGCGACATGGCCCGCGCTCTGTCACTGCGCGGATACCAACAGGAGAGATAATAAATGATCCCCGGCGTGAAGCCCGCCTCGGCGGCACCCAGCAGGAAACGCATGACGTAGAGCTGTACCGGCGTCTGTACCAGACTCATCCCGGCGGCCAGCAGGCCCCAGGTGATCATGATGCGGGCAATCCATAATTTCGCGCCAACGCGGGTTAAAATCACATTGCTCGGCACTTCGAAAATAATATAGGAGATATAAAATATCCCAGCGGCTATACCGTACATTTCGGCGGTAAGCGCTAAATCCGCATTCATCTGCAATGCCGCTACCGAAATATTAGAACGGTCGATATAAGCAATGAGATACAGCAACATAATAAAAGGGATGATCCTGATATTCATTTTTTTAATGGTCGAGGAGTACAATTCATTATTCATCGTACGCACCTTGGTGTTGAATTACGTGTAGGGGAGCCCCTATCCCGCTAAGCGGAATAAAAACCCGTAGGTATTATTGTTTTAAATAAAAATAACCTGCTTATGCCCTAAATAATTCGAGCTGTAGGAAGGCGGCCAACGCCCCTACGGCTCGAAGTATGCCGGGCATTACCACTCGGCGACCGAGCCATCCTCATACCGCCACACCGGATTGCGCCAGTCCGGAGCCTGCTTGCTGCGCTCAATCACCAACTCTTCATTGATCACCACGCCCAGACCCGGCTTGGACGGCGGCAGGAAGAACGCCCCTTCCATGGAGAAATCCTCTTTATTCAGCACGTAATCGAGCAATTCCGCGCCCTGATTGTAGTGGATCCCCATGCTTTGCTCCTGAAACACCGCGTTGCGGGAAACAAAGTCGACGTGCAGGCAGGCCGCCAGCGCGATAGGCCCCAGCGGGCAGTGTGGCGCGAGGGTGACGTCATAGGCCTCGGCCATCGCGGCGATTTTGTAGCACTCGGTGATGCCCCCGGCGTGGGAGAGATCGGGCTGAAGAATTGCCAATCCGCCCTGCTCCAGCACGCGTTTAAACTCGAAGCGCGAATACATGCGCTCACCGGCGGCAATCGGGATATGGGTCTGCGCGGCCAGCCGTGGGTAATATTCCGCCTGCTCGGCCAGTACCGGCTCTTCAATAAACAGCGGGCGATACGGCTCCAGCTCTTTGATCAGCACTTTTGCCATTGGCGCATTCACCCGGCCATGGAAATCCAGACCAAACTCAATGCTGTTGCCGAAGGCTTCGCGGATTTGCGCCACCACGGCGACCGTGGCGTCGATTTTGCGCGAACTGTCGATAAGTCCCATCTCTTCGCAGCCATTGAGCTTGAACGTGTCGAAGCCAATGCCCTGCAATTTGCGAATGCCTTCAATCACTTCCGCCGGGCGGTCGCCGCCCACCCAGCTGTAAGCTTTGATTTTGTCTCGCACTAAACCGCCAAGCAGCTGATAGACCGGCACGCCGAGCGCCTTGCCTTTGATATCCCACAGCGCCTGATCGATGCCGGAAATGGCACTCATCAAAATAGGGCCGCCGCGATAAAAACCGCCGCGATACAGGGTTTGCCAAATATCGTTGATGCGCGCCGGGTCTTGGCCAATCAGGTATTCGCTCAGTTCGTGAACCGCAGCTTCTACGCTGCGGGCGCGGCCTTCAATCACCGGCTCGCCCCAGCCGCTGATGCCTTCGTCGGTGTCGACTTTCAAAAACATCCAGCGCGGCGCAAGACGGTAGGTGGTCAGTTTGGTAATTTTCATTGCAGTGCTCCCCGATAGGCGTCGATAAAGGCGCGGGCCTGTTGTTGCGTGCGCGAAACCGGCTGCCCGCCGCGGTATAAATCACTGCCGAGGCCAGCGCCGACGCAGCCTGCCGCCATAAACAGATGCAGGTTTTCCGGCGTGACGCCACCGACGGCGAACACCGGGATCTCCGGCGGTAAGACTGCTTTCAGTGCTTTGATGTAGTCCGGTCCGAAGGCCGAAGAGGGGAAGATTTTCAGCCCCTGCGCCCCGGCGTCCAGCGCGGTAAAGGCTTCGCTGGCCGTGGCACAACCGGCGCAGACCACCATGCCCAGCTCGACGGCGCGGCGGATCACCGGCGCGGAGGTGTTTGGCGTCACCACCAGTTTGCCGCCCAATTCGGCCAGTTGGTCGACGTTCTGCGGCGTCAGTACGGTGCCGCCGCCAATCAGCGCGCGCGCTCCATACTTGGCGCTGACGGCCTTGATGCTGCTCTGCCAGTCGGGTGAATTCAGCGGAATTTCGATGGCGTTGAAGCCCGCCTCAATCAGCACCTCCACGTGCTGCTCAGCCTCGGCAGGCGTGATGCCGCGCAGGATCGCGATCAGTGGCAGCAGTTCGCCGTCGAATACCTCAGTTTTCCAACTCATTGACAATGCTCCTTATTCCCGCCTGAAAAGCCGTATCGCCCTCGATAACCTGAGCCTGAATCCCCGCCATTTTCAACGCGGGGAGATAACGTTGAGTCAACGCCGGGCTGCCTACCAGCACCAGTGGCCCGTGCTCTCTGCTGAGCGAGTAGTGTTGTTGCATTTGCGCCACTTCGTGGCCGATTAACAGGCCTGAAAGCCAGTCGCTGACCGAGGTTTTCGCCAGTTTTCCCAATACTCGCGCGGCCCTGACTTCAAACAGTCGGCGCATCAGGCCGCTGTCGTAGAAGCCCTGCTCCATCCCTTTGGCGAAAGCCGCGCCGTCGGCGGTTTGCTCCGGCAGGCCACTGCCAATCAGCGAGTGCTTCAGCAGCAGGTGGTGCAGCTCGCCGGTCATCACCGTGGAGAAATCGACCAGGCTGTCCCCCTCAAGGCGCACCCATTTGCTGTGGGTGCCGGGCAGCAGGTAAAACTCGGCGGGCAGCGTGGCGTAGGCACCCACCAGCTGGGTTTCTTCACCGCGCATGACGTTGAAGTTGTCTTCACGTTCGATGCAAATGCCTGGGATAATGCGCACATTGGCCGACGTAGAATGCTCGACGGGTGTCAGCCGATGGGCGATTTCCGACAAGCTAATCGGACAGCGTAGATAAGGTGCGGGCACCCAGCCCGCGTCGCTGCCCACCATTCCGGCCATCAATACCGGCAAGCAGTGCTGTTGCCACGGAGCAATAAGTTGCTGGAAAACCTGCGCCGGGGTGCGCCCTTCGAGACGCGTAACCCCGGCGGCCGACTGCTGGCTGTCGACGCATTTCCCGTCGCGGTAAAGCCAGGCGCGCAGGTTGGTGGAGCCCCAGTCGACGGCGATATAGCTGTGGTTCATGGCATCTCCTGTAAGCGGCGGGTGGTGCTGGCGATCATGGTTAACGCCGCCTGCTCTGCTTCATCCGGATGCTGTAAGCGAATTGCGTCATATAGCGCCTGATGCTCGCGCAGCGTGCGCGGCATGTTATTGGCATCTGGCATGTAAGTTCTTTCGAAAACGGCGCGTTGCAGAGAACTGATGACCACGCTGAGCTGCTGCATAATCGGGTTATGCACTGCCGCCAGCACGGCTTCGTGGAAACGGACGTCGGCCTCATTAAAGGCCTGGCGCTCCTGAGCAAAAGCCACCATGTCGTTGAGCGCGCCTTCGATACGCATTAGGTCGGAGGCCGTGGCGCGCATGGCGGCCCAGCGAGCAATCGCCGGTTCCACCAAATTACGGATTTCACTCATGGCTGCGATAAGCTCGGGTTTATCACCCTGCGCCAGCGACCACTGCAAGACGTCGGTATCGAGGAAATTCCACTGGTCGCGCGGGGTGACGAACGCGCCGCGATAGCGTTTGATATCTATCAGTCGTTTGCCGGTCAGCGAGCGCATTACTTCACGGATAACGTTTCGCGAGGTTTGAAACTCTTCGCACAGCTCAGATTCAGGGGCCAGCGCGGCACCCGGAGGGTATTTACCCGCCACAATCTGCTCGCCTAATGTCAAAATAATGCGATCGGTTTTGCTCAATAGGCTGTCTTCATTCACCACAACGTCCATGCCATCTCCGGCTAAAAGTCATTCAACTTGTGAGCGATTGTAGTACCCAACATTTAGGTTGTACTACAATTCAGATCACATTTTAGACAGTCGGCAACATTGGATTAACAATTGTGTGAAGTGGCGACGAATGGCGGGCATAAAAAAAGCGGCCATTAGCCGCCCTGTTTAACAGTCTATATCAGACATTTAATACAAATTTTTCAACGGCATAGGCCACGCCGTCTTCAAGGTTGGTTTTGGTCACGAACTGGCTGACGGCCTTCACGCTATCCAGCGCGTTACCCATTGCCACGCCGATACCGGCATATTCCAGCATCGCAATATCATTTTCCTGATCGCCCAGGGTCATGACGTTTTCACGCGGAATGCCCAGTTTTTCCGCCAAGGCTTTGACGCCTTCGCCTTTGTTCACGCGCTTATCGAGGATCTCCAGATAGTACGGCGAACTTTTCATGATGGTGTAGTTTTCCCGAGCTTCAGCAGGGATTTGCGCGATAGCGCGGTCGAGCAGCTCGGGATGATCGATCATCATCACTTTCGGGAAGGTCATCGCCGCGTCCATCTCTTCTGCCGGGCAGAAGTGCAGGGGAATGCCGGTGACCGCCGACTCATGAACAGTGTACTGGCTAACATCGCGGTTAGCGGTAAACAGCTCGGTACGGGTCAGCGCGTGGAAGTGAACGCCCAGCTCGCGAGACAACCTCTCAAAGTAGTGATAATCATGGATATCCATAGCTATTTCGGCGATCACGCTGCCATCCTGCGCGTTATGCACCAAAGCGCCGTTATTGGTAATGCAATAACAACCCTCTTGCTGCAAATCCAGCTCCATCAGGTAACGCTGCACGCCAACGAACGGACGGCCGGTCGCCAGAACAATCTGCACGCCTTTGTCGCGAGCGGCGGACAGTGCCTTTTTCACCGCGGGTGTCACTTCATGCTGCGGATTGAGCAACGTGCCGTCCATATCAATTGCGATTAATTCAATAGCCATAGCATCCTCTGAATTGTCGGTATCTAGCCCAATGCTAGCGCGATATGCCGAGTTGATCACGGATAAAAAAAATCCGAAGTGATTTCTCACTCCGGACTTAGTTTCATAACACTCTACTACCCAAAATCATTCGTGCTGTATCAAGGCAGCCAACGCCGAGACAGCGCGAAGGATGCCGGGTATTTTTAGATGTCGATATTCGCGGCTTTCAAAGCATTATCTTCGATGAAGGCACGACGCGGCTCAACGGCATCACCCATAAGGGTGGTGAACAGCTGATCAGCGGCGATAGCATCTTTGATCGTCACGCGCAGCATGCGGCGTTGCTCTGGGTCCATGGTAGTTTCCCACAGCTGTTCTGGGTTCATTTCACCCAGACCTTTATAACGCTGTACTGACAGGCCGCGACGGGACTCTTTCACCAGCCATTCCAGCGCCTGTTCGAAGCTGGAGATTGGCTGGCGGCGTTCGCCACGTTCGATGAAAGCATCTTCTTCGATCAGGCCGCGCAGCTTCTCACCGAGAGTGCAGAGTTTGCGGTATTCGCCACCGTGAACGAACTCGAAATCAAGATCGTAATCGGTATCCACGCCGTGAGTACGGATACGCAGAACCGGCTCGTAAATCTGGCGTTCGCGGTTTTCACGCACAATGGCGCTGTAGCTGCTGCCGTGCTGCTCTTTTTCATTGAGCAGAGCAACCAGCGACTCCATCCAATCCTGAACTTTAGCCTGATCGGTGAGATCGGCTTCGTGCAGCGTTGGCTGGTAAACCAGACGGTTCAACAGAGCACGCGGGTAGCGGCGCTCCATGCGGCCAATCATTTTCTGTACGCTGTAATGTTCGGCAACCAGTTTTTCCAGTGCTTCACCTGCCAGCGCCGGAGCGTGGGCATTGGTGTGCAGGGTTGCGCCGTCCATTGCGATGGTGATTTGATACTGGTCCATCGCTTCATCATCTTTAATATACTGTTCTTGCTTGCCTTTTTTGACTTTATACAACGGCGGCTGAGCGATATACACGTGACCACGTTCGATAATTTCAGGCATCTGACGGAAGAAGAAGGTCAGCAGCAAGGTACGGATGTGAGAACCATCGACGTCGGCATCGGTCATGATGATGATGCTGTGGTAACGCAGCTTGTCAGGGTTGTATTCGTCACGGCCAATGCCGCAACCCAACGCGGTGATAAGCGTCGCAACTTCCTGAGAAGAAAGCATTTTGTCGAAACGCGCTTTCTCAACGTTCAGGATTTTACCTTTCAGCGGCAAAATGGCCTGATTCTTACGGTTACGGCCCTGTTTGGCTGAGCCGCCCGCTGAGTCCCCTTCCACTAAGTAGAGTTCAGAGTGGGCTGGGTCGCGTTCCTGGCAGTCGGCCAGTTTGCCCGGCAAGCCGGCCAAGTCGAGCGCGCCTTTACGACGGGTCATTTCACGCGCTTTACGTGCAGCTTCACGCGCACGGGCGGCATCAATGATTTTGCCTACGACGATTTTGGCGTCGGCTGGGTTTTCCATCAGGTAATCAACCAGTTTCTCGTTCATCAGCGACTCAACGGCAGTCTTCACTTCGGAAGAAACCAGTTTGTCTTTGGTCTGAGATGAGAACTTAGGATCGGGCACTTTAACGGAAACCACGGCAATCAGGCCTTCACGGGCGTCGTCGCCGGTGGCGCTGATTTTCGATTTTTTGCTGTAACCTTCTTTATCCATATACGCATTCAGCGTACGGGTCATCGCAGAGCGGAAACCGGCAAGGTGAGTACCGCCATCGCGCTGAGGGATGTTGTTGGTAAAGCAGTAAATGTTCTCTTGGAAGCCGTCATTCCACTGCAATGAGACTTCAACGCCGATATCGTCTTTCACGGTAGAGAAATAGAATACCGTTGGGTGGATTGGCGTTTTGTTCTTATTCAGATATTCCACGAAAGCCTTGATACCGCCTTCGTAGTGGAAGTGATCGCTCTTATCGTCGCGCTTGTCCAGCAGACGAATTGCCACACCGGAGTTCAGGAACGACAGTTCACGCAGGCGTTTCGCCAGAATGTCGTACTGGAATTCGGTTTGGTTAGTAAAGGTCTGGAAGCTCGGCCAGAAACGCACGGTAGTACCGGTAGTTTCCGTTTCACCGACCACTTTCAGCGGGGTTTGTGGCTCGCCGTGCACGTAAGTTTGCTCATGCACTTTGCCTTCGCGGCGGATAACCAACTCGAGTTTTTCTGACAGGGCGTTAACGACGGAAACACCCACGCCGTGCAAGCCGCCAGAGACTTTGTACGAGTTATCATCGAATTTACCGCCGGCATGCAGAACGGTCATGATGACCTGAGCAGCTGAAACGCCCTCTTCTTCATGAATACCGGTCGGAATACCACGGCCATCATCCTGAACGGAGACAGAGTTGTCAGCGTGGATAGTGACTTGAATCTCTTTACAGTGGCCAGCGAGGGCTTCGTCGATAGCGTTGTCCACAACCTCGAATACCATGTGGTGCAGACCAGTGCCGTCATCGGTATCGCCGATATACATGCCGGGGCGCTTACGCACCGCGTCCAGCCCTTTTAATACCTTGATACTTGAGGAGTCATAAGAATTCGACATCAACGTTTCTCGCTCATTTTTAGTCCTGTGATAGAACGGCTATTTTACCTTGTTCCACGCGGAACATCTTGCCCTTTTCACCCATCATGTCGGTTACTTGCTCAGCAGCAATGGCGCTGACAAATACCTGAGCCTGGGTGGCTTTCAGGCGATCGGCCAGTAACCGACGTCGGTCGGCATCCAGCTCGGAGGCAAAATCGTCAAGAAGATACAGGCAACGCCGCCCGCTCTGTCGGGTGAGAAACTCACCCTGCGCTAATCGCAGCGCACACATCAGTAATTTCAGCTGCCCGCGAGACAGTAAATCCTCCACCGGCGTGCCATCGGCACGGATGCGGAAATCGGCTTTATGCGGGCCTGATGCGGTATAGGTTAAGGCTCTGTCGCGCTCAAAGTTACGCTCCAGCAATTCACCATACTCAGTCTCTTTATCCCATCCTCGCTGGAAAGAGAAACTCAGGGCAAACTCAGGCAGGAACTGGGCGCAGGTCGCGCTGATATCAGCGGCGATTGCGTCACTGTAGGCTGCCCGCCATTCGCTAATGCGCTCGGCTAGCGGGATCAACTCCTGATCCCAGGCACGAATCTGCGCATAGCGACTCACCTGACGCAGCGCGGCGTTGCGCTGCTTGAGTAACCGTCGTAGGTTACTCCAGGCGATAAAAAAACCGGGGTCATGATGGAAACAGCCCCAGTCGAGGAATGCTCGTCGGTACTTTGGCCCGCCGTTCAGCAGGGTAAAGCCCTCGGGAGTGATCAGCTGCATTGGCAGCATTTGCGCCAGTTCAGACACCTTGTGGCCGTCGCTGCCATCAATGCGCACTTTGCTGTCACCCTGGCGGCTTTTACTTAGCCCAACGGAAATATCACGCTCGCCGCCTTCATCGATACGGCCATGCAGAATGAATTCCGCCTGATCGTGACGAATTACTCTTCCCGCCTGCAAACTGCGAAAAGCGCGCCCGTGCCCTAGCGTATAAACCGCTTCTAACACGCTGGTTTTACCACTGCCATTGGGGCCGACCAGAAAATTGAAGCCGGGCGACGGGTCTAAATCCGCCGCCTCGATGTTGCGGAAATCTTTTATCAGTAATCTATTTAAAGCCATCTACCAATTCCAGGGCGTTAGCGTCGCAGTCAGTTTGAGGGCGGCCAGCGCACAACAAACGGAGCGTACTACAGTACGTGAGTATTGTGAGCACTGCCCGAACTCAAAATGGCAAGTAAGGTAGCCCGCCCATGGATCACAGCCTCATTGGCATAACAACGTAGGCGGCTGACTGGCTGGCGGCATCTTCAATCTGCACGCTGGATACTGAGTCAGTCAGCAGCAAATTAACGTCTTCGCACTTCAGCGCATTCAGCACGTCGAGCACGTAACTGACATTAAAGCCGATTTCCATTTCAGTGCCGTCATAGCCGACGTCGAGAATCTCTTCAGCTTCTTCCTGCTCTGGGTTGTTGGCCGTGATTTTCAGCTGGTTATGGCTGACATAAAGGCGAACACCGCGGAATTTCTCGTTAGAGAGAATGGCGGCGCGAGCAAAGGCTTGTTTGAGCAAGTCACAGCCCGCTTGCAGCGTTTTGTCGGGATTTTTCGGCAATACGCGGCGATAATCAGGGAAACGGCCATCAACCAGCTTCGACGTGAAGATAAAGTCTCCGACATGGGCGCGAATGTTATTGCTGCCAATTTGCAGCTGCAACAAGGCTTCGCCGCCATCCAGCAGGCGAACCAATTCCATCACGCCTTTACGCGGTACGATCACCGAATGCGACGGCAACGCCTGCCCAATAGGCATGGAGCAGACCGCCAGACGGTGGCCGTCGGTAGCCACGGTACGTAGCTCTTCGCCTTCCGTCTCAAACAGCATGCCGTTTAAGTAGTAGCGAACGTCCTGATGCGCCATGGAGAACTGAGTGGCTTCAATCAGGCGTTTTAAGGTCGCCTGCGGCAAAGTGAATTCGACTTCGCTCTGCCAGTCGTCCAGATTGGGGAAGTCAGTCGCAGGCAGGGTCGACAGCGAGAAACGGCTGCGGCCCGAGCGAACTAACATGCGGTCGCCGTCCAGCGCCACGGAGATTTCCGCGCCGTCTGGCAAACCACGGCAAATATCAAAGAATTTACGCGCCGGAACGGTGGTCGCGCCCACTTCATGGGGTTGAGACAGGGCCACCTTCGCCACCATCTCCATCTCTAAATCGGTACCTGTCAGCAACAGCGAACCCTCAGTCACCTGTAAAAGCAGGTTGCCGAGAATAGGTAAAGTTGGTCGCCCACCCAGCGGGCTACTGACCTGTTGCAGCGGTTTTAGCAAATGCTCACGTTCAACAATAAATTTCATAGCGCTAGGAGGATAATGTTCTGATTAAGTTGGAGAAATCTTCTTTGATGTCGTGACTTTCTTCACGCAGCTGCTCGATTTTACGGCAGGCGTGCAACACCGTTGTATGGTCGCGACCACCGAACGCATCGCCGATTTCTGGCAGGCTGTGGTTGGTGAGCTCTTTCGCCAATGCCATCGCCATCTGGCGCGGGCGGGCTACCGAACGAGAGCGTCGTTTGGAGAGCAGGTCTGCAACCTTAATCTTATAATACTCGGCCACCGTTTTCTGAATATTATCAATGGTGACCAACTTCTCTTGCAGCGCTAATAGATCGCGCAGCGCTTCACGAACGAAGTCGATAGTGATCGCCCGGCCAGTAAAGTTGGCGTTGGCAATGACGCGGTTCAGCGCCCCTTCCAGCTCACGGACGTTTGAACGCAGACGTTTAGCAATAAAGAAGGCGACTTCACCCGGCAGGCGAATATCATTTTCATCAGCCTTTTTCATCAAGATGGCGACGCGCGTTTCAAGCTCAGGTGGCTCAATCGCCACGGTCAAACCCCAGCCGAAGCGGGACTTAAGCCGGTCTTCAACGCCGTTAATCTCTTTCGGATAACGGTCAGACGTCAGGATAATTTGCTGGTTACCTTCAAGCAGGGCATTAAAGGTATGGAAGAACTCTTCCTGAGAACGCTCTTTATTAGCAAAGAATTGAATGTCATCGATCAGCAGTGCATCGACCGAACGGTAGTAACGTTTAAACTCTTCAATGGCGTTGTTTTGCAGGGCTTTAACCATGTCCTGAACAAAACGCTCGGAGTGCATGTACACCACTTTGGCATTGGCTTTGCGCGCCATGATGCCATTGCCGACCGCGTGCAATAAGTGGGTTTTACCGAGACCGGTACCGCCATAAAGGAAAAGAGGGTTATAGGCACCGCCAGGATTGTCCGCAACCTGACGTGCAGCCGCGCGAGCCAGCTGGTTCGATTTACCTTCGACGAAGTTGTCAAAAGTGTGCTTGGGATTCACATTCGAGCGATATGACAACTCGGGCTGTGCCGCCGAGCTGTCCCAGCTTGGGCGCGAAGGCGCAAGCCGTGGTGCAGGTTGAGTGGCAGGCGAACTCACGCTGGCGGTAACCGGCTGGTTAACGCGTTGAATCAGCGGCTTGCTGCCGACTTCAAAACGCAATAATGGCGCATCAGTGCCGCAAAAATCGTTAAGCAAACCATTGATATTGTTTAAATACTTGTCTCTCACCCAATCAAGGACAAAACGATTAGGTGCGTAAAGCGCCAACGTATTGTCACTGAGTTCCGCCTGCAAGGGGCGTATCCACATACTGAATTCTGTGGCAGGTAACTCATCCTGCAAACGGGCAAGACATTGCTGCCAAAGCGAAAGTGACACGGCGGACTCCACTCGAACAAGATCAAAAAAAGAAAAGGATCAGGATATTTTTTAAATCATGATTTTTGACACACGTACCGCCCGGCGTTGCGGGGGATGAGTCTTCAATCACCCTGTCAGTGATATGAATTACCGTGCGAACCGCTTTTTACGGTTTTGTCGACAACGAGCCTGCTGGGATCGCTGTCGGAATGGCGGATCATAACGCAATCCGACACAGAGATCCTCCCCTTCCTGACAGATTAGATCCTTTTTATCCACAGGCTACGATCAGCAAGTGGGTAAGCTTAGCCGATCCTAAAAAAATTAGGTGTCGTAATCATCACTCACTGCAAAAAATATGATTTATTCGCTATGTTTTTAATCAGCCTGATCGTCAGATCACATAACTAAAGTGGAAGGATCTGCGGTCGATCCTTGCGCTTTAGGGCGGAGTCCGTATAATCCTCAGCCCTACGTGTGATGCCTGTGTTCCTGATGGTCATAGCCTGATGGGATTAAGCGGTGACCACGGGCCATATATGGTAAACATCTGGTAATGTAAATTGACTCAGGACTGTACAGTTATTACAATCCCGCTTCTTTATATGTTGCGATAAAGGCATCGGTTGTTTTTTCACCGACAGCCAACGCGTTTACTGATCAGTAATAATTTAAGTTTAGGTAGAAATCGCTATGAAACGCACTTTCCAACCGTCCGTATTGAAGCGCAACCGTAGCCACGGTTTCCGTGCTCGTATGGCCACCAAGAATGGTCGTCAGGTTCTGGCTCGCCGCCGTGCGAAAGGCCGTACCCGTCTGTCTGCTTCTAAGTAATAAAAGCTAACCTATTTAGTGGTTAAGCTCGCTTTTCCCAGGGAGTTACGTTTGTTAACTCCCCGTCATTTCACTTTCGTCTTCCAGCAGCCACAACGGGCTGGCACGCCGCAAATCACTATACTCGGCCGCCTGAACGAGCTGGGGCATCCCCGCATGGGTCTCACCGTCGCAAAAAAACACGTCAAACGCGCTCATGAGCGTAACCGGATAAAACGCCTAACCCGCGAAAGTTTCCGGCTACTTCAGCACAAGCTGCCTTCGATGGATTTTGTGGTAGTGGCTAAAAAGGGTGTCGCCGATTTAGACAATCGTGCGTTGACGGAAGCGTTGGAGAAATTATGGCGTCGACATTGCCGGCAGGCTCCCGCATCCTGATCGGGTTGATACGTGGTTATCAGCTTTTTATCAGTCCCTTGCTTGGGCCACATTGTCGTTTTCGACCAACCTGCTCTCAATACGGTATTGAGGCCATTGGTCGTTTTGGCATGTTAAAAGGCAGTTGGTTGACATTGAAACGCGTATTAAAATGCCATCCTTTGAACCCAGGTGGTGATGACCCCGTGCCGCCGAAAACCGACAATAACAGAGAACTCTAACGATGGATTCGCAACGCAATCTCTTTCTCATCGCTCTGCTGTTCGTGTCTTTCATGATCTGGCAGGCCTGGCAGACGGACCACGCTCCGCAACCAGCCAATCAGACCACGCAACAGACTGCGAATACTGCTAACGGCGATGCTGCTAACCAGGCTGTTCCTGGCAGCGGACAGGGCAAAATGATCACCGTCAACACTGACGTGCTGTCATTGAGCATCAACACCCGTGGCGGTGATATTGATCAGGCTTTACTGACTGCTTACCCAACGTCTCTGGGTTCAAGCGAACCTTTCCAGCTTCTGGAAACCACTCCTAATTTCGTCTATCAGGCTCAAAGCGGTCTGACGGGCAAAAACGGCCCAGACAACCCGGCTAACGGCGAACGTCCTCTGTATCAAGCTAGTCAGGACAACTTCACCTTAGGCGAAGGTCAGGCTGAACTGCGTATCCCTCTGACTTACACCGCTCAGAACGGCGCAGTGATCACTAAAACTTTCGTTATCAAGCGTGGTTCTTACGCCGTGAATGTTGAGTACAACATCAACAACACCACTGCGACCCCACTTGAAATGACGCTGTTTGGCCAGTTGCGCCAAACCACCGAGCTGCCGAAGCACAAAGATACCGGGAGCAATAACTTTGCCCTGCATACCTTCCGTGGCGCAGCTTACTCGTCTAGCGATGATAAATATCAGAAGTACGCGTTCGATAAGAGCGAAGCGCTGAACGTCACCACTCAAGGCGGCTGGGTTGCCATGTTGCAGCAGTACTTTGCAACCGCGTGGATCCCTTCAGCGAAAGACACCAACAACTTCTACACCACGACCAATAACGGCATTTCCGCTGTTGGCTTCAAAGGTGCACCTTTTGTTGTTCAACCTGGCGCGCAGCAACAAGTGGCTTCTACCCTGTGGGTAGGCCCAGAGATTCAGGATCAAATGGCCGCCATCGCGCCGCACCTTGACCTGACTGTTGACTACGGCTGGTTGTGGTTCATTTCTCAACCACTGTTCAAACTGTTGAAATTCATTCACGGTTTCATCGGTAACTGGGGCTTCTCCATCATCATCATCACCTTTATTGTTCGCGGTATCATGTACCCACTGACCCGCGCTCAGTACACGTCGATGGCGAAAATGCGTATGCTGCAGCCGAAACTGGCCGCGATGCGTGAACGCATTGGTGATGACAAACAGCGCATGAGTCAGGAGATGATGGCGCTGTATAAAGCAGAGAAAGTGAACCCGTTGGGTGGCTGTCTGCCGCTGGTTATCCAGATGCCAATCTTCCTGGCACTGTATTACATGCTGTCTGGCTCCATTGAATTGCGCCACGCGCCGTTCGCCTTGTGGATCCATGACCTGTCAGCGCAAGACCCGTACTACATTCTGCCGATCTTGATGGGTATCACGATGTTCTTCATTCAGAAGATGTCGCCGACTACCGTCACAGACCCAATGCAGCAGAAGATCATGACCTTCATGCCGGTCATCTTCACCGTGTTCTTCCTGTGGTTCCCATCCGGTCTGGTGCTGTACTACATCGTCAGTAACCTGGTAACCATCCTCCAGCAGCAGCTGATTTATCGCGGGCTGGAAAAACGTGGTCTGCACAGCCGCGACAAGAAAAAATCATAAGTCAGTCTTAGGGGCTTCCCGCCCCTGAAGCTCTAACTTGTGAAATTCTGAACTTGTGTAATTAACAGAAAAGGCGATCATTTGATCGCCTTTTGTACATTCAAAATAGAGATAATTCGCTATGAGCACCTCAGATACCATTGTTGCCCAAGCCACGCCTCCCGGCCGCGGCGGAGTCGGCATTCTGCGCGTTTCCGGCCGCGCGGCGAGCCAGATTGCGCAGGAGATCTTAGGTAAGCTGCCCAAGCCGCGCTACGCCGACTATCTGCCCTTCCGCGATGCGGACGGCTCGACGCTCGACCAAGGTATTGCCCTGTGGTTCCCCGGCCCGAACTCCTTCACCGGCGAAGACGTGCTGGAGCTGCAAGGCCACGGCGGCCCGGTTATCCTCGATTTGCTGCTTAAGCGTATTATCTCGCTGGACGGCGTGCGTATCGCGCGCCCGGGCGAGTTCTCTGAACGCGCCTTCCTCAATGACAAACTGGACTTAGCCCAGGCCGAAGCCATCGCTGACCTGATTGACGCCAGTTCCGAGCAGGCCGCGCGTTCGGCGGTAAACTCCCTACAGGGCGCATTTTCCAACCGTGTTCACCATTTGGTGGAAGCACTTACTCACCTGCGAATCTTTGTGGAAGCGGCGATCGACTTCCCGGATGAGGAAATCGACTTCCTGTCTGACGGCAAAATTGAGGCTCAGCTCAATACGGTGATCGGCGACCTTGATGCCGTGCGTGCCGAGGCGCGTCAGGGCAGCCTGCTGAGAGAAGGGATGAAAGTGGTGATCGCCGGTCGTCCAAACGCCGGAAAATCTAGCTTGCTCAATGCGTTAGCGGGCCGCGAGGCGGCTATCGTGACCGACATTGCCGGTACCACGCGTGACGTGCTGCGCGAACATATTCACCTCGACGGCATGCCTTTGCACATCATCGACACCGCCGGGCTGCGCGAAGCCAGTGACGAAGTAGAGCGAATTGGTATCGAACGTGCGTGGAATGAGATCGAACAGGCCGACTTAGTGCTGTTTATGGTCGATGGCACCACCACGGACGCCACCGAGCCGTCGCAAATCTGGCCTGAGTTTATGGCCCGTTTGCCAGAGACATTACCGATTGTCGTGGTGCGCAATAAAGCCGATATCACAGGTGAAACGCTGGGTATGACCGAAGTGAATGGTCACTCACTTATTCGCCTTTCGGCACGCACCGGCGACGGCGTAGACCTGCTGCGTGAGCATCTAAAGCAGGTTATGGGCTTCAATCACAATATGGAAGGGGGCTTCCTCGCCCGCCGCCGCCACCTACAGGCGCTGGAATTGGCGGCAGAACACCTGATCCGCGGCAAAGACCAGCTTTTAGGCGCACGCGCCGGTGAATTACTGGCGGAAGAGCTGCGCATGTCCCAGCAAGCGCTGAGTGAAATCACCGGGGAATTCACGTCGGATGACCTGCTAGGCCGTATTTTCTCCAGCTTCTGCATCGGTAAATAAGCCAGAAACTTGAAAAGTTTGTAAGTAAACACTAACCGCATTAACTCTCTGTTAATGCGGTTTTTTTTCGACGAGTATCTGGGCATGGATTTTAAGCTGCTTGGGCTGAGTAAGGGGATGAGCGAGAAGCTGCTCTGAGTTGATTTATCGAAAGAAAAATCCATTGTGGAGCAGGTTTACCCTCACTCTTTTATGCCGTAAGAGGCAATCAAAACCACGCTCCAGTGCTACCACCAGCCTTTATGCCGCATGCCAATACTGGCGGCAGATCCCCTACAATTTAGCCCTTATCCGGCCCCATCAACTCACGCATGGCTTTAACCTGTGCGGCGCTGACCTTTTCGGCCTGATTACCCCAGCCGTTGCGGATGAAGTTTACGACATCGGCGACCTCTTGATCTTCCAGTTGGTCGGCGAAGGCGGGCATTTTCGCGCCTTTGCCGGACGTGGCGGTGACCGGCGAGTGCGCGCCGCGCAGCACGATATTGATCATCGACGAAGGGTCGGCGCTGACCACCACCGGGTTTTGCGCCAGTTGCGGATATTTGTTCTTTTCGCCCTGCCCGCTGGTTAAGTGGCAGTCGGCGCAGTTATCCATATAAAGCTGCGCGCCGGTAGCGGCGACGTCGCCTTTCTCTAAGGCCTGCGCGGTGGCGCTGTTGTTCACCTGAACCCTGAATTGACCATCGGCAGGCAGCGATTTGAGATACACGGCAATCGCCTGCCGGTCGGCGTCGGTCAGGTATTGGGTGCTGTCCTGCACCACGTCCACCATCGAGCCAAAGGCGGTGCTTCGCGCCGTGTGGCCCTGCTGCAAGAACTGGGTGATATCGCCCTCGGTCCATTGCCCCAGCCCCGTGGTGGCGTCGCCGCGCAGGTTGGGCGCATGCCAACCGTCCAAGGTGCCGCCAGAAAGATAGGCGCGATCGCCGTTATCCAAAGCTTTCTCTTGGAAGCCGACGCCGCGCGGGGTATGGCAGCTGCCACAGTGCCCCAGCCCTTGAACCAGATAGGCGCCGCGGTTCCAGTCGGCGGTCTGTTGAGGGTCCGAGTAGTAAGGCTTCTGTTGCAAAAACGCCTGATTCCACACTGCTAGCGGCCAGCGCATATTGAGCGGGAAAGGAATGTCGCTCGGCCGATTGGTTTGGGCGACGGGCGCGACACGCTGGGTGAAGTAGAGGTATAAGTCGCGGGTGTCGCTGTCGGTGATTTTGTTGAATGAGGGGTAAGGCATCGCTGGATACAAGTGGTGGCCGTCTTGAGCAATGCCTTGGCGCAGCGCCCGGCTGAAATCCTGCTCACTGTAAGTCCCAATGCCGGTCAGCCTGTCCGGCGTGATGTTGCTGGCATAGATGGCCCCCACCGGCGTCATCATTTTCAGGCCACCGGCAAAAGGCCTGCCGCCCGGCGCGGTGTGGCAGGCAGCGCAATCCCCGGCGCGCGCGAGATACTCGCCATGTTTAATCTGCGCGGTCAGGTCGCTGTCGGCATGGGCCACCTGCGCCAGCCCGCTCAGCGCCATGGCGAGCCGCAGTCCGTAAGACTTTATGGTTATTTTTCGCGTCATCCGGTGGGTTACTTTTGAGTCACAGTGAATGTCTGCCATTATGCCGCCGAGCGGGGCTAAAAATCACTCAATTCACGCCACGAAATAAGGCCAGATCGTAACCATTGGTTTATGGCTGATTTTGGACATAAAAAAAGCCCGGCGCGCTGGCCGGGCTTGGATTAATGCCGTCAGAAGAAAATTATAGTTTGAAGCCCGATACCACGGTTTCCAGCTGCAGGGTTTGATCCTGCATCGCCTGCGCGGCGGCAGACACCTGTTCCACCAGCGCGGCGTTCTGCTGGGTGGTGTTATCCAGCTGGGTGATCGCCACGTTCACCTGCTCAATCCCCAGACTCTGCTCTTGGCTGGAAGACATGATTTCATTCATCAGCGTGGCAACATTGTTCACCCCGGTCATCAGCTCATCCATGGTGCTGCCTGCCGTGGCGACCAGCTGGCTGCCGGAGGTAATATCCGCCACCGAATCCTCAATCAGCTTTTTGATTTCACGGGCTGAAGTGGCGGAACGCTGGGCCAGACTGCGTACTTCCGAGGCCACCACGGCGAATCCGCGCCCCTGTTCGCCCGCGCGCGCGGCTTCTACCGCGGCATTCAGCGCCAAGATGTTGGTTTGGAAGGCAATGCCGTCAATCACGCTAATGATATCGACGATTTTCTTCGACGAGTTGGTGATCGAGCCCATGGTATCCACCACCTGACGCACCACCCGCGTGCCTTTCTCGGCAACGTTGGAGGCATCGCGCGCCAGCTGGTTGGCACTTTCGGCGTTGCCCGCGTTCTGTTTCACCGTGCTGGTCAGCTCTTCCATCGAGGCCGCCGTCTCTTCAATCGAGCTGGCCTGCTCCTCGGTTCGCGCCGAGAGATCCAGATTACCACTGGCAATCTGCCGCGACGCCGAGGCAATCGCCAGCGAGCTGTCGCCCACCTGCTTGAGCAGCGACTGGAGGAAGTCGAGGAAGTTGTTGAAGCTGCTATTCACCGCGTTGAACTCAGGGCTGCTGCTTTGCGGCAGGCGCTGGGTCAAGTCCGCGCCACCGGCCGAAAGCTGGCTGATGTTGCGATTCAGCGCGGCGAGCTGGCGCATAAACAGCTTGATGCCGGCAATCAGCACAATCAACAGCAGCAGAACCATCGGGACTTGCACCAAGCCGAGGCTCGCCAAAATGCTGTGCGTGCGCTGTAACAGCTGACTGGTTGGCATATCAGTGGCGATGTACCACGGCCCCTGAATACGGCTCATGAACAGGGTGTGGCTGGTGCCGTCATTGTCATAATCCGCCACCAGAGTGCTGCTGTCTTTTATCCCATCGAGACTTTTTCTGATTTGCCCGGCCAGTGCAGACTGATCGCCCAGTGAGGCCAGTTTCGGCAGTTTTTCATCGCTGCTGTGGCTGGTACCGACAATGGTGCCATCCTGCTGAACGATATAAATCGTGCCGTGAACCTTTTTCTCCATATCAGCCACCAGCTGATTGAAGAAGCCCAGCGTGACATCAATGGTGGCCACGCCCCAAGGTTCAGACCCTTTGTAAATCGCCATCGCACAGTTGGTGCGCGGCTGGGTGCTGGCATCATCGAAATAGGCTGGAGCCCAGACGCACTGGCCCTTTTCACCTTTTAAAGCCCCGACGTACCACGACTGCTCGAAGTAGTTCGGCGACTCCGCGCTGTTCCAAAACGTATTTTCGGTTAGCTCATTGCTGCCATTGCGGGCAAAGAAGGTGCTGAACTTCACTTTGGCCGGATCGCGCTTGTTGGGCAGAGGCCAGATACCGCCGCCGAACACCGCGCTGTCGCCATACTGATCCACAAGTGGCGGCAGAAGTTTGTCGATGGAGGCGCTGTCCATCTGCGCCACGCTCTGGGTAATGCTTCGAACCTGCGACTCAACTTTATTCAGGCGATCGTTGATAGCAACCGCAATATCGTCAACCTGATTGGCGACTTGCGTGCTTTCGGCCTGTTTCAACTTGGGAGAGATATACACCTGGATGACGATAAGCGTAACGATAACCAGCACAATAAAAAATAAGCTGATCAAGGCGATAAAGCGTGATTGCGTTGTTTTTAACATTTTCGCGGTACTCACAGGCAAAGCAGCGAGAGCGCTGCTTAAGTACTAACGGCATTTTCTGAGGTTTCTTTATGTGCTGTTAGCAGATATATCTTGTAAGTCAGTTTCGGTCTGAAAACGCCAGAACATCCTTCGGGCAGCGAAATTTGTTAGTTGTGGGGGATTATCGTGATGTGGCTCACCTTTTGGGGATGGAAAGCGCATTTTTAAGCAGTGGAAATGCGATTAAAGGCGGTTTTTAAGCAGTTTTTAATGATTTCTCTTAATGTTATCCTTCCTTTCTTAATAGAAAATAAGCCGAACCATTAATCATGGAGTGAACAATGGCGTGCCATTTTGCTAGATGGGTTGCAGCGGAGCCTGAGCCGGATACTCACCGCCTTCCCCCGAACGTACTTTTATCTGCCAAAAGCCTTTCCGAAAAACAGCGTAAACGCTTTCTAAGTGGCCGCGTGCTGCTGGCCGAAATGATGTTTTACCTGTACGGCATTACCGAACTGCCCGCGATCATTACCCTGCCCAGCGGCCGCCCGAGCTTTGAATCGCAAAACCTGCCTGATTTCAGTCTGGCTTACGCCGGAACCACGGTCGGCGTGATGTTGAGCAGCGAAGGCAAGGTCGGGCTGGATTTGGAAGTGATCCACGCCCGCAGCGCGTTAATCAATTCTCAGCAGCAAGCCCAGCTGTCTGCCGTCGAACAGACATGGATCGCGCTACAAAGTGACCCGGTGGAGTCGGCGCTGCAACTGTGGTGTATTCGCCAAAGCATGCTGAAACTCTCCGGGCTGACGGAATACGGCGAGAGGAGCCTGAGCCTGAATCCGGCATCGGGCCGCCTGCGCTCGGCCATCACTCCTGAAGCTCAGGTGATGAGTGACATCGATGGCTCTCTGACGTGGGCCTGTGCGCACTCTCCGGCTATCGCCCGTCTACTCTGCTGGCGATATTCACCCGAAAGTGGCTTTACTCGCACTCAAGCTCTCTCCATCCAGCAGCAGCCCAACTCGCCGCATTTTATGAAGTTCACCAGTCTGCCTCCGGCAAAGTAATGATTGCCTGCGAAAGCGCCGTGCGGATCGCTGTCCGGCGCCAGCAATCTGGTATAGATTTATTCTGAGCCTCATTCAAGACATTCCCCATAACAGGAGTCATTCATGTCAACGCAACCCCTGAAGTTTGTCACTCTGTTAGGCAGCCTGCGCAAAGGCTCGTACAACGCGATGGTCGCGCGAACCCTCCCTAAACTTGCACCTTCCGGCGTGAGTATTGAAGCTCTGCCGTCGATTGGCACCCTGCCGCTGTATGACGCAGACGTGCAGCAAGAAGAGGGTTTCCCGGCGGATATCGAAGCCATTGCCCAGCAAATTCGTCAGGCTGACGGCCTGATCATCGTGACGCCGGAGTATAACTATTCGGTTCCCGGCGGGTTGAAGAATGCTATCGACTGGCTCTCGCGCCTGCCAAACCAGCCAATCGCGGGCAAACCGGTGCTGATCCAGACCAGCTCAATGGGGCCGATTGGCGGTGCGCGCTGCCAATATCATCTGCGCCAGATTTTGGTGTTCCTCGACGCCCAGGTGATGAACCGTCCTGAGTTTATGGGTGGCGTGATCCAGAGCAAAGTGGATGAGCAAACGGGCGAAGTGATTGAGCAAGGCACGCTGGATTTCCTCACCGGCCAGCTGAATGCCTTCGCCGACTACACGCGCCGCGTCACGGCCAAATAACGCCAGCGGTAAGCCAAACGATAAACTGCCCGTCACTCACATGACGGGCCGTTTTTTTATGTATCGATGCCGGAGTTAGTGGCTATCGACAAACACAATTTTCAGCACAAACAGCAGCGCGACAACCACCACGCACGGGCTGATCTCTCTCCAACGGCCGGTGCCGACTTTCATCACCACGTAGGAGATAAAGCCTAAGGCGATACCTTCGGTGATGGAGAAGCTGAACGGCATCATGACGGCGGTGACGAAAGCAGGAACGGCTTCGGTCAGGTCATCCCAGGTCACGCGCGCCAGGCTTGAGGTCATCAGCACGCCCACGTAAATCAGCGCACCGGCGGCGGCATAGGCTGGCACCATTCCCGCCAGCGGGGAGAGGAAAATCACCAGCAGGAACAGGATGCCTGTCACCACGGCGGTCAGGCCGGTGCGGCCCCCTACGGAAACGCCTGAGGAGCTTTCGATGTAAGCCGTCACGGAAGAGGTGCCGACAAAAGCCCCGGCGACAGAGCTGATGCTGTCGACATACAGCGCCTGCTTCATCTGCGGGAATTTGCCTTGGGCGTCGGTCAGCCCGGCTTTGTCCGTCACGCCAATCAGCGTGCCTGAGGAGTCAAACAGGTTCACCAGCATGAAGGAGAAAATAACCCCCGCCAGCCCGATGTTTAACGAGTTTTTCAGGTCAACTTGCCCCACAACGGAGGTGACACTCGGCGGCATAGAGAAGAAGCCGGTGAAGTGTACGTCGCCGATAATAAGACCGATCACCGTCGTCACCACGATGGACACCAGCACCGCCGCGTGGATGTTACGCGAAGCCAGTACGGCAATGATGAAGAAGCCCAAGGCTCCCAGCAGCACGTTGTGCGAGGTCAGATTGCCGATGGTGACGATGGTGTCCGGGTTCGGCACAATAATGCCGGCATTTTTCAGCCCCATCATGCCGATAAACAGCCCGATACCGGCCGTGATGCCAATTCTCAGGCTCACCGGAATATTGGCAATCATCCAATAGCGAATGCGGAAAATGGTCAGCAAAAGGAAACCGATTGCGCCCCAGAAAATAGCCCCCATGCCGATCTGCCATGAAATGCCCATCGCGCCAACCACGACAAAGGCGAAGAACGCGTTCAGCCCCATCGCTGGTGCCAGCGCCACCGGCAAGTTAGCCACCAGGCCCATCAGGATGCTGCCGAACGCGGCAATCAAGCAGGTGGTTACGAACACAGCCTGTTTATCCATACCGGCCACGCCAAGGATCTGCGGGTTCACGAACACGATATAGACCATGGTCAGGAACGTCGTCAGCCCGGCGATAGTTTCAGTACGTACGGTGGTGCCGTGCTGCGTCAGTTTAAACAGACGTTCGAACAGGCCCTGTCCGCTGGAGACATTGCTTTGTGGTTTACTCATTGAGTGGGTTCCGAAGAAGGGAAAAAACAGTCGACGGCTATCCTACCCCAAAAAGTGCTTTTTGGATGCCACTCGGCAGGATTTTTTCTGGCACGAAAAGCAGCACATTTTGTCGCGTACAGGATAAAGTTGAGGTCAAAGATCTTAAATTCATGATGCCATGACAAAAATCTCTGCCGGAGGAAATATGTCCGTAAGCCAAAATATTGAAAACAATGACCCACTGCCGATCGACTGCGTGCTTTTTGACTGTGACGGCACGCTGGTGGACAGCGAACTGCTGTGCTGCGAAGCCTACGTGGAGATGTTCGCGCACTTTGGCGTTACCGTCTCCTTTGACGAGATGTACAAGACTTACAAAGGCGTCAAACTGTACGAAATCATCGCCATCATCAATAAACAGCACGGGCTGGATGTGCCGAAAGAAGAGATGGAAGTGATTTTCCGCCAGCACGTGGCGCGGCTGTTTGATAGCAAACTGACGGCCATCGACGGCGTGCACCAGCTGTTAGAGCAGATTCAGGTGCCGATGTGTGTGGTCTCCAACGGCCCGGTGAGCAAAATGCAGCTTTCACTTGGCAAAACCGGCCTATTGCCGTTTATGGGCGATAACCTGTTCAGCGGCTACGACTTGCAGCGCTGGAAGCCCGATCCGGCCGTGCTGTATAAAGCCGCCGAGGTGATGAAGGTGGACATCAAACGCTGCATTCTGGTGGAAGATTCCGTGGCAGGCGCGCAGGCGGGGATCGCCGCCGGCATTCCAGTCTTTTACTACTGCGCCGACCCGCACAACCCGCCTCTCGACAACCCGCTAGTAACTACTTTCCACGATATGGGCGAACTGCCCGCACTGTGGCGCGCCAAGGGTTACGCCATTACAGCGCGCTAGAAAGCAGAAAAGCAAAAGGCCTCGCGAGGAGGCCTTTTCGTTCGAGCAGAGAGACTGTTAGTCTTCTTTCTTCTCTTTTTTGCTGTCAGTCAGCAGCTTGTCCAGCGCGTCGCCGCCCACGTGACGGAAATCCTGACCCTTCACGAAGTAGAAGATGAATTCGCAGATGTTCTGGCAACGGTCACCGATACGCTCGATAGAACGGGCGCAGAACAGCGCGGTCAGCACGCTTGGAATGGTGCGCGGATCTTCCATCATATAAGTCATTAACTGACGCACAATGCCTTCGTATTCCTGATCGACTTTCTTGTCTTCGCGATAAATACGCACCGCTTCGTCGAGATCCATACGGGCAAAGGCGTCCAGCACGTCATGCAGCATCTGCACCGTGTGGCGGCCCAGCGACTCCAGGCTGACCAGCAGCGGCTGATGCAGATGGGAGAACTTCTCCAGCGCCGTGCGGCAGATTTTGTCCGCCACGTCACCAATGCGTTCCAGCTCGGAAATGGTTTTGATGATCGCCATCACCAAGCGTAAGTCGCTGGCGGTCGGCTGGCGTTTCGCAATGATGCGCACGCAAGCTTCGTCGATAGCCACTTCCATCATGTTAACTTTGTCATCGCCTTTGATGACCTGCTGAGCCAGCTCGCCATCCTGATTGTGCATGGCGGTAATGGCGTCAGTCAGTTGTTGCTCAACCAGACCGCCCATCGCCAGCACCTGAGTACGGATGTGCTCAAGCTCTGCATTGAACTGGCCGGAAATGTGTTTATTTAAGTTCAGGTTATCCATTTTTCTTACCTCAACCGTAACGGCCAGTGATGTAGTCTTCAGTTTGTTTGCGCGCCGGTGACGTGAACAGCGAGTCGGTGTCGCTGTATTCAATCAATTCACCTAAATACATGAACGCCGTGCGGTCGGAACAACGCGCAGCCTGCTGCATGTTGTGCGTCACGATAACCACGGTGTAGTCCGATTTCAGCTCGGTGATCAGCTCTTCAATGCGGCCGGTAGAGATCGGGTCCAGCGCCGAGCATGGCTCATCGAGCAGCAGCACGTCAGGGCGAATCGCGATACCGCGCGCAATACACAGACGCTGTTGCTGACCACCAGACAGGCTGTAGCCGCTCTGATGCAGTTTATCTTTGGATTCGTTCCACAGCGCGGCCTTGGTCAACGCCCACTGAACGCGCTCGTCCATGTCGGTGCGAGACAGCTTCTCAAACAGGCGAACGCCGAAGGCGATGTTGTCATAAATCGACATCGGGAATGGCGTTGGCTTCTGGAATACCATGCCGACTTTGGCGCGCAGCAGCGCGATGTCCTGCTTATCCACCAGAATGTTTTCGCCGTCGAGCAGGATCTCACCTTCCGCGCGCTGTTCTGGGTAGAGCTGGTACATTTTGTTGAAAGTACGCAGCAGCGTCGATTTACCGCAGCCGGACGGGCCGATAAAGGCGGTGACTTCATTCTTGGCGATATCCAGGGAGATATTTTTCAGCGCATGGAATTTGCCGTAATAAAAGTTCAGGTCGCGAACCTGGATTTTGCTGTTGGATGCGTCAGTCATTCGACTCATTAAGACATCTCTCTTTTATCTTACGCGCGCCGCAGCTGCGACGCCGGGTAACTGTGATGGCGGCCGGAGCCACCCTCAATAAATGTAATTTTGCTCTAACTTACTGTTTCTTCTTGGCGAAAATCACACGCGCCAGAATGTTCAGCAGCAGGACGCAGACGGTGATCAGCAACACACCTGCCCAAGCCAGCTCTTGCCACTCGCTAAACGGACTCATAGCGAATTTGAAGATGGTCACTGGCAAGTTGGCAATCGGCTGCATCATGTCGGTGCTCCAGAACTGGTTGGAGAGCGACGTAAACAGCAGCGGCGCAGTTTCACCGGCAATACGGGCAATCGCCAGCAGGATACCGGTCATGATGCCCGACACCGACGCTTTCAGCGTGATGGCAGAAATCATCTTCCACTTTGGCGTCCCCAGCGCATAAGCCGCTTCACGCAGACTGTCCGGCACCAGTTTGAGCATGTTTTCCGTGGTACGGATAACAATAGGTATTTGCAGCAATGCCAGCGCTAGCACGCCTGCCCAACCGGAGAAGTGACCCATTTTCGCCACCACGATGGTGTAAACGAACAGGCCAACCACGATGGAAGGCGCGGAGAGCAGAATGTCATTGATGAAGCGAATCACTTCGGCCAGCGGCGATTTACGGCCATATTCAGCCAGATAAACGCCTGCCAGCACGCCAAGTGGGGTACCAATCACGGTCGCCCACAGAATTAACAGGCCGCTACCGGCGATGGCGTTAGCCAGCCCACCACCCGCGGTGTTCGGCGGAGGGGTGTTTTCGGTGAACAGTGCCAAGGACATGCCGTCGACACCTTTCACCACGGTGGTGAATAAGATCCACACCAGCCAGAACAGGCCGAAGGCCATGGTTGCCATCGACAACAGCAGGGCAACGCGGTTCTTCTGACGGCGCCACGCCTGGCGTTTACGGCGTGACTGTAATAAAGCTTCGTTGCTTTGCATTTCCATCGTGGTCATTTAGCGGCCCTCTTTCTTAGCAAGACGCAGAATCATCACTTTGGACAAGGCCAGAACGATGAAGGTGATAACAAACAGAATCAGACCGAGTTCCATCAGCGCCGAGGTGTGCAGGCCAGCTTCGGCTTCGGCAAACTCATTCGCCAACGCGGAGGTAATACTGTTGCCCGGCATATACAGCGAGGCGCTGTCGAGCTGGTAGGTGTTACCGATGATAAAGGTCACCGCCATGGTTTCACCCAGCGCACGGCCAAGACCCAGCATGATGCCGCCGATAACGCCGTTTTTGGTGAAAGGCAGCACGATGCGCCAGATAACTTCCCACGTAGTACAACCGATGCCGTATGCGGACTCTTTCATCATCACCGGCGTCTGCTCAAACACGTCACGCATCACGGAGGCGATATAAGGGATGATCATGATGGCGAGGATCACGCCAGCGGCCAGAATACCGATACCAAAGCCCGGGCCTGCGAACAGGGCGCCAACGATAGGAATACCGGAAAGGACTTCGCCAACCGGAGCCTGGAAATAGGTGGCAAACAGCGGCGCGAAGATAAACAGGCCCCACATGCCGTAAACAATACTGGGGATAGCCGCCAGCAGTTCAATCGCGATCCCCAGCGGGCGGCGCAACCAGTTAGGTGCCAACTCGGTGAGGAACAGTGCGATACCAAAGCTGACCGGAACGGCAATCAGCAAGGCAATAATCGAGGTAACAACCGTGCCGTAAATTGGCACCAGTGCGCCGAATTGTTCGTTCGGTGCGTCCCAGGTTTTCGTCCACAGGAAAGAGAAACCAAATTTCTCGATGCTTGGTAATGAGGCAATAAACAGCGAGACGATAATACCGCCCAGCAGCAATAGCACAATCAGCGCTGCCAGCTTAACTAGCGCGCCGAAGATGATGTCACCGTTTTTACTTGGTGCTTTGATAGACGGCTTATATTCAGCCATACCACTCTCTTCTTGTTCAGATTTAATTCCCTCTCCGGGCGGAGAGGGAATGAGGCAGAAGACCTGTACTCTAACTCAAAATCATTTAAGTTCCATCAAGGCGACCAATGCCGTGACAACTTAAAGATGATTGATTAGTAAAGAGCTTTACCGCTGCTGTCTTTGATGTTGGATTTCCATGCTGCGCGAACTTGTTCAACAACAGACTCTGGCAGAGTGGCGTAATCCAAGTCAGTGGTCAGCTTGCCGCCGTTTTTGTAAGACCAGTCAAAGAACTTCAGCACTTCAGCACCGTTGGCTGCGTTAGCCTGCTCTTTGTACACCAGAATGAAGGTGGTAGAGCTGATTGGCCACGCGTTGTCGCCTTTCTGGTTAGTCAGGTCCTGAGCGAAAGTTTTCTTCCAGTCAGCGCCTTTAGCTGCCGCGCTGAAAGAAGCTTCAGTTGGGCTGATTGACTTACCGTCTGCATCCACCAGCTTGGTGTATGCCAGGTTGTTTTGTTTAGCGTATGCGTATTCAACATAACCGATTGAGCCTGGCAGACGTTGAACGAAAGCAGCAACGCCGTCGTTACCCTTGCCGCCCAGACCTACAGGCCAGTTTACAGTTGAACCTGCGCCAATCTTGTCTTTCCACTCAGAGCTAACTTTTGTCAGGTAGCTGGTGAACACGAAAGAGGTACCTGAACCGTCAGCACGGCGCACAACCGCAATGTTGGTGTCTGGCAGTTTCACGCCTGGGTTCAGCTTAGTGATTGCCGCGTCATTCCATTTTTTGATTTTGCCCAGATAGATATCACCCAGCGTTGCGCCATCCAGCGTCAACTGACCAGATTTGATACCCGGGATGTTAACAGCCAATACCACGCCACCGATCACGGTTGGGAATTGGAACAGACCGTTCTTTTGCAGGTCTTCTTCTTTCATTGGCGCATCAGAAGCACCGAAGTCGACAGTTTTAGCGATGATTTGCTTAACGCCGCCGGAAGAGCCGATACCCTGATAGTTAACCTGATTACCAGTAGCTTTTTGATAAGCGTCAGCCCATTTGGCATACACAGGTGCAGGGAAGGTGCCGCCAGCGCCAGTCAAGTTACTAGCAGCGAAAGCAGACATTGCTGTGAGGGAGAAAGTCGCTGCCACAATACCGGCGACGGTGTTACGCATCAATTTCATGTTCCACTCCTAGTGGTTTCTTATTTGTTCGATCTTGGGTTCGACCCAGCTCGAGGCTACTTAAAGTGTTTGGCACAGGAGGAAAATAGGACAGTTTGGTGACAGTAAAATGTACGTTATATGACAGTTTTATGACAAAGGTCACAAAATAGCCAATGTGGGCAGGTTCTTGAGATTTGGAGGGTAAAAAGCCGACCCTAAGGTCGGCTTAAGCTGTCACATTCCAGTAATACCCTAAATCATTCGCGTTGTAGCGCGAAGGATGACGGGTATTTATTCTACGGTGACAGACTTCGCTAGGTTACGTGGCTGATCGACGTCGGTACCTTTGATCAGGGCAACATAGTAGGAAAGCAGCTGTAACGGCACGGTGTAGAAGATAGGGGCAACGATTTCTTCCACGTGTGGCAGTTGGATAATCTTCATGCCGTCTGAGTCGGTGAAACCCGCATCCTGATCGGCGAAGACGTACAACAAGCCGCCGCGCGCGCGCACTTCTTCAATGTTCGACTTCAGCTTTTCCAGCAATTCGTTGTTAGGTGCTACAACGATTACTGGCATATCAGCATCAATCAGCGCCAGCGGGCCGTGTTTCAACTCACCCGCGGCATAGGCTTCAGCGTGAATATAAGAAATCTCTTTCAGCTTCAGCGCACCTTCCATCGCGATCGGATATTGGTCGCCACGGCCCAAGAACAGGGCGTGATGCTTGTCAGAGAAGCCTTCGGCCAGAGATTCGATAGTTTTATCCAGCGACAGCATCTGTTCGATACGCGCAGGTAATGCCTGCAACGCGTGAACTATGTCGTGCTCGACCTGAGCGTCCATCCCTTTCAGGCGGCCCATACGCGCCACCAGCATCAGTAGAACGGTTAGCTGGGTGGTGAAAGCTTTGGTCGATGCTACGCCGATTTCGGTGCCCGCCTTGGTCATCAGTGCCAGATCCGACTCACGCACCAGCGAAGAACCCGCCACGTTACACACGGCCAGCGAGCCCAGATAACCCAGCTCTTTGGACAGGCGCAGCGCTGCCAACGTGTCAGCCGTCTCGCCGGATTGCGACAGGGTGATGATCAGGCTGTTCGGGCGCACGGCGGATTTGCGGTAGCGGAATTCAGAGGCGATTTCGACATCACAAGGCATGCCAGCCAGAGATTCAAACCAGTAGCGCGCCACCATGCCGGAGTTGTAAGAGGTACCGCAGGCAATAATCTGCACATGCTGCACGCGAGACAAGATCTCGTCGGCTTTCTCACCCAGTTCGCTCAGATTCACCTGACCCTGGCTGAAGCGACCTTCCAGCGTGTTTTTAATCGCCAGAGGTTGCTCGTAAATCTCTTTTTGCATGTAGTGACGATAAACGCCTTTATCACCGGCGTCATACTGCACGTTAGATTCGATTTCGGCGCGACGTACCGCGTGGCCCTTATTGTCAAAAACGTTAACCGCGCGGCGGGTAATTTCGGCTACGTCGCCTTCTTCAAGGAACATAAAGCGGCGAGTCACAGGCAACAGGGCAAGCTGGTCAGACGCGATGAAGTTTTCACCCACGCCCAGACCAATCACCAGCGGGCTTCCGGAGCGCGCGGCCACCAGCACGGACGGATCGCGACGGTCCATCACCACCGTGCCATAAGCGCCACGCAGTTGAGGAATAACGCGCTGAACCACTTCCAGCAGCGTGCCGCCCTGCAATTGCTCCCAATGAACCAGATGGGCAATAACTTCCGTATCTGTTTCAGAATCAAAGCGATAACCGCGTTCGATCAACAGAGCACGCAGAGGTTCGTGGTTTTCGATAATACCGTTATGCACCACGGCAATGTAATCAGACACATGCGGGTGGGCATTCGCTTCAGAAGGCTCGCCGTGGGTCGCCCAGCGGGTGTGCGCAATGCCGGTGCCGCCGCTCAAAGGCGTTTGTGCCAGAGCATCAGCCAGCATTTGCACTTTACCTACGCGACGTAGACGGTTCAGCTTGCCATCGGCATCGACCACCGCCAGACCCGCTGAGTCATAACCGCGATACTCGAGGCGGCGTAAACCTTCTAACAGAATTTCAGCAATATCACGTTGCGCTACTGCGCCAACAATTCCACACATCAGTTTTATTCCTATTTAAAGCCTGTTCACAGACCTTATTTTTGTCGCCTGACCTGATTGATATCCGGATTTTTTCCGAGTTCCCCGAGCCTTGTAGAAGTTGGGGATTATTATGTTTTGGTCTGCATTTCCTGTGAAAACGCAGACCAAAACACAACTCTGGTATCAGAAAAGCACGCCGAAACGTGCTTTCTGAATTAACTATAGCGGCTAAACGCGTTACTTCTTCTTCACCGGGCGTTGCCAGTCAGGCTTGTGCACCTGCTGTACGCGGCTGATGACCAAGCCGTTTTCTGGCACATCGTGAGTCACCGTGGTGCCTGCGGCGATAGTCACGTTGTTGCCGACGGTAACGGGCGCCACCAGCTGGGTGTCTGAGCCAACAAAGACGTCGTTGCCAATCACCGTTTTAAACTTGTTTACGCCGTCATAGTTGCAGGTAATGGTACCCGCGCCGATATTCACGTTATCGCCAATTTCCGCGTCGCCAAGGTAGGAGAGATGGCCAGCTTTTGAGCCTTTGCCCAGTCGCGCTTTTTTCACTTCGACAAAGTTACCGACGTGCGCGCCCTGCCCCAGCTCGGCACCCGGGCGTAGGCGGGCGAATGGTCCCACGGTACATTCAGCTTCCAGCACGGCGTTTTCGAACACGCTGTACGGGCTGATTTCGCAGTCATCGCCAATCACGCAGTTTTTCAGCACGCAGCCCGCGCCGATTTTCACGCGGTCGCCAAGCTTGACGTTGCCTTCAATGATCACGTTGGCGTCGATCTGCACATCAATGCCGTGCGACAACTCGCCGCGCAAATCAAAGCGGGATGGGTCTAATAGCATGACGCCCGCCAATAATAGGCGCTCAGCCTGCTCACTCTGATAAACGCGCTCAAGGCGGGAGAGCTGGAGGCGGTTGTTCACACCATCCACTTCGCTATTACGGGCTGGGTGAACCGTGGCAATCTGGTGCCCTTCTGCATGGGCCATGGCAATAATGTCGGTGATGTAATACTCGCCCTGCGCATTATTGTTGTTAAGTTGCCCCAGCCAGCGTTTTAGCGATGCGCCTTCAGCCACCAGAATACCGGTGTTAATTTCTTTGATTTTCAACTGCTCGGCGTTGGAGTCTTTCTGCTCAACGATGCCAGTCACCGTGCCATTTTCACGCACGATGCGGCCATAGCCCGTTGGGTCATCCAGCACCACTGTCAGTAAACCAATGCCACCGTCCGGTTTGGCTTTTAGCAGCTTATCCAGCGTTTCAACAGAAATCAGCGGGACATCGCCATACAGCATCAACACGTTTTCATCATCGGCAAAGTGCGGCGCGGCTTGCTGCATCGCGTGCCCGGTGCCCAGCTGCTCGGCCTGAAGCACCCAATTCAGCCCCTCTTCGGCCAGCGACTGCTTCAGCAAATCGCCACCGTGGCCATAAACCAGATGAACGTTATTCGCACCTAGATGGGTCGCAGCATCGATTACGTGCTGAACCATCGGCTTACCAGCCAGAGGATGAAGAACTTTAGGAAGGTTGGAGTACATGCGAGTCCCCTTGCCCGCGGCAAGGATCACAACACTCAATGCGCTGTTAGACATAGGTAACCTGACAAATCCAATTTGAGGGACAAAAGTAACCTGTTAAGCAACAGAATTACTACATATTTCGCTTTGAAAAATGCCCGCAAGCCGCAGCCCGCAAGGCCTGAGCAGGGCATAGCCAATATAAATGAAATGGGCGATAAAATGCCTGATTTACGCAGTAGTATTCCATTTAATGGCGGGCCTTGTCATAAGAATAAGATGCAAAATCCCCCTTATTTATTGCCCAAAAAAAAGATAGCCAAAAAAAAAGCGACCCGAAGGTCGCCTTTTCAACTGATATCGTTACATCGCTTTTCTGGTCAACTCGATAACGCGAAGTTTCGCGATCGCTTTAGCCAGTTCCGCAGACGCCTGAGCGTAGTCGACGTCGCCGTGAGAACCACTGATGTGTTCTTCCGCTTTACGCTTAGCTTCAAGCGCTCGCGCTTCGTCGAGGTCTTGCCCACGGATTGCAGTGTCAGCCAACACGGTCGTTGCGCTCGGTTGCACCTCAAGGATGCCGCCGGAAAGATAGATATACTCTTCTTCACCGTGTTCTTTAACAATGCGCACCATACCAGGCTTGATGGCGGTGAGCAGCGGAGCATGCCCCGGGAAAATACCCAGTTCGCCTTCGCTACCCGTCACCTGGATCTTTTGTACCATGCCAGAAAACATTCTCTTTTCCGCACTGACAACATCCAGATGGTAAGCTTTTTCAGCCATGTCATCCTCTCTCACAACAAGCTAGCGTTACAGTTTCTTGGCTTTTTCCACTGCTTCTTCAATGGTGCCAACCATGTAGAACGCTTGTTCCGGCAGGTGATCGTAGTCGCCGTCCATAATGCCTTTGAAACCACGAATGGTATCTTTCAGCGATACGAACTTGCCCGGAGAACCGGTGAAGACTTCGGCCACGAAGAACGGCTGGGACAGGAAGCGCTGAATCTTACGCGCACGGGATACAACCAGCTTGTCGTCTTCTGACAGCTCGTCCATACCCAGAATCGCGATGATGTCTTTCAGTTCCTGGTAACGTTGCAGAATAGACTGCACGCCACGAGCCACATCATAGTGTTCCTGACCAACAACCAGTGGATCCAGCTGACGGCTGGTAGAATCCAGTGGGTCAACCGCTGGGTAGATACCCAGTGACGCGATCTGACGGCTCAGTACCACGGTCGCATCCAAGTGGGCGAAGGTGGTGGCTGGAGATGGGTCAGTCAAGTCATCCGCAGGAACGTAAACGGCCTGAACGGAGGTGATAGAACCACTTTTGGTCGAGGTGATACGCTCTTGCAGAGCACCCATCTCTTCCGCCAGCGTTGGCTGATAACCTACCGCCGATGGCATACGGCCCAGAAGTGCAGACACTTCGGTACCCGCCAGGGTGTAACGGTAAATGTTGTCAACGAACAGCAGTACGTCACGACCTTCATCACGGAATTTCTCCGCCATGGTCAGGCCGGTCAGTGCAACGCGCAGACGGTTACCTGGTGGCTCATTCATCTGACCGTAGACCAGAGAAACTTTGTCGATAACGTTGGAGTCAGTCATTTCGTGGTAGAAGTCGTTACCCTCACGAGTACGTTCACCCACGCCTGCAAACACTGAGTAACCGGAGTGCTCGATCGCGATGTTACGGATCAGCTCCATCATGTTTACAGTTTTACCAACACCCGCACCACCGAACAGACCGACTTTACCGCCCTTAGCGAACGGACACATCAGGTCCATAACTTTGATACCGGTTTCCAGCAATTCTTGGGAGTTAGCCAGCTCTTCGTAAGAAGGCGCTGGACGGTGAATTGCACGACGTTCTTCTTCGCCGATTTCACCTTTCATGTCGATTGGTTCACCCAATACGTTCATGATACGACCCAGAGTCGCTTTACCAACCGGAACTTCAATTGGGTGTTCCAGGTTGTTCACTTTCAGACCGCGACGAAGGCCGTCTGAGGTACCCATTGCGATACAACGAACAACGCCGCCGCCTAACTGTTGCTGAACTTCCAGAACCAGTTTGGAGGCACCGTTTTCTACCTCAAGAGCATTGTACACGTTCGGTACTGCATCCTGAGGGAACTCGACGTCCACCACGGCGCCGATTACCTGGATAATCTTTCCAGTAGCCATCTTGAATCCTCTACGTAATTCGTAAACCTAGCTTAAACCGCGGAGGCTCCCCCGACGATCTCGGTGAGTTCCTGAGTGATGCTGGCCTGACGAGCTTTGTTGTATACCAACTGCAGCTCTTTGATCAGGCTGCCGCCGTTATCGGTTGCGGCTTTCATCGCTACCATTCGCGCGGCCTGTTCGCTGGCCAGGTTTTCTACGACGCCCTGATAAACCTGAGATTCCACATAGCGACGCAGGAGGGTATCCAGCAGTGCTTTAGGATCTGGCTCATACAGGTAATCCCAGGATTTCTTCGCCAGTTCGCCATCTTCTGCCGGTGGCAGAGGCAACAGCTGAACGATGCGTGGTTCCTGAGACATGGTATTGACGAATTTGTTGCTAACAACGCATAACTTGTCTAAACGACCTTCATCGTAAGCCTGCAACATCACTTTTACCGGTCCGATAAGTTCTGACAGAGAAGGGTTATCCCCCATGCCAGTCACTTGGGCAACAACGTTGCCACCTACGGAACCGAAGAAAGAGGCTGCTTTGGAACCGATCAGGGCTAAGTCAACCTCAACGCCTTTCTCGGACCAGCCTTTCATCTCTGCCAGCAGTTTTTTGAACAAGTTAATGTTCAAGCCGCCACAAAGACCACGGTCGGTAGACACCACCAGATACCCAACGCGTTTAATTTCACGCTCATCCAGGTACGGGTGCTTGTATTCCAGATTACCTAACGCGAGGTGACCGATCACTTCACGAATGGTTTCTGCATAAGGACGGCTGGCCGCCATGCGATCCTGCGTTTTACGCATTTTGGAGGCGGCGACCATCTCCATCGCTTTAGTGATCTTTTGCGTGTTTTGCACGCTGCTGATCTTACTACGTATCTCTTTTCCGCCGGCCATCTCTGCTTCTCCTCATTACCAAACGGCCTGCTGCTGGTCTGCTAAAGCAGGGCAGCAGGACCGCTTAGTGTTACCAGGACTGGGTTGCTTTGAAGGTATCGAGGATATTTTTGAATTTCCCCTCGATCTCATCGTTGTACGCACCAGTTTGGTTGATTTGTTGCAGAAGCTCTGCGTGCTCGCGGTCAGCGTAAGCCAACAGCGCAGCTTCAAAGCTACCGACTTTAGACAATTCAACGTCTTCCAGGTAACCACGTTCTGCTGCGAAGATAATCAGTGACTGCGCTACGATTGACATCGGCGCGTACTGTTTCTGTTTCAGCAATTCAGTCACTTTCTGACCGTGGTTCAACTGTTTACGCGTTGCTTCATCCAGATCGGATGCAAACTGGGAGAACGCAGCCAGTTCACGATACTGTGCCAACGCGGTACGAATACCACCGGACAGTTTTTTCATGATCTTGGTCTGAGCTGCACCACCAACACGGGATACGGAAATCCCTGGGTTTACCGCAGGACGGATACCGGCGTTGAACAGGTTTGATTCCAGGAAGATCTGACCATCGGTAATCGAGATTACGTTGGTTGGAACGAACGCTGAAACGTCGCCCGCTTGCGTTTCGATGATTGGAAGCGCAGTCAGGGAACCGGTTTTGCCTTTCACTTCACCCTTGGTGAATGCTTCAACGTACTCGGCGTTAACACGCGCAGCACGCTCTAGCAGACGGGAGTGGAGATAGAAAACGTCGCCTGGGTAAGCTTCACGACCTGGTGGACGACGAAGCAGCAGGGAAATCTGACGGTAAGCAACAGCCTGTTTAGACAGGTCATCATAAACGATCAGTGCGTCTTCACCGCGGTCACGGAAGTATTCACCCATTGCGCAGCCGGAGTACGGTGCCAGGTATTGCAGTGCAGCAGATTCTGATGCAGTCGCAACAACAACGATGGTGTTTTCCAGTGCGCCGTGCTCTTCCAGTTTACGAACCACGTTAGAAATGGTGGACGCTTTCTGGCCGATAGCCACATAGATACATTTGATGCCGGAATCGCGCTGGTTGATGATCGCATCAATTGCCAGAGCAGTTTTACCGGTTTGACGGTCACCGATGACCAATTCACGCTGACCACGACCGATTGGGATCATGGCATCAACGGATTTGTAGCCTGTCTGCACAGGTTGGTCTACGGATTGACGTTCGATAACGCCCGGTGCGATAGCTTCAACAGCTGAGAAGCCGTCGTGTTCTACCGGACCTTTACCGTCGATTGGCGCACCCAGGGTGTTAACAACGCGACCCAGCAGGCCACGGCCAACTGGAACTTCCAGGATACGGCCAGTACATTTAACTTTCATACCTTCGGCGAGGTCAGCGTAAGGGCCCATTACAACGGCACCTACGGAGTCGCGCTCCAGGTTCAGGGCGATAGCGTAACGGTTACCCGGCAACGCAATCATTTCGCCTTGCATGACATCGGCTAAGCCGTGCACGCGGATGATCCCGTCACTGACGGAAACGATAGTACCTTCATTGTGAGCTTCGCTCACCACATTGAACTGAGCAATGCGCTGCTTGATCAGTTCGCTGATTTCGGTGGAATTCAGTTGCATGCTCCAGTCCCCTTAAGACTGCAAGACGTCTGCCAGGCGTTCAAGACGACTGCGAACGCTGCCATCAATCACCATATCACCTGCACGGATTACGACACCGGCAAGAACAGACTTGTCAATTTTGCAATTCAGCTTAACTTTGCGAGACAGACGTTTTTCCATCGCAGCAGCAATCTTAGCCTGCTGATCTTCGGACAGTGGAGTTGCTGAAGTAACTTCTACTTCGGCAATGGCCTCTAAAGAGGCACGCAGTTCGATGAACTGTTGCAGCACTTCCGGAAGAACGCGTAAACGTCCATTTTCAGCCATAACCTTAATCAGATTTTGGCCTGCGTCGTCGAGTTGTTCACCACATACCGCGATAAACGTTTGAGACAGAGTTTCTGGTGCTAAAGCCCCGGAAAGCAGTTCTTCAATTTGTTCATTGCGTGTGACTTCAGCCGTGAACGCCAGCATGGACTGCCAGCGATCTAAGCTTTGGTGCTCAACGGCAAAGTCAAAAGCTGCTTTGGCGTAGGGGCGAGCTACAGTTACAAATTCAGACATCAGCCCCTCCCTCCTTACAGTTCAGCGACCAGTTTATCAACGATGTCGCTGTTAGCAGCTTCATCCACGGAACGTTCGATGATCTTCTCGGCGCCAGCAATGGCCAAAATCCCGACTTGCTTACGCAACTCTTCACGGGCGCGTTGGCGTTCGGCGTCGATCTCTGCCTTAGCTTGCGTCACGATCTTGTTACGTTCCTGCTCGGCTTCGGCTTTCGCTTCGTCGACGATCTGCGATTTACGCTTGTTCGCCTGTTCGATGATTACCTGAGCTTCAGCTTTAGCTTTTTTCAGTTGGTCGGTCGCATCGGCTTGCGCTAAGTCCAGCTCTTTTTTTGCACGTTCTGCGGAAGACAAACCTTCAGAAATCTCTTTCTGACGTTTTTCGATGGCAGCCATAATTGGCGGCCATACGTACTTCATGCAGAACCAGACAAACAGGACAAACGCGATAGCCTGGCCGAGGATTGTTGCGTTAAGATTCACAGCACAATGCCTCTTTCAAAGTGAATTATTTGATGTAGTTCGAATAACAGTGAGCGAGCTCAGTGTTACGCGACAGCAAACATCACGTACAGACCCAGACCAACAGCAATCATTGGGATTGCATCGACCAGACCCATAACGATAAAGAACTGTGTACGCAACAGAGGGATCAGGTCAGGCTGACGTGCAGCACCTTCCAAGAATTTACCACCCAAGATGCCGATACCGATTGCAGCACCGATTGCCGCCAGGCCCATCATCAATGCGGCAGCCATGTACAGCAGATCCATACTCAGGTTTTCCATGACAGTCTCCAGTTTGTTTCAGTTAAAACGCAGTAGTGTTGAAAGAAAATCAGTGTTTTTCAGATGCCATCGAGAGATAGACAATCGTCAGAACCATGAAGATAAAAGCTTGCAGCGTAATGATCAGGATGTGGAAAATGGCCCAAGGCACACTCAGAATCCACTGTGACCACCACGGCAGCAGGCCAGCAATAAGGATGAAGATCAACTCACCCGCATACATATTGCCAAACAGTCGCAGACCCAGTGAAACTGGTTTGGACAGCAGGCTGACACCTTCAAGAATCAGGTTAATCGGAATGAAAACCGGATGATTGAATGGCTGCATTGTCAGTTCCTTAACGAAACCGCCAACGCCTTTCATCTTAATGCTATAGAAAAGAATCAGAATGAATACGCCAAGCGCCATCGACAACGTGATGTTCACGTCGGCCGTTGGTACAACACGCAGAGCAGGCAAACCAAGAACCTTTTCACCAATGAATGGCAGCAGGTCGATTGGCAGCAAATCCATCATGTTCATTAAGAACACCCAGACGAAGACAGTCAGAGCCAAAGGGGCGATGACTTTGCTTTTGCCGTGATACATGTCACGCACGTTGCTATCGACGAAACCTACAACCAGCTCGATGGCCGTTTGCATTTTTCCTGGGACACCACTGGTGGCCTTTTTAGCGACGCGATGGAAAATAACCAGAAAGAGTACCCCGAGGACCACGGAGAAAAACATCGAATCGATGTTAATCGACCAGAATCCCGTCCCTACCTGAAGCTGTGTCAGATGGTGACCGATATACTCTTGTGGAGTAGAGATTTCTCCTGATGCAGACATGATGCCTCTTACCCTTTAGTAGTTAAGTACGGTAACTGTTAATGACGGCCGGTGCTAAAATCTGAGTCATCAACACCGATAAATAAGCCAAACCAAGCGGAGCAAAAACCGCCTTAAACAGGCCCAGCGCGATAATCATCAAGATAATCGTTATCAGAACCTTCAGCGCTTCTCCGATGGCAAAAGTCCAGGCAACTCGTCCAGAAACCGCTGTTTGCCCCTGCTGACGCATTGCGAAAAGCGTGAACAATACATTCGGTAGCCATGTGGCCATTCCGCCCATTAAGCCGGAGGTGGTCCACGTCAGGCTTTTAAAGCCAAATGCAGCACTGAGCAGAACAAAGGTCAGTAACTGCAGTATTAACAGCTTTCTGGCCACCTTCGCGCCGTTCTTGCTGTACAAAATACCTGATACAGACATGACGTTTGTTCTCTCCGTACTAAGTACCTAGCTGGAGGTATGCTGAGTGCCGTATATCATAGCCTTTACGGTTTTGAGTCAAGCAGCAAAAAACGAGCAAATTATACGGGCCACTCAAACGAATTCAATGGATAAGTAGCGAAAAGGTGAACAATTATTTAAATTTTAAGCTTTAAGGCTATTTTCATAAGCAAACTATAGTCGTAAATGGCCTTTCGGCATTTGTACGAGTATTCCATTGCTTAACAAAGAAGCGTGCGCCCGATCACATAATTACTATTTTCAGCTGCTAATACATCATCGGTAAAGCTAATCCTTAGCTATTCTGGCCTTTTAAAAGTAATAAAAATCAATAGGATGGTTATTTGGTAGCCTTTATTAAAACGGAATGCAAAATAACTGCACTTCCGTGAAACAATAACCCAACAAATAACAACAATTTCATTACATGAGTTTTATCTTAGCCAGCGCCAAATTTTATTTTCAACCGTAACTATTTCCTGCCTGATTAGATCTGAAAGGTCATACAACTGCTATCAGAGTGTAAAAATGAGGTAAAACTCAAACTGGCTGCTTTAATTTAATTAGCCTGCTTATTTTACCTTTCATACACATTTGAAATTTTGACGATTTATTGACTCATCGCAAATTTAGTTTGCCTTAAGGATAACTAAATGGCGCTCTCCCTCGAGTTCAGGCACCTTCAATTTGACGATCTCTTCCAACGTGACGCCATCAGGTAGAGAGTCTAGTTCATCATCGGGACGAACGCCTTTCAGCGCGTAGAAACGCCCCTGCCCTTTCGCCGGCAAATGGTGACACCACGACAGCATATCTTGCAGCGAGGCGAAGGCGCGGCTAATCACGCCGTCAAATGGCGGCTTGGGGATAAACTCTTCCACGCGGCTCTGTACCGGCTCGACGTTAGTCAGCCCCAGCTCATGCTGCACCTGGCGTAAGAAACGCACTCGCTTGCCAAGGCTATCGAGCAGAGTGAAGTGGGAGTCAGGGCGAACGATAGCCAGCGGGATGCCCGGCAGGCCAGGCCCCGTGCCGACGTCAATAAAGCGCGAGCCGGTCAGGTGCTTATTCACCACGATGCTGTCCATGATATGGCGAACCAGCATCTGCATAGGGTCACGAACCGAAGTCAGGTTGTAGGCTTTATTCCATTTGTGCAGCATCTCGACATAGGCCACTAACTGCTGTTTTTGCTGATCGGGTAACGATAATCCAGCCGCAGCCAGCAGCGAGTCTAATTTCTTATGCACAATGAGGTCCTCTGACAAAAAACATGTCCGTTCGAATTGGTGAAGAATGATAAATCAGCTGATGGAGCGGGAAAAGCGAGATTTGGCCACCAGACTGAAATCATCTGGCGGCCAGAACGAGAGGAAATTAGGCGCTGCGGCGCAGCAGACCTTGCTTTTTCAACCAGATAAGCAGAATCGAGATAGCCGCCGGTGTGATACCCGAAATACGGGTCGCCTGACCGATCGAGGTCGGTTTGTGATCGTTAAGTTTGGCGATCACTTCGTTCGATAAGCCATTCACCTGACGATAATCGAGATCCAACGGCAACAGGGTATTCTCGTTGCGCTGCTGTTTTTCGATCTCATCCTGCTGACGAGCGATATAACCTTCGTATTTGACCTGAATTTCAACCTGCTCGGCAGCCTGAACGTCCGGCACTGAAGGGCCAAACGGTGTAAGGCTGGTCAGCAGCTCGTATGTCATCTCAGGACGACGCAGCAACTCTTCGGCACTGGCTTCTTTCGACAGCGGCGCGGACAGATGCGCGTTAACCAATTCAACTTGCTCAGAGCGTGGGTTCACCCAAATCCCGCGCAGGCGCTGGCGTTCAAGCTCGATCATCTCTAATTTTTGGTTGAAGCGAGCCCAGCGAGCGTCATCAACCAAGCCCAGTTCACGGCCTTTTTCAGTCAGGCGTAAATCGGCATTGTCTTCGCGCAACATCAGGCGATATTCAGCGCGCGAGGTAAACATGCGGTACGGCTCTTTGGTGCCCAGAGTGCACAGGTCATCAACCAACACGCCAAGGTAAGCCTGATCGCGACGCGGCGCCCAACCTTCTTGCTCAAAGGCGTAGCGCGCGGCGTTCATGCCCGCCAGTAAGCCTTGCGCTGCTGCTTCTTCGTAACCGGTGGTGCCGTTAATCTGTCCAGCGAAGAACAGCCCTGGAATGAATTTGCTTTCCAGCGTCGGCTTCAAATCACGTGGATCGAAGAAATCGTATTCGATGGCATAGCCTGGACGCACAATAACCGCGTTCTCCAGACCTTGCATGGAACGAACGATCTGCATCTGCACGTCAAACGGCAAGCTGGTAGAGATCCCGTTTGGATAGACTTCGTTGCTGGTCAGTCCTTCAGGTTCAAGGAAGATCTGATGGGAGTTACGATCGGCGAAGCGCATAACCTTATCTTCGATCGACGGGCAGTAGCGCGGGCCGATCCCTTCGATGATCCCTGCGTACATCGGGCTACGATCCAAATTATTGCGGATCACATCATGGGTTTTCTCATTGGTGTAGGTCATGTAACAAGGGATCTGACGCGGATGCTGCGCGGCGTTGCCCATGAATGAGAAAACCGGCGCCGGGTTGTCACCGTGCTGAGGCGCTAATGCGCTGAAGTCGATAGAGCGCGCGTCGATACGCGGAGGCGTACCGGTTTTAAGGCGATTTACACGCAGTGGCAGTTCACGCAGGCGCTGTGACAGGGAGATTGCTGGTGGATCCCCCGCACGGCCGCCGCTGTAGTTCTCCAGACCAATGTGGATTTTTCCATCCAGGAAGGTGCCCACGGTCAGAACGACAGACTTAGCACGGAATTTAAGGCCCATTTTGGTCACGGCGCCAACCACTGTGCCATTCTCAACAATCAAATCTTCAACAGACTGCTGGAAGATCATCAGGTTTGGCTGGTTTTCCAATGCTGTGCGAACGGCTTGGCGATACAAAACACGGTCTGCCTGGGCACGAGTGGCTCGAACGGCTGGACCTTTACTCGCGTTTAGTATCCTAAACTGAATCCCCGCATGATCGATCGCCGTAGCCATCAAACCGCCCAGTGCGTCCACTTCTTTAACCAGATGTCCTTTCCCGATCCCACCAATCGCTGGGTTACACGACATTTGTCCAAGCGTGTCGATATTGTGGGTCAATAACAGGGTTTGACGTCCCATTCTGGCTGAAGCCATAGCGGCTTCGGTGCCTGCATGGCCACCACCGATGATGATGACGTCAAATTGTTCCGGATAAAACATGGTACTGCACCTCGGAGTTCATGCGATGAAAGGGTGTGTGGTGTTGGGAGGAGGGATTCTACTCAAGTTTTGAGGTTCCACAAGTCCCGAGGGATCGTCACTAATTAAAAGAAGATCTTTTTTATTTAAAGATCTCTTATTAATACTTCTATTAGGATCACGATCCTCTGTGCATAAGTCTTTATTGTCGATGAAGATCAACAAGCTAAGCACGATCGAATGCTGTGAATGATCGGTGATCCTGTTCAGTATAAGCTGGGATCAGAATAGAGAGTTATGCACAGCATGAAATGCGACCTAAGGTTGTTAGAGGGATAACTACCGGTTTTACCCTGCTTTGCAGCCTAGTTATCCACAACTGATCGCTGAATATTTACACTTATTTGAGCAAATTAATCCAATTGATCACCCAAATCTCAGCGGGATCTTCAGGAATTTCATGTTGGGTCACATCGATTTCCATGCGATCGCCAATTCTTTTCGCGCCCAACGCTGTCAGTTTTTGATCCAATGAACGGATCGCGCCACAAAAAGTATCGTATTCGCTGCTGCCAAGACCCAATGCCCCGAACTGTACTTTAGACAGATCCGGCTGCTGCTCTTCCAGCTGTTCCAGGAAAGGTTGAAGGTTGTCAGGAAGATCTCCTGCACCATGTGTTGAACACACCACCAGCCAAATACCTTCGGCCGGGACTTCATACAGCTCTGGACCATGCAATGTCTGAGTACTAAAACCGGCTTCTTCCAGCTTTTCTGCAACGTGTTCCGCTACATATTCGGCACTGCCAAGCGTACTGCCACTGATCAGGGTAATGGTAGACATAATGCTCTCACCTGATAAAAGAAACGACATTGTACGCTGTGAATCAGCTGGGATCTACCTGTGGATAATAGGGGTATATAAATTCGGCCTTATGGCTTGATGGTGCGCATAATGGGGTTCTGCAGGGAGATCAGCGTCTCCGTGGACTGAATCTCATCAATGGTCTGGATCTTGTTGATAAGTACATGTTGCAGCGAATCAATCGAGCGGCACATGATCTTGATGAAGATGCTGTAGTGGCCAGTGGTGTAATAGGCTTCAACCACCTCTTCAATGCTTTCAAGCTTAGCCAGCGCGGAGGGGTAGTCTTTGGCGCTCTTGAGAATGATGCCGATAAAGCAGCAGACGTCGTAACCTAGCTGCTTTGGGCTGACGGTGATATTGGCACCGGTGATGATTCCTGCCTGTTTCATCTTCTCAACGCGAACATGGATGGTGCCGGGGCTGACGGCGAAAACCTTCGCCAGTTCGGCATAGGCCGTGCGCGCGTTAACCATCAGGGCGTTTAGGATGGCGCGATCGAGATTATCGATCTGATAAATTTCGGTCATTTTTTTCCTCTCATATTCTCGTATCAACAATTTATGCTGCCTAAAAATGATGGATTAAAAGCCTTAAGGCAATATTTATTGTTGGATATTGAATCTATCTCTTACTTTGTTGCTTAATCAGTTCTATTGAAGACAAGGGAATGAGAAAACAACAATGAAAACCCAATTTATCGAGAAACAGCGTCAAATTAGCTTTGTGAAATCCACCTTCTCCCAGCAGCTGGAAAAGCAGCTAGGCCTGATTGAAGTGCAGGCACCTTTATTAAGCCAGCTGGGCGACGGCACGCAGGACAACCTCTCCGGCAGCGAGAAGGCGGTTCAGGTGCATGTGAAATCCCTGCCAGACTCGACCTTTGAAGTGGTGCACTCTTTGGCGAAGTGGAAGCGTAAAACCCTCGGCCAGCATGACTTCAGCGCAGGCGAAGGGCTGTATACCCACATGAAGGCTTTGCGCCCGGATGAAGATCGTCTGTCGCCGGTGCACTCTGTTTGTGTGGATCAGTGGGATTGGGAACAGGTGATGGGCGATGGCGAACGATCGCCTGAGTTTCTTAAAGCCACGGTGCGCAAAATCTACGCCGGTATAAAGGAAACAGAAGCCGCGGTGAGCCGTGAGTTTGGCCTGACGCCGTTCTTGCCGGAGGAGATCCACTTTGTCCACAGCGAAACCCTGCTTCAGCGTTTCCCTGAGCTGGACGCCAAGCAGCGCGAGCGCGCCATTGCTAAAGAGCTGGGCGCGGTGTTCCTGATGGGCATTGGCGGCAAACTGTCTCACGGTAAATATCACGACGTTCGCGCGCCGGACTACGATGACTGGAGCAGTAAAGGTGAAGCTGGGCTATCTGGCCTGAACGGCGATATTTTGGTGTGGAACCCAATTTTGGAAGATGCGCTCGAACTGTCGTCGATGGGCATTCGCGTTGATGCCGCAACCTTAAAGCACCAGCTGGCGTTGACCGATGACCAAGCTCGTCTACAGCTTGACTGGCATCAGGCGCTGCTGCGCGGTGAGATGCCGCAAACCATCGGCGGCGGCATTGGCCAGTCTCGTTTGGTGATGCTGTTGCTGCAAAAGCCGCATATCGCGCAGGTGCAGTGCGGCGTCTGGTCGCCACTGCTGCACGACAGCGTTGAAGGCGTGCTCTAAACCTAGCGATTAAGGCCGCTGCCAGCGACGCTGAACGCGGCTTTTCATCCCGGTATCAAAGCGCCAAATGTGGTCGAAGATGCGCATGATGCCGGGCTTGCCGTATTGCGACATCGCCAGAGCATGAAAACGGTGATGCTTATCCTGCTGCAAATGCTTCACTCTCTTCTTAACCTCTTCTGGCAGCCGCTGGGCGATGAAATCCGAGATGATCACCGCGTCGGCGTCCTGCCACTCGGGTGATGACAGCTTATCTAAGGTGGCGGTCAGGCAGGCAGCCAAGTCGGTTCCGCCCCTGAAATGCTGGCCGAGAAAGCGCAAAGCCTGATCCAACCCGTTGGAAGAGGTTAACTCGTAATGAATCACCTGACTGGCGAACAGCATGATGTAGCAGCGGCGGTTGTCGGCCAGCGCAATTCTCAGCAGCGCCAGACAGAACGCTTTGGCGCACTGCTCATTAAATCCTCCCATTGAACCCGAAGTATCCACGCAGATGACAAAAGGCCCGCGCGGCTGGGGTTCTTGCTGCTGATGCACCACCGGGCGTTTGACCACTTTTTCGCGCCACACGTCGCCTTGCAGCCGGTAGGTCATTAGGCGCTTTTCCAGCAAGCGCCGGTAAAACTCATACTCCAGCTCGGGGATCCCCAACGTCCCCAGCTCGGTGGGCATTAGGCGCAAAATATCGTCGCTCTGATGAATGCCGTTCACCTCTTCGGGCACCGTGGCGGGCTCGCGCACCATCAGCCGATGTTCTTCCATCTTGGCATCTTCGTGCGGGCTGGTTTTGGCTTTCTGACTGCGACCCAGCTGCTCGGCGAGCCTCTGCAACTCAGGCTGCTGCTGCAAAAAAGCGCCGTAGCGCGACAGCGACTGCACTTCGCCGCGCTGCCGCTGGCCCTTGCTCATATCCCACAGCCGTCCGGCGGCGGCATCGTTCTCTGCTAATAAAGGAGAGAGCTCGCCGCTGAGTTCCAGCCGCTGCTGTAGCTCTTCCTGCAACTGTTCCTGTTCCTGCTCGAGCAGCTGATGATGAACGGTCACCGTCTGGAAAGTAAGATTCAGCCGCCAGCGCTGGAGAAACAGAGTGTGGAAGCTATTGCCGGTTTTCGGCCCGCGCGTCTCCTCGGCGTTTTGCTGCAACGAGCGCGCCTCGGTAATAAAGGGAGAGTTTAGCGACTCAAGCTGCTCAATCAGCGCAGGCAGCTCGGCCTGAAAGGTGGCGGCGTCAATCTGCTGGCAGTGCTGATAAAGGTAGAACTCTTTGGCGAGGTCCGGCGGCACCGGCGTATCGTGGATACGCTGGCGCAGTCTGAACTTCCATTCGGGCAGGTCTTTGGTCAGCGCACGCTTCAGTCGTGGGAACTTTTCGAAGAAAATCGCCAGCTGCGGCGTGGCCAGCAGGCCGATGATCAGCTCTTCGATCAGCTCACCTTCGCTGATCGACAATAAGAGATCGAGGGATTCCAGACTGAGCATGGATCAGTGCCCGCTGAACAAGTCTTGCTGGTGGCGGAGTTGCTCCGCCACCGTCAGCATGCTGGCTTCAATCTTCGCGGCCCACTCGGCGGCGACAAACAGGCAGTTTTGATGCTGGCTGAACTCGTGGCGCTGCTGGTTAAACTTGGCATTCAGCCCTTCCAGCGTGCTTTTCATCTCATCGGGAACGGCAATCTGCTCTTTGCCCGGCAGAGTCAGCGGCGTCGACTGGCGGCTGATATCCAGCACCAGAAGCTGCAGCTTGTCATCCACCTCCGCCTCAATGTTCTGCGCGAACCCCATGCCGTTGAGCTTCACCTTCAGAACCCCTCCTTTATTAAGCCACTCGTCGAGCACGCTTCTTTCCACCAGCAGATGGGAAACCTGAATATCGTGCAGATGAAGAGGAGTTTGCAGCAATAGGGTCAGGCTGCTAGCCGCCAGCGTATCCGGCAGGCTGTATTGCGGCTTACGGCTAAAAATCCCAGCTTTTTTAAGCACTTTGATCGACTGTCTGGAGCTTTGCTGCTGCTGATACTGCATCCATTCCTGATTCAGCTGGCGCAGCTTCATTAATAGCGTCTGCTGCTGGTAAGCCTGTTCGGTGATCATCTGCTCGATTTGGGTTTGCAGCAGGTGATAGGTGTTCAGGTCGTGCCACAGGCAATCTTTCAGCAAAATCAGGTCGATAGGCGTGATGGCCTGACGGCCGCTGAAGAAGGCGCAGGCTTGCAGCAGGCGCAGGGCCTTCTTCCAGCGGCGGTCCGAGACGTAAGGCGCGGTGTCTAGCGCGTCCATACGCTGCCGCAGTTGGAAAATCAGCTCGAAGCAGGATTCCGGCAAGGCCACCTTATCTATTTCTGGCTGCCACTGCTGATACTCTTCATCGCTAATGCTCAGGGCTTCCGGCACCAGATTGGCGCTTTCGTTTGGCCGGGAAGTCAGCAAAGAGCGGAAATTCTGTTTATCCTGCACCTTGTCCAGCCATAGGCGGATTAGCATACGGTCATAGAGTGCCTCAAGGCTGCCGTCGGCCTCAGGCAGTTCATTGGAGGCGCTGACCAGCAGGCGCATCGGGATAGCATCCTCGCGCTCGCCGTTACGAAAGCGTCGCTCGTTAATGGCGGTCAGCAGGGTATTGAGGATGGCCGGGCCGGCTTTCCAAATCTCATCCAGAAAAACAATCTCCGCCTCGGGCAAATAGCCGGAAGTCAGGCGCAGATAGCGGCCTTCGTCTTTCAGGGCTTGAATCGACAGCGGGCCAAAAACCTCTTCTGGGGTGGAAAAGCGAGTCATCAGGTATTCAAAAGCGCGGGCGTGGCGGAAGGCAAACTTAAGGCGGCGGGCAATCAGGCTTTTAGCGATGCCGGGCGGCCCGAGCAGAAACACGCTTTCGCCGCACAGCGCGGCCAGCAGGCACAACCGGATGGCTTCCTGACGCTCGTACAGTCCGTGTTCTAAAGCATTGGCAAGACGGGCAATCCGTTCTGCAAGTAAAGGAGAATGCGCCATACTGAATCTTCCGGTTTCCGTGAGTAAATGAGATCAGTGAAATTACTGGGCTGGCAATGATAATAAACCATGGCCTATTTTTATTGATATAGCTTACGGATATAGATTGTTGATTACACAAATCTTTCTATTATAGATACTGTGGGTTTATCTGCGTTAATCGCCAATTCCTTGTTTATATAGGGGTAGGCAATTGGATTTATTCGTGCATACTGTGCGCCGTTTAGTGGGCATTCAGCCCTGAGCGCATCTTTCGCTTACGGAATTCTTTGCATAAAAGAGCAGCAAAAAGAAACCAATTATGAGCACAGAACATAAACGGTCACTCCCCGCAGTAACCCTGGCCGCCATTGGTGTGGTTTATGGTGACATTGGCACCAGCCCTCTCTACACCTTGAGAGAGTGTTTTTCAGGCCACTACGGCTTTAACGTTGAACCCAGCGTTGTCTTTGGTTTCCTTTCCCTGATTTTCTGGATGCTAATCCTTATTGTCTCGCTGAAATACCTCACTTTCGTGATGCGCGCAGACAACGCCGGTGAAGGCGGGATCTTGACCCTGATGTCCCTCGCGGGCCGTAACACCTCGGCGCGAACCACGGCGGTATTAGTGATCCTCGGGCTTATCGGCGGCAGCTTCTTCTATGGCGAAGTGGTGATCACCCCGGCGATTTCGGTGCTGTCGGCGATGGAAGGCTTAGAGATTGCTGCCCCGTCGCTCGACCCTTATATCGTGCCGCTTTCTATTACCGTCCTGACGTTACTGTTCATCATCCAGAAGCACGGCACCGGCATTGTCGGCAAGCTGTTTGCCCCGGTGATGCTGCTGTGGTTCCTGACGCTGGCGGTGCTGGGTATTAACAGTATTGCTCAAAACCCAGAAGTGCTGCGGGCCATGAACCCGATGTGGGCGGTGAACTTCTTTATTGAGCATAAATCCTTCTCCTTCTTTGCGCTCGGCGCGGTGGTGCTTTCCATCACGGGTGTTGAGGCGCTGTATGCCGATATGGGCCACTTCGGTAAATTCCCTATTCGTCTGGCGTGGTTCACCGTGGTGCTACCTTCGCTGGTGCTGAACTACTTCGGGCAAGGCGCACTGCTGCTCAAAAACCCCGAGGCGATTAAAAACCCGTTCTTCCTGCTGGCACCTGACTGGGCGCTGATCCCACTGCTGATTCTGGCGACCCTCGCCACCATTATCGCCTCGCAGGCGGTGATCTCCGGCGTGTTCTCCCTGACTCGTCAGGCAGTTCGTTTGGGCTATCTGCCGCCAATGCGCATCATCCACACCTCAGAAATGGAAGCCGGGCAGATCTACATTCCCGCCATTAACTGGACGCTCTATTTCGCAGTGGTTATCGTCATCGCCAGCTTCGAGCATTCGAGTAATTTGGCCGCCGCCTATGGTATTGCCGTGACCGGCACCATGGTGCTGACCTCGATTCTCTCCTGCACCGTGGCGCTGAAAAACTGGCACTGGAAAGCTTTCCTGGTCGGCATTCTGCTGGTAGTTCTGCTGTTTATCGACGTGCCGATGTTCGCGGCGAACGCCACCAAGCTGTTCTCCGGCGGCTGGCTGCCTCTGACTCTCGGCCTGTGCATGTTTATCGTGATGACTACGTGGAAAAGCGAGCGTTTCCGCCTTATGCGCCGAATGCACGAACACGGCAACTCGCTGGAAGCCATGATCGCCTCGCTGGAGAAATCGCCGCCGGTGCGCGTGCCGGGCACTGCGGTTTATATGTCCCGCGCCACTAACGTCATTCCGTTTGCCCTGCTGCACAACCTCAAGCACAACAAAGTGCTGCACGAGCGCGTGGTGCTGCTGACGCTGCGCACCGAAGACGCGCCTTATGTGCACAATGTTCGCAGGGTGACTATTGAGCAGCTCTCGCCGACCTTCTGGCGCGTGGTGGCGAGCTACGGTTTCAAAGAGACGCCAAACGTTGAGGAAGTGTTCCACCGCTGCGGGCTGGAAGGTCTGCCGTGCCGCATGATGGAAACTTCGTTCTTTATGTCCCACGAGTCGCTAATCCTCACCAAGCGGCCTTGGTATCTCTACTTCCGCGGCAAGCTGTTTATGGCTCTCAGCCGCAACGCGCTGCGCGCGCCGGACCAGTTCGAGATCCCGCCTAACCGCGTTATCGAGCTAGGGACGCAGGTGGAAATCTAATTCGCCTGTGGTGAACAAAGGGCACTTTCGAGTGCCCTTTTGCTTTTCTAAACGCCGTGAAAAGTCATTAACTCAAATTTAGCGCGGCTTTCTAAAACGGGTAGCGAAACGTTTCGACGGCGATCACAATTTCATCACAAGGCGATTGCCAGTTTCTAGCATCGTCATAAACTCAGCAGTGAGCGAAACGTTTCGCTGTCGGAGTTCACAATGAAGAAATCACCGCTTTTAAATGCCGAAATCTCCCATGTCATTGCCAGGTTAGGTCATACCGATCAGCTGGTTATTGCCGATGCCGGTTTACCGGTACCCGCATCTTCCCAACGCATCGATCTGGCGCTAACTGCCGGTGTTCCTACTTTCTTGCAAGTTTTTAAGGTAGTGACCCATGAGATGCAGGTTGAGCGCGCGATTCTCGCCGAGGAGATCGTCGAAAAAAATCCTCAACTCCATGAAGCGTTACTCGCGCAGTTGAAACAGCTTGAGCAACATCAGGGAAACACCATCAGCCTTGAGTACATCAGCCATGAGTCATTCAAGGTGCAAACCGAACACAGCCGGGCCGTGGTCCGTAGCGGGGAATGTTCGCCGTACGCGAACGTTATTCTTTGTGCTGGCGTAACCTTCTGAGGCCTTTATGCAACCTTTGCTGCAACTCTCAGGGATTGATAAAGCGTTCCCCGGCGTTAAAGCGCTCTCCGGCGCGGCGCTGAGCGTCTATCCGGGTCGCGTGATGGCGCTGGTGGGTGAAAACGGTGCCGGTAAGTCCACCATGATGAAAGTGCTGACGGGGATCTATCAAAAGGATGCCGGTTCGCTGCGTTTTCTGGGGAAAGAGGCCGCGTTTAATGGGCCGAAAGATTCTCAGGAAGCCGGGATCGGCATTATTCATCAGGAATTAAACCTGATCCCCCAACTGACTATCGCGGAAAACATCTTTCTTGGCCGCGAGTTTGTGAATGGTTTTGGCCGCATCAACTGGAAGAAGATGTACGCTGAAGCCGACAAACTGCTGGCGCGCCTGAACCTGCGTTACAGCAGCCATCGTCTGGTGGGCGAGTTATCGATTGGTGACCAGCAAATGGTGGAAATCGCCAAAGTGCTGAGCTTCGAATCTCAAGTCATCATCATGGATGAGCCGACCGACGCTTTAACCGATACTGAAACCGCCTCTTTATTTAACGTCATCCGCGAGCTGAAAGCGGCGGGTTGCGGCGTGGTGTACATCTCGCACCGCATGAAAGAAATCTTCGAAATCTGTGATGACGTCACCGTGTTCCGCGACGGCCAGTTCATCGCCGAGCGCCCGGTAAGCGAATTGCAGGAAGACACGCTGATCGAAATGATGGTTGGCCGCCGCCTTGAAGAGCAGTACCCGCGCCTCAAGCAAGAGCGCGGCGCGCTGCGCCTGCAAGTGCGCAATGTCTCCGGGCCGGGCGTCAAAGATGTCAGCTTCAACTTATATGCTGGCGAAATTCTCGGTGTCTCTGGGCTAATGGGCGCCGGTCGTACCGAGTTGATGAAGATTCTGTACGGCGCGCTGCCGCGTAAAGCGGGCTATGTCGCGCTGGATGGCCGCGAAGTTGTCACCCATTCCCCGCAGGACGGGTTGGCGAACGGCATCGTTTATATCTCTGAGGATCGTAAGCGCGACGGCCTGGTGCTCGGCATGTCAGTCAAAGAGAACATGTCGCTGACCGCGCTGCGCTACTTCAGCCGCGCGGGTGGCAGCCTTAAACATGCTGATGAGCAGCAGGCGGTCGGCGATTTCATTCGCATGTTTAACATCAAGACGCCGTCCATGATGCAGCCTATCGGCCTGCTCTCCGGGGGCAATCAGCAGAAAGTGGCGATTGCTCGCGGGCTGATGACGCGTCCAAAAGTTCTGATCCTCGACGAGCCAACGCGCGGCGTTGACGTCGGCGCCAAGAAAGAGATTTACCAGCTTATTAACCAGTTCAAGCGCGAAGGTTTGAGCATCATTTTGATTTCGTCAGAAATGCCAGAGGTTATCGGCATGAGTGACCGGATCATGGTGATGCACGAAGGCCATTTAAGCGGTGAATTCCCGATAGAACAGGCTACGCAAGAAGTGTTGATGGCAGCCGCTGTCGGCAAGCAATACGGCGTGACGCAGGAGTAATCAACTATGAGTTCTCAGACTATGCCAGCCAAAAAGGGCTGGTTCACAAAAGAATGGTTGTTAGAGCAGAAATCGCTGATTGCGCTGCTGGTGCTGATTGCCGTGGTCTCTTCCATGAGCCCGAATTTCTTCACACTGAACAACCTGTTTAACATTCTTCAACAAACCTCGGTCAACGCCATTATGGCCGTGGGCATGACGCTGGTTATCCTGACGTCGGGGATCGACTTATCCGTCGGTTCGCTGCTGGCCTTAACGGGCGCGGTGGCGGCATCGATTGTGGGCTTAGAAGTGAATGCGCTGGTGGCCGTCGCCGGTGCGCTGGCCTTGGGGGCGGCGGTAGGTGCCGTCACCGGGGTGATTGTCGCTAAAGGCAAGGTTCAGGCGTTTATTGCCACACTGGTGATGATGCTCCTGCTGCGCGGTGTCACCATGGTGTACACCAACGGCAGCCCGATCAGCACCGGATTCACCGATGTTGCTGATACATTTGGCTGGTTTGGTATCGGTCGCCCGCTGGGCATCCCGACGCCGGTCTGGCTGATGGTGGTGGTGTTTGCGCTGGCGTGGTACATGCTGCATCACACCCGTTTAGGACGTTATATCTACGCGCTGGGCGGCAATGAGTCCGCGACGCGTCTGTCAGGTATCAGCGTTGATAAAGTTAAAATTATCGTCTACTCCCTGTGTGGTTTATTAGCGGCTTTAGCCGGCATTATCGAAGTGGCGCGTTTGTCCTCTGCGCAACCGACTGCCGGTACCGGTTATGAGCTGGACGCGATTGCCGCTGTGGTGTTGGGAGGAACCAGCCTGTCGGGTGGTAAAGGACGCATTGTAGGAACGTTGATCGGCGCGCTGATCCTCGGTTTCCTGAATAACGGTTTGAATTTATTAGGCGTATCCTCCTACTACCAAATGATAGTCAAAGCAGTCGTGATATTGCTGGCTGTTCTGGTAGATAACAAAAGCAACAAATAACCTCCCCTACAGGAATTATGACCATGAATATGAAAAAACTGGCAGTTTGGGTTTCCGCAGCAGCAATTACCGCCTCTTTCAGCGCCAACGTATTGGCTAAAGACACCATCGCGCTGGTGGTTTCTACGCTGAACAACCCGTTCTTCGTTTCCATGAAAGACGGCGCGCAGAAAGAAGCTGACAAGCTGGGCTACAACCTGGTGGTGCTGGATTCCCAGAACAACCCGGCGAAAGAGTTGGCAAACGTGCAGGACCTGACGGTTCGCGGCACCAAGCTGATGCTGATCAACCCGACTGACTCCGACGCCGTGGGTAACGCCGTTGCCATGGCGAACCAAGCTAAGATCCCTGTGATCACCCTTGACCGTCAGGCAAGCAAAGGCGAAGTGGCAAGCCACGTGGCCTCTGATAACGCCTTCGGCGGTAAAATGGCCGGTGATTACATCGCTAAGAAAGTCGGTGAAAACGCCAAAGTTATCGAACTGGAAGGTATTGCCGGGACTTCCGTTGCCCGCGAACGTGGCAAAGGCTTCGCTCAGGCCGCTGAAAAGCACCACTTCACTATTCTGGCTAGCCAGCCGGCAGACTTCGACCGTACTAAAGGTCTGAACGTTATGCAGAACCTGCTGACTGCACATCCAGACGTGCAGGCGGTATTTGCTCAGAATGACGAAATGGCATTAGGTGCGCTGCGTGCCTTGCAGACCGCGGGTAAAACCGACGTTCTGGTGGTAGGTTTTGACGGCACCGAAGATGGCATCAAAGCGGTTAACAGTGGCAAGATGGGCGCAACCGTGGCCCAGCGTCCAGACCAGATTGGTGTGATTGGCGTTCAGACTGCTGATAAAGTGCTGAAAGGCGAAAAAGTGCCTGCTGTTATTCCAGTAGATCTGAAACTGGTTGCACAGCCGTAATTGACAGACTCTGCGCCGCTCCTGTTGGGCGGCGCAACATGACTCAGGGAACGCAAATGGATACAGGTAAACTGGTGGTTCTCGGCAGTATCAATGCCGACCATATTCTCAATATCAATCAATTCCCTCAGCCTGGCGAAACGGTGATCGGTAAACAATATACCGTGGCCTTTGGCGGCAAGGGAGCTAACCAGGCGGTCGCCGCCGGGCGCGCGGGCGCGGATATTTCCTTTATCGCCTGCGTCGGTGATGATGATATTGGTGAGCGCGTTCGTCAGCAGTTGGCCAGTGACAACATCGATACTTCTCCCGTTGAGGCAATCGCCGACACCACTACCGGCGTGGCGCTGATCTTCGTTAATGCCGAAGGCGAGAATGTTATCGGTATTGATGCCGGTGCGAATAAAGCCGTGACGCCTGACTACCTGAATCGTTATCAACAGAATATTGTCGACGCCTCGGCGTTGCTGATGCAATTAGAGTCTCCGCTAGAAACCGTGATCGCTGCGGCTAAGCTGGCGAAGCAGCACAACACCCAGGTTATCCTCAACCCGGCTCCGGCTTGTGAACTGCCCGATGAGCTATTGTCGCTGGTGGATATGATCACCCCGAATGAAACCGAAGCCGAGCGCCTGACCGGCATTCAGGTCAATAATAATGAAGATGCCCAACGCGCTGCGAAAGCGCTGCATGATAAAGGCATCGAAACCGTGATTATCACGCTAGGCAGCAAAGGTGTCTGGCTGAGCCAGCACGGCGAAGGCAAGCAGGTCAGCGGTTTCCGTGTCAAAGCCGTGGATACCATTGCGGCCGGGGACACCTTCAACGGCGCACTGGTCACCGCCCTGCTCGAAGGCACCGCCATGGACCAAGCCGTGCGTTTTGCTCACGCCGCCGCCGCCATTGCCGTGACTCGCCCGGGGGCGCAGCCTTCTGTGCCATGGCGTAATGAAATCGACGACTTCCTTGCGCGTCAGGAGTCCTGATTGGCCACCATGAAAGATGTCGCCCGCGTCGCGGGCGTCTCAACCTCCACCGTCTCTCATGTCATCAACAACAATCGCTTTGTCAGCGAGGCTATCCGCGAAAAAGTCACTGCGGCGATAGACAGCCTCAACTATGCACCTTCCGCCCTCGCCCGTAGCCTTAAACTGAACCAAACCCGGACGATTGGCATGCTGCTCACCGCCAGCAGCAACCCCTTCTATGCGGAAGTAGTGCGCGGCGTGGAGCGCAGCTGCTATGAACGCGGCTACAGCCTGATCCTCTGCAACACCGACGGCGACGCCGAGCGCATGAACCGCAGTATGGAAACCCTGCTGCAAAAGCGCGTCGACGGTTTGCTTTTAATGTGTACTGAGAATCATCGGCCGTCGCAGGACGCCATCAGCCGCTATCCGTCATTACCCATTGTGATGATGGACTGGGCACCTTTTGGCGCGGCGAACGATGTCATTCAGGATAACGCTCTGCTCGGCGGCGTGATGGCGACGGAGTATCTGATTAGCCAAGGATACCAGCGCATCGCCTGTATCACCGGCCCGCTGGATAAAACCACCGCCGTACAGCGACTGGATGGTTATCGTCAGGCCATGCACCAGGCGGGACTGCCGGTGTTACCGGGTTATGAAGTGATTGGGGATTTCGAGTTTGCCAGCGGCCTGCCCGCCATGGAGCAGTTGCTCGCCCTACCGGAGCGCCCCGAGGCGGTTTTCGCCAGCAACGACGCGATGGCGGTTGGGGTTTATCAGGCACTCTATAAAGAAGGGCTGCGCGTGCCGGATGACATCGCGGTCATTGGCTATGATGACATTCAGCTGGCGCAATATATGACGCCGCCGCTGACCACCATTCATCAGCCGAAAGATTCACTGGGGGAACTGGCCATAGATGCGCTTTTGCATCGTTTGAAAGAACCTGAAGCTGAGCCTCAGGTTCTGGTCTTAACGCCAGAGCTAGTGGTGCGCGGCTCGGTTGGCTCAATCCACCGCTAACAGCAGGTTTTGGCATGCCAGCAGAGCACCTTCGGGATCACTGGCCAGAATGGCATCAACCAGGGCCTGATGGTGTTCCAGCTTAATCACCTCATTCCCCGTGATGGCTCTAAAGTAGCTTTGATAAACCGAGCTGAACAAATTGGAGAATGAGGTCAGGAAGGGGTTCTTTCCGGCTTCATAGATAAGCTGGTGGAATTGGGTGTCGACTTTTATCCAGCGCTCGCGGTCAAAGCGATAATGCAGCTCCTTCATCTCCGCCATATATAAAGAAAGAAGTTCCTTCTGTTCCTTCGTCGCCGTAGTGGCGGCCAGTGCGCAAGCCTGGGGTTCGAGCGCGCGGCGCAAAATCACAAAGTGCGCCATCACCTGATCGAAGTTCTCGCGGGTCATCCACCAGTTCAACAGCTCCTGATCGAGGAAGTTCCAGTTTGATTGCGGCATCACCCGCGTCCCAATCCGTGGGCGGGGTAACAGCATCCCTTTGGCGGCCAGCGTTTTCACTGCTTCGCGTACCGCCGTCCGGCTTACCCCGAAAATATCCCCCAATTCAATTTCGCCGGGCAAGATGCTGCCCTCGGCATATTCAGCAGATAAGATGCGCTGGGCGATTTTCTCCGCCAATAGATAAGAAAGATTGCGCTGGGCGGCTTGTTGTTGGGCGTTAAGGGGCATTAAAAGGGCATCCTGAGATTCAGTGGTCTTATTATAGAAAAGAGTTTACCCCAGTGTTACGGGTCGAAAAGGCCATTTTGTGTAGAAAACTGGGTGATTGTTGTCCGTTTTGACGATGTTTGTTGAAAAAAAGAACGGTCAGTAATTTATTTGAAATTAGGGGTTGCGGCCTTCTGAGAACTCCCTATAATGCGCCTCCACTGACCGGGAACAACGACTGAGAAGTCGCTCGGTGAGGAAGATAAAGAAGACGATTCGAATGAATAATCTCTTGACTCTTCAGCGGGAAAGCGTATTATCTGCCTCCCGCGTTACCGAGAGTTTTCCGGTAACCAACGCTCTTTAACAATTTATCAGACAATCTGTGTGGGCACTCACAAGACGATATCAGCCACCTCGGTGGCAAAAAATATC
>NZ_JAWUDN010000004.1:0-382760 GCF_044430645.1 Ewingella allii | reverse complement strand
GCCCAATCAAAGACCTCAGGTGTTTAAGGACTATTCCCAGTGCCATCTTCCTTGGCGGCCTGATGCTCATCGCCTACGCATGGATGGTATTATGTTCTACTTTCATCCTTCGAGACTTAGAACGCGCTGCGCCATATAAATGGCCAGAAGAGAGAAACCCTCAAGCTATTTTTCTGGGGTTCTTTTTTATTTACTCTAAGGGCTAAAGTTAAGTAGAGTATTTGATGAGAAAAAAATTAAAATTGAATTATTGACTATTATTTTTTGTGAAATGACACAATCGAAAGGATCACAGAATAACCCTTTCGACGTTTAATCATGGTAGCTTTTTAAGTAATTTCTTAACTACGGGGGCTTTCCAACATATTAACACCCCAGATTCACCAAGATATTTATTTACCGCATCAAGCTCATTTTCTCGAACAGTCCATAACCATAAGCCATCGCTTAACTGCACTAATTTACCGTTATTCTCGCGACTTAATATCCATGATTTTAATTCTATATTTTTAACCATAATATCTAAGTGATAATCGTTAATTATATTAAGTGGATAAACCATTCTCAACATAGTTTTTCTATAACGTTCCTCACCTCTAAATCTACCTGGGCACTCCCTTTTGAACAAAGATGCATTTTCATATTGATATACGTTAACCATATTATCGCCAGTTGCATAGTATAGCGCTTTGGTAACCTTATCAGCATGATATTTAATACCATAATAAAATGTTATTTTTTCTGACAACACTTTCAAGAAGTTAGATATAACTTGAGAGTCATTGCTCATATATGGGTATTGTATGTCAATATAATTAAAGCCGCCAAACTCTTTGGTCATATAGCCAAAAGATGCATACCATGGCTGCTGTTCCATCTGTTCTGAATATATCCTAAACGCACTAACCTCTTTGTTTTTTATTTTTGCCTTCAAATCGGTTAATGTTGTTTCTATAATTTCATGATCACCTGAATGATCACCATCTTTTAACATCTTATAATAACCTGCTCCATTGATCTGGATATTAACACTGGAAAAAAAAAGCTCCGCTAGTGTACATACTGTTTCTGCTTCTATATTTTCGATGTTATACATAGCTATACCAGAATACATGCTCACTCCTTATATCCCTGAAATTAAATTGTCAAGTGTTGATTTGATATCCATTGCATTAAATGGATGTTCGAGAACAATAATTTCACCTTGCTGATTCAATGGCAAATTCCTTATCGCGGTATCATTATGGCTAGTAAGAGATGGGAGTTTTCTGCCCATATCCGTTTTGGATGCCAATTCTATGGCATGAACCTTTCCATCCATATCAATAGCCATAACATCCGGTCGCCGTGCTGAAACCCCTTTACCATTAGCGAAACTATATGATCTGTTTAAATAAATCTCTTTAAACTTACCACTCATAGCTAATTTATTTACTATTACTTCAGAGAACTGGTCGTGACCAGGAGTTCCGTCCCTCTGTCCTTTACCGAATATTTTTGTTCCATTCACTTCACGAATTTTACAAGGCTTAAGCCCTAAAGGATCTATCCATGACAACGGATTAGGTGCGTAATCATACGTATTCAACCCACCCGCCAGCCCTATCGGGTCCGGCTGGGTAAATCGCCCTGCTACGGGGTCGTAGTAACGGAAAAGATTGTAGTGTAGGCTGGTTGTAAAGCTCTAATACTAACTCAAGCCCGATCAACTTCGCCCAATCAAAGACCTCAGGTGTTTAAGGACTATTCCCAGTGCCATCTTCCTTGGCGGCCTGATGCTCATCGCCTACCCGTGGATGGTATTGATGTTCTAATCTAGACCTTCAGGGCGCAGCGATCGCTGCGCCATTGCAAAATGGCCAGATGGGGAAACCTTCTGGCCATTTTTTATTGGGAAACTTATTCAGTGAGTTCCTGCCACATCACAATAACTGCATATATGCCAAGCTTAGGTATATAAAGACGTTATTAAAAAATTGATTTCTAATCCACCGGGTAACTTATTCTTCAATTCATATAAACCGACTAAGTGTTATCCACAATGTATTTCCCCTCCTACATTGCATTAATCACTTTCTCTATTACGCTTAATAAAGCTGCCTCTGGCAGTCAATGATGGTAACAATTATTAGCTTATTATATAAAACTGAGGTTTATATGAAAAACACTCAAGAATTAAGAACATTAACGCTCGAAGAAATCGAAATGGTAAACGGCGCTGGTTTAGTAGGCAATGTTGTTTCTGGTCTCAATGGCGTAGTCAATTCGGTTGGTGTCTTGCCTCTAGAGGTTATAGAAAATACATACGCACTTGGAAGAGAGCAAGCAAGAAAACTGGTGGATGCAATTCTCTAGCGAGCATTCTCTTTAATACGGTTTTTATAGTCAATTAGACGACATCGCTAATAGATAGGTTGCATAGTGTTAATAGGGTCTGCTTTAGGTGGGCCTTCCTCATCATGTAATGAAAATAATATACATCCTTTTGGATGTCATTATTGCATAAAAGATATTTAATAGATCCCTAAACATAAATAATAACCGCCCTTGCTAACTCGCTTATTCCCTTAGCCCAATGATGTAACCCTAAAACCACCTTTAATAAAAATTAGATCTAAAAAAAATCATATAGAGGAAATGTAATCAGCGTCAAACACACCAATCAAATGAGAGATATATCTGGCAGGCTGGATTTCACTGAAAGTGAAAAATACCATCAAGGTATGCTCACCACCACTGCAAACTTTTGTACAAAATTCGACAAATTCTCCTTTATAAGTAAGTTTGTCAATTCCTCTACTATCAGCTTTCAATCCTTTTATATCTTTTGCAATAGTCTTTTGAGTGATCTTATCAAATTTATTAAAATTAGAAGATGAATACAACTGAAATTCAACCACACCGTCGCAATGTGGACATTTTACTGTGTTAGTTTTTTTTATAAAATCATTTTCCACACCATCATGCAGCAAAATTACTTTTTTAAATAAGTTATGCGACTTTGTATTTTCATTTGTCATATTTTTCTCAAAAAATCGTTTGTTACAAGATTCTCTATAGATTCCATTGTTTCATGCTGGGTACCTAAAGCTCTTTGACCAAGCAATGCTATCGCGGGTCCAAAGTTCACCTCAAGAGGCTTTAACACTTAATAAATTGAACAAGGTTTATTCAAAATATCATGCGGTAACCCCCTTCCTGCAAAAGATAAACTTAAAGGAGAAGGAATTAATTTATTATCATGGCATCCGCATAAGCGCCACACGCAACCTGTTCAATAACTTTTTATCATCAAGACAATCTACCGGTCTAGCCATGTCTAATGCATTGACATTTTTGTATATCCACTCTTTCGCACCAAGTCGACCAACCTTTCCCCATATAACTGTAGCAATATCTATATTTTCATTTAACAGTACGGCCAACTCAATAACCTGCTTGTGACCTTTGTATTCGGAAAATAAACTCGAGAACTCTTCCCAGTCTTTATCGCTTGTATAATACCTTTCCAACATTTCCATTTACTTGAATCCCATAAAAATAAAGCAAATAAAATCCTGTTGTTTTCTGTAAGTTTAGAAATTCTACAGAATCTTTTTTTACCTGATTACTGATTAATAAGTAACATTACATTTATAACCTTGCTCTAATCTGCATGAAAAAAGTAAGGCAAAGACATATTAAACTTTTAATTCGTCGATTAAAAATAATCGACAGAGCCTTGCCAGTGAAGACACAAGGAAAATTCTATAGTCGCATAGGTTTATAGTCCATTATTTTATCGGCTATATCACCACTTAGATCATTTTGTAAAATATAATTTTCAGCATCTGGCTCTGTCACAGTGTTGCAGAGAAAATCAATGTCATTATCTACTTCCTCTTAAGTACCCTCACAACACTGAATCCATTTTATTAATTTTACAAGTTTTATTCTTTGCATACTTATCTTGAACCAATTATACCTATACAATAAATCCAATCGAAAATAAAATTAACTGGGTACTTTTAAAGTGTTTCAATCAACTATCACATTGTGATGATTATTTATATTCACACCTTCCTGAAATCAGGGTGTACAAGCCAGGACTTACATTACAGATAAAAACTCGTATCTGGTATCGATTGATTGCCATCTATTATATAAAATTAGTTTAATTACCTAAATGGTTGTGCTCCATCTAGTGCATTTTCTTGGACTAAGACGAGCATTCTTTGAACATTACTATTAATATTAGACAATGTCTTTTCACGGCTGTACTCGGCAGATGCTCCCAACACATTCAATTTAATCAATTTCATCAAATATATTAATCTATGATTAAATTCATTATAGATATCCTGCCTCGTCCCATCCGTTATCGACTCATCTAGTACAACGCCCTCACCAGCCATAAATCTATTATGCACATTAATTTTAATTTTCTTTTCAATACCCTCACCGCGGTTTAATGCAGCCTTAATTATATCTAGTGAAGCCCTTCCCTTCTCATTATATCCAATTTGATTGGATATCTCTGCTCTTAAAGATATAGCAAACTCAATCCAAGTCCAATAATCATAATCATTATTGAAAGGAATTAGTGATAGCCGATCTGTAATTAACAACGAGTTCTCAACATCTCTTATAATGTAAAGAATATAAGAGACTTTGCATAAACCCTCAAGGACTCCCTTATCAGAAACGGTAAATCTTGAGTGAATATTACTAATTATCTTTTTTTAAATCTTCATTTTCTTTAGATAAATCTCTAAGAATTTGTGAACACTTCATTTTACTTACCCATATATTGATAAATTATTTCACTTTCATATCTCTAGAGAGCAATGAATTGCGCATATAGACCAATTTTCAAATTCGCAAAGCCATTACTCATTATGTAGAACTCGCTTGTTAGGCCTAACAGTATATCAACAGTGTTTCTCATCACTCCAACTTGAGCAACACCGCCGTGCTAATCCCACAACATTTTAGCAAGGTAACCACTGCCTTTGCCCAACAAGCGTAAGCCACAATATTTCATCCCTAATGGAGATTGGCACTAAGACGATTTGAGTTGAAATGTGCCTGCTTGATGAAACGCTCTCATCATCATTATTTTAGAGCATTGATATCTTGTTGTTAGCTCTCAATGAAATTCCATAGACTCACTTGTTCGTATCTACCTGTTACATAAATTAGCCATCATGATTTATCCCTAAGCTAAGTTCCCATAATAATTCGCTTTCACTTTTCTCTCGATTCTTAACCAATGAATAACCTATTCTCTTTGAACAATCATCTGTTAAGTAAATTTCGAAAGAATACTCCTTATTACGAGCGCACAATATTGAGATGGTTTCACAAAACAACTTATCTAATTTATTGATTAATGCATAGAATCCAAAGACTTCTATGTTATTTTTTTTGACAGAATCTGCATGTATTTGCAATTCTTCCAAAATTCTCAATCGAGATTTTTGCCTAACGATATATAAATACTTAAGATCCCTAGTCAAATCTAGGGAAAAGTCTTCCGAGGGAAAATGTTTTATGAGTAAATTACTTAAATTTTTATCGCATCCCTCCGTCATGTAATAACCTCGCATTATGATGTGGCGTGCTCGCAAGCTTTAAATGTATTGCTTCAAGGAAAGTCTTGACTATTATAGCATTAAAAAACAATCTTCATTTGGTAGAAATTTAGACCTTCAATTTACATACAGTACAGATAAATTTCATTATATACTCCCACTTAGAATTGTTGATTATTTAAATAAACCGATGTGTTCATGAGCCATAGCAGAAAAATAGACAATAACAGTTAGTAATTGAGCACTGAATTATCAAAGCTGTTCGAAACCTATGTTGGTTGGTGGAAATCTACTGACTATCGAGAGACACAGCTGATAATTCTTATACTTAGCTTACCTAGTCATGAATTTTGAATAACAATTTAAGATTATAATTATAAAAAACATCAATTAAATAATGAAACTATTATAAACGGGTGACACTTAAATTAGCCCCTTGACTAATTAACCGTAAACCCCTTTATCCTCGGCCTTTTCTATAAAGAGGTCTTGTAGGTTTCCTTGTATTTCTTCATTGTTATAGATGAGTTTAAAATCGTGTTGAATATTATCTGGGTAATGAGTGCCATCAAGTGTTCCCAATATTGTCGCTGCGCTATCCGCAATGACCATATCGATAAACATTAAAATCTGATCCTTATCAGGATCGCTCAGCTTCGCAAGAGCATTTCTCGCCTTAGCATAAACATCGTTGTCATTATTGATTGTTTTTTTCAAGGATTGCTTGTATCGCGCTGAATTCTCGTCAAATAGCTCTTTAAAAATTGCATTAACTACCAGCTCATCAAGATTCATAGTTTTCTCCTCACGCAAAGTAAGTAAAAATTACAAAAAAAGGCACATTCTATCGATTTAATGAATAGATTTATTTTATATCTCTCAAATTAACCTACAGCTGATAGCAATGAGCAGTCTGGACATAACAACATTTATAGCTCTATTGTGGCATAATCAATCAGCTATAGCGCTTAAGCTACCGCACGGCCTTAATAGTTTTATCTGCACTCAATTATAGTTCATTTAACTAGTTCCCCCCCCCTACCAATTAAAATTATCTATTATCTCCCCGAATATTTTCTCTAAACCCTATCGGGTCAACAGAGTAAAGCAACCAGCCACTTGGTCTTAGCAACCTATCAGGCCCAGATGCAGCATTACAAACTTTCTAATACTTCATATTTCAGTTATACGGAGTAAAATTTCTAACTACATCTTCCTCCCAATACACGTAAGCCATATATTTGTTTGAATAATCAATGGGTTAAACCATAGACATCTTCAGCTTCCGCATTTATTTCTAGACTACCGAGAGCGCCAAGATCTAAACTGTAAATTCTAACACTATTATCTTTTAAGCTTATAAAATATCCTAAATCACCATCCTGTCCTATTAATAAGTAGTCCGGCTCGACATTTTGCACTGTATAAACCCCTTCCTATCAACAAGATCTAGATAATTAAATATATAAATAGAGCCCCCCTACTATTATCTATCTCATAAATTTCTTTATCTTGTACCTCCTCAGACAGAAATTTCTTATAAGCATATGGTAATTCAACCCCTAGACTAATTTCTATGCGTTTTAACTCTTCTAAAATGTCATTTTTATCCATATACCATTGCCTTCATCATTAGACTCGAAACGGATTATATATGCTAAGATCCTGTTTAAGTATTGTAGCTTAAGGCCAGGAATGCATGATAAGAGCTAGATATAAAAAAACGCCGCTAAGCGGCGTTTCAGAGAATAAGAAATTAACAGGTTTTAACAGCTGATACTTCCCCAAGTGCGCCTTTCCCACTTGGCATTAGCCATCTATAATATCAATAGATAATTGGGCCATATCCCTGATACCTTCATTATCTGAAATTAAGGCGGACTTTAAACCTTTATTCAATTTAACATCTGAGAATGCCGTTGACACCTGAGTAAATCAATAGCTTAAACTGTATCCCATATAAATATTCTTCAATATTTTTTATTTCTATAATTACATCATCGTGTTGGCAACTATAAAAACATCCTCAACAACTTGATATACTCCATCTCCATTGCCATTGCCATAAGAGTTAAGGAAAAGAGATATTACGTTCTTACTAGGATGAGCAATCAAAAACTTCCCTACTTCATCAAATTTATCGATAAAATATTGTGTTAAATCGTCATTATCAGGTAATGTTGGAGATTTTAAAAAAACGATTCATTTCTTATCATGTTTTTAGTCGTAGAGTTTTGCATTTATACTTCCAAACAAGGGCGAGTTAGTGTTGAATTTACTTAGGACAAAATACTTCTTTGATATTAAATTTATCAATAAAAAACATACCATTTGCAGTTGCCTTTGACAAAATTAGTTATTTCTAAGAATATCTAAATCAATTTTAGATAATTTAATATTTTCAGATTTATCGCATCTTAATCTACTGAATACCAAATATATTTTTATCTCACATACTCGATAAAACACATCGACGCCAATCCTTATTCAAGATTAATCTTAAATTACCTCATACAGACCAAATAAGTTTCTGTTCTAATGCATTAGTTTATTTGAAATAAAAAATCATATCGTAAAATTTATTTAACAAGTATTTATTTTCGAGTTAATTATGCTCTATAAGTAAAATCTAGAATATTATCACTTAACCTACTCTAGCATTTTCATAGATAAGAGCATATCTAAGTTTATTTCTTAGGCGCTCGCCATGAGGAAAACTATTTATTATTCTCGCTCAAGTAGAACTTAAGATACTTTTCGGGCCTCCCTTTAAAAGCTCTTTCTTTCCCATATATATAAGCAGAATCAAAATACCCAAACGCTTCTTTAAGCTCATTTAACTCAAAACAAACCATCCCTAAAGCGATTAAAGGGGCTGTATTATTATCGGCATCATCGGAATCTAATTGTTTTAAAGCCCAATGTTTCGCCAAATCATATTCCTCCAAATAAAAATAAGCAGTAAAAAATGATCCAGCAAGCCAAGAGCTAATCATTTCCCAACCGAGTTTAGGTTCCGGCAATATACCCCAAGCTTTTTTATATAAAGAAATAGCTTCTTCATGTTTTTTTTTCGAATTTAATTCATTACCTTTTTCTATTATAGAAATAATTTCCACTTCCAACTCTAAGAAATTCTCACTAAGTTCTTTCATTTTACAATCCCTTCATAAAATATTGCGATGCTTCTGATGGGCCGATAAATTCAGAAGGATGCTTATATGTTTCCAATAATTTTGCACCTTGAGAGCGATTAAAACCATAATATTCTAATTCATAATTGTTCGGGTCCCGCATCCAAGTTCTGATTTCTCGAGCTTTAGCACCAAAGAAACCACCTCTTTTATTCCAATAAGATACAGCATCGGTAAGATGAGCCATATCAGCATCTTCAACAAGATACCATTTGCCATTTGTAGAACTTTTGAATCTCATATCTTCTCCAGTACCACGGATTCTCCCTTCAGCACGCATCCTTTCAATGACTGCCCTACCGGTTCGTGATTTTTTACCTGGTGTTCTTCCCATATATTGAAGTCGACAACTTTTCAACCCAAGCGGATCCACCCACCCCAGCGGCTCAGGCACATAAGAATAGGTATTCAACCCACCCGCCAGCCCTATCGGGTCCGGCTGGGTAAATCGCCCTGCTACGGGGTCGTAGTAACGGAAAAGATTGTAGTGTAGGCCTGTTTCCCTGTCCAGATACTGGCCTTGGAAGCGCAGGTTCTGCGGCACGGCGAGGTGGCTGGCGTGGGTTTCGTGCTCGGTTTCTCCCCAACTGCTGAAGCGGCCTTGCCAGACGATTTCACCGCGTTCATCGGTCATTCGCTCGGGCAGGCCATTCAGGTCGGTGTGATACCAAAACGTCTGCTGGCTATCTCCGGTAATGTCCACTCGAGCCAGCGGCTCCCAGCTTCCTTCGCTATACAGATATTGCACGCTGCGGTCCGGCGTGCGGCTGCTCTGCTCGCCCACCATCTGCAAACCTTGCCAGTGGAAGGTGATGATTTCCGCGTTGGCTTCCAGCTGGCCGTGGCGATGCAGAACTTTATGCGTTCGCCGCCCCAGCGCGTCATAGCGATACTGCACTCGCTGGAATTCCCGGTGCCCGGTTAGCCGCACCTCTGTCACCTGATGCTCGGCGTTATAGCTGAAGTGCTGCTCGACCGCGCTCTGATCGGCCTTGCGCCACAGCAGGCGTCCAAAACCGTCATACTCCCAGCGTGCGCCTTTGAGTCGGCGCAGCAGGTTGTGCCAGACCACCTGCCCCGGCGTGTCTGTGCGGTTGCCCGCCGGATCGAAGTGGAAACGCTCTTCACGCTCCGCGCCGATGCGGTGAGTCACCTGCCCTGCCGCGTCATAGCCAAAACGCTGCTGGCTGAAGCTTGGTCTTGAGTCGCTTTTTTCCACTGACATCAGCATCTGCTGCGCCACCTGATCCAAGCGATCCCACTGGTAGCGGCGTTCCAGCACCGCGCTGCGGCGCTTGATGATCCTTCCTGCCGGATCATAGGCCGTCTCCAGCGTCAGCGGACCTTGGCTGCGGCTTATCTCGCGATGCAGGCGATCCCGCTCGTAATCGGCGATCTCAGCCTTTTGCCCATCCAGCTGCCAGAGGCGCTGCAACAGATGCCCGCTGCCGTAGCGCAGAAACTTCTGAGTTGCTCCGTCCGGCCCCTGACTTTGCTGCAAATTGCCCAGCGCGTCGTACTGATATTGCCAGCGGCCGCCGTGGTTCTGCTCACTTTGCAGGTTGCCGAGCGCATCCAGCGTAAAGCTCAACTGCTCGTCCCACTCGGGTTCTACGCCCTGCTGCTGCGCGGCGCGGAGTTTGCCGCGCGCGGTGCGCTGTACGGTGACGTTGCGCGCCGCGTATTGGTAGCGAGTATAAGTCTCGGCGTTGCTTTTCGCGCTAAGCCTGCCCAGCAAGTCATATTCGAGATGTGAAACCAGCGGCTCCAGCAGTTCGCCGTGCTGCGCCAGAGGTTGTTGAGTGATAGAGGTGACCTGCCCGCGGTCGTCATAGCCGTAGCTTTTACGGCGTCCGGTGTAGTCGGTCTGCGCTAGCAGGCGTTCGCCGCTATCATAATCAAACAGCCAGCTGTCATTGTTTGGGTTAATCAGCCGAGTCAGGCGACCAAAGCGATCATAGTCGAAACGGGTCTGATGCCCCGCCGGATCGGTCTGGCAAATCACCTGTCCGCGCACGTTGCGCTGCAGTTTACGCTCGGAGAAACCGTCGATGTTCTCGCCGATCAGCTGCCCGTAAGCATCATATTCGTAGTGAGTCTCGCGGTTGTCGGCGCGGATGATAGCTTCAATGCGCCCCGCGCGGCTCCAGCGACAAGAGGTGGTATTGCCCTCGGCGTCGGTGGCGCTCAGCAGTCTGCCAGTTGCGTCATAGTGTTGATGGCTGCGGTAGCCCGAGCAGTCTTCATCGCTGATCATCTGGCCGCGCTCGTTCCACCAGAAGCGATGGGTGTTGCCCAGCGCATCGGTCTCGCACACCAAGTCACCCTGCGGGTTCCACTCCAACTGGGTGACGCCGCCCTGCGGGTCAGTGACCTTCACCACGTCGCCCAGCAGGTTGTGCTCATAACGCCAGCTCGCGCCGTCGGCTAATACTTCTTGCTCGGGCTGTGACCACACCGGGTGCCAGACGGTCAGACGAGTGTCGCCCAGCGGGTTACGCACCGCGCTCAGGTTGCCGCGCTGGTCGTAGCCATACTCCCAGCGTTCCTCCTCAGGGCCGATGGTGGCTTGCAGCAGCTCACCCTGATCCACCCACTCATACTGCCACTCGGCACCGTACATATCCGTCCAGCGGGTGATGCGATACAGCTCGTCCCACTGGTGGAAGCTGCTGCCGCTGGAAAGGCAGGTCACGGTGGCGTTGCGGGCCTGCTCGTCACTATCAATGATCCAGCTCTCGAGGATCTGCTGCTGGGCGTCGAGCACTTGATAGGCGTTAACCCGCCAGTAGCGGCTATCGGCTGCCGGTTGCCAGTCGTAGTGAACGGTCAGGCCAGTAGCGTAGCTGTGGGTAGCCAGCATATCACTGGCACGATCCCAGCTGAAACGTCGGGTGACCACCTCATCGGCATCGCTGACACTAACCAGCTGGCCCTCGTCGTTATAGCCGTAGCGCACCAGCAGATAGCGCTCGCCTGCTGCAATCTGGTGTACCGCCGCCAGCCGTCCGTGTTCGAACTCATAGCTCAGCTCGACCGACATCGCTTCATTATCACCGGCAATAGCAATCAGCTGACCGGCGTCATTCCAGGTCAGATGCTGGCAGTTGTCGTGGCGGTCATAGAGGCGGGCGATGCGCCATTCGCCTTCATGAGCCGGGTCCGGCTCATACAGCTGGTGCTCGCCTTCACTGGTTTGCAACACCACCACGCCGTCCAGCGTGCAGTAAAGGGTCAGGCCATCTTCTGTGAATTGAACGATATCGCCGGGACGAACCTCGCCCATATCCAGCTCGCGGCCAGAGATATCACGCCAGAGGAAGTGCAGCGCGCCATTTGCCGCGCGATAGCGAATCAGGCGGGTCTCAAACGGCAGCGTCCACCCCTGCCCCAGCATGCCAGTCGCCAGATTGCGGCTATGGTAAACACGCTGCCAGTAAAGCGGGATGCGATCTTCGAGCACGAAATCGAGGTCTTCAGCACCGGCGAGGATCTTCGCGCCGGTGGCGATATTGACTGGCAATGCTGTTTGCACTGCGCGCGGTGCCACCTCTGCCGCCAATTTTCCTGCCGCGCCGAAGATAATCGGGCAAGGAGCCGTGCGCAGCAGCCTGCGCGCCGCCATGCGATCAAAGGCTCTGCCCATGAATTGCAACAGCTGCTTCAGTTCACCACCGCCAACCAGCCCGCCGATAAACCAGGCGAGGAAGTTTTTGCCGCTGCGAATATCCTGCACCACGATGTTTTCGCCGCCGATGCGCACCCGCGGGTCTTCGGCCACTTCGATTTTGGCTTCACAGGTACTGCGGTCGCCGTCGCGCGCTGCTGGTTGGCCGTTAATCAGCACCTTCTTTGAGCCTTCGGCGAGGAAAATCGGCCCGCTGTGCTTGGTACAATCCACTTCGTCTTTGGTGGCGGCCGAGCTATGAGGGCTGGCGGACGCGACGGTCGGCTGGGTGATGTCTTTCCATAGATTGCTGAAGAATCCCCCCACGTCAGATGCCGTGGTACTGCTGATTTTATCTCCCAGCGCACTGAAAAAGGCTCCCGGATGCGCCACGGTTGAGGCAATGCCTGCCGCCATGCCCGCTGCGATCTCCCATGCGGATGGGCCTTCTTCTTCGCCACCGGCAGGCGCGTTGAGAAACTGGTGATCGACCGTGCCTGCCGCGCGGGCCGCAGGTTTGCCCATGATATGCACATTGTCTGAGCCGCTGGAGATCTTGGCGTCCGGCGGCCCCCGCAGACCCAGCGAACCTAGCAGGTCATCTACCGCCCCGCCGACAGCATTGCCCCAGCGTTCAGGAAAACCGTTGGCGATGGCCCCGATGGTCAGGCCGATACCCAGCGCGACACCGAAGCCACTCGCCACCATGGCGGTACTTGCCATAAAAATCCCGGCGTAAATGGCCCCTTCCACCACGCCGCTGACAAAGTCACTGATCAGCGAACTATGAACCAACGGATCGTCGATTCTCGCTGCAACCTTATCTGCCATGGATCACGCCTCCGCCACGCAAGGAGCGAACTCCTGCCGGATAGCCTGCCACGCCTGAGTTTGCTGCTCAGTAAACTGGCCTGCGGCACTGAAGGTTAAGGCCAGCAGATGGTCTTTCGCCCACGCCACCAGCAGCTTCTGTTCTACTGCAACGCCCTGATTTTCAAAGCGCATCGCTACCTGCTGTGCGGGCCACGGGCCCAGCGCCGTTGGCTCGGGAGACTGCGCGCTGAACTTCTTCATGTCGCGTTTTACCTTTTGCAGTTGCTGCTGCACAAAAGAGTCCACCTCGTCCTCGGTGATTTTCCAGTCGCGAGTCGCCACCAGCGTGGCGCGCAAATCGGCCAAGCTCAGCACCGTGATACTTTGGTCCTGCACCACGCCCGGCAAATTTAGCGTGCCTTCGGATAAGACGAACTGTACTGGCTGGCTCATGAACTGCTCCCTGCATCTTTATTAGCAAAAACGTTACTGACTTCCGCCGCGATCTCGCCCGGCGTAGGTGATACCGCAGGGGCTTGCGCTGGCTTGTTAATGTTCAAATCAAGGGTGCCGCCGGTGTTGATCTCTCCCTGCCCAGAGGCGTTGATTTGGAAGTTTTTACACTGGAGCGAAATGGTGCCGTTGGGGTTCATGGTCAGCACGCTGTCGCCGGTGACGAAGGTGATGCCACTGCTGGCGGCGAGCACCACGTTGGCGTTGGACTTCAGCATGTAATCGGTGCCGACCAACTCGCTGCGGGCGTATTGCGTCTGCTGGGCGTACTCCCCGCTGACTTTGCTTTCGAAGCTTTTTTCAATGCTGATGGTGTGATTGCCGCCGACAGAATGGGTTTCGTCATTCTTAACATTGGTATCCATGTTGCGCTCGGCTTGGATCCACAACTGCTCGGAACCACTTTTGTCTTCGAAGCGCAGGGCGTTGGCGTTGTCTGGCGTGCCGTCTTTACTGCGGCTCATAAAGCCCATCTGGGTTGCGGCGGCGGGCAGCACCCACGGCGGCATGCTGGCTTCGTTATAGACGCGCCCGGTGATGATCGGGCGATCCGGATCGCCATTGATGAAGTCGATCACCACTTCATCGCCCACGCGCGGGATCTGCACTCCGCCGAAGCCCTGTCCGGCCCATGCGCTGGAAACGCGCACCCAGCACGAGCTGGTGTCGTCGCCCTTCGCCAGGCGGTCCCAGTGGAACTTCACCTTGACCCGGCCATATTTATCGGTCCAGATTGACTCCCCTTTTGGCCCCACCACGCGCGCGGTCTGCGGCCCATGAGTGCGCGGCCATTCGGTACGCTGAGCCGAGCGGAAGGTGGTCTCAGCCGGGATCACCACGAAGTTTATGTTATGAATGCTTTCGGCACCGCTGCCGCTGGCATAGGTATTTTCCTGCAAGGTGTAGGCGGCGCTGACCACCAAATAGTCGCCGCTGTCACTGGCGTAAGGCGGGTTGCCGAGGGTGAAGGTATGGCCCGGCACAATGCCTAATGCCGTGCCGACGGCGTCAATGCGCTGATGCTCGGCCTGCCACTCTTCCTGACGAATGCGGGCATAGAACTCACCATGGCTGTGATCGACAAAGCGCCCCGGCCACTCGTAGTAATCAATTTGGCCCGGTGACGGTGAAGCCGGGTTTTGCCGTGCCTGAAACAGCCAAGCGTTGGGTTTGCGGAAGTCGTAGTCGTCGATGCTGTAAATGCCCGGCGTCACGCGTTCGCTGATTGCCCACTTGCTGATCCCCTCTTCGCTGGTGCTGCCGCCGGACTCGCTGACGTGATAAGGGATCTCCTCATAGCCCGGATACGGCTGGTGCTGCGACGCGGCATCCATCAAAACCAGCGTGTGTTTGTCCGCCTCATGGTTGAAGAAGAAGTAGATCCCCTCCAGCTCCATCAGTCGTGAGATGAAATCGTAGCTATTCTCTTGATACTGAACGCAATACTCCCAGCTGCGATACTCGCCGGTCAGCTTATCCTCGACATGCACGCCGTACTCGCTCAGCACCGTTTTGATGATGTCCGGCACCCGCTGGTTCTGGAAAATACGCTGGTTACGGTCGCGCAGCATCGGCCACAGGTCCGACTCCATCTTCAAGGTATAAATGGCGTAGCGCGTGCCGTTAACTTCGGTGCTGCTCTGCACGTTTACCGCCGTGATTTTGCCGTTGAGATAGCGTGGCGCCGCCGTCAGCCCCTGAGTCGGGATGTTGATGGTGATCGGCTGTCCGAGCATCGCTTTGCGATCAAGGCGAGCATCGGTACTTAACAGGCCAACATCCAGCGCAAAGGAGCGGGATACCACTTCCATCCCGGAAAGTTTCCAGAACATCAGTGCGCCGTCACCCGCCGGGGTGGTTACGGTAATACGGTCAAACATAGAGAGCCTCTTAAAGCGAGCCGCAAACGCCAGAACGGCGTCTGCGGAGAAGAACGGGGGATTACTGCGGGTTGATGATCCAAACCCCTTCGTCGCCAACAGTAATTTTTTGCTGACGCTGCTGGCCATTGTTGGAAATGACAATCTGGTAGTCGCCCGCAGGCAGTTTCAGGCTGGCAAAACCGTTGGCCGAAGGCACTGCTGCGCGCTCCTGACCATTCAGGGTCAGTTTGTCGCCCTGACGCAGTTTGAGATAAACCTGCGCAACCGGCTCAGGGGCGGGAGCAACAGGCGCCTGCGCCGCCGGGGCTTCGTTAGTCGCTGGTGCATTAGTCGTCGCCGCAGGTTCAGCGGCGGGGGCAGTGCTGGCGCTGGAAGCCGACTCACCGCCGCCACTTCTTAGCAGCGCGCCGATACCCATGCCGACCAACACCCCTGCCGCCACCAGTGCGGGCAGCAGCCAGCGTCGCGCCGTCACTGGTTTTTCAGCTTCTTCTTCCGCTTTCACCGGCACCAGCATGGTGCCCGGCCCGCTGCGTGCCAGCATCGACTCCTCTGAGTCGGCGTCGCCCAGTTGCAGCAGCGCAACCAGTTGGTCCATATTCTTAGGACGGTCAGCCGGGTAGAGCGACAGCATCTGGTCTATAGCCTGAAGCAGGGGCAGCGAGTAGCCCGCCGGGCGGCGCTGCGCCAGCGGCACGTAGCTATCTTCAATACTGCGCACCACGCTGACAGCCGGCGGCGCGCCGGTGATCAGCGTATGTAGCACCGCGCCCAGCGCGTAGATATCGGTCCACGCGCCCTGCTCGTTTTCGTCGCCGTCGCTGTACTGCTCGATAGGCGCAAAGCCCGGCTTGAGCATGGTTTCCGTTTCATCAGACATGTTGCCGATGGCTTTGCGCGCCGAGCCGAAATCAAGCAGCACCGGACGCATGTTGGCCTGAATCTGAATGTTATCCAGCGAGATGTCGCGATGCAGGTAGCCTTCGTTATGGATCAGGCGAATAGCGCCAATCAGCGGCGGCAGAAGGTCGCGCAGAATAAAGGATTCGTTGATCACTTCCGGGTGCTGCGCGGCCATGTTGGAGAGCGTGGTGCCGCTGTAGAACTGGGTACACATATAAGCCGTGTCGTTTTGCACCCAGAAGCGCAGCACGTGCAGCATGTTCGGGTGGTTAAAACGCGCCAGCAGCCGCGCTTCCTGAATAAAGCTGTTTAGCCCGGCGTGAAAGGTTTTGCTGAAACGCTCACTGCGCAGCGCCAAATTGAGGTCGTCGCTGCGCACCGCCAGCGAAGAAGGCATAAATTCCTTGATGGCGATGGTGCGCTCTAACTGGTGATCCCAAGCCCGGTAGACAATACCGAAGCCGCCGCCACCAATAACCTCTTTGATTTCAAACTCATTAAAGCGATAACCCACCGGCAAGGCGTTGGGCATTGATTTTTTGTTATCCATTTCCGACATAGTAGACAACTCTCTCGTGACTGACGGCATCATGCCTTAAACTGACAGTGAAACTCGCCCTGCTGGAGGCTGACGCGCAGCTGGCGGAATTTCTCATCGCGTGCCGAGGCCGACAGCAAAATCTGGCTCATCTGCGGCAGCAGGGTATTGGTTAAAATGGCGTCGACCATGCGACCGCCCGATTCGACTTCGGTACAACGTTTAACAATCTGCGCAATTACCTCATCATCAAAACTGGCCTCAATGCCGTGGTTCTCCAGCAGGCGGCGTTTAACGCGTCCCAACTGCAACTGCACGATCATCGCCAGCATGTCGTCGCTTAACGGGTAATACGGCACCACCAGCAGTCGGCCAAGCAACGCGGGCGGGAAGACTTCCAACAGCGGCGCACGCAGCGCTGTGGTCAGCGCTTCGGGTTCCGGCATCAGTTCTGGGTCGGCACATAGGCCACTAATAAGCTGGGTGCCGACGTTAGATGTGAGGATAATCAGGGTGTTGCGAAAATCGATCAGCCGCCCTTCACCATCTTCCATCCAGCCTTTATCAAACACTTGGAAGAAGATTTCATGGACATCGGGGTGGGCTTTTTCAATTTCATCCAGCAGCACCACGCTGTAAGGGCGGCGGCGAACGGCCTCGGTCAGCACGCCCCCTTCGCCATAGCCAACATAGCCCGGAGGCGCGCCTTTCAGAGTCGAAACGGTGTGCGCCTCCTGAAACTCACTCATGTTGATGGTGATAATGTTCTGCTCGCCGCCGTACAGGGTTTCTGCCAGCGCCAGCGCGGTTTCGGTTTTACCGACGCCCGACGGGCCGCAGAGCATAAACACCCCGACCGGCTTGTTAGGGTCGTCCAGCCGCGCGCGGGAAGTTTGCACCCGGCGGGCAATCATCTCTAATCCGTGGCGCTGGCCGATAACCCGCGTATTCAGGGTGTCAGCCAGTTGCAGCACGGCGTCAATTTCGTTTTTCACCATGCGGCCCAGCGGAATGCCGGTCCAGTCAGACACCACGGTCGCCACCACGTTGGCATCCACCGCCGCAAACAGCAGTGGCGTTTCGCCCTGCAAGGTTTTCAACGCTTGCTGACTGGCCTCAAGTTCGGTTTTCAGCGCCGGAATGGCTTCTTCTTCGGCGTCGTGCAGCTTGGCGCGCAGGGTGATAATGGAATCCACCTGCGTGCGCTCCTGCTCCCAGCGGGTTTCCAGTGCCAAACGCTCTTCTTCTAACGCCGCCAATTGGGTTTGCAGTTCAGCTACCCGCTCGGCATTGTTCAGGCCCACACGCGCCTCGCGACCGGCAATTTCCAGCTCCACATTTAGCCCGTCAATGCGATGGCAGCAATCCTCAAGCTGTGCCGGGCGGGCGCTCTGGCTGACCGCCACGCGGGCACAGGCGGTGTCGAGCAACGCCACTGCCTTGTCCGGCAACTGACGCGCCGGGATATAGCGGTGAGACAGGCGTACCGCCGCGCTGACGGCTTCGTCCAGCAGCAGCACGCGATGGTGCTTCTCCAGCGGGCTGACGGTGCTGCGCAGCATCAGCGTCGCCTTCTCTTCGTCCGGCTCCTGAATCTGCACGGTTTGGAAGCGGCGGGTCAGCGCCGGGTCCTTCTCAATGTATTTCTTATATTCCGCCCAAGTGGTCGCGCCAATGGTGCGCAGCTGGCCGCGCGCCAGAGCGGGTTTCATCATGTTGGCGGCGTCGCCGGTGCCCTGCTGGCCTCCCGCGCCGACTAAGGTGTGGATCTCATCGATAAACAAAATGATTGGCGTCGGGCTGGACTGCACTTCATTGATAAGCCCCTGCAAACGCGCCTCAAACTCGCCTTTCATCCCGGCTCCGGCTTGAAGCAGGCCGAGATCCAACAGCCACAGCTGCACCTCCTGCAACGGCGGCGGCACATCGCCTGCGGCAATGCGCAGCGCCAAGCCTTCCACCACCGCGGTTTTACCGACCCCGGCTTCCCCGGTCAGCAGCGGGTTGTTTTGGCGACGGCGCATTAGGATATCCACCATCTGGCGAATTTCGTCGTCGCGCCCCACCACCGGATCGATTTTGCCGTCACGCGCCCGCGCGGTGAGATCTTGCGCGTACTGCGCCAAGGTTCCTTTGGCTACCTGCGGCGCGCTTTCAGCGGAATCATCGGACAGCGCGGCCATCTGCTGCGCCTCGCTGCTGGCCGAGAGAATGCTGTCGAACTGCTCCGCCAGCAGCGCGGCATTGATGCGCGTGAACTGCGGGGAAATGCCTTTCAGCACGCTGGTCAGGTTGAAGCTGTTCAGCAGGCCGAGCAGCAGATGGCCGCCGCGAATTTTGCCGCTGGAGAATTTCAGCGATCCATAAACCCAAGCCCGCTCCACCGCGCTGTCGATATGCTCGGACAGATCGGCGACGGCGCTGGCACCGCGCGGCAGGCGATCCAGCGCGGCAATCACGTCCTGCGTCAACTGCGCCTCGTCCAGCGAAAAGTGGCGGATAAGCAGTTGGAGATCGCCATCCTGATGTTGCAGCAGTTGATGGATCCAGTGCGCCAGCTCGACATAGGGGTTGCCGCGCAGCTTACAAAAAGCCGTGGCGCTCTCCATCGAGCGGAACAACAGCGTATCGAGTTTACCGAACAGAACGGCACGGCTGATTTCTGACATAATTTTTCTCGTTTGCTGGTAGTCTGAAGAAATAAATCGGCGTAAAAGTCATATCTGCCAATGAGATAGAGAAGAGAGCACCCGCCGGTTCGGGCTTTAACTCAATGCGTTTTCTGGGCTGAAGGTTAAATCGCCGCGCACCTGTGGCCGAGGCTGCGACCCCAGCCAGCAGCTGTAACCCAGCCGCTGCCCCGCGCCGAGTCGGCTCCCCTGCACCTCTTCGCTGGCCAGTAACAAGCGCACTTCCCAGCAAAATTCGATGCCGAAATACTGCCGCAGCCAGTCGCGCAACTCAGTGGCTTTTGGCTCGCCGGGCAGGAATTGGTTATAGGTATCGAGGGAGAGCGGCCCCAGCTCAACGCGTATTTTATGCTGCACGTCGCGCACGGCTTCGCCGAGAAAGGCTGACTCACCCAAGCGCGGCATGCCGCGTCCGGCCTTCAATCGCGCCTGTTCGCGCTTATCAATCGCCATCCACTGCGCGACGTTTTGCACCACTTTCACCGGCACTTGAAAATAGAGACGCAGGATCTTCTCCAGCCCTTCGGCGTCGCGCGCCTGACGGCTAAGGTGCCCGGCGGCGGCAAAGCGCGAGTGGGCGCTGAGGCTGCCCCGAGCCAGTTGCGCGGGCTGCCCCATGCCAATCAGGCTGGCGAGGTAGTTCTCAAATGGCCGGTCGCCGGGGCGATCCAGCGACACGGTGGGCTGGGCATCTGCCCAAGCGCGATACAGCAACAGGGTCAGCCGATGGTGAAACAGGTCGGCAAAGGCGGTGAAACTGCGGTCTTGATGATGGAAAACCCGGTCGCGCGCGTACTCGGTCATATGCAGCGGCAGCGGCCCGTTCGGCCCAAACAGGCCAAAACTCAGAATACTGACATCATGCAGCTCACTGCCTTGGCGCGGGCTGACCTCGGCCAGCGTCGACGGCGCAAAGGCTAGCGAAGGCTGCTGCCCGATGCGCAATGACTCGTGACGCGGCTGCGGCGCTCGCCCCAGCAGATAACGCTGACCGCCCTGTGCATCAAGGCGGCGCAGCAGTTGGAACAGGTCAAAGCGCCAAGGAGCGGCATAGCGCTGGGGCCAGAAATCGTCGGGCAGCCGGTGTAACTGCTGAATTTTCAGCGGGGTTTGAGTGTCCAGACTCATAGCAAAGTCCTTTTACCCATGCGCGGTGCCCACCAGCCGATATCCCCGCGCTGCTGGCTGGAAAGCGACATCTCGGTAAAACTGTTCATGGATACCAGCCTTGAGAAAACGCGCTCCAGCACGCTGCCCATTAGCCACGGGCTGCTGCCGGAGAAAGCCTGTTCATCCACTTTCAACTCAATGCCGACGCCGCGAGCAAAGACAATCGGCCCCGGCTCAGGCACCCGGCGGTTGACCGCGCGCAGCTGGCAGTCGCGGATGCCTTCGATTTGGCGGGCAATCGGCGCTTCGGCGAGGTTGGCGTACAGCCCGAGCATCTGGCGCAGTGCGCCGCTGCCTTTGCCCTGATCCTGCTCCATCAGGCTGAGGTAGTTCATCTGCAAATGACTGACCAGTCGCCAAGTATTCAGCCCTTCCGCCAGCGACGGGCGCGGCGGCGTTGGGCCTTTGCGCAGGGTCAGTTGCTTGACCGGAATGGAATCCGGCATGACAAAATTGGCCTGCCCTTGCTGAATGAGCATCAGCGGCAGGTCGCGGCTGGTACACAGCACGTCGGCGGTAAAATGAGTCAGCTCATCGTTCCACGGCGACTGCTTCTCATCCACCATGGTAAGAAACACTTCGGAGCCGACATAGCCGGTACGGGTGCCGTAGCGCTGCGCCTGTTCGGAGAGGGTTCGCTGCTCGCGGCGCAGGGAGAAATAGGCCCCGTAATTGCCGTCGTCGCTGCCGTAGGTGCTCCAGAAAGGCCGGAAAATCTGCTGCTGCTTGCCGCCGCTGGCATACAGCTTGGAGACGGAAAACACTTCGTAATCCAGCGGGCGGATGTTATCCACCACCAGATGGTATTCGAACTGGCCTTCATTCAACTTTTGGCGCTGGGCCACCCGTGGGAACAGGTTGATCACTGGCGTGCAGTGCAGCGCCAGATGCGAGACATCCACCACGCGCTCCAGCGCCGGTTCGCTCTTATCCAGCAAGACCACGATTTCAAATTCTCGTGCCGAAGTGCTGCGCGACAGCAGCGGGCGCAGGCCGTGCAGGCTGAAAAACTGGAAGCGCTGCGGGAAAGCAAAATACTCATGCAGCAGGCGATAACCGTCGAAGTTGCGCATATCTTCTGGCAACAGCGCCTGATCGGCAGCAAAACCTTCGTGGCGAAGCGCGTCATCCCCCAGCGTCAAGCGCTGCGGCTGTTTTTCCACCGTCTGGCAGAACTGGCCGACGCCGTGAGCCATAATCAGCTCAAGCAGCTTGGTGGCCTGAATGTCCGGGCCGCTGAGGAAGAAGGTCAGATTGTCGAAACTCAGGTGGTTCAGCAGCACTGCGTCGTCGCATTCAATACGGATCCGCAGCGCACTGGCCGCGCCGCGCTGGCTCAAACCCAGCAGATTTAGGGGCGCATCGGCCGGGACACCGCCCAACTCGACCTGCTTGATGCGGATCGGCTGCAACATCACGTCCTGCGCCGTGGTGTAGCTACAGGTGACGCCGCTTTTCTTCAGCGTCTGGCTGTCCATCATGGTGCCGCGTGGCACATTAAAACCGTTGCGAATATCCCCCTTGCTGCTGTCAGGATGCAGCTCGGCGATAGCCATCGACGGCGTCGGCGCGAGGTAGTTCGGCGCAATCATCTCCAGCAGGCGTTGGGAGAAGCGCGGGAACTCGGCATCCATTTTTAGCTGCACGCGCGAGGTCAGAAAGGCGAAACCTTCCATCAGCCGCTCGGTGTAAGGGTCGGCCACTTCGATGCCGCGCATTCCCAGACGTCCCGCGACTTTTGGGTAGCGCTGGGCGAATTCCGCCCCCATTTCGCGCAGATACGCCAGTTCACGGTTGTAGTAGTCGAGAAGTTTGCTGTCCATTAATTAGCCTATGTTTCAATTAGCCGATGTCTTCCAGCTTAAAATGCCCGCTTTCCAAATCCACATCGGTGCGGAACAGAAATTCCAGCGGATAAGGCACGCACCAAAGTCGGCCTTTAATCTCAATCGACAGCACGTTATGCAGGTCGAGGGAGTTCAGCTCCGAAATACAGCGCACCTGTAACCCATGCGGCAGAATGCGTGGTTCAAAATGCAAAATGGCGTCGGTGAGTTTGCGCTGAATGTCGCCCCACTCAATGTCGGACATGCGTTTGCCCGATAGCGGCACCACGCCGAAATTCACCACCGAGCGGCGCACTTCGTCATAGCGATCAAGGTCGTAAATCGCCTCGCTATTGATGCAGTTGAACAGCCACTGCAAGTCGCGCAGAACATTGCGACGCAGCTGCGTGTGGGAAATCAGGGTGCTGTGCGCCGCTTCGCTGGTTTTATGCGGCGCGTCGTCAGTCAGGCGATCAAGCAGCGACGGCTGCAACTTGTCGCGGGCGCTGAGATTCTCTTTTTTGCTGCGTTGGCGAAACCCGCCGTGAAGGAGGTCGTGACCATAAGCATCAAAGGCGTCACTCATCGCCATACTCCGCCTCGCCGAACACCAGCCGCGTCAGGTTGAGCAACGGGAACTGCTGCTCTTCATCCAGCCAAGCTTTCTGGCCGCTGCCGATAAAGGTCAGGTCGTCTTCGCTGTGCCATTCGGTGACTTTCGCCAGCCGCACGGCGTCAGACGCCTGCGCATCAAAGGGGTAACGCAGTGGGATCTGGCAGACCTGCTCGCTGCCGTCCACCAGCCGCACCAGCGTATGCCGCCACACCAGATCGGTAACACTCGCCGGAGGCTGAAACTGCATCTCGCTAATCAGCGAGAATGGCAGCCAGTAGTAATGGCCGTTGACCGCCATTTCGCATACCGGCCCGAGACGGCCATCGCCGTCGGTTAGCCACTCCACCGCCTGCCCCTGCTCGTCATCTTGCAGATAGAGCCGGGCCGGGCTGAGCGGCGCACTGTCCAGCGCCGCTTCACGCAGCGCGGCGGCGCGCTGGCTCTCTCCCTGACGCTCGGCCACCAGCGCCTGCTGCAGCTGGCTAACCCACTGGGCACCTTCGCCCGGCAAGCGCGGTTCGGCTTCACCAGCAAACACCGCCGCGCGGGTGATTTCCGCCGCGATGCACTGCTCCAGCAGGGTCACGGTAGGCTGCGCCTGCGGTTTGAGCGCCAGCCAAGATTTGAGCTGCGCCTGCGCGCGCGGCCACTGCCCGTTGAGGCACAGCAGCTGTACCAAGGCCGCACGATGATCGGCATTGGCAGGCTCGGCGCGAATGCGGTTTTCCACCGCGCTCAGCGCCTCGGCCAGCGATTGTCCGTCCATCAGTTGTGAAAATGAATGCATCTTGGCTCCTCGTGGCGTCGGTTACTTCAGGGTGCGGAAGGCACCGGCTGCTGGGTCTTTTAACTGCGGAGAGAGAACCTGCACCAGTTCGATGGGCAGCTTGTCGCTGTTGAGGTAGTTACCCCAGCTTTTGCGCAATTCGCCGACTCGCGCTTTTAGGGCGTCTTCGTCGCTGGCTTGCTGCGGGGTCATCTGCACGGCAATCACGCCGTTAGCGCCCCAGCTGTTGGTCTGCGGCTGCCACGGCAGAATCAGCCAACTCTGCGGCGACTTGTCGTTATTGAGCACGATGCGTTCGTTGTTAACGGTGGTGATGCGCAGGTCGTCATCGCTCTTTTTCAGTCCTTCAATCGGGAAGCCGCTGACGAAGACGACGCTGGTGGTTTTGGTCGCGCCGTTTTCAATGCGGGTCAAATGGCTCTGCCCGCTCAGCCAGCCGTAATCGCTGCACTGTCCGTCGCCTTTACCAGGCACAAATAGGGCGGAAGCGCGGCTGTCGTCGTTCCACCAGGTGCGGAAGTGGCAGCCGTTGAGCATGCTGAACTGTAACCACGGCGTGTTATCCGCCGCCGGAGAGAGCTGTTCTGGCGTTGGCGGCTGCGCAGCGGCTGGTGCTGCGGTTTCTGCGGTGGCGACTGGGGATGCTTCAGGTGCCGGTGGCGGGGTTATCTCGACGGCCCAGTTATTGGCTTTTTGCGAGCTGCCGCTGGCGAGCACCGCGCCCTGAGTGTCCTGCATCTGCCATTTCAGGCTGCTTAATGCGCCACATTCAGAGCTCATCAGGTCTTTCACGCGCGGCAAGAATGACTTCAAAATTTCTGGGTCTTTGCTCTCACGCGAGACAATGCGCAGCGGCACCTCTTTGGCGCACCAGCTGGAGACGTTTTTGTTTTTGACGTTGTCGATCCAGATTTCCAACTTCAGGGTAGGAGAATACGCCAATTGGAGATCTTCGGCGGCGGCACTGCCCGCCACGCAGAGGGCTAAAACGCCCGATAGCCAATATTTCATAGGGTTCCTTGCGCCAAGCTGTGTTTAGTCCCGAAGGGGGAAAAATTGCGCCGCCTCAGCCAGTGAATGCAGCAATGTGGTTTCCTGCGGCGAGCCGACCCAGACCGCCAGAGCGCTGTAGTTGTCCTGCTTTTCGCCCGGCTGGCGTGGCTGTTTGTCTATGATTTGCTGCATCAGGGTCAGCCACTCTTCCGGCGTGTTAACCATATGCAGCGACTGCTCCATCTGGCGGGCGGAGACGCCGTGCCAGAAGCCATCGGTACACAGCAGGAAGACATCGCCATCTTCCACCGGCTCGACATCGCTGTAGCTGGCGTCGCGCTCTTCGGCCCCCATGCCAAGAGCAAAATAGAGCAGATTGCTGTTGATGCCTTCGGCGGAGTGCCCGGCGTCGGTCATCTGCTGTACCAGACTGTGGTCAATGGTCATTTCGCGCACGTAGCCACGGCGGAACTGATACAGGCGGCTGTCGCCAGCGTGCGTCCAGTAGGCCAGTTGGTAATCGCGGTCGATGAACAGGCCAACTAGCGTGGTGCCCATGCGGTGAAAGTCCGGGGTGTCCTGCTGAGACTGGCGAATGGCCGCATTGGCTTCGCCAACAAAGTCGCGAATACGCTGGGCATTGAGGTGCTGATTGGCATCGAAGCTGCCCAGAATGGTGTCGCGGGCCAGCTTCGCCGCCACGTCGCCTCCGGGAAAGCCAGCCACGCCGTCGCAGACTACAAAGCAGGCAGAGCGATCGCCGACGCTTTCACCCGTCTGATCTTGGTTGCTGGCGCGGTCGCCCTGCTTGGATATCGAGGCAATATTGATGTTTATCATTTGTCCGATCGGTTCTGAGAGTCTTTGTACTGGTTAACTTCCATGTCATAGGCGTGCAGGAAGGCTTCGCCAAATAAGGTATGGAAGTCATCTTCGATTTCGCCAGCGGTCTCTTTATAGCGCTGAGTGAAGTGCTCCCAGAGCGCCGCCTTGCGGCTGCTGGAGAAGCCGAGACGTGAGGTGACGCCCTCTTCGCGCGCTTCGGCTTCCAGTTGCTCTGGGTTAAACGACTGCAACATCGAGGCGATAATCGCGCGGATCCCGGCAATCATGCCGAGCTGGTGAGCCTGCAAGTCAATCAGCGCGTCGCGCACTGACTGGCTCGGTGCCATAAAGCCCGGCATGCGGCTACCGTACATCTGCATCAGGACAGATTTACCCGACGGCAGCAGCTTGAACGGGTTGTTGGCTTCGTCGAGGATCACCGTCATCTCGGCTTTCACGCCGCGTTTGAGAATCGAACGCGAAGAAAGCAGCGCCACCGTGCCCTGCGAGAACATGCTCAGCATCTGGCCTAGCTGGTACATCTGCGCTTTATCAAACTGCGGCACCGGCTGGAGGTCATTGAGGCCCATGCCGTCGATCAGTGACTGCAACAGTTCGCCGTCCAGCGACGAGCCGTTACCTGCCGGAGGCGGCGTGTTAGGCGCGCTTTTTTCTTGCGATGAGCTGCCGTAGTCCACCGGGTCGATTCGCAAACGCCCTTTCGGCGGTGGCACCGGGTTACGCGCCACGGCCTGTGGGGTCGGCAGCGTGATCCCGCTGTAATCGACATTAGAGGTTTCGCTGATATCTTGATTGGAAGGCAGCTCGGCAAACAGCGGCGAAGCTTCAAGGTCCGCCAGTTCCGGAGATTTCTCAGCGCTAACCTTCGGCTGAATCGGCTCTTCCACTGGTGGGCTGACCGGCGTTTCCTGCGCGGCAGGCGGTTCCTGCGTAGCAGTCGGCTTAGTGTCTGGCGCGGTTAACGGCTTAGCGCCGCTCATCATCAAGCCCAGTGGGTCATCTTGGTTAATGTCGCTGCTGGCCGCCGTTTCATGACCGCCAAATAACGCCAGCGGGTCTTGCTCGGCTTCGGCCTTGGAGTGGTTGTGCTCCGGCGTCGGAGACTGTTTGGCAAGGGTGGACGGTGAGCGATCGTCAAGGATGCTTTCACCATCAAACAGCGTTTCACCGCCGAACAGATCATTGGGATCGCTGCTCTGCTTGGCTTTCAGCACGTCATCGCTGGCCAGCAGCTGCGCCAGAGGGTCATCCGGGTTGCGCTCCGGCGGACGGGAAGCCGTCAGCGGGTTGATTGCCTCATGGCTTTCCGCCGCTAACGGTTTTTTGCGCGCAACGGACAGGCTGTCGGAAATAGAGAACTCCTGCACCAGACTGTCCCAGATTTCTGTCGGAATCGCGGCAGGTTTGCTCTCTGCGGCAGGCTTGTCCTGCTGCTGCATCGCTGATTGTGGCTGGACTGGCGCGGCGGCCGGGCGCGGCGTCACTATCGGCTGCGCCGGACGCGCCTGAGTGCCGAGTTCATTGACCACCAGCTGGTAGTCATCGATGCCCAGCACATCGCCATCTTGCAGTTCAACCTGACGGCCGCGCTCCAGCGGAATGTCATTGAGCAGCACCAGCGTCACATTGCCGCGATTGGTAATACGGCACTCGCCGTTGGCGGCAATATGCACAATCGCCTGAAGGCGCGAAATAGTGCGGTTATCATCCGGCAATACCAGATTATTATCCGTTCCCCGGCCAATGGTGCCGCCCGGCGGTAAAAAGTCACAACTCGTTTGCGGCGGTTGATGGCCAGGTTTGTTCGTTATTATCGTAAATCGCATAACGGGTTCCTGCTTAGGTATATTCGGTGGCTGTATCTTGCGGGCCTTATATTTGGTCAAATATATTTAGCGCAGTTAAAATAAAAGGCACGCAGGATACAGACACTAAAAATGGACAGGCAACCTCAAGGCTGCCGGTCATTAAATAGCGTTGGTTTTCTAGAAGATTTAATTATGAGTCGTAAGGGATTTTTTTTATTTGTGCCGTGCGTTCTTCGTCGAGTCTGGCAATACAGTTATTAGTGAATACGGTGTAAGGATTGGAGTTCTCATCGGCGATATGCGCCTCGAGTACGCACTGGTTATCTCGATACTTTAACCAACCGCGCTGGGCCTCGATAAAAACATTCAGATAATTCTTTCTGATTGCCTCATCGGTCTTGAATGCCTTATCTATTCTTGCTTTAGCTGCCATATACTCCTGATTCAAAGCTTTCTCGGCGACGTTTTTGTTATTCTCAGCACAAGTAAAAACCTCGGGGTCATTGGTTTTTTTAGAGCAATCTTCTATTGCAACCGCTGCGCTACTAAAAACTAAGCATAATAGAGCAACCGACAAATTTATTCCTTTCATGGCGTTATTTACTCTTTATCAGACTGAGAACGCAGCCTATTCATAGACTCGAAGATGCATTGATAAAGTGACTAATTAAACTGACTTGCATCACACATGATTAATTAGCCATTTATACTCTTTGATGATTAGTACGGCATTTTCTTGAGCATGTCGGTACGCTCTTTGTCGATGCGCGTGATACACAGGTTCACGGCGACCGCATTGGCGTTACTGCCTTCCTCAGCAGCAAAAGCTTCAAGCTTGCACTGCCCATCTCGATATTTAAGCCAGCTGCGCTGCGTATCAACGACAATCGCAATATAGTGATCGCCTAACTGCTTCTGCGATCCATACATCTGCACAATCCGTTTTTTGGCAGCCGCGTACTCTTTATTGAGATCGTCTTCCGCCGATTTTTTCTGCTGCACCGTACACTGATAAAGCGCACCGTCTGAAGGCTGTTTGGAGCAATTATCGTCAGCAAAAGCCGAGGTCATGCCGCCTAGTGCCAATATTGTTACCAACAGTCTATAGCCCGACTTCATAAAAGCTCCTGTGCCCAAAATTATTACTTAGGGGCAGCTGACGGCAGCAAAATCAGTGGCTGCCGTCATTTAGTCAGGCCTGTTATTACTGATAAGGGATCAGTTTTAACTGCTCAATACGCTGCTTATCGATGTCGCTAATACAGTTATTGGTCAGTGTCTCATTAGCGGCAGTCCCCTCTTCAGCGAGGAAAGCCTGCATTTTGCACTGACTGTCGCGGTATTTTAACCAGCCGCGCTGCGAATCCAGCAGGTTCTGCTGATACTCTTTTTGCAGTTTATCATCAGATTTGTAAGCCGAAGTGATGCGCCCTTTGGCTTCGCTCCAGGCTTTATTTAATGCCTGTTCAGCGGCCTCTTTGCCCTGTTTTGCACAGAGATCGACTTCTGCACTCACGCTAGGATTTGCACAATCAGCAGCCCAAAGCGAAGTGCTGACACTCATGCCAGCAAGCATTGCGGCAGCGATTAAAATTTTCTTCATAACACGCCCTTTAACGGTTTTTCTTCAAGTAACCAGCTCGGTTACGTCCTTTTTCATAACTCATCATAGTAGTACTGTGTTCGATATAATAAATGAGTGTATCAACATCGTTGGTCATGCCAGCTTTCATCGGTTCATCACCTTTGGTGAATCCCTGATAGACAAAGTCGACCATAATATCGCGAATTACCGGTTTTAAACTGTCCCACTGAGTACGTTCAGGGTATGACGCAGTCCTTTTGTCATAATTGTCGCGGGCACGCTGGATATAATCTGGGTAGATCAGCTCAAAAAGTCTTATCTGCTGCTGATGACTGATGGTGCCGGTGCTGTTGCGATTATGGATAACAAACTGGTTAGCCTGTTCGCCTTTTTTTCCTGCACCTTTTGAAAGCAGCGTGGCCTGATGAGCAGGAACGCCAGCTTGGACCAGTTGGTTGTAGACGCTGGCTTCACTTCGCTCCCCCATATCGTAGCCGCGTCCGAGCGTTACGCCAGATTTGGCATTACCCGGCCAGTGAATATGGCGGCTGAAGAAGGGGCTAGAAGCAACATCACTTCCCTCGGCATCGAAAGTCACTTGCCCTGCACTGACAGTCAATGTCCCAGAAGAGGGATGATTATTGACTGGTGCGGCAGGCGCGGCGCTCGCAGGAGCCCGCCCCGGCGCAGTACCGCGCACCAAATGGGTATAAGTCTTGCCATGGACATCTACCACACCATCTGGGCGCATAAAGCGTGACTGATAATCTTTAATTGCCTGAATGGTTTTCGGGCCGATACGCCCATCGTCTCGAATTTGTGGGAAACCGTTGCGCTGCAATAGCTGCTGCACTTGTTTCACATCACCGTATTGATTTTTACCACCAACCCCCACAGAACCTAAAATACCCATATTATTTCCTCATTTATTATCAGTACTTTGGTAAATCCTTGTGAAGCAAATATGACTAAAGAAATTCAAAACTGACTTATTGATAAGCGGACTTTACCCAAAGTTATTCTCGCTATTATTTTTTTGCCGTTATCTCATTGAAAAAGATAACGGCAAAAAAATGCCTATTCCCCGCAGAGAATAGGCGATAGATATTAGGCTTCTTTGTTGCCTTTGATGTCCCAGCCAGCGCTGGTTTCTGCGCCTTTGCCACCGGAAGCGCTCTGCTCCCAGTATTGCTGTTTCACTTTAGAAGCCTGGAATGCGTAAGTTACGCCCAGAGTATCGTCATGCTCTGAACCCACGAACTGCACGGAAGTCACCAGCACGTCTTCCAAAGTAATACGGGTGTACTCAACCTGAGTACCACCAGCTTTGGCGACAGAAACTTCAACTTTAGCCAAGTGCTTACCGCTGGCGCAGTTTTTTAGAATGGCTGTGACCGCTTTATCGATTTTGGCGTTAACGCTCAGATCGTTAAAGTTCACTTTACCGGCACCGCCGCCGCCGCCAACGGACATATTGCCCGGCTGTGAAGCACCCCAAGAGAATGAATTAATATCAATCCAGCCGGTGTGATTAGAGTCTTTTGACTCACCCGTTACACCGTCGACCTTCAAATACATATCAATAGCCATAATTATCTACTCTCATTAGTTAAAGTTTTTGCTTTTACCCTGCTTCCTTCAGGAAACCTTTGGGTATAGATAAAGCACTGATATAGCAAACAGGAAAGCATGGGGCTGAATAAAACAGTCCATATTTTACCTATGCCTTGGTTCTGAATATCGCCACATGGATAATCCAGAATATATAGCCATTACCAGACGGTAATTGATGACTAGATTTCTTTATTAATTAGTTTTACGGCATTAATCGTTAAAACAATAAATAGACAAAGCATTAAAGCATCGACTATATTTCCTGACCTACATTTAAGGACTAATACCAAAGAGGAATAGTTACTTGAAGAAAACCATTTCGATCATTGCCATAATCGTATTATCAATACTGTCTATTTACGCATTAATAGATTTGACTGAATCAATATATCTGGTTATGCGCTATGAACATTTTGACGCCCGCTCATCCGGGAACATTTTTGGCAAATTTATCTTCATTGTTATTTCATTTTTTGCTATTCGTTTTATCCTGAAATGGAACCGCAAAAAATCAACATCGTGATTTAATTGAGGGGCAACATCTGCCCCGTCAGTTACGCGTCGTTGGTTTTCAGCGATGGCAGCTTAGAAACCAAACGCAGAGAAACGGTCAGACCTTCCAGCTGGTAGTGCGGGCGCAGGAAGAACTTGGCAGTGTAGTAACCTGGGTTGTCCTCAATCTCTTCCACCAGCACCTCGGCAGCCGCCAGCGGCTTACGAGATTTGGTTTCTTGAGAGGAGTTAGCCGGGTCACCATCCACATAGTTCATCACCCAGTCGTTCAGCCAGCGTTCCATTTCGTCGCGCTCGCGGAAGGAGCCGATTTTGTCACGCACAATACACTTCAGGTAATGGGCGAAACGGCAGCAGGCGAACAGGTACGGCAGGCGCGCCGCCAGACGGGCGTTGGCCGTTGCGTCGGCATCGTAATACTCCGCAGGTTTCTGCAATGACTGCGCGCCAATAAAAGCAGCAAAGTCAGAGTTTTTACGGTGTACCAGCGGCATAAAGCCGTTCTGTGCCAGTTCGGCCTCGCGGCGATCACTGATGGCGATTTCGGTAGGACATTTCATGTCCACGCCGCCGTCGTCGCTTGGGAAGGTGTGGCATGGCAGGTTTTCTACCGCACCGCCGGACTCCACGCCGCGAATCGAGGTACACCAGCCAAACTCTTTAAATGAGCGGTTGATGTTGGTTGCCATGGCGTAAGCCGCGTTGGCCCACGTGTAGTTGCCGTGGTTAGCGCCGTCGGTTTCTTCTTCAAAATCAAAGCTATCGACCGGATTGGTGCGAATACCGTAAGGCAGGCGCGACAGGAAGCGCGGCATCACCAGACCCAGATAGCGGGCATCTTCTGATTCGCGCAGGCTGCGCCATGCTGCATATTCCGAGTTCTGGAAGATTTTGGTCAAATCACGCGGATTCGCCAGCTCTTGCCATGACTCCATTTGCATCACGCTTGGCGCGGTACCGGCGATAAACGGACAATGCGCCGCAGCGCCGATGCGCGCCATCTCGGCCAGCATCTCGACGTCCTGCGGGCTGTGGTCGAAGTAGTAATCGCCCACCAGACAGCCAAACGGCTCGCCACCAAACTGGCCGTACTCTTCTTCATAGATTTTCTTAAACAGCGGGCTTTGGTCCCAGCCCACGCCTTTGTAGCGTTTCAGCGTGCGGCCAAGCTCCTGCTTGGAGATGCTCATAAAGCGGATTTTCAGCATCTCGTCGGTTTCAGTGTTATTCACCAGATGGTGCAGACCACGCCATGCGCCTTCCAGCTTCTGGAATTCGTCGTGGTGAATGATCTGGTTAACCTGCTTGGAGAGCTTCTCGTCGATTTCGCCGATCAGCGCCTGAATGGTGCGGTAAGCATCTTCAGAAACGGTGACGGTGTTTTCCAGTGCCTGCTGGGCGAGGGTCTTCACCGCGCTTTCTACCGCGGTGCGCGCCTGATCGGTTTTAGGACGAAACTCTTTATTTAACAGCGCGCTGAATTCATCCTGAGTGTATCCCGGTGCATTCTGCGGTTGCTGCTGTTGAGAAGATTGGCTCATTGCTTACTCCTCGTCAGATTGAGTGGACTGCGCATCGCCTTTCGGCAGATGAGACAGCGACTTGAGCAGGGTTGGATCCTGCAAGATTTTATTGATCAGCTCTTCTGCGCCGTTTTTGCCGTCCATATAGGTCAGCAGGTTAGACAGCTGGGTACGCGCGTCCAGCAGGTTACGCAGCGGCTCGACGTTGCGGGCAACGGCGTCTGGCGAGAAATCTTCAATGCTGTTGAAGGTCAGATCAACATTCAGACGGCCTTCCCCGGTCAGGGTATTTTCCGTGTTGAAGGCCACGCGTGGTTTCAGCGATTTCATCCGCTCGTCGAAATTGTCGATATCAATTTCGAGGAACTTGCGCTCGTCCACGGCGGGTTGGCTATCCACCGGCTTACCGACCAGATCGGCCATGACACCCATTACAAAAGGAAGCTGAATTTTGCGTTCGGCGCCATAGACTTCGACGTCGTATTCAATCTGCACGCGAGGTGCGCGGTTACGGGCGATGAACTTCTGCCCGCTGCGGGATGTATTTCCTGCCATGGTATTCTCCAGGGTATAACACAGTGAAAAATTTGCTGTGGCGGAATTGCTCCATACAGCCTGATTTCAGGGACTTAATGTCTTTTCAGGGACTAACTGTCTCTACGACCAAAAATAGTTTCCAGCTGGTGGACGCCATCCGGTGCCAAATCACGAATTATTTCCATAAAGTCCATTGCCACCATGCGCTGGACTCGTTCAATCATCAGCGGCGCCGGATGGCTGGGTTCATGCTGAGCGAAGTACTGCTTCACCTTTTCCAGCATCAGTTGAGCATCATCGCGCGAGGCGATATTGACGCTGCGCCAGTCCTGCTGCGGCTGGCGGCTTTTGCTGCTGGCTGGCGGAGCCGAGCTAGGCTCGGGCTGAGGGGCTTGCTCTTCAGAGGAGGTCGGCAGCAGCGACGTCACATCCGTCGTCTGACTCACCTGCATCACCAGTTGCAGCGTGCGCAGCAGTTGGGTCATCTCCGGCACGCCGCTGCCGCTTAATTTCTCGGTCAGGAAAGTGCGCAAGGTTTCGAGCGAAGCGACAATCTGCGGCACGGCTTCGACGCCGGGCTGGCCGCCCTGCGCCAGCTCATCCATCAGCCGGGTGCGGCCGCCGGGGTAGTCATTGAGGCCGGTTTTGCTGCCATCGAGCAGCGCCGCGGCATCGCGCAGGCTGACGGCATCCGCCGCGCTGCGTAACAGCGCCGACTGGCGAACGGCGGACGTCAGGCTGGAGCCATCGCCAAGCTCGGCCAGCGCATTGATGCGGAAAAACGCGTCGGCCTCGCCGTCATACCACAGCTCAGGAAACAGCCCGTCCCAGTATTGCTGCAATGTTTGGTTAATCAGATGCAGGCCGTTGGCATAGCCCGGCAAGCCTTTCAACTGAGTCCAGGCACGGGTCAGCGCCAGCATCACGCGCAAATCTTTGGTGCGCGACATCAGCTCCGTCGCCAACCTCTCCACTTTGTTCCAGTCAGCCGGTTCTGCCGGAATAATGGTGTCACCGAATTGCTGCTCCGCTTTGCCCCGACTGGCCTGATTCATCGCCATAAAATCAGCGTCGTATTCCAGATTCTCCCCACAGGGTGAATCGCTGCTTACCGGAGCCAGTAAGGTATCTGTATTCATCGAATTACCTGTGTGTCAGACAATTTAGTTAAACATTGGCGGGTAGAGGCCATTACGGCCGGGCCGCGCGCCCCCGGCGGGGTCAAACAGCAGTGAAAACAGCTGGCCGGTGAAGTTGCCGCTATGCACGTGGGTATAGAGCGGATAACCGTCGCTCTGATTGGTCCACCAGAAGCTGGTGTAGTGCTGCGGGGAGAAGCAGTCAGAAACCTGCTGCCAGCTCAGGGTGGACGGCTGATCTTCGCCACCGATGATATTCAGAATATCTGAGGTGCTTTCCGCCACGGGTTCCGCCAGCGGCGGCTGCGCCAACAGCACGCTGTCCAGCTGCTCGGCCGAGTAACCGTTGCGCACGGCATGATGCAGCGTCGCCCCCAGTTGGCGATACCATTCGCCGGAGCTCGCCAGAATTTTGTCTGACCAGTGCTGCGGCGAGAAAAAGCGCTGCGCGCAAATAGGGTAGTGCCGCCCGACGCTGTCACGCCCCGGCATCAGACAGCCCATCTGCACCAGCTGGCTGCCGAGCATCGGCGGCACCACAAAGTTCCACACTGGCGCATGGCCAAACGGCCGACTGACCTCCTGCCGTTCGGTGGCGTTCTGCCAGTTAAGCAGCCCAACCTGAAACCAGTGTCCCCATTGATTCTTCAGCACCTCCGGAAAGCGGCGCTGCAAAAAATCGCCGGCACTGGGCAACTTCCCGTACCAGCCGATTGCAGGATAGTGACTCATCGTGTTGTCCTTTAAGGGCAAGAGAACCCCGGAAGCTGAAACGGGTTGCGAATACTGTTGGGAGTGAATTCGAGCGTGACTTGATGACCATCCAGCGAGAAGGTCGCCTGACGGCTTAAGCTGCCGCTACCCGGTGACTGTCTGGCCTGATCAAACAGCCGGTTTAATGCCCATGCGCCATTGGTCACCAGCGTTGACGTGGTGCCATTAGCCAGCCCGAGCGACAGACGAACCTGATTGGTGCCGCCGCTGCCCGGCCAACTCATCAGTTGTTGAGCCTGCGGGCCGTGGCTGTAACGCAGCAACTGGCCGTCGACGTCCAGCGTCATCGACAGAATGTCGTTATCCATCCGCACGGTGCGAATAGTGACGCGGAAAGACGGCGTAGTCGCGCCATTGGCAAAGAAGGCATCGCGGATGTTTTGCGCCTGCTGGAAGGGCCACAGCACGCTGTCGCCGCCCGGCAAAGTTTTACCATCGATGCCCGGCGTGATGCGCCAGCGCGCCTGTGTGGTGTCGACCTTTCCGGCCAAATTGTCGCGGAAGAAGGTGTCCATCAACCCGGTGCCCGGCGCAAACATCCGCGCTAAATCGTCCGGCGTTACTTCACTGCGCGCACTGCGCACTAGCGGGTAGCGCCCGGCAATCGCCTGACGGCAGAAGCCGCCCACTTCCACATCAATCCGCTTGCGAATGTTGTCCAGCTCGCGGCGCTGCGTATCGCTGCTGGCACCGACGGCTAAACTCGAGAACATGCCTTGCAGTGAACCCGGGAGACGACCGGCGCTGGCCTGTAGGCGACCGATCGCCTCACCGTTTGGCGCGGGCATCCCGCTGTTGGCGGCGTCCTGCACGGCAGTCAGGTAGCGATACAGGTCATCCACTTGCTTGAGGAAATCATCAAAGACGATGGCTTTGCCGCCTTCCTGTAGCGGCTGCGCCAGTTCTAACATCGGAGCAAAGTGCTGGGTGACTTTCTGCTCCGGCGTCTGCGGCTCTGCGGCGCTGGCCCCGTCGCGTGCACCAAACAGCGAGCGCAGCGTATTGGTGGCGCTGTTGCCGCTGTCGGCTTTTTTGCCCTGCACCTGCGGCGCGGCAGGCTTTTCTAACACTAGATAATGACTCAGCCCGGTGACCAGTTGGCGCAGCGGCGAGTTGCCCGAAGAGAGCAGGCGCGCGCTGTTGATACGCTGAGACAGGTTGGCAATATTGTTCAGCGCCAAATCCTGCAACAGCCCATCCCACTGGCGAATGTAGTCATCCATATAGCGCTGGCGCACCAGATTGTCGGTCTGGGCTTTATCACTATCGCTGGTGCCTTTGCCCAACACCCAAATGTCGTCGGCATACAGCGCGGCGGTTACGCTGTCGATCTGCTTGTCGAAACTGTTCCAATAGCCTTCCGGCGTATATAAACCGGAGATCCCTTCACTCAGCGGCTTGCCGCTTTTACGGGTAAAAACCAGTTCACTCTGCGGCCCTCCCAGCGCCGCCAGAGAAACCGGTTTCAGGCTGTCATCATGTTCCAGCAGGCGTTTGAGGCGACCATAAACCCGGTCGGACAGCGGCATGCGGGCGATCAGCGCCTGCTCGCGGGCAATCAGCGCATCATCTTTGGCATAAGGCGACGACTGAATCTGCGTTTCCAGCAGTTGAGACAGGTGCCACTCCAGCTGGCGCAGCTGCTCGCGGGTGACATTCTGCGGCAGAGTGCGTTGCAGGTTGAGCATCACCCACGCGTGGATAAACTTGCCGTCATAGTGTTTTGGCTGATACAGCATCTGATAGGCTTTCAGTGCTTCATAGCTGAAGTCGGCATCGCTGCCGTCATCACTGCGCAGCCAGCCGGTGATTTGCTGCGCTACCTGTGGCAACAGCAACTGCTTCAAGGCTTTCTGATACAGCGCGTTGGTGGCATCACTGACTTCACCGCCGCGATACAGCCCCATGCGCCGAGTGAGTGGCGGATGGTTGATATCAAACTGCTGGCTTTCCGGCAGATGCAGCAGGCCGTTGAGGTAAGGCAGCAACGCAAACAAGTCGCTAAGGTTACCGGCCTGAAGTGCCTGCCCCTGCTGATTAACCGCCGGGACCTTGGCGGAGACTTCCTGCAAGTAGTCGCGGTTATGACTGTAACTGATAAACCAGAGGATGGCGGCAACCACCAGCGCCAGACTCAGCAGCAGGTAACCTGACCACAGCACCGCGCGGTTGCGCAGCTCCCACCAGCGATTGCTCCCGGCCAGACCCGACTCAGGGAACACCACGTTTTCCAACACATCTCGCAGGAAGAAGCTCTGGCCTTTCACCGGCGGCACCGCCCCGCCCTGCTGATGCTGTGGCCCTGTGCCCCACTCGGTGGCTTTTGTACTGCCGTCGTGGCTTGGCAGATTCAGCGCGCGATTAAGCTCGCCCATCACTTTGTCAAACGGCTGGCCTTCCTGCGTGCCGCTGGCGAAGTACACGCCGCGCGCAGACAGAGAGGTTTCGAAGCCAGAATGGGCAAAAATCTGCGTCAGGTAGTCACTCAATAGAGGTCGCAGCGCCGAGAACTCCTGCGGGAACAGGTAGCTTTCGGCACGCGCCTTGCCATCGCGCTCCATCAGCATGACATCGGCTAAACCGGCATCCAGACGCTGTTGCAGCAGGCTGTATTCATGTTCAAAGGCGGTTTGCACATCGAAGTTGCCGCTTTTCAGCTTGGCCCACGGGAAGGTGAAGCCCCAAACCTGATCGCGCTTGGCTTTATCAAAACCGTCAAAGTAGGCGGTAAAGCCTTTGAGCAAGTCGGTTTTAGTAACCAGCACATAGACCGGGAAACGAATGCCCAACTGCTCGTGCAGCTCCAACAAACGCTGGCGCAGCGCGCTGGCTTGCTGGCGGCGCTGCTCGGCGCTTAGCGTCAGCAGGTCCGACACGCTGATAGTGATGATTGCGCCGTTAACCGGCTGGCGGGCGCGGTATTTTTTCAGCAGCGCGACGAACTTGCCCCACTCGCTGGCGTCCTGCTCGCGCTGGCTCTCCTGCATGGTGTAACGCCCGGCGGTATCAAGCAGCACCGCCTCGTTGGTAAACCACCAGTCACAGTTACGCGTGCCGCCAATGCCGCGCAGCGCGGTTTTACCGAAGCGGTCGGCCAGCGGGAAATGCAGCCCGGAGTTAACCAGCGCCGTAGTTTTCCCCGCGCCGGGCGCGCCAATAATCACATACCAAGGCAACTGGTAGAGGTACTGACGGCTGAAGCGGCGCATCCAGAAAGGCTTTTTACGCCCTGATGTGCCGCTGAAATGGGCCTTCTTGAGCAGTTGTGATGCTTCGCTAAAACGCTGGGCCAGCACCTGCTCTTCATCATTGAGCAGCGGCGCGCCGGTTTCGGCGGCTTCCTGCTTGCCGAGGCTGCTCACCAGTTGGCGATTGACCCAAGCATTGTGCAGACGGGGGATAACCTGCCCGAAGCCCCAAACCAGATACAGCAGACCAATACTGATCTGCCGATTAACCTCAGGTTCTAACGGGCTGGAGCCATTAATCGCCAATAGCGGCCCAATCACCCAGATGATAAATGACAGCGCAGTGATGCCAAGGAAGCCCCATAGCAACCGGCTAGAGAGTATGGAAAAAAGCGTATTCAGCATCCTTAATTTCCTTGGGGCAGACCGTTGAGCTGTGCCTGAGTATTCGCAGGCGCAACGAGCAGAGTGATTTCAACCCGGCGGTTGCGGGCGCGGTTTTCAGCCGTATTGTTTGGGGCGATAGCATTGGAATCGCCCCGCCCTTCGGCCTTAACACGGTCTGGCTGGCGCAGATGCTTTTGCAGCAATTTCTGCACCGATTCTGCTCGCTCAAGTGACAGTTCATAGTTGGAAGCAAAGCGCGCGCTTCGGATTGGCAGATTATCGGAGTAGCCCGCCACCAATATTTTGCCGCTGACGCCGTCCATTGCTTTGGCGATACGCTGGATAACCGGCTGGTAGTTGCCGCGCACCGTGGTGGACGCGGATGGGAACAGGCCGTCGCCTTTCAGCGTCACCACGCTTTGGTCTGCTTCGTCGCGAACCGATACCAGTCCCTGCTCAATTTCAGGACGCAGGAAGCTTTTTAAATCAAGAATGGCAGCCGGTCGCGGCGCAGGGTTCTGGATAGAGACTTCCGGCAGCGAGCTTTGGTAGATAGAAGCCAGCACCGGCGTGGTGGCCGTGCCGAGTCGCCAGTTCAGGCCGATATAGAACAAGCAGGCCAGAAAGCCCACCACCGCGGTCCACGCCCACAGCGGGATCGCCGGACGCCACAGCTTCTTCTGTGTCGGCTGGTCGTAAGGATGCGGAGAAAGCGGCAGTGCGTAGGCCCCGCGCACCGAATGAATCATCTGTAACAGGCGCTGGCGAATAGTCTCCAGCTGCGAGCGGCCGTTATCCAGCACGCGGTAGCGCCCTTCAAAGCCGAGCATCAGGCAGAAATAGATCAGCTCAAGCAAAAACAGGTGGTCGCGCGGCTTTTGCGACAGCTTCGCCAACAGTTGGAAAAACTTCTCGCCGCCCCAGGTTTCATTGTGGAAAGTCACCAGCAGGCCGCTGCTCGGCCAGACGCTGTTGCCGCCCCACGGGGTCAGCGCGGCGGCTTCATCCAGCGCAGTACACAGACAGTAGCGCGCGCCAACAATGGTCTCGTAAGATAAGCCGGCGTTCTGGCTGCGGACTTCAAAGCGTTGAATTTCTTCGATTAAGCGCTGACGCAGCCCCGCGGGGTCTGCATGGCTGACCGAATGACGAATTTGGGGAATGGCATTGAGCAAAGGGTTGGCCGCAGCGACCAGCGCATTATCGCGCCACGCCTCCGTCATGCCTGCTTCTCTGCCGCCAGAGTGTAATTCCTGCATATTTTTTACTCACCAGTTCAGTCAGGCAGAGACGTCGCGGACGGCCCAGAACGCCATGTCCAGACCGGGAAATTCACCTGCAAGGTGCAGAGCAAAAGCGCCAGATTTATTCATTTCCTTCCACAGCTCACCGCCTTTTTCCAGCTGGAAGTAGCTGTAGCCCGCATGCCAAGGGATCTGCGGCGGCGCGGATGGCATGGCGCGCAGCACTATGCCCGGCAGTTGAAGCTGAACCAAATCGCGGATTTTGGTCACCGGCGCGACTTTCATCTGCGCCGGGAAGTGGGTGTTGAGCATCTCGCTTGGCACATTGGCTTTTACCGCCAGCACGAAACCGAATTCGCGGATCATATTGGCGTCCGGCACGGTCGCCACATTCAGCCCGTGGGAGCGCTCGATCAGCGGCAGCTGAATAGCATTCTCTTCCATGACAATGGACAGCCGCTGACGCAGCATCAGCGTCAGCTCGTTAAAGCTTCGCGCCAGATCATCATGGCGATAAACCGGCAGCCCGCTCCCCTCGCAGGCGCGCTGCGGAGTGTAAGTGCTCAGTTCGGTCGCCAGCGCCAGCCACTGGCTGAACAGCTGTTCGGGATGCAGTTGCGGCAGGCTGTGTAGATGATTGACCACGCCGATATGCTGGTTGATCAGCGCCAACAGCATGAAGTCGACCATGTCAGAGTTGTTAAAACGCCCCGGCTGCTGGAGTCGCTGGCCAATTTGCTGGCTGCGCTGTTCCAGTAATCCTTTAATATCGTTGATAAAACTAAAGATCAGCGGATTCTCGATAGCGTTCAACATCGGCGGGATATAGCCGTTATCAAGGCGCAACTGGCTGTCGTTGCGCTTCTCCACCACCAGCGCCACGCCGATGGCGGTCCACTCCGCTGTCAAATCGCTTTCCAGCATCAGCCGCAGGCGCAGCTGGCTGAACTGCATCACCGCCGGGCCAATCGACATTTCATTGCAATCGTCGGCTTCTGCCTCAAAGCTGATATGGCGGGCGAGAGAATCGGCGGCTTCGCTGAAGATCACCTCTTCGCGGCCATCTCGGCGCGCGGGCAGTGCCAGCACCACCTTCTGCCCGGTCTGATTGTCGCCAATCGCCAATGGCGGCGGGGCCTGACGGCTGTTGCTAAAGGCAAAGGGAGTGCCATCCGGCAAAATGCCGCTGGCGCTGGTCAGGGCAACATTGCCGTGTCGCAGCATCGCTTCGTCGAATTGAAGATCGAAGAAGCCCCACATGTAAGGACGCTGCGCGGTGCCCCACTCGCGTACCTGACTCAACAGGTAGCTTTCAGATTGCTGGAAATGGTGGGGACGCAGGAACATGCCTTCGGTCCACACCACTTTTGCTGCTTTAGTCATAATCGCTTCCGTTTCAGGGCGTTAGTGGTTGTCTTTAACCATCCGAATTCCGCTGACATCCACAATAATCTCGGCGTTCAGCTCATCAGAAGACCATTGCCACACTTTCCAGGCACTGCTCTCAGAGGGGTCAGGCAAGGGCAGCGAGATGCGCCACTTCTTGCCATCCAGCGACTGGTACTCCGCCATGATGCCGATGTAACGGGCGTCAGCCGTGCTCTGTCCTGAAATCTTTTTACTCAACTGGCCTGACATCAGGAAGAACTGCTCGGTGTTAAGCAAGTTGCCACCCAGCACCGCCTGAGGATTGTTTTGCAGAGAGTAGAAATCCGCTGACATAAAATCCGCATCCGATTTCAACAACATCACACGCACCTTAAGTGGCGCAGAGTCATTGACCTGCGGATGAGCCTGAAACTGCAATCCGTAGCGAGAAGGAACGCTGTGTGAAGAGGAGAAACAGCCTGTCAGCAACATCGTCACTGACAGGAACAGCGCCCAGAGAGCCGGACGCCGAAAAAAACGTAAAGTTATCATAGGGTACCCGCCTACGCGGTTTAGTTGATAATCCAAGTACCGCTGCTGCTGTTACGGCAAGCCTGACCATCGCCATTCACCGAAACACAGGTTTTCTTCGCTGGTGCGGCACGACGCACGCGGCGCGCATCCGCCTTCAGAGTTTGCTCATACAACTCGCTTTTAACGCCAGCGCGCAGTGGCACATAACCCAACATCTGCTCCTGTCCGGTTTCCGCCACGGCTAACCAGTTGTTCTCAACCGCACCCAGCACGGTGAAGGTCTGGCCGTTCACCAGTTGGCGCACCAACTTGCCGCCGAAGTCAGGGGTGGTCATCACCGACGCGTTATACAGCGCACGATACTCAGCATTCACCGGGGTGAAAGTGGTCGGCGGCGTAACCGCGTGACGGTAGGTCAAGGTGACGCCATCAACCGTGCTGGAAACCACGGTGTCATCAGTGACAGGTGGCGGTGGCGGCGCTTTACAGCCAGAAACCAATGCAACTAAAAGCAGAGAAAGCGCGATTTGAATTTTCACCATAAGCCTCATGATTTGGCAGTTAATTGAAAAATAAAGATTTCTTGAAGTACAAACTGAATCCCGTTGCCATCAGGCACGGCGATTGCGCCCAAGCTTTACATCAGGCCAGACAGAGAGCGGGCCTAAATAAAACTCAGGGAAAATGAAAACCAGACGTTGGGATTAATGCAGTAACAACCGACGGAGGGAGATGTAGCAAGGCTAGCGGAAATAAGATTGATGAAAAAATCCACTTTAAATTATCCAACATCATCTTAAAAGATTGGATAAAACGCTGCTGTCCCTACGTCATTTAGGGGGAAAGTTAACCACTTTCACATCACAGAACTCATTCGCGTGGTCCGAGCATTTTTTGACCACGTCAGCTGACAATTAACGGATTGAATCAAGTGGAAACCTGACCAATTAATGTCAGTTTTCGCGATTTCGTTACAAGGCATTTCAAAGTGCTAGCGATCGGGAACGCTACCGCCCTTAGGAAGCAGACTAATCCTAATCTGGAGATAAGTAACTATTGTTACTATTCAGTGCTGCTGATCATTTTACTAAACCTTTACATATTTACAACGGGGGTAACAGCACGGAACATCAATTAAGAGAAGCGATTACATTTATAGACTGTTTTTATTAGATTTTTTTTTGAATATTCTATCAGGTTGATTTAGATCGTTTTTTAATATCTCTAAATGGAATATAGAAATTCTTTTTTGGCATAAAAAGTGTAGTTAAGCCAAATAGTACTAACGAGAATGGAGATTAAAACGGAAAGGATTAGGATAAAACTCACAAGTTATGGTTAAGTAAAAATGATAATCATATTAAATTTTAGGGAATTAAATGCGCTAGCCCCAGCGTAAACTGAACTGTTTTCTCCCCATTTCTGCTACTAAAATTCATAACAAACATCCAACAAAATAGCCTTTACGCTGTGATTACCCCGCCTAAACTTCTAATGTCTACTTTTTAACGTTGAGCCTGTTGCCAGACGGCCCTCTGTCTCGAGCGCAAACATCATTTAACCCAAGTTGTTGCAGGGATTTTCTTTCTTACTTTGCGGCCCCTCTCGAACTTTTACCTGTGACAGCAGATTGCTCGCTGGGCTAGTATAGCGGGGTGAAAATCCACGGGTCTTTGAGTGACAAGTGATGATTCTCTTAGCCACATCGTGATGACGAATGACAACAATAAAAATCACAATCAACTTTAAATTCAATGGATTAATAAGACCAAGTCTATGACTGATAATGCAAGCCTAGATTCCCACACTCCCATGATGCAGCAGTACCTGCGCCTCAAGGCTGAAAACCCAGAGATTTTGATGTTTTATCGTATGGGGGACTTCTACGAACTGTTTTATGACGATGCGCGACGCGCATCGCAACTGCTGGATATCTCCCTCACTAAGCGCGGCGCGTCGGCGGGCGAGCCAATCCCGATGGCGGGCGTGCCTTACCATGCCGTGGAAGGCTATTTAGCCAAGCTGGTGCAACTGGGCGAATCCGTGGCGATTTGTGAACAAATCGGCGATCCCGCACTGAGCAAAGGGCCGGTTGAGCGCAAAGTCGTGCGCATTGTGACGCCCGGCACGGTCAGTGATGAAGCACTGCTCAACGAGCGCCACGACAACCTGCTGGCGGCTATCTGGCAGGATGGTCGCGGCTTTGGTTATGCCACGCTCGACATCAGCTCAGGCCGCTTCCGCGTGGCTCAGCCAGAAGATTTGGAAACCATGGCGGCGGAGATCCAGCGCACCAATCCTGCCGAGCTGCTCTACCCTGAAAGTTTCGAGTCTATGTCGCTTATCTCGTCGCGCCGCGGCCTGCGCCGCCGCCCGATGTGGGAGTTCGAACTGGAAACCGCCAAGCAGCAGCTTAACTTGCAGTTTGGTACTCGCGACCTAAGTGGCTTTGGGGTGGAACAAGCCCCGCAGGCGCTGCGCGCGGCGGGCTGCCTGCTGCAATATGTTAAAGATACCCAGCGCACCGCCCTGCCGCATATTCGCGGCGTGACCATGGAGCGTTTGCAGGACGGCATCATTATGGACGCCGCCACTCGCCGGAATCTGGAACTGACGCAAAACCTGTCCGGGGGAGTCGAAAACACGCTGGCGGCGATTCTGGATCAGGCGGTGACGCCAATGGGCAGCCGCATGCTCAAACGCTGGATCCACATGCCAACGCGCGACGCCAAGGTATTGCGCAATCGCCAGCTGGCCCTCGGTTCTTTACAGGATCTCACTCCCGATTTGCAGCCGGTGCTGCGTCAGGTGGGGGATTTAGAGAGAATCCTGGCCCGTCTGGCTCTGCGCAGCGCTCGCCCGCGCGATCTGGCCCGTATGCGCCACGCCTTGCAGCAGCTGCCGGAGATCCGCGCCCTGCTCCAGCCTTTAGAAACGGCGCATATCCAGACACTGGTCAAAAACTGCGGCGAATTCAATGAACTGGTTGAATTGCTCGAGCGCGCCATTATTGAGGCGCCACCCGTGCTGGTGCGTGACGGCGGTGTGATTGCGCCGGGCTATAACGCCGAGCTGGATGAATGGCGCGCGCTGGCCGATGGCGCGACGGATTATCTCGACCAGCTTGAGATCCGCGAGCGCGAGAAGCTTGGCTTAGATACGCTAAAGGTTGGCTTTAACGGCGTGCATGGCTACTTCATTCAGGTCAGCCGTGGCCAAAGCCACTTAGTGCCGATCCACTATGTGCGCCGCCAGACGTTGAAAAACGCCGAGCGCTATATCATCCCTGAGCTGAAAGAGTATGAAGATAAGGTTCTGACGTCTAAGGGCAAGGCACTGTCGCTGGAAAAAGCCCTGTATGAAGAGCTGTTCGATCTGCTGATGCCGCACCTTGACGCCCTGCAGCAAAGCGCGGCTGCCTTGGCAGAGCTGGACGTGTTGAGCAATCTGGCAGAGCGCGCTTACACCCTGAACTACACCTGCCCGACGCTGAGTGAAAAACCGGGGATTAATATTACCGGCGGGCGTCACCCGGTGGTGGAACAGGTGCTGAGCGAGCCGTTTATCTCCAACCCGCTGGCGATGTCGCCGCAGCGCCGCATGCTGATCATCACCGGCCCGAACATGGGCGGTAAAAGTACTTACATGCGTCAGGCGGCGCTGATCGTGCTGATGGCGCATATTGGCTGCTACGTGCCGGCGGATCAGGCAGTGATTGGCCCAGTGGATCGGATCTTCACCCGCGTTGGCGCGGCGGACGATCTGGCTTCTGGACGCTCCACCTTTATGGTCGAAATGACCGAAACGGCGAATATCCTGCACAACGCCACTGAAAACAGTCTGGTGCTGATGGATGAAATTGGTCGCGGCACCTCGACCTATGACGGCCTCTCTCTGGCCTGGGCCTGCGCGGAGAATCTCGCCAGCCGCATCAAAGCCATGACGCTGTTCGCCACCCACTATTTTGAACTGACCACGCTGCCGGAGAAGATGGAAGGCACGGTGAATATCCATCTGGATGCCATCGAGCACGGCGACACCATTGCCTTTATGCACAGCGTGCAGGAAGGCGCGGCCAGCAAGAGTTATGGTCTGGCGGTTGCCGCGCTGGCAGGTGTGCCAAGAGATGTGATTAAACGCGCGCGCCAGAAGCTGAAAGAGCTGGAAACGCTGTCCAACAGCGCCGCCGCCAGCAAGGTGGATGGCCCGCAGTTGGCGCTGTTGACTGAAGAAGTGTCGCCAGCCGTAGAGGCTCTGGAGGCGCTGGATGCCGACTCACTCTCACCGCGCCAGGCGCTGGAGTGGATCTACCGTCTGAAGGATATGGTGTAGCTTTCTCAAAGCCATAAAAGTTAAATAGAAAAAGGCGAGGTATTTTCATACCTCGCCTTTTTATTGGTAACGCTGTGCTAATCAAATAGTCAGTCAGCTTGTCGCGTTGCTAAGCGATAAAATTATTCGCGAAATAGAGCTTCGATACTCAGCCCTTGTGCCTGCAAAATCTCGCGCAGGCGGCGCAACCCTTCAACCTGAATCTGACGAACTCGTTCACGCGTCAGGCCTATCTCACGGCCCACATCTTCCAGCGTCGCTGCTTCATAACCTAACAGGCCAAAGCGGCGGGCCAGAACTTCACGTTGTTTTGCATTCAACTCGAATAACCACTTAACGATACTCTGTTTCATATCGTCGTCTTGCGTGGTGTCTTCAGGACCGTTTTCTTTTTCGTCGGCCAGAATATCTAACAGCGCTTTTTCAGAGTCACCACCCAACGGGGTATCCACTGAAGTAATACGCTCATTCAGGCGCAACATACGGCTGACGTCATGAACAGGTTTGTCGAGTTGCTCAGCAATCTCTTCAGCACTTGGCTCATGGTCAAGTTTATGTGCAAGTTCACGTGCAGTACGCAGGTAAACGTTCAGTTCTTTAACGATATGGATTGGCAAACGAATGGTACGGGTTTGATTCATAATCGCCCGTTCAATTGTCTGTCGAATCCACCATGTAGCGTAAGTTGAAAAACGGAAACCGCGCTCTGGGTCAAACTTTTCAACTGCGCGGATCAGACCTAAGTTACCTTCTTCGATCAAATCCAACAGTGCCAGTCCGCGATTACTGTAGCGGCGGGCTATTTTAACCACCAAACGCAAGTTACTTTCAATCATACGGCGACGGGATGGAACATCCCCTCGCAGCGCACGCCGTGCAAAATAAACCTCTTCTTCTGCGGTAAGCAGAGGAGAGTAACCGATCTCACCAAGGTACAGTTGAGTTGCGTCCAGCACTCGTTGGCTTACAGCCTGCGATAACAACTCTTCTTCAGCATCCGCATCAATAGTGTCGTTATCGGCAGTCTCTTCGACATTGGCTTTCTCGTCAAAGGCTTCAGCGCTGTTCTCATCGAAATCTACATCATCATGTAACTCGTTAACTTTCAGCGTATTCTGACTCATAAGCTGCTCCTACCCGTGGTCCCGAGGGCAGAATCAAGACTCTGCCCGATTTATCGCTGCGGAAGATAACGCAGCGGGTTTACGGATTTCCCCTTGTAACGAATTTCAAAATGTAATCTTACTGAACTGGTTCCGGTGCTACCCATGGTTGCTATTTTCTGACCCGCCTGCACTTCTTGTTGTTCCCGGACCAGCATTGAATCGTTATGTGCATAGGCGGAGAGGTAATCATCATTGTGTTTAATGATGATCAGATTACCGTAACCGCGAAGAGCATTACCTGCATAAACGACGCGCCCTGAGGCGGTGGCTAAGACAGGTTGTCCACGCGAACCAGCGATATCGATCCCCTTATTTCCCCCTTCGGAAGCTGAGAAATTATCGATAATTTTCCCGTCTGTCGGCCACTTCCAAGAGGAAACTGGACCGCCATTATTGGTGGTACTAGTGACAGGAGTACTGGCTACGGCAACAGGTGCTGTGGTGGTAACTACACCTGATGAAGGCAACATTTTACCTACATTCTGTTTACCCGGAGATTCAGAATACGTGGTAGTTGGTTGAGATGCAACCACCGTACCTTGCATCATCCCGGCGCTTGGTGCTGTTGGAACGCCACCTTTAGTCGCATCCGTAGTGGCTAACATGCCGCCGGTGCTGGCGTTAGAGGAGACATTATTAATCTGAATAGTTTGACCGACTTCTAAACCATAAGGCGCGGGGATATTGTTACGTGCTGCAAGGTCTCGGAAGTCATTGCCGGTGATCCAGGCGATATAGAAAAGCGTATCCCCACGCTTAACTTGATAAGTACTTCCGCTATAACTGCCTTTAGGAATGGTGTTGTAACTGCGGTTATAAACGATGTGACCCTGCTGATTTGTCGCTGCAATATTAGGCGCGCTGGCGACATTTACCGGGGCTGAATTCGGAGTATTCTGACCTCCTCCACCGCCGTTTACACTGCTAATAGGGGCTGACGTCGATGCATTATTGCTACATCCCACCATCCAGGCGCTAATAAACGTACACACCGCAATGCGGCTTAAGGTTTTAATTGGGCTTCCCGTGCTCATATTTCCCCCGTTACGGCAATCTCAGAATCTATCATTCCACTCGCAACCCCGCATTTGGCGGGCTTTGTGCCAATTAGCACGTTGCTAGCAGAGAACACATCCGGGCGGATAAGAAGCCAGCCAGATGGCGACAGTAAAAAACTGTAGTGGATGCTATCAACATCACAAGTACAGCACCATATTACAGTTGTATTTAAATTTTAAGGGCTTAGTCCTGAAACTCACCGCCAGAAGCAGCGTTTAGGCTAACTCACCTTTGACTAAAGGTACAAAACGGACCGATTCGATGGTCTCAACCACAAAGTCGTTACCGCGACGCGTGATGCGTTGCAGCACCTGATTTTGTTCGCCAACGGGAAGGATCATCACGCCGCCCTCATCCAATTGCTGGAGTAAGTCCTGAGGAATTTCCAGAGGGGCGGCGGTCACGATAATGGCGTCAAATGGCCCACGAGAAGGCCAGCCTTCCCAGCCATCACCGTGGCGGGTCGACACATTATGCAGATCCAGCTGTTTGAGGCGACGCTTGGCCTGCCATTGCAGACCTTTGATCCGTTCGACGGAAAACACGTGCTCAACCAGATGCGCCAAAATAGCCGTTTGATAACCCGACCCGGTGCCGATTTCCAGCACGCGCGAGGTCGGCGTGAGGCGCAGCAGCTCTGTCATGCGCGCCACGGTATAGGGCTGAGAAATCGTCTGACCCGAGCCAATTGGCAAGGCGGTATTTTCATAAGCCTTGTGCTGAAAAGCTTCATCGACAAAACGTTCCCGCGGCACTTTTTCAATGGCGTGCAGCAGATTTTCATCATGAATCCCCTGCTGGCGAAGCTGCTCGAGCAGGTTGTACATCGGTTTATTCACCATGCCTGTTGACCCCGACTTTGGCTATCCATCCGCTCACCACATCCTGTGCAGCGTAGGCGGTTAAATCGACCTGAAGAGGCGTGACAGAGACATAACCCTGTGCGACGGCCGCGAAATCGGTGTCCGGCGCGATATCAAACTTATCACCCGGTGGCCCAATCCAATACATATCCTGACCGCGCGGATCCTGCTGGCAAAACACCTGCTCAGCCGGGTGACGACTCCCGCAGCGAGTAACACGGATACCCTTAATCTCCGCCAGAGGCAGATCAGGAACATTGATATTAAGAATTTTGCCGGTGCGCAATGGCTCAGTGGCCAACGCGCGCAGGATGCGACAGGTTATCGCGGCGGCAGTGTCATAATGCCTGTGACCATCCAGCGAGACGGCCAGCGCTGGGAAGCCCAGGTGGCGCCCCTCCATTGCGGCGGCGACCGTGCCGGAATAGATCACATCGTCGCCGAGATTTGGTCCGGCATTAATGCCTGAAACTACAATATCGGGACGCGGGCGCATCAGTGAGTTAACGCCCAAGTAAACACAGTCGGTAGGCGTACCCTGAATCACCGCCGTGTCGCCGTTTGGGTATGACTGAATACGCAGCGGGCCGTCCAGCGTTAGCGCGTTGGACGCACCACTGCGATTGCGATCGGGGGCAACCAGCGTAACGTCGGCGAACTGGCGTAAAGCCGCGGCCAACGTCTGGATACCCGGCGCTAAAACGCCGTCGTCATTACTCAGTAATATCCGCATCAATATTTTCCTGACGCATCAGTTCTCGCACCACGCTGGTCGCAAAACTGCCAGCAGGGAGCCAGAATTTCAGCTCAAGTGTGACATCGTCCCAACGCTTCCAGCTGATATCTAAAGGCTGGAGCATCACTGCACGGCGAGCCGGTTCAACGCGTTCGCGCTTAATTAATGATAATAACGTGGCGCACTCCGCCAGACAGCCCTGCTCAAACGCCTCAGCGGCGTCGGTGGTGCCTAGCGGGCCATCACCCGGCAATGGGGCGGTTATCAGCAATTCATTACTATTAACACGTGGCTGGAGCGTGTCAAATTCATCTTCTTTGGCCACAAACCAGCTGCCGCGCCCGCTCAACTGCAAGGCGTCACCCAGCATCACCTGACGCTGAGTATTATCGGCTAAACGCTGGCTGGCGATGAGGTTGAACATCGCGCTGCGGCTGGCGGAAAGGTAAAAACTACGCTTAGGGCGCTCTTTGACGCGAATCTCATTATTCGCCCAGCGCGCGGCCTGAATCAGGTTATTGCCACCACGGCCAAAACGCTGTTCGCCAAAATAGTTCGGCACGCCCTGCTCTGCTACCTGCTGCAAGCGCGCTTCGACATCGGCGATATCACTCAGCTGGCGCAGCACCAAAGTAAAAGCATTGCCTTTCAAAGTACCGATACGCATTTTCTTGCGATGACGGGCGGCGCGGATCACCTCGCAGCCTTCAAGCGCGAATTGGCTTAAATCAGGGTCTTCTTTGCCGGGAAGGTGGACGCAAAACCACTGTTCGGTTACCGCGTGGCGGTCTTTCAAACCCGCGTAGCTGACGGAACGCGGGTGAATGCCCGCAAATCGCGCCAGCTGTTCGGCCACAAACTGAGTGTTGCAGCCGTTCTTGCGGATACGCACCAGCAGATGCTCACCCTCGCCGTCAGGCTCAAAGCCGAGATCTTCCTCAACAATGAAATCTTCCGGGTTGGCTTTCAGCTTGCCAGTCGAAACAGGTTCACCATTGAGCCAGGTCAGGCGGGACATATCCATCGGGTTATTTTCCAAAACTCAGTCCTTGATCAGCAGGACAACGGCTTCGCAGGCGATACCTTCACCACGGCCAGTGAAACCTAATTGTTCGGTTGTGGTGGCTTTTACGTTCACCTCATCCATATGACACTCTAAGTCTTCGGCTAAAAACACGCGCATCTGCGGGATGTGCGGCGCCATTTTAGGTGCCTGAGCGATAATAGTGATATCCAGATTGCCCAGGGAGTAACCCTTCGCGCGCACGCGGCGATAAGCTTCACGCAGCAGTTCGCGGCTGTCCGCGCCTTTGTAGGCAGGGTCAGTGTCTGGGAACAACTTGCCGATGTCTCCCATGGCCGCCGCTCCCAGAATGGCATCAGTGGCTGCATGCAGCGCGACGTCGCCGTCTGAGTGAGCCAGCAAACCTTGCGGATAAGGGATACGCACTCCGCCGATCACCAATGGGCCTTCGCCGCCGAATTTATGCACGTCAAAACCATGACCGATACGCATTATGCGTTCTCCTTTTGATACAACTGGGTTAAATAGAATTCTGCCAAGGCCAAATCTTCCGGCCGTGTGACTTTAATATTGTCTGAGCGCCCGGCAATCAGCATAGGATGAAACCCACAATATTCCATTGCAGACGCTTCATCTGTGATGGTTGCCCCTTCATTTAATGCTCGGCGCAAACAGGTTTTTAGTAATTCGAGCGGGAAAAATTGCGGCGTCAGCGCGTGCCACAGATCTTCGCGATCCACAGTATGGGCAATGGCGCTCACGCCAGGCTCTCCGCGTTTCATGGTATCTCGCACCGGCGCGGCCAGAATACCGCCCACGCGGCTGGTGGCCGAAATCGCCAATAAGCGATTAAGGTCGTCGATGTGCAGACAAGGGCGCGCGGCGTCGTGCACCAGCACCCAGCCGTGAGAGCCAGCGGCTTCCAGCCCGGCCATGACCGAGTCGGCTCGCTGAGCGCCACCTATAACGCACTGGATGCGAGCATCTTGCGCAATAGGCAAATGTTGGAATTGGGTATCATGCGGGCTAAGGGAAACCACCACTTTAGTGACTTGCGGGCTGCGTAGTAACGCGTTGATTGAGTGTTCAATCAACGTTTTGCCGCCAATAGAAAGGTACTGCTTTGGACACTCTGTCTGCATACGGCTGCCGATACCGGCAGCGGGCAGGACAGCAATAATCTCTGGAGAGGAAACTGCGATGTCGCTCATAGCTATTGTTTTAGGTTGTTTTGCGAAGCATTGTTTTGAGAAGAACTCATACCTGCATTTCGTTTGGATTGGTCAGGCACCAGACGATAGAAAGTCTCACCGGGCTTAATCATGCCCAGTTCATTACGTGCGCGTTCTTCGATAGCTTCCTGACCACCGGTCAAGTCATCGATTTCTGCAAAGAGTTGATCATTCCGTGACTTGAGTTTGCCGTTGTTGGCCTGCTGTACCTGAACGTCATCATTCACACGAACATAATCGTGAATACCATTCTTACCCAGCCACAGCGAATACTGTAACCAGCCAAGCAAAACCAATAACAGCAGCGTTAATTTGCCCATCCCCGCCCCCTAAAAAAGCCGAACAATCATCCCACAACTTTCATTCCGACTCCACACTGAGAGGGAAAATGCAGGTGAGATTCAGACTTAAGCAGGTAATTATGGGTGAGAATGACACAATGACTTACATAGAGATAAGAAATTGACGATAAAACACCCAGAACCTCTGCCAACGTAAAACCACGGTGAGCGCGTGAATCTGGTGAACACGTGAAGATTTTCAGTGAGTGAGAAAACAGGGGAAGTTACCAGCCGGAGAGGAATGAAAAGATAGTCCAAAACATACCAATGACCACCACGCCCGTCGCCGCCAGCGTGCGCCACCAGTTACCGCCAAACAGCATGCTAAATGCAATGCCAATCAACACGGAAATAGGCACTAAAGCGAGGAAAAACGGCCAGGTGTAGAGAAAGAAAAACAGCGTGTTAGAGCCGTACATCACAAAGGGAATGGCAAAGGCTAGCCAGTAGAAGATAAAACCTGCCGTACCGCCAAACATAGAATACGAGGGAGCTTCAGCATCCACAGCCCGATCGTCGGACGTGGCGCTGCTGCCCTCGTCTCGGATCCGACTCACTATTCGGTGAAGTAATGCCTGCATAAAGTGATCCCTGTAGTTCAGTGTAAACCGGCGCGCTGTTTAACCAGCGGCCGGAAACCTTCAGGGTTTGATAATAGCGTGGCGGCGCAGTACATCTAATAATTGCGGGACTAAATGTGTTACCAATTGTTCGCCATCGAGGTGTACATCTGGAGCTTCTGGCGCTTGGTAAACAGAGTCAATGCCGGTGAAGTTTTTCAGCTCGCCAGCGCGGGCTTTCTTGTACAAACCTTTGGGATCTCGCGCCTCGCAAATGGCCAGCGGGGTATCGACAAAGATCTCAATAAACTGATCTTTATCCAGCAATTCCCGCACCATATCTCGCTCGGCACGGTGCGGAGAGATAAACGCAGTAAGCACCACCAGCCCGGCATCAACCATCAGCTTGGCGACTTCACCGACGCGGCGGATGTTTTCCCGCCGATCGTCATCAGAAAAGCCCAAATCGCGACACAGGCTGTGGCGCACGTTGTCGCCATCAAGCAGGTAGGTGCTGACACCAAGTGCGTGTAGTGCCTGCTCAAGGGCGCCAGCGACCGTGGATTTGCCCGAGCCTGACAACCCGGTGAACCACAGCACCACACCTTTGTGACCGTGCTTCTGCTCTCGGTCCGCACGCGTTACCGCGTGCGGGTGCCAGACGACGTTTTCATCTTTCAAATTTGCGTCGGGTAACGCCATATTATTTCCCACCCAGCAGGTCGCGAGCACCCCAGTGTGGGAAGTGGCGGCGAACCAGACTGTTTAACTCCAGCTCGAAGGCGCTGTAGGAATCTTGTTCCTGATAAACGCTTTCTACGGCTTCGCGAACCAGCCCTGCTCCGACGGTGACGTTAGTCAGGCGATCGATAAAGATCATCCCGCCGGTCACCGCGTTGTGTTGGTAGTTATCCAGAACCAGTGGCTCATCGAAGGTAAGCTCAACCAGGCCGATGCCATTCAGCGGAAGGCTCTCAACAATACGCTGGGTCAGCGAGTTAATTTCAACCTGATACTCAATGTTTTCAACACGAGCGCGGGCCTTTTTGCCGCCGATTTTGATGTCGTAGCTCTGCCCGACGCTGAGCGGCTGCTCGGCCATCCAGACAATATCCACTTTAGCGTTCTGCACCGCTTTCACGGTTTCATCCGCGTCAACCAGCAGGTCACCACGGCTGATATCGCGCTCGTCGACCAGCACCAGCGTGATAGCTTCACCGGCCCAGGCTTCTTGTAAATCACCGTCGAAAGTCACAATGCGTGCCACCGTTGACTCAACGCCGGACGGCAACACTTTGACTTTCTGACCTACGCGCACTGAGCCTGAGGCCAGCGTGCCCGCGTAGCCACGAAAATCGAGGTTCGGGCGGTTAACATATTGCACTGGGAAACGCATCGGCTGCTGTTCGCGGATGTTAATGATGTTCACGGTTTCCAGCACGTCGAGCAGGGTTGGGCCGGTATACCAACTCATTTTCTCACTCGGCGTGGCAACGTTGTCGCCTTCCAGCGCCGACAGCGGCACGAATTTGATATCCAAATCGGTTGGCAGCTGCTGGGCGAAGTCCAAATAGTTGGCTTTGAACTCTTCGAAAACGCTTTCGCTGTAATCCACCAGATCCATCTTATTGACGGCAACCACCAAGTGGCGGATCCCCAGCAGAGTGGCGATAAAGCTGTGGCGGCGAGTTTGATCCAGCACGCCTTTGCGGGCGTCGATCAGCAAAATCGCCAAATCACAGGTGGATGCACCGGTTGCCATGTTGCGGGTGTACTGCTCATGCCCCGGCGTGTCAGCAATGATGAATTTGCGTTTTTCGGTGGAGAAGTAGCGATACGCCACGTCGATGGTGATCCCCTGCTCGCGCTCGGCTTGCAGACCATCCACCAGCAGCGCCAGATCGAGTTTCTCACCTTGAGTGCCGTGACGCTTGCTGTCGTTATGCAGCGACGAAAGCTGATCTTCATAGATCTGGCGAGTGTCATGCAGCAGGCGACCAATCAGGGTACTTTTGCCATCATCCACGCTGCCGCAGGTCAGAAAACGCAGCAGACTTTTGTGTTGCTGGGCGTGCAGGTAGGCCTCTACGCCACCCTGTTCTTCAATTTGTTGTGCAATTGCATTGTTCATTTTGGTCGCTCCTCAGAAATAGCCCTGACGTTTTTTCAGTTCCATCGAACCCGCCTGATCGCGGTCAATTGCCCGCCCCTGACGCTCACTGGTGGTTGACACCAGCATCTCTTCGATGATTTCCGGCAGAGTCTGAGCTTCTGACTCTACGGCGCCCGTTAGCGGCCAGCACCCGAGAGTACGGAAGCGCACCATTTTCTGCTCAATCACTTCGCCCGGTTGCAGGTCGATGCGATCGTCATCCACCATCAGCAGCATGCCATCGCGTTCGAGAACCGGACGCGGCGCTGCGAGATACAGTGGAACAATTTCGATATTTTCCAAGAAGATATACTGCCAGATATCTAGCTCAGTCCAGTTGGAGAGCGGGAACACGCGGATGCTTTCGCCTTTGTTGATCTGGCCATTGTAGTTGTGCCATAGCTCCGGGCGCTGGTTTTTAGGATCCCAACGATGGAAACGGTCGCGGAACGAGTAGATACGCTCTTTGGCACGCGACTTCTCTTCATCACGACGCGCGCCGCCAAAGGCAGCGTCAAAACCGTATTTATTCAGCGCTTGTTTCAAGCCTTCGGTTTTCATGATGTCAGTATGTTTGGCACTGCCGTGGACGAAGGGGTTGATGCCCATCGCGACGCCTTCCGGGTTCTTATGCACCAGCAGCTCGAAACCATAGTTTTTCGCCGTGCGGTCGCGGAAATCGTACATTTCGCGGAACTTCCAGCCGGTATCCACGTGCAGTAGCGGGAAAGGCAGCGTCCCCGGGAAGAAGGCCTTGCGCGCCAGATGCAGCATCACCGAGGAGTCTTTACCGATGGAGTACATCATCACCGGGTTAGCAAATTCAGCCGCCACTTCACGGATGATATGGATACTCTCCGCCTCCAGTTGACGCAAATGTGTGAGTCGTTTTTCGTCCATAACAGATCCTTAAGCCAAATTCACGACCGACGGGCGAACTGCGTCGTCAGTCTGTGGTTGATGCCCAAACCAGGCGAGCTTATCGTGAAGTGCGACCACTTCGCCGATAACCAGTAATGCGGGTGATGGTGCCTGTTGAGCCAAGAGTTCTAAGTTGTCGAGCGTGCCGGTCAGCACCTGCTGATCGACCCGCGTACCACGGCCAATGACAGCCACCGGCGTACTCGCCGCGCGGCCATAAGCAATCAGCTGCTGGCTGATTTCAGCCGCCTTCACCGTGCCCATATAAATGGCCAGTGTCTGGTTGCCCTTCGCCAGCGTTTCCCACTGCATGCCATTCCCATCGGGACGAGAGTGGCCGGTAATAAACATCACGCTCTGCGCGTAGTCGCGGTGGGTGAGAGGGATCCCCGCGTAGGCCGTCGCGCCCGCGGCTGCCGTCACGCCCGGCACCACTTGGAAAGGGATGCCTGCTGCCGCCACGGCCTGTAACTCTTCTCCGCCGCGACCAAAAATAAACGGGTCGCCGCCTTTAAGGCGCACCACTTTTTTGCCCTGCTGCGCCAGTTCGACCAGCATGCGGTTTGTCTCTTCCTGCGCCACCGAGTGGCTGCCAGCGCGCTTGCCGACGCAAATACGGTCGGCGTCTCGGCGCACCAAATCTAAAATCTCGTCACTGACCAAATGGTCATACAACACCACGTCTGCCTGCTGCATCACCTGCAAGCCGCGTAATGTCAGTAATCCTGCATCACCCGGCCCCGCGCCGACCAGCGTCACTTCACCGTTTCTCGCGATGGATTCCGGATTATCTAACTGTTGTTGCAACACTTGCTCAGCTTCTGGAATCTGTCCCGCAGTCACCAGCGAGGCAAAGCGACCATCAAAGGTCTGCTCCCAAAAGCGACGGCGTGCCCTCATTGAGGTGAAGCGCAGCTTCACGCGGTCGCGGAAACTGCCAGCGATCTCGGCCATTTTGCCCAGACTGGTTGGTAACAAGGTCTCGAGCTTTTCCCGCAGCATGCGCGCCAGCACCGGGGCCGTGCCGCTGGATGAAATTGCCACCACAATCGGCGAACGGTCGACGATGGAAGGGAAGATAAAGGAGCACTTCGGCTGGTCATCGACCACGTTGGCCAGCAGCTGGCGGCGATTCGCCTGCTCAAACACTTCAGCATTCAGCTCGGCGTCGTCAGTGGCGGCAATCACCAGAAACACGTCATCCAACTGCTTTGGCTCAAATTGCTTCGCCAGCCAGCTGACTTGCGACTGCTGGAGACGATGCTCAAGTTCTGAGGAGAGTGACAGCGCGACAATGCGGACAGCAGCGCCAGCACGCAGCAGAAGGTCTATTTTGCGTGCTGCGATTTCGCCGCCGCCGACGACCAATACAGGACGTTGTCTGAGGTCGGCAAATATTGGTAGATAGTCCACAACGGCCTTTTTGATAGCGAAGAGTAATAACAAGACTATACGTGGTGGCAATTATTGAATTGAAATGACGAAATGGAATGAATAGTTACCAAATGGAATATAGATTCGCCAACCTCACTTTCCAGACGCAGAAAGATGCAACAAAAAGAGCCATTTGGGATAAGGGGAAATTGTCTAATTGCCGTCACAATCGCATACTATTGCGCAATAATGACCGCATAACGCGGCCTGCCCGATTGAAAGCTTTCCGGTCTTTGACCCACGAATAAGGATTTTTTGTCCATGCTATCCCTTTCTCGCATGAAACTGGCGCTACTGGCCTTTGGCCTGGGCTGTGCCGGTTTTACGCACGCGGCCGTGCAGCAGGTTGCCGCGCCCGCCCTCGGTAAAATTGCTGCCGAACAAACTCGCCATATCGCCACCTATTTTCCGGGCCGCATGGCCGGTAGTCCGGCGGAGTTAATCGCCGCAGATTATCTGCAACAGTATTTTGCCAAACTCGGCTATCAGAGTGATCTTCGCGGCTTTGATACGCGTTATCTCTACACCAGCCGGGATGGCAAGCAGAGCTGGCATGATGTGCATTCGACCTCCGTAATCGCCGCCCGCGCCGGTATCGTGCCTCAGCAGATTGTCGTGATGGCGCATTTTGATACTTATTTGCCACAAAGCGACGCCGACTCCGACCATAATTTGGGCGGTCTTACCCTGCAGGGGGTTGATGATAATGCGTCAGGCGTCGGTGTGATGCTGGAGCTGGCCGAACGACTCAGTAAGGAGCCAACCCACTACAGCTTGCGCTTCGTGGCGCTTAGTGCCGAAGAGACGGACGCACAGGGTGCCGCAGACTATGTGCAGCGCATGTCGCCGGAGGAGAAGTTAAACACCCTGCTGGTGGTCAATCTCGATTCGCTGATTGTTGGCGATAAGCTCTACTTCAAGAGTGGCAAAAATACCTCTCAGGCCGTGACTAAGCTGACACGCGACCGCGCCGTGGCGCTGGCGCGTCACGCAGGTATCGCCGCCGAAGCATACAGTGGAAAGGATTGCTGTAATGGCATGCAGGCGCTGGACGACGCGCATATTCCATTATTAATGGTGACGGCCACGGATTATGCGTTGGGCAAGAAAGACGGCCAGCAGCAGCGGGCAATCAGCGCGCATTTCCCGCAGGGCACGTCGCGACATCAGGGCCAGTTGGATAACTTACAGTATCTCGACCGCGTCCTGCCAGACCGGATAGACAAACGCTCGAAAGATAGCGTGAGAATTTTACTGCCGCTGCTGAAAGAGCTGGCAAAACCGGCTGATGATTTATAAGACGGTGACGCAATCCCTTAAATAATTCGAGTCAGAGGAAGGCGGCAAGCAAACGCATCCCCGGGAGCATAGATTACTATGTGACCGGGGTAAGTGCGCGTAGCTAACGCACCTCTGGCTCGAAGTATGACAGGGATTTATTCGTGTAAGCCGCACTCGCGTTTCAACCCAAAAAAACGGGTTTCCTCTTCGCTCATGCCCTCTTCCCACTTCTTGGTGGTATGAGTATCGCCAACCGACAGGTAGCCCTGATCCCACAGCGGGTGATAGCTGAGGCCGTGCTCTTTGAGGTACTGGAACACTTGGCGGTTGTCCCAATCAATAATTGGCAGGATCTTGAACACGCCGCGCTGCACGGCTAACACCGGCAGATTCGCACGGCTGCCGGACTGCTCGCGGCGCAGGCCGGCAAACCAGGTTTGCGCGCCCAATGTCGCCAGAGCGCGGTTCATCGGCTCCACTTTATTGATGTTGTTGTAACGCTCAATGCCTTCGACGCCCTGCTCCCAAAGCTTGCCATAGCGCGCTTCTTGCCACGCCGGGCTTTCTGCTGCGCGGAAAACCTGTAAGTTCAGCTTCAACTGTTCGGTCAGTTGATCGATGAACTGGTAAGTCTCGGGGAACAGGTAGCCGGTGTCAGTGAGGATCACCGGGATATCCGCCTGCTGGCGAGTCACCAGATGCAAACAGACCGCAGCCTGAATGCCAAAACTTGAGGAGAGCGCGAATTCGCCCGGCAAATTCTCTAGTGCCCAGATGACACGATCCTGTGCCGACAGTTTTTCAAGCTGGGCATTGGTTTCCGCCAATGCCAGGGCCTGACCTGATTTCGGCATTTCATTCAGTTCAGCAAGAGTGAGCAAACTCATAAACTCTCCATTCTTCACGTTGCAGCGGCGTTAGTCGTAGAAGTCGCGGGCCGGATCCAGAACGGGGCGAATAATCCCAGCGCGGATCACGTAATCACCAAAGCCTTCATCGTTTTCACGCTCTTTCGCCCAGCGGCCGACCAGCTCGTCGATAATCGCCAGAATGTCAGTATCAGAGATGTTCTCCCGATACATTCTTGGAATACGCGTCCCTTCACGGTTACCGCCAAGGTGCAGGTTGTAACGGTTCATGGCTTTACCCACCAAACCAATTTCAGCCAGCAGCGCGCGGCCACAGCCGTTAGGGCAACCCGTCACACGCAGAACAATGTGCTCTTTGCCCACCCCGTGCTGGTGCATGATGCCTTCCACTTTGGTGACAAACTCTGGCAAGAAGCGTTCTGCTTCAGCCATCGCCAGTGGACAGGTCGGATATGAGACGCAGGCCATGGAGTTTTTGCGCTGCTCGGTGACGCTGTCGTCGATCAGGCCATGGTTGCGGGCCAGTGTTTCGATCGCGTCTTTATCTTTTTCCGAGACACCGGCGACGATCAGGTTCTGGTTAGCAGTAAGCCTGAAATCCCCTTTGTGGATCTTAGCGATTTCTGCCAGACCGGTTTTTAGCGGCTTGCCCGGATAATCCAGAATACGGCCGTTTTCGATAAACAGCGTCAGGTGCCACTGCTTGTCGATCCCCTTCACCCAGCCAATGCGATCGCCGCGTCCGGTGAATTCATAAGGGCGAACCGCTTCGAATTCGATCCCTGCGCGCTTCGCCACTTCGTCGCGGAACACTTCCACGCCAACGCGCTCAAGGGTGTATTTGGTTTTGGCATTTTTACGGTTGGTGCGGTTGCCCCAGTCGCGCTGCGTGGTCACTACCGCTTCGGCCACGGCCAAGGTTTTATCCAGCGGAATAAAGCCCAGTTCGCTGGCGGTGCGGGCGTAAGTTGCCTTGTCGCCGTGGGCGATAGACAGGCCGCCGCCGACCAGCACGTTGAAGCCAACCAGCTTGCCGTTATCGGCGATCGCCACGAAGTTCAGATCATTGGCGTGAAGATCGACATCGTTTTGCGGCGGGATCACCACCGTAGTTTTGAATTTACGCGGCAGATAGGTTGGGCCGAGGATCGGCTCTTCATCCGTGGTTTCGACTTTCTCTTGATCCAACCACACCTCGGCGTAAGCGCGGGTGCGCGGCAGTAGGTGTTCGGAGATCTTCTTCGCCCACTGGTAGGCTTCCTGATGCAGCTCTGACTCCACCGGGTTCGAGGTGCACAGCACGTTGCGGTTAACGTCGTTGGCGGTCGCCAGCGCGTCCAGACCTAGCTTATTCAGCAGCTGGTGAACCGGCTTTACGTTAGGTTTGAGGATACCGTGGAACTGGAAGGTTTGACGGTTAGTAATACGAATACTGCCGTACAGCGTGCTCTCTTCAGCGAATTTATCAATACCCAACCACTGGTCTGGCGTCATCACGCCGCCCGGCAGGCGGCAGCGCAGCATCATCGCGTGGCGCGGCTCCAGCTTCTGCTCGGCGCGTTCGGCACGGATGTCGCGGTCATCCTGCTGGTACATGCCGTGGAAGCGGATCAACAGGAAGTTGTCGCCGTTGAAGCCGCCGGTCAGGCCATCTTGCAAATCTTCAGTAATGGTTCCGCGCAGGAAATTGCTTTCCTTTTTAAGACGTTCAGCATCAACCAGCGGCGCATCAACTATTAACGGGCCGGGACCGGGATTCTGTTCACTCCACAACTTATTGCTCATAATTTCTCACTTATTCGCTTATTACCCAAAATCATTCACATTGCAGGTAGGCGGCAACTGAATGAACCCCGATGAGCTGACACAAGTCAGTGATTCGGGTGAGTGAAGGAAGCCAACACCCCTGCAATTTGAAGGATGCAGGGTATTAGTAGACGTCGCGCTGATAACGGCGATCCAAACGCAATTCACTTAAAAATTCGTCGGCGGTTTCCAGATCCATCGACCCCTGCTGAGAGATAATTTCCAACAGCGCTTGCTCGACGTCTTTTGCCATACGGTTGGCATCGCCGCAAACATAGACGTGCGCGCCCTCTTGCAGCCAGCGCCAGACTTCGGCGGCGTTTTCGCGCAGCTTGTCTTGAACGTAGACCTTTTCAGCCTGATCGCGCGACCAAGCCAGAGAAATGTGGGTCAGTAAGCCGTCTTTGACGTAACGCTGCCATTCAACCTGATACAGGAAGTCCTCAGTGAAGTGCGGGTTGCCGAAGAACAGCCAGTTTTTACCACCGGCGCCGTCGTTTTCGCGCTGCTGCATAAAGGCGCGGAATGGCGCGATGCCGGTGCCCGGGCCAATCATAATCACTGGCGCATCCGGGTTAACTGGCAGGCGGAAATTGTCGTTATGCTCGATGAACACGCGAACTTCGCCATCTTCTTGCAGCCGGTCAGCCAGATAGCCCGATGCACCGCCGGTGCGGGCGCGGCCGTCGATTTCGTAGCGCACGGCGCCGACGGTGATATGCACTTCAGACTCATTCTCGGCCTGAGATGAGGCGATGGAGTAGAGGCGCGGCGTCAGCGGGCGCAGCAAATCAACCAACTGCTGGGCATCCAGCTCGGTCGGCGCCTGACGCACCATGTCGACGAACGGCGTGTTTTGCGCGAACTGCTGCAAGGCGTGCTTGTCGGCCAGTAGCGCGTTCAGCTGTTCATCGCGGCACGCTGCGGCGTATTTCTCAACGATTGGCGTGGTGTTTTGGGTCAGTTCGATGTGATGCTGTAACGCCTCGCTCAGCGCTAACGTTTTGCCATTCACCTCGACCGACTCATCGCCTTTCAGCCAGAGCAGTTCAACCACTTCTTTGACCAAGGCTGGATCGTTTTCGAACCAGATACCCAAGGCGTCGCCCGGCTGGTAGCGCAGGCCAGAATCACCCAGATCAATCTCGATATGGCGCACGTCTTTATCCGAATTACGCCCGGTGATTTTCTGGTTTACTGAGAGCAATGCGGTCAGCGGCTCTTCTTTAGTATAAGGGCTGCTGTCGACTTGGTTGACCGCGCCAGCTAGCGAGGCGGCAGGCTGGGCAGTGGCTTCAGCCGGAACGCGCTGTTTGAGCACTTCCACAATGCGCTTGCGCCACTCTTCGGCCTGAGCCTGATATTCAACGTCAGCGTCCACGCGATCCAGCAGGCGCTCTGCGCCCAGTTCGCCAAGACGGTTGTCGAAATCTTTCCCGGCCTGACAGAAGAATTCGTAAGAAGTGTCACCCAGTGCAAACACGGCAAACGCCGTATCTTTCATCTGTGGCGCTTTCTTCGATTGCAGGAATTTGTGCAAGGCGACGGCTTCTTCGGCCTGCTCACCTTCCCCCTGAGTGGAGGCAACAATTAGCAGCAATTTTTCCTGACCGATTTGTTTGAACTTGTAATCACCGGCGTTAACCAGATTGACGTTCAGTTTTGCGGCGATCAGGTCATCGCGCACCTGCTCGGCCAAACGACGGGCATTGCCGGTCTGGGAAGCGGAAATCAGGGTAATAGCGGCCGCGGCGGGCGCAGGTGCTGCTGCCGGAACAGCGCCCGGCTGTTGATTCACCATTCCCCAGAAATAGCCAGATAGCCATGCCAGCTGCGTTGGTGAGTATTCACCAATGGCAGACTGGAGCTTAGCCAGTTGCTCTGGAGAAAGAGGCAAGATAGAAGTTGGAGGAGCCTGAGTCGTCATCGCGGTACGAATTCCCTTATGCATAAGCCAGTCATCAATCCGGCCTTCGTGCACAAGAAAGACCGTAAATCACCCCACGTAGAAAAGCGACGGAGGCTGCAGTTTGTAAGGTTAACGAGGCTGATGATAACAATTAAAGAAGTGATGGAAATATTAAATAACCAAAATGACTAAGTGGTTTTAGAGATAGTCATAACCACTAAAAGTGGTAAGTAGTGATTTTTTATCTTACTGAAATAGCTATGAAAATCGGCAGACATTTATCCGACTAGGCAAAACAGTTTGTTATATAAAGAAAAACCCCGCCGGAGCGGGGTGAAAATACTTTATCAGCAGCAGATTTTATAGATGGAACTGGCCATGTTCTTCGAACCAGGCGAACTGCCCGGCGGCAAAGACCGACATCTTGCTGCTGCTGTGGCCGGTGTCCGGCAAATCGACAAAGTGCCAGTTAAACGGCGTGTTGTTCTGCTCGGCGCGCTGCTGTGAGGTGGTGAAATAGCTCTCGGCACGATCAAGGCGGTTGCTCCCCTGCGCCATCACCTGCTTGGACAAACGCTGCGCGCGCGTTTCAGGATTATCATCTTCACTGCCGACGGCAATCAGCATCGGCTTGGCAAAATAACTGGCGAGCTGCTGCTGGTTGACGCTCACCGGCGACTCGCGCAGGCCATAAGGCCAGCGCTGGTCGGTATCCGGCAAGGTCCACCAGGTCGGCGCGGCACAGACGGCGGCTTTCACTTGCGGCTGCGGCAATAGCGTCAGCATACGGTGAACAAACTGGCATCCGGCGCTGTTGCCGAAAAGGTAGAACTGCGACTGGCTGGTGACGCCCTGCTTCTGCAACTGGCTGAACAGCGAATCGACCAGCGTGAAAGTCCATTGCGACGCGGGCAGCTTGCGATGGGTTTTGGGATCAACCAGATTGCCAAGGTTATAACCCGCCGCGCCGGGGAAGTCCTGCTCGCTGAACTTCGGCACCACCACGCGCAAATGGTACTGGTTCGCCATGGTGATCCATTCATTGCGCGCATTGACGGCGTTACGATCGCCTTCGGTCATCACCATCACGATAGGCGTTGTGGCATCAGCACCCTCGGGTTGATAGGTGAAAACGTCCAGCGTCTTTTTCCCCTGCGCCACCAGAATATGTAAATTGCCCGCGCCCGTCGGGAAAGTCAGGGCAACAGGTTTAGCAGCAACGGCAGGCTTGGCGGTTTTCGGCTCAGTTTGAGCAGGTTTGATATCAGCAGGCTTGGGGCCAGCAGCCTTGGATTCCGCAGGCTTTGAGTCCGTAGACTTGGCATCGGTGGAAGCTGGCGCGGCTGGCTGGGGGAGCGTTTCCGCACCGACGCTCGCCGTGAATAGCACCGACAATATGGCCAAACGCAGCACAGTAATCATGCAAACACTCAATAGGTTAGTCTCACTGCTGCCACTTTAAGTCAGTAAATCAGGCTGAGTAAAGCAGTGGTTGGTAACGCCTTGTACAGCTATGTACCGTGGATTTCGTGGCGCGAACGCCGGATTTCCGTTACTATGCCGCGTTTTTTGAGCAACGAGACAGCACCATGACCACCACACTCTTTAAAGATTTTCAGTTCGAAGCCGCACACCATTTACCTCACGTTCCAGCAGGCCACAAATGCGGCCGCCTGCACGGGCACTCTTTCTCGGTGAGATTAGAAATCACCGGTGAAGTGGATCCGCATACGGGTTGGGTAATGGATTTTGCTGATCTTAAAGCGGCATTCGCCCCGACATTGGACCGTCTCGACCACTATAATCTCAACGATATTCCGGGCTTAGAGAACCCGACCAGTGAAGTGCTGGCCGAGTGGATCTGGAATGAGATGAAGCCTAAGCTGCCCCTGCTTTCCGCCGTACGCGTCAAAGAGACGTGCACCGCAGGCTGCGTCTATAAAGGCTAAGCGATATTTAGGTATTTGTGGGTCTGCATCGACAGCCGCCAATTTTTTGCAATGCAGGTCGCAATGCACAATTTGGTGGCTTCTTCTTTTTGACTGATGGGCTGCAAAGCGATGATGCGCGCTTTTTCGTCGGTCAATGTCGCCAGTAACGCTTCCAAGGCATCAATATCGCGCTGACGCGCCACCGGATGCTTCACTTCATCAGCCCGTTTCAAGGCCTGCGGCAGAATGTCATAGCCGCCGCGCATGTTCACCTTTGGCGACACCGTAACCCAAGTATTCACCGAGCAGCGCACCTCATGGGTTCCGCTGGTTTCTATCTGGCAGCTAAAACCATTTTTTTCCAGCAGCGTGGTGAGCGGCATTAAATCGTAAATGCACGGCTCTCCGCCGGTGATCACCACGTGACGCGCCGTATAGCCCTGCTGAAGAATAATCTCGTGCAGTTGCTCTGCGGTGGCGTTGCCCCAGGCGTCACTCTCTTCGGTCTTCACCAAAATGCGTTGTACGTCGACTTCCCGATCGGCGATTTTGTCCCAGGTATGTTTGGTATCGCACCAACTACAGCCCACCGGGCAGCCCTGCAGGCGAATAAAGATAGCCGGCACGCCGGTAAAATAACCTTCCCCTTGCAGGGTTTCGAACATTTCATTAATCGGGTACTGCATGGTTTTCTCAATCATCTCTAAAAAATCAGCGCGCATTATCACAGATAGTGCACGCTGTTCCAAACTTCGACCCAAGCAGATTTGTCAGTAAAGGTGATTGATGGCCTCGGTGAAGCGTTGAGTGATCTGTTGAGGCCGGGTGATGGCGCCCCCCACAACCACGGAATACGCCCCCAGTGTCAGGCAGCGCGCGGCCATTTCAGGCGTGTCCACATTGCCTTCAGCGATGACCGGAGCGCCGCACTGTGCGAGCACCTGGCGCAAAAAGGCGAAGTCATCTTGCCACAGCTTGCAGCCCGCGGTTTCCGGGGTATACCCGTGTAAAGTGGTGCCAATGCAGTCAAAGCCTAAGGCCTCAGCATTGACCGCCTCTTCGACGCTGGCAATGTCGGCCATCAGCAGCAAAGAGGGATATTTCTGCCGAATCTGCTGCACTAAGGCCGCCAACTGCAACTCCCCCGGACGTCGATGCAAGGTGGCATCAAGGGCGATCATTTGCGGACCTGCGGTCATCAGCTCGTCAACCTCTTGCATTGTTGCGGTGATATAGACTTCGCTGTCGGGATAATCGCGCTTGATAATGCCAATGACCGGCAGAGTCACGGTGGCGCGAATCGCCTGCACATCTACAACACTATTGGCGCGGATCCCCGCCGCCCCGCCCTGCATGGCGGCCAGCGCCATGCGGCTCATGATGAAATCGCTGTGTAAAGGTTCGTCATCCAGTGCCTGACATGACACCACCAGTTTACCTTTTATGGCCGCTAACATTGACTGATTCATACTCCCAACATCTCCTCAATTTCGTTTTTAATCACCGTGACATGTGGCCCATAAATGACCTGAATCCCATTCCCACGAATCAGTACCGCCCTCGCGCCACTCGACTTCAGCTGGCTTTCATTCACCATGTTGGCCTGATGCACGCTTATCCGCAGCCGTGTGGCGCAGCAGTCCAGCTCGGCAATATTGCTCGCACCGCCCAACGCTTCAATGATCACTCCGGCACGGTCGGTGGTGATGCTGGCTTGTTCTACTTCCGCGTCATCTCGACCTGGCGTTTTAAAGTTGAAACGGGTGATCAGATAGCGGAAAGAGAAGTAGTAGAGTGCAAACCAAGGCACTCCCACCAATGGTACGTACATCCAATTGGTTTTGCCTTCGCCCTGTAGAACCCCGAAAAGGAGGAAGTCGATGAAGCCACCGGAGAATGTCTGACCAATGGTGATATGCAGAATATGGGCAATCATGAAAGCCAGCCCGTCAAACACCGCGTGCAGCACGTACAGCATCGGCGCGACAAACAGGAAGGAGAATTCAATCGGCTCAGTGATACCGGTGAGGAAAGAAGTTAACGCCGCAGAAAGCAGCAGACCGGCCACTTTCTTTTTATTTTCAGGCCGCGCGGTGCGGTACATCGCCAGACAAGCCCCCACCAGACCAAACATCATAGTGATGAAACGCCCGGACATAAAACGCGACGTGCCGACGTAAAAATGCTGAGTTGAAGGGTCGGCCAACTGGGCAAAGAAGATACGCTGGGTTCCCTCCACCAGATGCCCGTTTACCACCTCACTGCCGCCCAGTGCTGTGGTCCAAAAAGGCAGATAAAATATATGATGCAGGCCGAAAGGCCCGAGCATGCGCAGGACAAAACCGTAGATAAAGGTGCCCAAATACCCCGTGGCATCCACCAGCCCGCCCATGCCAAAAATCACTTTTTGGAAATGAGGCCAGATGAAGAACATCAGCGCCCCGACAAAAATTGCCGCCACCGAAGTAATAATAGGCACAAAGCGCGAGCCTCCGAAAAATCCGAGGAATTGCGGCAGTTGAATTTTGTTATAGCGACTATGCAGCAGCCAGGTGACTAATCCAATCACCACGCCGCCAAAAACGCCTGTTTCCAGAGTCTGTATGCCCAACGCCATTCCCTGCCCCGACGCACTGAGATTGCTGGCCGCCAACTGCCCCTTGAGGATCAAAATGGCATTAATAGTAGCGTTCATGACCAAATAGCCGAGTAGCGCGGATAGCCCTGCGGTTCCCTTGTCACTTCGCGCCAGCCCAACCGCCACCCCGACGGCAAACAGCACCGCAAGGTTGGCAAAAACAATGGAGCCCGCGCTGGCCATCACGGTAAAGATGGCCTGTAGCGCCGGAATATTCAGAAACGGGTATGCCGTCAGGGTATTGGGGTTCGAGAGCGCCCCGCCAATCCCCAACAGCAAACCCGCCGCTGGCAAAATCGCGATAGGCAACATGAAAGACTTGCCAAATTTCTGCGCCCTTTCAAACCAAGTTCCACCGCCTGAACCATTGAAGATCGACATGAGATAACTCCGCGTTAGGTTGTTTTGGTAATTATTTTCACCACAATATATTTATATAAAAATAATTACCACCAAATAAGGCGAGTTATCCATATGGAATTCTTCTGGCGTTAACTGCGTCACATCAGCCAAACTAGAGAGGTCAATTAATCAGAGGAGAGCCGAGTGAGTCAGACCATGGAAACGGGCACGCTATTACTGCGATTGCGCCAAGGGTTGGAGAATTACAGCCCGACACTGCATAAGCTCGGCAACTTTGTGCTCGAGCAACCAGAAAGAGTGCTTTATCTGACCATTACCGAATTGGCGCGCGAGAGTGATACCAGCGAGGCCAGCGTCACCCGACTTTGCCGCCAGCTAGGTTGTAAAGGCTTTACAGAATTCAAGATGGGTCTTGCTCTGGAAACTCGCCAAAGCCAAGCTCGTCAGGACACTGACGGGGATGATGAAGTGCAGTTGGTCATTGACGACAGCATTACCGCGCTGCGAGATACGGGGAAATTACTCGATCGGCAAACTCTGGCTGATACCGCGTTAGACATTCATAACGCCCGATCCGTACAAATTTATGGCGTGGCTGCCAGCGCGATCGTGGCGGATTATTTGGGCTACAAGCTGCTGCGCTTAGGCAAAGCATCGCAGTGCTTCTCCGATATGCATCGCGCGGCAATGAATGCGGTAAGTTTGGACAAACAAGACATTGTGGTCGTGATTTCCAGCTCCGGCTCGACAAAGGACGTGCTCCATGCCGCTGAACTGGCTAAGCGTCAGGGCACCAAAGTGATTGGTATCAGCAACACGCTACGCAGCCCGCTCTCTTCTCTGGCTGATACTTTGCTGGTGGCCGCTAAACCTGAAGGGCCTTTGACGGCGGGTTTGCTGACCTCGAAAATCGGCGGAATGCTGCTGGTAGAACTGCTGATAAATCAGCTGCTAACCCTCTCTCCTGATTACCTTCAAGCCAGCCAACAAAGCGCCAGCGCGACGCTTTCTCTCTTGCTCTAGCATTCTGCATGGCGAGATTTCATTTGTTTTAGGCATAAAAAAACCCGCCGAAGCGGGTTTTTAGGAAAGTGTTCTAAAGCGCAGTAATTACTGGCCTTTAACTTCTTTCAGACCGTTGAACGGTGCTGCATCACCCAGCGCTTCTTCGATACGAATCAGCTGGTTGTATTTAGCAACACGGTCAGAACGGCTCATAGAGCCCGTTTTGATCTGGCCTGCAGCAGTACCAACAGCCAGGTCAGCGATGGTAGCGTCTTCAGTTTCGCCTGAACGGTGAGAGATAACTGCAGTATAGCCAGCATCTTTCGCCATTTTGATCGCTGCCAGAGTTTCGGTCAGAGAACCGATCTGGTTGAATTTGATCAAGATGGAGTTAGCGATACCTTTTTCGATACCTTCTTTCAGGATCTTGGTGTTAGTTACGAACAGATCGTCACCAACCAACTGGATTTTGTCGCCCAGAACTTTAGTCTGGTAAGCAAAGCCATCCCAATCAGACTCGTCCAAACCGTCTTCGATAGAAACGATTGGGTACTGTTTAGTCAGGTCTTCCAGGAAGTGAGTGAACTCTTCAGAAGTGAAAGCTTTGTTGCCTTCGCCAGCCAGAACGTATTTGCCGTCTTTGTAGAATTCAGACGCAGCACAGTCCATCGCCAGAGTGATGTCTTTGCCCAGCTCGTAGCCCGCTTGTTTAACAGCTTCAGCGATAACAGCCAGAGCTTCAGCGTTAGAACCCAGGTTTGGCGCGTAGCCACCTTCGTCACCAACAGCAGTACCCATACCTTTAGATTTCAAAACTTTAGCCAGAGTGTGGAAAACTTCAGAACCCATACGGATGGCTTCTTTAAGGGTTTTCGCGCCAACAGGCTGGATCATGAACTCTTGGATATCAACGTTGTTATCAGCGTGCTCGCCACCGTTGATGATGTTCATCATTGGCAGAGGCATAGAGTATTTGCCTGGGGTGCCGTTCAGTTCAGCGATGTGCGCGTACAGCGGCATGCCTTTAGAGGCAGCAGCAGCTTTAGCCGCAGCAAGGGAAACAGCCAGAATCGCGTTAGCACCGAACTTAGATTTGTTCTCAGTACCGTCGAGATCGATCATGATCTTGTCGATGTTAGCCTGGTCTTTCGCGTCTTTACCTTTAACAGCGTCAGCGATTGGGCCATTTACTGCAGCAACGGCTTTAGTAACGCCTTTGCCCAGGTAACGTGATTTATCACCGTCACGCAGTTCCAGCGCTTCGCGAGAACCAGTAGATGCGCCTGATGGAGCCGCTGCCAAACCTACGAAACCGCCTTCCAGATGAACTTCAGCTTCTACAGTAGGGTTACCACGGGAGTCGATGATTTCACGACCGATCACTTTAACGATTTTGGACATTAGGATTTCCTCAGTACAAGTTAACTAAAGCTTCAGACAAACAACGTGCCAATGGCACGTTGTTTCTCCTATATTTATTTTACCTGACGCTTCTGATACTCACCGGCAGCTTTAACAAAGCCTGCAAACAACGGATGACCATCACGCGGCGTTGACGTAAATTCCGGGTGGAACTGGCAAGCCACAAACCATGGGTGGTTTGGCAGCTCGATAATTTCCACCAGTTGCTTGTCGCCAGAGCGTCCTGCAACGCGTAAACCCGCGGCTTCGATCTGTTTGAGCAGCATGTTGTTTACTTCGTAACGGTGACGATGACGTTCAACAATCGTCGGCTCGCCGTACATCTCGCGAACCAGGCTACCGTCAGTCAGGTGGCATTGTTGCCCACCGACACGCATGGTGCCGCCTAAATCACTCTCTTCAGAACGGACTTCTACATTGCCGTTCTCATCACGCCATTCGGTAATCAATGCCACAACCGGGAACTTACAGTCTGGCACAAATTCGGTTGAGTTGGCGTTTTCCATGCCAACAACGTGGCGGGCAAACTCCATCAACGCGACCTGCATACCTAAACAAATACCCAGGTAAGGGATGTTGTTTTCGCGCGCATATTGGGCGGTCATCACTTTCCCTTCCACACCACGGTAACCGAAGCCACCAGGGATCAGGATAGCGTCCAACCCTTTCAGAATTTCTACACCACGCGTTTCGACATCTTGCGAGTCGATAAGTTTGATGTTGACGGTCAGACGATTTTTCAGCCCGCCGTGCTTAAGTGCTTCGATAACAGACTTATAAGCATCTGGCAGCTCAACGTATTTACCCACCATCCCGATGGTCACTTCGCCACCTGGGTTCGCTTCTTCGTACACTACCTGCTCCCATTCGGACAGGTTAGCTTCAGGCGGGGTCAAGCTGAATCGTTTACAAATATAGTCGTCCAGACCCTGGGATTTCAATAGGGCCGGGATTTTATAAATGGAATCAACGTCTTTAAGTGAAATAACCGCTTTTTCTGGCACGTTACAGAACAAGGCGATTTTCGCGCGTTCGTTGGCCGGTACGGCACGGTCTGAACGGCAGATCAGCACGTCTGGCTGAATACCAATCGACAGCAGTTCTTTAACAGAGTGCTGGGTTGGTTTGGTTTTCACTTCGCCGGCGGCTGCCATGTACGGAACCAGAGTCAGGTGCATGTACAGCGTGTGCTCACGGCCGACTTCTACCGCCATTTGGCGAATAGCTTCCAGGAATGGCAGAGATTCGATATCGCCAACGGTACCGCCAATTTCAACCAGAACCACATCATGGCCTTCGCCGCCTTCGATGATACGTTCTTTAATGTTGTTGGTGATGTGTGGGATAACTTGAATAGTCGCTCCCAGATAGTCGCCACGGCGTTCTTTGCGCAGTACGTCAGAGTAGATGCGGCCCGTAGTGAAGTTGTTGCGACGAGTCATTTTGGTGCGGATGAAGCGCTCGTAGTGACCTAAATCGAGATCCGTTTCAGCACCGTCTTCGGTGACGAACACTTCGCCGTGCTGAGTTGGGCTCATGGTGCCCGGATCCACGTTGATATACGGGTCCAGTTTCATGATGGTCACGTTGAGGCCACGGGCTTCGAGAATAGCCGCCAGAGAGGCTGCGGCAATGCCTTTACCCAGAGAGGATACGACCCCGCCGGTCACAAAAATATAATTAGTTGTCATGCTGAACCTGAGAGGTTAGGTTTAAAGACGATGGAATAACCAAGACGGGAAAACAGTATACCGGAACCTTGTGCGCGCCACAAATAAAGGTTTTGCTGTTTATCATCGTTTTCTTCGCCTCAGTTCAGAAGAGTTAACTCTTCAAGCCCCTACCTCTGATTCTTTTAAAAACAACAAGTTAACCATTGTGATTCGCTAACTTGCTGCCGTAGCCCAATAAAATCTCTTAGATTTCAATTTGTTGGACTTTGCTCTCTCAGGCCAAACAATACTTGGCTGACTAAGTTTGAGCTTAACCGTTTCAGCACTGACAGATATTGTCGCCGATCAAAGTCCGAGCGGACGTCAGTGCGCCTCGCCCTGCTTCACTTGCTGCCACGCCTCTTCCATTTGATCCAAGGTTGCGCCCTCCATGGTTAAGCCTTGCTCACGAATAATCTGCTCGACATGACGGAAGCGGCGTTCAAACTTACGGTTGGCGGCCTGTAGTGCATCTTCCGCTTTATGTCCCAGATGGCGCGACAGATTGACGGTCGCAAACAGCAGGTCGCCAATCTCTTCGCCCAGCTTCTCTTCGTCGATAACCGCCTGTTGCGCCTCGTGCATCACTTCGTCGATCTCTTCATAGACTTTATCCAGCACCGGGCCGAGGGTGGTCCAGTCGAAGCCGACGTTAGCGCAGCGCTTTTGGATTTTATGCGCGCGCATTAGGGCTGGCAAAGCCTGTGGAATATCATCCAGCGCGGAATGCAGCGACTTCTCTGCCCTTTCCAGCGACTTGCGCGCTTCCCATTTCGCTAACACATCCTGACTGCTCTTCTCCTTTTGCGGGCTGCCGGCATTAGCGAAAACGTGAGGATGACGGCGCTCGAGCTTGTCGGAGATGGCATTGCAGATATCGTCGAAGGCAAACAGCCCCTGCTCGCTGCCCATCTGAGCATAAAACACCACCTGAAAGAGTAAGTCACCCAGCTCGTCGCGCACGTCGTCGTAGTCCTTGCGAGCGATAGCGTCGAGCACTTCGTAAGCCTCTTCTAGAGTGTAAGGCGCGATAGTTTCAAAGGTCTGCTCCTTGTCCCAAGGGCATCCGGCAATAGGGTCGCGCAGGGTTTTCATGATGGTGAGCAAACGTTGCAGGGCTGATTCTGTCATGGCGGACTATCCGTTTCTTATTGGGCGACGGGCGTCTGAGCGCCAGCCGTAAAAATAAAGGCCCGACAAGCGGGCCTGTAAAATCACAATGCTTAGTTGCCGTGAAGGCGTTTGGCGTCAATCACATCCGGCAGTTGGTTGAGCTTGGCAATCACGCGCCCCAGCACCTGCGGGTTGTAGATTTCGATGTCCATATCGATAGTCGCCAGCTGCTGCTTGGTGTCGCTACGGCTGGCAACGCCGAGCACGTTAACCTTCTCGTTGGCAAGAATGGTGGTGATGTCGCGCAGCAGGCCGCTGCGGTCATTGGCGACCACGCGGACCACCAGCGAGTAACCACTGGAATAACTTTCGCCCCACACGGCGTCAACCACGCGCTCAGGCGCATTCTGGCGCAGGTCTTCCAACTGGTCACAGTCGGCGCGGTGAATCGAAATCCCACGACCCTGAGTGATATAACCCACAATCTCATCGCCCGGAATCGGCTGGCAGCAGCGCGCGATGTGGTGCATCAGATTACCCACGCCTTCCACCACTACGCGACCATTGTCCTTGCCAGTGCTACGCGGCGGCGGCGCAGAGGTTTTCTGCGTCAACTGGCGCAGCGCCTCTTTGTCTAACTCTTCCGCACTCGGCTTTTTCAACTGAGATTGCAGGAAGTTAACCATCTGGTTCAGGCGAATATCACCGTTACCGATGGCCGCCAGCACTTCATCCAGCGAGTTGACGTTGTAGCGCGGCAGCAGCAGTTTCTCGGCATCTTTGATGCTGATATCCAGCCTGTCCAGCTCGTCATCAAGGATCTGTTTGCCGGCAATAATATTTTTGTCGCGATCCTGCTTGCGGAACCAGTTGTGGATCTTCGACCGCCCACGGCTGGTGGTGACATAGCCGAGGTTCGGGTTCAGCCAGTCGCGGCTTGGATTCGGGTGCTTCTGGGTGATGATCTCAATCTGATCGCCCATTTGCAGCTGATAAGTGAATGGTACGATGCGCCCGCCAATCTTAGCCCCGATACAGCGGTGACCGACATCGCTGTGGATGTGGTAGGCGAAGTCGAGCGGCGTGGAGCCCATCGGCAAGTCAATGACATCGCCTTTTGGGGTGAACACGTAGACGCGATCGTCGAACACCTGACTGCGCACTTCATCAAGCATTTCGCCCGAATCGGCCATCTCTTCCTGCCACGCAATCAGTTTACGCAGCCATGCAATGCGGCCTTCGTAGCCACCGCTGCGGCCACCGGCCACGGCAGTACCCTCTTTGTATTTCCAGTGCGCGGCCACGCCCAGTTCGGCATCTTCATGCATCTGGCGGGTACGGATTTGCACTTCAAGGGTTTTGCCTCGCGGCCCGAGAACCACGGTATGAATGGACTGATAGCCGTTAGGTTTCGGGTTGGCGACGTAGTCATCAAACTCGTCAGGCAGATGGCGGAAATGGGTGTGAACGATACCCAACGCCGCATAGCAATCTTGCAGGCGCTCGACCACGATACGCACCGCGCGAACGTCAAATAGCTCGTCAAATGACAGCGCTTTTTTCTGCATCTTACGCCAGATGCTGTAGATGTGTTTCGGACGACCATAGACATCAACTTTGATGCCCTCTTCGGCCATCGCACCGCGCACGGTGGAGACAAAATCGTCAATATACTGCTCACGGTCGATGCGACGCTCGTGCAGCAGTTTGGCGATTCTTTTGTATTCGTCAGGATGCAGGTAACGGAAGCAGAAATCCTCCAGCTCCCATTTTAACTGGCCGATGCCCAGACGGTTAGCCAGCGGCGCATAGATGTTGGTACACTCTTTCGCCGCCAACACGCGCTCTTCTTCCGGCGCGTCTTTCACTTCGCGCAGGTGAGCGATACGTTCGGCAAGCTTGAGCACCACGCAGCGGAAATCTTCCACCATCGCCAGCAGCATGCGGCGAACGTTATCCACCTGCTCGGAGGCCATGGAGTCGTTTTGCGTGGCTTTTAGCTGGCGGATGGCGTCCATATCGCGCACGCCATGCACCAGATCGGTGATGCTTTTGCCAAACTGCTGGGTCAGCGTGTCTTCATTGATAATGCCAACATCAACCAGGGGGAACAGCAGCGCGGCGCGCATACTGTCGTTGTCCATGCTCAGGGTAGAGAGGATCTCGACCATCTCCAGCCCGCGCCATAAAAGCAGCGAGGCGTCCGGATGGCCTTGTGTCTGTTGTTCGCAGTAGCGCCAGGTTTCGGCTAAACGCTCACATGACTGCTGGCTAGAAAGGCCTAAACTGGTTATCCAGTCGTCGAGCGCAAACTCGCCTGCCGTGTTCAAATGTGCACTTCTTACCGCAACCATACCCTCTCCCTACATTTCTGCTGCCATTCAGGCGACAGACGGGTTGATAAACAGAGCCATCGACTCAAGATGCCCAGTGTGCGGGAACATATCCAGCATGCGAACCTGAGCTAAGCGATAACCCGCCTCCAACAAAATTTTGCTGTCCCGCGCCAAAGTCGTGGGGTTGCATGAGACATACACCACGCGCTGCGGATTCAGCTTAATAATATGTGTCATAACGCCAGCAGCACCGGCCCTTGCAGGGTCCAGCAGCACTTTATTAAAGCCCTGTGCCGCCCAAGGTTGCTGGCTGACATCCTCTTCCAGATTTTCATGGAAGAATTCAGCATTGTTCAAATTATTTCGAATGGCATTATCTTGCCCATTCGCCACCAACGTGGCAACACCTTCTACGCCAGTGACGTGCTTTACACGCTTGGCTAAAGGCAGGGTGAAATTACCCACGCCGCAGAATAAATCCAATAGGCGATCGTCGGAATTGAGATCTAGCCATTCAATCGCCTGTGCCACCATTTGCTGGTTGACGTCATCATTCACCTGAATGAAATCACGCGGGCTGAATTTCAGCGTCAGGCCATCAATTTCATAGAACGGCGGCTCACCGCACAGCAGCGCTAAACTGTCGCTTTCTGCCGCCAGCCATACCGCCACGCCGTGTTCAGCGCCAAAGGCCAACAGGCTGGCGCGGTCTTGCTCTTTCAGCGGATCGAGATGGCGCAACACGATTAATGGACCATTTTCGGCCAGCACCAGTTCAACATGCCCCAAACGTTGGGCCGCTGAGAGGTGAGAAAGACAGTGTTGTAAAGGCACCAACAGACGTTCCAGCTCAGGGCGCAGCACCGAACAGCGATTTATCCCCACCAGATCATTCGAGCCTTCCTGACGAAAACCCATCACCAGCGTAGAAGAAGATGAGGAAGACGCCATTTTATTTTTGCCTTTCCCGCCGCCTTTCCCACTTCCGGCAATCTGTAAACCCAGTCGCGCGCGACGACGATAGCCATATTGCGGGCCAGCGATCACCGGCTGGGGTTGCGCTTCTACCCCCGTTTCGCGTGAAATAAGGCGTAATAAGGCCGCAGATTTGCTCTGTTGCTGTAATACTTCACTAGCATGTTGCTGCTGACAGCCGCCGCAGGTAGTGAAATGTGGGCAGGCCGGTTTCACGCGCTGTTCGCTGGTGGTCAGCAGGCGTTTTACACGCCCTTTGGCATACTGGCGTTTATCCTCGGTGAGCGTCACCTCGGCCTGTTCGCCGGGCAGCAACCCGCTGATAAATATCGCCTTACCATTGTGGCGCGCCACACCCTGACCAAATGCATCAAGGTCGGTGGCAGTCACAGTTATTGTTTGCCGGGTCGTCACGCGACGATTCGGAGAGTAGAATTGGGCCATTATTGTTGATTGCACGCTGAGTCAATTAAGGTCTTTCAGCTGCTGATTCTCCCACATTGGAACCTCATGACCAAATATAGCCTTCGCGCACGGATGATGATTTTAATTCTGGCACCGACTTTGATGATTGGTTTGCTGCTCAGCACCTTCTTTGTGGTGCATCGTTATAACGAGTTGCAGAAGCAATTAACGGACTCCGGTTCCAGCATTATTGAGCCCTTGGCCGTCGCCAGCGAATATGGCATGACCTTCCGTGAGCGAGAGCCGGTAACGCGTTTAATCAGCCGACTGCATCGCAACCATTCAGAGATTGTTCGCGCCATCAGCGTGTTCGACGGGCAGAACAAACTCTTTGCGACCTCAAACTCGTTGCGCGAAGGCAACAAGTTGCAGGTGGCTTCAGTTAGCGATATTCCGCGCGAACTCACCCAAAAACGCATGGGAGACTCACTGATTTTGCGCACGCCGATTTTGGCGGAAAACCACACGGCGGCGGATGACGACGCCTTCCACACCTCGCCTGCGCGCACTCTCGGCTACATCGCCATTGATCTGGATCTCAGCTCTGTTCGCCTACAGCAGTATCAGGAGGCCTTTGTCTCCACCATGTTGCTGCTGCTCTGTCTGGGTATCGCCACGCTGTTCGCTTACCGCCTGATGCGCGACGTGACTGGCCCAATTCGCAACATGGTCAATACCGTTGACCGTATTCGTCGCGGCCAGCTCGATAGCCGGGTCGAAGGCAACATGCTGGGTGAGCTGAGCATGCTGAAAAACGGCATTAACTCGATGGCCATGTCGCTGACTGCCTACCATGAAGAGGTGCAACAGAACATCGATCAGGCCACCTCGGATCTGCGAGAGACGCTGGAGCAGATGGAGATCCAAAACGTGGAACTGGATCTGGCGAAAAAGCGTGCGCAGGAAGCTGCCCGTATTAAGTCCGAGTTCCTTGCCAATATGTCCCACGAGCTGCGTACCCCGCTCAACGGGGTGATTGGCTTCACTCGCCAGACCCTGAAAACGCCGCTGTCGCCTACGCAGGCCGATTACCTGCAAACCATTGAACGTTCTGCCAATAACCTGCTGACAATTATTAACGACGTGCTCGACTTCTCGAAACTGGAAGCCGGCAAACTGGTGTTGGAGCATATCCCGTTCTCCCTGCGTGAAATGCTGGATGAAGTGGTGGTATTGCTGGCACACACCGCCCATGAAAAAGGGCTAGAGCTGACGCTCAATGTGCACAATAACGTGCCGGAAAGTGTCCTTGGCGACCCAATGCGCTTGCAGCAAGTTGTCACTAATTTACTCGGTAATGCCATCAAGTTCACCGAAAATGGCAACATTGATATCAATGTGGAAGTTCGCTCGCAGAACAATCTGCAAGTGGAACTGGAAGTACAAATCCATGACACAGGGATCGGAATATCTGAGCGCCAGCAGTCGCAGCTCTTCCAGGCATTCCGTCAGGCCGATGCCAGTATTTCCCGTCGCCACGGCGGCACCGGGCTGGGGCTGGTTATCACTCAGCGGCTGGTCAAGGAGATGGGCGGCGACATCAGCTTCTACAGCCAAATTAATCGCGGATCGACCTTCTGGTTCCACATCACCCTTGAGTTGAATGACAACCGACACATCACGCCGCTTTCCATGTCCTGTCTGGAAGGTAAGCGCCTGGCCTATGTGGAAGCCAACCCAGCGGCGGCGAAAGCCACGCTGGAAATCTTGCAATCTACGCCGCTCGACGTGGTGCATCGCACGACCATTCAAGCACTGCCGGACCCTTATTACGACCTGATGCTGTGCAGCATTCCGGTGAAACTCGACCACCAACTTTCTGACTACGACGAGCGCCTGCAGAAAGTGTTAAAGATGACTGACAGGCTGATGTTGGCACTGCCGAGCGAATTCCAGGTGGATGCTGAGTCCCTTAAAAATCGTGGGGTACGAGCCTGTTTAATCAAGCCTATCTCCAGTATTCGCCTGCTGCCGCTGCTGCTTGCGACGCCTTATTCCCCGCCACTCCTGAACGTGGACGGCGCGCGTTCTGACCGCCTGCCGCTGACGGCCATGGCGGTGGACGACAACCCGGCGAACCTTAAGCTGATTGGGACTCTGCTGGAAGAATTGGTGGAAACCACCCTGCTCTGCCATAGCGGCGAAGAGGCCATCGACATGGCGCGCAATAACGATTTGGATATCATCCTGATGGATATTCAGATGCCAAACATCGATGGTATTCGCGCCAGTGAAATCATTCACCAGATGCCGCACCACGCAAAAACGCCTATTGTCGCCGTCACCGCCCACTCGCTGAGTGGCGAGCGTGAACAGCTGCTCAAGGTGGGCATGGACGATTATCTGGCGAAACCTATTGATGAGAGCATGCTAAAACGCGTGCTGGCGCGCCATTACTCCCACCAGACGCCGCAGGAATCCCCGCTGAATCAGCAGAGCGGCAGCATGCCGATGAGCACGCTGGATTGGCAACTGGCCCTGCGCCAGTCTGCTAACAAAGAGGATTTGGCGCGCGATCTGCTGCAAATGCTGGTCGATTTTCTCCCGCAGGTCACTGAGCGGGTGAACGCCGTAGCGCAGGGCCAACCGGACGAAGACATCCTGTCGCTGATCCATAAGCTGCACGGCAGCTGTAGTTACAGCGGCGTGCCGCGTTTGAAACAGCTCTGTTTTTACCTTGAACAGCAACTGCGTAAAAACATCCCGGCGAGCGACCTGGAGCCGGAATGGTTCGAGCTGCTGGACGAAATTGAAAATGTGACCCGCGAAGCGCAGCTGCACCTGAAACGGTAAATTATGCGGCACCAACATTTGCTTGAGATCTCACTTACGGAAAATAGTTTCTGTTCGCGACCACACTAACTCACTGAAATTAAGCGTTATTTATTCCTCATGTAAAAATCCTATGGTCGGGAGGTATTTACAACTCCCGATCACTTTGGTTTAACTCTACTCATCAGTTGCGCAGTTTTCCGTCACTCTATTTCTGGGCTGAAGTCGGTATTTTTGCGCGAGCTGATTTTTTTTGATTCAAAAATGAGAGCGCTCTCTTTTTATTTATGAGGCGCAAATCGTAGTCTGTCTTCCTGACGACGAGACCTGAAACCAGACAATCCCACCGATGACTGTCTCTGATTTAAGTAGAGGAAAAACGCATGGATCTGGAAAACACAATCATGGAGTTGTTGGTTCACGCAGGAAGCGCCCGTAGCCATGCCATGATGGCGTTACAACACGCCCGCCGTGGTGATTTCCCTGCCGCAGAGCAGGCAATGGACGAGTCGCGTCAGGCCGTGTCTCATGCCCACGGCATGCAAACTGAGCTTATTGGTTTGGATGAAGGCTGCGGCAAAATCCCGGTTAATCTGATCACTGTCCATGCGCAGGACCACTTGATGAATGCGATGGTCATTCAGGATTTAGCCGTTGATATGATTGAGCTTTACCGTCGTTTACCGCCAGCACCTGCAACCGCGGTAGGCACATTACAGGCCAGCCATTGCTAGCCTGACCTCACGCAATACATCGTTTTAACTAGCCAAGCACTGACAAAAATAGCCATTAACAAATAATAATGCGGAAATAATCCGCTCGGGGGTGTGTAGTGTCTAAACCGAATGTCCTGCTCGAACGTTATGTTTTGCCTTTTGCTTTGAAGATAGCCTCGCAAAAGCACGTCCTGTCGGTGCGCGACGGCATCATTTTGAACATGCCATTTATGCTGATTGGCTCGTTCTTCCTGATTTTTGCTTACCTGCCTATTCCGAGTTACGCCAACATGATGGGCGAGGTGTTCGGCGCGGCTTGGCGAGAAAAGCTGCTCTACCCGGTGAAAGCGACCTACGACATCATGGCGATTATCTCCAGCTTCGGCATCGCCTACCGTCTGGCGGAGAAGTATAAAACGTTGGACCCGCTGACTACCGGCGCCGTGTCGCTGGTGGCATTCATTCTGACTATTCCGCAAAACACCCTGTTCCAGCCACTCAATGGCGCGACCGAGCAAATCATCAAAGGCGTGCTGCCAATGAATTTCATCGGCAGTCAGGGGCTGTTTGTGGCGATTGTCATTGCCATACTTTCGACTGAAATTTATCGCTTCGTCCACGACCGCAATCTGGTGATCAACATGCCTGCGGGTGTGCCACCGGCGGTGGCGAAATCCTTTTTGGCGCTGATCCCGGGCTTTGCCGTTATGGCGGTAGTGCTGGCCCTGCGTTTAGGGGTTGAAGCCACGCCGTTCGGCAACATCAACAATATGATTGCCACCCTTATCGGCATCCCGATGCACCATATTGGCGGTACGCTGCCGGGGATGATTTTCTCGGTGATACTGATTGGTTTGCTGTGGATGGTGGGGCTGCACGGTGATGCCATCGTGCTGGTCTTCATCCAGCCGGTGTGGCTGTCGAACATGTCCGAAAACCTGACGGCCTTCCAGAACGGCCAGCCTATTCCACACATTATTACTCAGCAGTTTTACGACTTATGGATAGCGCCAGGCGGCACCGGAGCCTTGCTGGGGCTGGTTATCTTCATGCTGCTGCGCGCCCGCAGCGCGCAGATGAAACAACTGGGGAAAATTGCCGCGCCGGGCTGCCTGTTTAATATTAGCGAGCCAATGGTGTTTGGTATTCCGCTGGTGATGAACCCGTACTTCGCCATTCCGTTTATTCTGACTCCTGTGATTCTGGTGATTGTCACCTATACCGCAATGGCTACCGGGCTGGTGACACCGCCGGTAGGGATTGCGCTACCGTTCACGACGCCAATCTTCATCAGTGGCTATCTGGCCACCGGCGGGCATATTTCTGGCACAGTGATTCAGGTGGTGAATTTGGCGATTTCGCTGGTGATTTACTATCCGTTCTTCCGCGCCTGGGACAAGTTGAAGTATAAAGAAGAGCATCAGGCCGCGCAGTTAGAAGCGGAGAAAGCGCAAACCGCCGCAGGGCAATTAACCGCCCGCTGATTTGAGCACTGCTGTAGCAAATTGAAAAAACAAAAAAAGCTCGGCGTCTGTCCTTCAGCGCCGGGCTTTTGCTTTTAAAAGTGGCTTAGAACCAAGTGGTTACTGCGCCAGTGACATCCCACTGCTCATTCACTCGCAGCAGCTGACGCCATCTGTCGAAGGTCAGGCATGGGTGGGAAATGTCAAAAATCAGCATGTCGCCGACCTGAATATCGGCTCCCGCTGGCACTGACATAAAGGCGTGTTGGTCCATCATCTTGATGATTTCCCATGACTTATCTACCGGCACTACTGTGGTGTAACCTGCCGAATGGCTGCTCTGTGGGCGGAAATGCCCGGCGGCGACAGGGAAACCGGCATCCGGCCCGGCGTCGCGACGGCCCAGGCCGATGATCGCCCTGCCCGGCTCAGGCAGTGACTGTACGTAAGCCCACACCTGTAGCGCAGGTTGCAGGCTGCTGTTCATCTGGCGCGCCACGGGGTTTTGGGCCTGAATTCGCTGATTAGCCTGCTGATAAATACCGGCGTCATGGGTCAGGTAGCAGCCTGAACGCAGGATAATGTCAAGCGTGAAACGCTGCTGGCTGTCCAGATACTGGCTATCACGCCTAAACTCTTCGGCCACCACGTCAAACCATGCAGAACCCGCGCCGGTGAGAATCACCGTCGGCTCGGCAAAGGCACCGTTCTGCGCCAGAGCCTCGGTGCGTTGCATCACGTGTTGCAGGAAAGCGCGAATGGGCGCTTCTTCATTAATCACCCCTTCGTAAATTTCTACCCCCACCAGCGAGATAGCCCGCGGCCAGCGCTGGATAGCCTCTAACACCTCCAGCTCCTGCTCGGCGTTGCGCACGCCGGTGCGCCCGCCGGCCAGACCATATTCCAACAGCACCCGCAGCGTCTGCTGGCGAGAAGTAAAATACTCGCCGAGGGCGTCGACGTTAGCCGCCGAATCCACAATACAGGTGAAATCGAACTCGCTATCCTGCGCCAACAGCCCGGCGATCATGGCCATGTTGGCTTTGCCGACCAGCTGATTAGCCATGATCACTCGGCGCACGCCATGCTGAAAGGCCGCGTTGACCTGCGGAGCCGTCGCCAAAGTAATGCCCCACGCGCCGTGATCCAGCTGTAACTGGAAAAGCTCGGGGCTCATGGTGGTTTTGCCATGCGGCGCCAGCTTGAGGTGGTAGCGGCTAATGAACTCGCTCATCCACGCCAAATTATGCTCTATGCGCTCATCCAACAGCACCGCCACCGGCAGGCTGACCTCCTCTCGCAGAATATTCCAACCCTGCTGGCCGATGTCCGCCATCTGCGGTTCATCCGGCAAGGTGCCTAAGCCTTTGGTTTGGGTATTCACCGGCTGGGAGGAGAAGTCATAAAGCGAAGATAAATCATAGAGTTCTGAAAAATCATACGGCTGGGAGAAGTCAGGCTCGGACATGATGGCTCTCGTTTGGCGTTATCTGCGAATCAATAGTGCAAACCTAGCGCACGCGCAGGTCTGGGGTAAAGCCCAAAAATCAGCACGCCGAGTTATCAGGTGCCAATTCATGGGCTGGCTGGCGGGCACTCATTCAGGCAGCGTCTGCGCCAGCTTGATGGTGGCGGCGATATTGCGCGCCGTGTTGTGTAGGTTTTCGGCGGCATTCGCCAGCGCGTCTTCCAAGGTACAGATAGAAGAAAGCACGCTAAACACCGCATCCAAGCCATGGTCGAAAACCACATCTACATCTTTGGTCAGGCTGCCGCCGATACCAATGACCGGCTTGTTATAGCGTTTCGCCACCCGCGCGACGCCGATTGGCACCTTGCCATTGATACTTTGGCTATCAATGCGCCCTTCGCCGGTGATCACCAGCGTGGCGTCTTTCACTAACGCCTCTAGCCCCAGCGCTTCGGTAACAATCTCAATCCCCTGACGTAACTGCGCCCCGCAAAAGGCGTGCAGCCCGGCCCCCATACCTCCGGCGGCACCCGCCCCCGGCAGGCTGTCCACATCAATATTAAGGCTGCCCTTAATCAGCTTGGCGAAGTGAGCAAGATAGCCATCAAGCTGCTTGACCATTTCTGGCGTCGCCCCTTTTTGCGGGCCGAAAATCGCCGATGCGCCATTTTTTCCCGTCAGCGGATTGGTCACGTCACAGGCCACTTCGAATCGGCAATCTTTGATTCTGAGGTCCAGTTCGCTGATATCAATACTGCTGAGCTGCTTCAGCGCGCCGCCGCCCTGACCAATCTGCTGGCCTTGCGTATCCAACAGCTTCGCCCCCAGTGCCTGCACCATGCCCGCGCCGCCGTCGTTGGTGGCACTGCCGCCAATGCCGATGATGCAATGTTTGACGCCGTGGTCCAGAGCATGGCGAATCAGCTCGCCGGTGCCGAAAGAGGTGGTTTTCAGCGGGTTGCGTTTCGCCTGCGGCACGCTTTCTAAGCCACTGGCCGCCGCCATTTCGATAAAGGCGACGTTACTATCGCCAGACAGGCCAAAGAATGCCTCAATCGGCTCTCCCAGTGGGCCGGTCACTTTGACTTTCACCACTTTGCCATGAGTCGCGGCCACCATGGCTTCCACCGTGCCTTCGCCGCCGTCGGCGACCGGCAATTTGACGTAGTGGGCGTCGGGGAAAATTTCCCGAAAACCGCTTTCAATGGCTTTCGCTACCTCTAGCGCCGATAAGCTTTCTTTAAATGAATCAGGTGCGATAACTATTTTCATGCACGACACGCGCCGCTCGAGAAAAGCGTCCTGTTGATGAATGTATCTAGTCACACAAGAAAACGGCGCCAGTTTAGCGCCGCTTTCTCGGTTAACTACCGGGTCACTTCTACCTTCGCTAAGCTTTCATAATAGCGTGCAATTGCGCTGTGGTCAGACTGCCCCAACCCATCGGCTTTCAAAGCTTGCAGCATTTCCATTACCTGAGCTGTGAGTGGCAACTGCGCACCAATGCTGTGTGAGGTGTCCAGCGCGTTAGCCAAGTCTTTGATATGCAAATCAATACGAAACCCCGGTTTGAAGTTTCTGTCCATCACCATTGGCGCTTTAGCTTCTAACACCGTACTTCCCGCCAACCCGCCGCGAATGGCCTGAAAAACGAGCTCCGGCTCCACGCCCGCCTTGGTGGCTAACACCAGCGCTTCGGACATGGCGGCGATATTCAGCGCCACGATCACCTGATTCGCCAGCTTAGTGACGTTGCCTGCGCCTATGTCACCGGTATGCACCACCGAGGCAGCCATGGCTTTCATCAGCTCATAGCATTTTTCGAACACGGCTTTATCGCCGCCAACCATCACCGACAGCGTGCCGTCTACGGCCTTTGGCTCACCGCCGGACACTGGCGCATCAAGCATCGCGACCTGCTTTTCCGCCAGCGCCTGGCTGATTTCCCGACTGGCGAGCGGCGCGATAGAGCTCATATCGATAACCACCAGCCCGGCACGCGCCCCTTCGATGATGCCATTCTCACCCAGCACCACCTCTTTTACCTGTGGAGAGTTCGGCAGCATAGTGATAACAATGTCGCTCTGCTCGGCCACGGCTTTTGGCGTCGCGGCGCTGGTGGCTCCGGCTTTCACCAGCTGCTGCGTCGTCTCATGATTGTGGTCCAACACCACCAGTTGATAACCCGCCTTGAGCAGATTTCTACTCATGGGCTTGCCCATTACCCCTAAACCAATAAATCCAATTTTCATGCTGCGAGCCTCGTTGAGTATCAAGAAGATAGCCATTATAAAAAACGGCCTTCCCGCCGGCAGTGGGCAGAAGCTCAAAGCCGACGGCGAAGTTCGCCTCTTTCGTCTGGCATTTGCACAATGCTCTGTGAGGCCTATCCCGTTATGCTGGTTTAGGCCGTGTTATCGAGTTGCAGGGCGATATACAGCAGCAGGCGGTCATCAAAATTCGACAAGTTCAGCCCGGTCAGGCCAGAGATGCGGTTTAGACGATTTTCGAGAGTATTGCGATGAATAAACAGAGCTTTAGCCGTTGCGACGGGCTGAACGTTATGAGCAAACCAGAGGTTTAACGTGCGGCGCAGCAGGCCACTGCTATCTTCGGCATTCAGGCGGGCCATCGGCAGAGCCAGTTCGTCAGCCTGCCAGCCGTCGCGCAAACCGTCTAGCAGCACTGGCAGCATCAGGTCCTGATAGCAGTAGCTGCGCTGCTCCGGCGCGCGCCGTTTCCCCACCGCCAGGGTGGTTTTGGCCGTGAGGTAGGACCGCGCGATACTGCCCAGCCCGGTGAAATAGTTGCCGAGCGCCACGCGAACTCGCAGGTCGCTGTTTTGCTGCATGTGTAACAGCAGGGCGTCTATCCGCTGGCGCTGAGCCTGTGGGTCCCAGCGTTTGGCCGCACCGAGTGCGGGTTTGAGTACCACAATTTCGGTTAGAGAAACTCTGGCAATTAGATTGTCCTGCTCCGGGGTTGAGAGCAAAACCTGTAACTGTTGCAGCTCTGCCATAGCGTGCTCGACGCCAAGCTGCCCGCCGTCTATCGCCACCACCACGGCAACGCGAGGCTGGTGCAAGTCGATGCCCAGCCGCTGCGCCCACTCCGCTAACGCCTCAGGGAGCTGCTCGGCACGAATCAAATTCAGCACCAGCTCTTCGCGAATGCGGCTGTCGTGCGCCAGCATATTGAGCAAGCGCGCCTGCTCGAGCATCATTTCCGCCGTCATACAGACCAGCTCGCCATATTGCCGCAGCCGCGTCGGGTCACCACTCAGCCCAATGGCGCCGACAATCTGCCCGTCAACCCGCAGCGGCAGGTTAACGCCGGGGCGGACGCCGTGCAGATGGCGCGTCACTTCGTTATCAATGTCCACTATGCGTTGCTGGGAAATCGCTAGCAGCGCGCCTTCATGCAGTTCGCCAAGGCGCTCGGCGTCGCCGCTGCCGATAATCCTTCCCCGGCTGTCCATCACGTTGACGTTGCTATCAATGATTTTCATTGTGCGATCAACGATTTGCTGCGCCAAAGGTTGATCGAATAAATATGCCGCCATGTCCCTGCGCTCTCCTGCGTGTTTTCCCTTGGCTGCCAGCATACTCATTCGTGGGGCGATGGGCAGGTTCATATCAGCGAAATGCGAGACGTCGCGCAGAACTCCGCCAACTTTCATCGTTGCACCGCCGCCAATAAAAAAGGCACGCCGAAGCGTGCCTTTATAGACTGATTTATCAGCGCGTGATTATTGCGCTAACAGGTAGATTGAAGTGTCACCGCGTTGAATATCCAGCGCCAGCACAGAAGGTTTGCTGTCGAGGATTTTACGCAGCTCGCCCAAATTGCCGACTTTCTGCTGGTTAACGCCCAGAATCACGTCATCCTTTTTCAGGCCGATGCGTGCTGCTTTACTGCCCGGCTTCACGGCATCGACTTTCACGCCTTTCTGATTGCCAACCTGACCATTGCTCAGCTCAGCCCCTTCAATACCGGTGAAGATATTGCCGGAGTCAACTTTGGCCGTTTGCGTGCTCTGTTCAATAGTCACTTCAACATTGACCGGCTTGCCGTCGCGCAGCAGGCCCAGCGTCACTTTGGTGCCGATTGGCAGGGTGCCAATATCAGCGCGGAAGGAGGCGAAGCTGCTGATTGGTTTGCCGTTCATGCTTAGGATCACGTCACCCGCCTTGATACCGGCTTTTTCAGCAGCGGACTTCGGCATCACCTGGCTGATGAAAGCGCCGCGCTGGGCGTCGACCTTCATGGCTTTCGCCAGTTCAGAGTTCAGCTCGGTACCCATGATGCCCAACTCGCCACGCTTCACTTGACCGAATTCGATCATCTGCTTGGTCAGGTTTTTCACCATGTTACTTGGGATAGCAAAACCGATACCGATGTTGCCGCCGTCTGGCGCAAGGATCGCGGTGTTCAGACCAATCAGTTCACCGTTAAGGTTCACCAGAGCGCCGCCTGAGTTACCACGGTTAATGGCAGCGTCGGTCTGGATAAAGTTTTCGTAGTTTTCGATGTTCAAACCGCTACGGCCAAGTGCGGAAACGATGCCCGAAGTCGCGGTTTCGCCCAGACCATATGGGTTACCGATGGCGACGGTGTAGTCACCCACGCGCAGCTGCTCGGAGTCAGCAATTTTAATCGCGGTCAGGTTTTTGGCATCAATCAGCTGAATCACTGCGATATCTGAGCGCGGATCTTTACCGATCACTTTCGCCTCAAATTTACGGCCATCGTTGAGCTGAACGCTGATTTTGGTGGCGTTATCCACCACGTGGTTGTTGGTGACCACATAGCCTTTATCGGCGTCGATGATCACACCTGAACCCAGTGCGCGGAACTCTTGTTTCTGCGCTTCAGGCGCGGGCTGGGAGTCGTCATCCCCTTGGCCGCCCTGACAGACCGGAGAGCCTTGGAACGGCGAGCCGTCCTGACACAGCGGCGAGTTTTGACCAAAGAATTGCTGGAATTGCTGGCCCATGCGTGGCGTTTTAGTTGGTGCGCTACCCTCAACGTTTACGCTAACAACGGAAGGCATCACCTTTTCCAGCATAGGTGCCAGACTTGGAACTTGAGTGGTACTGGAAGACGCCGTTTCTGCGGCAAATGCCGATGAAACAGGGGCCACAGCCAGTCCAACACTTAACGCCAAAGCGCTCAGGAATAGAGTAGTTTTTTTCATCAGTCGAATTCTCTTTAAATATGCTTTTAAAATTATTTATGGTGACACGAAAGCATCACCTTGCTCGGTAGTCGTGATACTGAGATTTAATTAAAAGCGGGAAGTTCATTAAGGTCGAAATGACAATGGTAAAAAAATATTGTGGTTATTTACAAAAGCCTATTTTTTAACCAGCTCATTATAAAAATAGAGATTTCTTTACCTTAATCACCCCAAAAATACGGCTAAATATATTATTCAGCGGCCATCAACCGTCGATATTCATCGTAAGCGTAAAGATCTGTCATTCCGCTGATATAGTCCTGAATCATGCGAGCACGATAATAAAATTCGCTAATAATTTTCTGACTTTCAGAGTGCGACTCCAGCTTGGTAATCGCCTCATTATAGGCCAGACGGTGCTTGGCGGACAATTTGTGGAACAGTCGGGTTTCAATGGGGTACTTGCGATGGGTGTCATCGCGAACCAACTGGCGGAATTCATCCAAAGGCATATCCAGAATCGGGCTGTAAATATCCAGCAATCCACTTATTACCCGATAGCCCTGTAATTCCAACTCTTCGACTTCGTGATGATTAAACACCTGTTTAAATGCCACACTTTTATATGTTTTTAACAATCTATTAGCTTGGCTTACATCTTCTAATAATGCCTGATTAAAATTGCCGGCAAATATGGCAGGAAGATTATCAATGAAACGAATGGCGGCGTGAGGAACCAACTGCTTCACGGTCTGGACACGCAGTTCCATAAAGAAATAATCTACCGGGTTACGAAAAGTCTTGGCCCGATCCATTTTCTGATAGGCGGTGCGCACCACTTTCTCAAACCAATCATTCTCTTCGCACTCGCCCCACTCGCGCTCCAGATGCTCAAACAGCTGCTCGACGGTGAAAATGTTCTTCTCGACGGCATCTTCTAAGTCGGCGATGCAGTAAGAGATATCGTCGGCGGCCTCCATGATATAGGTCAACGGGAATCGGCTGAATTCGCCCATGTTTAATTCACCGCGCAGCCGCTGAATGAAAGGCTCTTCGGCCAAATAGAAGCCCGGCTTTTTCATCAGATAAGCCTGCCCTTCTGGGATCGGCGCGGCCCAGTAGGCGGGACGGGTGTACTTCAAAATGCAGGCAGTTTGGGAAAACGTCAGGTTGAGCTTGAGCAGGGTAAACACCAGCCGAATGGCCTGCGCGTTGCCGTCGAAGTTACACAGATCGTGGCGAATATTGCTGCGCAGCAGGTTCTCCTGCTCCTCGCCTTCCTGCAACCGTAAGAAGTCGAAAGTACAGTTGTCGCTGCTCTGCGGCACAGAGCCGCAACTGGCAGTATCCATACGTTTGGCGAACCAGTTATTAATGGCGGATTCGCCAAAATGGCCAAATGGCGGGTTGCCGATGTCGTGCATCAGGCAGGACATCTCGACCACGCTTTCGAAGGGATCGGTGAATTCCGTGAGACCAAGCTTGTCGAGTTTGCCCTGACGGCGTAGACGGTGCAGGATCTCTTTGGCAATGTGCCGCCCCACTTGCTGCACTTCCAGCGAGTGAGTCAAACGGCTGCGCACCGCGGCGTTTTTCTCCAGCGGGAAAACCTGCGTTTTTTGCTGCAATCGGCGGATGGCGGCCGAGTTAATGATTCTGCCGCGATCGCTTTCAAAGTGGCGAACTACGTCATATTCATCACGCGCCTCAGCAACCGGCGGACTGAAAGGACGCTGGAAATTGAATTTGCTCTTAAAATCTATCCCGGACATATTTGCTACCCTTTTCAGCCACTCACGTGTCAACCTGACATCCTACCAGCTTCCCAAACGCATTATCTTGCCACTAGCCATGATAGACTATCGCTTAATGTGCTTGTTATAAAAGCTTCAATTCCGCACATATGTACCCAAAATCATTCAAGTTGCAGGGTATAGCGGCCCCCTTCCACCTCATCTGCGAGTATTACTATGAAAGTTGGCATCATTGGCGCAATGGAACAAGAAGTCACCCTGCTGCGCGACAAAATCACTAATCGTAAAACCATCGAGCGCGCGGGTTGTGAAATCTACACTGGCCAGCTAAATGGCGTCGAAGTGGCATTGTTGAAATCAGGAATTGGTAAAGTTGCCGCCGCCATGGGCACCACGCTGCTGCTGGAACACTGCAAGCCGGACGTGGTGATCAACACCGGTTCTGCGGGCGGGTTGGCGAAAACGCTGAAAGTGGGCGATATCGTGGTTTCCGAAGAAGTGCGTTATCACGATGCTGACGTGACGGCTTTTGGCTATGAGCCAGGCCAGATGGCGGGCTGCCCGGCGGCTTTCGTCGCGGACCCAGAGCTGATTGAACTGGCTGAAACCTGCATTCGCCAGTTAGACCTCAACGCAGTGCGCGGCTTAGTGTGCAGCGGCGACGCCTTTATTAACGGTGCAGCGCCACTGGCTCGTATTCGTGAAACCTTCCCGTCCGTTGCCGCGGTCGAAATGGAAGCCGCCGCTATCGGCCACGTCTGCCATATGTTCGGTACGCCGTTCGTGGTGGTTCGCGCGATCTCCGACGTGGCGGATGCTGAATCACACCTAAGCTTCGAAGAGTTCTTAGTTGTTGCGGCTGAGCAATCAAGTCTGATGATCGACGCGATGCTGACCTCTCTGGCCAACAGCGACCGCGCGTGATCCCAAGGTTTCTGTGCATAATCTTGTGCTTATGGCTGCCGACGGCGGCCATTGCACAGCCTGCCCAGCGCGTCATCAGCCTGGCACCTAACCTGAGTGAACTGGCTTACGCCGCAGGTCTGGGTAACAAGCTGGTCGGCGTGAGTGCTTACTCCGACTTCCCGCCGCAGGCCAAAAGCATTGAGCAGGTCGCCAGCTGGCAAGGTGTCAATGTCGAACGAATTTTAGCCCTCAAGCCGGACTTGGTTTTAGCCTGGCGAGGCGGCAATCCGCAGCGCCCTCTCGATCAGCTCTCCTCATTGGGGATTCGCGTACTGTATCTCGACCCAGAAAGCATCGAACAGATAGCGCAAACTCTCGAACAGTTATCCGCTTACAGCGAAAATCCCACTCTGGCGCAGAACGCCGCGACTCAGCTTCGCCAACAGCGCGATCGGTTAAAGCAGCAATATGCGCGAACCAAGCCCCTGCCGGTATTTATTCAGTTTGGCACCCAGCCGCTGTTTAGCGTTTCAAAAGCTACGCTGCAAAGTGAAGTGGTTTCGCTATGTGGTGGGAAAAATATTTTTGAAGATAGCCGTGCGCCTTGGCCGCAAGTGAGCAGAGAGCAGGTTTTAGCGCGTCAGCCTCACGCAATCGTGATAACCGGCGATAAACAGCAAAAACAAACTATTAGCGAATTTTGGCAGCCCGCGCTGAATGTCCCGGTGGTAAACCTCAATGCCGACTGGTTTAGCCGCGCAGCCCCGCGCATCATCCTGGCAGCGCAACAACTTTGTAGCACGCTACAGCCCATCGATTCAGAGTGAGTGTCCGCTCACTCACTTGTAGTCCCCTTCCTCGCCTTCTGTAGTCCCTTTCTGAATTGATTATTTGTTGCACAAAATCAATATTATCATTCGCTATATTTGGTATGATGTCGCCCTGAAATTAATTGCCAGAAATAGCAATAAATGTTTTTCAAATATTCATAAATTTCAAAAGTATAACTTTAAAAACACCTAATTATACGCATCACAAGAACTCATTATAACTTGATGCCAAAACCTTGTATTTCTTTAATAAATTTAAAGATGACGGGGTAAGTGGCCGATAACTGTTTTCAGCGTTTGGATGTTTTTTTTAGATTTTGATGACGACACACACCTGGAATGAACCATGATAAAAAAAATATTGCTGAGTACGCTGATTATACTGAGCCCTATCGCGGCGATGGCGGGCATGACCAGTGGAGAGATTCAAGTCAGTTTAACCATCCTGCCAACCTGTGAAGTCAGCGTGGCAAATGCACAACCTTCGGTAAGCTGCGCGCAGCAGAGTTTTGGTCAGCCGCGCATCAGTGAGAGTCAATTAGAGGCTATTCCGGGGATTTCGGTAGGCACGAAGTTAGTGACCATAGAATGGTAAAGCCAAAAAAAGCCCGTTTGACCTATAAGGCAAACGGGCTTTTTAAACTTTTAATTCTTCTTAATGCTTCTCAATTCTTTCCGAATCACATTCAGAAATGAGCAAATCATTAGATACTGAATGATGAACCACAACCACAGGTGGTTTTGGCGTTCGGGTTAGTCACGATAAAACGTGAACCTTCCAAACCTTCGGTGTAATCAACCGAGCCACCCACCAGATATTGCAGGCTCATCGGGTCAACCACCAGCGCCACGCCAGATTTTTCAATCGTCATGTCGCCATCGTTGATTTTGTCATCGAAAGTGAAACCGTATTGGAAGCCGCTACAGCCGCCGCCAGTGATATAAACACGCAGTTTCAGATCCGGATTCTCTTCATCAGAGATCAGGTTTTTAACCTTGTGGGCAGCCGCTTCGGTGAATTGCAGAGGCAAGGCACTGGTTTCCACTTCGGTTGGATCACTCATTGTTGCTTCACTCATCTTTTTTACTCCCAATCCGTATTCTGTTCAGGCCGCCGGATTGACTGTCTGAATAATGACCTAATTATCTAATAGGTAGCGTTATGGTTCAAGTATGAGCGGTTTTCGCGCCGTCGTCCTGTCTATTTATGCTCTGGTCAGCTTCTTTACTCTCCGCCTTGGCAGCATTTTCCCGCTCCTGCCGCTGTAAAGTGCGGGTAAGAATGGCGGAATACAAGGGCTTACCGCCAAGGAACTGTGCCAGAAGGGTGGCACCCAGACAGGTAATAATCATCGGTAAAATCAACTGATAATTATCCGTCATTTCTAACACCAAGACTATCCCGGTCAGCGGCGCTCTGACGCTGGCGGCAAAAAGCGCGCCCATGCCGGCAATCGCGAAGGTGGCAGGCTCTATGCCGTACTGCGGGAACATCGCCAGACTGGCGCTACCAAAGGCCGTGCCGAGCAGGGTTCCCAATGCCAGCATGGGGGCAAAAATCCCGCCGGGCGCGCCTGAGGCAAAGCACAGCAGCGTGGTGGCAACTCGAATAAGAAAGATAAACAGCAGCATTCCCAGCGTGTATTTCCCCGCCGCCGCGAGGGGGATCAGCGCAAAACCGCCTCCGGCGGCTTCGGGCAGGAACAGCCCCAAGACTCCGCAGAAACCGCCCAGCAGGCCGCCAATGATCAGCACTTTGCGCAGCTTGCCGCCGTGAATTCTGGCGAACATATCCTGAGTGCGGAAAATCAACGCATTGAACGCCACGCCGACCATGCCAAACACCATGCCCAGCACCAGATAGAGCCACAGGGTGTTGAGTGGTGCATTGGCCAGCTTGCCGACTTCAATCACCGCGCCTTCGCCGTTGAAAATGCGGAACACGATGCTCGACATAATCACGCCGATAAACACCGCTTTAATGGAAATCAGGCTGTAGCGGAACTGCAAACGCATCTCTTCGATGATAAACAGAATGCCCGCCAGAGGGGCATTGAAGGCAGCGGAAAGGCCCGCCGCCGCGCCGGTTGCCAGCAGCGAGTGGCGCGCTTCGGCACTGCGCAGGCGGAAAATATCCACCATCATCTTGCCGATATTGGCCCCCATCTGCACCGTCGGCCCTTCGCGCCCCAGCACCATCCCCGCGCCGAGCGTGCCCATGCCGCCGATAAATTTCACCGGGATCACGCGCCACCAGCGCACCGGTCTTAGCTCTTCCAGCGCGCCTTCTATTTCAGGGATGCCGGAACCACTGGCCTCCGGCGCAAAACGGTGGACCAAAAAATAGCCCAGCATGGCCAGTAACGCCGAGGCGATAAAGGCTACCGGCAGCAGCAAGATCCAATGATCGCTAAACACGCCTAAACCCGATTGGCGCAGGTGGATCACCCAATCCACCGCCTTTTCGAAAGCCACGCCAAGCAGCCCGGCGACGGTGCCGACTATCGCCGCGACCACCAGAATCGCGACGGGCGTTTTATCTCGACGCAGAAAATAGCGCAGAACATCGCTGCGCTTGCGGGGCCCGCGCAGAGCAGCATCTTTAGCAGAGTCGTGGGACGAGGTATCAGTCATGAGTTTGCAGGAATAGGCTAATAAGATGGGCAGATTTAACCACATAAAGCCCAATTTCGGAAAACGGAATACCAGACCAACGGCGCGAAGCGATTTCATAACGCGCCCCACTTCTTTAGAATGGGCGCATTATTTCCCTTTTCTACAAAAGCAGCACAATCCAGGAGCCGTATATGAGTAAGTCAGAAAGCCTGTTTTCGCAGGCGCAGGCGCTAATCCCAGGTGGCGTAAACTCACCGGTTCGCGCGTTCTCCGGCGTGGGCGGCGTCCCTTTATTCATTGAGCGTGCTGATGGCGCTTTCCTGTTTGATGCCGATGGCAAGGCGTATATCGACTATGTCGGCTCATGGGGCCCAATGGTGCTTGGCCACAACAACGCCGAGATCCGCAACGCCGTGATCGAAGCGGCGCAGCGCGGTTTAAGCTTCGGCGCGCCAACCGAGATGGAAGTCAAAATGGCCGAGCTGGTCACCGATTTGGTGCCGAGCATGGACATGGTGCGCATGGTGAACTCCGGTACCGAAGCCACCATGAGCGCCATTCGTCTGGCCCGTGGCTTCACCCATCGCGACAAAATCATCAAATTCGAAGGCTGCTATCACGGCCATGCCGACTGCCTGCTGGTCAAAGCCGGTTCTGGCGCACTGACGCTGGGTCAGCCAAATTCGCCGGGCGTACCGGCTGATTTCGCTAAGCATACTTTGACCTGTACCTATAACGATCTGGACTCCGTGCGCGCGGTGTTCGAGCAATACCCTGACGACGTGGCCTGTATCATCGTTGAGCCAGTGGCCGGTAATATGAACTGCGTGCCGCCACTGCCAGAATTCCTGCCGGGCCTGCGCGCGCTGTGCGACGAGTTTGGCGCGCTGTTGATTATCGATGAAGTGATGACCGGTTTCCGCGTCGCGCTGGGTGGCGCTCAGGAGCACTATAACGTGATGCCTGACCTGACCTGCTTGGGCAAAATCATCGGCGGCGGTATGCCGGTCGGCGCATTCGGCGGACGCCGTGAAGTGATGGACGCGCTGGCGCCAACCGGCCCGGTTTATCAGGCAGGTACGCTGTCAGGTAATCCGATTGCCATGGCCGCCGGCATCGCCTGTCTGACGCAGGTTTCCCAGCCGGGCGTGCATCAAACCCTCACCGAGCTGACTACCCGTCTGGCAGAAGGTCTGGTGGATGCCGCGCAGAAAGAGAACATTCCGTTCGTGGTAAACCACGTTGGCGGCATGTTCGGCCTGTTCTTCACCGAATCAGAAACCGTCACCAGCTATCAGGACGTGATGAAGTGCAACGTCGAGCGCTTCAAGAAGTTCTTCCACCTTATGCTCGAAGAAGGCGTTTATCTGGCTCCTTCTGCTTTCGAAGCAGGCTTTATGTCTCTGGCTCACACTCAGGAAGACATTCAGCGCACCATCGACGCGGCGCGCCGCTGCTTCGCTAAGCTTTGATTGTTGCAGAACAGCATTAAAAAAAAGGGGCCAATTGGCCCCTTTTTGTATTTCTGTATTGGGTACTACCTTCCCTGCTTCCGCAGCAAATAGATAAAGTACGGCGCGCCGATAAAGGTGGCCAATAGCCCGGCAGGAATTTGGTCGGGGAAGATAATCATTCGCCCACACCAATCGGCAAACACCATCAGCAGTCCCCCCAAAATACTGGCGACCATCCACTGAGGAATAGCGCGGCGGAAGCCTAGCATCCGCGCCATATGCGGCGCCATCAGGCCGATAAAGCTCAGTGGCCCGACGGTCAGCGTCGCGGCCGCAGTCATTACCGCAGCCAGCAGCAAAATCGCCGAGCGAGAAGGCGTCAGCGCCATGCCCACCGATTTAGCCGTCACGCTGCCCAGCGGCAAGATACTCACCCAGCGGCGACAGAAAGGCACCAACACCAGCAATACAGCAGCAATGGCCGCCGTGCGCCACGCCTGTGCCATGGTCACCGAGTAAGTCGAGCCGGAGATCCACGTCAGCAGGCCGCCCATGCGCGGATCGCCGCTGGCCAGCAGCAGCGCCATCAGCGTGCTGAAGGCCGTACTGAGCGCAATACCGGTCAGCAGCATGCGTTCGGCGGAGAAGCTTTTCAGCCCGGATGAAACCAGAATCACCAGCAGCGTAATGGCCGCGCCCGCGCTTCCCGCTGGCAGTAGCCAAACAAAGGCGTCGCCGGGGACGAGGAACAGCATTAGCACCACGCCGAAGGCCGCGCCGGAGCTTATCCCCAGCACTTCAGGACTCGCCATGGCATTGCCGGTTAGCTTCTGAATCAGCACACCGGCCGATGCCAGCATCAGCCCGGCAGACAGTGCAGCCACCACGCGCGGTGTGCGCCAAGGCAGCAGCGCATCAAGCTGCGCGCCAGTGGACCAGTTCCAACTATTAGCATCGCGCCCGGCCATCAGCGCAACGGCAACGCCCACTACCAGCAGTAATAGCGCCAGCCCGACCCAGCGCACCAAGTGGTGGCGCTCTTCTGGAACGTGGTCGCCCTGATCCATCGGCGGCGGCGACATACTGTTGCGCAGACGCGGCAGCAGCCATAGCAGCAGCGGCGCGCCGACCAGCGCGGTGGCCGCCCCGGTGGGAATTTCCATCCAGACCTGTGTCAGATATTGCATGATTTGGTCGGTCAGCCACAGCAGCAGAGCACCAATCAGCGGCGCGAGGATCAGCCTTGACGTCAGGCGGCGCGCCCCGAGCATCTTCGCTAATAGCGGCGCGAACAGGCCGATAAAGCCAACTATGCCCACGGCGTTAACAATCTGCGCACTCATCAGAATCGCCAGCGCCAGCACGCTGAGGCGCGCAACGTTCAGCCCCAGCCCCAGATTCTTGGCAATGCCGTCATCCAAACCCAGCAGAGTCATCGGGCGCTGCAACACAAACGCCAGCAACCAAACGATAATCAGCCGGGGCAGCAGGAAACTCGCCACGCTCCAGTCTTGCTGATTCAGCGAGCCGGTATTCCACATATATAAGCTTTGCAGCCGCTGGTAATTGAACAGTCCGAACAGGCCGTTTATCGCGCCGCAGTACAGGCCGAGCACCAATCCGGCAAGGATCAGCGTCACCGGCGACATGCGTTTGCCCCACGCAATGCCAAACACCAGCAGCCCGATGACTATCGCCCCAATCATTGCGGCAAATTGCTGTGTCAGCTCGCCGCCGGGCAGTGCCCATAGAATGGATACCGTCAGGCCGAGCTGCGCCCCCGCCGAAACGCCGAGGGTGGCGGGTTCTGCCAGCGGATTGCGCAGTACCTGTTGGAATAACAGCCCGACCAGCCCCAAGGACGCACCGGCAAGCAGCGCCACCGCCACGCGCGGCAGCGTGCTGTAATGGAACATCATCTGATTGACGTTATCGATGCTCGGCTGCCACAGCGCCTGACTCCACTGGTCGAACGGCAGTTGCTGGCGCAGGTTGTAGAAGCTGAGGGCCGCACTGACCAGCGCCAGCAGGATAAGTAAGCTTAGAGTTACGCTGAGAGAGCGACGATTCATGAGGCTTTCCCCAGCGTAGCCGTCAGGATGCGGCAAAAACGCATGGCGCTGAAGGTCGCGCCGTAGAACCAAACAGCAGGCACCATGCTCAGCTGTTTTTCGCGCACAAAGGGCATGGATTGCCACAGCGGTGTGCGAGAAACCTGCGCATAGACATCGGCGTCGCCGTGCCCGAAGCAGATGGCGTGGGCGTTTTTAACCGCCGCCAAACGCTCAATGCCAACACTCACGCTGCCCCAGAAGCTGCTTTCACCCTGCCATGCGTTGGTCAAACCTAAATCGAGCATGATTTCCTGAAACAGGCTGCCCTTGCCGAAAACCAAAACGTGGCGCGTGTCGAGGAAGGAGAACAGCAGAATAGGCTTTTGCGCGAAGGGCTGCACCTGAGTGCGGGTAGTGTCCAGCAGGTCATGGTAAATCTTCAGGTGCTGGGCGGCGCGCTCCTGTAAGTCGAGGTAACTCGCCAGCTTGTTGAGCGAGCGAATCGCCTGCTGGAGCGGATTCGGGCTGCCGTCGTTGGCCGTTAAACCCAGCACGGGCGCAATCGGCGCCAGCTGTTTGGCATTCGGGCCATAGCCTTGAGACACCAGCAGCAGCGAGGGTTTTAGCTGCTGCATCAGCTCCATATTCGGCTCCATTCGCTGGCCGACATCAATCACCTGAGCGGGCAGTTTTGGCTCATCCACCCACAGGTTGTAATTGCGGATATCCGCCACGCCCATTGGCATCACGCCGAGGGCAATCAGCAGCTCGGCCGGTAGCCATTCAAGGGCAATGATCTTGCTTAGATCAGGGCGCGAGGTGGCGAAAGAAGGAATGGCCGCCAACAGCGGAGAGAGCGCTAGCGCCTGTAGCAGACGGCGGCGACTTAGGTCAGGTGTAGGGAAAATCGTAGACATATCAATAGACAAAGCTTACCGGTGCGCCACCGGCTGGATGCGGGAGGATGCCCATCGGGATACCGTAAACTTGCTCAAGCACGTCGCCGCGCATCATCTCTTCCGGCGTGCCTTGGGCAATCAATTCGCCGCCGCGCAGCGCCATCAGATAATCGCAGTAGCGCGCTGCCATATTCAAATCATGCAAGACGGCAATCACGGTCAGCCCTTTCTCTTGGCTGAGGCGATGAATCAGGGCCAGCACGTCAACCTGATGAGCGATGTCCAGCGCGGAGGTAGGTTCGTCGAGCAGCAGGCAGCGGCTGTCCTGCGCCACCATCATGGCTAGCCATGCTCGCTGGCGTTCACCGCCGGACAGGCTATCCACCAAACGATGGGCGAAAGGCTTCAGGCCAACCAGTGAAATCGCCTCTTCGACTTTCTCACGATCCTGATGTTTGAAACGCCCCAGCGCGCCGTGCCACGGGTAACGACCAATCGCCACCAGCTCTTGCACCGTCATCCCTTCGGCTGCGGGCAGCTGTTGCGGTAAATAGGCGACCTGACGCGCAAAGGCTTTGCTATCCCACTGCTCCAGCGGCGTCTCATTCAACTGAATTTGCCCGGCAGAGGCAGACTGATGGCGCCCCAGCATTTTCAGCAAAGTGGATTTACCCGAGCCATTATGACCAATTAACCCGCACACTTTCCCCTTCGGGAACGTCAGCGACAGCGGCGCAAGCAGCGTGCGTCCGGGCACGGTGAAACTCACCTCATTCAGGCTGAACGTACTGTCATTAGCATGAGAGTCAGTTTGCGCGGCAGAATGATTTACGGCGTGGTTTGGCATAATATTTTCAGACATTCAGTTAGCCGCTCTTTACGTCAGATTCGAAGAAACAAAAATGGAAAAGGGCACGAGGTTCCGTGCCCACTTTTCATGACTATGTCAGGCTATCAGAAGCGGAAAGTTGCCGTGGCAACGACCTGACGCTCTGCACCATAGAAGCAACCATAGGTTGCAAAACAGCTTGCTACATATTCACGGTCAAACAGGTTATTCACGTTTAAGGCAATGTTAGAACCGTTCATACCAAAACGACCCAAGTCATATTTCACAACGGCATCCATCACCACTGCGCTACCGACTTTGAAGGTATTCGCTGGATCACCATAGCTTGAACCCAACAAACGCCCACCAGTTCCGAGTGTTAAACCACTGAGAGCAGTTTCATGGAAGGTGTAATCACCCCACAGTGAAGCCATGTGTTTTGGCACCTGCTCTGGCGTATTCCCTTTCAGCGTAGTATCCGTGGTGTATTGCGCGTCAGTGTAAGTATAAGACGCGGTCATGTTGATGTTGGCATTAACTGCGGCTTTAGCTTCAAGCTCTACGCCACGTGAACGAATTTCACCGCCCTGAATGGAGGAGAACACGTGAGCCGGATCAGACATCAGGTTGTTGGTTTTGGTCAGCTGATAAAGCGCACCAGTCACCACCACCGGCATATCATTTGGAACATACTTCACACCAGCTTCGTACTGGCGTCCTTTGGAAGGAGCGAAGGTATTGCCGCTGAAATCTGCACCTGCAGTCGGTTCGAAAGATTCGCTATAGCTGAAGTAAGGGCTGATGCCATTATCAAACAGGTAGTTCAAACCACCGCGCCATGTGAATTGGCTGTCGTCACGGCTAGTGTAGTTATTGGCTTGATAAGCTTTCGTTGATTGCTCAACCCAGTCGTAGCGACCACCGAGCGTCAGAACAAAGTTGTTCCACTCTGCCTGATCCTGTGCATAGAGGCCGGTCTGCTTTTGCTTGTTCTGCTGATAAGGTGCCGCGTCGCCAAAGTCGAAATCTTGATAGACAGGGTTATACAAATCTAACTGCGTCGCGCTACCAAAGGTCGCATTAACATCATTACGCATCTGCTGGAAATCAATACCGGTTAACAGGGTGTGATCAACAGAAGAAGTCGTAAACTTGCTCTGCAACTGAGTATCAACTGCAAACGTGTGAAGTTTTTCGTTATCAACCACCGTGCTGCGGTTCAGAGTGTGGTCATTAGGTGCTGTAGGACTGGTATCCAAACCAACGCCGTAGACGCTTTTCTGCGAAGTCTTGGATTCGACATAACGCAAGTTTTGACGCACCGTAAAGGTATCGTCAAACGCGTGTTCGAAGCTGTAACCCACTAATTTGTGAGATAAAGAATAGGTGTTGTTTGGTGCGCCTTCGTTAAAGCTCGATGGCAGGTGGGAACCATTTGGTAAAGGCTGAACCGTGCCTTCCTTCGGCAACCAACCGTAGTAGCCCGACTCTGGAGTGTCCTGCAAATTGGCGAGGAAAGTGAAGTTAGTTTTATCGTCAGGACGCCAAGAAAAAGAAGGCGCAATGGCATAACGTTTCTCTTTTGACATGTCCTGTTGAGTATCGTTAGAACGCGCAACACCCGTCAGGCGATAGGAATAAACCCCGGCATCATCAAGCGCATCGCTAAAGTCAAAACCGGTCTGATACAGATTGTCATTACCCATTTTGAACTGAACTTCTTTCAACGGCTCAGTGGTCGGACGCTTGCTGACCATCGAAATTATGCCGCCAGGACTGCTTTTCCCGTAAAGAACGGAAGTCGGCCCACGCATTAACTCAACGCGTTCCAGCATGTAAGGATCGATGAGCACTTCGTTATAGAAGTCGCCCTGCAATTTCAGCCCATCCAGATAGTTATTCTGGTTCACAGAGCCGAAACCACGAATTTTCACTGCGTCGTAAGTGTTTGATGAACCTCGGGTTGATATGGTAATACCCGGCGTGTAGCCCAAGGCCTCTTTTACCGACTCTGGCTGATGAGTATCCATCTCTTCACGCGTCACAACAGAAATTGACTGCGGGGTTTTAACAATCGGCGTGTCGGTTTTGGTGCCGGTGGCGCTGTGTTTCGCCGCGATGGTCGGCGACGGCCCCCAGGCTGATTCCGGCGCTACGTTAGCCGCGGCGTTGCCGGTGACCACGATAGTATCGCTTTTCGCCGGGGTGCTGCTGGTTTCTGCCGCGGTGGCTTGAAACGCTGTCGTTCCCAATGCGGCGGCGATAGTTAATGCCAAAGTTCCACGCTGAAAAGACCCTTTTGATGCAGTCATTGAAAGTGTGCGCTGATGTACCATTTGCTGTTCTCTGGAGATGTTGAATGGGAATGTAAACGATAATTATTATTATGAACGTCGGATAATATGCGTAACCCATACCCTTCTGCAAGCGCATTAAGGCCGGACAAAGTGTGAACGAATAGAAAATAGCCCTATGTAATACAGGGGTAAATACGATGGGTAAATGTTCGAAATGGCATGTGAAGCCGATGAAGAATAAATATTTTTAATGTTACCCAAGGGTAAAAATTAGCTGCTGAATGTATGCCCCAATTTCAAAGCGCTGAATGCATCGTCGTGAGGGTGAAAAAGCGTTTAAAATCGCGGTTTCACAGCATGGAAATGGTTAAAAGGACTAAAGAGAGCAATAAAACAACGTTGAGCATCCTGTGAAAACAAAATACAGTACGGCCCTTCCCCCGCGCGATACTGCGTTTTAGCAGGCTCAAAGGAGTTAAATCCGCACCGGGATAATTAAGGCTAATAGGGAAATTGCCGAGGCTATAGATACACATACATCGACAATAAAAGCTGCATTTAATACAGCAAACCAAATAGGCAATACATTATGCAATCCTCTGTTAACAAACAAGAAAGCCGGACGTTCCTCGGCCATCCTTACCCACTTCGATCCCTGTTCTTCACTGAAATGTGGGAGCGATTCTCGTTCTACGGCATCCGCCCATTATTAATTCTGTTTATGTCTGCCGCGGTGTTCGACGGCGGCATGGGGCTGGCGCGTGAGAACGCCTCGGCGATTGTCGGTATCTTCGCGGGCAGCATGTATTTGGCCGCTTTGCCGGGCGGTTGGTTGGCCGATAACTGGCTGGGTCAGCAAAAAGCCGTGTGGTATGGCTCGATTCTAATTGCCCTGGGTCACCTCTCCATCGCCCTGTCGGCGGTAATGGGCGACAACCTGTTTTTCATCGGTTTAATGTTTATCGTGCTGGGGTCGGGTCTGTTCAAAACCTGTATCTCGGTGATGGTCGGTACTCTATATAAGAAGGGTGATACCCGCCGCGACGGCGGTTTTTCGCTGTTCTATATGGGCATCAACATGGGTTCTTTTATCGCCCCGCTAATCTCCGGCTGGCTGGTTCGCGACCATGGTTGGCACTGGGGCTTCGGCATCGGTGGTATCGGAATGTTAGTGGCGCTGGTTATCTTCCGCCTGTTTGCCGTGCCTTCGATGAAGCGCTATGACAAAGAAGTGGGTCTGGACTCCACCTGGAACACACCGGTTGCTAAGAAGAATGGCGTTGGCACTTGGTTGCTGGCATTGGCCGTCGGCCTGGCGGTGATTGTGACGCTGATCGCCCAAGGTATCATCGTCATCAATCCTTTAGCCGTGGCGAGCGTTCTGGTTTACGTGATTGCCGCCTCGGTCACGCTGTATTTCATCTATCTGTTCGTGTTCGCCGGTTTGAGTCGCAAAGAGCGCGCCCGCCTGTTGGTCTGCTTCATTCTGTTAGTATCAGCAGCCTTCTTCTGGTCCGCCTTCGAGCAGAAACCGACCTCGTTCAACCTGTTCGCCAATGACTATACCCAGCGAATGATTGGGGATTTCGAGATCCCTGCGGTGTGGTTCCAGTCGATCAATGCCCTGTTCATTATCCTACTGGCACCGATTTTCAGCTGGGCGTGGCCTGCGCTGGCGCGTAAAAAAATCCAACTGAGCAGCATCACTAAGTTTGTTATCGGCATCCTGTTTGCTGCGGCGGGCTTTGGCCTGATGATGCTGGCGGCGCAAAACGTGCTGAGCAACGGCGGTGCGGGTGTCTCTCCGATGTGGCTGGTGGGCAGTATTCTGATGTTGACGCTGGGTGAGCTGTGCCTTAGCCCAATCGGGTTGGCGACCATGACCCTGCTGGCGCCGGAAAGAATGCGCGGCCAGATGATGGGCCTGTGGTTCTGCGCCAGCGCGCTGGGTAATCTGGCGGCGGGCTTGATTGGTGGTCACGTGAAAGCTGACCAACTGGAAATGCTGCCTAACCTCTTCGCGCGCTGCTCCATCGCGCTGCTAATTTGTGCCGCGGTGCTGATCCTGCTGATTGTCCCTATCCGTCGCATGATGGAAAACCAGCAGAAACCGGCTGAAAATAGCTAATCCCCTCCCAATGAAAAAGGGCGCGAACTGAGTCGCGCCCTTTTTCATTTCAGCATCTGATCCTACGGACTTGAGCCGAACATATCCTTAATCCAGCCCGCAACGCCTTTGCCATCTTCTTGTTGAGATTGCTGCTGTTGCTGCTGCTGTTGTTGCTGCTGCTGAATCGCGGCTTGCGACGCCTGACAGAGTTGGTCAGGGGAATCGGTCCAAACCGGGATACTGCGCGCTACGCCGCCCGTCAGGCCACCGCTGTTACAGACGAAGTTTCCACTGCCGTCGATATTCATGGTGGTGATGCCTTCCGGCACCTGCAAGGTCAGCGGCTGCGGCGTTTCGTTATCCAGATAGCGGCTATAGAGCACCAGCGCGCCGGTAGAACCCCACAGCTTAGACGGGCCGTTGTTATCGCGGCCAACCCAGGTGATCGCCACCTGATTGCCGTCGATACCCGCGAACCAGCTGTCACGCAGTTCGTTGGAGGTACCGGTTTTCGCCGCCAGATGCAAGTTCGGGAACTTGTTCGCCAAGGCGCGTGAAGTCCCCTCGGAAACCACCTGCTGCATCGCGTACATGGTCAGATAAGAAGCCTGAGCCGGAATAACCCGAACCGCCTGTGGGAAGCTCTGGTAGAGCACGGTACCGTCTTCCGCAATCACCGAACGCACGGCGGACAGTGGCGCTTTGTTGCCGCCGCTGGCAATGGTCTGGTACTCCTGCGCAACTTCCATCGGCGTCAGGGCAATGGCCCCCAACAGCATTGACGGCAGCTGGTTCAGCGACTCTTTTGGAATACCCAGATTAATCAGCTGCTTGGTAATATTATCCAGACCTACCGCCATACCGAGGTTAACCGTTGGCACGTTCATCGAGCGCGCCAGCGCGTCTACCAGCAGCACTTGTCCACGGAACTGGTGGTCATCGTTCTTCGGCGACCAGGTCTGGCCATTGGCCAGTTTCAGGGTTAGCGGCTGGTCAGCCAGCACGGTGTTCAGGCGGTATTTATCCGGCTGCGACAGGGCAGTCAGGTAGGTCGCAGGCTTGGCCAGAGAGCCGACCTGACGACGCGCCTGCATGGCACGGTTGAAGCCCGCAAACTGGGTTTCGGCGCCGCCGACCATGGCACGTACTTCGCCGGTGTAGCGGTCAACAATCACCATCGCGGTTTCAATGTCGTTCAACCCGCTCTTCTTACGCAGTAAAGGAATGCCTTCTTCCACGGCTTTCTCGGCGGAATCCTGAGAAATCGGGTCGAGGGTGGTAAAGATTTTCACCCCTGACATATCCTGCACTTTGTCGCCAAGCTTGGCCTGCAGCTCTTGACGCACCATCTGCATAAAGGCTGGCTGAGGAGAAATCACCCCGCCCTTCGGCTGGACGCCTAGAGGGCGCGCGCTGAGCATGTCATACAATTCTTGGTCGATAACCTTTTGATTAACCAGCAAACGCAGCACTAAGTTGCGGCGTTCAAGGGCCAGTTTCGGGTTACGCCACGGGTTGTACAGCGAGGCACCTTTCACCATGCCGACTAACAGCGCCTGCTGATCCAGACTCAGCTCATCCACCGGACGGCCAAAGTAGTAGAGGCTCGCCAGCGGGAAGCCGCGAATCTGATCTGAGCCACTCTGGCCGAGATAGACTTCGTTCAGATACAGCTCGAGGATGCGATCTTTGCTGTAGTTGGCGTCGACCAGAATCGCCATATAGGCTTCGCGCGCTTTACGGCTCAGCGAGCGTTCGTTGGTCAGGAACAGGTTTTTCACCAGCTGTTGGGTCAGCGTACTGCCGCCCTGCACCGCGTGTCCGGCGGTTAAGTTCGCCACCACCGCGCGGCCAATCGCCCAGAAGTTGATACCGTCGTGTTCATAGAAGTGACGGTCCTCGGTTGCCAGCAGCGTGTCCACCAGCAGGTCCGGGAAACCAGAGCGCGGCACGAACAGGCGCTGTTCACCGTTCGGAGATTGCAGCATGGTGATCAAACGCGGATCGAGGCGGAACAGCCCAAAGTCGCGGTTGTTGTCGAGGTTCTTAATCTCCGAAAGATGGTTATCTTCAAACATCAGGCGAGCGTTGATCTGGCCCTCTTTACCATCTGGGAAATCAAACGGGCGGCGCAGCAGATCAATGCTGTTGGCAGCCACGGTAAACTCGCCCGGACGGGTAATACGCGTTACTTGGCGGTATTGCGTGCCTTCCAGCAGGTTAATCATCTCTTTTTTGCTGTAGGGCATGTCCGGCTCAAGGTTGACCTGACGACCATACACCGCCGCTGGCAGCTGCCAGACTTTGCCATCAATACGGCCACGGATCTCAGTATTGAGATAGAAACCGTAAATCCCCATCAGAATGGCGAAGATGATGAACAGCTTAAACAGCAGCCAGAACCACCAGCGTTTTCTGCTGCGCGGCTTGCCCCCTTTGCCGGATTTCGCCGCTTTGCGTGGCGCGGCTTTGCGGGTCATACGCGACTCCCGACGGGTCTCTTCTTCATCGTCATAGTCGTCATCCGTTTCGCGGTCTTCTTCATAGTCATCATCGAATTCTTCATAATCGTCATCCCTACGGCGACGTACCGGACGCGAGCGCGAAGGCTTACGTCCTGCGGGTTTGCCTTTACGGCCAATCGGCTCGCGATCATCGCCAGACATGACAACTCTCCATAAAAACTGCTGTGTTCATAAATTGCGGCCTACTCTCTGCCTCGGTTGTGGCTATGACCAGAAGAAATCTCTGAAAAAAATCAGACAATTTCGCGTCTATCGACTTGGGTTTTCTGGTCATTGATATTTTTTGGTGCGACGCGTGGGCATTTCCACAGCCGGATTATCCGGCCAGGGGTGCTTAGGGTAGCGACCTTTCATCTCTTTTTGTACTTCGCGATACGTCCCTTGCCAGAATGCCGCCAAATCGGCGGTGATCTGCAATGGGCGCTGGGCGGGCGAAAGCAGCTCCAGCACCACGGCGACGCGGCCTTCGGCCAGCATCGGGCTGCGCTCCTCGCCAAACATTTCCTGCATCCGCACCGACAAAATCGGCGGCTGGTCAGCATAATAGCGGATTGGCAAACGGCTGCCAGTAGGAACGGTGTAATGGGTCGGCAGCGCCTTATCTAATCGCTGGCGCTGATGCCAATCCAGCAGCCGCAGCAGCGCGTCATGCAAATCCACCTGTTGCAGCATTTTGAGCGAGCGCACGCCGTTAAGCGACGGCGAGAGCCAATGCTCGAGGCCGTCAAGCAGGCTTTGGTCATCCATCGCGGGCCAGTCAGCTTCGGGCATCCATTTGGCGGCGCAAGTCAGGCGCAGGCGCAGCTGTTCGGCGGCTACCGACCAGTTAAGCGACGCCAAACCCTGCTGCCGAACCCAGTCAATCAGCGCCTGTTGTAAATCGGCGTCATCCGGCTTGGCCTGTGGGTTAGCTTTCAATACCAGCCGCCCCACCTGCCAGCGCCGCCACGCGCGTAGCGTGCCTTTCTCTTCATCCCACTCGACCGCAGTCTGCTCTTTGACAATTTGCGGCAAACGCTCGGCCAACTGGCTGGCATCCAGCGTCACTGCCAGCAAAATTCGCGCGTCTGGGCTGTTATTGCCATGCAACAGCTGCGGCGCCACCAGCCACGCGGCGCGGGTTAGCGCATCGTCCTGCGGCAGAGAAGCCCCGAGGCCGTTGGCTAACAAATAGCGGCCATCGGCTCCCCGGCGCTGGGCAATGCGGTCACTGAAGGCGGCGGCCAACAGCCACGGAGCCAGTGCCGCGTCCACCTGCCCTTTTTTGGCCGACACTCGCTGAGCTAGCTGACCAGCGCGGCGCTGCCAGTTGCCCTGCGGGCGACTGAGCCAGTAATCGATATCTGGTATGCCGCCGCGCGGAGGCTCCTCCAGCATGGCGGCCAGCAGCGCCGCCGTCGCTAAGGCATCGGCACCCTGAGCATCGGCGGCAATCAGCATCGCGGCAAGGCGCGGCTCGCAGCCGAGCTTGGCCATGCGCTGCCCCGCCGAGGTAAGTTTGCCCTGCTTATCCGTCGCGCCAAGAGAGTGCAGCAAGGTTTTGGCCGCCGCCATCGCGGGGGCGGGCGGCGCATCAAGCCAAGAGAGTTGGTCAGGCTGCTGGCAGCCCCACTGCAAAAGTTCGAGCCAGAAACTGCTCAGGTCGCTTTGCAGAATTTCCGCCTCGCCCTGCGCACTAGCGCGTTCAGCCTGCTCTTTGGCGAACAGGTGCCAGCACAGCCCCGGCTCCAGACGCCCGGCCCGGCCCGCGCGCTGGGTCATCGAGGCTTGGCTAATCCGCTGCGTCACCAGACGGGTCAGGCCGGAGCGCGGGTCAAACTGCGCGCTGCGTTCCAGCCCGCTGTCCACCACCAGCCGAATACCTTCGATAGTCAGGCTGGTTTCAGCAATATTGGTCGCGAGCACGATTTTGCGGCGGCCCGCTGGTGCAGGCTGAATCGCCTTTTGCTGCTGATCGAGCGTCAGCGCGCCATACAGCGGGCAGAGGTCGATATCGTCAGACACTCTCCCTGCCAGCAGGTTCTGCACGCGAGTGATTTCCGCCACGCCGGGCAGGAACAGCAGCATCGAGCCGCCGTTTTCGCTCATCAGGCGACTCACCACCCGCGCTATGCCTTCGTCGAGGCGCTCGTGGCTGGCGAGAGAAATATAGTGGCGATCCACCGGGAAGCTGCGCCCCTCGGAGACTATCACCGGCGCGTCGGGCAGCAGCGGGGTGAGTCGCAGATTGTCGAGGGTGGCTGACATAATCAGCAGCTTGAGGTCATCGCGCAGGGCGTTTTGCACGTCGAGCAGCAGCGCCAGCGCCAAATCGGCTTGCAGGCTGCGCTCGTGGAATTCGTCGAGGATAACCAGTGAGACGCCGCTCAGCTCAGGGTCGGCCTGCACCATGCGGGTCAGGATCCCCTCGGTGACCACTTCAAGACGAGTGGCGGCGCTGGTTTTGCTTTCCGCGCGCATGCGATAGCCGACGGTCTGGCCGGGCGTTTCACCAAGCTGCTGGGCCAGACGATAAGCCACGTTCTTGGCCGCCAGCCGACGCGGCTCGAGCAGCAGGATTTTACCGGGCAGGTTAGCCTGTTGCAGCAGCTGTAGCGGCAGCCAGGTCGATTTGCCCGCGCCCGTCGGGGCCAGCAGCAGTACCTGCGGCGCGCTTTTTAGCGCGGCTAATAAAGGGTCAAGTACGGCACTGACCGGCAAAGAAGATGACAATGAAAAAGCCCCATATGAGTTGATTTAAAGCGCCAGCATTGTAGCATCTGGGCCTGCTTCTGCCTTAAGGGAACCTGCAATGTCCGCTCAACGCCGTCTGTTTTTTGCTTTATCACTGCCACCGAAATTACAAAAACAGGTGATTAAATGGCGTGCTGATAATTTCCCGGCCGAGACAGGACGCCCGCTGACGGCGGCCAATTTGCATATCACTCTGGCCTTTTTGGGCGAGGTAAGCGAACAAAAAGAGGCGGCTTTGCGCGGCGTCGCGGGGCGAATCGATGCCAAAGCCTTCAGCGTGCAAATCGATGACGCGGGCCACTGGCCCGGAGCCGGCGTGGTTTGGCTCGGCACTCGGCGTGCGCCACGCGCGCTGCTGCAACTGGCCGAGGTGCTGCGCTCCCACGCGGCGCGCAACGGCTGTTACCAGAGCGCGCTGCCGTTTCATCCGCATATTTCGCTGTTCCGCGCCGCCACTCGTCCGGTCGCCATTCCTCCCGCAACGCCCAACTGGACGCTGGACGCCACCGAGTTTGGCCTGTACCAGTCCCTTTATGAGAGTGGCCGCACCCGATACTCCTTGTTGCAAAGCTGGCCGCTGTCGCCCGCCGCGCCTAACGACTAATTTCAATCAGGAAATGTCATGCACTTCGAGCCACCACTTCAACCCGCAACCCTGATCAAACGTTACAAACGTTTTCTGGCGGACGTGGTCACCCCAGAAGGTCAGGAATTAACCCTGCATTGCGCCAATACCGGCGCGATGACCGGCTGCGCTACGCCGGGCGATACCGTCTGGTATTCCACCTCCGACAACCCAAAACGCAAGTACGCTCATAGCTGGGAGCTTACCGAAACGCAGCAGGGGCACTGGATTTGCGTCAACACGCTGCGGGCCAACCAGCTAGTGCGAGAAGCGCTGGAATTAGGCGGTATTCCAGAATTATCTGCTTACAGTAAGATCTCTAGCGAAGTTAAATACGGCGCCGAAAACAGTCGCATAGATTTCATGTTACAGGCGGATAACGGTTCTGACTGCTATATTGAAGTGAAATCTGCCACCTTGTTGCAACAAGGATGCGGCTTCTTCCCCGACGCAGTGACCCTGCGAGGTCAGAAGCATTTACGCGAGCTTCAAGCGATGGCAGAACAGGGACAGCGAGCCGTTTTATTTTTCGCTGTATTGCATTCAGGCATTGAAAGCGTCTCTCCGGCACACCATATTGATCCGCGTTATGCAGCATTGTTGACGCAGGTACAGAAAAACGGTGTCGAAGTGATGTGTTACGGTGCAAAACTTTCTGCCGAGGGTATCCGCCTCACAGAACGTTTACCTCTGGCTACCCGCCAGTTTGTCGGATAACCCCTGTTATTAAAGCCATCGGCGGCGACCACATGGGGGCAGAGACTCTAAATTGTTCAATTTTTGAAGGATTAAGGAGTCGCGAATACGCTTTTCCTCACAGGTCTGTCAAGACCCTGCGATGATTAATTGCTTACCTCGTTGCCTTCTGGTATTTATAGCGGCCTGATTTTTTCCCCCTTTTGGGGATCGAAATACTCAACATCGTTGAATTACAGCAAGGCGGACAACGCAGCAGTAGCTTAAAGGATGAAGAGTATAGTGCGTTTTATGTAGGAGAAGCATCATGCAAGAAGGGCAAACCCGTAAGACATCGTCCTTGAGCATTCTCGCCATCGCTGGGGTAGAACCATACCAAGAGAAGCCAGGCGAAGAGTACATGAACGTCGCTCAGCTGACCCACTTCAAGAAGATCCTTGAAGCGTGGCGCAATCAGCTCAGGGATGAAGTTGACCGTACCGTTTCGCACATGCAGGACGAAGCTGCAAACTTCCCAGATCCGGTCGACCGTGCCGCTCAGGAAGAAGAATTCAGCCTTGAACTACGTAACCGCGACCGTGAACGTAAGCTGATCAAAAAAATTGAAAAAACGCTGAAAAAAGTGGAAGACGAGGATTTCGGATATTGCGATTCCTGTGGCGTTGAGATCGGTATTCGCCGTCTCGAAGCACGTCCTACCGCTGATTTGTGCATTGACTGTAAGACATTGGCTGAAATCCGCGAAAAGCAGATGGCAGGTTAAGTCTCGGGTCCCACGCGGTGCATTACGCACCGCGTTCCCTTAACAACGCAGCACCCTCTTTCGTTTCAAACTTCTTATGTCAGATACCCACGCCACGTCGCCCTACATCGGCCGCTTTGCTCCCTCACCTTCCGGTGAACTTCACTTTGGTTCTCTGATTGCCGCCCTCGGTAGCTATTTGCACGCCCGCGCCGCGCAGGGCCAGTGGCTGGTGCGTATTGACGATCTCGACCCGCCGCGCGAAATCGCCGGTTCCGCCGACAACATTCTTGCCACGCTTGAACGTTTTGGCCTGCACTGGGATGGTGAAGTGGTTTGGCAGTCGAAACGCCATGACGCCTACCGCGCCGCCCTAGACTCGTTGCACAACAATGGCCTGAGCTATTACTGCACCTGTACCCGCCAGCGCGTCGCCCAGCTCGGAGGCACCTATGATGGCCACTGTCAGCACTTAGGCCTTGGGCCTGAGAATGCGGCGATTCGCCTGCGCCAGACGCGCCCGGTTTACGCCTTCGACGATGATTTTCAGGGCCAACTGCACGCCAGCCAGACTCTCGCCGAAGAGGATTTTATTATCCGCCGCCGAGACGGCCTGTTCGCGTATAACCTCGCCGTGGTGGTCGACGATCACTATCAGGGAGTCAATCACGTGGTGCGCGGAGCCGACTTAATTGAGCCAACGGTGCGGCAGATATCGCTTTATCAGCATCTTGGCTACCCGCAGCCGGGATATTTGCATTTGCCGCTGGCGGTCAATGAGAGTGGCGATAAGCTTTCCAAACAAAATCACGCGCCCGGCCTGCCACCCGGCGACCCGCGCCCCGTGTTGTTGAAAGCGTTACAATTTTTAGGTCAAACCTTGCCGGAAAACTGGCAGGATTTACCATTAGATTTATTATTACGCTGGGCGATTGAACATTGGTCCCCCGCGCAGATGCCGCGTCAGCATGCGAAAGCTCCGCCAGATTTGACTTCGGCATTCTCAAAGTAGCCAGTGTGAGCTATGATTAGCCGCTGTTTTTGCGTCGCGTCATTTTTATCAGTCACTATCGAGGTGTCCCATTTTTACCCGAGTAGCCAATTTTTGCCGTAAGGTGCTAGTTCGTGAAGACAAAGTCATCCGTGAAGAAAACGCGGTGCCTGAACCAGCCCCTCTTCGTGAAGATAAAGACCGCCGCGACCCAACCTCCGTGGACTCTGCTTCCGTTGCCGACGGCAACCCAAGAACGCCGTCATCCCCACGCCGCGAACGCAGCGGCAATCGCGATAACCGTAATCGCCGTGATGACAATGGCAATCGAGGCGATCGACGCGGCAATAATGCGGCGCAAGGCGCGAGACAGCCATCCCGCTCTGCCCCTCGTCAGAACGAAAATCATGACAATCGCCGTTCAGCCAGCGAAGCGCCACGCGGCGATCGCCCATTCGTTGAACGTTACGTGACCGAAGAGCCGGCGAAGAAAGCCCGCGTCTCCTTTGATTACGAAGGCGAAACCCGCGCCATGACCATTATTCCTCGCGATGAGCACAACATCTCTCGTCGTGATATCAGCGAAAACGCCCTTAAAGTGCTGTATCGCTTAAATAAATCCGGTTACGAAGCCTACCTGGTTGGCGGCGGCGTGCGCGATTTATTGCTGGAAAAGAAACCGAAAGACTTCGACATCACCACCAACGCCACGCCTGAGCAGGTACGCAAACTGTTCCGCAACTGCCGTCTGGTAGGCCGTCGCTTTCGTCTGGCTCACGTGATGTTTGGGCCGGAAATCATTGAGGTCGCCACCTTCCGTGGTCATCACGAGCAGCAAGAAGAAGTGGAAGACAAAAACTCTTCCCAGCAGGCCGTCAACGGCATGCTGCTGCGCGACAACATCTTCGGCACCATCGAAGATGACGCCCAGCGCCGCGACTTCACCATCAACAGCCTGTATTACGGCGTGGCCGACTTCACCGTGCGTGACTACACCGGTGGCCTGCGTGACCTTGAAAACGGCATTATTCGCCTGATTGGTGACCCAGAAACTCGCTACCGCGAAGACCCGGTGCGTATGCTGCGCGCCGTGCGTTTCGCCGCCAAGCTGGACATGAAAATCAGCCCGGAAACCGCGCAGCCTATTCCTCGTCTGGCAACGCTGTTACAGGAAATCCCTCCGGCGCGCCTGTTCGAAGAGTCTTTAAAACTGCTGCAAGCGGGCAACGGCTACCATACCTACCTGAAGCTACGTGAATATCAGCTTTTCCAGCCACTGTTCCCGCTGATTGCGCGCCAGTTCACCGAAGAAGGTGACAGCCCGATGGAGCGCATTCTGGTTCAGGTGCTGAAAAACACTGACTTCCGTCTGCAAAACGATCAGCGCGTTAACCCTGCGTTCCTGTTCGCCGCGATGCTGTGGTATCCGGTGATTGAACACGCGCAGAAGCTGGCACAGGAAGGCGGATTGACCTATTACGATGCCTTCTCGCTGGCGATGAACGACGTGCTCGACGAGCAGTGCCGCACATTGGCGATCCCAAAACGTATTACTACGCTGGTGCGTGATATCTGGGCGCTGCAACTGCGCCTGTCTCGCCGTCAGGGTAAACGTGCGCATAAGCTGATGGAGCATCCTAAGTTCCGCGCCGCCTTCGACCTGCTGGCGCTGCGCGCCGAAGTCGAGCAGCATCGCGAACTGCAAAGCCTGACCGAATGGTGGGGTGAGTTCCAGGAAGCGACACCGGCCTCGCAGAAAAACATGCTGGGTACGCTGGGTGATGACGCCGCACCACGCCGCAGCCGTCCGCGTCGTCCGCGCAAACGGGCACCGCGCAAGGACAATGCGCAATGATTCGGGTCTACATTGCGCTCGGCAGTAACCTTGCCAAGCCTGTAGACCAGGTTAACTGTGCGCTGGAAGCTCTGGCGCACATGCCCCGCACCCAGCTGGTGGTCTGCTCGGCATTTTACCGCAGCAAGCCCCTCGGCCCGCAAAATCAGCCTGATTTCCTCAATGCCGTGGTGGCACTGGATACCGAACTGCCGCCAGAAGAGCTGCTCGACTGCACTCAGGCCATTGAACAGAATCAGGGACGGGTGCGAAAGCTGGAACGTTGGGGACCGCGCACGCTGGATTTAGACCTGCTGCTGTATGGCGATCGGGTGATCAACACCGAACGTCTGACCGTGCCGCATTACGACATGAAAAACCGTGAGTTTATGCTCTATCCGCTGGCAGAAATCGCGCCAGACGTGGTGTTCCCTGACGGCGAATCTCTGCAAACTGTTCTCACCCGCGTGCCGCTGAACGGGCTGGAACGCTGGTAACTCGCGGCCAGTTCATCTGGCCGTTGCTTATCTGATTACGACTTCTAAGCCACCCTGCTGGCGATTGCGATAACTCACCTGCAAGCCGTGCAACTGAGCGATACGCCGCACAATCGAAACGCCCAGCCCGCTGCCGGTCTGCTGTTGCCCCGGCGGCCGATAGAACCTCTCCCCCAGCCTCGCAAGGTGCGCTTCATCAATGCCCGGCCCCTGATCTTCAACCCGAATCCCCTGCTCGTCGAGCCACACCGTGACGTTCGACCCGCGCGGCGAATAGCGAACCGCGTTATCAATCAGGTTGCGCAGCATCAGCGAAAGCAACAACGGCTGGCCCTGAATCGTCGCCGGTTCGCCCAGAGGTTCAAAGCGCAGCGCGATGCCGCGGGCGTGCGCGGCGGCGTCCTGCTCACCCATCACCTGCATCAGCAGGCTGGCCCAGCTGATAGGCTCAAGCTCCTCTAACCCGTCAAAAGACTCCAGCCGCGACAGGGTCAGAAGTTGATCCACTAGCCGCGTGGCGCGATCAATGCTGGTAGTGAGATTCCCCAGCGCATGTTCGCGCGCGCTGGCGTCATCGCCGGAAAGCTGCACCACTTCGGTTTGAACGCGCAGCGCCGCCAGCGGGCTGCGCAGCTCATGGGCGGCATCCGAGGTGAAGCGGCGCTCGCGCACCAGCAGCTCGCCGGTGCGGCTAAACAGCGAGTTAAGGGATGTCACCAGAGGCAAAACCTCGGAGGGAACCTGCTGGGTGGAGATGGGCGCAGCGTCGTCAGGCGCGCGGCGATGAAGATCGTCCGCCACCCGGCGCAAAGGTTTTAGCTCGCGAGTGATCAGCAGGATCATCGCGAGAAGCAGGATAGGCAAGCTCGCCAGCCACGGCATTAACTGCCCGCTGACCAGCGTCCACGCCAGATCGTTGCGATAGTCATATTCTTGCCCGACCACCACGCGGAACTGCCCGTCGGCGGTGGTCAGCCACAGCAGTCGCCACGCGTCGTCATCCCCTTCCAGCTGGCTGTCGGTGAACCCCTGCGTGCTACTGTCAAAACGGATATGCTTGCCGTTCTCGCCGTCGTTGAGCAGCATCTTGCCCTGACGATCAAAAATGGCGAAGGTCAGCGCGTCATCGTCGGTATGGCCGCGATTGCCTTTATGCAGGATTTTCTTGGTTTCCGGCAGGCGCACGTCGTGCTCCACCGCCATCATCTCCGCCAGCCCCGCCCCTGCCAGTCGTTTGGCGAACAGTATCTGCTGGGTGTCGAACACTTCATTAATGTTGTGGCGAGTCTGCTGCCAGGCGATAACCGAGGCGGCCAGCCAAGTGAGCAGCGCCAAAAGGCCGAACAATAAAATCAGCCGCAGCCGCAAACTGAGACGCGCAAATCTAGCTCTCACTGGCCCTCCTCCGTGGCATCGCCCAAGGTGTAGCCCACGCCGTGGACGGTGCGGATAAAGCCGTTGCCGAGCTTCTTTCTCAAGTGGTGAATATGCACTTCAACTGCGTTGCTGCTGACCTCATCGTCCCAGCTGTAGAGCTTTTCCTGAATCAGCGGGCGAGGCAGAACCCGGCCTTTGTTGTTGAGAAACAGCTCCATGACGGTGATTTCACGCTGGGTGAGCACCACGACTTCGCCATTTAGCGTCGCGCTGCGAGAGGCGGGGTCGAATTGTAAACTGCCGTGGGTGACAATCGGGGTGATCTGCCCGTGGCGGCGGCGGATCAGTGCCTGTAGCCGCGCCGCGACCTCCACGAGCGCAAAAGGTTTGCACAGATAGTCATCGGCGCCGGCCTGTAGGCCACTCACCCGCTGTTCCAGTGCGTCACGCGCCGTAAGGATCAGCACCGGCGTGTCTTTGCCTTCGCGCCGCCATTCCCGTAACAGCTGCATACCATCGAGGCCCGGCAGGCTCAGGTCGAGAATCACTGCGTCATAAGGCGCGCTGTCGAGCGCCGCTTTGCCCATTTTACCGTCGGTAAACCAGTCAAGCGTAAACCCCAGCTTGCCCAACCCGGCCTTGATGCCGTCGCCAATCATGTTGTCGTCTTCAATCAGTAAAATGCGCATTGCTCTTCCTTAATATTCGCCCGAAATCTCCACTCTTTGATTATACGTCAACCACCTTAAGCAGTTCTTAAGATGTTCCGTGCCCTGAGCAGGAACTTCACTACCTGCTTATTCGGTCATACAGTAGAATGTCGGCAAGATATTCACCGAATGAATTGTTCACAGGAAGATCTCATGAAAGCTACAACCCTCAGCCAGTTACGCCAGTGGAAGCAAGAGAACCACAAGTTTGCGACCATTACCGCCTACGATGCCAGCTTCGCGCAGCTGTTCGCCGAGCAGGGTATCCCCGTGATGCTGATTGGTGATTCCCTCGGCATGGTGGTGCAGGGCCATGACTCTACCCTTCCAGTCACTGTCGAAGAGATTGCCTATCACACGCGCTGCGTGCGTCGCGGTGCGCCCAAGGCGCTGCTGCTGTCTGACCTGCCTTTTATGAGCTATGCCACCCCAGAGCAGACCTTTGCCAGCGCGGCCGTGCTGATGCGCGCCGGGGCCAATATGGTGAAGTTAGAAGGCGGAAGCTGGCTGTGTGAAACGGTGAAAATGCTCACCGAGCGCGCGGTGCCGGTTTGTGGTCATTTGGGCTTAACGCCGCAGTCGGTCAACGTATTCGGCGGCTATAAAGTGCAGGGCCGTGACGAAGTGGCGGCTAACCAGCTGGTGAAAGATGCGCTGGCACTCGAAGAAGCCGGAGCCCAGCTGATGGTGCTGGAGTGCGTGCCGGTCGAACTGGCGAAGCGCGTGACCGAAGAGCTTGCCATTCCGGTGATTGGTATCGGCGCGGGCAACGTGACCGACGGCCAGATTCTGGTGATGCACGACGCCTTTGGCATCACCGGCGGCCACACGCCGAAGTTCGCCAAAGACTTCCTGACGGAAGCGGGCGACATTCGCGGCGCGGTGCGCCTGTACGTTGAACAAGTCGCTCAGGGTGTCTATCCAGGCGAAGAACACAGTTTTAAATAAGAAGGGTTATCGACGTGCTGATTATTGAAAATGTGCCGCTGCTGCGCCGTGAAATTCGTTTTTACCGCCAGAACAACAAACGTATCGCACTGGTTCCCACCATGGGCAACCTGCACGAAGGTCACATGACTCTGGTGGAAGAAGCCAAAGCCCGTGGCGACGTGGTGGTGGTAAGTATCTTTGTTAACCCAATGCAGTTCGAGCGCCCTGACGATTTGGAGCGCTACCCACGCACCTTGCAGGAAGACTGCGAGAAGCTGAACAAACGCGGCGTGGACTTGGTTTTCGCGCCCTCACCGGCGGATATCTATCCAAAAGGCTTGGCTACCCAGACTCAGGTCGACGTGCCGGTTATCTCCACTATTTTGGAAGGCGCGAGCCGTCCGGGGCATTTCCGTGGTGTGTCGACCATCGTCAGCAAGCTGTTCAATCTGGTGCAGCCTGACGTCGCCTGCTTCGGCCAAAAAGACTTCCAGCAGTTGGCGCTGATCCGCACGCTGGTGGAAGACATGGGTTATGACATCGAGATTATCGGTGTACCGACCGTGCGCGCCAAAGACGGTTTGGCATTGAGTTCGCGCAACGGTTATCTCACTCACGACGAGCGCAAAACCGCGCCTGAGCTGGCGAAAATCATGAACCAGCTGGCCGAGCGCCTGAGCCAAGGCGAGCGCCACGTCGAAGAGATGCTGGAAGAGACGGCGCAGCAGCTACGCGACGCCGGCTTCACCCCTGACGAGCTGTTTATTCGCGACGCCAAGACCCTGCAAGAGCTGAATGTGGATAGCACGTCGGCCGTGATTCTGATGGCGGCGTGGCTGGGTAAAGCGCGACTGATTGATAATCAGCAGGTTGATTTGACGCAGTAGACAACGGGTACTAAATCGGCAAAGATGTGGTCGATCTGGGTATCGGATTTTTTGTATTTCATCAATTTGTTACCCCAAGCCTTCCCGCTGTCGCAATGAAGCAACAGTGTGAAAGTTAAAGGTAAATGAAGGGTCACCTACATGGTACGTACTATGCTCCAAGGCAAACTGCATCGAGTTCACGTGACTCAGGCTGATTTGCACTACGAAGGCTCCTGCGCCATCGATCAAGACTTCCTCGACGCGTCAGGGATTCTGGAATACGAAGCCATCGATATTTATAACGTTGATAACGGTCAGCGTTTTTCGACCTATGCTATCGCAGCTGAACGCGGCTCACGGATTATATCGGTGAACGGCGCGGCAGCGCGCTGCGCCTGCGTCGGCGACCTGCTGATCATCTGTTCTTACGTGCAGATGTCAGACGCCGAAGCCCGCAAGCACCAGCCGAAAGTCGCCTATTTCGAAGGTGAAAACCAACTGAAACGCACCGCCAAGGCGGTACCTGTTCAAGTGGCGTAACCTTGATTCAGGCATAAAAAAACGGGGCCACTGACTGGCCCCGTTTTTTTATTTTTAACCGCAATGAATCCACTAAATCATTTGTGATCTATCAAGGCGGCAACTAAGCGAACCCCAGGAGCTTACATCAGTAAGTGGCTGGGGTGAGTGCAGGCAGCCAACGCCGAGACAGCGCAAAAAACGGGGCAACTGACTGGCCCCGTTTTTTATTTTTAACCGCAATGAATCCACTAAATCATTTGTGATGTATCAAGGCGGCAACTAAGTGAACCCCAGGAGCTTACATCGGTAAGTGACTGGGGTGAGCGCAGGCAACCAACGCAGAGACAGCGCAAAGGATGACGTGGATTAGCTTCGCAAGCCGCGGCCACGCTCTATCAAATACCAAGCCAGCAAGTAAAACACTGCAATAAACGCCACCAACACGCCCATGGTGAACACCAGCGGAACATCGGTGATCCCCAAGAAGCCGTAGCGGAAGCCGCTGATCATATAGACAATTGGGTTGAGCTTAGAGACCGCCTGCCAGATTGGCGGCAGCAGAGTCAGCGAGTAGAACACCCCGCCCAGATAGGTCAGCGGGGTCAACACGAAGGTTGGGATCAGGCTGATGTCATCAAAGGTGGTGGCAAATACTGCGTTGAGCAGGCCGCCGAGGGAGAACAGGATCGCCGTCAGCAGCAGAGTCAGCGCGATAACCCACCATGAGTGGATCACCAGCGGCACGAAGAACAGTGAAATCGCGGTGACCAAAATCCCCACGCAGATACCACGCGCCACGCCGCCGCCGACATAACCGGCAATCACCACGTGCGTTGGCACAGGGGCCACCAGCAGCTCTTCAATATTGCGCTGGAACTTGGCGCTAAAGAAAGAAGAGGCCACGTTAGCGTAGGAGTTAGTGATCACCGCCATCATGATCAGGCCCGGCACGATGAACTGCATGTAGGTGAAACCATGCATTTGGCCAATCTGCGAACCAATCAAATTACCGAAAATGATGAAGTACAGCGTCATGGTGATCACTGGCGGAACCAGCGTCTGGATCCAGATACGCCCGAAACGGTTAATCTCTTTTAGCCAGATACTTTTGAGTGCAACCCAATACAATTGCGACATTATTTCGATTCCTCACTGCCGTTCACCAAGGTGACAAACAGCTCTTCCAAACGGTTAGCCTTGTTACGCATACTCAACACCTGCACGCCCTGATTGCTCAGTTGGCTAAACAGCGAGTTCAGCCCCTGTTCGCGCATCACTTCCACTTCCAGCGTCGAGGTATCCGTCAGCTTGTGGCGATAGCCTTCCAGCTGCGGCAGATTACTTTTCGGTGCCAAGTCGAGAATGAAGGTTTCAGATTTCAGCTTCGAAAGCAGCTCTTTCATGCTGGTGTTTTCCACCAGCTGGCCGCCCTGAATAATGCCGATGTTGCGGCACAGCATCTCCGCTTCTTCCAGATAGTGGGTGGTCAGGATGATGGTGGTCCCCTGGGCGTTAAGCTCTTTAAGGAAGCCCCACATGGAACGGCGCAGCTCGATATCCACCCCGGCGGTTGGTTCATCGAGGATCAGCAGCTTCGGCTCGTGCATCAGCGCGCGGGCAATCATCAGGCGGCGCTTCATCCCCCCCGACAGCATGCGGGAACGCTCGTTGCGCTTGCCCCACAGATCCAGCTGGGTTAGGTATTTTTCAGCGCGCTGTAAAGCCAGCGGGCGCGGAACGCCGTAGTAACCGGCCTGATTGACCACCACTTGCATGACGGTTTCAAACGGGTTGAAGTTGAACTCCTGCGGCACCAGCCCGAGCTGGCGCTTGGCGTTGACGATATCCTTATCGATGTCGTAACCAAAGACTCGAACCTTACCGGCAGATTTATTCACCAGCGAGCTGATGATGCCAATGGTGGTCGATTTACCGGCACCGTTTGGCCCGAGCAGCGCGTAGAAATCACCTGCTTCTACCTTGAGGTCAATGCCGCGTAAAGCCTGCACACCACCGGCGTAAGTCTTGGTTAACTTCTCCAGTTCCAATGCGTATGTCATAAGTGGAGCTTACCTTGTGTAGAGAACCTTGTTATAAATTCTGGCGTTATGATTTGTTGCTTAATGGGATGCTGAATCGATATGAAATAGCGGAGTGTTGCCCTATATTAACCCATCGCAGTTGATCGGTTACAGGCTATTAACGTCCATGAATGACATTGAAACACTTAAAAATAATAACGCCCTTTGGTCAAAAACCATGGTGGAAGAAGATCCAGGCTTCTTCGAACGTCTTTCCGAATCGCAAAAACCCCGCTTTCTATGGATTGGCTGCTCAGACAGCCGTGTGCCTGCTGAACAACTGACCGGGCTTGAGCCTGGCGAACTCTTCGTTCACCGTAACGTCGCCAATCTGGTTATCCATACCGACCTTAACTGCCTGTCCGTGGTGCAGTACGCCATCGACGTGCTGGAAGTCGAGCACGTGATTATCTGTGGGCACTACGGCTGTGGCGGTGTTCAGGCGGCGGTAGAAAATCCTGAGTTGGGGCTTATCAACAACTGGCTGCTGCATATTCGCGACATCTGGTACAAACACAGTTCACTGCTCGGCGAGCTTTCCCCAGACCAGCGTCTGAACAAGCTGTGCGAGCTGAACGTGGTGGAACAGATTTACAACCTCGGCCACTCAACGGTGATGCAGACCGCGTGGAAGCGTGGACAAAAAGTCTCGCTACACGGCTGGGTTTACGGCATTCAAGACGGGCGTCTGCGCGACCTCGAAGTGACCTCCACCAGCCGCGAAACGCTGGAACAACGTTACCGCCAAGGCGTCTCCGCCCTACTGCATGGCAATCCGCAGTAACTGTACAAAAGAATAAAAAGCAAAAGGCACATTATGTGCCTTTTTTTGTGCCTTTTTCCGGCGTGTCGCTCTGTGTGTACTGCCCGAGCTAGAAATACTAAGGCGGGCAGCCAGCCACTTACTCTTCGAGCATAACCACTTTGCCGACGTACGGCAGGTGGCGATAGCGCTGGGCGTAGTCGATGCCGTAACCCACCACGAATTCGTCGGGGATGGCGAAACCTACATATTCGACTTTCACGTCCACTTCGCGGCGCTCGGGTTTATCGAGCAGCGTGCAGATTGCCAGAGATTTTGGGCCGCGCAGTTGCAGCAGTTCGCGGACTTTGCTCAGGGTGTTGCCTGAGTCGATGATGTCTTCGACGATCAGCACATCTTTGCCACGGATATCTTCATCCAAGTCTTTAAGGATTTTAACATCGCGGGTGGTGGACATGCCGTTGCCGTAGCTGGAGGCGGTCATGAAATCCACTTCGTGGGAAACGTCAATGGTGCGACACAAGTCAGCCATAAACATGAATGAACCGCGCAACAGCCCGACCAGCACCATATCACTGCCGCTATCACGGTAGTGCTCGGTGATTTCACGGCCTAACTCAGCAATTCGGGTTTTGACTTCCTGCTCGGAAATCATGACGTCTACTCTGTGTTTCATATAAAGCCTAACCACCTGGAATTTGAAAGAGTCATCGCCACCACTGACCGTGATGGCGACCTTAAAGCGCGGGGATTATAACAAAGAACCAGTTAATGAGTAACGCCGTCGGATCAACCAATGCCCGCCTGATGTAAATCATGCAGATTTATCGCCCCGACCAGCACGCCGTCGCTGTTCACCACCGGCGCGGCGCTGATGTTCTGCTGGTGCAGGGCTTCCAGCGCCTCGCCCGCACGCCACTGTTCCGGAAGTTGGAAGCCGGGGCGGGTGATGGCATTCATTAGCGGCTCGTCGAGAGTATGACCTTTCACCAGCCAGCGGCGTAGGTCGCCGTCGGTAAATACCCCCACCACGTGGCGCTGTTTGTCGCAGACCGCAATCAGGCCCAGCCCGGTTCGGCTCAGCTCCAGCATGGCATTCATGACATTTTCGTCGCTGTCGATAACCGGCAGTCGGTCGCCGGTGCGCATCAAATGGTGAACGCGATTGAGTAAGCGCGCGCCGAGGCTGCCGCCCGGATGTGAGCGAGCAAAGTCCTCGGCACCGAAGCCGCGATGGCGCATTAAGGCCATCGCCAGCGCGTCGCCCATCATCAGAGTATTGACCGCGCTGGAGGTCGGGGCCAGCCCCATCGGGCAGGCTTCGCGCTCTACGCCGACGTCAATAATGGCATCGGCGGCCTGCGCCAGCGGGGAGTCTTTGCCACCGGTGATAGCAATCAGCTTGGTTTGGTTTTCGGCTAATAGAGGCAGGATCATATCCAGCTCTTTGGCGCGCCCAGAATAGGAGATGAAGATCAGCACGTCGTTGCTGCCAATCATGCCTAAGTCGCCGTGCAGCGCCTCGGCCGGATGGACGAAGAAGGCTGGCGTGCCGGTGCTGGCGAGGGACGCGGCAATTTTCTTGCCGATGTGCCCGGATTTACCCATTCCCGACACCACGGCTTTGCCTGTGCAGTTGAGCAGCAACTGGCAGGCTTCGACGAAATTGTCATCCAGCCGAGTCAGCAGCCGTTGCGCCTCTTCGATTTCGATTTCCAGCGTTTCCCGCGCAAAGCCCAGCAGCGACTTTTTCATCTTCTTCTCCCCTCAGAATGATGTGAATATCATTTTTTTCAGCCGCGTTACCATACAGTCTGCTGAGGCGAATGTCAGTGATCGACATATCGACTCAACAAACAAAGGCCTTAACTGGAAACCGTAAATCCAAGCATCATGCCGGTGTCTTCGTGTTCCAACAGGTGGCAGTGAGCCATGTAGGACTGCTCTTTGCTCGCCAGATAGTTGAAACGCACCAGCACCTCGCTGCGCCCGCCCTCCACTCTCACGATGTCTTTCCAGCCCGCGCGGTGCGCCGCTACTGGCTTACCATTCTCAGACAGAATGCGGAACTGGGTGCCGTGAATGTGGAACGGGTGCAGCATCATGTCGCCTTCACCGGAAATGGTCCATTTCTCGTACTGGCCCTGTTTGACATCAAAGGCCGGGCTGTTCATGTCATAAGCTTTGCCATTGATTCGGTTGCCGGTCATCAGGTCGAACTTGCCGTCATCCTTCTTACTCATGTCCATGCCTGCCATGTTGCCGTGGTCGTCATGGGACATGCCCTGCATATTCATGCCCGCCATATCGTGGCCGCCGTCGCCTGAGCCGTGATCCATGCTCATGCCCGCCATGGACTGATGCCCATAGCGCGCCATCAGCGCCGCCATGCCCTGCTGGTCAAGGCGCGGATCCATGGAGAGCTGCAACCAGCGGGTTGGCAGGCCATCGACGGAAACCAGCTCCGGCAGTGTGATCAGTTTATCCGGTATGTTCTGCTCGCCCTGCGTCAGGGTCGGCTGCACGCGCAGCACCGGCAGAGGTTTATCGAACGGCGCAAGGGTCATGCCCATCTGAGTGACCGGCAGGGTGACGAGGTCGAAAGCTTTGGCATCCGGGCAGTTGACCAGCACTTCGAAACGTTCGCCGGGCAGCATCGGCAGCTCGCTGAGTTTCACCGGCTCGGCGAGGAAGCCGCCGTCGCTGGCAATCACGTAGAGTGGGCGACCGTCGCTGGTTGAGACATTGAGGGAGCGCGCATTACAGCCGTTGAGCAGGCGGAAACGCAGCCAGCCGCGCGACACGCCGTGCTGCGGGAAGACCACGCCATTGGTCAGCATGTGTTGACCAAACCAGCCCACGGCGGCGGTCATCACATCCATCTGGTAGTCGATCTGCCCGGCGTCGTTCAGGCGCTTGTCCTGAAGAATCAGCGGGATATCATCCACGCCCCAGCGCGACGGCAGTTGCAGCTGGTTGCTTTCGTCATCTTCAATCAGTACCAAACCGGCCAGCCCCATGGCCACCTGATAGCCACTGGTCTGATGCGGATGCGGATGGAACCAGCAGGTAGAAGCAGGCTGGTCGAGGGAGAACTGCACCGTGCGGCTGGCACCCGGCGCGATGACGCCCTGCGGGCCGCCGTCCACCTGACCGGGAATTTCCAGCCCGTGCCAGTGTACCGTGCTGGCGACATTCAGTTGGTTATTCACCGTGACCGTCACCGGCTCGCCGCGTTTGACGCGCAGCGCGGGGCCGAGGATATTGCCATTAATTCCCCAGGTTTCGGTATTCACGCCCGGCGTAAACTGGCTCTGCCCGCGCTGTAAATTCAGCACCATCACGCCTTTGGCGTTGGGTTTGAGCAGCATGGGAATCGGCAATGCTGGCCTGTCAGCAGCAAATGCCAGACGGCTCCAGCCCGGCAGCGTAGTGGCCGCCCCCATCAGTGTTGTCCATTTAATAAAGTCACGACGATGCATGTTCAGATCCTTTTGGCGATGTTCCGTGCCTCTGTCGGGGTTGGCAAAGAACGGGCAGATATAAGACAGAGGGTAAACCTTCCACCAAGGGAAGGGTCAAGCAGCATTGCCGACAAAAGAAATTTAGTGTGACTCAGGGCAAATATGTTAACGTCGTTTCATTCTATCTGAGCCTGCTTTTTTCTCTTTATAAAGAACCACTCCATGAAAAAAACGACGCTAACCCTGATGTTGCTCGCCCTGCTCGGATTCTCCTCCGCCAGCCAGGCCCTAAGCGAATCAGAGGCTGAAGACCTGGCGGATTTGACAGCCGTCTTCGTGTATTTGAAAAATAATTGCGGCTACGAACAGCTTCCTAATTCGCAAATTAAGCGCGCGATTGTGTTTTTCGCTCAACAAAACCGTTGGGATTTAACCAATTACAGCAGCTTCAACATGCAGGCGATGGGTGAAGACAGCTACCGCGACCTGAGCGGGATTGCCGTCGCCAAACCGACCAAGTGCAAGGCGCTGGCTCGCGACTCCCTGAGCCTGCTGGCCTACTCCTCTAACTAACTCCCCTCCACGCCCGGCTTTTGCAGCTTTTCACTGACTTTCGCCTCTAGCCGGGCCGCTCTCCAGCGTATTTCCCCACCTCAGCTACACTTATATTCCTAAAACGTCTGAGTAATATTCAATCGTGCATACAATGGCGATGTTGGCTATCATGTTGCCCCCATTTTCCAAGGCTGTGAATACTCAGGAGAAGATTGCACAATGTCCCAGAATCCGTCACAGAAATTGTCCGAAAAAGAAATGTGGTTTGAGACGCTGCACGCCAACTTTGGCCAATATTTTCGCGTCGAAAAAGAGCTGTATCGCGATAAAACCGAGCATCAGGATCTGATCATTTTCGAAAACGCCGAGTTGGGCCGCGTGATGGCGCTCGACGGCGTGGTGCAAACCACCGAGCGGGATGAGTTCATCTATCACGAGATGATGGCCCACGTGCCGATTCTGGCTCACGGTAAGGCTAAGAAAGTGCTGATTATCGGCGGCGGCGACGGCGGAATGCTGCGCGAAGTGTGCCGTCATACGCAGGTTGAGTCTGTCACCATGGTAGAAATTGATGCCGGCGTGGTGGAGTTCTGCCGTCAGTATCTGCCGAACCACAATGCCGGTGCCTATGACGATCCGCGCTTTAACTTGGTGATCGACGACGGGGTGAAGTTCGTCAATCAGACCAGCGAAACCTTTGATGTGATCATCTCAGATTGCACCGATCCTATTGGTCCCGGAGAAAGCCTGTTTACCTCAGAGTTTTACCAAGGCTGCGAGCGCTGTCTGAATCCGGGCGGCATTTTCGTGGCGCAAAACGGCGTCTGCTTCTTACAGCAGGATGAAGCCGTTAATAGCCACCAGAAGCTGAGTCACTACTTTAGCGACGTCAGTTTTTACCAAGCGGCGATCCCGACCTATTACGGCGGCATCATGACTTTCGCCTGGGCCACCAACAGCCCGGAGCATCGCCAGCTCGACGCTAAGACTCTGCAAGCACGCTTCGACGCCGCAGACATTGCCTGCCGTTATTACAATCCGGCAATCCATTATGGCAGCTTTGCCCTGCCGCAATATCTACTGAATGCCCTGTCAGCCTCGCGCTGATCCGGCATCCATGAGGGGGTGAACTAAATTGCAAAAACTGAAACTGCATGGTTTCAATAACCTGACAAAAAGCCTGAGTTTTTGTATCTACGATATCTGTTATGCCAAAACGGCTGACGATCGTGACGGCTATATTGCCTACATCGACAAAGAATATAACGCGAACCGTTTGACGGAAATTCTCACCGAAACTTGCTCCATCATCGGTGCCAATATCCTCAACGTCGCGCGGCAGGACTATGAGCCACAGGGCGCCAGCGTCACGATTTTAGTGAGCGAAGAGCCAATGGACCCACGCGACGTGGATACCACCGAGCACCCTGGCCCGCTGCCAAACTCCGTGGTGGCGCATCTCGATAAAAGCCATATCTGCGTGCATACCTATCCAGAAAGCCACCCTGAAGGCGGCCTTTGCACTTTCCGCGCCGATATTGAAGTCTCCACCTGTGGCGTTATCTCGCCACTCAAGGCGCTGAACTACCTTATTCACCAGCTGGAATCTGACATTGTCACCATTGATTATCGCGTGCGCGGCTTCACTCGCGACATTAATGGCGTCAAACATTACATCGACCACTCGATCAACTCGATTCAGAACTTCATGTCGAAGGATATGAAGGCGCTGTATGACATGATGGATGTGAACGTGTATCAGGAAAATATATTCCACACCAAAATGATGCTGAAAGAGTTCGACCTTAAACATTATCTTTTCAATGCCAAGCCCGACCAATTAAGCGCGGCAGAGCATAAAGAAATTACCGACCTGCTGTATAAAGAGATGCAGGAAATTTATTACGGTCGCAATATCCCTTCGCTGTAAGATTTTTTAGCCGAACAGAGGTTAATAAGACGTTAATAAATGGCGGGCATCACATGTCCGCCATTTTAATTTGACTTAACTCCACGCTCAGCTACATTTAATTCTTATAGAAATCCCCGCTTCTACCTAAAAAATTCACTAAAGCTGTTTTTTACATTACCTTAAGTCAAATTGATCAGAAAATGATCCGCGTATTAAGTCAAATTTAAAGAATATAAAAAGATAACTAACTCAACTAGTTAACCATAAAGACTTTAAATTTAACTTAATACCTCTGTATTGATCTTATTTTGACCAAAAATGAATAGAGCCTGTTTTACCCACCTTATCCTGCGTTAGCATCCCCCCGCTGTTTTTAAAATCACCGCTCTCCTTCACCGACACAAAGAAATAATAAAATGACAATCTGTAAATTAAAGACCGTTGCCACCTTATTGGTATCGAGCTCTTTATTGGTTTCCGGGGTTTCCCGGGCCGGGGAAAGTTTGTTCAGCAGCAATACCGATGGAACACGCCACTATGTCAGTTATGGGGCGGAATATTATAAATGGGATGAAACCGTCGCTAACCAAGACGGCAAATACGTTGCAGAACATGGTCCTCGCCTGCGAGTAAACTTTGGCGCCAATAACTATCTCGATGCCCCAAGTGGCTTATTAAAAGCCTGGGACATGAGCCTGATGTTTGGCATCGTCAATTATCAGGGCAGCACGCTAGATGATAGCGCCAACGTGCCCGATGGCTCGTTAAAAGGCAAAACCACCTATACCGGCTACAGCGCGGATATCACGCGCGGTTACCGTTATCGCGCCTCGGACAGCATTTCTTTTGATGCCAAAGGGGCGCTGGGCGGGCAATTCTGGCTGCGCAATATTCGTTCCGACGATGTTTATATTGCCTCAGAGAATCGCACCCGCCAATTTAGTGCGCTGGAAGTCACGCTCCAGCCTTACGCCAAAGCTTCTCTTGGCGCAAACTGGCAGATGACCAGCGAGTCGCGCCTCAGTTTGGAAGGCGGCGCGCTATATCCGATTAAGACCTGGACCCACAGCAATCAGGGCGGTGTCTGGCTTGAGCCGAAATCTCGCCTGTCGCCGTTCACCAGCCTGACGTGGAATATCAACAAAGACCTGTTTGTGAAAGCGTCCTATATTCACCAGAAATACGGTAAATCGGACGACAAACAGGGCCAGCTCGACGGTCAGAATGTCGGCTACTATCAGCCAGCCACCACCACCTCGACGCTGGGCTTAGAGGTCGGTTACTACTTCTGATCCCCGCCTTTCACTCCCCTTCATCATGAATTGCTGTTGATGAAGGGGATTGAGATTCTTCAGGTTTGCTTAGCCGCGGCAATCGCTTATCTTGGATATCCCTTTCTCTGACTCAGACCGAATCCATGGATCGTTTTGCGACGCTTTTTGGTGTTATTGCCATTGTATTGTGGAGCATGAGCGTTGCTCTGACCCGCAGTCTGGCCGAAGCCCTTGGGCCATTTGGCGCGGCAGCCTCTATTTATACCGTGAGTGGAATTATGGTGTGGATGGCCAGCGGGCGGCCGACGCTGCGCGGGCAATCTGCGGCTTATCTGATTATTTGCGGCCTGCTGTTCGTTTTCTATATGGTGTCGTTTTCGCTGGCGATTGGTCTGGCCCATAGCCGCCAGCAAACCTTAGAACTTGGCCTGATTAACTACTTGTGGCCCAGCCTGACTCTGCTGTTCGCCGTGCCGTTGCTGAAATTAAAGGTGCGTTGGTGGATGTGGCCGGGCGCGGTGTTAGCCTTTGTTGGCGTGCTGTGGGCCATTAGCGGCGGGCACGGTTTGGATATCCACCAGCTGATGCGCAATGTGCGCAGCAACCCGGTGGCTTATGCGCTGGCGCTTGGCGCAGCAGTGTCTTGGGCGCTCTATTCCAATCTGGTGCGGATATTTAGTAAAGGGGCTGGGGTGTTGCCGCTGTTCTTGCTGGCAACCGGCGCGGTGCTGTGGGCGCTCTACTTCAACTACTCTTCTACCCGAATCAGAATGACCTGGCCGGCCGTCACTGAGTTACTGGTGATGGGCGCGATCACCGCGATTTCCTATCAGTGCTGGGACATCGCGATGAAAAAAGGTAATGCCACGCTGGTGGCGGCCCTCTCCTATTTCACGCCGTTATCGGCTATTTTCATCGCGGGGCTGTGGCTACATACCCTGCCGGGAGCCAGTTTCTGGCCGGGCGTCGGCATGGTGGTGGCGGGGTCGCTGCTATGCTGGAGCGCCTCGCGCGGCAAGTAACGGCTTACCGGTAGATGGTGATAAAAGAACGGTACTTCTCGAGGACTTGCAGAAAGTCCTCGACGCCGCAAAACGCCAGACTCTCTTCATCATAATAGCTCATGCCCTCTTCCATCTCGTCGCCCTCGAATCCTAACTGGTTGGCGCGGATCATCACTTCATCGTCGGCCAGCAGCAGGGTGTACTCATGGCCTTCAATCTGGCACTGGCGCTCGCTACCTTTCAGCTCGGCGAGGGCAGCTTCGACTTTATCCAACACGCTCAAGTCGCCTTTAACTTCTTCGTTCAGCCAGTGGCCCAGAACCTCATGCCCCATTGAAAAACGAACTTTGACCTCACCGGTGATATCACGCAAAAAATCGTAGTCCATGGTTGAGTCCTCTGAAAAATTCATAACAAAAAGGGGAGCCGAGGCTCCCCTTTCAACAATGGTCAGAATATAACGATTTAGACTGCGGTTTGGAAGATAACGCCGTCAGCTTTGTCAGTATATTCGCTCAGCTTGTCGAAGTTCAGATAACGGTAGGTGTCTACCGCTGTCTTGTCCACTTCGGCCATATAGCCTAAATACTCTTCCGGCGTTGGCAAGCGACCCAGCAGGGAAGCCACCGCGGCCAGCTCTGCCGAGGCCAGATAGACGTTTGCGCCATTGCCTAGACGGTTCGGGAAGTTACGGGTAGAGGTTGAAACCACGGTCGAGCCGTCGGCCACGCGTGCCTGGTTACCCATGCACAGTGAACAGCCAGGGATTTCAACACGCGCACCGCTCTTACCGAAGACGCTGTAATAGCCCTCTTCTGTCAGCTGAGCCGCATCCATTTTGGTCGGTGGAGCAACCCACAGACGAGTCGGCAACGCGCCTTTATGGCTGTCGAGCAGTTTACCTGCTGCGCGGAAGTGACCGATGTTGGTCATGCAAGAACCGATGAACACTTCATCAATTTTGCTGTTCTGCACAGAGGAAAGCAGACGAGCGTCGTCCGGATCGTTTGGCGCACAAAGGATTGGCTCTTTGATCTCAGCCAGATCGATTTCAATCACTGCCGCGTATTCCGCGTCAGCATCGGCTTCGAGCAGGTTTGGATTCGCCAGCCACTCTTCCATGCCTTTGATGCGGCGCTCGATGGTACGACGATCGCCGTAACCTTCAGAGATCATCCACTTCAACAGCACGATGTTAGAGCTCAGGTACTCTTTGATCGGTGCCTGATCCAGTTTGATCGTACAACCCGCCGCTGAACGCTCTGCGGACGCATCCGCCAGTTCAAAGGCTTGTTCGACTTTCAGCTCTGGCAGACCTTCGATTTCCAGAATACGGCCGGAGAACAGGTTCTTCTTACCTTTCTTCTCAACGGTCAGGTGACCTTCTTGAATTGCGTAGTAAGGGATTGCATGAACCAGATCACGCAGGGTGATACCCGGTTGCATCTTACCTTTGAAACGCACCAGAACGGATTCTGGCATATCAAGAGGCATCACGCCGGTTGCTGCCGCAAAGGCCACCAGCCCGGAACCCGCCGGGAAGGAAATGCCGATTGGGAAGCGAGTGTGTGAGTCGCCGCCGGTGCCGACGGTGTCTGGCAACAGCATGCGGTTCAGCCATGAGTGGATGATACCGTCACCCGGGCGCAGTGAAACACCGCCGCGGTTCATGATGAAGTCAGGCAGAGTGTGGTGAGTCGTGACGTCAACCGGCTTAGGATAAGCGGCGGTATGACAGAAAGACTGCATCACTAAATCAGCCGAGAAGCCCAAGCAGGCCAGGTCTTTCAGCTCATCACGGGTCATTGGACCTGTGGTGTCCTGAGAGCCTACGGAGGTCATCTTAGGTTCGCAGTATTCACCAGGACGAATCCCGGCAACGCCACAGGCGCGGCCAACCATTTTCTGTGCCAGTGAGAAGCCCTTGTTGCTCTTAGCAACTGGCTTAGCGATACGGAACACGTCGCTCGCAGGCAGTTTCAGAGACTCACGGGCTTTGGTGGTTAAGCCACGGCCGATGATCAATGGAATACGGCCACCGGCGCGAACTTCGTCCAGCAAGACGTCAGTTTTCAGCTCAAACTTAGCAATCACTTCGCCAGTGTCGTGGTTACGCACTTCGCCAAGGTACGGGAAGATGTCGATAACATCGCCCATGTTCAGGTCAGATACGTCCACTTCGATTGGCAGCGCGCCCGCATCTTCCATGGTGTTGAAGAAGATAGGTGCGATTTTGCCGCCCAGCACCACACCGCCGCCGCGCTTGTTCGGCACGAATGGGATGTCGTCGCCCATGAACCACAACACGGAGTTGGTTGCAGATTTACGGGAAGAGCCGGTACCGACTACGTCACCCACGTAAGCCAGCGGGAAGCCTTTTTTGTTCAGTTCTTCGATCTGTTTAATTGGACCTACGCTGCCCGGCGCGTCAGGCACGATGCCTTCGCGTTCGTTTTTCAGCATAGCCAGCGCGTGCAGAGGGATATCTGGACGGGACCAGGCATCCGGAGCAGGCGACAAATCGTCGGTATTGGTTTCGCCCGTGACTTTGAAAACGGTAACGGTGATTTTCTCGGCCAGCTTTGGACGAGACAGGTACCATTCCGCATCAGCCCAGGACTGAAGAATCTTTTTCGCGTGCTCATTGCCTGCCTGCGCTTTCTCTTCCACATCGTAGAAGTTGTCGAACATCAGCAGAGTATGGGACAGCGCTTTAGCCGCGATAGGTGCCAGTTTGGCATCTTCCAGTGCGTCGATCAGCGGGTGAATGTTGTAGCCGCCCTGCATGGTGCCCAGCAGTTCAATGGCTTTTTCAGGGGTAACCAACGGGGAGGTTGTTTCGCCTTTGGCGACGGCAGCCAGGAATCCGGCTTTAACATAGGCGGCTTCATCAACGCCTGGCGGTACACGATTAATCAGCAGGTCTAACAGAGTGTCTTCTTCGCCTTTCGGCGGATTTTTCAGTGACTCAACCAACGCTGCCATCTGTGAAGCATCAAGTGGCTTAGGGACGATGCCCTCTGCAGCACGCTCGGCTACGTGCTTACGGTATTCTTCTAGCACGACTTTCTCCTCGCTCTCATTGTCATTTATTATGCCTGGCTTCCATCATCAGAACGGCGTCATGCCTGTAGGGGCAGGGTTTTTCAATCTTTCTGATGAATCGGGACACTGCGGGTATGTTGATTTCTTTGTCGTCATAACAAGTCCTTGAACCTAAGCACAGTGGCCCTTTGCGCCGAGGCAGCATAGCAGGATTTATCTCGCTTGTTAATTCGTTCACATAAAAGCAACATTAAATCTTTGCTGAATCGTTGAGCGCAGACGGATCGACTGCGCGCCCTCTCGCCGCGCATTAGAACAGCATAATAGGCTTAGATTAACAAGGGATTAAAGGCGGGTTTTGGCAAATAGCGGACATAAAAAACGGCGCCTTTCAGCGCCGTTTGTTCAAACTCTAAAGCTTAAATTATTTCTTTTTCGCTTTAGGGTTCGGCAGGTCAGTGATGCTGCCTTCGTAGATTTCTGCTGCCAGACCCACGGACTCGTGCAGAGTCGGGTGAGCATGGATGGTCAGCGCGATATCTTCTGCATCACAACCCATTTCAATCGCCAGACCGATTTCGCCCAACAGCTCGCCACCGTTAGTACCGACAATAGCACCACCAATTACGCGGTGAGATTCTTTGTCGAAGATCAGTTTGGTCATGCCGTCTGCGCAGTCGGAAGCGATAGCACGGCCAGAAGCAGCCCACGGGAAGGTGGCGGTTTCGTAGCTGATGCCTTTCTCTTTCGCTTCTTTCTCAGTCAGACCGACCCAAGCAACTTCTGGCTCAGTGTAAGCGATGGATGGAATCACTTTCGGATCGAAGTAGTGTTTCTTGCCGGAGATAACTTCGGCAGCCACGTGGCCTTCGTGCACGCCTTTGTGTGCCAGCATTGGCTGACCGACGATGTCGCCGATAGCAAAGATGTGTGGCACGTTGGTGCGCATTTGTTTGTCGACGTGGATGAAACCGCGGTCGTCAACTTCAATGCCTGCTGCGCCAGCTTCCAGCGATTTGCCGTTTGGCACGCGGCCGATTGCCACCAGCACTGCGTCATAACGCTGTGGTTCTGCAGGGGCTTTCTTGCCTTCCATTGTTACGTAGATGCCGTCTTCTTTGGCTTCAACAGCGGTAACTTTGGTTTCCAGCATCAGGTTGAATTGCTTGCTGATTTTCTTGGTAAAGACTTTAACAACGTCTTTGTCAGCCGCAGGGATAACCTGATCGAACATTTCCACTACGTCGATTTTTGAACCCAGCGCGTGGTAAACGGTACCCATTTCCAGACCGATGATACCGCCGCCCATGACCAGCAGACGCTCTGGGACGGTTTTCAGCTCAAGCGCATCCGTTGAGTCCCAAACGCGTGGGTCATCATGTGGAATAAATGGCAGTTTGATTGGACGGGAACCCGCCGCAATGATCGCATTGTCGAAGTTGATGGTGGTAGCACCGTTTTCGCCTTCAACAACCAGAGTGTTCGCGCCAGTAAATTTGCCCAAGCCGTTCACGACTTTGACTTTACGGCCTTTCGCCATACCTGCCAGACCACCGGTCAGCTGGTTGATGACTTTTTCTTTCCAGACACGCACTTTGTCGATGTCGGTTTTCGGCTCGCCGAAAATAATGCCGTGCTCTTCCAAAGCTTTAGCTTCGGAGATGACTTTCGCCACGTGCAACAGGGCTTTGGAAGGGATACAGCCAACGTTCAGACACACGCCACCGAGGGTGGAATAACGTTCAACCAGAACTGTCTCAAGACCTAAATCAGCGCAACGGAAAGCAGCAGAATAGCCCGCAGGGCCCGCCCCAAGTACCACGACCTGAGTTTTAATTTCAGTACTCATCATGACCTCTTAATTGTTTGTCCGGCGGGTCAGACGTCTTTATTTATGTCGTAACGCCCATCGTCCACCGGGTCGTTCTATCGCCCGCAGTTTACAAAATTGTTAACAAATTTGAAACAACAAACGGCATACGATTTGTGCTTTGCTACTGATAATCCCCAACAGCATGGCGAGATTAGCAGAAAAAAGCCGGCCGTTTGGCCGGCTTTTTTGGCTTACATCACCAAGCGGCGAATGTCAGACAACACGTTGTTAATGATGGTAATGAAGCGCGCACCATCCGCACCGTCGATAACACGGTGGTCGAAGGAGAGCGACATTGGCATCATCAGGCGCGGTGTGAACTCTTTACCGTTCCAGACTGGCTCCATTGCGGACTTGGAGACACCGAGGATTGCCACTTCTGGCGCGTTGACGATTGGCGCGAAGTGGGTCGTCCCGATACCACCAAGGCTAGAGATGGTGAAGCAACCGCCCTGCATTTCGCCAGCAGTCAGCTTACCGTCACGCGCTTTCTTGGAGATAGCCATCAGTTCACGGGACAGCTCAGCGATACCTTTCTTGTTCACGTCTTTGAAGACGGGAACAACCAGGCCGTTAGGCGTATCAACCGCAACACCGATATTGATGTATTTTTTCAGCGTCAGCTTCTGACCATCTTCGGACAGAGAACTGTTGAAGCGAGGCATTTGCTCAAGAGCAGCTGCAACGGCTTTCATGATGAAGACCACTGGGGTGAATTTCACATCCAGTTTGCGTTTCGCCGCTTCGTCATTCTGCTGCTTACGGAATGCTTCCAGCTCGGTGATATCGGTTTTGTCGAAGTGCGTAACGTGCGGGATCATCACCCAGTTACGGCTCAGGTTAGCACCAGAGATTTTCTGGATACGACCCAATTCAACTTCTTCGATTTCACCAAACTTGCTGAAGTCGACTTTCGGCCATGGCAGCATGCCCGGCAGACCGCCGCCAGTTGCTGCAGCAGGTGCAGCTTCAGCGCGTTTCACGGCTTCTTTCACGTAAGTCTGCACGTCTTCGCGCAGGATACGGCCCTTACGACCCGTGCCCTTCACTTTCGCCAAATTCACACCGAATTCGCGCGCCAGGCGACGAATAACCGGAGTCGCATGAACGTAAGCGTCGTTCTCAGCGAACTCGCCTTTGCTTTCTGCCTTAGCAGCAGGTGCAGCGGCTTTCTGTTCTTGCTTAGCAGGTGCAGCAGCTTCTTCTTTCTTAGCAGCAGGAGCTGGAGCAGCGCCTTCTACTTCGAAGACCATGATCAGGGAGCCGGTGCTGACTTTGTCGCCCGCAGCGATTTTGATCTCTTTCACGGTACCCGCGAACGGAGCCGGAACTTCCATTGAAGCTTTGTCGCCTTCAACGGTGATCAGAGACTGTTCAGCAGTGACTTTGTCGCCCACTTTAACCATGATTTCAGTGACTTCAACTTCGTCGCCGCCGATATCTGGCACGTTAACTTCTTTGCTGCCCGACGCCGCTGGGGCTGCCGGTGCGGCTTCAGATTTGGCTTCTTCTTTGGCCGGAGCCGCTGAACCAGAACCTGCAACCTCGAACACCATGATCAGAGAGCCGGTGCTGACTTTGTCGCCCGCAGCGATTTTGATCTCTTTCACGGTACCCGCGAACGGAGCCGGAACTTCCATTGAGGCTTTGTCGCCTTCAACGGTGATCAGGGACTGTTCTGCTTCAACTTTGTCGCCAACCTTAACCATGATCTCGGTAACTTCAACTTCGTCACCACCGATGTCCGGTACGCTGACTTCTTTGCTTTCGCTAGAAGCCGCAGCGGCTGGTTTCTCTTCTGCTTTTGGTGCAGCTTTCTCTTCGGCTTTAGCAGGTGCTGCATCAGCAGCACCTTCAGCGGAGTCGAAGATCATGATCAGTTTGCCGGTTTCAACCGAGTCGCCCACTGCCACTTTAATCTCTTTCACAACACCCGCTTGTGGTGAAGGAACTTCCATTGAAGCCTTGTCGCCTTCAACGGTGATCAGCGACTGTTCAGCTTCAACTTTATCGCCGACCTTCACCATAATTTCGGTGACTTCAACTGCATCTGCACCGATATCAGGTACGTTAATTTCAATAGCCATCTGTCTTTACCTCTTATGCCAGACGCGGGTTAACTTTGTCAGCATCGATGCCGAACTTGGTAATGGCTTCAGCCACAACCTTCACATCGATCTCGCCACGTTTGGCCAGTTCGCCCAGCGCAGCAACCACAACGTAGGAAGCATCAATTTCGAAGTGGTGACGCAGGTTTTCGCGGCTGTCAGAACGACCGAAGCCGTCGGTGCCCAGTACGCGGAAATCGCTGGCAGGAACGAAGTTACGGATCTGCTCGGCGAACAGCTTCATGTAGTCAGTAGAAGCCACTACCGGTGCATCGTTCATCACCTGAGCAACATAAGGAACACGCGGTGCCTCAGTTGGGTGCAGCATGTTCCAGCGCTCACAGTCTTGACCATCACGAGCCAGCTCGGTGAAGGAAGTTACGCTATAAACGTCAGAACCTACGCCGTAGTCTTTCGCCAGGATCTGCGCTGCTTCACGTACGTGACGCAGGATAGAACCGGAGCTCATCAGCTGCACTTTGCCTTTGCTACCTTCCACGGTTTCTAACTTGTAGATACCTTTACGGATGCCTTCTTCCGCGCCTTCTGGCATGGCTGGCATGTGGTAGTTTTCGTTCAGCGTAGTGATGTAGTAGTAGATGTTCTCTTGCGCTTCGCCGTACATACGGGTCAGGCCGTCATGCATGATGACTGCAACTTCGTAAGCGTAAGCCGGGTCGTAAGAAATACAGTTAGGGATAGTCAGAGACTGAATGTGGCTGTGACCATCTTCGTGCTGCAAGCCTTCGCCGTTAAGCGTTGTACGACCAGAAGTACCACCGACCAAGAAGCCGCGAGCCTGTTGGTCACCCGCTGCCCAGCACAGGTCGCCGATACGTTGGAAACCGAACATGGAGTAGTAGATGTAGAACGGGATCATTGGCAGATCGTTGGTGCTGTAAGAAGTCGCTGCGGCCAGCCATGAAGATGCGGCGCCCAGTTCGTTGATACCTTCCTGCAGGATCTGACCTTTCTCGTCTTCTTTATAGTAAGCAACCTGCTCACGGTCTTGCGGGGTGTATTGCTGACCGTTCGGGCTGTAAATACCAATCTGACGGAACAGACCTTCCATACCGAAAGTACGCGCTTCATCGGCGATGATCGGTACCAGACGGTCTTTGATAGAGTCGTTTTTCAGCATCACGTTCAGAGCACGCACGAAAGCGATAGTGGTAGAGATCTCTTTCTTCTGCTCTTCAAGCAGCTGAGAGAAGTCTTCCAGTTTCGGCAATTCAAGCTTCTGAGTGAAGTTTGGCAGACGCGTTGGCAGGTAGCCTTTCAGCGCCTGACGACGTTCATGCAGGTACTTGTACTCTGCAGAGTCTTTTTCCAGCTGAATGTATGGCAGTTTTTCCAGGTTTTCATCGGTCACTGGCACGCTGAAACGGTCGCGAATATAACGCACGCCGTCCATGTTCATTTTCTTAACCTGATGAGCGATGTTTTTGCCTTCTGCTGATTCACCCATGCCGTAACCTTTGATGGTGTGAGCAAGGATAACAGTTGGCTGGCCTTTGGTGTTCTGCGCTTTGTTCAGTGCAGCAAAGACTTTCTTCGGATCATGACCACCACGGTTCAGCGCCCAGATCTCGTCGTCGGTCATATCTTTAACCAACTCAGCAGTTTCTGGATAACGACCGAAGAAGTGCTCACGAACGTATTTACCGTCACGAGACTTGAAGGTCTGGTAGTCGCCGTCAACGGTTTCGTTCATCAGTTGGATCAGTTTACCGGAGGTGTCTTTACGCAACAGCGCATCCCAACGGTTGCCCCAAATCACTTTGATCACGTTCCAGCCAGCGCCCGCGAAGATGCCTTCCAGTTCGTTGATGATTTTGCCATTACCAGTAACCGGGCCATCAAGGCGCTGCAGGTTACAGTTAATGATGAAGCACAGGTTGTCCAGCTTCTCACGGGTCGCGATAGTGATCGCACCTTTAGATTCTGGCTCATCCATCTCACCGTCGCCGAGGAACGCGTAAACGCGCTGCGCGGAGGTGTCTTTCAGACCACGGTGTTCAAGATATTTCAGGAACTTCGCCTGATAGATAGCACCGATTGGACCCAGCCCCATAGAAACGGTCGGGAACTGCCAGAATTCAGGCATCAGTTTAGGGTGCGGATAAGAAGAAAGACCTTTACCGTGAACTTCCTGACGGAAATTGTTCATCTGGTCTTCAGTCAGGCGGCCTTCAAGGAAAGCACGCGCGTACACGCCTGGAGAGATGTGGCCTTGGAAGTACACCAAGTCGCCGCCATCGTTCTCATTGCGAGCACGGAAGAAATGGTTGAAGCACACTTCGTAAATAGCTGCTGAAGACTGGAAGGAGGACATGTGGCCGCCGAGATCCAGGTCTTTTTTAGAGGCACGCAGAACGGTCATGATCGCGTTCCAGCGGATAGCAGTACGAATGTTGCGTTCCAGCTCCAGGTTACCCGGATACTCAGGTTCGTCTTCAACAGCGATGGTGTTGACATAGTTACGGCTGGCAGCGCCAGCTGCGACGCTTACGCCGCCCTTACGTGCTTCATTCAGAACCTGATCAAGCAGGAACTGTGCACGCTCAACACCCTCTTCACGGATGACCGATTCGATCGCTTGTAGCCAGTCGCGAGTTTCGATCGGATCCACGTCATTATTTACACGTTCTGACATGGTGCTTTTCCTTATCTGTATCTAATACGTTGGTTTATCTGGAGCCTGTCTTCCTGCGCTCTGATGTTGCTGTTGCAGAAAGTGCGTGCCACTCAAAGCACACGAAGACAGGCCCGTCAGTTTAGTTGCCGCAGTTCTCAAAATAAGAACGTCAACGTTGGTCCTGGTGGACTAGTTTTCTTCCTTGCGTTGCTGTAGTCGACGTAAAGACCGATCGCGACGACTGCGCTCCCGGCTGACATCCAGCATGACTTCCTCAATAAACGCCAGGTGACGGTGTGATGCTTCACGCGCTTTTTCCGGTTCGCGTGCCACAATCGCCTCGAAAATCCCAGCGCGATGCTTGCTCACCACCGCCAGCATTTCCCGGCGCGCATAGAGCAATTCAAAATTCTGTCGAACGTTTTTCTCCAGCATTGGCCCCATACAGCGAAGCAAATGCAGCAGCACCACATTATGCGCGGCTTCTGTGACAGCCACTTGATACTGCATAACGGCGTCCGCTTCGGCGTCAAGATCTCCGCTATCCTGCGCGACCTGAATCAACACGTGACAGTCGCGGATGCGTTGCAAATCATCGTCAGTGCCTCGGAGTGCGGCGTAATAAGCCCCAATGCCTTCAAGAGCATGACGAGTTTCAAGGAGATCAAATTGTGACTCAGGATGGTCGGCGAGTAATTCTGCCAGTGGGTCACTCACGCTTTGCCAGAGATTACTCTGCACGAAAGTGCCACCACCCTGACGGCGCAGGAGCAACCCTTTGGCCTCAAGACTTTGGATTGCTTCTCTTAGAGAAGGACGCGAAACATCAAACTGCTTTGCCAGTTCACGCTCAGGGAGAAGTTTTTCACCCGGGCGCAGCGTCCCTTCAAGTATTAGGAACTCAAGTTGCTGCTCGATCACATCTGACAACTTAGGTTGTCGAATTTTGCTGTAAGCCATGTGACGGTCTCTACGAATAGCAATCTGCGAGTAGCACATCTGTGAGTGCACGGAGTAAATTGGTAATACCAATTTAAAAAACGTGGCCGTAAAGTAACAAAGTATTCACCTTGTGTCCATATGGTCGCCCCGCAAATGAGCAAGGCTCGCACATTTTAACAAATATTTATCATTCCTATTTTTTGCTCGGGTCGGGATCACATTTTTAAGATCTGGGACAAATTTCCACATTATTTGCTTATGAGTTATTCAAATGCTGCATAAAGCAGGTGCAAACTTTTGCGCATACCACTATTCTTGCCCCAACGGTAGTTCATGCTGCTTTTTTGCTTCATGACAGCCGTAAATAAATAGATACAATAACTGTAATCATCGCCTTACAACTTGCTTAACTTGCAGATTTGTATGGGGTTTACCCAAACACAGAGGATCAGTAGATGGATGATCGACAACATGGCGATGAGCTGAAGCGCGGGTTAAAAAACCGCCACATTCAGTTGATTGCGCTGGGCGGGGCTGTCGGGACAGGCCTGTTTCTGGGCAGCGCCTCCGTTATCCAGTCCGCGGGCCCGGGAATTATCCTTGGCTACATTATTGCTGGATTTATAGCTTTTTTGATTATGCGTCAGCTGGGTGAGATGGTCGTGGAAGAGCCTGTAGCAGGCTCATTTAGCCATTTTGCCTATAAATATTGGGGTGGTTTTGCTGGCTTCGCGTCGGGCTGGAACTACTGGGTGCTTTACATCCTGGTTGCCATGGCAGAACTGACCGCCGTCGGTAAATACATTCAATTCTGGTGGCCGGAGATCCCAACCTGGGCCTCTGCAGCAGCTTTCTTCGTGCTGATTAACGCCATCAACCTCACCAACGTCAAAGTGTTTGGTGAGATGGAATTCTGGTTTGCAATCATTAAGGTTGTGGCCGTTGTTGCCATGATCCTGTTCGGCGGCTGGTTGCTGTTCAGCGACACCGCTGGCCCGCAGGCCACCGTGCGCAACCTGTGGGAACAAGGCGGATTCCTGCCTCACGGCATGACCGGGCTAGTCATGATGATGGCGATCATTATGTTCTCGTTTGGCGGCCTTGAACTGGTTGGTATTACTGCCGCAGAAGCCGATAATCCAGAGGTCAGCATTCCAAAAGCGACCAATCAGGTTATCTACCGCATCCTGATTTTCTACGTGGGTTCGCTGGCAGTGCTGCTTTCACTGATGCCTTGGACGCGCGTAGGGCCAGACACCAGCCCGTTCGTGCTGATTTTCCATGAGCTGGGAGACGCGCTGGTGGCTAACGCCCTGAACGTGGTTATCCTGACGGCGGCGCTGTCGGTCTATAACAGCTGCGTATACTGCAACAGCCGTATGCTGTTCGGCCTAGCTCAACAGGGCAATGCGCCAAAAGCCTTGCTCAATGTGGATAAACGCGGCGTGCCGGTAAGCTCAATTCTGGTGTCAGCTGCGACTACCGCGCTTTGCGTATTGATTAACTACCTGATGCCGGGCGAAGCCTTTGGACTGCTGATGGCGTTAGTGGTTTCAGCATTGGTGATCAACTGGGCGATGATCAGCCTGGCACACATCAAGTTCCGCCAGGCTAAACGTAAAGAAGGCGTGGAGCCGAAGTTCAAAGCGCTGCTCTATCCAGTCGGTAACTACATCTGCCTGCTCTTTATGGCGGCAATTCTGGTGATTATGGCTATCACCCCGGGCATGGCCATCTCCGTATGGCTGATCCCTGTGTGGATCGCCATTCTGGCCGTAGGTTACCTGCTGAAAAGCAAAAATAGTAAAGCGTTGAACGCAGCGGCAAAGTAAGGTTTTTCGCTTACAAGCGTTCTGGCTTATAGATGTTAAAAGTAAAAAGCCCGGTGAATAACCGGGCTTTTTTTATGGGCGGGAGGTTTGCTCGAGCTTAAACCAGAGTGCCGTAAATGGTCAGAATAGCAACCACCACCAGAATAATCATGGTGACTTTTCGCGCCAGAGAGACAGCAGAGCGCGGCGTTTGCACCGGGTCGGTATGCGGGTCACGGGCCAGAGAGAACTGTGCCAGATTAGTCAAAACCTGATATTGCGATGTGTGGATATCCCCCAGCGAGGCAAACCATGCTGGCAGTGCTTTCTCGCCATGTCCCAGCAGCGCGTAAGCCACACCCGCCAGCCGAACAGGGACCCAATCCAGAATATGCAATAAGGCATCCACACCAGACTGCGAACGTTTCATTGGCGTGGTATGGCGCGCCAGCCAAGTTTGATAGCCACGCAAGACGGCGTAACCACCCAGCGCAATCGGGCCGTAAGGACCGAAAACCACGAACCAAAACAGCGGTGCCAGATAGTAGCGGAAGTTAATCCACAGCAGCGCGTTTTGTAACTCTCTTAGCCGAACTTCTTCAGTACAATCAACCGGTAAACCGTGGATCAGGGCTAGCTCCTCGGCCATAGCCGAACAAGCGTTAGCATCTCCCTGACGCGCTGCCTTGAGATAGGCACGGTAATGCTTGCGCTTAATACCCGCGCCGATGCAGAACAGGCAAATCACTACCCAAAGAATTAAAGATGGCACGCCGAAGAAGAAACCGTGAAACGCCCGCAGTACCAGCCACAGCAGGGCCATCCAGACAATGGCAATCGCCAGAGTTTTCGTCAGGCTGGCATTGTGCCCGCGACGGAAAATCACTTCGAAACGATGATCTAACTGCCAGTGCTCGCCCAATTTGAACAGGCGCTCCCAAGCCAGCACCAACAATAAGGTAAATAACGTCATCGGTAATTACTCTCTCTGTTGCACGTCAAGGGCGGAAAATAGCCCATCCATTACGCCGTAGTTTACGTCAGTCCCTGTCGCTTTCGTTAACCTGATGTTGCCTTAATAATGACAAATAGTGCTCCCACTGAAACTCAGGGCCGGGGTCCGTTTTGCGGCCGGGGGCGATGTCACTGTGCCCAGTGATGCTCTCAACACTAATAGGATAGTGCTTAATTAACAACTCACTAACTGAAATCAGGCTTTGATATTGTGCCTCGGTAAAGGGGTCGGAATCCGTCCCTTCCAGCTCAATACCAATTGAAAAGTCGTTACAGCGCTCCCTGCCCTGCCACACCGAAACGCCAGCGTGCCACGCCCGTTTGTCGAAAGGCACATACTGCACAATCTCCCCATCGCGACGAATCAGACAGTGCGCCGCCACGCGTAAATGATGGATATCAGCAAAATAAGGGTGCTCGTTGGGGTCCAGCGTTCCGGTAAACAATTGATCAATATAAGGACCGCCAAACTGACCGGGCGGCAGGCTGATGTTATGAATAACCAGCAACGAAGGAATTTCATCTTCCGGACGAAGATCAAAGTGCGGGGAAATTACCTTTCGGGCTTCGGTAATCCAGCCATTTTCTAACTGCATCAAGGACCTCAACGGTGGGCTTTGGTGGTACTTATTACGGCAACAGGGTAGCATGTTTTTTTCTCTCCCTTAGCCGCCATTTCGGAGTATTTGTATGTCTACCCGCAGCTACAGCCTTGAAAGTCGCCGGGCGCTGTTACTCGAACGTATTCAAAATGATATCCCTGCATCAGTGACTCAGGCGCTGGGCGAAGACCTCGGTGGTGAGGCCAACGCCGATAACGATCTGACTGCCCAACTTCTCGATGAAAACACGCTCGCAAAGGCGACAATTATTACCCGAGAAGCCGGCATTTTTTGTGGCCAGAAATGGCTTGATGAAGTGTTCAACCAGCTGAGCAACGGCAGTGTCACAATCTCATGGAAGGTACAGGACGGCGACAAAGTGGTTGAGAATCAAACCCTTTGTGAGCTTTCTGGGTCTGCGCGCGTGCTGCTGACCGGCGAACGTACTGCATTGAACTTCGTACAAACCTTATCGGGCGTCGCCACCGAAGTGAGCCATTACGTGAAGCTGCTGGAAGGCACCCAAACGCGCCTGCTGGATACCCGTAAAACCCTGCCAGGCCTGCGCACCGCGCTGAAATATGCCGTGCTTTGCGGCGGTGGCAGCAACCACCGTTTAGGTCTGGCCGATGCATTCCTGATAAAAGAGAATCACATCATTGCCAGCGGCTCGATTAAAGCCGCCGTTGCCAAGGCGCAGCAGATCCACGCCAGCGTGCCCGTTGAGGTTGAAGTCGAAACCCTCGATGAGCTGCAACAGGCCCTGGATGCCGGAGCAGATATCATCATGCTCGATAACTTCACCGTGCCAATGATGCGCGAAGCCGTTGCTCTCACCAATCAGCGTGCGCAGCTCGAAGTGTCTGGCAACGTCACTGACAAAACCCTGCGCGAATTTGCCGAGACGGGTGTCGATTACATCTCCGTCGGCGCTTTAACCAAGCATATCCGCGCCATGGACCTCTCCATGCGCTTTAGCTAATCCTTTTAGCTTCTCATTGTTACCTCGCCCTCTGTCATCAGAGGGCATTTCTCTTCCTGCCTTACCTTCTATCACCTTATTTCTTGTCATACGGAATTCTTCTGACCGCAACCTTCAACATTGCGAGACATGCCGCAATCTTTGCGGGCTTTTGCATGCGCTCATTTTAATTTCTGGAGGTGTCGCGGAGAGTCATTCAACGGGAGTAGCACCTGAAAATATTAATCGCTAAGTTGCTGGCCAAGGGCGATGGAGGCCCGATTTCAAGCCATTAATATTAAGGAGAAATGCACATGACGAGAAACAATCAGCTTAGACAGCAAGGCTTTACACTTATCGAACTGATGGTGGTGATTGCCATTATTGCCATACTCAGCGCGATTGGTATTCCGGCCTACCAAAGTTACATTCAAAAAGCCGCGCTCACCGATATGCTGCAAACCATGGTGCCCTATAAAACCGGCGTTGAGCTTTGCGCTATTGATCAGGGCACCCTCACCCCCTGCAATATCGCCACTCAAGGCATTCCAGCGACGGCCGCAACGCGCTATGTCAGTCAGGTTGCTGTTGCAGCAGGTGTGATCACCCTCACCGGCCAACAGGCGCTAAATGGTTTAAGCGTGGTGATGGCCCCTTCCCTCAATGCCACCTCAGGAACAATCAGCTGGAGCAGAACCTGCACCAATACCCAAAACGCAGTAATGAAACAGGCTTGTGAAAGCGTCTTCCGCTTTGCCACACCGCCTAAGGCTGCGGAATGAACATATCAGCAAGCCATACTCACCCAACTGACGAAGCGCTTGATAAGCTTTGCCAGCGCTATAAAGCCATTGTTTTACACAAGGATGATTCAATCATACGGGTCGCCTGTCATGAAATTGAAAGCGATACCGATGCACTTAAAAAGGCGCTTGAATTTGCCTGTGCCCTAAAAATTGAAATTGAATTGTGGACTGCGGAACGTTTCACCCAAGCCATCGAAAAATCTACGGCTTCTCAACAAGAAGTGGCTTTAGAAGAACCGACGGCTATGGCGTCAGTGCTCTCCACCAGCAGTAACGAGCTGGATGATGACAGTGAAGCGCCGGTGGTGAATTTCTTAAATCAGGTTCTGCGCACTGCCATACTTCGCCGCGCTTCAGATATCCATTTCGAGCCTAGCGAAAACGCCCTGCGTATCCGTTTACGCATTGATGGGGTGTTGCAGGAGATCCCAGGGCCAGAGGCTTCCATGACCGCCAGCCTGTGCGCTCGAATCAAAATCATGGGCCAGCTCAATGTGGCAGAACGAAGATTGCCGCAGGACGGGCAACTGATGGTGACACTACAAAACCAACGCTTTTCACTGCGTATCTCTTCGCTGCCCACGCTTTATGGTGAAAAAATCGTCTTGCGGGTGCTGAAGATCACTGAGCAAGATTTAGGGTTGGACCAGCTGGGTTTCACTCCGCGAGATTTATGCCATTACATCAACGCCTTGAAATGCCCGCAGGGGCTGATTCTGGTCACTGGCCCAACAGGCAGTGGCAAAACCGTCACGCTGTATGGCGGTTTGCGGCACCTGAATGCTGTACAGCGTAATATCTGTAGCGTCGAGGACCCGGTCGAGATCCCCGTGACGGGTATTAATCAAACCCAGATTAATACCAAAACGGATTTAAGCTTCGCAACCGTGCTGCGCGCCCTACTGCGGCAAGATCCCGACGTCATCATGGTTGGCGAAATACGCGATCAGGAAACGGCTGAAATCGCCATCAAGGCGGCACAAACGGGCCATCTAGTGCTGTCGACTCTGCACACCAATTCAACTTGCGAAACCCTTAATCGATTGGGGCAGATGGGTATTGAGGGCTATCACATTGCCGCCAGTTTAAAGCTGGTGATTGCCCAACGGCTGGTACGCAAGCTCTGTCCACACTGTCGAAAACCTCATGCTTCTTTCGTCAATCATAGTGAGAAAGGCCGCCCCGGCCCGATGCCATTATGGATAGCAGTAGGCTGTGAGCGCTGCTATCAAGGCTATTATGGCAGGACGGGGATTTATGAGATTTTAACCATTACTCCTGCGCTACAACAGGCACTGGTTAATGGCGCAAGCGTTGCAGATCTGAATAAAATTGCGCGCTCGCAGGGATATAAAACGCTGATGGAAGCGGGGATGTTGCTGGTTCAGCAAGGTACTACCTCGCTGGAGGAGCTCTATCGCGTTTCAGGTGAAGGAGAAGCTGCATGACTGAAGCTCATCCGCCAACAAATCGCCTGAATTTGTATCGTTGGGAGGGCGTCGACGCGCTTGGCCGCTTCCAGTCAGGAGAACTGCTGGCGGCGGATGAGCTTGCCTTGCATCAACAACTTTTCACCATGGCTCTTCAGCCGCTCAGAGTGAAGTGCCACCAGAGGGTACGCGCGTCCTATTGGAAAGGTGCCGACCTGATTGCCTTTATCCGGCAATTGGCGACGCTGCTGCAAACGGGGCTACCTCTGGTGAACAGCTTGACGCTGCTGGCGAAGGAGCATCCGAAAGCGCCATGGCGATGCATTCTGCAAAACATTTTCACCGGAGTGCGCGAGGGCACCCCGCTTTCCGCCATGGTGGGGCAGTTTCCGCAGGTTTTTCCCGTTATCTTTCGCCGTATTATTGCTATTGGGGAAATGACCGGGCAGCTAGACCACTGTTGCTTACAGTTGGCTCTACAGCAGGAAAAACAGGCGGAATTGAGCCAGAAGGTAAAAAAAGCGCTGAGATATCCGCTGATCGTATTGGCGATTGCCAGCACGGTGACCATTTTAATGCTAACCATGGTTTTGCCGGAATTCGCTAAAATCTATGCATCATTTGACGCCCAGCTCCCTTGGTTTACTACCCTACTGATCCTTGCCTCGCAGGGATTGATACGTTTTGGTCCGGCAACAACCTTTATTATCATTATTGCCGTCGTCTTTTATTTCAAAAAATATCATCCCCAAGCCCTGTGGCGTAGTCGTGAACAGAGGTTACTGATGCGCGTGCCGCTGATCCGAAATCTCATAGCAGACAGTTGCTTAGGGCAGATTTTCCAAACGCTGGCCATGACGCAGCAGGCCGGTTTGACACTCATTGCTAGCCTAGAGGCTGCGGCAACGGCTTCAACCAATCTGCTATTTGAGCAGGCTATTTTAGACATTAAGCATCAAATCGCTCTTGGTACGCCCTTGCATCAAGCCTTTGGCAATTCGCCCCTTTTCCCTTCCCTCTGCCAGCAGTTGATTCATATTGGCGAAGAGTCAGGGTCACTGGATGAAATCTTATTGAAACTCGCTCAGTGGCATAACCAGCAGGCAAACCAGTTGGCCGACACCATGGCGCAGTCCATCGAGCCACTGATGATGGTGGTCATGGGGATCTTAGTGGGGGGTTTAGTGATAGCGATGTACTTGCCGATATTCCAGCTGGGTGCGGCTATGGGGTAAAGCAGGTAAGGCAGAGAGCACGGCGGCAATAGGAAAAAGCCACCGTGCCTGAGCGAGTTATTTAGAACCGAAAAGACGGTTTTCTTGCTCAGCTACGCGAATAAAAGTGGTGCGTTTAGTCAGCTCTTTCAAGCGCTCAGCACCGACATAGGTGCAGGCAGAGCGTAAACCGCCGAGGATGTCGCGCACGGTATTTTCCACCGGGCCGCGCAATGGCAGTTTAACGGTTTTGCCTTCGGCAGCGCGATATTCTGCAACACCACCAACGTGGCGCTTCATGGCAGATTCAGAGCTCATGCCGTAGAACAGCATGAACTTCTCGCCATCTTCCTCAACCACGGTACCTTCGCACTCGTCATGGGCAGCCAGCATACCGCCGAGCATCACGAAGTCAGCACCGCCGCCAAAGGCTTTGGCGACATCGCCCGGTACGGCACATCCGCCATCACTGACGATTTGGCCACCAAGGCCGTGGGCGGCGTCGGCACATTCAATTACGGCAGAGAGCTGCGGGTAGCCGACGCCGGTTTTCACCCGCGTGGTGCAGACTGAGCCAGGTCCAATCCCAACTTTGACGATATCTGCACCAGAGAGGATCAGTTCTTCAACCATTTCGCCCGTCACGACGTTACCGGCGCAAATCACTTTGTCTGGGCATGCTTCACGCACGCGCTGCAAGAAGGAGACAAAATGCTCTGAATAACCGTTGGCAACATCAAGACACACAAATTTAAGCAGCGGAGAAAGCGCCAAAATCTGCTTCAGCTTGGTGAAATCAGACTCTGAAGTGCCGGTAGAAACCATAACGTGACGCAGGACAGATTCATTGGATGCATCGACGAACGCCTTCCATTGTTCAACGCTGTAGTGTTTGTGCACCGCGGTAAGAACGTCGAATGAAGCGAGAGCCTGCGCCATACGGAAAGTGCCCACGGTATCCATATTGGCCGCAATAATCGGGGTGCCAGACCAGCTGAAACCGGGGTGTTTGAAGGTGAAAGTGCGCTCTAGCTCTACTTCTGAACGGCTTTTGAGGGTAGAACGTTTTGGCCGGATTAAAACGTCTTTGAAACCTAACTTCAAATCTTCTTCAATACGCATGAGGTCATGTCCTGGTTTGTTGCGATAAATCGTGGCGACGGATCGCTAAGGTACAAACGGGGTTGTTTGCCACCCTTTCCAGTGGTTTTATCATACGCAGGAAAACCGTAACGGCAAGACTGCTTTCACAACTTTAATCACAGACTTTGAATCTGCAATTAAGCGAAACCTTGAGCTAAAAGCGAGACCAGCCCGGCTTGCACTTACTCATAATCTCTTTATCATTTAAGCCAACAGTCTTTTTAGAGTGAACGCATGAGTTATATCGTTGCATTGACCGGGGGTATTGGCAGCGGCAAAAGTACGGTCGCCGACAGCTTCGCCCGCCACGGCGTGAGTATCGTTGATGCTGACGTCATTGCTCGCCAGGTAGTAGAACCTGGGCAACCGGCATTACAGGCTTTAATTGATCACTTTGGCAATGAGATTGCTCATGATGACGGCTCACTGAATCGCGGCGCATTGCGACAAAAAATCTTCACTCATCCCGAAGAAAAACAGTGGGTTAATCAGCTTCTTCACCCTTTAATTCATGCCAGAACGCGCGAACTTTTCGCTGCGGCGACAACCCCCTATCTCCTGTGGGTTGTTCCTTTGCTGGTGGAGAACGGATTGCATAGCGTGGCGGATCGCGTGTTGGTGGTGGATGTCAGCGAACAGACGCAGCTAGCCAGAACCATCCAGCGCGATGGTATCAGCCTACAGCAGGCTCAAAGTATTCTGTCTGCGCAAGCGACTCGCCAACAGCGATTAGCCTGCGCGGATGACATTATTGATAACAACGGTGGTGCCGAGACGCTCGAACCGCGTGTTGCTTCATTACATAGCCGTTATCTGGAATTGGCGGCTTCAGCGACCCGACAGGATATTGACAAGAATGAGTGATGTAGTAACTACCGTTCTCTTTGAACATCCTTTAAATGAAAAAATGCGGACATGGCTGCGCATTGAGTTTTTATTGCAGCAGATGCATGCCAATACTCAAATCACGTCCATTTCTACCGCGTTACTTTTTTTCCGAACTGCGTCTGATTTATTGGACGTTCTGGAGCGTGGAGAAGTAAGGACTGATTTACTCAAAGAGCTAGAGCGCCAACAGCAGAAGTTATCGCAGTGGCAAGATGTTCCCGGCGTTGATCTTTCACGCATAGATTCCCTGCGTGCAGAACTCAAGCACACTGCGGCCATATTGATGAAAGCCCCGCGAATCGGCCAGGCGCTGCGCGAAGACCGGCTGATGGCGCTGGTTCGTCAACGCCTCAGTATTCCCGGCGGCTGCTGTAGTTTCGACTTGCCGACCCTGCATATCTGGCTGCATCTGCCGCAGTCTCAGCGTGACGGCGACGTGCAGGAGTGGCTCGCAACCCTTAATCCGCTGAATAATGCGCTGATGCAGGTATTAGATTTAATTCGACAATCTGGCGCTTTCAAAAACCAAATTAGCCTCAACGGATTCTTCCAAGAGAATGCCGAAGGCGCCGATCTTTTAAGATTGCGTATCTCTTTGGAAAATCAGCTGTATCCGCAAGTGTCTGGCCATAAAACCCGTTACGCCATTCGGTTCTTGCCACTCGATAGCGAACGTGGTCAAGTGCCTGCCAGACTGACTTTTGAACTTGCCTGTTGTTAGGAGTAAAGATGGACCCTGAAATCACCAAGGTAAACTGCCCGACCTGCGGCAAAGCCGTAGTCTGGGGCGAACAGAGCCCTTATCGACCTTTCTGCTGCAAGCGTTGCCAGCTTATCGACCTTGGCGAATGGGCTGACGAAGAGAAGCGCATTCCAAGCAAAGGCGATATCAATGATCTGGATGACTGGAGTGAAGAGGAAATTCACTAATCCGGCGTTTCAGCCAGTCAATAAAAAAGGAGCCTTAGGCTCCTTTTTTACTTTGGCGCGAGTTAAATATCACCATTATTTAAGGCCTTGACGATAGACTCATTGGCCGGAGGGAAATCTTCTACTTTTAGCTCAGTCTGGGGTACCCAGCGCATTGGCTGCCCCTCTTTGCCATAAGGCTCACCCTGCCACTGCTCCACCAGGTGGAAATGCAGGTTAATAACGCGGTCGGGGAAGATATGCTCCAGGCTTTTAATTAGCACCGGCTTTTCAGCCACAATACCCGCCTCTTCCTGCAACTCGCGAATCACCGCCTGCACAGGCGTTTCGCCCTGCTCGACTTTACCGCCCGGAAACTCCCAGAACCCAGCCATATGTGAGGAAGCATCGCGCTGAGTAATGAAGATCTCTTTCTGCGCGTTACGAATAATTCCCACCGAAATAGTGATTCTTTTCAGCGACATGTTTCCATCCTTATTCATCTTAAGGTGCTGACCATAAGCAAAGGGCGGTGATTAACCGCCCTTTGACTTTATAGACTCACGGAGCTAATAGCTTACTTCTGTAAACGGCCGTGGCACTGTTTGTATTTCTTACCAGAACCACATGGGCATGGGTCGTTACGGCCCACTTTACGGTCGCCCTGAGAGCCAGATGCCAGACGCTCGGCTTCTTCGATTTCCAAAGAAGTCTGGTCCTGATGGCTAAGATGCTGCTGGCGTGCCAGACGCTCCGCTTCTTCGCGGCGCTGCTCTTCCATCGCTTCGACTTCTTCCGGCATGCGAACCTGAACTTTACTCAGTACGCTAACCACTTCATATTTCAGTGATTCCAGCATAGAAGCGAACATCGCGAAGGACTCGCGCTTGTACTCTTGCTTTGGATCTTTCTGCGCGTAGCCACGTAAGTGGATACCTTGACGCAGGTAGTCCATCGCCGCCAAGTGCTCTTTCCACAGTGAGTCCAGCGTTTGCAACATCACGCCTTTCTCAAAGTTACGCATCATCTCAACGCCAACCACTTCTTCTTTACGCGCGTAAGACTCCATCGCGTTTTCCAGAATACGCTCGCGCAGGGTCTCTTCATGCAGCTCTGGCTCTTTGTCCAGCCACTCTGCAATCGGCATTTCCAGCTCGAAATCGTTTTTCAGGCGCTGTTCCAGACCTTCAACATCCCACATTTCTTCCAGAGACTGAGGTGGAATGTAGCTGTCGATGGTGCTTTTGAACACATCTTCGCGGATGCTGCGAATGGTTTCGCTCACGTCAGACACGTCCAACAGCTCGTTACGCTGGCTGTAGATTGCGCGACGCTGATCGCTGGCAACATCATCATATTCAAGCAGTTGCTTACGAATATCAAAGTTACGGCTTTCAACTTTACGCTGTGCGTTAGCGATCGCTTTGGTCACCCAAGGGTGTTCAATCGCTTCGCCCGGCTTCATACCCAGCTTACGCATCATGTTAGAAACGCGGTCTGACGCGAAGATACGCATCAGCGCATCTTCCATCGACAGGTAGAAACGAGATGAACCGGCGTCACCCTGACGCCCCGCACGACCACGCAGCTGGTTATCGATACGGCGAGATTCATGACGTTCTGTACCGATGATGTGCAGACCACCAGAAGCCAGAACCGCGTCATGGCGAATCTGCCATGCTGCTTTGATCTGCGCTTTTTGCTCGTCAGTCACGTCTTCGCCCAGGTTTTCAATCTCAACCTGCCAGCTACCACCCAGCACGATGTCAGTACCACGACCGGCCATGTTTGTGGCGATGGTTACCGCGCTTGGTTGGCCCGCCTGAGCAACGATATCCGCTTCTTTGGCGTGGAATTTGGCGTTTAGAACGCTGTGCGCAATGCCTGCTTTATCCAGCTCACGCGAAACCACTTCTGACTTCTCAATTGAGATAGTACCGACCAGAACCGGCTGGCCGTTGGCTGTGCGCTCGCGGATGTCTTCAATGATTGCGCCAATTTTTTCCATTTCCGTCATGTAGACCAGATCCGGTAAATCCTTACGTACCATTGGGCGGTTGGTTGGCACCACGATGGTGTCGAGTTTGTAGATGGAGCTAAATTCGAAAGCTTCGGTGTCAGCAGTACCGGTCATACCCGCCAGCTTCTCGTAAAGACGGAAGTAGTTCTGGAAGGTGATGGAAGCCAGCGTCTGGTTTTCATTTTGAATGTCGACGCCTTCTTTGGCTTCAACAGCCTGATGCAGACCGTCAGACCAGCGGCGACCTTGCATGGTACGGCCGGTGTGTTCGTCAACGATGATAACTTCGCCATCTTTAACGATGTAGTCAACGTCACGGGTGAACAGCACGTGGGCGCGCAGTGCGGCCGTCACGTGGTGCATCAGCATGATGTTAGACGGAGAGTAGAGTGACTCGCCGTCGTCCATGATGCCCGCTTCCATCAGCATTTCTTCAATCAGAACCAGACCGCGCTCGGTCAGGTGAACCTGACGCGCTTTCTCGTCCACGGAGAAGTGACCTTCACCCTGGAAGCTGTCTGAGTCTTCTTTTTCCTGACGAATCAGCTTAGGGATCAGCTTGTTCACGCGGATATACATTTCGGAGCTGTCTTCAGCCGGGCCGGAAATGATCAGCGGGGTACGGGCTTCGTCAATCAAGATTGAGTCAACTTCATCGACCAGCGCGTAGTGCAGTTTACGCTGAACGCGCTCTTCAGGGCTGAAAGCCATGTTGTCGCGCAGGTAGTCAAAGCCGTATTCGTTGTTAGTACCGTAAGTGATGTCAGCGGCGTAAGCAGCACGCTTGGCCGGCGCTGGCATGTTCGGCAAGTTGATGCCGATGGTCAGGCCGAGGAATTCAAACAGTGCACGGTTATTTTCGGCGTCACGCTGGGCCAAGTAGTCGTTGACGGTAACAACATGGACACCTTTGCCGCTAAGAGCGTTAAGGTATGCCGGCAGCGTCGCGGTCAAGGTTTTACCTTCACCAGTACGCATTTCCGCGATGCAGCGCTCGTTCAGCACCATACCGCCCAGCAGCTGGACGTCAAAGTGACGCATACCGAAGACGCGCTTACTTGATTCACGAACGACGGCGAAAGCCTCGGGAATGAGGTTTTCCAGAACTTCACCTTTTGCTAAACGTGCGCGGAATTCATCCGTCTTGGCTTTTAACTGGTCGTCGGTCAGCTTCTGGATCTCAGGTTCCATGCGGTTAATGAGATCAACAACTTTGCGCATGCGGCGCAGAGTACGATCGTTACGGCTACCAAAAACTTTGGTCAATAATTTGATTAACATAATGCTTAATGTCTCTTTGAGACTGCTAATAGCAGCCACTATTTTGTTGATTTATTGAAAGAAATAGCAAATAAGACTTCTGAAATCAGAGAGTAATTAACTCAATGAAATTGGACCGGCGCGGATACCTTGTACCTGAGCAAGCCACAAGCCGGGCTGATGCTGGTGCGTGGAGAGAATGAGGGGTTGTTTGGTCTGACGAATAATAACCGGAGGTTTCGGCTCATGCGTCAGTAAAGAATTAAGCGTAACTAGCAGTGCAAGCTGCTGAATATGCAGAGGTTCGGCTTGGTCAGCCACCACTTCAGGCGTAACGGTATAAACCACCTGAGGCGCTAATGCAAAAGAGAGGTGGCGAATCACCGTGCGGAGCGCATGCTGTTGCCAGTAATCTACACCAAACGCCGGGCGGCGATGCGCCTGAAGCAGGGCGAGATTCGTCAGCCCTGTACTCCCGATGTTAAGGCGGTTTACACTGGACGATGCATTCGGGACTGACGCTAATTCCGTTTGTGATAGATTTGTCGACACGCCGAGGCTAGCCGCGACCATCCCCAATAGGAGATGCGGCCAAAAATACCTTCTGCCAAATTGTCGCCAACGATTTAGAATGCCAATCACAAGTTTACAATCCGCCGGAGCCAGTCATGCGCGATAGTCGCCCACAATTATTAGATGTTCTGTTTGACGATGCGTCTTCAGCGGATAAAAGTCCGTTGCGGCTTGTTCAGCAGCGGGCAGCGGCGTTATTAAAACTTAACCGCGCCGTGAAGAGTTTATTACCCACCCCCATGCGACCATGGTGTCGTGTCGGTAATTATCGACAAGGTATATTAGTGCTTGAGATAGCAAATGCTAGCTGGATGATGCGGTTACGCTATGAACAACCGGCATTGCTCTCTGCACTTCGAGCGCAAATTCTACCATCATTGTCGTCAATCGACATCAGGATTAATCCATCGTTAATGGTGAAAATGGAAAATGCATCGCAGATTAGCGCGAAAGAAAGCGCGGTGAATTCTGATGAAAAACCGTTTAGACAGTTGAGTGCACAAAGTGCTGACGAATTACGAGGTTTGGCGAGCAGAAGCCCGGAAAAACTGAGAAAGGCATTAGAACGACTGGCTGGATTGGCCGGAGAGGGTGCCAAAACAACCAGTCGTAATAAGTAATACCAGTACCGATTACGCCAATACTGTGGAAGGGGCTTTGAAGGCCAATGGCACTTCAGCTTCATCCTGGAAGGTAACGTATTCCCAGGCTTCCTGCTTAGCCAGTACCGCTTGCAGTAACTTGTTGTTCAGTGCATGACCAGACTTGTATGCGGTAAACGCACCAATAATGTTATGTCCACACATGAACAAATCGCCGATAGCATCGAGCATTTTGTGACGAACGAATTCATCTTCAAAACGCAGGCCATCTTCGTTAAGCACGCGGTAATCATCCACAACAATTGCGCAATCAAAGCTGCCACCCAGGCACAAACCACGTGACTGCAGGTACTCGATATCACGCATAAATCCAAAGGTGCGGGCGCGGCTGATTTGGCGAACAAATGCTTCTGCGGAGAAGTTCATTTTGTAGCGCTGAGAACTCGCATCAATGGCCGGATGATTGAAGTCGATAGTGAAGTCCAAAGAGAAACCATTGAATGGTTTAAATTCAGCCCACTTGTCGCCGTCTTCAACACGGACAGTGTCTTTAATGCGCAAGAATTTCTTGGCGCAGTTCAGTTCTTCAATACCCGCATCCATCAACAGATAGACGAAAGGTGCTGCACTACCGTCCATAATCGGCACTTCTGGAGCATCAACTTCGATAACGATGTTATCGATGCCTAAGCCTGCCAGCGCCGCATTAAGGTGCTCAACCGTAGAAATACGTACGTCATGCTCATTAACCAGGCAAGTACAGAGCATGGTATCACGCACGGATTTGGCATCTGCCGGGAAATCGACCGGTGGATTCAAGTCAGTGCGACGATAGATGACCCCGGTATTGGCCGGTGCAGGACGCAGAGTCAGGGTGACTTTCTTGCCGGTATGCAAACCGACGCCCGTCGCCTGAACGATACGTTTTAATGTACGTTGTTTGATCATCGTTTTTATCTCGCAATGTTGTCCATCCAACCGAGCCTATAATACATTAAGCTCGGCGGGACAGTTTAGCACAAAGAGCGGAGATCCTACAATTAGGACTAGTCTGCCTGCTTACGCAGGAAGGCTGGGATGTCCAAATAGTCAGGCTCTTTATTAGATTGCGTGTTCGGATCATTAACCACCTTCGCTGCTGGCTTAGTTTCCTGCGGCAGAGGCGATAGCCCGTGCTGCTGATAACGGTGATCCATAACTGGCTGGCTGGCTGGCTTGTTAGTGACCAGAGTGATTTCTGGGCGCTTATCCATGCCAATACCTGTTGCCACCACGGTGACACGCAATTCGTCATTCATTTCTGGGTCAAGTGACGTACCGATAACCACGGTCGCATTGTCAGAAGCGAAAGCACGGATAGTGTTACCCACGGTTTCGAACTCATCCAAACGCAGGTCGAAGCCAGCGGTGATGTTGACCAGTACGCCGCGAGCGCCGGACAGGTCGATGTCTTCCAACAGTGGGCTGGAAATTGCCATTTCGGCAGCCTCTTCCGCACGATCTTCGCCACATGCCACACCAGAGCCCATCATGGCATAACCCATTTCGGACATCACGGTACGCACGTCAGCAAAGTCGACGTTCATCAGACCCGGACGGGTGATCAGTTCGGCGATACCTTGAACTGCACCTTTCAGTACGTCGTTGGCTGCACCGAATGCATCCAACAGGGAGATACCACGACCCAAGACTTTCAACAGCTTGTCGTTAGGAATGGTGATCAGGGAGTCCACGTGTTTGGACAGCTCGGCGATACCCTGCTCTGCAAACGCCATACGTTTCTTGCCTTCGAAGTTGAAAGGCTTAGTCACGACGGCCACAGTCAGAATACCTAAATCTTTCGCTACTTCAGCGACCACAGGAGCTGCACCGGTACCGGTACCGCCGCCCATGCCTGCCGCGATGAAGACCATATCCGCGCCTTCGAGTGCAGCACGCAAAGCTTCACGGTCTTCTTCAGCAGAATTACGACCCACTTCAGGGTTCGCACCAGCACCCAAACCTTTGGTAATACCGCTACCGATTTGGATAGTCTGGCCTACAGCCGTTTTACGCAACGCCTGTGCGTCGGTGTTAACGGCAAAGAATTCAACACCTTCGATGCGCTCGCGCACCATGTGTTCTACGGCGTTACCGCCGCCACCGCCGACGCCGATGACTTTAATCACCGCGTCGTTGGTCAGTTCCATAGGTTCAAACATAGTTTCTCTCCGTTTTGTGCCTGTCGCTTCGAGATCGCAATTGCTAACAGCATGATCCCGTTTTTAAAACATTAAAACTCTTTTCTCAACCAGCTACTAATTCTCTTGAACCAGCTGCCCACTGAGGCGCGTTTTTCCACTTCAGCCTCACCACTTAGGTGAGACTCTTTCCCGTAGTGCAGTAGCCCTACAGCCGTTGAGTAGTAAGGTTCCTGCGCATAATCTGTCAGCCCGGTGATGTTCAGCGGTTGTCCAATACGCACCTGGGTATGGAATACCCGCTGCGCACAGGCTGCCAGACCATCAATTTGTGCTGCGCCGCCTGTAAGAACTATGCCAGCGGCCAGATGATGTTTTACGCCTTGCTGACGTAATTGCTCCTGCAATTGTAAAATTTCATCATTTACTAAATTCAACAATTCCGTGTAACGCGGTTCAATCACTTCTGCCAGCGTCTGACGCTGCAGGCTGCGTGGCGGGCGTCCGCCTACGCTTGGCACTTCGACATTCTCGTCTTTACCAACAATCGAACCTAACGCGCATCCGTGGCGTACTTTAATAGCTTCTGCGTCAGTCGGTGGTGTACCGAAGGCGTAAGCGATATCGCTGGTGACCACGTTACCCGCATAAGGAATAACCTTAGTATGACGCAGCGCGCCGCCGGTATAAACCGCGATATCCATGGTGCCACCGCCGATATCCACGACGCAAACACCCAATTCACGCTCATCTTCGGTCAGCACGGCATAGCTTGCCGCCAGACCGGCGAAGATCAGTTGGTCAACTTTCAGGCCACAACGTTCGACGGCTTTAACAATATTCTTAGCCATATCATTGTGACAGGTTATTAAATGCACTTTTGCTTGCATTCTCACACCTGAAAGCCCCACCGGATTCTTAATCCCTTCCTGATAGTCGATGGCATATTCTTGCGGGATCACGTGCAACACGCGATGCTCATCGCGAACGCGGACCGACTTAGCGGTATGTACCACGTTCTCTACATCTTCCTGCGTTACTTCTTCTTCTGAAATAGGAACCATCCCTATTTCATTCTGACAACTGATATGTTTACCAGACAAAGCAAGGTAAACCGAAGAAATTTGGCAATCCGCCATTAATTCGGCCTGATCAATGGCGCGCTGTACGCATTTCACCACTGATTCGAGGTCGTTCACGCCGCCCTTATCCATGCCGCGTGACGGGCAGCTTCCCACACCGATAATATTGACCATGCCATCGGGCAGAACTTCCCCTACCAATGCGGCGACTTTCGCCGTACCGATCTCCAGCCCAACTACCAGTTTTCTGTCCGTCGACTTGATCATTGTTGTTTAGCCTGTGCCTGATTCTGTTGCTGATTACTGTTTTGCTGATCGATAAACTCTGGAGCCCAGCCGACCGATGCACCGGTGTCGTAACGTAAATCGACATAACTGATGCGTTTCTTATCGGTTTCGGCCTGTTGCTGAAGCTTTGGATAAAGGTCGATGAAACGCTGTAGGCGCCCCATGCGATCATCTCTTCCCAGCTCCAGCCGGATGTCGCTATCCAGAGTCACTTGCCACGAGTGACGAGCACTCATGGCCACTGATTTCACGGTGAACTTGGCCGCTGAAAGCGTCTGGCTCATCGATTGATAACCTTGCAAAACATCCTGTTCGCTGCCTTCCGGACCATAAAGCAACGGCATCTTCTGTTTGACTACTCGCTCGGCGGGTATGCTGAATGGTTTGCCGTCGGCATCGACCATATGCAAATCATTCCAATGTGCGACCGGCACATACTCCACCAGATGAATCTTCAACTCATTCGGCCATTGCTTGCGTACGCTGACCTGTTTTATCCAGGGTAAACGCTCTATCTGCTGCTGAATGACGTTCACATCCTGCGTCATGAACGTTCCTGGCGCACCTAAGGCCAGAATTGCCTGACGAATATCATCGTTAGTGGTGTAGTGGCGTTCGCCAGTGACCACTAACTGGGACAGAGGCAAACGATTTGCGTCCTGCATCCAGCCAATAACTGCCCATGCGCTCCATAAAACTGTACCTAGCACCATCAGCAGGAAGATGATTCCTGCTAATTGCCCGCCATTACTGCGACGACCGCCTTTGTTTTCAGCTGTCGCGCGCTCTCGTGCATTCAGGGCCGCTTGAGACATATCAGTCGGCCAGCTCCAGAATACGGACCACCAGCTGCGAGAAGCTCAAGCCGAACTGTTTCGCCGCCATCGGCACCAGACTGTGGCTGGTCATACCTGGGGAAGTGTTTACTTCCAACAGGTTGAAGCTGCCGTCGGCGTCTTGCATCACGTCTACCCGGCCCCAGCCGCTGCAATCGAGCGCGCGGTAAGCCTGTAACGCCAGTTCTGAAAGCTGCTCTTCTTGCTCGCTGCTCAAACCGCTCGGGCAAAAATATTGTGTTTCGTCAGACAGATATTTGGCCTGATAGTCATAGAAAACACCGGCTGGCTGAATGCGAATCGAAGGCATCACTTGGTCACCCAGAATTGCCACCGTGTACTCAGGGCCACTCAGCCACTTCTCCACCAGCACGTCGTCGTCATGGCGGAAGCCCTCTTCTAACGCAGGCAGTAACTGCTCGGCGGAAGTGACTTTGCTCATACCAACGCTTGAACCTTCGCGGCTTGGCTTAACAATCAGCGGCAGACCTAAACTCGCGATTTTGTCGGCCAAAGCGCCCTGCCCTACTTCGCCCAGCTGTTTTTTATTCAGCGCGACGAAAGGAGCCACCGGTAAGCCCAAGGCTTGCCACACCAGCTTGGTGCGGAACTTGTCCATGGTTAAGGCCGAAGCCATCACGCCGCTGCCGGTATAAGGCAGGCCAACTTGTTCCAACAGGCCTTGCAGCGTGCCATCTTCACCGCCGCGCCCGTGGAGCGCGATAAAGACGCGGTCAAAACCTTCGTCTTTCAGGCGAGTGACGGAAAACGTTTTGGTATCGACGCCGTGAGCATCGATGCCGGCTTCTTTCAGCCCAGCCAGTACGGCTGCGCCAGAGTTAAGGGACACATCGCGCTCTGCGGAAGTACCACCAAATAAAACCGCAACTTTATTAGCCATGATGTTCATCCCCTTTTTTCACCGGCTGCAATTTTTGATCAGCCAATTTGCGGGCCACTTTGCCGATGTTCCCGGCGCCCTGCACCATGACCAGATCGCCGCCTTCAAGAATTTGCGACAGAGTTTCTGGTACAGCATCAATATCAGACACCAAAATCGGGTCCAGCTTGCCGCGAGCACGGATGGTGCGACACAGCGAGCGGCTATCTGCTCCCGGGATTGGCGCTTCGCCAGCCGGATAAACGTCGAGCATGATCAGCACGTCGACCTGCGACAGCACATTGGCGAAATCGTCATACAGGTCGCGAGTACGGGTGTAGCGGTGCGGCTGGAAAATCATCACCAGACGCTTATTCGGCCAGCCCGCGCGTGCTGCTTTAATGGTGGCATCCACTTCCGTTGGGTGGTGACCGTAGTCGTCCACCAACATCGCGCTGCCGCTTTTCGCATTTACATTCTCCAGCGAATATTCGCCGAGGAAGTCAAAGCGACGGCCCGTGCCTTGGAAACCGGCTAACGCGCGCAAAATGGCTTCGTCTTCAATGCCTTCTTCTGTCGCCACGGCAACGGCTGCGGCGGCGTTCAAGGCATTGTGGCGGCCCGGCGCATTGAGCGTGACGCTAATCAATGGCTTATCCTGGCGACGAATGGTGAAGTGCCCTTGGGCGCCTTTCTGGTGATAGCTTTCGATAAAGACGTCGGCGTCTTCGCTAAAACCGTAAGTCGTAATATGGCGGCCAACGCGTGGCAGCAGCTCGCGGATCACCGGGTCATCAATGCACATCACCGCGCGCCCGTAGAACGGCAGGTTGTGCAGGAAGTTGATGAACGTCTGTTTCAGGTTCTCAAAATCACCCTGATAGGTGTCCATGTGGTCTGCTTCGATGTTGGTCACAATCGCCACCATCGGCTGCAAATGCAGGAAAGACGCGTCGCTTTCATCGGCTTCTGCAATCAGGAAACGGCTGGAACCCAGTCGTGCATGAGTCCCTGCGGCTTTCACTAAACCGCCGTTTACGAAAGTCGGGTCCAGCCCGGCTTCGGCATAAATACTGGTGACCATCGCGGTGGTCGTGGTCTTGCCGTGAGTCCCGGCGACGGCGATGCCGTGGCGGAAACGCATCAATTCGGCCAGCATTTCAGCGCGGCGAATCACCGGAATACGGGCTTCGCGTGCGGCAACAATCTCCGGGTTGTCGGCGGAAATAGCCGTCGATACCACGACGACGCTGGCGTCCAACACGTTTTCTGGACGGTGATTAAAGTAAATCTGCGCGCCCAGCTCGGTCAGCTGTTGAGTCACGGCATTGGGTGCCAAGTCGGAACCGCTAATCTGATAGCCTTCATTTGCCAACACTTCGGCGATACCACCCATGCCAGCACCACCGATGCCAACAAAGTGAATGTGCCGAACGCGATGCATCTCGGGCACGAAGGTACGTAGTTTCGCCAATTGTTGTGTATTCACGTTTTTCTTCACTATTTCCGGTTACTGATTAATCCGTTACTTACGGCTCGGACCGCATAAAAAGCGGCCCGTTCATATTCATTTTTCGCTGGCGGCAACCACTTCTGCGGCAACGCGCTCGGTGGCGTCGGGAATGGCTACCGCACGCGCGGCCCGCGCCATTTCCAGCAAGTGGGTTCTGTCCCAGCCAGACATCGCATCAGCCACCGCAGCGGCGCTGAAATTCGCCTGTTCGATAATTTTGGCTGCACCGGCTTTCTCCAGTGGCAGCGCGTTCCAATATTGCTGGCGGTCTTTGTGCTGGAACGGCACGAAAATCGCGGGCAAGCCTGCCGCAGCGATTTCGCTGACGGTCAATGCGCCGGAGCGACACACCACCACGTCCGCCCACGCGTAGGCCTCGGCCATATCATCGATAAACTCGGTGATTTTGTGCTGGGTCTGGCCGACTTTTTCATACGCCTGCTCGACAGTCCCCAGCGCGCCTTTGCCCACCTGATGCCATAGGGTGATTTTATCCCCCAGCAGCGCGGCCAGTTCCGGCATGGTTTGGTTCAGCACGCGCGCGCCCTGACTGCCACCCACCACCAACACGCGAATCGGGCCTTGACGATCCGCCAGACGCACATCCGGCAGTGGCAGCGCCAGCACGTCAGTGCGCACCGGGTTACCCACCACGTCGGCATTCGGGAATGCACCCGGGAATGCCTGTAATACTTTCTTCGCAATGCGCGACAACCAGCGGTTCGTCAGCCCGGCGATACCATTTTGCTCGTGCAGCACCACGGGGATGCCGCAAGACCACGCCGCCAAACCGCCGGGGCCAGAGACGTACCCGCCCATGCCCAGAACCACGTCCGGCTGAAAACTACGCATGATGACTTTCGCCTGACGCCACGCATGATATATGCGAAGTGGCGCGGTGAGTTGCGCTTTCAGACCTTTCCCACGTAATCCGGAGATCTGAATGAAATCAATCTCAATGCCGTTTTTAGGCACTAAATCGGCTTCCATGCGGTCGGCAGTGCCTAACCAGCGCACTTCCCAGCCCTGCGCCATCAAATGATGTGCAACCGCCAGTCCCGGGAAAACGTGTCCGCCGGTACCGCCTGCCATCACCATTAAACGCTTGGTCTTGCCACTCATCGGGCACTCCTTACAAACGCCTGGGCTTTAGCCAGACGCGTTTCAAAATCTACACGCAGCAACAATACGATTGCCGTGGACATAATCAGCAAGCTCGAACCACCGTAACTGATCAATGGCAGGGTCAAGCCTTTGGTCGGCAGCATACCCGCAGCGGCCCCGACGTTTACCAGCGCCTGGAAGCTAAACCACACGCCGATGGAGCAAGATAAAAAGCCTGAAAAACGCTGATCGATCTCTAAAGCGCGACGGCCAATCGACATCGCACGAAAAGCGACGAAGAATACCATTAACAACGCTAAAACCACACCGAAATACCCTAACTCTTCCCCTAAAATGGAGAAGATGAAGTCGGTATGTGCTTCCGGCAAATACTCCAGCTTTTGTACGGAGTTACCTAAACCCTGCCCCCAGAATTCACCGCGACCAAATGCCATCAGTGACTGGGTTAATTGGTAGCCACTGCCGAACGGATCGGCCCACGGATTCCAGAAGGAAGTCACGCGTCTCATACGGTAAGGTTCTGCCACGATAAGCAGCACCACCGCGAAGGCGCCGGAGCCGATAATCGCCAGAAACTGCCACATCTTCGCCCCGGCCAGAAACAGCATGGCAAGGGTGGTAATGAACAGTACCACCACGGTACCCAAGTCAGGCTGGGCCAGCAGCAGGACGGCAAGAATCACCATCACGCCCATAGGCTTACAGAAGCCCCAGAAGTTGCTTCGCACCTCATCAACCTTGCGCACCAGATAGCTGGCGAGATAGCAGAACAGCGACAGCTTGGAGAACTCCGCAGGCTGGATACGCAGCGGACCGAATGAGATCCAGCGCGATGCCCCGTTGACCGAGCTACCCACCACCAGCACCACCAGCAGCATGACGATGGAGATCAGTAGCAAAACGTTGCTGTACTTCTGCCAGACAATCATCGGCACGCGCAGCGTCACCAAAGACAGGCCGAAGGCCAGGCCGAGGTAAATCGCATCACGCTTGGCAAACAGGAACGGGTCATCGGCCAGACGCTGGCCAATCGGCATGGAGGCCGAAGTCACCATCACAAAGCCGATAATCGCCAGACCAAAGGTCAGCCACAGCAGAGTTCGGTCATACAGCACCAGCGTGGTGGACTCGTTCTCTTTCGACCCCATCACCCAGTCATTAAATTTGCCCGCGAGGCTCAACCCTGGAATACGCATTAGCCAAGCTCCTTCGCGAGAGCAGCAAACAGGTCGCCGCGCTGTTCAAAGTTGCGGAACTGGTCGAGGCTGGCGCAAGCTGGCGACAGCAATACCATATCGCCAGCAGAAAGCTGTCCGCTAATGTGACGCATCGCCTGCTCCATAGTGTCGAAGGTGCTGGACACTTCGGGGCGCAGTTCAGCCAGCTCTGCGCCGTCACGGCCAAAGCAGTAGACGCGGATGTTGTCGCCTTGCAGATAGCGGGCCAGCGGCGAGAAGTCGGCTGACTTGCCGTCACCGCCCAACAGCAGGTGCAAAGTGCCTTCCACTTCAAGGCCATTTAAGGCCGCTTCAGTGCTGCCAACGTTGGTCGCTTTGGAATCGTTAATCCAGCGCACGCCGTTATGCTGCCATGCCACCTGGAAGCGATGGGCAAGGCCGGTGAAGTGGGTTAGTGCTTGCAAACTTGAGGATTGCGGCACGCCGACGGCATCCGCCAAAGCCAGCGCGGCCAGCGCATTGGTATAGTTATGACGCCCAGTCAGCGGCATCTCTTTGGTGTTCAACACCCGCTCACCGCGCACGCGCAGCCAGATGTCATTCTGCTGGCGCGTGAGGTGGTAATCACCGACATCAACGCCGAAGCTCACACAGCGGCTGTCTGCGCCGCGAATAGGCATGGTCAGCGCGTCATCTGCATTCACCACGCACAGCTTGGCGTTCTCATACACTTTCAGCTTCGCGCCGCGATACTGCTGCAAACCAAACGGATAGCGATCCATATGATCTTCCGTGACGTTGAGGATGGTGGCAGCCGCCGCCTGTAAGCTATGGGTGGTTTCAAGCTGGAAGCTAGAAAGTTCCAGCACGAACAGCTGGTAGTCCTGCCCCAGCATGCTCAGGGCCGGTAAACCGATATTGCCGCCGACGCCAACTTTCCAGCCCGCCGCCTTGGCCATTTCGCCGACCAGCGTCGTCACCGTGCTTTTACCGTTGGAACCCGTGATAGCCACAATCGGTGCCTGCACTTCGCGGCAGAACAACTCGATATCGCCAACGACTTCGACACCGGCGTCAATCGCCGCGCTAAGCGCCGGGGTTGCCAATGCCATGCCCGGGCTTGCCACGATCAAATCGGCATCCAACAGCCAATCTTCATTAAGTGAACCGAGGTGACGCTCTACGCTGTCCGCCAGCTTATCCAAGTCCGGCGGGCTGACGCGGGTATCAATAACGCGAGGCGTTACGCCGCGCGCCATAAAGAAATCAACACAGGAGAGCCCCGTAAGGCCCAGCCCGATAATGACCACTTTTTTACCCTGATAGTCAGCCATAATTACCGTACCTTCAGCGTCGCCAGGCCAATCAGCACCAGCATCAGCGAAATAATCCAGAAGCGCACGATGACGCGTGGTTCTGGCCAGCCTTTAAGTTCGTAATGGTGGTGAATTGGCGCCATGCGGAAGATGCGCTGCCCACGTAACTTAAAGGAACCTACCTGCAAGATGACCGACAGAGTTTCAACCACAAACACCCCACCCATGATCACCAGTAAGAACTCTTGGCGCAGCAGCACGGCGATGGTGCCGAGCGCGCCACCCAGTGCCAGTGAACCCACGTCGCCCATGAAGACCTGCGCCGGATAGGTGTTGAACCACAAGAAGCCCAAGCCCGCGCCGACAATGGCGGTACAGACGATCACCAGCTCACCCGCATGACGCAGATAAGGAATGTGCAGATAGTTTGCGAAGTTCATGTTACCCGTCGCCCATGCCACCAGCGCAAAGCCTGCGGCAACAAACACGGTTGGCATGATGGCTAAACCATCAAGGCCGTCGGTCAGGTTGACGGCGTTACTGGTGCCGACAATCACGAAGTAGCTCAGCAAGATGTACAGCAGGCCGAGCTGCGGCATGATGTCTTTAAAGAACGGCACAACCAGCTCGGTGGCCGGTGTGTCTTTGCCAATCGCGTACATGGTGAAAGCCACGGCCAGTGCGATCACTGACTGCCAGAAGTATTTCCAGCGAGCAATCAAGCCCTTGGTGTCTTTGCGCACCACTTTGCGATAGTCATCGACAAAGCCGACGATGCCGTAGCCGACCAGCACGAACAGCACGCACCAGACGTAAGGGTTAGACGGATAGGCCCACATCAGCACCGAAATGGTGATGGAGGTCAGGATCATCAATCCGCCCATGGTTGGCGTGCCGCGCTTACTGAAGTGCGACTCAGGGCCGTCGTTACGCACGACCTGGCCGAAAGACATTTTTTGCAGACGGGCAATCACGCGAGGCCCCATCCACAAAGAGAGGAATAATGCGGTCAGCAGGCTGACGATGGCGCGAAACGTCAGGTATGAAAAGACGTTGAAGCCGGAATAATATTTGACCAAATGTTCGGCCAGCCAAACTAGCATGTTGCATTCTCCTGTAACGCCCGTACTACCTGCTCCATGGCGGCACTACGTGAACCCTTAATTAAAACGGTGATGACCGCATGTTCTGACAGCAAGCTTGTTAAACGGGCCGTCAGGGCTGACTTATCTTGCAGATGTTCGCCACAGCCACTGGCGTCACTGATGGTTTTACTGGCGTTACCCACGCTGAAAACTTTATCGATGCCCGCTTCGCGAATAGCCTCGCCCACTTCGCGGTGACAATTTTCGCTTTCTGCGCCTAGCTCGCCCATGTCGCCCACCGCCATCACGCGATAACCCGGCATTTCAGCCAGCGTCTGCGCGGCAGCCGTCATGGAACCCACATTGGCGTTGTAGCTGTCATCAAGCAGCGTTTTGCCTTCACTCAGAGCGATGGGGAACAGACGCCCCGGCACGGCTTGTAAAGTGGATAAGCCTTGGCGAACATTGTCTAACGTCGCGCCAACGGAGAGCGCCAAGGCCGCAGCGGCCAGCGCATTTGCAATGTTGTGACGCCCAGGCAGCGGCAGAGAAACGTCCACCACGCCTTGCGGTGCATGCAGAGTAAACGCGGTTTTCAGCGGGCTTATCTCTACGTCTGAGGCATAAAAATCAATGTCTTCGCCCGCTTCTGGTGAGAAGCGCCAGACGATTTTGTTATGCAGATGGCGCTGCCAGTGCGGCCAGTCGTTGCTGTCAGCATTGAGAATGGCGACGCCATTGGCCGGTAAACCTTCAAAGATTTCACCCTTGGCCTGAGCAACGCCTGCCAGTGAACCAAAACCTTCGAGGTGGGCAGCGGCGAGGTTATTGACCAGTGCAGTCTCAGGACGCACTAAATCGGTGGTGTAAGCAATTTCGCCGCCATGGTTAGCGCCCATCTCGATCACGGCGAAATCGTGTTCCGCAGTCAGGCGCAACAGGGTTAATGGCACGCCGATGTCGTTATTGAAATTGCCTGCGGTATAAAGGACGTTGCCGCACTGGCGCAAAATCGCCGCGGTCATCTCTTTCACCGAGGTCTTGCCAGAGGAGCCGGTCAGGCCAACCACCCGGGCAGGAACCTGCTGTCGAACCCACGCGCCGAGACGGCCGAGGGCGATGCGAGTGTCGGCAACCACAAGTTGTGGAACTTCCACCGGTAAGCGCTTACTTACCAGCAATGCCCCCGCTCCGGCTGCAATGGCATCAGCAGCGAAGTCGTGAGCATCAAATTTTTCGCCCTTGAGAGCGACGAACAGGCAGCCAGACTCAATTTTGCGGGTGTCGGTCACCACGGCGTCAATCTGCGCGTCCGCGCCGATCAACTCAGCATTGAGTTCGTTAGCCAGTGCCTGAAGGGAAACGCGGATCATGCGACTACCCCCAGTAAGCGGGCTGCGGTGGTGCGGTCCGAGTAGTCCAGACGCTGATTCCCCACCAGTTGATAATCCTCGTGGCCTTTACCGGCAATCAGCACCACGTCATCTTCTGCGGCTTGCATGATGGCGCTGGTGACGGCTTCGGCGCGGCCATGAATCTCTAATGCACGGCCCGCGTCGAGCAGCCCGGCAAGGATATCGGCCACTATGGCGCGCGGCTCTTCGCTACGCGGGTTATCGTCAGTCACAATCACGCGGTCGGCGTACTGCTCGGCAATGCCGCCCATAAGTGGGCGCTTACCTTTGTCGCGGTCGCCGCCACAGCCGAAGACGCACCACAGCTGGCCTTTGCAGTGCAGGCGCGCCGCGGCTAACGCTTTCTCCAGAGCATCCGGCGTGTGGGCATAATCCACCACCACCGTCGGCTTGCCCGGCGCATTAAACACTTCCATACGGCCACAAACCGGCTGCAACTGGGCGGAGGTTGCCAGCAGGTCTTTCAGCGGATAATTGAGGGAGAGCAGAGTCGCCAAGGCCACCAGCAGGTTGCTGACGTTGAACGCGCCCATCAGGCGGCTTTCAATCAGGCCTTCACCCCAGCTGGAATCAATGTTCACGCTGGCGCCGCCGTCGTGGTAATTCACGCTGCGAGCTGCCAACCAGCGCCCTTTCCAATCAGCCGGGATCTTATCTTCCATAGTGACGGCGATGGCGTCCGGTGACTTTTGCAGCCAGCGCAGACCCACTTCGTCGTCAGCATTAATGATTTTCTGCCCCAGCTGATGCGACGCAAACAGCAGCCATTTGGCTTCTTCATAAGTTTGCATATCGCCGTGGTAATCCAGATGGTCACGGCTCAGGTTAGTAAAGGCGGCGGCGGCGAAAGGCAGCGCGGCAACGCGATGCTGAACCAGACCGTGGGAAGAGACTTCCATCGCGGCGAAGCTCGCGCCTTGCTTCACTAAGTCAGCCAGAACATGCTGAACCTGTACCGCGGAACCGGTGGTATTTTCCGCCGGAACCACATTATTCAGTAAACCGTTACCCACGGTGCCCATCACGGCACTGGTTTCGCCCAACAGCTGCGCCCACTGCGCCAGCAACTGGGTGGTGGTGGTTTTACCGTTGGTGCCGGTCACGCCGACTAATCGCAGGGATTTGCCCGGCTCGGCGTAGAAACGCCCGGCCATCTCGGACAGCAATAAATTCAAGTCATTCAGATAGATAACCGGTACGCCATGCATCTGGGATACCGCGCCATGCTCCTGTTCACCTTTAGCTTCGGCCACCACGGCAGCCACGCCTTGCGCGATTGCCTGTGGGATAAAACGACGCCCGTCGTTGCTATGGCCTGAAATCGCGACGAACAAGTCTCCCGCAGCCGCCACGCGGCTGTCTAAAACCAGTTCTTTCAGCGCTACGTCTGGGGCATCACTCACCCAGGGCGCTAGTAGGTCGCGCAAATTACGATCTGCCACCTGAAGCCTCTTTTTGATTGTTAACTATGTCGTCATTTTCGCTGACGGTTAGCGCGTCAGGCTCAATGTTCATGGTGCGCAATACGCCACCCATAATCGCCCCAAAGACCGGTGCTGAAATCGCACCGCCATAGTATTTACCGCCCTGCGGGTCGTTAATAACCACGACCAATGCAAAACGCGGATTACTCGCTGGCGCAACGCCGGCTGTGTAAGCGATATAGCGGTTAACGTATTTGCCGTCCGGGCCAACCTTCTTTGCCGTACCGGTTTTAATCGCGATACGGTAGCCCTTGATAGCAGCTTTAACGCCACCACCGCCCGGCAGTGCAACGCTTTCCATCATGTGAACCACTTTACGCACCAGAGGTTCAGGGAAAACGCGTTCACCCGATACAGGAGGATCAACCTTAGTGATCGACAAAGGGCGATAAACGCCCAAGCTGCCAATCGTTGCATAGACACGCGCTAATTGAAGTGGAGTCACCATTAGCCCGTAGCCGAAAGAGAAGGTGGCCCTCTCTATGTCAGACCACCGTTGTTTTTTAGGGTATAAGCCACTGCTTTCTCCAACCAGCCCCAAATTGGTCGGTTTTCCCAATCCGAATCGCGAGTAAGTATCTACCAGCTCTGCGGACGGCATCGCTAACGCCATTTTTGATACACCGACGTTACTCGACTTCTGCAAGACACCCGTCACTGAAAGCTCCGGGTATCGGGCCACGTCTTTGATTTCGTGACCATTAACGTAGTACGGCAGGGTGTTAAGAACGCTGTTCTCTTTCACCACACCGTTTTTGAGCGCGGTCATCACCACCATAGGTTTGACGGTAGAACCCGGCTCGAAGATGTCCGTGATCGCACGGTTACGCATGGCTTCTTTTGGCGTATCCGGCAGATTATTCGGGTTGTAAGACGGGCTGTTAGCCATCGCCAGCACTTCGCCGGTCTGCACATCCACCAGCACGGCGGTGCCTGATTCCGCTTTGTTGAACGCCACGGCGTTAGTCAATTCGCGATAAACCAGTGCCTGCAAACGTTCGTCAATGCTCAGTGCGAGGTTGTGCGCCGCCTGACTGTCAACGGATGAAATATCTTCAATCACGCGGCCAAAACGGTCTTTACGGATAGTCCGTTCGCCCGGCTTGCCGGTTAACCAGCGGTCGAAGCTCTTCTCAACGCCTTCAATACCCTGACTGTCGATATTGGTCACGCCAATCACGTGAGCCGTCACCTGCCCTGCCGGATAGTAGCGGCGGGATTCCTGTCGCAGCGAGATGCCGGGCAGTTTTAGCTTGTGGATATACTCGCCAATCGAGGGATTCACCTGACGCGCCAGATAGACAAAGCGGCCTTTAGGGTTGGCGTTGATTCGGGTAGAGAGTTGATCGAGGGGAATATTCAGGGCGTCGGCCAGCGCTTTCCAGCGCGTATCGACGGTGATCCCGCCGTGATCGTTAATCTCTTTAGGATCGGCCCAGATAGCATTGACCGGCACGCTAACCGCCAGAGGGCGTCCGGCGCGGTCGGTGATCATGCCGCGAGAAGTTTCGATGGTTTGCACCCGCAAAGAGCGCAGATCGCCTTCTTTAACCAGCTTGTCGGGGCTGATGACCTGCAAGAAAGCCACTCGCAGCATCAGGCCCACCAAGGCCAGAAGAATACATCCGCACAGCAACGCAAAACGCCAGCTGATAAAGCTGGCTTGATCTTCAGGACGTTTTAACTTCGTTTTGCGCGCTGCTTTCATCTTTTACGAGTCTTCTCCATAAGCGTTTTAAGGTTGAACCACAATGTTTTCTTGAGATGGATCAACGTGCTGCATCTGCAATTTCTCCGTTGCGATGCGTTCCACCCGGCTATGATCGCCGAGGGCATTTTCTTCCAAAATCAGGTTGCGCCACTCAATGTCCAGCGCATCTCGTTCCAACACCAGCTGCTCTCTCTGTGCCGTCAATAAGCGCGTTTTGTGAGAGGTGGTGACCACAAATATGGCGCTGACCAACACGGCAATGAGCAAAAGCAGCGGAAGCTTGCCATTGCGCAGAATGTCACCCGCAATGACGCCAACCAGACCATGACGCTCATTACCAATCACGAGGCCGTTCTCGCGGCAAAACGCAGCACGGAGCTACGGGCACGTGGGTTTTCTGATACTTCAGCGTCCGATGGCATCATCTTGCCGATGGACTTCAGCGAACGGCCGCCCAGCTCGGAGATTTGCGCTTCGGTCATCGGGATGCCCGCTGGAACCTGCGCACCACGGCTGTGCTGGCGAATAAAGCGTTTGACGATGCGATCTTCCAGCGAGTGGAAACTGATCACCGATAAACGACCGTCGGTTGCCAGGATCTCCAGCGCACCGTCGAGTGCGCGTTCGATCTCTTCTAGCTCACTGTTGATGTAGATACGGATCGCCTGGAAGCTGCGGGTGGCAGGATGCTTGTGCTTCTCGCGGAAAGGCGAAGCGTTGGCGATCAAATCCGCCAGCTCTTTGGTGCGCGTCATCGGCTGCTCGCGGTTGCGCTCAACAATGGCACGGGCAATACGCTTAGCAAAACGCTCTTCACCAAAGGTTTTCAGCACCCAGGTAATGTCTTCTTCTTCGGCCTTCATCAGCCATTCTGCGGCGGAATAGCCACGCGTCGGGTCCATACGCATGTCCAGCGGCCCGTCACGCATGAAGGAAAAACCGCGCTCGGCGTCGTCCAACTGCGGAGAGGAAACGCCTAAATCCAACAGCACGCCGTCGATCTTGCCTTCAAGACCAAGGTCTTTGACGTAAGTCGCTAAGTCGGAAAACGGGCCATGAATAATTGAGAAACGCGGGTCTTGAATGGATTCGGCGGCTTTAATCGCCTGTGGGTCTCTATCGATAGCGAGCAGGCGCCCGTCCGGCCCAAGTTGGGACAGAATCAGACGCGAATGGCCACCACGGCCAAAAGTTCCATCAATGTAAATTCCGTTTTCACGAATGTTCAGGCCGTTTACGGCCTCATCCAGCAAAACGGATGTGTGCTTAAAATTTTCAACCATGCTTATAGTGACAAGTCCTGTAATCGGTCAGAAAGTGGTTCCTGAGACGACTGTTCAGCGTCAATGTCTTCCTTAACTTGTTGATACCAGGTCTGTTCATCCCACAGTTCAAACTTGTTGAACTGCCCAACCAGCATCACTTCTTTGGCAAGCCCGGCGTGTTGGCGCAATGTGGTTGCAATCAACAATCGCCCAGCGTTATCCATCTGACATTCACTCGCATGGCCCAACAGCAGGCGCTGAATACGGCGCTCGACGGGGTTCATACTCGACAGACGGGACAATTTTTGTTCGATAACTTCCCATTCGGGCAGGGTGTAAAGGAGGAGGCATGGGTGATGGAGGTCTATGGTGCATACCATTTGACCTTGCGATTCTTCGCTCAGCAAATCCCGATATCGGGTGGGTACGGCAAGTCGCCCTTTGCTGTCGAGGTTAACCATCGTCGCGCCACGAAACATGACCGATCTACCCCTCTATGACCCTTTTCACCACTTTCCTCCACAAATTCCCACATAAAAGAGTTTACGGATGGTATTAAAACCTTGTCAAGCCAGAGCAGAGGCGGTTTGGCATTATTTCGCGGGCGTCGAGGAGCCTTATCGCAAGGGAGTAAGGATTTTTAGTAGCGGAATAGAAAATAACGTCATGATTAGTTGAGGAAATTTCGTAGTGAAAATAATTATGATTAAAAAAAAATCAAATTGAACATTATTTAACTATTTATATTCTTCTGCTAACGATCTCTCAGTTCTTAACCTCTCCATCATCAAAAACAGAATGTTGATTCGTTTTAAGATGATTACTGCTAAAACACGATTACTCTTGTTGCCAGCCCGCATGCAGCAAGCTTTTGTCCCTTTTTAGGGCCTTTACAAATTAAACAGAAAATCGGCCGATAAAAATTGAGGCGTGAATTCTACAGCACTTTTAGCGCCAGTATTAACGTATTTAAAAATTGATTTAGCGGTTTATATCAGCCAGAAAAGGTAGCAAAACATTTGCTAATAATTCAATGCGTAGGAAATGTCCCAAAATACCCATTTAAACGTTATGGGCTAGTTTTGCGGCATATTTTTGCGAGGAGAATGGCAAAGATAAGTAAGTCGCGGGTTTAGCGAACCTAAACCCGCGTTGAAGATTATTTTCTGCTCAAACGCCCACGGCGGAACAGGTTGCGGCGAATTCGAGTCAAACCGGCTTTCGGTTTTTTTGGCTCGTCGAGACAGGCCAGCACCAGCTCAAGCACGCGCTCGGCCACGTCGCGGTGGCGCTGCGCCACGGCCAGTACCGGGCAATCTAAGAAGTCGAGCAGCTCATTATCACCAAAGGTGGCGATGGCTAAATCCATCGGCAAACGCCCTTCCCGCTTCAGGGTGACATCCATTACGCCCTGCAACAGCTGGAACGAGGTGGTGAACAGCGCCTGCGGCATAGGATGGGTTTTCAGCCACTCGGCAAACGCCAGCGCTGCTGATTCACGGTCATAAGCATTGGCATAGAGGTACTGCGGCTCACGGGTATCATCGGCCCAGGCCTGACGGAAACCTTGCTCGCGCAGGAAGCTGACGGAAAGCTCTGGCAGCGCGCCGAGATAGAGAACCGATTCAGCCGGAAACGCGCGCAGCTCCTGCGCCAGCGTAAAGGCGTCTTCCTGATCGGCCCCCACCACGCTGATGAAATGTTCAGGATCGAGGGCTCGGTCGAGGGCAATAATGGGGAAGTCATCATTGGCCCAGCGCTGATAGAACGGGTGCTCCGGCGGCAAGGAGGTGGAAATAATGATTGCATCGACCTGACGCTGCAACAGATGCTCCACGCAGCGCATTTCGTTGTCTGGCTGGTCTTCGGAACAGGCAATCAGCAACTGATAGCCACGCTGGCGCGCCTGACGCTCAAGGTAGTTAGCAATTTTGGTGTAGCTGGTATTTTCCAGATCGGGGATCACCAAACCAATGGAACGGGTTCGGCCCGCGCGTAGCCCGGCGGCGACGGCGTTAGGGTGGTAGTTATGTTCCTTCACGACAGCCATGACTTTTTCAACTGTCTTATCGCTGACACGATACTGTTTCGCTTTGCCGTTAATAACATAACTGGCAGTGGTACGCGAAACGCCCGCTAACCGCGCGATTTCATCCAGTTTCACCGAGAAAACCCCTTACATAACTCATTAAGTGAAGTGCAGCACGCCTTGAAATGGCCGATTTTAACGACTGGCGAGGCAATGACTGCTGTCCGTTGGCAATTCAGCCGCCGAGTGAAAGCGACATCAATGACGAAATGATTAAATAAACTTGTCTTTATCTAACCGCAGAAGACCCTGTTGAGCAAGGTGTTTTACCGAATCGCTTCACCTCAAGGATTAAAGAAGGCAGTACCTTCGTCGTGAGACGAAAGACAAAATAAAAGCCCAACCGGAGTTGGGCTTCTGAGCAGCACATGATTCATCGGGCCACAATAGCCCCCATGATATCAAGGATTAACGCATCACTTTGTCACCGCGAGAGACGCCAACCACGCCAGAACGCGCGACTTCAACGATTTCCGCCACTTCACGCACGGTTGCCAGGAAGGCGTCCAGCTTGTCGCTGGTTCCCGCCAACTGCACGGTATAGAGGGTCGCCGTGACGTCAACAATTTGACCACGGAAAATCTCAGTGGAACGTTTCACCTCTTCACGCCCGTAGCCCGAGGCTTGCAGCTTAACCAGCATGATTTCGCGCTCAACGTGCGCGCCCTGCACCAGCTCGTTGACGCGCAGAACGTCCACCAGCTTATGCAGCTGCTTTTCAATCTGCTCCAGCACCTTGGCGTCGCCCACCGTTTGGATGGTCATGCGCGACAGCGTTGGATCGTCGGTCGGCGCTACGGTCAGACTTTCAATGTTGTAGCCGCGTTGGGAGAACAGGCCGACGACGCGTGACAAAGCGCCTGATTCGTTTTCGAGCAATACTGATAAAATCCGGCGCATGATTAGGTCCTCTCCGTTTTGCTTAACCACATTTCGTCCATCGCACCGCCACGGATGTGCATCGGGTAAACGTGTTCTGTTTCATCCACGCTGATATCCACGAATACCAGACGGTTTTTCTGATCCAATGCCTGCTGCAATTTGCTCTCCAGCTCATCGGCGGAGCGAATCGCAATACCCACGTGGCCATAGGCCTCTGCGAGTTTGACGAAGTCAGGCAGAGACTGCATGTACGACTGCGAATGGCGGCCAGAATAGATCATATCCTGCCACTGTTTAACCATGCCGAGATAACCGTTGTTCAGGTTAACCACAATGACCGGCAGGTCGTATTGCAGCGCGGTAGACAGCTCCTGAATGTTCATTTGGATACTGCCGTCGCCGGTCACACAGATAACGGTTTCTTCCGGCAGGCCGAGCTTCACGCCCAAGGCCGCAGGCAGGCCGAAGCCCATGGTCCCCAGACCACCGGAGTTAATCCAGCGGCGCGGCTTATCAAACTGATAATAGAGCGCGGCAAACATCTGATGCTGGCCGACGTCCGACGTCACGTAGGCATCGCCCTTGGTCAAACGATGCAGAGTTTCGATAACCGCCTGAGGCTTAATCGTGCCGCTGTTTTTATCGTAGCCGAGGCAATCTTTCGCGCGCCACTGCTCGATGCTCTGCCACCAGTCGCGCAGCGCGTCGTACTCTTGTTTCTCATCGCTTTGCGCCAGCAATTCCAGCATCTGCTCCAGCGTCTGCTTGGCGTCACCCACGATAGGGATATCCGCGCTCACCGTCTTCGAGATAGAGGTTGGGTCGATATCGATATGCATGATGGTGGCATTCGGGCAGTACTTGGCCAGATTGTTGGTGGTACGGTCATCAAAACGCACGCCCACGCCGAAGATAAGGTCGGCATTGTGCATGGTCATATTGGCTTCATAGGTGCCGTGCATCCCCAGCATACCCACGCTTTGACGGTGAGTGCCTGGGAAAGCGCCAAGGCCCATCAGCGAGCTGGTCACCGGCAGATTAAGCTTTTCGGCCAGCTGTAACAGCTCGGCGCTACATGCAGAGTTAATCGCACCGCCGCCGACATACAGCACCGGCTTCTTCGCCGCCAACAGGGTTTGCAGCGCGCGTTTAATCTGCCCACGGTGGCCTTGCACCGTCGGGTTATAGGAGCGCATGGTGATTTGCTCAGGGTAGGAATAGGGCAATTTTACCTGCGGATTGACCACATCTTTCGGCAAATCAACCACAACCGGGCCTGGGCGGCCGGTAGAAGCGAGGTAAAACGCCTTCTTCAATACCGTCGGAATATCTTCCGCGTGCTTCACCAGGAAGCTATGTTTCACTATCGGGCGGGAAATCCCCACCATGTCGCATTCCTGAAAAGCGTCATAGCCAATCAGCGAACTGTGAACCTGGCCTGATAACACCACCAGCGGAATGGAATCCATATAGGCCGTCGCAATGCCGGTAATGGCATTGGTCGCGCCCGGGCCGGAGGTCACAAGCACCACGCCAACGTCGCCCGTTGCGCGTGCATAACCGTCAGCCATATGAACAGCGCCCTGCTCGTGTCTAACTAGCACATGATCAATCCCGCCGACCGTGTGCAGGGCATCATAGATATCCAACACCGCTCCGCCGGGATAACCGAATACGTGTTTAACGCCCTGGTCGATCAACGACCGGACGACCATCTCGGCTCCTGACAACATCTCCATGGTTTTGCCTCCAGGCTTTTTGTTTCTATAGGATGACTTATTTTAATAAGAGTCTTTTTATAAGAGAGCTGCCCGGTGAATAAACAACTCAAAGGAAAATGGAATTCATTTCCATCGTCCGGGTAAGAGGGCTTAGCCCTGCTGTTCTTATCTTATGACGTAAATGTAACTCAATACCTTAGCGTCTGAATTTCGGTCAAGCAAACGGCAAAATACCGCTGCCGGGGCCACTATTTTGTGTCGCGCTGCTGGCCTTATCTAGAGCGAGACAAAACACTACACAAAGCAGACTACTACTCAGGAATATCAGGAAGGGGGAATAAATTACAGCATTAAATTATGACAACATTCTTGTTCCACTAGATGGGAATAGGCATAAAAAAGGCGGATTTGAACAGAATCAAAAAACAGACGGCCCGCCGCAAAGTCTGCCGCGGGCCAGAAGTGTGACCCTAGTCACAATAGAAGGCATCAATCTCTTTTTTATAGCGCTCGGCGATAATCTTGCGGCGAATTTTCAGCGTAGGGGTCAGCTCACCCGCCTCCATGGTGAAGGGCGTGGTCAGCAGCGCAAACTTCTTCACCTGCTCATAACTTGCCAACTCGTGCTGGATCTGTCGAACGCGATAAGTGAAGAGCGACAGGATCTGCTCATTTTTCAGCAGCCCTTCGCGGTTGAAGTAATCAATGTGGTGCGCCTGAGCATATTCACTCAGCGCATTGAAGTCGGGAACAATCAGCGCCGAGACAAAATGCTTGGCATCGGCAATCACCGCCGCCTGCTCAATATAGCGGTCCTGCACCAAAGTTCCCTCAATGCGCTGCGGCGCAATGTATTTTCCGCCCGAGGTTTTCATCAGATCTTTTAGGCGTTCGGTAACAAACAGGTTGCCCTGCTCATCCATTTTCCCCGCGTCGCCGGTTTTGAACCAGCCGTCGGCCGTAAAGCTCGCCGCCGTCTCTTCCGGCTTATTAAAGTAGCCGCGCAGCAGCGTCGGCCCGCGAACCTGAATCTCATTCTCTTCGCCAATGCGAATTTCCACCTTGGGCAGCGCCGTGCCTACTGAGCCAAACTGGAAATCGTTCTCCTCCCAGCAACTGACCGTGGCGCAGGTCTCGGTCAGGCCGTAGCCATATTTGATCTTTAGCCCAATGGACTCGAAAAACAGGATCACATTGTCATCTAAGCTTGCTCCGGCGGCGGGAAGGAAACGCACATTGCCGCCGAGCAGGCCGCGTAGCTTGCTCAGCACCAGTTTGTCCGCCAGCGCGAACTGGCTTTTTTGCCACCATGACTGCGATTCGTGCTTTCTGGCAGCTAAAAACTTCTCCCGCCCTTGGGCCATCGCCCAGTGAAAAAGCTTTTTCTTCACCAGCCCTGAGTGCGACACGCTCTGATTAATAGCGCTAAAAACCTTTTCGTAGAAGCGCGGAACGGCGCACATCACGGTAGGTTTGACAGCAGACAGCGCCTCGCGGACTAAATCCGTCTGGCGCAGATAAACATTCTGCGCGCCGCTGTGCATCACAAAGAAGCTCCACGCGCGTTCGAAAACGTGGGCCAGCGGCAGGAAACAGAGCGAGATATCGTCCCGAGTAAGGCTGAGGCGGTGGTCATGTTGTTGCAGCTGATTGGCGATGCTGAGGTAGTCGAGCATCACCCCTTTTGGCTCGCCGGTGGTACCCGACGTATAAATCAGGGTAAATAGATCTTCAAGGCTGCGCCGCGCCAGGCGCTGTTCAAGGCTTGTGCGCGAACTCGGGTCGGGCGTTTCAAGCCAGCTAACGTGGCGAGCAATGGGCGCGTCGCGCAGATTCACTGACTCATCCAGCACCAGAATATGCTCCAGCTGCGGGCAAAGCGTCTGTAAAGCCAGCGCGGCGTCGAACTGACTTTGCTCGAGCACAAACAAAATGCGAATGCCGGCATCATTAACCACATAGGCCGACTGCGCCGGGGTGTTGGTGGCGTAAAGAGGAACGGTGATCGCCCGAATTTGCAACAGCGCCAAATCAGCCAGCGTCCACGCCATGGCGTTACTGCCGCAAAGCGCCACCCTCTCCTGCACCTCGACGCCCAAACGCAATAAGATGCCGGAAAGCCGGTCTATCTTCTCACCGGCTTCACGCCAGGTGAGGGAGTGCTCTTTTTCCGGCGACCATTCCCGAAAAGCAATGTTGTCAGGCTGCGATGAAAGTTGGTATTGAAAGCGTGAAACCAAATGGAAGTCAGTAAGAGTTGTCGTCATAACCCGCAAACCTGAAAGATGAAGAGACAGTAAGCGGCAATGGCCACCAGTGGGGCATAAAAATTGCTTACCGTTATTAACAATTCGCGCAGTCTACCGAGGGATGGTCAGCAGACAAACAAATTATTATTCAAGAATGGCAGGGAAATGAGAAATGACCAAAAGCGGTGAAAGAAAATGTTACCAATTCCGCAGGGGAAAAGTCGCCAGCAACTGCCACTTTCCACGCAGAGTAAAAAACCATGTTAAGAAACAAAACCAGTGATTGCATCTATGTTGAAGGGGGAGGAGCCCGCGTTTTTTGAAATAAAACAGGGTGAGTCGGTTTCCTCCCTGAACCCGCACTGGCTTAGGGGTTATAAGGTGGCGCTCTCTTCTAGAAGAGTTTTTAGCCACATATTCCCTTTGTCTTTACTGGATGATTCGTGCCAGGACAAATAGCAAGGCAGTTTATTTTTCAACCATGGCACAGGGATAATATTGAGATTTAAAATTCCCGCATTTGCATGAGCTAACCAACTTGGTACCAAGGCAACCATTTGTGTGCGGGCAACAATATTCATCACGCTATTAAGGTCAGTTCCCTGAAACGCAATTAAAGACTGTATTTCAGAAGAGTCATAATAAGGTAAATAGAATGAGTGGCGATCTAACATAACCACCGCATGTTGTTCACGGAGATATCTTTCGTCAGGCATGTGCGGGCTAATTCGCGGATGGTTCTGCGCGCAAACTAAAACCAGCTCATCAGTGAATAATTCCTGATTACAAAAATCGCTGCCCTCAAAGCGGCGATAGCTAATAACAAATTCGATATTTTGGTAACGCAGCTGATGCTCAATATTATCTGGGACTATCGTCTGGAATTTGATCCCCACGGAGGAGGTGACATCCTCAAGACTGTTGAGAATATTCGCGGTAAGTCTGATATCCAGAGGGCTACAGAGCGCGACGTTAAATTGGCGGTTACTGGTTCTGACGTCAAAACCTGCGCCCGGCAGCTCATTCATGACAATTTGCAATGCCTGGCGAATAGGGCCAAAAAGTTGTTTCGCTCGCGTCGTCGGCTGAATACCTCTTCCGTACCGAACAAAGAGATCGTCATTGAACATAATCTTTAAACGCGACACCGCGTTACTTACCGCAGGCTGTGACATCCCCAGCAACTCAGAGGCGCGGGTAATATTCTGTAACTGCATCACAGCATCAAATACGGTGAGTAAATTAAGGTCTGCGTTACGCAAACTTCCTGCGGCATTGGTGGTATCTTGTTGCTCGTCGATTAAATTAACAGCCATAATTCCCCCGAAGTCTTTTAAAATAAAAAATGAATAATAACTTGTTTTTAAGCTTTGCTTATTAACCAGAACAATGACAATAAAACAGGCGTCTTTATAAGGGGAATGATTATAAAAATGCCAATACCTTATGAAGACTCAAGTGATATTAAAAATGAATTAATTTCTATCATTCATTATTTAAATCGAATGATATAAAACTACAAAATAGATATCCTCACAATATACGAAAATAGAATTATTAATTAAGTAATTCGCAACAAGACCCAACTCTATGATTTTCAATTAAAATAGCCTAAAAACGCGCGCTTAATCAGTTAAGAAAGCCGGATGTTGGCCATTTGGTTGAAAATCAGCGTGTCAAAATCGATTACTTCGGCCAATAAGTATTTAGCAGAATTTTTCACCAAATGAGAGTCAATCTCATCCATTGCTAATTAAATAGTGAAGCTATTCCAACGGTTGACACGCCACGCACATTCACGTATCAATTTAGGCAACGGTTAAAACAACCTCCGATTCAACACGAAATTTAAGAGAAGCTGAAACCCATGTTCACTACTACTCGTCTACTAGGCCTACTACTCAACGCAGAAATCTTGCGCGGTATGCCAGTGGGCGAAAATCAGAACTGATTTCAACTTCCACAGACACTAAACCCGCGCCGATGCGCGGGTTTTTTTTTACCTCCACGGCGTGAAAGTAAAACAGACAAGGAATCTACCATGAGCGAACAAGTCATTATTTTCGATACCACGCTGCGTGACGGTGAACAGGCGTTACAAGCCAGCCTGAGCGTCAAAGATAAGTTGCAGATTGCGATTGCGCTGGAAAGAATGGGCGTCGACGTAATGGAAGTCGGCTTCCCGGTTTCCTCTCCGGGCGACTTCGAATCTGTACAGACCATCGCTCGCCAAATCAAAAACAGCCGCGTTTGTGGCCTGGCGCGCTGCGTTGATGGGGATATCGATGCCGCCGCTGAAGCGTTGCGCGTCGCCGAAGCCTTCCGTATCCACGTGTTCTTGGCAACCTCTACCCTGCACATCGAATCAAAATTAAAGCGCTCTTTCGACCAAGTATTGGAGATGGCCGTGCACTCAGTAAAACGTGCACGTAACTATACCGACGACGTTGAATTCTCTTGCGAAGATGCAGGCCGTACGCCGTTGGATAACCTGTGTCGCGTTGTAGAAGCTGCTATCAAAGCCGGTGCAACCACCATCAATATCCCTGACACCGTGGGCTACACCACCCCAACCCAGTTCGGCGGCATCATTACTAATTTGTATGAACGCGTGCCAAACATTGATAAAGCCATTATCTCCGTCCACTGCCACGATGACTTGGGCATGGCCGTCGGCAACTCCATCGCGGCCATTCAGGCCGGTGCGCGTCAGGTGGAAGGTACCTTAAACGGGATTGGTGAGCGCGCAGGTAACACCGCGCTGGAAGAAGTGATTATGGCAATCCGCACTCGCTCCGAGTACATGAATGTCCATACCAATATCAATCACAAAGAAATTTACCGCACCAGCCAGATTGTCAGCCAAATCACCAACATGCCAATCCCAGGCAACAAAGCGATTGTTGGCTCTAACGCCTTCGCCCACTCCTCCGGTATTCATCAGGACGGCGTGCTGAAAAACCGCGAAAACTACGAAATCATGACCCCAGAGTCCATCGGCCTGAACCAGATTCAGCTGAACCTGACTTCACGCTCCGGTCGCGCCGCGGTCAAACACCGTATGGAAGAGATGGGCTACCAAGAAGCCGACTATAATTTGGATCATCTGTACTCCGCATTCTTGAAGCTGGCTGATAAAAAAGGTCAGGTTTTTGACTACGACTTAGAAGCGCTGGTGTTCATCAATAAACAGCAAGAAGAGCCTGAGTTCTACCGTCTGGACAACTTCAGCGTGCAGTCAGGTTCCAGCATCACCGCCGCCGCCTCTGTAAATCTAGCCTGTGGCGAAGAAATTAAAACCGAAGCCGCGACAGGTAACGGCCCGGTGGACGCGGTCTATCAGGCAATCAACCGTATTACCGGCTACCAGATCGAACTGGTCAAATATCAACTGACTGCCAAAGGCCATGGCCGCGACGCATTAGGCCAAGTGGACGTAGTGGTTTCCTTTAATGGACGCCGTTTCCACGGTGTAGGTCTGGCGACCGACATCGTCGAATCCTCCGCGAAAGCGATGGTCCACGTATTGAACAGCATTTGGCGCAGCAAGCAGGTAGAAATTGAAAAACAGCGCCTGCAAACCGAAAAACAAAACAATCAGGAAACGGTGTGAACATGAGCAAGACCCATCATATTGCCGTCTTACCCGGCGACGGCATTGGCCCGGAAGTAATGCAACAGGCGTATAAAGTGTTGGACGCGGTACGTCAGCGCTTTGGCCTGAAAATCACCACCAGCGAATACGACGTTGGCGGCGCAGCTATCGACAAGCACGGCAGCCCATTGCCACCGGCCACCGTTGCCGGTTGTGAGCAAGCAGACGCCATCTTGTTCGGCTCAGTGGGTGGCCCGAAATGGGAACATCTGCCGCCAAATGATCAGCCAGAGCGCGGCGCTTTGCTGCCGCTGCGTAAGCACTTCAAGCTGTTCAGCAACCTGCGCCCTGCCCGCCTGTATCAAGGTTTGGAAGAGTTCTGCCCGCTGCGTGCCGACATCGCCGCAAAAGGTTTCGACATTCTGTGCGTGCGCGAACTGACTGGCGGCATCTACTTCGGTCAGCCTAAAGGTCGCGAAGGCCAAGGCATGCACGAGAAAGCCTTCGATACCGAAGTTTATTATCGTTTCGAAATTGAGCGTATTGCCCGCATCGCCTTTGAGTCTGCACGCAAACGCCGCAGTAAAGTGACGTCAATTGATAAAGCTAACGTGCTGCAAACCTCCATTATGTGGCGCGAAGTGGTTAACGAAATCGCCAAAGATTACCCGGACGTCAGTCTGAGCCACATGTACATCGACAACGCTACCATGCAGCTGATCAAAGACCCGTCGCAGTTCGACGTGCTGCTGTGCTCCAACTTGTTCGGCGATATCTTGTCTGACGAGTGCGCGATGATCACCGGCTCCATGGGCATGTTGCCATCGGCGAGCATGAACGAGCAGGCTTTCGGCTTGTTCGAACCGGCTGGCGGTTCAGCGCCGGATATCGCAGGCAAAAACATTGCTAACCCGATTGCTCAAATCCTCTCCGCAGCCCTGCTGCTGCGCTACAGCCTTGGCGCTGATGACGCGGCGGACGCTATCGAGCAAGCAGTAAATAAAGCATTAGAGGCAGGCCATCGCACAGGCGATTTGGCCAACAGTGGTAACGCAATTGGCACTAACGAAATGGGCGACATCATTGCCCGCTTCGTGGCAGAAGGGGCATAACATGGCGAAGACTTTATATCAGAAATTGTTTGATGCTCACGTGGTGTACGAAGCGCCAAACGAAACTCCATTGCTGTATATCGACCGTCATTTGGTGCACGAAGTGACCTCCCCGCAGGCGTTCGACGGCCTGCGCGCCAAGGGCCGTCAGGTGCGTCAACCGGGCAAAACCTTCGCCACCATGGACCACAACGTTTCGACGCAGACCAAAGACATCAATGCCAGCGGCGAAATGGCCCGCATCCAGATGCAGGAACTGATCAAGAACTGTGCTGAGTTCGGCGTACAGCTGTATGACCTGAATCACCCGTTCCAGGGCATCGTCCACGTTATTGGACCTGAGCAAGGCATGACCTTGCCGGGCATGACCATCGTGTGCGGCGACTCCCACACCGCCACGCACGGCGCTTTCGGCTCATTGGCCTTCGGTATCGGCACCTCTGAAGTTGAACACGTTTTGGCGACGCAAACCCTGAAGCAGGGCCGTGCGAAAACCATGAAAATCGAAGTGACTGGCGACGCTCCGGCAGGCATCACCGCCAAAGACATCGTGCTGGCCGTCATTGGTAAAACCGGCAGCGCGGGCGGTACTGGCCACGTGGTCGAGTTCTGCGGTAAAGCGATTGAAGCCTTGAGCATGGAAGGTCGTATGACCCTGTGCAACATGGCTATTGAAATGGGCGCTAAAGCGGGCTTGGTTGCCGCCGATGAAACCACCTTCGCTTACTTGAAAGGCCGCCAGTTCGCGCCGAAAGGCCAAGACTGGGATGAAGCCGTGGCTTACTGGAAGACGCTGAAAACCGACGAAAACGCCACGTTCGACACCACTGTCACCCTGAACGCAGCGGATATCGCCCCTCAGGTTACTTGGGGCACCAACCCAGGCCAGGTGATGGCGGTGAATCAGGTTATCCCTAACCCATCCTCTTTCAGCGACCCGGTAGAACGCGCGTCAGCTGAAAAAGCGTTGGCTTATATGGACTTGCAGCCGGGCATTAAGTTGACCGACGTCTCCATCGACAAAGTGTTTATCGGCTCTTGCACCAACTCACGTATTGAAGATTTACGCGCAGCTGCGGCCATTGCCAAAGGCCGTAAAGTCGCCAGCGGCGTGCAGGCTATCGTGGTGCCAGGCTCTGGCCCGGTGAAAGCGCAGGCAGAAGAAGAAGGTTTGGATAAGATTTTCATCGAAGCCGGTTTCGAATGGCGTTTGCCGGGCTGTTCAATGTGTCTGGCGATGAACAATGACCGTCTGAATCCGGGCGAGCGTTGTGCTTCCACCAGCAACCGTAACTTCGAAGGTCGTCAGGGCCGCGGTGGTCGTACTCATCTGGTAAGCCCGGCAATGGCAGCTGCCGCCGCGGTTACTGGCCGTTTCGCTGATATTCGTGAACTGAACTAAGGAAACCATCATGACTAAATTCACTCAACATATTGGTCTGGTGGTTCCGCTGGATGCGGCTAACGTCGATACCGATGCCATCATTCCTAAGCAGTTTTTGCAGAAAGTGACCCGTACCGGCTTCGGCCAGCACCTGTTCAACGACTGGCGTTTCTTGGACGACGCGGGGCAGCAGCCTAACCCTGATTTCGTGCTGAATAAGCCGCGTTATAAAGGCGCAAGCATTCTGTTAGCTCGTGAAAACTTCGGCTGCGGCTCATCCCGTGAGCATGCGCCTTGGGCGCTGACTGATTACGGCTTCCACGCCGTGATCGCCCCAAGCTTTGCCGATATTTTCTACGGTAACTCGTTCAACAACCAACTGCTGCCAATCACCCTGAGCGATGAGCAAGTGGATGAGTTGTTCAAACTGGTTGAAGCTAACGAAGGCATCACCTTCGAAGTGGATCTGGAAAACCAAGTGGTCAATGCCGGTGGCAAAAGCTACGCGTTTGAAATCGACAGCTTCCGCCGTCACTGCATGATCAATGGCTTAGACAGCATTGGACTGACCTTGCAACACGAAGCAAATATCTCCACTTACGAGAACAAACAGCCCGCATTCATGAAGTAATGGCTGAGCCGTTTGATAAAAAAACCCGCGAAATTCGCGGGTTTTTTATTGCCGATGACTCAGCTCACACGTCTTTGACTCTCCACATCAGGCCAAACGCCAGTAGGGATAACAGGGTGATCACCCAATAGACCGGATAATGGCCGAAGTTCTCGACGATAGTGCCTTGCAGCAGCCCGGCGAAAATCACGCCGGTCGAAATACTATTGGTAAACAGCGTGGTCGCCGACCCAGCCCGACCGGGCATTAAGTCTTGAAAATAGAGCATGCCGATGCCCGCAATAATGCCGATGAATATCGCATTGAACAGTTGCAGCAGGAGCAGCGCCGTTTTCGACTCAAACAGCACCAGCCCGGCATAGAACAGTACGCCGTTGACGGCGGCAACCAGCATTAGGCGTCGCTTGCCCCAGCGTTTCACTAAAGTGCCCGCAATCAGCATCGCCGGGATCTCAATCCCCGCCGCCGTACCCATCAGCAGCCCGGCTAAGCCTTCTGGCAGCCCGAGATCGCGCGCGATATACAACGGCATATCAATCACATACATCAGATTGCAGGTCCACATCAGTAACGACGCGAAAAACAGCAGCCTGACATCCCGATTGCGCCACGCGCTCACCGCCACCTCGGCATTATCCACCGGCTGCTCCACGCGTGGCACCGACGGCAGAAACAGCCAAATCATCAGGATACTGGCGATATACACCGCCGCCGCGCTGAGATACATCAGCGTGAAGCCGTAATTGAGCGCAAGCATAAAGGAGAGCGGTGGGCCGAGCACCCAGGCCAGCGACAGCATGGCGCGCATTGTTGAGCTGAACATTACCACTTCGCTGGCGGAGCGATCCGCGTGCTCGCGGGCCAGCGCAAACAGCTGCGGCATCGAAGTATTGGCAATCGCCGCCAGCAGCACGCCGACGGTGATCAGCACTAAATAGTCGCGGCTAAAGGCAAAAACCAGCGCGTTGCCCACCGCCATCACGCAGCAAAGTAGCAGTAGCTTTCGGCGGTCGCCCTTCATATCCGAGCGATTGGCCAGCAGGAAGCTGACTGCAATGCCCGCGATGGCATTCACCGTATAAAACAGCCCAACCCACATCGGCCTGACCTTCACTTCATTGGTCAAAAACAGGCTTAGAGTAGGTGCCTGTAACGCCCCGGCAATGCCGCACAGCAGGGAAACGGTCAGAAAAGTGGCATAGATTGAATTGATACGACGCGTAAGCATGAGCCATCCCAAGGTGGTCGAAGGCGGGTAAACAACTCCCAGTGTAGCCGCGTTTTAAAATAAAAAAACCAGTGAGTTACCTCACTGGCTGGTGACAATACACCATTACTCAGAAATCGTTTTAGCCAGCCTGAAGCCGCTTAAGTTCAGGCCAGAATTAGGTATGTTTGCGGTACTGCTCGTCGCTCATCTCGTCGATATCCCACTGCATTAGCTGAGTCAGCGTGGCAACGCGATACTCTTGCGGCACCCAGTTCAACCACTCAGCTGGCGCGCTTTTTGGGGCGACCGCGCGGAAATAGCGCTGGAAAAAATCTCGATTTAGAAGACCTTGCATGCTGACCTCCTGGGTAAGTGCGTTACGGCTTTGTTGCTAAACAGTATCGGAGTAATATGAGGAAAGATAAATTGATGAAAACAGCACCTGGAGTTCCTCTTTTATGTCCTCAGCGCGTTTACAACAACAGTTCATTCGGCTTTGGCAAAGCTGCCACGGGGAAGAGACGCACACCACGTTACAGGCACTTTCCGAGGTGATGAACTGCTCGCGCCGCCATATGCGATCCTTGCTCACCACCATGCAGGAAGAGGGTTGGATCAACTGGCAGGCCGAGGCCGGCCGTGGCAAACGATCTACGCTGACCTTTCTCTACACTGGCCTTGCGCTCCAGCAACAGCGGGCAGAGGAGCTATTAGAAGAGGATAAAATCGATCAGCTGGTGCAGCTGGTCGGCGACAAAAAGGCCGTGCGCCAGATGCTGATTTCTCAGCTGGGCCGCAGCTTTCGTCAGGGGAAACATATCCTGCGCGTGCTCTACTATCGCCCGCTGCTGAATCTGCTGCCTGGCACCATGCTGCGGCGTTCAGAAACTCATATTGCCCGGCAAATTTTCAGCGGCCTAACGCGCATAAATGAGGAAAACGGGGAATTAGAAGGCGATTTAGCTCACCACTGGCAGCAGCTATCCCCGCTGCACTGGCGTTTCTATCTGCGCCCGGCCATTCACTTCCATCACGGCCGCGAGCTGAACATGGCGGATATCATCAGCAGCTTTGCCCGGCTGAGCACCCATCCGCTGTTTGCGCACCTTTCATCAGTGACGTCGCCGACGCCCAACGTCATCGACATCCATCTCAGCTCGACCGACAAGTGGCTGCCGTGGCTGCTGGGCAACGTTCACGCCATGATTTTGCCGCAAGAGTGGGCGTCGATGCCGGACTTTGCCCGTCACCCTGTCGGCACCGGCCCCTACGCCGTGGTGCTCAACCAAAACACCCAGCTACGCATTCGCGCCTTTGACGAGTATTTCGGTTTTCGCGCGCTGATTGATGAGGTCAATATTTGGGTGCTGCCGGAACTCACCGAGGACTTGGTGCATTCCGGCGTCCAACTGCAAGCCGACGAATCTGGCGACAGCGAGCCGGAAAGCCGCCTTGAGGAAGGCTGTTATTTTCTGCTTTATGACCAGCGTTCGCCTATCGGCAGTGACGAAGCCAGCCGCCTGTGGCTCAGCGAGTTACTCAGCCCGATTGCCCTGCTCAACGCCACCGAGACCATTTACCAGCGCTACTGGGCACCCGCCTTTGGCCTGCTGCCGCGCTGGCACCACCTGCAGACCCACCTTCCGCATCCCAAGCCCGCCCACCTGCGGGAAATAACCCTGACTTACTACAGCGAGCACTCGGAGCATCAGGCAATCAGCAAGGCCATTACGCCTCTGCTGGCGGCGCACGGGGTGAAGCTCAACATTCAGGTGGTGGATTACGCCAGTTGGCACAGAGGGGAAGCGAAAAGCGATGTCTGGCTGGGCAGCGCCAACTTCACCCTTCCCCTTGAGTTTTCACTATTTGCTACCCTGCTCGAGCTGCCGTTAATCAACTACTGCATGGATTGCGACCTGAAATCCGACGGCGCAAAGTGGCGCGCCGGACAGTTGAACATGGCGGAGTGGGCGCAGAAACTGGTAGAGAATAACCATCTGCATCCGCTGTTCCATCACTGGCTGGTGCTACAGGGACAACGCAGCATGCGCGGGGTGCGCATGAACACCCTCGGCTGGTTTGACTTTAAATCCGCCTGGTTCGCGCCGCCGGACAGTTAATGCTTCTTCCACAAGCCGCGCGAAGTCTCTAGAATGGCAATCGTTCTCAACGGGGTGCCTGAAGTTCATTGTTTTATGAACTCTATTTAAACGCCGCGAGCGAGTGTTTAGCGGGTGAAGTCCAGCGCACAGCCAGCGCAGCGTACTCAAGTACGTGAGCATGGCGAGCACTGCACGACGCCCGATCAACACCCGCGCAGCAAGTTTAAAGGCTGAGATAAACTCGTCGAACCTGATCCGGTTAACCCCGGCGGAGGGATTTGAGACTGCGCCTGCTTACTCAAAATCCTTTGCCCCTTTTCTTTTATGGAGTGCAAAGTTGAAGAAATTACTGCCTTTCCTGCTGCTGTTGAGCGCCCCGGCCTTCGCCGCCAAGCCTGTCCTCACCGTTTACACCTATGACTCATTCGCTGCTGACTGGGGCCCCGGCCCGGCGATTAAAAAAGCCTTTGAAGCTGACTGCGGCTGCGAACTGAAATATGTCGCGCTGGAAGACGGCGTCTCGCTGCTCAATCGCTTACGGATGGAAGGTAAAAACAGTCAGGCTGACGTGGTGGTCGGGCTGGATAACAACCTGCTGCAAGCCGCCGAGCAAACGGGCTTGTTCGCCAAAGCACCGGCTATCGACGCCAAGCTGGATATCCCAGGCGGCTGGAATAACCCAACCTTCGTGCCTTACGATTACGGCTACTTCGCCTTCGTCTATGACAAAAACAAGCTGAAGAACCCGCCGAAAAGTCTCGATGAGCTGATTAACAGCCCGCAGAACTGGAAAGTGATTTACGAAGACCCGCGCACCAGCACCCCGGGCCTCGGCCTGCTGCTGTGGATGCAGAAAGTCTATGGCGACAAAGCGCCGCAAGAGTGGCAGAAGCTGGCGAAGAAAACCGTCACCGTCACCAAAGGCTGGAGCGAGGCTTATGGACTGTTCCTCAAAGGGGAAAGTGATCTGGTGCTGAGCTACACCACCTCTCCGGCTTACCACATTATTGAAGAGAAGAAAGATAACTACGCCGCCGCGAACTTCAGCGAAGGCCACTATATGCAGGTTGAAGTTGCCGGGCAGTTGGCCGCCAGCAAACAGCCGGAACTGGCGGCGAAATTCATCAAATTCGTCACCAGCGCGGGCTTCCAGAACACCATTCCAACCGGCAACTGGATGTACCCCGTAGTGAAATCCGAGCTGCCTGCCGCCTTTGGTCAGTTGACCGTACCGAGCAAATCCCTGCAATACAGCGCGCAAGACGTCGCTGATCACCGTAGTCAATGGATTCAGGCATGGCAAACCGCCGTCAGCCGCTAATCCCCCACTGGCTATGGCCGGGCATGGTCGCCGCCCTGAGTATTTTAGCGGTGGCCGTGCTGGCGCTTGGTTCCCTGTGGCGTCATGCGCCACAGTTAGCTGGCCCCTCGCTGTGGCAAGACGCCTATCTGTGGCATGTCATTCGCTTTACCTTCTGGCAGGCGCTGCTGTCGGCGCTGTTCTCCGTGCTGCCCGCGATTCTGCTGGCGCGCGCCCTGTTCCGCCGCCGCTTTCCCGGCCGCCAAATCCTGCTGCGCCTGTGCGCCATGACCTTAGTGCTGCCGGTGTTGGTTGCGGTGTTCGGCATTCTCAGCGTCTATGGCCGCCAGGGCTGGCTGGCCCAGCTCTGCCAATGGTTGGGCGTGGATTACGCCTTCTCGCCCTATGGGCTGAAAGGCATTTTGCTGGCTCACATCTTCTTTAACCTGCCGCTGGCCGCCCGCCTGCTGCTGCAGGCGCTGGAAAACATCGCTACCGAGCAGCGCCAGCTTGCCGCCCAGCTCGGCATGAACGCATGGCAGCAGTTCCGTTTTGTCGAATGGCCCGCGCTGCGCCGCCAGATCCTGCCCGTCGCCGCGCTGATCTTTATGCTGTGCTTCGCCAGCTTTGCTACCGTGCTCTCCTTGGGCGGCGGCCCGCAGGCCACCACCATTGAGCTGGCGATTTATCAGGCCCTGAGTTACGACTATGACCTAACCCGCGCCGCCAGTCTGGCGCTGATTCAGCTGGTGTGCTGTCTCGGGCTGGTGATGCTAAGCCAGCAGCTCAGCCGCGCGCTGCCTGTCGGTCATACCCACGCGCAAAAATGGTATGACCCCAACGACTCGCTGCTGCGCCGAAGCTGCGACGCCCTGCTGATCGCCCTCGCGCTATTGCTGATCCTCCCTCCGCTGCTGGCAGTGGTGGCCGACGGCGCCAATCGCGCCGTGCTCAGCGTGCTTCAACAACCGGCGCTGTGGCAGGCTTTGTGGACCTCGCTGCGCATCGCGGCGGGCAGCGGATCGCTCTGCGTGATCCTGACCATGATGCTGCTGTGGAGCAGCCGCGAGCTGAGACTTCGCCAGCGCAGCGGCTGGGCGCAGGCGCTGGATATCAGCGGCATGCTGATTCTGGCGATGCCCGGCATCGTGCTGGCGACCGGCTTCTTCTTACTGCTGAGCGACACTATCGGGTTGCCGCAGTCGCCGTGGTCGCTGGTTATCATGACCAACGCGCTGATGGCGGTTCCCTATGCCATGAAGGTGCTGGATAACCCGATGCGTGACGTCGCCGAGCGCTACAGCCTGCTCTGTTTGTCTCTGAATATGCGCGGCTGGCGTCGCCTGCGCTGGGTGGAACTTAGCGCGCTGAAACGCCCTTTAACGCAGGCGCTGGCCTTCTCTTGCGTGCTGTCGCTGGGGGATTTCGGCGTGATTGCGCTGTTCGGCAATGAGAATTTCCGCACGCTGCCTTTCTATCTTTATCAGCAGATTGGTTCTTATCGCAGTCAGGACGGCGCAGTCACCGCGCTACTCTTGCTGCTGCTCTGCTTCCTGCTGTTCACCCTGATTGAACGTTTACCGGGCCGCCATGCTGACGCTAAATAAACTGACCTACCTGTATGAACACCTGCCGATGCGCTTTGATTTACAGATTGAGGCGGGAGAGCGCGTCGCCATTCTGGGGCCAAGTGGCGCGGGGAAAAGCACTCTGCTTAGCCTGACGGCGGGCTTTCTCGCGGCCACCAGCGGGAAAATTCTGCTTAATGGCCAAGACCATAGCCAGACGCCACCGGCCAAGCGCCCGGTCTCCATGCTGTTTCAGGAGAACAATCTGTTCTCCCATCTGACCGTGCGCCAGAACATGGGGCTGGGGCTGCATCCGGGATTAAAACTAACCGCCGCGCAGCTGCAGGAATTGTTGGAAATTGCCCGACAGGTGGGGCTTGAGGATTGTCTAGATCGCCTGCCTTCGCAGCTTTCCGGCGGGCAGCGCCAGCGCGTGGCTTTGGCGAGATGCCTGTTACGCAGCCAGCCTATTTTGCTGCTGGATGAGCCATTTTCTGCCCTCGACCCGGCCTTGCGCAGTGAGATGCTCAATTTGCTGGATAAGGTCTGCTCGGAGCGCAGTCTGACGCTGCTGATGGTGTCGCACAATCTGGATGATGCGGTTCGGGTGGCGCAACGCACGCTGCTGATTGTCGACGGCCGCATCTACTATGACGGCCCGACGCAGGCTCTGGTGGAAGGTAGTGCAGCAGAAGCCCAGATCTTGGGCATTCCGCTGCGCTGAGAGAGGGTTAACGGGTGATCACTTTCCACAGCAGATGCCCGTAAACCGGCATTAAGGGCTGCTTGCTCAACATCACAAAGCAGACCGCCGTGCCGATCACGCCAAGCACTGAGAGCACGCGCACTCGCGCCAAAGGCAGCCAGCGCGCCATAGCGTCGCCGCTGTTTTTATCTGAACGGAACCAGCGCCACAGTAACCACGCCGTCAGCCACAACAAGGCGGCAGAGCCCAGCAGCAGCCATTTGAACACCGTGCTGTTATGCCCGGCGGGGATATCAATCGCCACGCCCGCCAAAATACCCGGCAGGAAGTAGACCGGCGGCCAGGTGATGCAGCCGACAATATTCGGCGGAGCAAATTTATACGGCGGCAGACTGAGCATCCCAGCGACCATCGGCACCAGCGGGCGAGTCGGCCCAATAAAGCGGCCGATAATTACCGTCGCGAAGCTGTGACGGTCGAGCGCGCTGCCGGTTTTGTCGAGCAGCGCCTGATAGCGTTGCAGGAACTTCCAGTTATGCAACGGCCCCTTGAAGCGACGGCCGATGAAATAGGAGGCCCAGTCGCCCACGAAACAGCCCAGCCCTGCGGCCAGCCAGGCTTCATACAGGCCAACCTGTCCACTGCCAATCAAGGTGCCCAGAGTGGCCATCATGACGGTGCCGGGAAGGATCAACCCGACCAGCGCCAGCGATTCAAAAAACGCCACCACCGCAACGATAATCAGTGCAATTCCCACCGACTGCGCGACGAGATGCTGTAAATAGGCTTCCATAAAATCCCAGTGTTATGTGCGTCTTGCATGGTCAAAATAATGGCTGACCATCCCTGCATTATCAGGTAAATGGCTGATTAGGCTATGAATGCAAAGCATTTACAGAACAAATTTCAGCCTGGTAATTCATAAGTGTAGCTTTATAAAACATTACGCGGCTGAATTGTCAGCGCAGGGCGAAAGTGAGTCAACCGGCGAATTGTATGCATATTTGCCTAAATGCGCCTTAAACCCGCGCCGATGGACAAGAACTGTATAAATAACCATACTATATTGCTCTACCCTGCTTTTTTACTCGACCTAATGAGGCGCTTATCAACGCACCCACTTCGCACGCTTCGACGCTCACCTCGCCACGTCAGGGGTTTGTGTTAACCCGACACTGGCGTGACACCCCGCGCGGTACGGAGGTGGAGCTGTGGCTGGCGACCGACAGCGGCCCCCAGCGCGTGCGTTTGCCTTTGCAGGAGTCGGTGGCTTTTCTGCCGGTCGAGCAACAAAAACAGGCCGAACGACTACTGGTCGGTGAGAAAGGCTACAGCCTGCGCGAGTTGCCTTTGCAGGATTTCCAGTCTCGCCCGGTCCTTGGTCTGTATTGCACTCAGCACCGCCAGTTAATGCGGCTGGAGAAACTGCTTAAAGAAGGGGGAGTCACCCTGTTCGAAGCAGATATTCGCCCGCCCGAGCGCTATTTAATGGAGCGCTTCATCACCGCGCCGGTGTGGTTCAGCGGCCAGCAGAGTGGCGACAATCTGCTGGTTGAAACCCGCATAAAGCCCGCCGAAGCCTATCGTCCGCCGCTAAAGCTCTGCTCGCTGGACATTGAAACCAGCGGCAACGGCGAGCTTTACTGTATCGGCCTTGAGGGCTGCGGCCAGCGCCACGTCTACATGCTCGGGCCGCCGAACGGTGACCCAGATACTCCGCGCGACTTCATTCTGGAGTATGTCGACAGCCGCCCGAAGCTGCTGGAAAAACTCAATGAGTGGCTGGCGGCCTACGACCCTGACGTCATTATCGGCTGGAATGTGGTGCAGTTTGACCTGCGCGTGTTGCAAAGACACGCCGAGCGCTACCACATCCCGCTGCGTTTTGGCCGCGATGGTAGCGACCTCGAGTGGCGCGAGCACGGCTTCAAACAGGGGCATTTCTTCGCCGCCGCCGCCGGGCGTTTAATCATTGACGGCATTGAAGCACTGAAATCGGCTTTCTGGAACTTCTCCTCTTTCAGTTTGGAAAACGTCTCGCAAACTTTGCTCGGTGAAGGCAAAGCCAGCGACAGCCCTTACCAGCGATTGGCCGAAATCGAACAGCGTTTTCGCGAAAATAAGCCCGCGCTGGCCCACTACAACCTGAAAGACTGCGAGCTGGTGACGCGCATTTTTGCTAAAACCGAGCTGATGCCCTTTCTGCTTGAGCGCGCCTCGGTGACCGGGCTGGCGGTCGATCGCCACGGCGGCTCGGTGGCCGCTTTCACCCACCTTTATTTACCGCGCATGCATCGCATCGGCTATGTCGCGCCGAACATGGGCGAACGCGAAGGGGAAATGAGCCCCGGCGGCTTCGTGATGGACTCCCGTCCCGGCCTGTATGATTCCGTGCTAGTGCTTGACTACAAAAGCCTTTACCCGTCGATTATCCGCACCTTCCTGATTGACCCCGTCGGGCTGGTCGCGGGTTTGCAGCAGCCCGATGAGCAACACGCCGTGCCGGGCTACCGCGGCGCGCACTTCTCCCGTGAGAAGCACTGCCTGCCGGAAATCGTCCGGCAAATCTGGCAAGGACGGGAAACCGCCAAGCAGCAAAACAACAAGCCGCTGTCGCAGGCGCTGAAAATCATCATGAACGCCTTTTATGGCGTGCTGGGTTCCAGCGGCTGTCGCTTCTTCGACCCAAGGCTGGCGTCATCCATCACTCTGCGCGGCCACGACATCATGCGCCAAACCCGCGAACTGATTGAAGCTGAAGGCTTTCAGGTGATTTATGGCGATACCGATTCCACTTTTGTCTGGCTAAATAAAGCCCACTCTGAAGAGGAGGCCGGTGCCATTGGCCGCCGTCTGGTGGAGCAGGTGAATGCCTGGTGGAAAGCCCATCTTCAGCAGGAATATGGGATAGAAAGCGCGCTGGAGTTGGAGTTTGAAACCCACTTCAAACGCTTCCTGATGCCGACCATTCGCGGCTCTGAGCAGGGCAGTAAAAAGCGCTATGCCGGATTAACCCAAGGGCCGGACGGCGAACATATCATCTATAAAGGTTTGGAAACCGTGCGCACCGACTGGACGCCGCTGGCGCAGGAGTTCCAGCAGGCGCTGTATCAGCGTATTTTCCATAATCAGCCCTATCAGGACTATGTGCGGGATTACGTGGCAAGCACGCTGGCGGGCGAGTTCGACAGCCAGCTGGTTTATCGCAAACGCCTGCGCCGCAAACTCAGCGACTACGAGCGCAATGTGCCGCCGCACGTCCGTGCTGCAAGGCTGGCCGACGAGTATAATTTGGCCCAAGGCCGCGCACAGCAGTATCAAAACGGCGGCTGGATAAGCTATGTCATGACCACTTCCGGGCCGGAGCCGCTGGAGAATCTGCATTCGCCGATTGATTACGACCACTACATTGAGCGCCAGCTCGAGCCGGTGGCCGACGGCATTCTGCCCTTCCTGCATGATGACTTTGCTACACTTATCACTGGCCAGATGGGTTTGTTTTAAATCAGGCGCGCGGGTCTGTTTAGTAAAGATGTATCGTGACGTAAGGGCCGCCTTCTATTACCATAGCGCCCTTTCCCGAATCTGAACCACCCCCATAAAATTAACCATTCCGCGCCACTGGCGAGGAAAGCAAGCTATTACTAAAAATCAGGGCGCAGTAAAGCCGTTCATAACAGACAGACACAGAGAGAGATTATGCCGTTTACATTGGGTCAACGCTGGATAAGCGACACGGAAAGCGAATTAGGATTAGGGACCGTCGTCGCGATTGATACGCGCATGGTAACCCTGCTTTTCCCCGCCACTGGTGAAAACCGACTGTATGCTCGTAATGATTCCCCAATCACCCGCGTGATGTTTAACACCGGGGACACCATCAGTAGCCATGAAGGATGGCAGCTACTGGTTGAAGAAGTGGTTGAAGATAAAGGGCTGCTGACCTACATCGGTACGCGTACCGACACCGAAGAGACGGGCGTCGCGATGCGCGAAGTGCTGCTCGACAGCAAGCTGACCTTCAGCAAGCCTCAAGACCGACTGTTCGCCGGTCAAATCGATCGCATGGACCGTTTCGCCCTGCGTTTCCGCGCCCGTAAATACCAGCGCGAACAGTTCCGTCTGGAGTTCGGCGGCCTGCGCGGTATGCGTGCCAGCCTGATCCCCCACCAGCTGCACATTGCTTATGAAGTGGGCCAGCGCCACGCCCCGCGCGTGCTGTTAGCCGACGAAGTGGGTCTGGGTAAAACTATCGAAGCCGGGATGATTATCCACCAGCAATTGCTGTCTGGTCGCGCTGAACGCGTGCTGATCGTGGTGCCGGAAACCCTGCAACACCAGTGGCTGGTCGAGATGCTGCGCCGCTTCAACCTGCGCTTCTCGCTGTTTGATGACGACCGCTACGCCGAGTCGGTCCATGAAGCCACTAACCCGTTTGAAACCGAGCAGTTGGTTATCTGTTCGCTGGACTTCGTGCGCCGCAATAAGTCTCGTCTCGAGCAGTTGTCAGAAGCCGAGTGGGACATGCTGGTGGTCGACGAAGCGCACCACTTGGTGTGGAGCGAAGACGCGCCGAGCCGCGAATATCAGGTGATCGAGCAACTTTCTCAGCAGATCCCAAGCGTGCTGTTGCTGACCGCAACCCCAGAGCAACTGGGCCAGCAGAGCCACTTTGCCCGCCTGCGCTTGCTCGACCCGGATCGTTTCCACGATTACGAAGAATTCATCGAAGAGCAGCAGCAGTATCAGCCGGTGGCTGATGCCGTGACCCTGCTGCTCAACCAAGAACAATTAACGCCGGAGGCACTGGCGCTGCTGGGCGAACGCGTAGGCAATGCCGACGTCGACACCCTGCTGGCCGCCGCCAACGCCGGGGATGAAGCCGCCGCCAAGAAGCTAGTCGCGATGCTGATGGACCGCCACGGCACCAGCCGAGTGCTGTTCCGTAACACCCGTAATGGCGTGAAAGGCTTCCCCGAGCGCCACCTGCACGCGGTGAAATTGCCTCTGCCAACCCAGTACCAGACCGCAATTAAGGTGTCCGGCATCATGGGCGCCAAGAAAACGGTAGAAGCGCGCGCTTACGACATGCTCTACCCGGAGCAGATTTATCAGGAGTTCGAAGGCGACAACGCCACCTGGTGGAACTTCGACCCGCGCGTGGAGTGGCTGTTGGGCTACCTGACGGCCAACCGTGACGAAAAAGTGCTGGTGATCTGCGCCAAAGCCGCCACCGCGCTGCAACTGGAGCAGGTGCTGCGCGAGCGCGAAGCCATTCGCGCCGCCGTGTTCCACGAAGGTCTGTCAATTATTGAGCGTGACCGCGCGGCGGCCTACTTCGCTTCTCAGGAAGATGGCGCGCAGGTGCTGCTCTGTTCTGAAATCGGCTCCGAAGGGCGTAACTTCCAGTTCGCCAGCAAAATAGTGATGTTCGATCTGCCCTTTAACCCGGACCTGCTGGAGCAGCGTATTGGTCGTCTGGACCGTATCGGCCAGCAGAACAACATCGACATCATGGTGCCTTATCTCGAGCAGACCGCGCAGTCGGTGCTGGTGCGTTGGTTCCATGAAGGTCTGGACGCTTTCGAGCACACCTGCCCGACCGGCCGCACCATTTACGACAGTGCCTACGAGCAGCTGATTGCTTTCCTGGCGACGCCAAACGAGCAAGAAGGGTTGAACGAGTTTATTGCTGAATGCCGCAGTAAGCACGACGCCCTGAAGCTGGCGCTGGAAAACGGCCGCGACCGCCTGCTGGAGATGCATTCCAACGGCGGCGAACCGGCACAGCAGCTGGCAAAAGAGATCGGCGAGCAGGATAACGACGTCAATCTGGTGAACTTCGCGCTGAACCTGTTCGACATCGTGGGGATCAATCAGGAAGACCGTAGCGATAACCTGATCGTGCTGACGCCGTCAGATCACATGCTGGTGCCGGACTTCCCTGGCCTGCCAGAAGATGGCTGCACCGTGACCTTCGACCGTGAGCAGGCGCTGTCCCGCGAAGACACGCAGTTCATCAGTTGGGAACATCCGATCATTCGCAATGGTCTGGATCTTATCCTGTCAGGCGATACCGGCAGCTGCGCGGTGTCTATCCTGAAGAATAAGGCGCTGCCGGTCGGCACGCTGCTGGCCGAGCTGGTGTATGTGGTGGAGTGTCAGGCACCGAAGCACCTGCAATTAACCCGCTTCTTGCCACCGACGCCGGTTCGCATGTTGATGGACCGTAAAGGCACCAATCTGGCGGCTCAGGTTGAATTCGAAAGCTTCAACCGCCAGTTAAATGCCATTAACCGTCACAACTCCAGCAAGCTGGTCAACGCGGTACAGGCTGATGTCCACGCCATGCTGCAACAGGCCGAGCCGCAGATTGCCGAAGAAGCCCGCACGCTGATTGAAGCCGCCAAGGTCGAAGCCGACGTGCAGCTGAACCAAGAGCTGGCGCGCCTGAAGTCGCTGAAAGAGGTTAACCCAAACATTCGTGATGACGAGCTGGAAGCGATAGAATCGAACCGCCAACAGGTTCTGGCTAACCTGAACGATGCCAGCTGGCGTCTGGATGCAATCCGCTTGGTGGTGGTTAGCCACCAGTAATGCCAGCCAAGAGGCAGGTGCCCCCTGCCTCTTCCCTTTTCATGACAGTAGATAATTGAAACCGCGATGAGTGAAAATCAATCCACATCCTACATCCCTTCCAATACCAAGCCGCTGGAGGATTACCACCCGCCGAAGGATCCTTGGTTACAGGTGATTTTTCAGGATGAGCACATCATGGTGGTCAATAAGCCAAGCGGCCTGCTGTCCGTTCCTGGCAAGCTGGCTGAGCATCACGACAGCCTGATGACCCGCATTCAGCAAGAGTTTCCCGAAGCCGAGACGGTGCATCGCCTGGATATGTCCACCAGCGGCGTGATTGTGGTGGCGTTAACCAAGGAAGCCGAGCGCGAGCTGAAACGCCAGTTCCGCGAGCGCGAGACCAAAAAAGTCTATATCGCCCGCGTCTGGGGCCGGGTGGAAGAGGATTACGGCATTATCGATTTGCCGTTGATTTGTGATTATCCGAATCGCCCAAAACAGAAGGTGTGTCACGAAACCGGAAAAAAAGCCCTCACCCAGTATGAAGTGATCTCCTGGGACGATGACGGCACCACGCGCGTGAAGCTGCGCCCGATCACCGGCCGCTCGCACCAGTTGCGCGTTCACCTGCTGGCTATTGGTCATCCGATCCTTGGCGATAAGTTCTATGCGCCGCCCGAGGCAATGGCCGTGGTCAATCGCCTGCAGCTGCACGCGCAGGAGTTGTCGTTTTACCATCCGATCACCGATACGCCGCTGGTCTTCAACTGCGAGCCGGATTTCTAAGGGCAAGATATAAATAAAAAGGCGCTGAACTAACATTCAGCGCCTTTTTTGCGTCAGAAGATCAGAAGATTATTTAAAACCTTTCTCGCGTTTAATCAGGTCATAAGCCGCCTGAATCGCCTGCGCCTTCTCTTTCGCCATCTCCATCATTTCCGGCGGCAGGCCTTTCGCCACCAGCTTGTCGGGATGATGTTCGCTCATCAGCTTGCGATAGGCGCGCTTAATGACGGCGCTATCGTCTGACGGACTGACACCCAGCACTTTACAAGCATCGGCCAGCGTCGGCCCTTGCGGAGCCTGCCGGAATCCGCCCTGTGAGTAATGCCCCTGCTGCCCGCCAAATTGCTGACCGCCCTCCATCATGCTGAGGAACTGGTCGAACTGCTGGCGGGAGATGCCTAACTCTTCGGCGATGACGTACAGCACCTGCCGTTCATTAGGATGCAGCGAGCCATCGGCAAAGGCGGCCTGGATCTGAATTTCCAGAAAAGTCCGGATTAGATCGAAACGCCCAAAACAGACGCTGCGCAGTTCGCGCATCTTCTCACGCAGTGGATAACTCGACTCTTTACCACTCTGGAATGCGCGCTGTGCTGCATTACGGTGCTCGCCGTGCAGCTGCATTCTGTCCATATAAAGGCTGGCAATCTGAATATCAGCCTCGGTAACACGCCCCTTTGATTTCGTTAAATGCCCCATCACCTCAAAGGTGGTGCGGAAAAAAACAGTTTGTCTTGTCTGTTGATCGGCAAAATAACCGCGGCTTTTAACCGCGCGCGCCTTGTCGAACATATGCCCGACCAACACCCCAATTACGATTCCCCAGAATCCCACGCCGGACATTAAACCCAGCACAAGCCCGAGCAGCTTTCCCCAATACTGCATATACTCCTCAATTCACCATGGCGTCGTCGAAAAATTGCTTTATCATAACTGGCATTTATCGTTGTGCCTAACGGCGACGACGTTTACCGGTTGGATTTAACACTAGCGCAACGATGATGAGTAATATAGTCTCTGACCGTTTGCCGGCATGATGCCTCTGATGACGGAACACCATTTTACGTATGAAAAACAGACGTCTGAAAACACGCTTCCCCACGCTGCTGGCCACCACTATTTGGACGGCCCTGTACAGCCATGGCGCTTTAGCTGATCTCGCTGCGCAGTGTATGCTCGGCGTGCCTACTTATGATAAACCTCTGGTAACCGGTGATCCGAATAAGCTTCCTGTTAATATTCAGGCGGATCAGGCCACCGGCAACTATCCCGACAACGCGCTGTTTAGCGGTAGCGTTAATGTCGAGCAGGGTAACAGCTCACTGACTGCCGATCAGGTGCAGCTTAATCAGGTAACTACGCCTGGCGAAGCCACGCCAATCCGCACCGTGACCGCAACCGGTGACGTGAGATATAGCGATCCGCAGATCAAACTGAACGGCCCTAAAGGTTTCTCGAATCTAACCACCAAAGATACCGATCTGGAAAAAGGTGACTACCAGATGGTAGGCCGCCAAGGTCGCGGTACGGCAGATAAGATGAAGCAGCGTGACAGCAACCGCTACACCATCTTGGATAACGGTACCTTTACTTCCTGTCTGCCCGGCGATAACAGCTGGAGCGTGGTGGGTTCGACCATCATTGAAGATCGTCAGGAAGAAGTGGCTGAAATCTGGAATGCCCGTTTCCACATTGGCCCGGTGCCGGTGTTCTACAGCCCGTACATGCAGTTGCCAATTGGGGACCGCCGCCGTTCCGGTTTCTTGATCCCGAACGCCAACTACAGCAGCACTAACGGCTTCGGCGTTACAATTCCTTATTACTGGAATATCGCGCCTAACTACGACGCCACCATCACCCCAAACTACATGAGCAACCGTGGTCTGCAATTGCAGAACGAGTTCCGTTATCTGACCGGCCTCGGCGCGGGGCTGATGGAGTTCGATTATTTGGGCGATGATAAAAAAATCGACGACGATTTTGTGAAGAGTCAGGCGCGTCAAAGCGATAAAACCAAACGCTGGTTGTACTACTGGGTGCACTCAGGCGTCGTGGATCAAGTCTGGCGTTTCAACGTTGACTACACCAAAGTCAGCGATCCGTACTATTTCAATGACTTTGACTCAAAATATGGTTCAACCACGGACGGCTATGCGGCGCAGAAATTTAGCGTCGGCTATGCCAATAAAAACTGGGACGCGACCTTAGCCAGTAAACAGTTCCAGATCTTTAACGGCACGGGTGACGGCAACGCTTATCGCGCAATGCCGCAGTTTGACGTCAACTACTACAAAAACGATCTCGGTCCGTTTGACCTGCATGTCTACGGCCAGGCCGCCAAGTTCACCAGCGTAAACCCGGATAACCCGGAAGCCACGCGACTGCACTTAGAGCCAACATTAAGCCTGCCGCTAAGTAACAGCCTGGGTAGCCTGGATAATGAAGTCAAATTAATGACGACCCATTATCAGCAGGATATTCCTGACTCGTTCTTTGCTGCCAACCCTAACTCTAAGCTGCAAAGCTCGGTGAACCGTACGCTGCCTGAGTTTAAATCTGACGGCAAGATGGTGTTTGAACGCACCATGGATTGGAACGCGGGCTATACCCAAACCCTCGAACCACGCGCCCAGTATCTCTATATTCCTTACCGCGACCAGAGTGGGATCAACACCTATGACTCCACGCTGCTTCAGTCCGACTACACCGGCCTGTTCCGCGATAAGAGCTACAGTGGCCTTGACCGTATTGCTTCAGCTAACCAAGTGGCGAGTGGGTTAACGACCCGTATTTACGATGATGGTTTGGTTGAACGCTTTAACGCATCATTGGGACAGATTTACTACTTCACCCCTCCGCGCACTGGCGATCAGAACAGCGTTCTGGATAAAAATGATGATACCGGCAGCCTGGTGTGGGCGGGCGATACTTACTATAAAATCAATGACTTCTGGGGTGTTCGCGGCGGTGCGCAGTATGACACACGCCTTGATGCCTTAGCGCTGGGTGATGCGGTGCTTGAATACCGAGGTGACGCGGACAAAATGGTTCAGTTGAGCTACCGTTATGCCAGCCCGGAGTATATTCAGGCGACATTACCTAACGTGAGAAACCCGGGTTATCAGCAAGGTATTTCGCAAGTGGGTGGCATCGCCAGCTGGCCGATCGCCGATCGCTGGGCCATCGTGGGTGCCTATTATTACGACACCAAAGCACAGCAACCGGCTGATCAATTGCTCGGTCTGCAATACAATACCTGCTGTTGGGCGGTTGGCTTTGGCTACGAGCGTAAAATCACCAACTTTGATAACGTCAACGCAGAAAGTAAGTATGACAACAAGATTTCACTCACTCTTGAACTTCGTGGCCTGAGTAATAGTCATACCCTCGGAACCGCAGAAATGCTGGGCCGCGGTATATTGCCTTATCAACGTGCATTCTAAGACCGACGACATGTTGAACTCAGTGAACTTGCATCCGCAATTGCGGATTAAACAAATGGAAAATGTATGAAGAACTGGAGAACACTTCTCCTCGGCGTAACGCTTTGTGCCAGCACCGCGTTTGCAGCCCCTCAAGAGGTTGATAAAGTGGCCGCCGTGGTGGATAACGGTGTGGTCCTGGACAGTGACGTCAATAGCCTGATGCAATCTGTTAAACAGCAGGCTAAAGAGGCAAATCAGCAATTACCTGATGACGCAACGCTGCGCCACCAGATCCTTGATCGCCTGATCATGGACAAGATCCAGTTACAGATGGCCGATAAAATGGGCATCAAACTAACTGATGAAGACGTTGATAAAGCCATCGCGGGGATTGCCGCACAGAACAAACTGACGGTTGACCAACTGCGTAGCCGCCTGGCCTACGATGGTCTGAACTACAGCACTTACCGTGCCCAGATCCGTAAAGAGATGATGATCAGCGAAGTGCGTAACAGCGAAGTTCGTCGTCGCGTTACCGTTCTGCCACAGGAAGTTGATGCACTGGCCAAACAGGTTGGCGCACAAAACGGCGGCGACGCTGAGTTCAACCTGAGCCACATTTTGCTCCCCCTGCCGGAAAACCCAACGCAGGACCAGGTCGATACGGCTGAAGCTTTAGCCAAGAAACTGGTAGCTGAACTGAACAACGGTGGCGACTTCGGGAAAATGGCGATCGCCTACTCTGCTGACTCCCAGGCGCTGAAAGGCGGCAACATGGGTTGGGGCAAATTGCAGGAGCTGCCAACGCTGTTTGCTCAGGCACTGAGCACCGCGCAGAAAGGCCAAATCATCGGTCCAATCCGTTCCGGCGTCGGCTTCCATATCCTGAAAGTTAACGATATCCGTGGCGACAACAAAACCGTTTCTGTTACCGAAGTTCACGCACGTCACATCTTGCTGAAGCCGTCGGTGGTCATGACTGACGATCAGGCTCGCGCGAAGCTTGAGCAGGTCGCGGCGGATATTCGCAGCGGTAAAGCCAAGTTTGCTGATGAAGCGAAGCAGCTTTCTCAGGACCCAGGTTCAGCGAATCAGGGCGGCGACTTAGGCTGGGCATCTCCTGACATGTACGATCCGGCGTTCCGTGACGCCCTGATGAACCTGAAAAAAGGCGAACTCAGCGCACCGGTTCACTCCTCATTCGGCTGGCACTTGATTCAGTTACTCGATACCCGTCAGGTGGATAAAACCGACGCAGCGCAGAAAGAGCGCGCGTATCGCATGCTGTTCAACCGTAAATTCTCTGAAGAAGCTCAGACCTGGATGCAGGAACAACGTGCCAATGCGTACGTGAAGATTCTGGACGGTAATGGACAATAATTCTTTAGCGACAAAAAGTTTGGTCATCACCCCCGGCGAGCCAGCCGGGGTTGGGCCGGATCTGGTACTTGCTCTGGCTCAACAGGCGTGGCCTGTTGAGTTAGTGGTTTGTGCCGATCCGGCTTTGTTACTTGAGCGCGCCCAGATTTTGGGATTGAAAATCGAGTTACGTGATTACCAGCCGGGCGCGGCGCCTCAGCCTCAGGCTGCGGGCACGCTGACCGTTTTGCCGGTGAAAACCGCGGTTCCAGTGATCGCTGGTCAGCTTAACGTAGCTAATGCAGGTTACGTGGTGGAAACGCTGGCTCGCGCCTGTAACGGCGCTATCAACGGCGAATTCGCCGGCTTAGTGACCGGTCCGGTGCAGAAAAGCATTATCAATGATGCCGGAATTCCGTTTATCGGCCATACCGAGTTCTTCGCCGATCGCAGCCAATGCAATCGCGTGGTGATGATGTTGGCGACGGAAGAGCTGCGCGTTGCTCTGGCGACGACGCATCTGCCGCTGATGGACGTCCCCGCAGCGATCACTCGTCAAAGCTTGCATGAAGTGATCACCATTTTGCATCATGACTTGCAGACCAAATTTGGTATTGTCGATCCGCAAATTTATGTCTGTGGTCTTAACCCGCACGCTGGGGAAGGCGGTCACATGGGGCATGAAGAGATTGATACCATCATTCCTGCGCTGAATGAATTGCGCGAAAAGGGAATGAGTCTGATTGGTCCGCTGCCAGCAGATACGCTGTTCCAGCCGAAATATCTGCAACACGCCGACGCGGTGTTATCGATGTATCACGATCAGGGCCTTCCGGTGCTAAAATACCAAGGATTCGGCCGCGCAGTGAATATCACACTCGGCCTGCCCTTTATCAGGACCTCCGTTGATCACGGTACCGCACTTGAACTGGCCGCCACCGGCACTGCCGATGCAGGCAGCTTCAAGACTGCAATAAATCTCGCCATTCGCATGGCAACCAATTCTGCTGTTCTATAAAGAAAAGTAAAACAACTACAATGAATAATCGTGTACACCAAGGCCACTTTGCTCGTAAACGTTTCGGGCAAAACTTTTTAACCGATCAGTTTGTTATCGACAGCATCGTATCGGCTATCCATCCATTGCCCGATCAGGCCGTTGTCGAAATCGGTCCCGGCCTGGCTGCTTTAACAGAGCCGGTTGCCTCGCGCCTTAATAGTATGACCGTGGTCGAGCTTGACCGCGATTTGGCCGCCCGTCTGGAGACCAATCCGAAGATGGCCAGCAAGCTGCGTGTGATCCAGTCTGACGCCATGAAAGTCGACTTCGGCGAGCTGTCGAAAGAGCTGGGCCAGCCGCTGCGCGTGTTCGGCAACTTGCCGTATAACATCTCCACGCCGCTGATGTTCCACCTGTTCCTCTATACTAATGCTATTCGCGACATGCACTTTATGTTGCAAAAAGAAGTGGTTAACCGTCTGGTTGCCGGGCCGAACAGCAAAGCTTACGGCCGCCTGAGCGTGATGGCGCAGTACTACTGCCATATTATTCCCGTGCTGGAAGTTCCGCCGGAATCCTTTACGCCAGCGCCAAAAGTGGAATCTGCGGTGGTGCGTTTAATTCCGCACGCTGAAATCCCTTATCCGGTTGACGACATCCGTATTCTGAGTCGTTTGACCACCGATGCCTTTAACCAGCGTCGCAAAACCGTGCGTAACAGCCTCGGCCATTTGTTCACCGTTGAAGAGATGGTAGAGCTGGGTCTGGATTTACAGATGCGCGCAGAGAATATTTCTGTTGAGATGTACTGCAAACTGGCTAATCGCTTATCTACCCGGCCGAAAAATGGCCAGCCGCAGCCAGAACAATAATCGTACTGAGCCAATATGATAAGGGGCGCAAGTGCCAAAGCACTGCGCCTCGAAACATAAAGGAAGCGAGGAGTAACGCTATGCTTGATTCACCACGCGTATGTGTTCAGGTGCAAAGTGTCTACATTGAATCGCAGTCGATACCTGAAGAAGAGCGCTATGTCTTCTCTTACACCGTGACCGTCCGTAATCTCGGCCGCTTCAACGTACAGTTACTCCGCCGTTACTGGTTGATTACTGACAGTAATGCCCGGCAGATAGAAGTTCAGGGTGAAGGTGTGGTCGGTGAACAACCGCTTATTCTTCCTGGTAACGAATTCCATTACACCAGCGGCGCCGTGCTAGAAACGCCACTGGGCACCATGGAAGGGCATTACGAAATGGTCGCAGAGGACGGTGAATTATTCCGTGTCCCTATCCCTGTTTTTCGCCTCGCAATCCCAACGCTGATAAATTAACTCTCATGTCGACATATCTTATTGGTGATGTTCACGGCTGTATCGATGAACTCAAAGCGCTATTGGCGCAAGTCAATTTCAATCCTGAACAAGACCGATTATGGCTGACGGGCGACCTCGTGGCGCGCGGCCCCAACTCGCTCGAAGTGCTGCGCTATGTCAGCAGCTTGGGGGAGTCAGTGCGCATGGTGCTGGGAAATCATGACCTGCACTTGCTGGCGATCTATGCGGGGATCAGCTTTAACAAACCCAAAGATCGTCTCAATCCCCTGTTGGAAGCCGAAGACGCCGATGAGCTGATCAACTGGCTGCGTCGTCAACCGGTATTGCAGGTTGATGAAGAGCTGAAGCTGGTGATGGCTCATGCGGGCATCACGCCGCAGTGGGATCTGGAAACCGCGCAGATGTGCGCCCGTGAAGTGGAAGCCGTGCTGAGCAGCGACACCTATCCGCTGTTCCTCGACGCCATGTATGGCGATATGCCGAACAACTGGTCGCCAGAGCTGAGCGGCTTAGCACGTCTGCGTTTTAGCACCAACGCCCTTACCCGCATGCGCTACTGCTTCCCGAACGGTCAGTTGGACATGATGTGCAAGGACACGCCGGAGAACGCGCCGCGCCCACTTAAACCTTGGTTTGATATTGAAAGCCCGATCCGCCAGGCCGGATACAGTATCGCCTTTGGGCACTGGGCTTCTCTGGAAGGTAAAGGCGCGCCGGAAGGCGTTTATGCGCTGGATACCGGATGCTGCTGGGGTGGCGTATTGACCATGATCCGTTGGGAAGATAAGCAATATTTCACCCAACGCTCTAATCGCCGTAGCGACAAAGAGCAGGTTGCGGCGCCGACCGCGTCCTGAGCACCCTTGGGCAGATCAAAAAAGGCACCTTTTCAGGTGCCTTTTTTATTTAGCCGGCGTTGGGGCTTAGCCGCGGTTCCTGTCCAGAATTTCAAAGCAGAAGCCGTGAGAGTTCTGCTCGTCAGCGTCGTGGAATTCGCTGAAGGTGCTTTCCCACTCATCCGGCTCGTAGTCGGGGAAGTGCGTGTCCCCTTCTACTTCGGCATCAATGTGCGTCAGGTATAAACGGTCAGCGCGCGCCAGGAACTGGTCGTATACGTGACCACCGCCCATGACCATCACTTCCTCAACATCGCCCGCTGCAGCAATAGCAGCATCAATGGAGGTAACCCAGGTGACTCCGTCGTGCGTGCCCGGTTGTGAACTGATCACGATATTTAAGCGACCAGGCAAAGGACGACCAATAGACTCGAACGTTTTGCGTCCCATGATGACCGGTTTGTTCAGCGTATTACGCTTAAACCAAGCCAGGTCAGCCGGTAAATGCCAAGGCATGGCGTTTTCCATGCCAATAACGCGATCCGCCGCCAGTGCGGCGATCAGGCTGATAATCATTATGAAGCCCTGTGTAGAAGAGGATATTTACGGTGACTCAAAAAAGTGCAGACACTATACGGAAAGCCCCTCAAGCCGTCGATAGCGATAACTGCCCAACCTACAGATATAAGATGGCTCTTAGTCATGCGCGATTTATCATCATAAAAGTTCCAATTCGGCACCTTAATCCACGTCATATATAACGAATAATTATCTTAAAACGGTATATATCACTTATACGAATTCCAGACTCTTCAGAGCTTGTACAGTGCGGCTTACATGCTGGCGGTATTCGCGTACAGGGCCGTACAGCCCTCACCACTCCGCCGACGCGACTTTATACGAAACACAAAAAAAAAGCGTCGCCCTTAGTTTATGACTTTCAGGATTGGCGTATGATGCCGCCCTATCTGCTATTGAATCAACGACGGTTATTACCATGCTTGAAACCTCCCTGTTTGTCGCCAGCATCTCCCTGCTCGGCATGCTCTCCCCCGGCCCAGATTTCTTTCTGGTGATAAAGAATGCGGCGCGCTATCCGAAAGTGGCGGCGCTGATGACGTCTCTGGGTGTGATTTGCGGGGTGATAACCCATATGTCTTACTGCGTGGCCGGGCTGGCGGTAGTGATCACCACCACGCCGTGGCTGTTCGACATGCTGAAGTATGTCGGCGCGGCTTACCTGATTTGGGTCGGCATTCAGGCGCTGTTCTCGCGCTCCAATAGCAAAATGAATCTGGACGGCTTAGAGCAGCAACAAATCAAGCTGCACAAAGCTTTCATTCAGGGCTACTTGTGCAATTTGCTCAACCCAAAGGCCACTCTGTTCTTCCTGGCGATGTTCACTCAGGTGCTGCAAGTGAACTCCAGAGTGGGCGAAAAGCTGTGGTATGCCTCGATTATCATTGGGCTGTCAGCCATTTGGTGGCCGCTGCTCTCCCTGCTGATCCAAAGCGCGCCGGTGCGCCGTGGTCTGGCAAAAGCACAGAAGATTGTCGATAAGCTGCTCGGTGGCGTGCTGATTGGTTTAGGGATTAAAGTCGCGCTGAGCTAATACCCCGTGGCCTTAACGCAAAACGGGCGATGCCTGCGCACCGCCCGTTTAATAATAAACTTCTTATCTCTTCAAGTTCGCCTTATCCCTTGGCTTCAATCACCTCATCTTCCGGCGCTTTACCGTCAATACTTCCACGCCAGCCCTGCTGCTGCCCTGAGGCCAGACGCTTCTGATCCTGCTCGATGGCGTCCGTCAGCATATCTTTGGCACGCTGCATACTGGCAACGCGGAACTCGGTATCCTCATAATTCTCGATAGTGGCTTCGAGCATTTTAAGGTTGTAGCGACGGAACAGATCGGCTTTTTCCCGCGCCTCGTAAGCATCTAATCCCAGGAACTCCAGCGTCTCACGCCCGACGCGTAGCGAGCCTTCAAACAGCTCACGCTCTGGCGCCTCAACGCCAAGGCGACGCAGCTGATACCAGTGGTCGACGTCGCGAGCGCGGGCGATAATTTTCAGGTTCGGGAAATGCTCTTTCGCCAGCTCGGTGAGCTGGAGATTGGCCTCAACATCGTCAATCGCGTTAATCAGCACCTTGGCCTGCCCCGCACCAGCGGACTCCAGCAGGTCAACGCGGGTGGCGTCGCCGTAAAACACTTTTGTGCCGAACTTGCGCAGAGTTTCGATATGGTCCGGGTCGTGATCCAAAACCACGGTATGCACGTTATTGGCCAGCAACAGGCGGCCGGCGATCTGCCCGAAACGCCCAAATCCGGCAATGATCACCGTGGCATTTTCATCATCAATGGTATCGTCAGGGCGATTGTCTTTCGGCGCGTTGCGCTCCAGACGACTCGCCAGCACCAGCAGCAGCGGCGTGACCGCCATGGAAAGCGCCACCGCCAGCGTCAGGGCTTTCGCCCACTCCACTGGCAGCACACCGGCCATCTGCGCGGTGCTGAAAATCACGAAAGCGAATTCACTGCCCTGCCCGATAAGAATGGCAAACAGGCCGCGCTGGCGTTTTGGCACGCCGAGCATCGGCCCAATAAGCCACAGCAGCGCAGCTTTCAGCAGCATGAAGCCCACCAGCAAAGTGGCAATTAACAGCGGCTGATGCACCAGCGTGCCGAAATCGATAGACATGCCGACGCCGATGAAGAACAGCCCAAGCAGCAAACCTTTAAAGGGCTGAATATCGCTTTCCAGCGCGTGGCGGTATTCCGAACTCGCCAGCATCACACCTGCCAAAAACGCCCCCATCGCCATCGACAGGCCTGCCGTTTCGAGCAAAATACCAAAGCCGAATACCAGAAAAAGCGCCACGGCGCTGAACACTTCGCGCATACCTGAACGGGCAACAAAGTGCAGCAAGGGCCGCGCCACGTAGCGCCCGAGCAGGATAACCGCTGCCAGTGCGCCAATCACTTTCGCGGCGGATAGCCCAAAGCTTGCCAGCGTAGTGGCTTCTCCGGTGCTCGCCAATAGAGGGATCATGGCAACCAGCGGAATGGCCGCGATATCCTGAAACAGCAGCACGGCAAAGGCGCTACGGCCAATGGGTGAAGTGGTCAGGCTGCGCTCGCTCATGGCCTGCATGGCGATGGCGGTGGAGGAAAGCGCCAGCGTCAGGCCAATCAGCAAAGCGACTTTCCAGTCCAGACCCAGCAAATAACAGAACAGGCTGAGCAGTAAACCACAGCCGCCCATCTGGATACTGCCACCGCCGAATACCGAGGCGCGCAGGGTCCATAGGCGTTTCGGGTCCAGCTCAAGGCCGATGATAAACAGCATCAGCACCACGCCGATCTCCGCAAAGGTCAGAATCGACTCAGGGTCGGAAACCAGTTTTAGCCCCCACGGGCCGATGATGCAGCCCGCAATCAGATAGCCCAGCACCGAGCCTAAGCCAAGGCGCACGGCAATCGGCACAAACAGCGCGGCGGAGCCGAGGTAGAGCAGCCCTTCAAGCAGCAAATTATGGTTTTCCATCGCTGCCTCCCACTGGCGCGGTTTCTTTCAAACTCAGACAAGCCGACAGGCGGCGGCGATACTCTTCGCCGGAGGCTTTCAGCGCCGCCTCGTCGCAAATAAAGGTGTTATGTACGGCAAAATACGGCAGCCAGTTCATCCCGCAGTAAACTGCCGTGGCCTGCAGCGGCTGGGCTAGAACGTCGAAATCAGGATGGTCGCCCAGCTCAAAGTGATGCTCATTGCCGCCGGTGGTCACTGCCCACAGACAGTGTTTGCCGTTCAGGGCATTGCCTTCGTGGCCATAGGCCCAGCCGTGCTCCAGCACTTTATCAATCCACAGTTTTAGCAGCGGCGGCATGCTGTACCACTGAAGAGGATGTTGGAAAACCACCAGATCGGCGCGCTCGACCGCCGCCTGCTCAGCGCTGATATCAATGCTGAAATCGGGATAGAGATCGTAAAGAGAGCGGACTTCGACATCAGGAAGATCAGCGATTGCCGACAGCAAGCGCTGATTGGCCCGGGAGTGGCGTGGATAAGGGTGGGCGTAAACAATTAAAATCATCAGTCAGCTCATATCGTCAAAACATAGATTAATCATAAAGTATTTCTGCGGTTTATAACTGCCGCCAGTGCCAAGCGAAAGTAATAAAAACGCCCGCTTCCTTTCGGTTGCGGGCGGCGCAGTACCAGACACTAAAGTCTTAAGGTTACTTTTTAATTTTAGCGTGCATTTCCTGAACCGAAATCACCTGCTCGGTTGGGTCGGAAGAGAGCGCCATTGCGGTCGCGAAACCGCCGTTCAGGGTGGTGTCATAGTGCACTTTGTATTGCAGCGCGCTGCGGCGAATCAGCTTGGAATCCTCAATCGCCTGACGACCCGCCGTGGTGTTCACGATATACACATACTCGCCGTTTTTGATGCGGTCCTGAATGTGCGGGCGGCCTTCATGCACCTTGTTGACCAGGCGTGGGTTAATCCCCGCTTCGCCCAGCACCACAGCAGTACCGTGAGTAGCGTCCAGCTCGAAGCCGCGTTTAAGCAGCTTGGCGGCCAAATCCACCACGCGACCTTTATCCCCTTCGCGCACTGACAGCAGCGCACGCCCGGCTTTCTTCATGCCGGAGTTACTGCCGAGCTGCGCCTTGGCGAAGGCTTCGGCGAAGGTGCGACCGACGCCCATCACTTCGCCGGTAGAGCGCATTTCTGGCCCTAAGATTGGGTCAACGCCCGGGAACTTGTTGAACGGCAGCACCACTTCTTTCACCGAGTAGTACGGTGGAATGATCTCTTCGGTGACGCCTTGCTGAGCCAGCGTCTGCCCCGCCATCACGCGAGCCGCCACTTTCGCCAGCGGAATGCCCGTGGCTTTAGAGACGAACGGCACGGTACGCGCGGCGCGTGGGTTAACCTCAATCAGGTAAACCTCATTGTTTTTCACCGCGAACTGCACGTTCATCAGGCCGCGAACGCTCAGCTCAAAGGCCAGTTTCTCAACCTGTTGGCGCATCACGTCCTGAATCTCTTTGCTCAGCGTGTAGGCTGGCAGAGAACAGGCGGAGTCGCCGGAGTGCACGCCAGCTTGCTCGATGTGCTCCATGATGCCGCCAATCAGTACGCGCTCACCGTCGCAGATAGCGTCGACGTCCACTTCTACCGCGTCATCAAGGAAACGGTCGAGCAACACCGGCGCGTCGTTAGAGACGCTAACCGCGTTCTGGAAGTAGCGACGCAGGTCGATTTCGTCATACACGATTTCCATCGCGCGGCCGCCCAGCACGTAAGACGGGCGCACCACCAGCGGATAACCAATGCCGCTGGCTTTTTCTACCGCTTGCTCAATGGTCGCGACCGTGGCGTTAGCGGGCTGTTTCAGGCCCAGGCGGTTAACTGCCTGCTGGAAACGCTCGCGGTCTTCGGCGCGGTCGATGGCGTCAGGGCTAGTGCCGATAATTGGCACGCCGGCGGCTTCAAGTTCACGAGCCAGTTTCAGCGGAGTTTGCCCGCCGTATTGCACGATCACGCCTTTTGGCTGTTCGATACGCACGATTTCAAGCACGTCTTCTAGCGTCACTGACTCGAAGTACAGGCGATCAGAGGTGTCGTAGTCGGTGGAAACCGTTTCAGGATTACAGTTCACCATGATGGTTTCGTAACCGTCTTCGCGCAGCGCCAGCGAGGCGTGAACGCAGCAGTAGTCGAACTCGATGCCCTGACCGATACGGTTTGGTCCGCCGCCTAACACCATGATTTTTGGCTTATCGTTAGTCGGGTTGGACTCGCACTCTTCTTCATAAGTGGAGTACATGTAGGCAGTATCGGTGGAGAATTCTGCCGCACAGGTATCAACACGTTTGTAGACCGGGTGCAGGTTATATTTGTGACGCAGCTTGCGCACTTCGCTCTCTGACACACCTACCAAGGTCGCCAAACGCAGGTCGGCAAAGCCTTTGCGCTTCAGCATGCGCAGGTAGTCGTGAGTCAGGATGTTGAAGCCGCCTTCGGCTACGTCGTTTTCCAGCTTAACCAGCTCTTCAATCTGCACCAGGAACCAGCGGTCGATATTGGTCAGGTTGAAGATGCCGTCGACAGACAGGCCAGCGCGGAAGGCATCGGCGATGTACCAGATGCGGTCTGAACCGGCTTCTTTCAGTTCGCGGCGGATCTTGGTCAGGGCTTCCGGATCATCCAGACTCACTTTCGGGTCGAAGCCGCTGGCACCCACTTCCAAGCCGCGCAGGGCTTTTTGCAGAGATTCTTGCTGGGTGCGGCCAATCGCCATCACTTCGCCGACAGATTTCATCTGCGTGGTCAGACGGTCGTTGGCACCGGCAAACTTCTCGAAGTTGAAGCGAGGAATTTTGGTGACAACGTAGTCGATTGATGGCTCGAACGACGCCGGGGTTTTGCCGCCGGTGATGTCGTTCATCAGCTCGTCCAGCGTATAACCTACCGCCAGCTTGGCGGCCACTTTGGCAATCGGGAAGCCGGTTGCTTTAGAAGCCAGAGCAGAAGAGCGCGACACGCGCGGGTTCATTTCGATAACAATCAGGCGACCGTTTTTCGGGTTCACGGAGAACTGCACGTTAGAACCGCCGGTTTCCACGCCGATTTCACGCAGTACCGCCATCGAGGCGTTACGCATGATTTGGTACTCTTTGTCGGTCAGGGTCTGCGCCGGAGCCACGGTGATGGAGTCACCGGTGTGGATGCCCATGGCATCGAAGTTTTCGATTGAACAGACGATGATGCAGTTGTCGTTCTTATCGCGCACCACTTCCATTTCGTACTCTTTCCAGCCAATCAGCGACTCATCAATCAGCAGCTCTTTAGTTGGGGAAAGATCCAGACCGCGCTCGCAAATCTCTTCGAACTCTTCGCGGTTGTAGGCGATACCGCCGCCAGTGCCGCCCATGGTGAATGATGGGCGGATGATGCATGGGAAGCCAACGTCAGCGGCAACCGCCAGCGCTTCTTCCATATTGTGAGCAATGCCGGAACGCGCGGTGTCGAGGCCAATCTTCTTCATCGCCACGTCGAAACGGCGGCGGTCTTCGGCTTTGTCGATAGCGTCGGCGGTGGCACCAATCATGGTGACGCCAAACTCCGCCAGCACGCCCTGACGTTCCAGCTCGAGTGCGCAGTTCAGTGCTGTCTGGCCGCCCATGGTTGGCAGCACGGCATCTGGACGCTCTTTCTCGATGATTTTACGCACCACTTCCCAGTGAATGGGTTCGATGTAGGTTGCATCGGCCATTTCCGGGTCGGTCATGATGGTCGCCGGGTTGGAGTTCACCAGAATGACGCGGTAACCCTCTTCACGCAGGGCTTTACAGGCCTGCGCGCCGGAATAGTCAAACTCACAGGCCTGACCGATAACAATCGGGCCAGCGCCGAGGATCAGGATGCTTTTTATGTCTGTACGTTTTGGCATGTTTTAGTGCTCCTGATTTATTTGCCAGTCTGAGTGGCGTGAGAACGGTATTGCTCAATCAGCTCGATAAAGTGGTCGAACAGCGGTGCCGCGTCGTGCGGGCCCGGGCTGGCTTCTGGGTGCCCCTGGAAGCTGAACGCGGCTTTATCCGTGCGATGAATCCCCTGAACCGTGTGGTCGAACAGCGATTTGTGGGTCACGCGCAGGTTGGCTGGCAGGCCATTTTCATCTACCGCAAAGCCGTGGTTCTGCGCGGTGATCATCACCACATTGTTGTCGAGATCTTTCACCGGGTGGTTACCACCGTGATGGCCAAGCTTCATTTTCAGCGTTTTCGCGCCGCTGGCCAGTGCCAGTAACTGGTGGCCCAGACAGATGCCGAAGACCGGAATATCAGTCTCGAGGAAGGCCTTGATGGCGTCGATGGCGTAGTCGCATGGCTCCGGGTCGCCCGGTCCGTTGGACAGGAAGATGCCGTCTGGATTGAGCTTTAACACGTCTTCGGCTGGCGTTTGTGCCGGCACCACGGTCAGGCGGCAGCCGCGGTCAACCAGCATGCGCAGGATGTTGCGTTTTGCGCCGTAGTCATAAGCCACCACGTGGAATTTCAGCTCTTCGGCCGGTTTCGCTTCAGGCAGTTCGCCTTCTAATGTCCAGCTGCCCTGCTGCCAGCTGTAAGACTCTTTGGTAGTGACTTCTTTCGCCAAGTCCATGCCTTTCAGGCCCGGGAAGGCTTTAGCTTTCTCCAGTGCCAGCACCGCGTCCACGGAATCGCCAGCGATGATGCAGCCGTTTTGTGCGCCTTTTTCACGCAGCACGCGAGTCAGTTTACGGGTATCAATGTCGGCGATAGCGACGATGTTGTGGCGTTTGAGATAGTCAGAAAGATTTTCGGTACTGCGGTAGTTGCTGGCAATAAGAGGTAAATCGCGGATAACCAAACCTTGAGCGTGTACTGCAGAGGATTCTTCATCAGCGGCGTTAGTGCCGACATTACCAATATGGGGATAAGTAAGAGTAACAATTTGGCGGGAATAGGAAGGATCAGTAAGGATTTCTTGATAACCGGTCATCGACGTATTGAAGACCACTTCCCCCACTGCCGTACCTTCTGCCCCGATGGCCCGACCGTGGAATTGGGTTCCGTCTTCCAGAACCAATAGCGCTGACTTTATCAAAGCATCCTCCAGGAATAATCAATCACATTATTTGCATATTAATTCAGATAAGCCGATCTAAATCAATGCAAAAATCGCCCTCGAAGCCAATTTTCGGCAAATTGCGCGCATTCTAATGATGGGCGCTCGCTTTGTCTACCAAAAGCACCAATATTTCTCTGTTTTATACAGAACTCAGTGAAATAGCGACCTCACAGCCATAAAAGCACGGGCTAAGTCACTATAGTAAACGTTTGCGAGGGCGGTTGTCTGAAAAAAGGCGGGAAATCGGCAAATGTTACACATCGGATCTGTTGAGGAGGTCGTTTTGTAGTCAGCGAAGAGCTTTAAAACTCACAAAACATATTAAAATAGGCATCAAAATAAGAAAAAGAAGCCAAACATGATTTTTCATAAAAAAGAAAAGGGCAGCCAAGGAACCGCCCTATAATCAAAGAACTATGATTAAAACAACCACATCACAATGGTGTAAAACTTAAATATCATCTAATTTCAGCACATCACGCATATCGAACAAGCCAACTTTAACGTCCTCCAGCCACTTTCCTGCACGAACTGCGCCTTTTGCAAATGTCATTCGACTTGAAGCCTTATGGGTAATCTCAACGCGCTCGCCGATATCGGCAAAAATCGCCGTATGCTCACCCACGATGTCTCCTGCACGCACGGTCGCAAAGCCGATGCTCTTAGGATCACGCTCGCCGGTATGGCCGACGCGGGAAAACACCCCGTGCTCCTTGAGATTGCGACCCAATGTGTCGGCAATCGCCTCACCCATCGCTAACGCCGTGCCCGAAGGCGCATCAACTTTGTGGCGATGGTGAGCTTCAATAATTTCGATATCCGTGTAGTCGCCCATCACCTCGGCGGCTTTTTCCAACAGCTTGAGGACCAGATTGACACCTACGCTAAAGTTCGCGGCGAAAACAACCGGAATAGACTCGGCTGCCTGCTGGATTGCCGCCTTACCTGCGTCATCAAAGCCGGTAGTGCCGATAACAATACCTTTGCGATGTTTCACGCAGAAGTCGAGATAAGCCAGAGAAGCTTCTGGACGCGTGAAGTCGATCAAGACGTCGAAGTCGTTCACCACGTCATCCAGACTGTCGCTCACCTTAATGTTCAGGCGACCAACACCTGCCAGCTCGCCCGCGTCAGTTCCCACCAGCGAGGAGCCTTTGCGCTGAATGGCTGCGCCCAGCACTACGCCATCAGCTTCGCAAACCGCCTGAATAAGCTGGCGTCCCATTCTTCCACCCGCGCCCACAATGGCCATGCGCAGTTCAGCATTACTCATAATCTCTCTCTTTATAAATGTGTTCTGCTTTATAACAGCAGCAGGTTATCGGCCCCTCTGGAGAGGAGCCAGCAAAATTGCGGCATAATTAGAAAATTATGATATAGCCCAGCTAACATCAGTAAAACATATCAGCTCAAAAGTTATCCATTTGATGATTTTATGTTACTCATCAATGAAAAGCGTCAGGGTAAACAAGGCGCGTTTCTGAAAATAGCCATTTCCCACTCGCGCATAATCATTCAATTTTATGCATAGGGTTGCAGCAGAGTTTGGCTGCGGCATACAGCACCGTTGGCGTATCCCTGATTTGTCTTTACGCAGCACAATCCCCCTCGCTAATTGCTACATAAAGCAACAAACGCGCACTTTTAACGATCTAAAACATCAATTTTTCATTATATGTAACGAAATGATATTGATAAAACCAATAAATATGGTAATAAATAGCCCGCTAATTTTAACCCACGAAACTTGATTTCGTTGCGTTAATAATTCGGCGCGTTTTCACCTTTGCCAGATAGTCACCGGTAAAGGGAATATAAAATAATAATGAGCCAACATCATTGATGATTCTCTTAAAATCATCGAGTTGGCGCAGGGGCAACGATGAAATTCAAACTAAACAGAGTCACACAGGTGGCTTCTGCCGGGCTACTCTTTGGCCTGACGTCTTTCGCTTCACAGGCTGAAATCACCCTTATTAAGCAAGATCCGCAGCCAAATGACCTGCTGAGTCGTCTCGACTTCAAGGTTGGCGGCAGTATTCGCCCACAGTGGAATATGGAAACGGGCAATAAAGATAAAGGCTCTTACAAAAACAACGGCTTTGACGGCGGCTCGCGTTTTCGCTTCACGGCGGATTACTACCTGTTTGATGATATCAGCTGGGTCAGCTACTACGAACTGGGTGTCAACTTCCCTGCCCTGTTCGACTGGGATAATCACTATGCCGACGGCGCGCGCAATACCTCTCGCCGCCAACTCTACACCGGTCTGAAAAGCAAAACCTACGGACAGTTGACCTTCGGCCAGCAAAACAGCGTGTATTACGATGTGGTGGGCGTGAAAACCGATATCTGGGACTACGACATGCTCGCTCAGGCGCCGGGCAACGGCGTGAATGGCGACTACGACGGCTCTTATCGTTCGCGCAAAATGTTGAAATACAAGAACACCTTCGGTGATGCTGATGTCTACGCCTCTTACCTGTTCGCCGATACCGATCTGCTGACCGGCGATGGCCTGCGTTATAAACGTAAAGGCGGCGGCTCTATCGGCGTGGATTACCATATCACCAAAGAACTGACCTGGGGCACGGCGTACAACTACACCAACGCCGAGATGAAAAACCCGGGCGGCAACAGCTCCACCAACTATGACCAAAATATCATTGGTACCGCATTAAGCTGGAAACCGGGCAACTGGACGGCCTCTTTCGGCGGCGGTTATTACAACAACTTCCTGACGACTAAGCAGAAAGCGGATAATAACTACTTTGCTGGCGACGCCTACGGTCTGGAATACTTCCTGGGCTACGCCTTCCCAATAAACCAGTACGCGGTCAAAACCGTTCAGCCATACTTCATGGGTGACCGACTAACCTACGTCTCCGGCCGTGATTATCAGCGTATCGATAATGGCTTAGGCGTATCGGTTCAACTCGATTACGGCTTCCGCGTTGATTATGAACACGTATTTAGCTCCACCACCGACGACCGTGGCGACATGAACCTGGTTCGTCTGAGATACGATTTCTAACCCTTATTAGCTCACCTCAGGGGCTGGCTTTACGTTTTATTAACGGGCCGGCCCCTTCTTTTTACGCCTTTTATTCTATCCTCCATCAGCAAAGCCAGACTAGACTATGTAAAGACACTGCCATGAAGGAGAGCTTTACGATGTCAGCATTTTTACGATCCGCCATCACTGCGATAGACGACTACCGTGCCGAGCTGGGAGAGACGCCGGTATGGTGTCAACGCACGCAGTCATTACTGTGGGTCGATATTCTCAACTTAAAACTGCTGCGCTACTGGCCGTCCCAGCACAAAACCGAGGTACGCAAGCTGCCCTCGTTAACCAGCGCCGTGCTGTTAACCAGCGCGCTGAATCGCTTTTTGTTGGTCTCGCAAGATGGCCTGCACCTGTATGACTATGCCTTCAGCAAGACAGAGAAAATCTGTGATTATGTCGGCAGAGAAGGCACCAGAACGAATGAAGCCGCTATCGCGCCAGACGGCTCCCTGTGGTTCAGCACTATGGATGCGAAGGAAGAGCAGACGCTGGGCGGGTGGTATCGCTATGAGAGCGGTGCGCCACATCCCGAGCTGATGATGGACAACGTGGGCATTCCCAACACGCTGGCGTGGCATGAAAGCAAAGTGTGGTTTGCCGACAGCATGAAGAAGCGTTTTTACTCTGCCAACGCCCGCCATATCAATCCGCTGAAAATCGCCTGCTTCTCGTCTGGGGATAAAACGCCGGATGGCTCGGCAGTCTCCTTGGACGGCCTGCTGCTCACCGCCTGCTGGGGCAGCAGCTGTCTGTTACGCCAGCAAATCAATCAGGGCGAGCTGCTGACCCTCGACACTATTGCCCTTCCCGTCGCTCAGCCAAGCTGCTGTACCTTTGGCGGGCCGGACATGAGCGAGCTGTTCATCACCTCGGCGCGCAAAGGCTTGGAGAACCCAAGCGAACTGGACGGCGCCCTGCTCCACGTGCAGACCGGCACCACGGGCACGCCGCAGAACCTGTTCCGTCTCAACTGATTATCATAAAAAAAAAGCGGCCAGTTTTCACTGACCGCTTTCTACTCTTGCGCGCCTTGCTCGATTAGCTGATGAACTTAGTCAACCTGACGCACATCAACCCGCAGCTCTTTCGGCACTTCGAAAACGATATTCTCTTCGCGCCCTTCCACGTTAATCACATCCGCGCAGCCAAAGGCTTTCAGCTTGCTGATCACGTCCTGCACCAGAATGTCTGGAGCAGAAGCACCGGCGGTGACGCCAATGCTCTTGGCGTCTTTCAGCCAAGACTCTTGGATATCAGCGGCGGAGTCGATCAGGTAAGAAGGCACACCAACGCGCTGCGCCAGTTCGGCCAGACGATTAGAGTTTGACGAGTTCTTCGAGCCGACCACCAGCACCACGTCAGCCCCGTCGGCCAGATGGCGCACGGCCTCCTGACGGTTAGTGGTGGCGTAGCAAATGTCGTCTTTGCGTGGGCCGATGATTTTCGGGAAACGGTCGCGCAGGGCGTCGATCACTTCCGAGGTATCATCCACCGACAGCGTGGTTTGGGTCATGAAGCACAGGTTACTTTCATCTTTCACCTGCAGCTTATAGACGTCCGCTGGCGATTCGACCAAGTACATGCCGCCATTAGGGTTGCTGTACTGCCCCATGGTGCCTTCCACTTCTGGGTGACCGGCATGACCAATCAAAATCGCCTCGGTGCCCTTACGGCTGGCACGTGCGACTTCCATATGGACCTTCGTCACTAATGGGCAGGTGGCGTCAAACAGCATGGTCAGATCACGCGCTTTCGCCTCGGCGCGCACGGCTTGAGATACACCGTGTGCCGAGAAAATCAGGATTGAGCCGTCCGGCACTTCGCTGATTTGCTCGATAAACACCGCGCCGCGCTGGCGCAGGCTATCAACCACGTAACGGTTGTGAACCACCTCATGACGCACATAGATCGGCGCGCCATACAGCTCGAGGGCGCGCTCGACGATGCTGATCGCACGATCTACGCCTGCGCAGAACCCGCGTGGGTTAGCCAGCAGTATTTGCATCTTTCTCCTCCAGTTGCGGATCAATCTCCAGCACTTCGATATCGAAGTCGATATGCTGGCCCGCCAGTGGATGATTGAAATCAACGGTGATGGAATCTTCGGTCACGTCACGCACCACGCCAGGCATTTCGCTGCCGTCACGGGTAGTAAATAACATGATGGTGCCCACGTCAGGAATGCCCGTTTCTTGGAAATCTCGACGCGAGAAATATTGAACCAGATCAGGGCTTTTCGAGCCGAAAGCAGATTCAGGTGCCAGCGCAAAAGCGTGCTTATCGCCCACTTTCAACCCGAGCAGTTCATTCTCCAGCGCGTCGGACAGGCTGCCGTCTCCCAGTCGAAACAGGGCCGGTTTGCCATTACCACGGGTTGATTCCGCCGTTGAGCCATCTTCCAGCTTCAGGGTGAAATGCACCAGCACCGCGCTGTCGTGTTTTACCTGTTCAGACATGTTTTATCCTTTGCTCTTCGCGGCAGCATTGGGTTTGGCTAAGAAGCCTTCCAGCACCACCAGCACGGCACCCACACAGATAAAGCTGTCTGCCAGATTGAAGATCGGGTAATGCCAGTCGTTGACGTAGAAGTCGATAAAGTCGATGACAAAACCGTGAACCATGCGATCGAATAGGTTGCCCAGCGCGCCGCCGATAATCATCGCAAAAGCGATGTTATTCATGCGCTGAGTGGCGCTGCTGCGGTACATCAGCACCAGCAGAATAATCACGATAGCCAGAGCAATCAGGGCAAAGAACCAACGCTGCCAGCCGCCTTTATCCGCCAGGAAGCTAAACGCCGCCCCCGGATTATGGGCGTAAGTCAGGTTAAAGAACGGGATCAGCGGCATGGATTCGCCAAGCTGAAAATGCCCCATGACCAAGAACTTGCTGCCGAGATCAAGGATGACAACCAAAACCGCCAGCCAAAGCCAGCGGAGTCCGGTAGAACAAATAGGTTTACTCATTATGCAAACTTACGCTCTTCGCCGTCGCCGGCAATGTTAGTCACACAACGGCCACAGATTTCGCTGTGTTCCGCGTTCTGGCCGACGTCAGTGGTGTAGTGCCAGCAGCGTGGGCACTTGTCGCCTTCTGCTTTTTCCAGACCGATTTTCAGGCCCTTGAGCAACTCACTGGCTTGCGCGCTGTCATCAGCATCCGCCAATGGTGCCACGCGAGCGCCGGACGTCAGTAACACAAAGCGTAGCTCGTTACCCAGAGAACGCAGGTCAGCAGCCAATTTATCGTCAGCGTACAGCGTTACCGCAGCTTCCAACGAGCCTCCTACGCGCTTATCAGCACGCGCCTGCTCGATTACTTTGTTCACTTCGCCACGCACTTTCAGCAGCTCGTCCCAGAAGTCATCATTCATCGATTCGTCGCCAGCCAGGCCAAACAGGCCATCGAACCACTCTTCGGTGAAGACGAACTTCTCGCGGGAACCCGGCAGGAAGGCCCAGATTTCGTCTGCGGTGAAGGACATGATGGGCGCCATCCAGCGCACCAGTGCTTCAGAGATGTAATACAGCGCGGTCTGGCAGCTGCGGCGAGCCACGCTGTCGCTTTTCGCGGTGTACTGACGGTCTTTAATGATGTCGAGATAGAACGACCCCATTTCAACCGAGCAGAACTGCATCAGGCGCTGTACCACTTCGTGGAAGTCATAACGCTCGTAAGCGGCAATGATCTCTTCTTGAGCGGCTTTGGCACGGCCCACGGCCCAGCGATCCAGCACCACCATCTCTTCCGGCTTCACGCAGTGCAGCGCAGGATCAAACCCATTCAAGTTCGCCAGTAGGAAGCGCGCGGTGTTACGGATACGACGATAAGAGTCGGCAGAGCGCTTAAGGATCTCGTCTGACACGGCGATTTCGCCGGTGTAGTCAGTTGACGCAACCCATAGACGCAGAATGTCGCCGCCCAGCTTGTTCATCACGTCCTGAGGACTGACGGTGTTGCCGATGGACTTGGACATTTTGCGGCCCTGACCATCAACGGTGAAGCCGTGAGTCAGAACTTGTTTGTATGGCGCTTTGCCTTTCATGGCGGTTGAGATCATCAGAGATGACATGAACCAGCCACGGTGTTGGTCGGAGCCTTCCAGATACATGTCAGCTTCGTGGCCGTTGAACTCAGGGCGCACGGCAACCACCGAGGCGCTGGTTGAACCGGAGTCGAACCACACGTCTAGCGTGTCAGGCACTTTCACGTAATCTGCGGCGTCAGCACCCAGAATGTCGGCAGGATCGAGATCCCACCAAGCCTGAATACCGTCAACTTCAACGCGTTTCGCCACTTCTTCCATCAGTTCCAGAGTGCGCGGGTGCAGCTGTTCAGTGTCTTTATGCACGAACAGAGACATCGGCACGCCCCAGGTACGCTGACGGGAGATACACCAGTCAGGACGGTTAGCGACCATGTTTTCGATACGCGCCTGACCCCAATCTGGGATCCACTGCACGCCTTTGATCTCTTCCAGAGATTTCGCGCGCAGACCTTTCTGGTCCATGCTGACGAACCACTGCGGCGTAGCGCGGAAGATGATTGGCGTTTTGTGACGCCAGCAGCACGGATAGCTATGATTCAGCTTCTCAACGTGCAGCAGTGCGCCTTTCTCGCGCAGCAGTTCAACGATCAGGTCGTTGGCTTTGAAGACGAATTTACCATCCAGTGAAGGATAGGTGCCTGGCAAATAGCAGCCGTTAGGGCCAACTGGGTTAGCCACTTCCAGACCGTATTTCTGGCCAATCACGAAGTCATCCGGGCCGTGGCCCGGCGCGGTGTGAACAGCACCCGTACCGGCGTCCAGCGTCACGTGGTCGCCAAGAATCGCTGGCACGTCGAAGCCGAGGAACGGATGCTTGAAGCGCAGCAGTTCGAGGTCAGCGCCTTTGCACTCACCCAGCACGGTCCACTCAGCGATACCCGCGCGCTTCATGACGCTTTCCACCAAGTCGGTTGCCAGAATCAGGCACTGGCCTTCAACTTGCACCAACTGATAAGCAAACTCAGCATTCAAAGAGATCGCGCGGTTAGCTGGCATGGTCCACGGCGTGGTAGTCCAGATAACCAGAGAAACCGGGCCATTGAAGGCGGTCGCGCCAAATTTTGCCGCCACGGCGGCTGGGTCGACGGCGTTAAAGGTCACGTCGATGGATGGCGACACTTTGTCGTAATACTCCACTTCGGCTTCAGCCAGAGAAGAGCCGCAGTCCGCACACCAGTGGACAGGCTTAGCGCCTTTGTGCAGATGGCCATTGCCGATAATTTTGCCCAAAGCACGGATGATGTTGGCTTCGGTTTTGAAATCCATCGTCAGGTATGGGTGGTCCCAATCGCCCAGCACGCCAAGGCGGATGAAGTCTTTCTTCTGACCTTCAACCTGCTCAGCGGCGTATTTGCGACATGCCGCGCGGAATTCAGCAGCAGAGACTTTCTCACCCGGCTTGCCGATCAGCTGTTCTACTTTCAGCTCGATTGGCAGGCCGTGGCAGTCCCAGCCCGGCACATAAGGCGAGTCGAAACCGGCCATGCCCTTGGACTTAACAATAATGTCTTTGAGAATTTTGTTAACTGAGTGACCAATATGAATGCTGCCGTTCGCATACGGAGGGCCGTCATGCAAAATAAAGGACTTTTTGCCCTTTTTGGCTGCGCGAATAATCCCGTACAGATCCTGTTCATACCAGTTTTTCAGCATGTCAGGTTCTCGCTTGGCCAAATCGCCACGCATCGGGAACCCTGTTTCCGGCAAGTTCAGGGTGTTCTTATAGTCACTCATTAGATTCTCGGTTCCGTTTTTCTGCTGGATGTCAGGCCCATGGCGGCTGCCAGTAAACCTGTCATAAATAATTAGCGTGGTGCTGTCAGCCCAAAGAACTCCCGGGCGGTCACCTCATCGTTCGCAATTTGTTGCTTTAAGGCATCAAGCGACGAAAAACGCTGTTCGTTGCGCAATTTTGCGCGTAGCACCACGTCTATGTGGCGCCCATATAAATTGATATTGGTATCGAGCAGGTGCACTTCAAGCTGCTTGCGCACGCCGCCAACCGTCGGGCGAATACCAATGTTGGCAATGCCAGGAATAGGCTCATCGCCCAGACCCAGCACGTCCACGGCATACACGCCGCGCACCGGAGACACCAGACGCTTCAACGGCACGTTGGCCGTGGGGAAGCCGATGGTGCGGCCTAGTTTGTCGCCATGAACCACGCGCCCGGAGATGCTGAACGGGTGGCCGAGCAGCGTTTCAGCTAATGCTAAGTCGTCATCACGCAGCGCGTCACGAATCGCCGTACTGCTGATGCGACTGCCGCCTTCGCGGAAAGTCTGGGTGCTTATGACCTCAAAACCATACTCAGCGCCGGCTTTCTGTAGCAATTCGAAATCGCCCAGACGACCAGCACCAAATCGAAAATCATCGCCCACGGTCAGGAATTTGACGCCTAGTTTCTCCACCAATAGCTGGGAGATAAATGCCTGAGCAATGTTAGCCGCAAAACGCGGTTCAAAGCGCACACACAGCAAGTAATCAACGCCGCATTCGGCAAGATACTTGGCCTTATCTCGCAAACTGGTCAGTCGAGCAGGCGCTTTATCGCCCGCAAACAGCTCAAGAGGTTGCGGTTCAAAAATCATCACCATTACCGGAACGCCAAGCTTCTGCCCTTCCAGCTTTAGTTGTTCAATCAGTGCTTGATGGCCGCGATGCACGCCATCAAAATTACCAATAGTAAGGACGCAGCCATGATGGCGCGCCCGAATATTGTGTATCCCGCGAATTAGCTCCATAGCTGGCTCAAATCCATAGCTGACTCATAACGGTGGAAATCGGCGGATTATACCTTGTACAGCCTCCAAGGTTAACCAGCGATTCACTGGATCAGCGCAATCTCTTCGCCATACGGCAGATCTGACGGCGCAATTACGGCATCACCGAGGAAAATCTTACTTTCTCTCCTTCAGAGTGCGAGTTGCAGGTGCGATAGCCGTAGCTCGAATTATTTTGGCTATATATGTACGGAAAGCGTGACTTTTCGTAGAAACAAAGCGTTAATGCCCCCCGTTGGCTAAATAACCACTCTCCTGTCGAATTTTCTTGCGAAAGACTGTATTCCAAGGTGGGAAGCTGTTAAAATCCTGCGCCATCACAACGTAACAAGCGCCGATTGTAGTTTGAATCCGATTTGAATATAGAAACGGCGCTTATTTGCACAAATCCATTGACAAAAGAAGACCGAAAAGGCATATTCCTCGGCCTTCGAATTGTCCTCAATAGAAAAATATTTGGGAGTTGGACCTTGGCTAATATCAAATCAGCTAAGAAACGCGCCGTACAGTCAGAGAAACGTCGTAAGCATAACGCGAGCCGTCGTTCTATGGTGCGTACCTTTATCAAGAAGGTATACGCGGCTATTGCAGCAGGCGACAAAGCTGCTGCACAAAATGCATTTAACGAAATGCAACCAATTGTGGACCGTCAGTCTTGCAAAGGCCTGATCCACAAAAACAAAGCAGCGCGTCATAAGTCAAACTTGACTGCGCAAATCAACGCAATGCAATAATCGCATTTCGTTGTCTGCTTGATAAAAAAACCGGCTTCTGCCGGTTTTTTTATATCTGTTTTTTGCGCTTCCCGGCTCATTACTTCGCAAATCCCCCTCAGCCAGTGAACAGCCCTGAGAAGTCAGTGTTACACACCCGCTGTACCGAAGGGTGCTGAATCATCCGCTCTGCGAAAATCACGTAGTACTCTTCCTGTAAGCCCTCTACCCGCCCTACCTCGACAATATCATCCCCGTGAAACACCTCGGTCAGATACACCGACGGCGCGACAAAGATCGCATTGTGATTCCGGGCAAAAGCCTTCATCAGCGCGGCATCGTCAAACTCGCCCAAGATTTTCACCTTCAGCCCCTGAGTGTTAAACCAATTGAGCAGCTTGCGGCCAAGCATTGAGCGCCTGCCGGGGATAAGCAATGGGCGCTTCTCAAGGCACTCGGGGAAAGCCTCACTTTCTGCCGGCTGGCGGCAATAAAAGCTGATAGGGCTTTCCCCCAGCTTGACTGAAAACAGCCCTTCCTGCTGGGTGGAGTCCACCGGGCAATCCGACAGAATGATGTCGAGCTTGTGCTGGCTAAGCTGCTCCAGCAGCATCTCGTGAGTCGATTCGAAGCAGCGCAGATGGATATCTTGGTTATCCACCACGGCGGCATCCAGCACCCGGCTGACCAATCTTTTCGACAACGCATCGGCCACGCCGACATCAAACAGCAGGCTGGACTCTTTGCGATAGTTGACGATATCCAGCATCTCCTGGCTCATGGCAAACATCTTGTCGGCGTAGCGAAAGACCAGCTGCCCCAGCTCAGAAGGCACCAGTCCACGCCCCTGACGCTTAAACAGCTTGCCGCCAAGACGCTCTTCCAATGACTTAATCTGACCGGTGATGGTTTGCGGCGTCAGAAACAATGCCTCTGCCGCCCCCACCATCGATCCGGTTTTGCAAACCTGCCAAAAGTAGTACAGGTGGTTGAAATTGATATGCGACATACCTGCTCCTTCTGGCTATTCGAGGTTCACACAAGGTGAGCATTGGCCTACGCGCCGTGGCGATGGCCTTTCTTCGGCAATAACTTATTCAGTAACAGATAACCTAAAACTGCCGAAACGGTGGAGCCGAGCAAAATACCGATTTTCGAGTAAGTCAGTAGCTCTGGATCGGCTTTGGCAAAGGCCAGCGAGGCGATGAAAATCGACATCGTAAAACCAATACCGCAGAGCACGGATACCCCGGCAATCTGTTTGAAATTAATCCCTTCCGGCAAGCGCGCAATGCCAAGTTTTACCGCAATGCCGCTGAAAATCATGATGCCGATTGGCTTGCCAAGTAACAGACCGGCCGCGATACCCATCGGCAACAGCGAGAAGACACTCTCCGCCGACACGCCCTGCAGCGAGACACCGGCATTAGCAAAGGCAAATATCGGCAGGATAAACCAGGCCACGTAAGGGTGAATGCCATGCTCTAAACGGCGAGCCGGAGAGACTTTCTGTTTTGTCTCCAGCGGAATGAAGAAGCCGAGGATCACGCCCGCCAGAGTGGCATGGATACCCGATTTCAGCACGCAGACCCACAGCACCGCGCCCACCAACAGATACGGCGTGAGTTTGCCGACGCCGCGCCAGTTCAGCCATGCCAGTACGGCAATGGACAACGCCGCCAGCCCTAACGCCATGCCCGAGATATCGTGGCTGTAGAACAGCGCGATAATCACGATAGCGCCAAGGTCATCAATAATAGCGAGCGCCAGCAAGAACACCTTTAGCCCGGTCGGCACGCGCGAACCCAGCAGCGCCATTACGCCGAGTGCGAAAGCGATATCAGTCGCCGCCGGAATAGCCCAGCCTTGGCGCGCGACCTCATCCGCTCCGTTAAACATCAGGTAAATCACCGCCGGGGCAACCATACCGCCCACTGCAGCAATGGCCGGGAACAGCGCCTGCTCGCGATTTGCCAGATTGCCTTCGCGCAGTTCGCGCTTAACCTCAAGGCCAATCATCAGAAAGAACACCGCCATCAGGCCGTCGTTTATCCACAGCAGCAGCGGTTTATCAATTAATAGGTCAGCAAAGCGCAGCGTGACGGGAATGTCGAGAAAGGCTTGGTAAAGCCCCTGCATTGGCGTGTTGGCCATAACCAGTGCAATGATTGCGGCGACAATCAATACAATGCCGCCCGCGGCTTCCATACGTAAAAACTGACGAATAATATTCGACACTTTCAGACTCCTGTTAAATGCGTTAACGCAGCCATTTCCTGCGCAGTTGCGGCAAATTATAGCCAATAGCAAAGCTCGGAAAAAATCGATTATTGCTGCTTCATAGCTCGGTTTTATCGAATTATATGCCAAGACGCACTATAGCTTCGCCATAAAAAAATCCCCGCCGCCTGAACAGGCTGACGGGGATTGAAAGCGTTAACTAACTTCTTGAGTCTGAAGGGATTAACGCGTCAGATCATCAAAGAACTTTTTCACGCCATCTAAGAAGCTTTTAGAGCGCGGGCTGTTTTTCTCGCCCGATGCGCCACCGAAGCTCTCTTCCAGATCGCGCAGCAACTGCTTCTGTTTATCGTTCAGGCTAACCGGAGTCTCAACGACGACGCGGCACAGCAGGTCGCCCTGAGCCCCACCGCGAACGGATTTCACACCGCGACCGCGCATGCGGAACAGCTTGCCGGTCTGAGTCTCTGCTGGCACTTTCAGCTTCACGCGGCCATCGAGGGTTGGCACTTCAATCTCGCCGCCCAGAGCCGCCATCGCGAAGTTGATTGGCACTTCGCAGTACAGGTTATTGCCTTCGCGCTCAAAGATTTTGTGCGCTTTGACTTGAACCTGAACGTACAGGTCGCCCGCCGGAGCACCGTGCTCGCCCGCTTCGCCTTCGCCTTCCAGACGAATACGGTCGCCAGTGTCCACACCCGCAGGGATTTTCACTGACAGGGTTTTCGAGCGTTCTACGCGACCATGGCCGTGACACTTGTTGCACGGATCTTTAATGATTTTGCCGCGGCCCTGACAAGTAGGACAAGCCTGCTGCACAGTAAAGAAGCCCTGACGCATCTGCACTTGACCGGCACCGTGACAGGTCGGACAGGTTACCGGAGAGCTTCCGGCTTTCGCGCCGCTGCCGTGGCAAACGTCACACTCGGCCAGTGTCGGAATGCGGATCTCTTTGGTGACACCACGAACGGCCTCTTCCAAAGTCAGATCCATGTTGTAACGCAGATCTGAACCTCGGCTGGCACGCTGACGGCGTCCACCACCGAAGATGTCGCCAAAGACGTCACCAAAGATGTCGCTAAAGTCTGCACCGCCGCCACCGTAGCCGCCGCCACCGCCCATTCCGCCTTGTTCGAAGGCAGCATGACCATATTGGTCGTAAGCAGCACGTTTCTGTGCGTCAGTCAGAATTTCGTAAGCTTCTTTGATTTCTTTAAATTTGGTTTCGGATTCTTTATCACCCTGATTTCTATCAGGATGGTGCTTCATCGCTAGCCGCTTATAGGCTTTTTTGATTTCGCGCTCGTCGGCCGTTTTGGAAACGCCCAACAGCTCGTAATAATCTTGCTTCGCCATGCTTTTTCCTGCCCTCAACATGCGTGCACGGGCGCAGAGTTTCCTCGACGCCCGTGCTGGTTTTCAATAAAAGGTCTTATTAAGAACTCTTACTGTGCCCGCTTAAGGGCGATTATTTCTTGTCTTTAACTTCTTCGAATTCAGCGTCAACAACGTCGTCATCTTTCTTCGCGCTGTCGTCGCCGCCTTCGGCCTGGCCTTGTGGCTGTGCCATCTCTGCTAACTTGCCAGAAACCTGCACCAGCGCCTGCAGCTTAGCTTCGATATCCGCTTTATCTTCGCCTTTAGCAGAAACTTCCAGTGCTTTCAGGGCTTCTTCAATTGCGGTTTTATCTTCAGCTGGCAGCTTGTCGCCAGACTCTTCCAGTTGCTTACGCGTACCGTGGATCAGGTGATCCGCTTGGTTACGGGTCTGGACCAGTTCTTCAAACTTACGGTCAGACTCGGCGTTAGCTTCGGCATCGTTCACCATTTTCTGGATTTCTTCTTCGCTCAGACCAGAAGAAGCCTTGATGGTGATTTTCTGCTCGCGACCGGTATTTTTGTCTTTAGCAGAAACGTGCAAGATACCATCAGCATCCAGGTCGAAGGTGACTTCGATCTGCGCCATACCGCGTGGTGCAGCTTGGATGCCGTCCAGGTTGAACTGACCCAGAGACTTGTTATCGCTAGAACGTTTACGCTCACCCTGCACCACGTGGATGGTTACTGCAGACTGGTTGTCTTCCGCAGTAGAGAACACCTGGCTGTGCTTAGTTGGGATGGTGGTGTTCTTGGTGATCAGTGGAGTCATCACGCCGCCCATGGTTTCGATACCCAGAGACAGTGGAGTCACGTCCAGCAACAGAACGTCTTTAACATCACCAGACAACACGCCGCCCTGAACTGCAGCACCGATAGCTACAGCTTCATCCGGGTTAACGTCTTTACGTGGTTCTTTACCGAAGAAGTCTGCGACTTTCTTCTGAACCATTGGCATACGGGTCTGACCGCCTACCAAGATAACGTCTTGAATGTCAGAAACTGACAGGCCAGCGTCTTTCAGAGCTACTTTCAGTGGCTCGATAGAACGACCTACCAAGTCTTCAACCAGTGATTCCAGTTTTGCACGGGTCACTTTGATGTTCATGTGTTTTGGACCTGTCGCATCAGCAGTGATGTACGGCAGGTTAACATCAGTCTGTTGTGCAGAAGAAAGTTCGATTTTCGCTTTCTCAGCCGCTTCTTTCAGACGTTGCATAGCCAGCGGATCGTTACGCAGGTCCATGCCTTGCTCTTTCTTGAACTCTTCAACCAGATAGTTGATCAGACGGCTATCGAAGTCTTCACCACCCAGGTGGGTATCACCGTTGGTTGCCAGAACTTCGAAGGTTTTCTCGCCATCAACTTCATCGATTTCGATGATTGAAATATCGAAAGTACCACCACCCAAGTCGTATACCGCGATGGTGCGGTTGCCGACTTCACGATCCAGACCGTATGCCAGAGCAGCAGCGGTTGGTTCGTTGATGATACGTTTTACTTCCAGACCTGCGATACGGCCGGCGTCTTTGGTTGCCTGACGCTGAGCATCGTTGAAGTAAGCAGGTACAGTGATAACCGCTTCAGTTACTGGTTCGCCCAGATAATCTTCAGCCGTTTTCTTCATTTTCTTCAACACTTCTGCAGAAATCTGCGGAGGTGCGATTTTTTGGCCTTTAACGTCGATCCATGCGTCGCCGTTATCTGCGCCAACGATCTGGTAAGGCATGATGCCTTTGTCACGCTGTACTTCTTCGTCCTGGAAGCGACGGCCAATCAGGCGCTTAATCGCAAACAGGGTGTTTTGCGGGTTAGTGACAGCCTGACGCTTAGCTGGTGAGCCCACCAGAGTTTCGCCATCTGCTGCATAAGCGATGATGGAAGGAGTGGTGCGATCACCCTCTGCGTTCTCCAGCACACGTGCAGTTGTGCCATCCATAATAGCCACACAAGAGTTGGTGGTACCCAGGTCGATCCCAATAATTTTACCCATCTAAAACGTCTCCACTAAAAATTCATATTCGGTCAGGTTGTTACTGTATATGTGGACGAATTGTTTAATTTCAACTGCCCAATATTGCCTTTTACTGGCGGTAACAACTGCGGTTGAGAATAAGATGGGGCCATGCGAGCCAGCATCAAGGGGTCCAATGAAAAAAAATCTTCAACTGCGGTTACGCCAGATCAATGTTTGCTCGCTGACACCTCCTTATGATGCCGCGCGCTGGTGACGATATGTGGCCTTTTTGCCCCTTTCACAAGTGAATCTAGCCCGGTTATTTATTCGCGACATTTATAGTCCAGAGGAATTATGCAAAGCAAAACGATGGCTAACCCCTGCCCCTTGGGTCTGATGGGTTTTGGCATGACAACTATCTTGTTGAATTTACACAATGCCGGTTTCTTCCCACTGACTGCCGTTATCGTCAGCATGGGGATTTTCTATGGTGGCTTGATTCAGATATTCGCTGGCATCATGGAGTTTAAAAAGGGCAATACCTTTGGCACCACGGCCTTCACCTCTTATGGCGCATTCTGGCTGAGCTTGGTCGGCATTCTGATGCTGCCGCGCATGGGCGTGGCAGATGCCAGTAGCGAAAGCTTCTTAGGGGTTTATCTTGGTCTGTGGGGCGTCTTCACCCTTTTCATGTTTTTCGGCACCTTGAAAGCAAACCGCGGATTACAGGTGGTTTTTGGCAGCCTGACGGTACTGTTCGCCTTGCTGGCCGTGGGCAATATCACCGGTAACGCGGACGTGCTGCATATCGCCGGATTCGAAGGGATCTTCTGCGGCGCGAGCGCCATTTATTTGGCGATAGCCGAAGTGCTGAACGAGCAGTATGGCCGAACCGTGCTGCCGATTGGCGAGATGCAAAAAGCCTGATGGGGCTTGCTTCAAAAGATAAAAGCCCCGGCATCTTCGTCGGGGCTTTTTGCTTTCACGCTACCTGCTTCGATTAACGGCCTGAGGCTGCCTGCCGAGTAAACTCACTCTTCTCATCGCTATTCAAATCACGCGTCAGGTAGAAACCAATCAGCACCCCAACCACCGCCATGGCGAGAATATAATAGGCCGGTGCCATCGGCGTAACGTGCGTAATAAAGGAGATGAAGATTGGCGTGAGCCCGCCAAAAATGGCGTAAGAGACGTTATAAGAGAAAGAGATGCCGGTGAAACGCACCTCCGCCGGGAAGGCGCGAACCATGACATAAGGCACCGTCCCCACCAGCCCGACGCTAAAGCCCGCCAGCGCATACATCACCATAAGTTTTGATGGGTCAGTGGCAACCACGTGGTAGAAGGCCCAAGTACAAACGCCCAAGAACAGGCTGCCGAAGATAAACATCCTGCTGGCGCCGATGCGGTCGATAATCCAGCCCGCCACGATGCAGCCGAAGGTCAGAGCAATGGTCGCCATGCTGTTAGCCTGCAAAGCCTGAGCCGCCGGGATAGCAAACTGCTTTTGCAAATAGGTTGGCGTCATCAGAATAACCACCACCAGACAGGCCGACAGCAGCCAGGTCAAGAGCATTGAAATCACAATTTCTTTTTTGTGATTGACCACCACTGACTTCAGCGGCAGCACTTCCGCCAAGGCTTTCTTGGCTTTCATCTCAAGGAAAATCGGCGTCTCTTGTAACCAGCGGCGCAGGTACATGGCAATCAGGCCGAAAATCCCGCCGATGAAGAAAGGAATGCGCCAGCCGTAGTCACGCACGGCTTCTGCTGACAGCGTGCTGTGCAGCACGGTCGCCACCAGCGAGCCGAGCAGGATACCGACGGTCAGGCCCGCCGTCAGCGTACCGCAGGCAAAACCGATGTGCCTGCGCGGCACGTGTTCGGCCACAAACACCCAGGCTCCCGGCACTTCCCCGCCTACCGCCGCGCCTTGCAACAGGCGCATCAGCAGCAGTAACAGAGGTGCGGCAATACCAATGGAGGAATAGGTTGGCAGCAGGCCCATCGCCAGCGTCGGTAGCGCCATCAAGAGAATACTGAAGCTAAACATTCGCTTACGGCCAATCAGATCGCCAAAGTGCGCCATAATGACGCCACCCAGCGGGCGCGCCAGATAGCCAGCGGCGAAAATCCCGAAGGTTTGCACCTGCCGAACCCAATCAGGCATATCCGCCGGAAAGAACAGATCGCCGATAACCGCAGCAAAGAAAACAAAAATGATGAAGTCGTAGAACTCGAGGGCGCCGCCTAGTGCAGCAAGGGACAGTGTCTTGAAATCTTGCCGGTTAAGCCGACGATTATTAGCCTGTTGCATAAGATACCGTATAGCACAAAGTGGAAGGTGTAAAAAACGAGCCGCTACCTGTAAAGGAATGATTACTATAACGGCAAACGTTTTGCGCACCAGATGGGCTGAATCATATGTCAGAAAAAGTCTAACTTTAGTTTTTTGTATCGCGGCGGGCACTTTTGGGACGAAAAGCTGCTACCACGTCCTCGTGTGTTTCAATATACGGGCCGTCGAGCAGTTGAATGCAGTAAGGCACGCTGGCAAAAATGCCGGAAACAATCACCTTACCCGACTCATCTTTCAGGCCTTCAAGCGTTTCCTGAATCGACTTTGGCTGGCCCGGCAGATTCAAAATCAGCGCCTGTTTGCGGATAACCCCAACCTGACGAGAAAGGATAGCTGTGGGCACAAAGTGCAGGCTGATTTGACGCATCTGTTCGCCAAAGCCTGGCATTTCGCGGTCGGCAACGGCCAGGGTGGCATCCGGCGTGACGTCGCGACGTGCGGGGCCTGTACCGCCGGTGGTCAGCACCAAATGGCAGCCACTTTCATCCACCAATTCGCTAATCGCCTGCTCAATCAGCGGCTGCTCGTCGGGGATCAATCTCTTCTCCAACTTGAAGGGCGTGATCAGCGCCTTTTCCAGCCAGGCTTCTAATGCCGGAATGCCTTTATCCTGATAAATGCCGTTTGAAGCGCGGTCCGAAACCGACACCAAACCAATTCGTAAGTTATCCATGCTTTTCTTCTCCCCAAGCATTTGTTCGGCAACCCAGCCGTTAATGGGATAAAGGATAAGTATATCGGTAAGTCGGGGCGAGATTTTTTTCTTCAGACATTAAAAAAGGCGACTCATTGAGTCGCCTTTCTGATACCGAGTGCCGTGATTACAGCAGGTCAGCGATCATTTTTTCCAGTTTACCCTGGTCGATAGCAAACTTACGGATACCATCCGCCAGTTTGTCGATAGCCATTGGGTCTTGGCTGTGATCCCAGTAGAACTGAGCTTCAGTCAATGGCTCTGGACGTGCTTTGGTTTCGCCAGTGTAGGACAGTTTACGCTCCAACGGACCTTCGCTTTCTGCCAGTTCTTTCAACAGAGCAGGTGCGATAGTCAGACGGTCACAACCAGCCAGCTCGATGATTTCGCCGATGTTACGGAAGCTTGCGCCCATAACCACAGTCTCGTAGCCGTGCTGTTTGTAGTATTCGTAGATTTCAGTCACAGAGACAACGCCTGGATCTTCGTGCGGCGCGAACTCTTTTTTGTCGCCGTTAGCTTTGTACCAGTCGAGGATACGGCCAACGAATGGAGAAATCAGGTAAACGCCAGCTTCAGCACAAGCACGAGCCTGAGCGAAGGAGAACAGCAGAGTCAGGTTACAGTTGATGCCTTCTTTTTCCAGACGCTCAGCGGCACGGATACCCTGCCAGGTTGAAGCCAGTTTGATCAGGATACGGTCGTTGCTGATGCCAGCATCGTTATAAAGTTTGATCAGACGGTGGGCTTTAGCCACGCTCGCTTCAGTGTCATAGGACAGACGCGCGTCGACTTCGGTAGAAATGCGGCCTGGGACCAGTTTTAGGATCTCCAGACCGATGTTTACCGCCAGTTTGTCAGCCGCGTCAGTAACCTGCTGGTCACGATCGCTGCTTTGATCTTTAGCCCATGCAATGGCTTCGTCGATCAATTTACGGTATTCAGGAATTTGTGCAGCGTTGAGGATCAGAGACGGGTTGGTCGTAGCATCTTGCGGCTGGTACAGTTTCATTGCCGCAATATCCCCGGTGTCTGCAACAACTTTAGTGAGTTGGCGTAGGGAAGTCAGTTTATCGGTCATTTGGCATATCTCATCGTTTGTACATTTTCGTTGAGGCATTTTCATGCCTTGCCTTTGCCTGATGATAACATGCAAAAAGCCACGCGCAAGGCAGATATGGCGGTGCGATAGGCATGACAAAAATGGGTTTATCGTCTGCAGAATCTTAATTTTTCAGTCAAAATGACAGTGTCACCATGTGGGTAAAAAGGCTATGTTAACCAGCACTCTATACAAAATGGCTAAAATACAACCACCCATGCAGGGGTCAACTATCAATACCTTGATCAACAAAGGCGCCCAATGAGCGAAATGCTGAATTTTTTCGATAACATTCTTTGGGGCTCAATCCTGATTTACCTGCTGCTGGGGACGGGCATTTACTTTAGCCTGCGCACGCGTTTTATTCAGTTCCGCCTCTTTGGCCATATTTTCTCCTCACATCTGCATAAAAACGGCGCCAACCCGCGCGGTATTTCAACCTTTCAGGCCCTGTGTATCAGCCTGGCTGCCCGTATTGGTACAGGCAACGTGGCGGGCGTGGCCTTGGCTATTGCCGCAGGCGGGCCGGGAGCCATCTTCTGGATGTGGGTCGTTGCCTTCATTAGCATGGTGACCGCACTGTTCGAAAACACCTTGGCACAGCTGTTTAAGGGGCGTGATTTAAAAGGTAATTATCGCGGCGGTCCGGCGGATTACATGGAGAAAGGCCTCGGCATGCGCTGGATGGGCGTGCTGTTTTCCATCATGCTGGTGCTCTCTTTTGGTTTAATTTTCAATGCGCTACAGGCCAATGCGATTGCTCAGGTGGCCGCCCTCTCCTTTGACAGTAATCCTCATTACGTCGCCGCAGGTCTGGTGTTACTGACCGCCGTCACTCTGTTTGGCGGCCTAAAACGCTTCTCTAAACTGTCGCAATGGATGGTGCCTGTCATGGCGGTGGGCTATCTGCTGATGGCTACCTGGGTGATTGGGCATAATGTTGAACGCCTGCCGCAAGTCTTTGTTCTGATAGTTAAAAGCGCCTTTGGCTTGCAGGAAGTCGCCGCCGGCGCGGTCGGTTTTGCTATTACACAGGCGCTGACCCAAGGGGTGCAGCGCGGTCTGTTCTCTAACGAGGCGGGCATGGGCTCTTCCCCCAACGCCGCTGCCCTTGCCGCCCCCGAGCCCGCTCATCCGGCGGCGGTGGGCTTCTCGCAAATGCTCGGCGTATTTATCGATACCATCGTGATTTGCAGCGCCACGGCGTTGATTATCCTCAGCTCAGGCCTGTTAGATGCCCCTGACCAGCAGCTCAAGGGCATCGCGCTGATTCAGCAGGCCGTCTCAGCCGCGACCGGCAATGAGCTGGGCCATTATCTGGTGGCGACCTTTGTGTTTATTTTCGCCTTCTCCTCTATCTCCGCCAACTATGTTTATGCTGAGAACAATTTGGTATTCCTGCGCAGTGGCGAGAAAGCCAAACTCTACGTTTTCCGCCTGCTAGTTCTGGGCATGGTGGCTTTCGGCTGTCTGGCAAAACTGCCAACAGTGTGGAAAATGGCGGATATCAGCATGGCACTCATGACTATCATCAACCTCACCGCGCTGATGCTGCTTTCGGGTATTGCGCTGAAAGTCATCAAGGACTACGAGCGCCAGCGCCGCATGGGGCGAACGCCGGTGTTCAACCCCGACCACTTCCCGGAATTCCGCGAACAGCTCACTCCCGAGGTGTGGCAGAAAACCCCACCTCAGGCGAAACATTAAGTTTTTCCTATTGCAGCAATTTCCGTTCTGCCCGGCCTTTGCGCCATTTTTATGGCCGGCTCAGGGCAGATTTTTGCTAAAATAGAGCCGAAACCAAGATCTCACGATGAACCGATAGCCGACCAACGGATGCGACTATGCTGACCATTATTTCTCCTGCTAAAACGCTCGACTACGAAAGCCCGCTCGCCACAAAACGCTTTACCCAACCTGAATTACTGGATAAGTCGAGCCAGCTAATCAGCATTGCCCGCAAACTGACGCCAGCCCAGATCTCCAGCCTGATGGGCATCAGCGACAAGCTGGCGCTGCTCAATGCCGAACGCTTTAACGATTGGCAGCCGGATTTCAGCCCGGACAACGCGCGTCAGGCAATCTTGGCGTTTAAAGGTGATGTGTATACCGGCTTGCAGGCGGAAGATTTCAGCGAGAAAGATTTCGAGTTCGCCCAAGACCATCTGCGCATGCTCTCTGGTCTGTACGGCCTGCTGCGCCCGCTGGATTTGATGATGCCGTATCGCCTTGAAATGGGGATCCGCCTGGAAAACCCGCAGGGGTCGAATCTGTATACTTTCTGGGGCGATTTATTGACGGAGAAGCTCAATAAATTACTGGCTGAACAAGGCGATAAGGTCTTGATTAACCTGGCATCTGATGAGTATTTCAAAGCCGTGAAACCGGCCAAGCTTGATGGTGAAATCATCAAGCCGGTGTTCCTCGACCAGAAAAAGGGGAATTACAAGGTCATCAGCTTCTACGCTAAAAAGGCCCGTGGCCTGATGAGTCGTTTCATCATCAAAGAGCGTCTGAGCAAGGTCAGCCAGCTGCGAGATTTCAATCTGGAAGGCTATGAGTATGACCCAGCCCGCTCAGAAGGTAATGAGCTGGTGTTCATCCGTCCAGAGCAGTAAGCCGCGCTTCAAACCATAAAAAAAGCCCTCGCAAGAGGGCTTTTTAGTCTCTGAAAGTCAGCAGATCGTTACTTTGGCAGCGCCATCAGGAAACGACGCATTTCGCTGAAATCAGCCGGCAAGTCGTGCGACAGCAGCGGAAGATCCGCGCGCTCCGCCAGCTCTTTCGGCAAATCAATGTCCTGACCCAGAATCGCCTCCACGCTCTCCTTGAACTTGGCCGGATGCGCGGTGCCGATGAACAGGCCGAATTCGCCCGGTTGAAGTTGGTCGCGCAGCACGCGGTAGGCAATAGCGGCGTGAGGTTCAGAGATGTAGCCAATGTCCGCCAGCTCGCGCATCGCGTCTTCAGTGGTGTCATCGCTCACCGCGCCGAAGCCCAGGTCTTTCAGCTTCCAAATTTTGCGGCGGTACAGCTCTTCCACGCGCGGCCAGTTGTTTGGCTGGCTGACGTCCATCGCGTTGGATAATGTCGCCACCGTAGTTTTCGGCGCCCATTCGCCATTGGCGAGAAAGCGCGGCACGGTGTCATTGGCGTTGGTTGCTGCGATAAAGCGTTTGACCGGCAGCCCCAGTGATTTCGCCAGCAGACCAGCCGTCAGATCACCAAAGTTGCCGCTCGGCACGGAGATAACCAGCTGGTTGCGCGCTTCCTGTGGTAGTTGCGCCACGGCCTCAAAGTAGTAGCAGATTTGCGCCAGCAAGCGACTGATGTTAATCGAGTTTGCTGAGTTCAGTTTCAGCTCATGCTTCAGCTCTTCATCATCAAATGCTTGCTTCACCAGTGCCTGACACTGGTCAAAGTCGCCGTCGATCGCCACGGTGTGAATGTTGTCGCCCAGCGTACAGAACAGCTTTTCCTGCAACGGGCTGATTTTGCCTTTCGGATAGAGGATCACTACGCGAACGTTTTTCCTGCCGTGGAAGGCGTGAGCAACGGCCGCGCCGGTGTCACCCGAAGTCGCAGTCAGAATGGTCACCGGCTGGTCGCCAGAAACCTGTGTCAGCACCTGCGCCATAAAGCGGCCGCCGAAGTCTTTGAAGGCCAGAGTTGGGCCGTGGAACAGCTCCAGACAGGCAATATCGTCGGACACTTTGGCAACCGGCGCTGGGAAAGCAAAAGCACTTTTTACGCGCTGGTAGAGCTGGTCTTCTGGAATTTCATCACCAATGAACGCAGACAGAATGCGGCTGCTGCGGGTAACAAAGTCTTGATCCAGCAGGCCGTCGATGTCACTCAGCGCAAACTCAGGCAACTCGAGAGGAAAGAACAGGCCCTGCTGCTTTCCTAAACCTTGCTTAACGGCCTGAGCAAAGCTGACCTGCTCATTGTGGTCCTTCAGGTTGTACAGTTTCATCATTTATCCCAATAGTCTCGCGCCTGCGGTATCCAGACGACAAATATGAACAAAGCCTTCATCATTTTGCAGATAGTGATTCTGCAACCAGTCCGCCATACGTTTGGCGGTTGCGCTGTCGTTGCACACGGCAAACAGCGTCGGGCCGGAGCCTGAAATACCACAAGCCAGAGCGCCAATTTCTTCAGCGGCGGTGCGCGCCTCGGCAAAACCTGGAAGCAGGCGCGTGCGATAAGGCTCGGCAATTACGTCTTTCATTAATTTAGCAGCCAGTGCCGGTTGTTGCGTATGGCAGGCGTGAATGAAGCCAGCAAGATAGCGACCGTGGCTGATGCAGTCCTGACGGCGGTACTGGGCCGGTAGAATCGCGCGCGCTTCGGCGGTCGACACTTTGATGCCCGGATACGCCATCACCCACAGCCAATCATCAAAGCTCGGCACGTTTTGGCTGATCACACCCAGCTCTTCCAGCATCAGCTGGATGCCGCCGAGATAGCATGGCGCGACGTTGTCGAAGTGCACGCTGCCGGAGATGCGCCCTTCCAGCTCGCCCATCAGGGAAAGCATGGTATTTTCATCCAGCGGCTTGCCGCAGAACTCGTTCATCGCCACCAGCCCGGCAACCACCGAGCAGGCGCTAGAACCTAAGCCAGAGCCAATCGGCATGTTCTTTTCCAGCGTCATGGCGACCGGGATCTCTTTGCCGATTTCCTGACAGAAACGCTGCCAGCACTGGAAGACAATATTGTCTTCCATGCGATCCGGTAACTTGGAGACGAAGCGACCTTCGCTTTTCAAACTGAACTCTGTCGCTGCCTCTACGCTCACGCAGTCGCCGAGCAGCGTGCCGTCAACCGGAGAAACAGCGGCGCCCAGCACGTCAAAACCTACGCTGACATTGCCAATTGAGGCAGGGGCATACACCTTAACCATATTAAACTCCTAACTTCCATGACAGCGTTCGCAAAAGATCGGCAAAAACGCCGGCGGCAGTAACGTCATTGCCCGCGCCATAACCGCGTAAAACTAGTGGCAGAGGCTGATAATAACGGCTGTAGAACGCCAGAGCATTCTCGCCATTTTTTACTTTATACAGAGGATCGTTACCATCGACGGCCTCGATCTTCACCGTGCAGCGCCCCTCCTCGATAGCACCAACGTAGCGCAAAACCTTATCCTGTGCCGTGGCATCGGCCACGCGCTGGGCGAAATCAGCGTCCACCGTCGGCAGACGGCTCACAAAGTCGGTCACGCTGCCTTCAGAGTCGAAGGATAACGGCAGAACGGATTCAACTTCAATATCAGAGAGTTCCAGTTTGTAACCGGCTTCACGGGCCAGAATCAACAGCTTGCGAGCTACGTCCATTCCCGACAGGTCATCACGCGGGTCTGGCTCGGTATAGCCCATATCACGCGCCTGCAGCGTGGCCTCGGACAGCGACATCCCCTCATCCAGCTTGCCGAAAATGTAGGACAGCGAGCCAGAAAGAATGCCGGAGAAGCGCACCAGCTCGTCACCCGCGTTGAGCAGGTTTTGCAGATTTTCAATCACCGGCAGGCCCGCGCCGACGTTAGTGTCGTAAAGGAATTTGCGGCGTGAATGCTCAGCAGCTTTACGCAACTGATAGTAATAGTTCATCGATGAGGTATTGGCTTTCTTGTTTGGCGTCACGACGTGGAAGCCGTCAGCCAGGAAATCCGCATATTGATCAGCCACTTCTTGGCTGGAGGTACAGTCAACAATCACCGGGTTAAGCAAGTGATACTCTTTAACTAAACGAATCAGGCGGCCAAGGTTGAACGGCTCTTTCGCCGCGCCCAGCTCGTCACTCCAGTTGTCCAAAGAGATGCCGTGAATGTTGGTCAGCATAGCGCGAGAGTTGGCGATGCCGCACACCCGCAGGTCAATATGCTTGGCCTTAAGCCACGCCTGCTGGCGGCGAACCTGCTCGATAAGCGCCCCACCGACGCCGCCAACGCCAATCAGGAATACTTCGATAACCTGATCGGTGTTGAACAGCATCTGATGGCTGACGCGAACGCCAGTGGTGGCGTCGTCATTGTTCACCACGACTGAGATTGAGCGCTCGGAGGAGCCTTGGGCGATAGCCACGATATTGATGTTGGCGCGGGCCAGCGCGGAGAAGAACTTGGCCGAGATGCCGCGGAGCGTGCGCATGCCGTCGCCGACGACGGAGATAACCGCCAGCTTCTCCATCACGTCTAGCGGCTCGAGCAGGCCATCTTTCAGCTCCAGATAGAATTCGTCTTCCAGTGCGCGACGCGCGCGCTCCAGTTCTCCCTGAGGCACGCAGAAGCTGATGCTGTATTCCGAGGAGGACTGGGTGATCAGCACCACCGAAATGCCCGAGCGTGACATCACCGCGAACACTCGCGCCGCCATGCCGACCATGCCTTTCATGCCCGGCCCGGAGACATTGATCATCGCCATGTTATTCAGGTTGGTGATGCCTTTGACCGGCGTGTTGTCATCAAGGCTTTCGCTGCCAATCAGGGTGCCCGGCGCCTGCGGGTTGGTGGTGTTTTTAATCAGGCATGGGATTTGGAATTGGGCGATGGGCAGGATGGTGCGAGGGTGAAGGACTTTGGCGCCGAAGTAAGAAAGCTCCATAGCCTCTTGATAGGACATCGATTTTAACAAGCGAGCATCGGGCACGGTGCGCGGGTCGCAGGTGTAGACGCCATCGACATCAGTCCAGATTTCACAACAGTCGGCGCGCAGACAGGCCGCCAATACCGCCGCCGAGTAGTCGGAGCCATTACGGCCCAGCACCACCAGCTCGCCTCTGTCATTACCGGCAGTGAAGCCCGCCATCAGCACGATATTATCAGCAGGAATACCGCTGGCAGCGATGCGCAGAGTCGATTCGTTGATATCAACGGTGGATTCCAGATAGCTACCCTGAGCCAGCAATTTTTCCACTGGGTTGATCACAGTGACGCCATAGCCTTTGGCGACGAATACGGCTTCCATGATGGCGATAGAGAGCTTTTCACCGCGGCAGATGATGGACGCGTTGACGCTATCAGGACACTGTCCTAACAGACTGATTCCATGCAGTAATTGCTTAAGCTGGCCGAACTCTTGCTCGATGAAAGTTTTCACTTTCGGCAGATCGAAGCCCGGTACTTTCTCAGCAAGGCCGGTGATTAATTCGGAGAAAATGCGTTCTGCATCGCTCATGATTGGCTGGATCTCTTGCCCAGCAACCGTTCGCTCAATCATCGCGACGAGGTGGTTGGTAATTTTGGCCGGCGCAGAAAGTACCGTGGCAACCTGTCCCTGACGTGCATTGCTTTCCATGATGTCCGCGACGCGTAAGAAGCGTTCCGCGTTTGCTACTGAAGTCCCGCCAAATTTCAACACTCGCATTTCTGGTACTCTCCTGAAGCTCATTCGTAGATGACGATTCGTTAAAAAAGTCGCTAAAAAAAAAGCCCGCACTGTTTAGGTGCGGGCTTTTTTCTGTTTTTCCTGTACGCGTCAGCCCGCCCCGTAACCAGTGGTTTCGGTGGTGGTAATAATTGTTGTGTTCAGGCTGATCATTCGCATTTTTATTTTCTGTCTGTCTGTTTATATGTTGTGTTTTTTACTCTGTCTGCCCCTATTAGCTAAAGCATCAGGCACAACAAGTCAATTTTTTTCTGATTTTGCGCCAAGCGTCACAATGAAATACAAACAGATTATTCTCTGCCAAAACGGCCTAAATCAGTGAAAAAGAGAGGTCGTGAGGCACAGGCCCGAGCATTTCCCCATACAAACCACGCTGCGCCTCAGATCACTTCGTCAGCTTTTTTTCGATGTCATGCAGCAAAGTGTGCAACATTGCAGCATCTCTTTGTTGTAAAAGTCCTACGCGCTGCTGCACCCAATCCGACAATTTTTGGTCGTCGCTGGCTTCTACCGCGTCCAATAAACGGTTAATTCTTGAGCGCAACGCACCCAACTGTCCGGCATCGGGTTGAATCGCCACGGGTGCCGAAATTTGGTTTAGCGCTGACAGCTGATAGCAGAACACCATTACGGCCTGGCCAAGATTCAGCGAAGGGTAATCCGCCACCATCGGCACGCCGGTGAGAATATCGGCCAGATCCAGCTCTTCATTGGTCAACCCGCAATCTTCCCGCCCAAAAACCAGCGCGGCGTTGTTTATCCACCCACGCTTCTCCTCTAACTGGCCGAGCAGCTCCACAGGCGTGCTGTAGTAGTGGAAACGGGCGCGGCTGCGCGCGGTGGTCGCCACGGTGAAATCGATATCGGCCAGCGCCGCCTCTAGCGTCTCGAAATGTTGCGCATTATGCAGAATCTCATTGGACGCGTGCGCCACCCACCCCGCCTCGGGTTGCAGATGAGCCTGACTGTCGACAATACGCAATGACGCGAACCCCATGGTTTTCATTGCTCGTGCCGCTGCGCCGACATTTTCAGGCCGCGCCGGGGAAACCAAAATAATATGAAGTTGCATCAGTCCTCTGAATGTTCGTATTGGAATATCTGCGGTCGATCTTAAGTGAGCTTTTAATTGAGTAAAAGTGACTTCTCAAAATGCTCAACTTTTCACATAAACTTAACAGTCAAATATGGGCTAATAACTAAATGCCGTAAAATCTGCCATTAGCCAGAAAATAGAAATGAACCACTACTACATGACTTATAAAATTAAATAAGCCTTACTAATCATATTGATATATTGAATGATTAGAATCAATTCTCTCAATATAGTGGGCGGAAATTATAACCTGCTGAATCGTGACCAATTTTGCGCAAAATGTGACTTAACCGTGCATTCCTATAAGTGTTTTTCACTAAAGTGTTACCGTGCTACAATTGAATTTGATATATGTCAACAAAGCGTAGTTTTGTTGGGTGGTAATGTCGGCACTCGCTGTTATATTGCTGTTAATAGGGTTAGGATAAGCGCCATTCCAGCACCCAATAGGAAGTCACAAAGTGGGCTTCGCGACAGAGCTGGCGACGACATTGGTGTTGATGTAAAGCGCATCAGAAACGCATTTACGTACTTTAGTCATGTAACGAGTGAGATAGCGCATTCGCTGTCAAAATTCATCGGAATAACAAGGACTTCTGTACTCCTATTTTCAATTTGTTGGCAATCTTAGGTAGCAAACATGCAGACTCCTCATATCCTGATCGTCGAAGACGAGTTAGTGACCCGTAATACGCTAAAAAGTATTTTTGAAGCAGAAGGCTACATGGTGCATGAAGCCAATGATGGTGCAGAAATGCACAACATCTTGTCAGAACATGACATCAATCTGGTCATCATGGACATCAACCTGCCAGGTAAAAATGGCTTGCTGCTGGCCCGTGAACTGCGCGAACAAGCCAGCGTTGCCCTGATGTTCCTGACCGGCCGCGACAATGAAGTCGACAAGATCCTCGGTCTGGAAATCGGTGCTGATGATTACATCACCAAACCTTTTAACCCGCGTGAACTGACTATCCGTGCACGCAATCTGCTCTCCCGTACCATGAATCTGAGCACCACCGGTGAAGAACGCCGTCTGGTAGAAAGCTACAAATTCAACGGTTGGGAACTGGACATCAACAGCCGTTCGCTGGTGAGCCCGGCTGGCGAGCAATACAAGCTGCCGCGCAGTGAATTCCGCGCGATGCTGCATTTCTGTGAGAATCCGGGCAAAATTCAAACCCGTGGCGACTTGCTGAAGAAAATGACGGGCCGTGAGCTTAAGCCTCATGACCGTACCGTTGACGTCACTATCCGTCGCATTCGTAAACACTTCGAAGCCACGCCGGATACCCCAGAAATCATCGCCACCATTCATGGTGAAGGCTATCGTTTCTGTGGTGATTTAGAAGACTAAGCGGCAGGTTGCCAACCCTGTTGTCAGTCATCGTCAATGAAAAAGGCCAGCATATGCTGGCCTTTTCTTTTGGTATCAACCCGAGGCTGTTAGCGAGCACCCCAAGGGATGATTGGCACCGCGCTAAGGGCATTTTTTGGCGAACCGTCGACCACTTTGTCGGAATAACTCAGGTAAATAAGCGCATTGCGGGTAGCATCATAAAAACGTACCACCTGCAGCTTTTTGAATATCAGCGAGGTGCGTTTCTGGAACACCACCGTCCCCTTATCTTTACCCTGCTTAATCTTATCGCTGAGTTCGATTGGCCCAACCTGCTGGCAAGAGATTGCCGCGTCAGAGGTGTCTTCGGCCAGCCCTAAGCCGCCTTTTATCCCGCCCGTTTTGGCCCGACTGATATAACAGGTTACATTTTTAATATCAGGATCATCAAAGGCTTCAACCACAATTTTGTGGTCTGGACCTAGGAATTTGAACACGGTATCTACCGAGCCCACCTGCTCCGCATACGCCGAATTGGAACAAATCAAGAACAGTCCAAAAACAAAAATACAACACTTTTTCATTAGGTTACTCCGCAGCACGCTGCTAATGGTGAGATCAAGCAAAGACGATATTAAACAAAGCCCTTGCTCACAATTTGTAGTAGGAATATTCGGTTAGCTGAGAAAAAAGCACGTTTAGCTAAAAAAATCTTAAGAAGTCTTAAGCAGAAAAAGTTGCTATTATGCGGCGTCAACATTCTGTGCATTTATCTTAGTTCAACGAGGACGATCTATGGATCAAGCAGGAATCATTCGTGATCTTCTCAGCTGGTTAGAAACCCATTTAGACCAGCCGTTATCACTCGACAACGTCGCAGCCAAAGCCGGATATTCGAAATGGCACCTGCAACGTATGTTTAAGGATGTCACGAGTAACGCAATTGGTGCTTACATTCGTGCTCGTCGCCTGTCAAAAGCTGCCGTCGCTCTGCGATTGACCAGCCGACCAATTTTGGATATTGCCCTGCAATACCGTTTTGATTCTCAGCAGACGTTTACTCGCGCATTCAAAAAACAGTTCGCACAGACGCCCGCGCTATACCGTCGTTCAGAAGATTGGCACTCCTTCGGGATCTGCCCGCCGATTCGCCTTGGCGCCTTCATTTTGCCACAGCCAGAGTTCGTCTCGCTGCCGGAGCAAAATCTGATCGGCATTACGCAGAGCTACTCCTGTACGCTGGAACAGATCACCACTTACCGTAATGAAATGCGCCTGCATTTCTGGCGTCAGTACATTGGTGAAGCTAAAACCTTGCCGCCAGTACTCTACGGTTTGCACCACTCTCGCCCGAGTCAGGAGAAAGATGACGAGCAGGAAGTGTTGTACACCACGGCCATCGAACCGAAGCATCTGCCAGAGAATGTGGAAGGTCAACCGATTGTCGTGCAGGAAGGTGAATACGCGATGTTCCACTACAAAGGTTCACCGGAACTGCTGCAGGAATTCATCCTGACGCTGTACGGAACCTGTCTGCCGTCGCTGAAAATGACGCGCAGAAAGGGACAAGACATTGAGCGATTCTATACCAAACATAAAGTGCCGAGCGCCACGCCGCCGACCGAAATAGAATGCGATTATCTTATCCCTATTCGCCGTTAATTCTGCTGTAAAGCTGCCGCGTTTAGCGCTGCAGCTCATCTAATGCGGGCTGATCCAGATGCGAAATATCGCCCGCCGTCTCCACAATCCAGCCAGACGCCAGCCACGCACTTTCCTGATGATCCACACGCGAAATGGAACAGTTGCGCAGGCGCAGGCGGCGCTCGGCATAAGGCTCAAGCCCTAAAATCGTGCTAATAAGGCAACCCAGCGCAATGCCGTGGCTCACCAGCAGCGGTTTACTGCCCGCCGGTAAATCAAGGCAGCTGTCGAGTGCAGAGCGCATACGCTCGGCCAACTCAATCATGCTCTCGCCCTGTGGAATGCGGCCATCCGGCGTGCCGTCGACCATCTGCTTACGCCAGGTTTCTTCGTCCGCACTCAGGCCATCCAAATTACGGGTTTCCAGCACGCCCATGTGCAGCTCGCGCAGGCGCGGCTCCACGGTGACGGCGCAACCACAGGCGTCAGCGATGATTTGCGCCGTGGCGCGAGTACGCCCCAGATCGCTGGTGATGACGTGCGTGATGCCTTCGCGGCGCACGCGCTCGGCTACCTGCTGTGCCTGAAAAATGCCCTTTTGGGTCAACGGACTGTCTGACTGTCCCTGAATCTTGCGTGCTGCATTCCATTCGGTTTCGCCATGACGGACGAGATATACCTGTAACATGAGTGTTTTCCGTTATACTGCGTGAAATTTGCTAAAGGATGCTCAAACTCTATGTACCACGTTGTCGCTGCAACCACTAACCCGGCAAAAATTAAAGCTATTGCTCTGGCATTTGAGGACATTTTTGGTACTGACTCGTTCCGTATCGAAGGCGTAGATGTCGACAGCGGCGTGTCCAATCAACCCATCGGCAGCAGCGAAACCCGCACTGGTGCCAGACACCGCGTCATTAGCGCACGACAGGTGCGCCCAGAGGCAGATTTTTGGGTTGGCATAGAAGCCGGTATTGAAGACAACATGACCTTCGCCTGGATGGTCATCGAAAACATGCATCAACGCGGTGAATCCCGCTCAGCCAGCCTGATGCTGCCTGAAATTATATTACAAGAGATCAACCAAGGCAGTGAATTGGGCGATGAAATGGAAAAATTGACGGGAATTGCCGAAGTTAAACGCAAAGGCGGGGCGATTGGCATTTTTACCGCCGGCAAACTGACCCGCACCAGCGTCTATCATCAAGCTTTAGTGTTGGCGTTAGCGCCCTTCCATAACGCGGTGTATCAAGTCAGAGTGCAAACGCACTGACGCCTGCGTCAGACGTCTTTACTGACTTCGTCCGGGCCTAATAATTGCGTGCCGAGCCAGGCTTTCAGCGTGGCCGGTGCGTTTTTCAACCCGTTAGACCCTCGCGTGATCGTTGCAATCCCTGCCCCCAATTGATTCTTCAACTCTCGCTGGCTCAGCTCGCCACGCATCAACTCTTGAACAATTCTGACACGCGTGCCTAAGGCAGCCCGTTCATCGGGCGTCAGCAGCAATTGCAGCAGTTCGTGGTGGAGATTTTCAGCGAAAGATTGCTGTAACAGCGCCATAAAGCACTGCCAGTCCTCATTGCCTTGTTGGGAAAGAGCGGGATCGATTACCGGAGTTTGGGTCATGTCATGGCTGCCATACTATTAAACTAGTACGGCAGCATAACATAGCTGTTAAAAATCAGTAACGCCTCTGCCACTCGGCATCGGTCAAAACTTTCGCCGGCTGATGCAAAAAGTAGCGATAAAATGCGTCATATGCCAACACATTTTTAACATATCGCCGAGTTTCGGAGAAAGGGATACTTTCGATAAAGGCTACGGCGTCGATTTGGCCCGCGCTGTTACCCAACCAGGTGTTCACGCGCGATGGACCGGCATTATAGGCGGCGCTGGACAAAATACGGTTGCGCCCGAACTGCTGATAGACATATTCCAGATAGTTGGTGCCAATCAGAATATTGGTCTGTGGATCGAACAGCTGGCTTGGGCTGCTGTATCCCGGCAGATTAAACATCTGCACCGTGTGCTGCGCCGTGGCAGGCATGACCTGCATCAGGCCAGAGGCGCCCACCGGTGAGCGAGCCTCCGGGTTCCACGCGCTTTCCTGACGCGCAATCGCCATCGCGTAGCTCTGGGTAATGCCTTTATCATCCGTCGCTTGTTTAAATTCAGGTGCCCACGCCAGCGGGAAACGCTCCTCGAGATAATCCCACAGCTTGCCGGCAATGGTCGCCTGCACACTGAGATCGGCCCAGTTGCGCTCGAAGGCGTAACGCGCCAGCGCCGACTGCTGCTCTTTGCTGCGGCTAAGCACCAGATAGGTCCATTCGGTGCGCGCCAGGTTGTCCATGTGCCAGTACATCAGCTCACGCACGCGGGCGATTTCAGGCAGTGAAGCAAAGCTGGCGTCCGGTTTGGCGGCGACAGACACCTGTATTGGATAAGGCACGCCCAGCTTTTGCGCGGCGGCCATTGGATAGAAGCCACGCCCCTGCATCAGCGTGCGCAACATCGCCTCGCCCTGCTGGCGTTTACCTTGGTCAATCAGCACCGAGGCTTCCCAGTAGCGCCATTCATCTTCCTGCTGAGCATCCGCAGGCAGGCGATCCATCCACTGACTCAGCCCTTGTCGATCCCCGGCGGCCAGCGCCATGCGAATTCGGCGCTCCACCAGCGAGGTCGAATGGCTGCGCAGAATCACGCTATCGCGCCATTTGGCCTGCTCTGGCGTCGCGGTGCTGCCCATCAGCTGCCACGCCACGGCCTCTTCAAGCTCAAGGCGGTCACTGTCGCTCATCTTCTGCAAGCGAGCCAAAATCGGCAGCATCGAGCGGGCGTTTTCCACATCTTCACGGGCAATGCGGCTAAAAGCGATCGCCACGGCATTACGGGTGAAATCGGTCGGCCCGACGCTGCGGGCAAAGCTTTCAATGCTGTTCGGGTCGCTTTGCAGTTTCAGCAAGGCGTCGCGCATAGTCTGGTAGTCGTCAGGCAGCTGCTTGGCGAGGAAATTCACCAGATTGCTGTTGCCCTGCTTCATCGCCAAACCAATGCGTTGAAGGGTCACTAGCGCCGTCTGATTGCCACCCTGCTGCCACAGGCTAAACAGCTTGTCGCAGGCGTTCGGCAGCGAGGTGCCGGTTAGCCAGATGTCTTTCGCCGCGTTCAGCGCGGTTTGCTGATCGCCCGTCGACCATTTGGCGTAATAGTAGTTACAGCGCGCGGCCACCGGCTTTGGCGGCTGCGGGCTGAAGGTCAGCAAGCCCGTCCAGTCTTGACGATTGGCCAACTCATTAACGAAGCGTGAAGGCAGAGAACGCGCCGGAGGCAAAGTAGGATGAGATTGCACGAAGCTGCTGATCTGCTGCGGCGTCGCCAGACTTAAGTCCTGCGTCAACTGACGGTATTCCAAATAAGGATAAAGTGGATAATCCTTCAGGGTTGGCATCAGCTGATTAACCACGTCCATCTGGTTATTGTCCCACGCCTGCTTGATTTGCATATAACGCTGGCGCTGAGCGTCCAATGAGTCCGCTTTTGCGACTCCAGAAACGGCCACCAACAACATGCCTGCTGCCAAAAGATACCCTTTGTCCACCTTGACCATACTTGCCTTTATCCTCGCTGGTTGTATTGCTGACTGCCAAACAGGGTACAGCCTTCGTCGCTCATCAATGACGAATCAAGGCCGCAATGCGTAGACACCAACTACGCTAATCGATTCATTTTTAAAATTGAAGTCATGCGTTCACAGCATCACAAACTTTACACAGTGTGGTGCAAGCCGCGCGCAGATACCAGACGACAGCAAGCCGATTTCTCTCCCGCGCGATCATTTTTCATCTTTAAAGGAGATTATTGGCGTCCTGTGAGGTTCGATGGTTGGGAAGCGTAGCGAAACAGGCTAAACTTCGCAGTCGGAACACTTATCAGTCATGCCGTTTACGGCGGGGCTGACTTTAATCCGCCGCAGCGCCTGCTTGTTGCAGACAGCGCGCGGCTCGCATAGAAAGAGGCTCAAAACAACGTGGCTCAATACGTATACTCAATGCATCGCCTCGGCAAAGTGGTTCCGCCGAAGCGTCACATTCTTAAAAACATCTCCCTGAGTTTCTTCCCTGGCGCTAAAATCGGCGTACTGGGTCTTAACGGTTCTGGTAAATCCACCTTACTGCGCATCATGGCCGGTATTGATACCGACATCGAAGGCGAAGCTCGCCCGCAGCCAGATCTGAAAATCGGCTACCTGCCTCAGGAGCCTCAGCTCAACATGGAGCACACCGTCCGCGAGTCGGTGGAAGAAGCGGTTTCAGAAGTCGTCGGCGCGTTAAAACGCCTTGATGAAGTCTATGCTCTCTACGCAGACCCGGATGCAGATTTCGACAAACTGGCTGCTGAGCAAGGCAGGCTGGAAGAGATCATTCAGGCGCACGACGGTCACAACCTGAACACCCAGCTGGAGCGCGCTGCTGATGCCCTGCGTCTGCCAGACTGGGACGCCAAAGTGGCCACCCTATCCGGTGGTGAGCGCCGCCGCGTGGCGCTGTGCCGCCTGCTGCTTGAAAAGCCAGAAATGCTGCTGCTCGACGAACCGACCAACCACTTGGACGCCGAGTCCGTGGCCTGGCTGGAACGCTTCCTGCACGACTTCGAGGGCACCGTGGTGGCGATCACCCACGACCGTTACTTCCTCGACAACGTTGCGGGTTGGATTCTGGAGCTTGACCGTGGTGAAGGTATTCCATGGGAAGGCAACTACTCCACCTGGCTGGAGCAGAAAGATGAACGTCTGGCGCAGGAAGCGTCTTCTGAAGCGGCGCGTCGTAAGTCTATTGAGAAAGAGCTGGAGTGGGTGCGTCAGGGCGCGAAAGGCCGTCAGTCTAAGGGCAAAGCCCGTCTGGCACGTTTCGAAGAGCTGAACAGCACGGAATACCAGAAACGTAACGAAACCAACGAATTGTTCATTCCACCTGGTCCACGCTTAGGCGACAAAGTGGTCGAAGTGAAGAATCTGAGCAAATCCTACGGCGACCGCGTTCTGATTGACGACCTCTCCTTCTCCGTACCGAAAGGCGCGATCGTCGGTATTATCGGTCCAAACGGCGCGGGTAAATCTACCCTGTTCCGCATGATGTCTGGTCAAGAGCAGCCAAACGGCGGCACCATTGAACTAGGCGACACAGTGAAACTGGCCTCTGTCGATCAGTTCCGTGACGCAATGGACAACAGCAAAACCGTGTGGGAAGAAGTGTCTGGTGGTCAAGACATCATGCGCATCGGCACCACCGAAATGCCAAGCCGCGCCTACGTTGGCCGCTTCAACTTCAAAGGTGTTGATCAGGGCAAACGCGTCGGCGAGCTGTCCGGTGGTGAGCGCGGTCGTCTGCACTTGGCGAAACTGCTGCAAGTGGGCGGCAACATGCTGCTGCTCGATGAGCCAACCAACGACCTCGACATCGAAACCCTGCGCGCACTGGAAAACGCCTTGTTGGAGTTCCCGGGCTGCGCCATGGTCATTTCCCATGACCGCTGGTTCCTCGACCGTATCGCGACTCACATCCTTGATTACCAGGATGAAGGTAAAGTTGAATTCTTCGAAGGTAACTTCACCGAATACGAAGAGTACAAAAAACGCACGCTGGGCGCTGACGCACTGGAACCTAAGCGTATTAAATACAAGAAGATGATCAAATAAGTCCCGATCCTTTGCTTGATGAAAGGCCCGGAAACGGGCCTTTTTTATTGCTCCGCTTTAACCGCCAACGCCTCGCTGTAGCTTTTCGCAAAACCATACTCTTCCAGCATAAAATCGATAAAACAGGCCAGCGCCGGTGAGTTCAACTTGCGGCTCGGGTAGACCAGATAGAGGTCATTGCCCTCGGCTTCCCACTCGGGCAACACCCGCACCAGCAGCCCTTTCGCCACCTCGTCATGACATAAAAACGCCGGTAGCAGCGTGATCCCCGCCCCTTCCACCGCGCATTCGCGAGCATAGAGCAGGTTGTCGGTGGAGTGCGCCCCCGGCAGCAGCCAGCGATGATAAGTCTCGCCGCGATGCAGCACCCACTCCGCCCACGCCCGGTGCGCGATACAGTGGTGCGACGCCAATTGCTGCGGATGCGTCAGCGGTGGGTGTGCCGCGAGATAGGCCGGGGAGGCCAAGAGATAGCGCGGGCTGTGGCCCAGCTCGCGGCCAATCAGCGACGAGTCCTGCGGCTTGCCGGTGCGCAGCGCCAAATCGAAGCCTTCCTGCACTAAGTCCACCATGGCATCCGACACCGACACTTCCAGCGACACGTCTGGATAACGCTTTTGAAACTCGACGTTCATGCGCGCCAGCAGCGTCGCGCCCAGTCCCGCCGGGCTGGTGATGCGCAGGCGGCCGCTGGGGTTATCGCGCAGACGGCGGATCGCCAGCTCGGCGCGTTCGCTCGCCAGCATCATCTCTTGGCAGTGGATCAAATAGCGCTCACCGGCGAAGGTCAGATTGAGCTGCCGCGTGGTGCGGTTCAGTAAGCGAATGCCCACTGACTTCTCCAACTGGCTCACGCGCTGGCTGACGCTCGACTTGGGCAACCCCGCGCGCTCGGCGGCGGCGGTAAAGCTGCCACACTCGGCAACCAAGGCGAACAGCGCCATATCCTGCAATTGTTTGAACATGATTGTTCACCTTAGACGAACACTTTGTTAGTTATTGTCCATCTTATCAGCTTAGCCCATGGCGACTACACTCTCTCTATACCCAATTCGGAGGAACAAAGATGTCTATCAACGCCATTGCCGTAAACCCTAAAAACCCAGCGCACTTTATTGCGATAGAACTGCCACAGCCTGAAGTCGGCGAGTTTGACCTGCTGGTTGAAGTAAAAGCCGTCTCCGTCAATCCGGTCGATACCAAGGTGCACAAAGGCGCACAGAAAAATGGCCTGGATGCCCCGCGCGTGCTGGGCTGGGATGCCAGCGGCGTGGTGAAAGCCGTCGGCAGCGCGGTGAAAAACTTTAAGCCGGGCGACGAAGTCTGGTACGCCGGTGACATCACTCGTTCAGGTAGCAACGCCACCGAGCAGCTGATTGACTCGCGCATTGTGGCCCGTAAACCAAGCTCCCTCAACTGGGCAGAAGCCGCCGCCATGCCCCTGACCGCGCTGACCGCGTGGGAGGCGCTGTTCGAACACCTGCATATTCAAAACGCCGGTGAAGAGAAAACCCTGTTGATCATCGGCGGTGCCGGTGGCGTTGGCTCGCTGGCTATTCCTTTTGCCGCGCTGCGCAGCAAAGTGAAAGTGATCGCCACCGCCTCACGCCCGGAATCGGCCCAGTGGTGTCTGGATCGCGGCGCGGACCTGACCGTGAACTACAAAGATTTGAAAGGTGAGTTGGCGAAGCATGACATCAAACAGGTAGATTTCATCCTCTGCCTGAATGACACCGACGGCCACTGGGCCGCCATCAGCGACCTGATCGCGCCAATGGGCCACATCTGCACCATCGTTGAGAATGAGCATCCGCTGGACCAGAGCAGCCTGAAAGTGAAAAGCGCCGCGCTGCACTGGGAGCTGATGTTTACCCGCAGCATGTTCAACACGCCGGACATCGCCCAGCAGGGAGAAATCCTCAAGGAGGTGGCTGAGTTAGTGGACGCGGGCAAAGTGAAAACCACGCTGAGCGACACCCTGCACGGCCTGACGGTGGAAAGCATTGAAGCCGCCCACGCCAAAGTGCTCGACGGCCATATGCAAGGCAAAGTGGTTATCGCCTTCTAAGCCGGAGTGTTTGCATAAAAAAGCCCTCGATTTGTGAGAATCGAGGGCTTTTTCATTATGACTATTTACTCTTTCGGCAGCGCGCTCACCCGGCTGGTATCGGCCGCCAGCATGATCTGCACCAGCTCCACGCACTCGAGGAAACGCTCGTCGTAGTCCGAGGATTTCACGTGCACATAGTCGATGTTGTTCTGCTGCAACATCTCGATTAACAGGTTCTGGAAGGAGGATCGGTCAGTGGTGCTGCCCAAACTGCGCAGCCCGTCCGCCACCCAGGGCGTGTTGTTCTCCAGCAGGATCACCAGATCAAACCGGTATTCGTCCATCAAGGCTTGGACAAAGGGATGCTCGCGACCTTCGTACTTTTTGCAAAATGCCTGCGTGGTCAGGAAGTCGGTATCGATGAAAGCCACCTTGTTGGCGTATTTCACCGCGAAGTCAATGTACTGGGCCTGCCCGAGCGCGATTTTGTCATAGTCGGAATATTGCAGCGCCATCTCGTCACCGCCGAGGTGGGAGAAGACATAATCGCGGCCATATTCCCACGCACTTGTGGTGTTGAAAATATTGGCTAACTTATTGACCAGCGTTGACTTTCCGCTCGACTCGCCGCCCAGCACCGCCACGGTTCGCACAAAGAACGGCTTCACTTCGGTCGGGATATAGTCCCAATAGCGGAATGGGTCGCGGCGGATTTGCGATCCGCTGATATTCATAAACGAGCGTTTGGGATCGATAAGCACGGTTTCGATCCCCAGATGCTCGCGGTAGCGCGGCGCATCGTTCTCTTCGCTCGAATAGATGGTGTTCGGCACGATCCCCTGCTTGTTCATAAAGTCGGTGATCCCCTTGCTCCACACGTCCCAGCCGTGCGGATAAGGCTCCATCCCCTCTTCGTTAAATGAGTGAATATGGATATTTTTCTGATACTTGAAGGTTTGCAGCAGCCAGCGCAGTCGGTCGCTCACCGTGGGTTGCTGAGACATGGAGCTGTTCTCAAACAGGCTCAGGTCGCGAGGTTCGTCATAGCCCATGATGATGTGCAGTTCATCGACCTGGCTACAGGCGCGCTGGATTAAATAGATGTGTCCGGTATGCAGGGGATAAAATTTACCAAACACCACGCCGATGTTTTTCTCCCGGCGGGGGAATTCAAGATCGAGGAAACGGTGCAGCGCTTCCAGCTTTTGCGCACTCGGGCTTTTGATTTTGGCATTCAGCAGTTGGCTTAGATAGCCCTTGGTCATGCCACTGGCGTCCGCGACCTGCTGTAATGTACATCCCTGTTTCTTAATTGCCGTCTTCAGATAATCAAACTGTGACATACCTTGTCCTCTACCCTGCGTTTAATTTACTAAACAAAAATAGCACAACTGGCGGGTAGAGGAATACTCAGAAAATGTTACAGATCGTCGAGGATCGCCAGCGCATCTGCCAGCTTCTTCACGCCAAACACCTGCATTCCGGCGGGCACCTTTTTCGGCACGTTGGCATGAGGCACGATGGCGCGTTTGAAGCCGTGCTTGGCGGCTTCGGTGATTCGCTCCTGACCACTCGGCACCGGGCGAATCTCTCCTGCCAGCCCCACTTCCCCGAACACCACTAAATCTTGCGGCAGCGGGCGGTCACGCAGGCTGGAAACCAACGACAGCAGGAGTGCGAGGTCAGCACTGGTTTCCGTGACTTTTACGCCGCCGACCACGTTGACGAACACGTCCTGATCCGCCATCTGCAAGCCGCCGTGACGGTGCAACACCGCCAGCAGAATCGCCAGTCGGTTCTGCTCAAGGCCTACCGCCACGCGACGCGGGTTGCCCATCATCGAGTGGTCCACCAGCGCCTGAATCTCCACCAGCAGCGGGCGAGTCCCTTCCCACAGCACCATCACCGAGCTGCCGGACGTAATCTCATCACCGCGGCTCAGGAAGATGGCCGACGGGTTGCTCACTTCGCGCAAACCCTGTTCGGTCATGGCGAACACGCCAAGCTCGTTGACCGCGCCGAAACGGTTTTTATGGCTACGCAGGGTGCGGAAGCGGGAGTCGGCATCGCCGTCCAGCAGCACCGAGCAGTCGATACAGTGCTCAAGCACCTTCGGCCCGGCCAGAGAACCGTCTTTTGTCACGTGGCCGACCATGACAATCGCCACGCCGCGCGTCTTGGCGAAGCGGGTCAGGTAGGCAGCGGTTTCGCGTACCTGCGCCACCGTGCCCGGCGACGACTGAATGTCCGCCATGTGCATCACCTGAATGGAGTCGATCACCATCAGCTTCGGCTTCTCCTGATCGGCAATCAGGCAGATTTGTTCAATGCTGGTTTCAGACAGCATGTTCATGTTGGCGGTCGGCAGCCCGAGGCGATGGGCGCGCATTGCTACCTGCTGGAGTGACTCCTCGCCGGTGACGTACAGGGTTTTCATGTTTTCGCCGAGGTTACAGAGGATCTGCAACAGCAGCGTACTTTTACCCGCCCCCGGATTACCACCAATCAGGATCGCACTGCCCGGCACCACGCCGCCGCCCAGCACGCGGTCAAACTCTTTGAATCCGGTGCTGAAGCGCGGCAGTTCGTCGAGACTGATTTCAGACAGCTTCTGCACGCGGCTAACGCCCGCATCGCCGGCATAACCACTCAAACGCTCGTTGCGGGCCACGGTTGGCGATGCAGACAAACGGATTTCGGTAATGGAGTTCCAGGCCTGACAGGCACTGCATTGCCCCTGCCAGCGCGGATAATCTGCGCCGCATTCATTACACACAAATGCTCGTTTTGCTGCTTTTGCCACAACTTACCTCGAAATATTGGATTTAAAACTTAGGCTAAGCTTCCGCTTAAAATGCAGAGAACGCCAATTAAGTCGGCATGACGGATACAAACCTCCGCCTGCTCGTAGACCTTCGGCTTAGCGTGGTAGGCAATGCCCATGCCCGCGACGGCCATCATCTTCAGGTCGTTCGCGCCGTCGCCGATGGCCACGGTTTGCTCTTTCGGGATCTCAAGCTTCTCTGCCAGCTTGAGCAAAGTATCGGCTTTATATTGTGCATCGACGATGGGACCAATCACGCGCCCAGTTAGCTTACCGTCGCGGATTTCCAGCTCGTTGGCCGCCACGTCAATCAGGTTCAGCTTGTCGCGCAGGTATTCGGCGTAATAGGTGAAGCCGCCGGAGGCGATAGCCACGTGCCAGCCCAGCTCTTGCAGGCGCTGCACCATTTTGGTCAGGCCCGGCATCAGCGGTAGTGTTTCGCGCACTTGTTGCAGAATACCGGCATCAGCATCTTGTAGGGTGGCGACGCGTTGACGCAGGCTGGCCGAAAAATCCAGCTCGCCGCGCATCGCGCGCTCGGTCACTTCAGCCACCTGCTCTCCGACGCCCGCCAGTTTGGCAATTTCGTCGATGCATTCAATCTCAATCGCGGTAGAATCCATGTCCATCACCAGCAGCCCCGGCGTGCGCATGTGCGGCACTTTGCCAAGCTGAGTGACATCTAGCTCGAAGGACTCCGCCAGAGCTTCGATGTCCGCGGTCAAGGCACCGGCCAGACGAATAACCTGATAATCATCCACCGTCCAGGCACTGACAATCACCAGAGCGCGGCCCAGACGGCGCTGGAAGTTCGTAATGCTTGTTTTGTCCAGTTTCCTGCCGTACAGCAGCCAGCCAGTATGTCCAGCACGGTAGTCCAACGGCATGACTTCGTCACCGCTGAGTGAAAGGGGAAGTCCCGGCCATTGGTGGATCTCCGCTGGAAGATCGCAATAGGTCAGACTGTTTGGCATGATTACTCCTGTCGAGCAGTTAGGCGTAGAAAAACAAGAATTGCGTAAAATATTACCCAAAATCATTCACGTTGCGTCAAGGCGGCAACTGAGTGAAACCCAGGAGCATACATCAGTATGTGACTGGGATTCGCGAAGGCAGCCAACGCAGAAGCAGCTTGAAGGATGAAGGGTATAAATGAGGCAACAAGCTACCCTATAGCCCGCGCTTCTGGCAACATTAAAGTCGTCGAAAATCTTAAGGAAACAGAATGGCAAAGGCCAAACTGAAATTTCGCCTGCATCGCACAGCTATCGTTTTGATTTGCTTGGCTTTATTGGTAATTCTGATGCAAGGAGCTTCTTACTTTAGCTTGGGGCATCAGCTTGCCCGTTCCCAGCAGGTGGAACAACTTGCCCAGACACTGGCGAAACAGGTGGCTTTTACTCTGGCTCCGCTGATGGACAGCGAGAATGATGGCGCGGATATCGCCCAGATTTCCACTATTTTGAATCAACTTACCGACAACAGTCGCATTCTTGATGCCAGCGTGTATCAGATGGACGGCACGCTGATCGCCCATGCCGGTGAAAAGGTGCCGGTTCGCGACCGGCTGGCACTCGACGGCAAGCGCGCGGGAAGCTACTTTAACCACCAAATCGTTCAGCCGATCGAAGATAAAGACGGCCCAAACGGCTTTCTGCGCCTGACCCTCGACACCCACGTGCTGGCAACCGAATCCAAACAGGTGGATAACACCACCAACCTGCTGCGCCTGATGATGCTCGCCGCGTTAGGCGTCGGCATTATTCTCGCCCGCACCCTGCTGCAGGGTCGCCGCAGCCGCTGGCAGCAATCCCCTTTCCTACTGACTGCCAGCACGCCGGTGAAAGAGGATGATGAGCCAGAGGAAGAAGCAGCTGACGAGTTCGGCCCGCCGCCGACGCTCAACATGACCGAGCCAGACACCGAGGTCGCTCCCGCGAAACCCGCCACCGAGCAACAAACCAAAGAAGCCGCTCAGGCCGCCTACCGCAGCCTGAAACGCAGCCGGGAAAAGCGGGATTAGGCCAGCCGCCGAATATTGGCGGTGATTTCCGTAACCTGAGCCAGCATCTGGCTGGCTATCAGGCGGAATTCAGGGCTGATAAGCGCATCCTGCTCCACCTTCTGCCAAAAATCTAACGCCCAGCGCTGGGCCCGCAGCCACTGGCTTTTCGCCACGGCCGGGTCTAAAACAATATTGATTGCCTGCCGTTTCATGTTGCCGCTTCTGTCCGGCGCGAAGCTCATCGGCAGCATGTCGTAAACCGGCGATAGCTCGAAGGCGAACTTGTTCGGCAATAACGGCGGGTCGATAAACGACAGGTTCCCCTGATGCATGTCACCGTTGGCGATCAGCTTGCCAAAGGCGTAAAGCTCGCCAATGCGCACCAGCGTGCTCTGCGAAATCAGTTTCTCCTGCTGCAATTTTTGCGCGATGGCGACCCAGCTACCGTGGCTGCCCGTGAATTCAGCGGCGACGGCCTCCAGCGAGGTCAAACCGCGCCGCCCGCGCTCGCCAAGGCGATCAAAGCGTTCGACCTCTAAGAACACCTCACCATGACTTCCGCTGTACACCTCTGCCTGCGCCGCTGCAATGCCTGCCTGTTGCAGCACGGCCAGCGCGTGAGCCTCCGCACGCAGTAAATCACCCCAGCGCCGGGTGTTTTCATTGGCTTCTTGTGGTGAAAATTTTACTAAAACGTGGGAAGCGGGCTTCTGCTGGTGCTCGACAAAAACGCTAAACTTCGGCTGCTCTCCCCCGGCCGAAGAACCCACCTCTTGCCCCGCGAGGCTTTTTTGCGCCAGCTTCTCGAAAGCAGAGATCTTATCTTGGAAAGCCACGGCCGCCTCATCCGGCTTTAACGCCCACTGCTGATACGCGGCCTGCCCCACAATGAGGTTGCCCACGGTTTCATTGCCATGTCGGCTGAGGGCCAGCAGGGTTTGCGATTCATTCCACAGCTTAATGTCTTCAGGTAGGGCCAGCAGCGCGCTGATATCTCGACCCCACGCGCGGCCCAAAAATCCCTGAGGGCGCATGTCGGTAATAAACCACGGCAGCCCGTCGAACAGCACGCATTGGCCATCGACAGTTTCAAACGCGCAGCTCTCCGCAGGCCATATCGACACAATGCGGCCTACTTGCTCCGCCTGCCCCTGGGTATCAATTCGGTAGAATGCAAATTCGCTCTCTCCACCAATGGATCGCAGCAAGGCGTAGCGCGTCGACTTCCCGCGGCCAATCTTGCGTACATCATTCTGCTCGGCAAGCCTGCGGGAAAGGGTTGCCTGACTTACCCCGATTTGGGCCATGATCTCTTTCGCCGTCAGGCTGCCCTGACGCAGTAAATCAGCTAACTCGCTCATCGATGAATAGCATCCTGAATAGAAAGATGAATAGAAAGAGATAATTATTTATAGATCAACACTGAAGAACAAGCGAGGAAAAAAACCATTAAAAATAGAAATTTAGGGCGATTACTGAAAATACGAGAAAGATTATCGATCAAATAAAGCACAAAAAACCGTGTTTTCGTGAATAGAAAAGCTGAAAAATATGAATAGAAACGGGGACTTTTAAGGGTCCCCGTTTTGTTGTTTGTAATCTGGCTACAGAACTTACTCTTTATCGCCCAGCAGAACGGATTCCAACGCGATTTCGATCATGTCGTTGAAGGTGGTCTGGCGTTCTTCAGCGGTGGTTTGCTCGTGAGTACGGATGTGGTCAGAAACAGTACAAATAGTCAGTGCTTTAGCGCCGAACTCTGCTGCAACGCCGTAGATACCGGCAGCTTCCATTTCAACACCCAGAATGCCGTATTTTTCCATCACGTCGAACATTTGCGGGTCTGGCGTGTAGAACAGGTCAGCGGAGAAGATGTTACCCACGCGCGCGGTGATGCCTTTGGCTTTGGCCGCGTCAGAAGCGTTGCGCACCATGTCGAAGTCAGCGATAGCCGCGTAGTCATGGTCTTTGAAACGCATACGGTTCACTTTGGAATCCGTACATGCGCCCATGCCGATAACGATGTCGCGCAGCTTGATGTCTGGACGGACTGCGCCGCAAGAACCCACACGGATGATTTTCTTCACGCCGAATTCGGTGATCAGCTCTTTGGCATAGATTGAGCAAGAAGGAATGCCCATGCCGTGGCCCATTACAGAAATTTTGCGGCCTTTATAAGTACCGGTGAAGCCCAACATGCCACGCACGTCGTTCACTTGTTTCACGTCTTGCAGGAAAGTCTCAGCAATGTGCTTGGCGCGCAGCGGATCGCCCGGCATCAGCACTACGTCAGCAAAGTCGCCCATCTCGGCATTAATGTGTGGAGTTGCCATTGTTATCGTCCTTTCATTCTTTTTAGATTTTATAGATAAAAAACAGGGTGGATTTCACGCCGTAGCCGGACCCGAAGCCAACAACGCTACGGCGCGAAAGGCGCTGTGTTTACAGCATGGATTTACCGTAATCCATCGGCGACAAATCGAAGTACTTCGCCACGGTCTGGCCGATATCCGCGAAGGTGTCGCGGTAACCTAACGAGCCAGGTTTCACTTTCGGGCCGTAGATTAACACTGGAATGTGCTCGCGGGTATGGTCGGTGCCACGCCAGGTTGGGTCACAACCGTGGTCGGCGGTGAAGATGATGATGTCATCTTCTTTCACCAGCTCCAGCAGCTCTGGCATACGGCGGTCGAACAGCTCTAGCGCAGCCGCGTAGCCCGGCACGTCACGGCGGTGGCCGTAAGCGGAGTCGAAATCTACGAAGTTGGTGAAGACGATAGTTTTGTCGCCAGCCAGTTTCATCTCTTGAATGGTCGCGTCAAACAGCGCGTCCAAGCCAGTGGCTTTCACCTTTTTGGTGATACCCACCTGAGCATAGATGTCGGCGATTTTACCCACAGACACCACGTTGCCGTTTTTCTCATCAACCAACTTTTTCAGAATGGTTGGCGCTGGCGGCTCTACGGCTAAGTCATGGCGGTTACCAGTGCGCTCGAAGTGACCTTTTTTGTCACCAATGAACGGACGCGCGATAACACGACCAATGTTGTAGCCGCCTTCGGTCAGCTCTTCACGGGCGATTTCACACAGCTCGTACAGGCGATCTAAGCCGAAAGTCTCTTCGTGGCAGGCAATCTGGAACACGGAGTCAGCAGAGGTATAGAAAATCGGCTTGCCGGTTTTCATGTGCTCTTCGCCCAAGTCGTCCAGCACCACGGTACCGGAAGAGTGGCAGTTGCCCAGATAACCCGGCAGGTTGCCGCGCTCTACCAGCTTATCCAGCAGTTCCTGCGGGAAGCTGTTGGTGGTGTCGCTGAAGTAACCCCAGTCGAACAAGACCGGCACACCGGCGATTTCCCAGTGACCAGACGGGGTGTCTTTACCGGAAGAAAGCTCGCTGGCGTAGGCGTAAGCGCCGGTTATCTCAGCGTTACCGTCCATACCGTCTGGGATCTTGCCGGTAGAAGCTTCGGCAGCTTTCGCCAAACCTAAACGGGTCAGGTTAGGCAGATTCAGTGGCCCTTGGCGTCCAACGTTGGCATCGCCACGTGCACAGGCAGCGGCAATATGGCCCAATGTGTCAGAACCTGCATCACCGAATTTTTCAGCATCTTTACTGGCACCAATACCGAATGAGTCCAGTACCATGATAAACGTACGTTTCATCTTGCACTCCTATGCTCAATTATTCGTTGCGTGCATCGGTTCAGGCCGACACACAGATCATATTGAATTGGGGGCGTCACTACGCATTTTCAACCACCAAATATCCGATTATTTAATTCTGCGATACACCACCGGGGTGGTTTCCGGCGCCTTGTCGCTGAGAACTATCGCCGCGCGAACTTCTTCAGCGGCGCTCTGCCAGGCTTCTTCATTGCTGGCGTGGATCATCGCCAATGGCTGCTGGGTGTCCACCTGCTGGCCCAATTGCGCCATGTTGGTCAGCCCAACGCTGTAGTCGATTGGGTCGCTGGCGCGACGACGGCCGCCACCCAGTGATACCACCGCCATGCCCAGCGCGCGGGTATCCATGGCGCTGACGATCCCGGCTTTTTCTGAATACACAGGCTTGCTGAGGGTCGCCTTCGGCAGATAGCTGTCGTAGCGCTCGATGAAGTCAGCCGGGCCTTTTTGCGCGGCGACCATGCGGCCGAAGATCTCTGCCGCCTTGCCGTTGTCGAGCACGGCTTGCAGCTGGCGGCGTGCATCGGCGTCGTCACTGGCTAAACCGCCGGAAATCAGCATTTCGACGCACAGCGCCATAGTGACTTCTAGCAGGCGTGGGTTGCGGTATTCGCCAGTCAGGAAGCGCACGGCTTCGCGCACCTCCACGGCATTACCCGCGCTGGATGCCAGCACCTGGTTCATGTCGGTCAGCAGCGCGGTGGTTTTACAACCCGCGCCGTTGGCTACGTCAACGATCGCCTGCGCCAAGTCTTCGGACAGCTGGTAGGTCGGCATGAAGGCGCCGGAACCGACTTTTACGTCCATCACCAGCGCGTCCAGCCCTTCCGCCAGCTTTTTGGCGAGAATCGAGCCAGTGATCAGCGGGATAGAGTCGACGGTGGCCGTGATATCACGTGTGGCGTAGAAGCGTTTATCCGCCGGAGCCAAAGAGCTGGTCTGGCCAATGATTGCTACGCCCACATCTTTGATAATGCTGCGGAAACGGTTGTCATCCGGGAAAATGTCAAAGCCCGGAATGGCTTCCAGTTTATCCAGCGTGCCGCCGGTATGGCCCAAACCGCGTCCGGAGATCATTGGCACATAGCCGCCACAGGCCGCTACCATCGGACCCAGCATCAGCGAAGTCACATCGCCCACGCCGCCGGTGGAGTGTTTGTCGACAATCGGCCCGTTGAGGTTGAGGCTGTTCCAATTCAGAACGGTGCCGGAGTCGCGCATCGCCATGGTCAACGCCACGCGCTCTTTCATGTTCATGTCGTTGAAATAGATGGTCATCGCCAAGGCAGCAATCTGCCCTTCCGATACCTGACTGTCACGGATCCCATTGATGAAAAAGCGAATCTCTTCTTCGCTTAGCGGCTGTCCGTCACGTTTTTTTCGAATAATTTCTTGTGCGAGAAACACGGAGTGCTCCTGAATGACTAGGAATGTAGAGAGGAAGTTATTGATGTTCCAGGGCTGGGGCCCGGCGAGCCGGACCCCGTAACGCCGAATGCGTTAGCGAATTGCCTTAACGATCAATAGCTGCTGGTAGACTTTTGGTCAGCGTGGCCCAGCGTAGTCAGCAGGCTGGCTAACAGGCTGGATGCGCCGAAACGGAAATGACGCGAGTCAGCCCATTGGCGGCCCAGTAGGCGGTCTGCCAGTGCCAGATACTGCGCGGCGTCTTCAGCCGTTTTCACGCCGCCCGCTGGCTTAAAGCCAACGTCTTTGCCTACGCCCATCTCTGCAATCACTGTCATCATCAACTCTGCGCTGTGCAGGGTCGCGTTGACCGGAACTTTGCCGGTTGAAGTTTTGATGAAGTCAGCACCGGCTTTGATGGCGATTTCTGAGGCTTTACGAATCAGCGAATCTTGCTTCAGTTCACCGGTTTCGATGATCACTTTCAGCAGCACATTGGCGGCAGCACAGGCTTCTTTGCACTGTTTTACCAGCTCAAAACCGATCTGCTCGTTGCCCGCAATCAGCGCGCGGTATGGGAATACAACGTCAACTTCATCTGCGCCATAGGCAATAGCCGCGCGGGTTTCAGCCACGGCGATCTCAATGTCATCGTTGCCGTGCGGGAAGTTAGTGACGGTCGCGATACGGATGTCAGGAGTGCCTTGCTCACGCAGGGCTTTACGCGCAACCGGAATGAAACGTGGATAGATGCAGATTGCAGCGGTGTTGCCCGCCGGGCTTTTGGCCTGATGACACAGGGCGATCACTTTTTCGTCAGTGTCGTCGTCATTCAGGGTAGTTAAATCCATCAGGTTCAGTGCGCGTTGTGCTGCGGCGGTTAAATCGGTCATAAAACTCTCCAACAATTTTCAATTCCAGCGACCAGCCAGAACTGAGCATACAGTCATGAACCCGGCAAAAGATGCCGAACTCTGCACGGTTGGCGAGCGGACTTGGTTCCTTGAAGACAGCGAACAGAGGCGAATTTGCGCCCTGCTGGCAGATGAGATCCTTCTCACCGCACCTGATTGGCATCAGCCAATGCGTTGTGACTATTTGAACACGCCGTATCAGGTTGCTCTGTGCAGTATTTCACAAATTATGAAAACCGCTTGCAACGTTACTCTCACAAATGAGATTCGCATCACACTTACGCTGCAGCAATTCTGAAATTGGCGCAATTATGCTCAATATCCGGCCCTAATAAGAGTGTACACCCGATTCATGACAACTGATGGCGGGTTGCCCACTCTGTGATCACCGACCGGTGATCTTGAAATGAATGTTATAATAATAACATTTAAAGGAGAAGTATCGCCTTTAAAAAGCGCACTAAAAAGCTATACCTAGAGATTTGGTGGATTATAAATGTTATTTAAATAACAAAATGACATTTAAGAAGCCCAAACTGACCGGGAAATTCAAAGCGGAAGGGCGAAAACGCGGCGGCTGTTCTCCAGCAGTGCGCTGGCAATCTGCTCCGGGGACTCTTGCCGCAGTTCGCACAGCACATCAAATATCGCTGCGGCGCGCTCGGGGCGGTTGGGTTGGCCCTGAAAACCTTGCAGCGGCATGTCCGGCGCGTCGGTTTCAAGTAGCAGACTGGAGAGAGGAAGCTGGGCCATCACATTGCGGGTTTTCTGCGCTCGCTCGAAGCTAATGGTACCACCGACGCCGATAGCAAAGCCTAATTTAACAAAGGCATGTGCTTGCGAAAGGCTGCCCGCAAAACCGTGAACCACGCCCGTCGCCGGCAGTTTCGCCTGACGCAGCATGGCGGCCAGCGGATCGTGGCTGCGGCGAGAGTGGAGGATAACCGGCAGGTTTTCGCGTTTCGCCAAGGCAAATTGCGATTTGAGCAGCCGCTGCTGCTTTTCAAACTGCGGCTCTTCCATATAGAGATCTAAACCAATCTCCCCTACCGCCACCAGCTTGTTATCACGCTGAGCCAGAAAACCATCCAACAAATCAATATCGGCATCCCGGTGCTGGGCGATATACAGCGGATGCAGGCCCAGCGCGGCGTAAAGCTGGGGATGCTGTTTGGCTAGCCGCACGATGCCCTGAAAACGATCTGAGGTAACGGCAGGCACGATGATTTGGCGGACACCCGCCTGTTCCGCCATGGAGAGGCTCTCAACCTCGGCGCCGGTAAAAGGCGGGAAATCAAAATGGCAGTGGGTATCAATAAAATGCGCCATTACAGATTCTCACCATCGCTGCGTTTGTCCTCGCCTTTTAGCGAGGCGTCGGGCTTAGGCGTGCTGCTTTTGGCGGCGTATTGGCTTTCATCGTGGAATGCGGCCGGGCGTACCATGCCGCCATCTGCCACGATGTCAGTGAGCACGGCGGGATCGAGAATGATCTGCTCCACCGGACCGGCCTGCGCGGCGATCGGCACCACGTTTTCTGGATTCTCTTCCGGCACCACCACGCGTTTTGGCCGGGTTTTGCGCGGCAAAATGTAGGGCAAGGGTTTATCTTTTTCGCGCGGGATCAGCCAGTGTGACGCAGCAGACAGGAAGTAGCGCGCACAGCGGCGTCCGAGATGGTAATCCTGATTCAGCGCCGGGAAACGGCTGCCCAACGCGTGGCTGGCCAGGGGTTTTGGCGGGAAAATCTCAAAGATGCGCAGATCACCCGGTGGGTTTTCGATGAATTGCTGAATGCGGTGATAACTGCTCTCGTGGTGCTGCATCATGCGCACCAGCTGTTGCAGGCTGCTTTCGCTCAGCCACTGCTCCATCCGTTTCATCCACTGCGGGGTATAGAACATGGCGGACGGCACGGTGCGGATCACCACGATCGTGTCCGCGCCGCGGCGATAAGCCTCTTCCACCGGGATGGCGTCACTGATGCCGCCGTCCTGATAGCTCACGCCGTCTAGCTCCACGCCCATGCGATAGAAGCCAGGAATGGCGCTGGAGGCTTTGATCACCGGCAGCCAGTTCTCACGCGTCGGCGCAAAGTAGTTGGCGGAGTAGTCATCGCTGCGGCAGGCGCACATCAGGAACTCGCGGCCGTCGATCAGCAGCTTTTCGGCGGTATCCATCGCCAGCGGCATATTTTTTGAGGTTTCTTCCACCAGCCAGTCGAGATCGATCAGGTGGCCGCCACGCACAAAGCGCAGTGGATTGAAGAAGTGTGGGCTGGTTGTGTAGCGAGTGATGACGCGTCGGGCATAACCCGGCTGGCCGCAGACGAAAGCGGAAAGATTTTGTGCCCCGGCAGAGGTGCCGATATACAGGTCGAACGGATTAAACCCCGCACGCTGGAACTCATCCAGCACGCCAGCGGTGAAAATTCCGCGTTGTCCGCCGCCTTCGCACACCAGTGCTATCTTGCCTGGTTTATAGGGTTTGTAAGCCAGTGGTTCAATGTTGCCGAGCGTGACAGGTATTCTGTATCCCAACGCCTTTCCCTCAGTATTTCAGCCTCACAGATGGCGGGCCTCAACTAAGAGCATACATTGTCTTTCTAATATGGGTAATCAACAGACAAAATACCGGGGATTAAATCGTTACTTTCTGTTAACCAAGCTATCTAATCTCTAGAAGTTGGTACTCAGCGTAAGATTTAATCCCCGGCAGGATTCTAAGTGCTACTTAATCTTTCCGACCTGGTGTCAGAGTCGTTTACGTCCGGTAAACAAGCTCACCAAGAACAGAATGATACCGACGACGAAGACGATTTTTGCAGCCCAAGCAGCTGTACCAGCCAGACCACCGAAACCAAGTGCCGCCGCGATAAGCGCGATGATTAAAAATATAATGCCCCAACGAAACATAAGCTTCTCCTTACCCTATTTAACTTTTACCCAAATCAATGTGGTACCCAATATTCCGGGCCTCAGTTCAGCTTTAAACATTTCTTTTCGGCTGCTTCAAAAGTGCTTTTTACGTGTTGAAAGAAAAATGCTTACCTTTTAAAGATAGTCGTAAAAATGAAACTGTTAGGAAAACTGACTGTTTTATGGCGCGAAAGGTCCCATGAGTTCTGTTTTATGGTGTTAACGCTTACTGCTGAAGAGCAGATTGCCTGCCTAAACAGGCAATCTTTTATCGAAAATCTTATGGTGCGATTTTCAAATCATTTTTGACGCTTTTTACACCGTCAACGGTTTTAGCCACGCTTTCAGCACGATCGGCCTGAGCCTGATCTTTCACTGAACCGGAAAGTTGAACAACACCGTCGGTGGTTTCAACTTTGACCATGCGTGATGGAACGATGTCATCAGCCAGCAGCTTAGCTTTCACCGACGTGGTGGTGGCGGTGTCGCCAGCATAGCCTTTCGCGGACTGCTCTTTGCTGTCTTTAGTGTGCAGTTTATCGCTGACGGATTTTACGCCTTCAACTTTAGTTGCAACGGCCACGGCTTGCTCGCCTTCAGCCTGTGAACCGACAAAACCACTCAGCGTGACGACGCCGTTGTCGGTTTTAACGGAGATATCATTGCTCTTGATCGCTTTGTCATCGATCAGTGCGCTTTTAACTTTTGCTGTAACGGCGCTGTCGCCCATGTAGCTATCAACTTTCTTCATGGAGCTATCGATTTTTGCACCCGCGCTATCAGTGGTGGTTGCAGCCAATGCGCTCCCGCTCATTACAGCGGTGCTCAAAACAACGGCCAGCATGGAATAGGCAAAGTTAGACTTTTTCATCGATTTCTTCCTTTAGTTTATAAGTCCTAAATGGCGGACTCTTTACGTCACATGGTCGTGACGGTCTTGTGCAATATCGAACCAGACTCAAGGTCTGTAACTTAGTTAAAAACCTTTCTCTTATTGCATGTGCAGTAGAGTCATTTGTTAAAGGGTGAGATTTGTCACCTTTACCCTATAACACTCTGCTTTATTAATCGGAAGCAGTGGTTTAACCCACCGTTCGCTGCACACAGATTTAATATAGCTGAGAAATCGAAGATGGGGAGAAAGAATGCTAAATCGGCGCCAAATGCAGACAAGTCCGATCAAAACACCACAATATTGCCCAATAAATCAACGAAAACCGCAAAAGTAGTTGCGCAGCGGAAAGATTAAAACAGCAGAATTGTGCAAGCGGGAAGAGAAAAGGCGACCGGATCGTCGCCTTTTGGGGGGCAGAGTTAACCAATGAAACAGGTTAACCGAGCAGTGAAAATTAATGCTCGCGGGTTTTGCGGAACGTCACTTCCGGGTAACGCTCTGACGCCAGGTTCAGGTTCACCATGGTTGGCGCGATGTAAGTCAGGTTATCGCCGCCGTCCAGCGCCAGGTTAACTTCGTTCTTACGCTTAAACTCTTCGAACTTCTTCACGTCGCTGCATTCAACCCAGCGTGCGGTGCTGACGTTGACGGATTCGTAAATCGCTTCAACGTTGTACTCGCTCTTCAGACGCGCGACCACCACTTCAAACTGCAGCACGCCGACCGCGCCGACAATCAGGTCGTTGTTGGCGATTGGGCGGAATACCTGTACTGCGCCCTCTTCCGACAGCTGAACCAGCCCTTTCAGCAGCTGTTTCTGCTTCAGCGGGTCACGCAGACGAATACGACGGAACATTTCTGGGGCGAAGTTCGGAATGCCGGTGAACTTCATGTTCTCGCCCTGAGTGAAGGTGTCACCAATCTGAATGGTGCCGTGATTATGCAGGCCGATAATATCGCCCGGATAAGCCTCTTCAACGTGCGAACGGTCGCCCGCCATAAAGGTCAACGCGTCGGAAATCACCACGTCCTTGCCGGTACGCACCTGACGCAGTTTCATGCCTTTTTCATATTTGCCGGACACCACGCGCATGAAAGCCACGCGGTCACGGTGTTTCGGGTCCATGTTGGCCTGGATCTTAAACACGAATCCGGTGAACTTCTCGTCGCTGGCTTTCACTTCGCGCAGGTCGGTGTTGCGTGGCATTGGGGCAGGTGCCCACTCAACCAAGCCGTCCAGCATATGGTCAACGCCGAAGTTACCCAATGCGGTTCCGAAGAACACTGGCGTCAGTTCGCCACTGAGGAAAGCTTCTTGCTCGAACTCGTGGGACGCGCCCTGCACCAGCTCCAGCTCTTCGCGCAGCTGTTTCGCCAGATCTTCGCCCACGGCGGCGTCGAGGTCAGGGTTGTTCAATCCTTTAACAATGCGCACTTCCTGAATGGTGTGACCTTTACCGGTCTGATACAGGTAAGTTTCGTCTTTATAGAGGTGGTAAACCCCTTTGAACAGCTTACCGCAGCCGATAGGCCAGGTAATTGGCGAGCAGGCAATTTTCAGCTCGCGCTCAACTTCGTCCATCACTTCCATTGGGTCGCGGATGTCACGGTCGAGTTTGTTCATAAAGGTAAGAATTGGCGTATCGCGCAGACGGGTAACTTCCATCAGCTTGCGGGTACGGTCTTCTACACCTTTCGCGGCGTCGATCACCATCAGGCAGCAGTCCACCGCCGTCAGAGTACGGTAAGTATCTTCCGAGAAGTCTTCGTGCCCAGGGGTGTCGAGCAGGTTAACCAGACAGTGGCGGTATGGGAACTGCATCACGGAGGTGGTGATGGAGATACCACGCTGCTTTTCCATTTCCATCCAGTCGGATTTGGCGTGGTTATTGGAGCCACGGCCTTTTACCGTACCGGCGGTCTGAATCGCGTGTCCGAATAACAACACCTTTTCAGTGATGGTCGTTTTACCCGCATCGGGGTGAGAAATAATAGCGAAGGTACGGCGTTTAGCCACTTCGAGGGCGAATTCACTTGGAGACATGTTTTTCACGTTTCTTCGGTTGGCCGCCCTGCATCATTGTTCATCACGTCACAGGACGTCAGGCAAAGCGGTAATAAAAGTTAATAGCCGGCTATTTTCACTGATTTAAGCTGGATGGGCAATCAATGGTTTTTTAGGCAGGGTTTAGGCTAACCCAGAATCAGCGCCATCATGATGGCGTCTTCACGGCCTTGCGCGGCGGGGTAATAGTTGCGGCGAACGGAAACTTCATTAAAGCCGAGGCTTTCATACAGCGCGATGGCTTTGCTGTTGGAGGCGCGGACCTCAAGCCACAGGGTGACGACGTCGCGCTGCTCGAGCTTTTCGATGACATCTTCAAGCAGCTTGCGGCCTAAACCTTGGCGCTGGAATGCGGGGTCGATGGCGATGTTGAACAGCGTCGCCTCGTCGAGAACGATCTGCGTGATGGCGAAACCGGCCATCTGCTCGCCCTGCGTGATTTTGAGATTGAGGTAACGCTCGCCCTGATTGCTGGCCAAGGTTTTCTCGGTCCAGGGGAAAGCGTGGCTGGCGTTTTCAATTTGCAGGGCACGGGGTAAATCAGCGGGCGTCAGAATAGAAATGTTGTTCATTTTCACAAATCTGCTGCCAGAGCGCGCGTTTGGCTGCGGCATTTTGATAAAGCTCGGCCAGAGCCGGGCTGGATAACTGTGTGCCTTCGACCGCTAAGGGTGCGTTAATGCCCAGTCGCCATGTATTACAGTGCGTGCCTTCGGGGAGCATACTCACCTGCTCTGGCGTCAGACGGTAAACCTGTTGAGCCGCCAGCGCGAGGCTGCGCACCACATCATTTACCAACGGATCATCTTCAGCAGGAGGCACATCGGCGACGATCAGCAGACGGGTATTTTCCGGCAAGCTAACGGCCACTTCCCCTTGTAAAACAGAGGGTTTGCGCAATGTCCACTGGGTGATCCCCATCTGTTGTAACAGCCAGTCTCGTCTTGATGCCATACCTGTTCCCTGCCTGTTGAACACCCGAAATGCCGCGCTATGCTAGCAAACACATCGAACGCGCGCCAATAAACCTCTATAATCACCGGTCATATTCCTGAGGAGCCACAACCTGATGTCTGCATTAACCCCGGCAAGTGAAGTAATACTGCGCCACAGTGACGAATTTACAGGGCGCCGCGTGCTGTTTGCCGGTGACTTACAAGATGATTTACCCGCCATTTTCGTTGATGAGTGCGAGGCTGAAGAGGTTCGCGTTCATACCAATCAATATCACCATTGGCAGATGCTGAGCGGCGCATTACAAGACAATGTGCAATTTAGCCTGTTAGCCGATGCTGAATTTATCCAGCCTTCTGACCTGCTGGTCTACTACTGGCCGAAGAGCAAGCAGGAAGCAAAATTCCAACTGTTCAACCTGCTGTCCCAGCTGCCAGTAGGCATCGACCTCTTTGTGGTCGGCGAAAACCGCAGCGGCGTTCGCAGCGTGGAAACCGTGCTCGAAGAGCTGTGCGCCGTCAGCAAAATTGACAGCGCGCGCCGCTGTGGCTTATACCATGGCCGTTTGGAAAAGCAGCCTGCGTTCGACGCCGAAGAGTGGTGGGACACCTATATGGTGGAAGAAGTCGCTATTAAAACCCTGCCTGGCGTATTCAGTCGTGAAGGGCTAGATAGCGGCAGCCTGTTGTTAATTAACAGCTTTGAAGAGCCGGTGAAAGGCAAAGTGCTGGATATCGCCTGCGGCTCCGGCGTGCTGGCGGCAGTATTGGCCACTTATTCGCCAAAAATGAAAATCACCCTCAGCGATGTGAGCGCAGCGGCTATCGAAGCCAGCCGGGCGACGCTGGCAGCTAACGACCTGCCGGGTGAAGTTATCGCCAGTAATGTCTACTCCGACATCGCGGGTCGTTTCGATATGATCATTTCCAACCCGCCGTTCCACGAAGGCTTGCAAACCAGCCTCCATGCGGCTGAACAGCTGATTCGCGGCGCAGCCAAGCACCTGAATACCGGCGGGCACCTGCGCATCGTAGCTAACGCCTTCCTGCCATACGCTGCCCTGCTGGATGCCACCTTCGGCAGCCACGAAGTGTTGGCGCAGAATGGCCGCTTTAAGGTGTATCAAGCCACGCTAGGCCGCACGCCACGCGATCCGAAAAAGAAAAAACGCTAACCTTAACTCGCCGGAGCCGTACAGGCTGCGGCACCTTACATCGCCGTGGCCTTGGCTTCACTCAGGGAGACATCAAACGCGGCGATATTTCCCTCGAGTCATTGCATTTGGCCTATTGGTAAATAGCTAAACAGCCCTATTCCCCATGAATATGCTGCTTTTTACACCAAACGTCCGCAATGGGGGAAATAAGTATTGACGGCGGAGCGGAAATCTCTAGAATTCGGCCCCGTAGTTGTATTACTCGCAGAGTAAGTTCTGATGAATTTTCTGCTGAGAATGCGATGGTGGCGGAATTGGTAGACGCGCTAGCTTCAGGTGTTAGTGTCCTTTGGATGTGAGGGTTCGAGTCCCTCCCTTCGCACCAATACAACTACTGAGTGAGTTAACAGCAGTAAACTGAATTTATATTGCACGGCACGATGCGATGGTGGCGGAATTGGTAGACGCGCTAGCTTCAGGTGTTAGTGTCCTTTGGATGTGAGGGTTCGAGTCCCTCCCTTCGCACCACTCCGGTGATATAAATCAGGCAGTTAGATATAAAGAAGAAATCATCTGTGCGATGGTGGCGGAATTGGTAGACGCGCTAGCTTCAGGTGTTAGTGTCCTTAGGATGTGAGGGTTCGAGTCCCTCCCTTCGCACCACATGATTCTCTTCAAATATCGACATCCCCTCTTGCAAGTCTATGTCTTTTCTCGAAAAAATCTCTGCCTTTCAGGCAACAGTCAGCCCCCCAAAACCTTAAACCCTGTTAAACGATTTATTCTTTCGCCCGCCTGATTATAACAGATTGAAATTTAAAGAGAGTGCTGTCAGCCCGCCTGCCAGTGCAACAAACGACGGCAGGAGTAAATAGTGGCGAAGTGTTTTATGCAGCAACATCACCAGCGTAGCGAGCATCGCAATAACGACCAGTACGCGTAGGTTATCCAACGAAAGATTGGCTAAAGCCAATAAGGGCAGCAGCGCACAAGGCAAAAGCACGCCCCAGCCGCTGGTTAGCCTTTTACCTAAAAACCAACTCACTCCCCAGAGTCCACACGCCGCTACCATCGCTGCAATCATGATCTTTGCCACACAGTGATAATGAGAACCAATAGCATATAGCAATTTTTCTCATCGCGCATCATTTTGCCCGCCACGCGCCCGTTAAGGTGACAGTGGTAACCAAAAGTGATAGTTTTAAGTTCGGTATTTAATAACCTATCGAATTTAAATAATCACCTTCCTGGATTATTAGTCGTCAATTTATTTGAACTCAGCTATTTACTGCAGATATTGCAGCATTGATCTATTCATAAGGCCGGACCCTAAATAGAGTGAATTTTAATGATATTTCATGCCTATGATGAATTGCTAAAAAGCAAACATCGTCTTTCGCTATTGTTATTCTTTTTCTTAAATAGTGCATCGGCCCTATTTTCAATGATTAACCCAGCAGTAAAGATGGCTAAAGCCAGCTTGCCCTTAATGATTATTGGGGTGGTGTGCGTGTCAGGATTAATATTCATTTATTTGAATAAAAAAACTGAGCTATTCCGTTTAAGTATCTGCTCCATCTTGGTCGGTAGTTTATGGGCGTGGCATATAATTCTGCAGTGCGATAAAATCGGTGACTATGATAAGAGTTACTTGCTGGTCAGCCTGCTCAGTATATTCTTTATTAGCGTTATCGCTTTATCGGATAATTTCCTGGCATTTTGCCTTCATGTAGCACCTTCCACTGGAACCGTTATTTTTTTAGACGGTTTCACTCACATCTCCAAGATAATTTTCACCGTTGCCCTGCCGCTCATTGGGCTGTATCTGCACCATATGATGCTTAAACGCAGCGACGCCTTCACCCGCCGAATGTTGACCAATCTCTATAGCGAAAGGGAAAAATTTAGCGATCTCAGTATGCTTGATCCCCTTACCGGTTTGTATAATCGCCGCGGCTTACAAAACAAGCTAGAAACCGTATTCAGTCAGGACAAATCCAGCCATTACGTGATGTTGCTCGATATTGACCACTTCAAAGCCTACAACGATAACTATGGTCATACCATGGGAGATCACGCTTTGGTCCGGGTCGCAGCAGCCATACGCGATGCCGTTCGTTCTCGCGACGTGGTGGTGCGCTACGGGGGTGAAGAGTTTCTGGTCGTGATGTCGAATGTATCCCAGGACTACGCGGTACGCATGGCTGAGCGCATTCAAAATAAGGTGCTGAGCTTAAATATTCCGCATAACTTTAATGCTGATGTTTCCACCCATGTGACAGTCAGCGCCGGGCTTTCTACCCTCCATGACGGCGATTTCCCTTCCGCATTAACTGCGGCAGATCAGTTGCTTTATCACGCCAAAAATAGCGGAAGAAATAAAATACTTTATTCATGGGAAGTTATTCTTTCGACAGATAACATGAAAAACTCGCTGTGAATAACGGCGAGTTTAATGTTTCAAACATTAAAAAAATGGATGATTAATACGCCAAGAAAATTGGCATTAACCATTATTCCTGAGAAAATTTATTTCATTATTATGACAACCTCGTTTATCCATTAAGGCTGCTGAATGAAATAGCACCATTCACTGCCTATGTTACATCAGTCTGTTACCTCTCAGATGAGCGCCAAGAGTAGAAATTACCCGGATATATTCCGCGATGGTGATTATGGCCTTCTTAGCCTGACCAAATTAAATACCCCCTCCCCTCTTTTTTAGCTGCCATTTCTAATCTGTGAACTGCCACATCACCATCTTTTAGCGAATGCCAAATGCGCCCCAATGGTGGCACTCAGTGGAAGGTACCTAATAACAACCCTGCCTAAACTTCGCTCAATGCCGCCCTTAACGTTTATCGCGGCAGTAAAGCGTGCCCTCACATAACAACCTCATCTACAACCAGTATGAATAACGAAAAAGGGTTATCAGTATGAGCAGTTCTATTATTCTTGGCATTATCTGGCACTTGGTGGGCGCCGCCAGCGCAGCTTGTTTTTACGCCCCGCTCAAGCAAGTTAAAAAGTGGTCGTGGGAAACCATGTGGTCGATGGCCGGCCTCTTCTCATGGATAGTTCTGCCATGGGCAGTCAGCTATGTTTTATTGCCAGATTTTTGGGCCTATTACAGCTCATTCAGTCTTTCAACACTGCTACCTATCTTCCTGTTTGGGGCAATGTGGGGCATAGGTAATATCAACTATGGCCTGACCATGCGCTATTTAGGTATGTCGCTGGGGATAGGCATCGCCATCGGTATCACCCTCATAATTGGCACGCTCATGACACCCGTTCTGCAAGGGAAAGTTGATGTGCTGATAGGAACGGCGGGCGGCAGAATGACGCTGCTCGGGGTGTTGGTCGCGGTGATTGGCGTTGCCGTGGTCAGCTACGCAGGCTACCTGAAGGAAAAATCGCTGGGCATCAAAGCAGAGGAATTTAACCTCAAGAAGGGGCTTATTTTGGCCGCTTTCTGCGGTATTTTCTCCGCCGGAATGTCATTTGCCATGAGCGCCGCGACGCCTATGCATGAATCAGCCGCGCAGCTAAGTTTGAATCCCCTCTATGTTGCCTTGCCAAGCTATGTTGTCATTATGGGCGGCGGCGCGATCGTCAACCTCGGCTTCTGCTTTATTCGGCTGGCAACCCGTCGCGAACTTTCCGTGAAAGCAGATCTGTCGATTGCTAAACCTCTGCTCATCACGAATGCGCTGTTTGCCATCTTGGGCGGCACCATGTGGTACCTGCAATTCTTCTTCTATGCGTGGGGCCACGCCAGCATTCCGTCAGAGTACGGCTACATGAGCTGGATGTTACACATGAGTTTCTACGTCTTGTGTGGCGGTATTGTTGGCCTGTTGCTCAAAGAGTGGCTAGGCGTGGGCAGGAAGCCGGTGGCAATTTTGTCTCTGGGATGTCTGATCATTATTCTGGCCGCCAACATCGTGGGCATGGGAATGTCGGCCTAATCCCTTAATCACATTGCCTACAGCGACTGCCACAAAGATAAACTCACTTTGGCAGTCGCTCCATGAGCATCAGGATAATGTCGGCACCACCATCGGCTTAACGACATGTTTCATAAAGCGCTGGCGATAATCTCTTGGCGATACCCCGCAGGCTCGGTTAAACACCACTGAAAAATAGTTGCTGTCATCAAAGCCGCATTCCGCCGCAACTTCACCAATGGTCCGATCGCTGTAGCGCAGTAAACTCATAGCCCGACATAGCCGCAGTTGTCTTAAGTAGTGCGACACGCTCATGCCGGTATGCTGTTTGAACAAGGCTCGCACTGCGCGTAGCCCTACGCCGTGCTTCTGACAGAAACTCTCCAGATGGAACGGCTCGCTAATACTCGCTCGCAGTGCCATCAGCAGCAGATCTAGCTGGTGAGCATCGGGTAAAACGCCGCTATTTGGCGGGTGACGATAACGCAGCAGCAAGAGGGCTAGCTGCATCAATAAGGCTTCACTGAGCTGAACCGAGATCGATTCTGATTTCATACATTCAGCAGAAAGCTCGTCGACTTTATCCCGTAAAGCCGTCATGCCAAGGGAACTGAGCCGCCAATAGCGCTGCTCCTGGCTTACGCCCTCCCCTGGCAGCAGTTGGGTCCAATCGGCAGCCAGACGAAAGCGTTCGCGACAATACAGAATATTGTCCAGCGCGAGGTCATTGACTGACTCATAGCTATGTCGGTCATTGGCATTGATATAGAACAGATCGCCGCAGGTAATGGGGTAAGGAATGCCATTCCAAATATGCGTGCCGTTACCCCGCCAAACAATCACTAACTCGTCAAAGTCGTGATCATGGGAAGGGAAATTTGCCTGAGGGTGGCGTTCGGCCACCATGACGGAGTTTTTATTGGTCAGAAAAAAATCATTTTTCATTAATTTAAGCTGCATCGTGGCTATCCCCAAACCCATTCAGTCAAAGGAATATAAGCGCAGGGCAAATTTTATACCCGCATCAAGCAGCCAAAAGGTGCGGCAGCTAACGCAATTGGTTGCGCATCAGTTTTGGCGACATGGAGAACTCCCGGCGAAACTGCGTCGAGAAATGATTACTGTCGCTGAAGCCACAGGCGTAGGCGATATCGGTAATGCTTTGATCGCTATGGTGTAGCCTGCGGCGCGCCTCGAGCAAACGTAGGCGATTAAGATAACGCTGAGGCGTCATACCAGTTTGCTGCTTCATTTGCCGGTGTAAGGTGCGTAGTGCCAACGTAAATCGATCTGCGGCTTCCGGCCAGTTAATCTCCTCACTGTAATGGCCATGCAGCCATTCGAGTAGCTGGTTAATTTTGTTTTCCGAGGTGTCTCTCAATAGTGGCTGGAAACACCCCTGATAGAGCAGGATCAACAGGTGCAGAAACTGGCTTTCCGTCGCCGCGATTTGCTGGGGGTGGGTTCCCCCCGCATGCTGCTCTAAAACAGCGATACATTGTAGAGCCTGCTGCAACAAAGTTGGGCTAAGCTGCCAATGCACCTGTTGCTGATAGTGATGTTCTTGCGGGAGAAATTGGCCGACGTCGTGCAGAAAACGAAATGCCTGTGGTGAACGATAAAGCACATTCGTCAGCCGAAGATTATCGACGCTTTCAAAAAGATGGTGGTCACTGGCGCGCACGAAACAGACAGTGCCGACGGTAAGTGTATAAGGTGCATCGTTAAAGATATGCACGCCGGACCCACTCTCCACCAGCATGATCTCGTGGAAATCATGGTAATGCTCAGGGAAGGCTTCCTGCGGAGTTCGCCGTTCCACGGCTATGGTTAACTCTGGTGAAGCAAAATAATCATCGCCAATTAGTAACGTCATGTCTCGCCTCCTGTCCTCAATAAGTGAAATAACCCTATCCTGACCTCTGGCGGATAACCTTAAAACGACGGCATAGAAAACGCGTTCTGCGGTTATTTTTTAAAGATTTGCCGACTGTTGAAAGGAACTGCGGCGAAGATCACAACCTATAATTGCAAAATTCTTCCCATTACATTCGCGGTGAAATTCCTTCGTTTTTATCGTTTTGTGATCCACTCCTCAATCACCTTTTTGATGCTGCCAATTGCCTCCATTGCTTGGCATTCACGGGAAGGTCATGCCCCAGCTACACGCCTAAACTGCGACCATATCTGAAAAGGAATGGCCGTTATGACACTCCACCATATTGCTGCAATTGATCTGGGCGCTTCGAGTGGGCGCGTGATGCTTGCAACCTTTAATAGTGAACATAAAGCGCAACTGACGCTGAAAGAGATCCATCGTTTTCCTAATACGCTGGTGAAAGTTGATGGCTATGACACTTGGGATCTCGACGCTCTCGAGCAGCATATTCTTACTGGCCTGACCCTGCTGGAGAGTGCCGATATTCGCCTCGACAGCATTGGGATTGATACCTGGGGAGTCGATTTTGTCTTGCTGGACGCGCAGGGAAACCGTGTCGGCCTGCCCGTCGCTTACCGTGATAAACGCACGGACGGCGTGATGGAACAAGCCTGTTTGGAGCTTGGTCGAGACGTGATTTATCGCACCACGGGCATTCAGTTCCTGCCGTTCAATACCCTCTACCAGTTAAAAGCGCTGACTCGCCAGCAGCCAGAATGGCTCCCGCAAATAGACCGCCTTCTGCTGATGCCTGACTATCTGTATTACCGTTTAACCGGCGTGATGAACTGGGAACATACCAATGCCAGTACCACACAGATGGTCAATATCCACAGCGGAGAGTGGGATGAAAAGCTGCTCGAATATGCGGGCATTCCGCAAAGCTGGCTAGAGAAACCTTCCCAACCGGGCAAATCATTAGGCTATTGGCTGTCTCCTAACGGGCACCGCGTGCCGGTAACCAGCGTTGCCACCCATGACACGGCGAGTGCCGTGGTGGCCGCCCCAATGTCCGGAAAAAACTCAGCTTATCTCAGCTCCGGTACCTGGTCGCTGATGGGGATCGAAAGCCCGAAAGCCTTCACCCATCGCGCAGCTCTTGAGGCGAATGTCACCAATGAAGGCGGGATTAACGGCAGTTATCGCGTATTAAAAAACATCATGGGACTGTGGCTGTTGCAGCGCATCTGCAACGAGCTGAACGTGCAGGATTTGCCGTCCTTAATTAACGAGGCGGCCGCGCTGCCGGCCTTTGTCAGCCTTATCAATCCTAACGATTCGCGCTTTATTAACCCCGCATCCATGGTCGATGCCATCTGTGAAGCCTGCCATGAGCAGGGGGAGCCGGTCCCAACAAACCCTGCGGCATTAGCACGCTGCATCTTTGACAGCCTTGCCATGCTTTATCGTCAAACGGCTCAGCAGCTCGCTGAACTACAAGGAGCACCGCTGGAGGCAATCCATATTGTCGGCGGCGGCTGCCAGAATGCTTTTCTCAATCAACTTTGTGCCGATGTCTGCCAAATTCCTGTTACCGCTGGCCCTGTCGAGGCTTCCACCCTCGGCAATATCGGCTGCCAGCTGATGGCCCTTAACTTGGTCAAAGATGTCGACCTTTATCGGCAAATGCTCTCTAGCCAATTCCCACAGCAGCGCTATGTGCCGCAGCCTGTACCCAATCTTGCTACCCACTGGTGTCGCTTTCAGGCACTCAGTAACGCCAATGAGGAACTCGCAGTATGACTTCATCTATAGATCATGCATGGACGCTCGCGAAAGAGCGCTTTTCCCAACTCGGTATTGATGCCGAAGACGCGATGCAGAAACTCGACACCCTACCTGTATCAATGCACTGCTGGCAGGGTGACGACGTTGCCGGTTTTGAAAATCCAGAAGGCGCATTAACAGGAGGGATTCAGGCCACCGGCAGTTATCCGGGTAAAGCTAAAAATGCACAGCAACTGCGTGCCGATTTAGAACAGGCCCTGTCGCTTATTCCCGGCCCTAATCGCCTGAATTTACATGCTTTATATTTGGAATCTGACAAGCCTGTCGCGCGAAATGAAATCGAACCCAAACACTTTAGCCAGTGGGTCGAATGGGCGAAGAAAAACCAGCTAGGGCTGGACTTTAACCCTTCTTGCTTCTCACACCCCCTGAGTGCAGATGGCTTCACGCTGTCGCACGCTAATCCTGAAATCCGCCAGTTTTGGATTGAACACTGTCAGGCCAGTCGCCGGATTTCCGCCTCTTTCGGCAAGGCGCTCAATACCCCATCGGTGATGAATATCTGGATCCCTGATGGCATGAAAGATCTCACCGTCGATCGCCTCGCCCCGCGTGAAAGGCTATTAAGCGCGCTTGATGAAGTCATTGCTGAGAAGCTCGATCCCCACCATCACATTGACGCAGTAGAAAGCAAATTGTTCGGCATCGGCACGGAAAGCTATACCGTCGGCTCGAATGAGTTTTATCTGGGCTATGCGGCGAGCCGCCAAACTGCACTGTGTCTGGATGCAGGTCATTTCCATCCCACGGAAGTCATCTCCGACAAAATCTCCAGCGTGATGCTGTACGTCCCGCGTCTGCTGCTTCACGTCAGCCGTCCGGTGCGCTGGGACAGCGACCACGTGGTATTACTGGATGACGAAACTCAGGCCATCGCCAACGAAATCATCCGCCACAAGCTGTTCGACCGCGTACACATCGGACTCGATTTCTTCGACGCCTCCATCAACCGTATCGCGGCGTGGGTTATTGGCACGCGCAATATGAAAAAAGCGTTGCTGCGCGCCCTGCTCGAACCCACCGACTTGCTGAAAAAGCTCGAGAACGAGGGGGACTACACCGCAAGGCTGGCGCTGCTCGAAGAACAGAAATGCCTGCCGTGGCAAGCCGTGTGGGATATCTATTGTCTGCGCCATGACGTTCCAGTCGGTAGCCAATGGCTGGATAACGTTCGCCATTATGAAAAAACTGAACTCGCAAAACGATAAAAGCTAACTCACCATTTTTTAAGATTTTAAAGGTATTTAACGATGAAAACTTTACTCAACGCTTGGTTCGTCCAGGGTATGATCAAAGCCACCAGCGATATGTGGCTGAAAGGCTGGGATGAGCGCAACGGCGGCAACGTCAGCCTGCGCCTGCTGCCAGAAGATGTCGCGCCCTATAAAGCCGATTTTTACAGCGAGCCACGGTCAATAGCCCTAACTCAAGCGGCACCGGAACTGGCGAATCACTACTTTATCGTCACAGGCTCGGGCAAGTTCTTCCGCAATGTTCAGCTGTCGCCCGCCGAGTCTTTGGCCGTTATACAACTTAACGGTCAGGGGACGGGTTACCGCATTCTGTGGGGCTTAACTGCCGGGGGCTTACCGACCTCCGAGCTGGCTGCGCATCTGCAATCTCATATCGTTCGCATGAAAGTGACTGATGGTCAGGACCGAGTGATCATGCACTGCCATGCCACTAACCTGATTGCTCTGACCTACGTGCTTGAGCTTGATAGCGCAAAATTCACTCGCGAAATTTGGGAATGCAGCACCGAATGTCTGGTGGTATTCCCTGATGGTATCGGCATTGTGCCGTGGATGGTGCCGGGCACGGATGGCATCGGCGCAGCTACCGCCGATCAGATGCAACACCACACTCTGGTGCTCTGGGCCTATCACGGCATTTTCGGCAGCGGCCCTTCCCTCGACGATGCCTTTGGACTTATTGATACCGCTGAGAAATCCGCAGAGATATTGGTCAAAGTGATTGCCATGGGCGGCAAGAAGCAAACCATTTCTACCGAGGAATTGATTGCATTAGGCGAGCGTTTCGACGTCAAACCTTTTGCCGCCGCACTCAAAGCATAATGATGAAAAGGAACGCGTTATGAGCTTTATGTTGGCTTTACCTAAAATTAGCTTACATGGGCAAGGTGCCATCACGGATATGGTGGCACTGCTCCAGAGCAAGATCTCCGGCAAAGCGCTCATCGTCACGGATGCCCAGCTGATCGAACTCGGCCTGCTCGACGGCCTGTTTGACGCTTTAGAAGCAGCCAGCTTGCCCTATGCACTCTTTAGCGGCGTCTCGCCAAACCCCACCAGTGAAATCGTGGATGAAGGCTACCGGCTCTATACGCAGAATAAATGCAGCTATCTGATCGCGTTTGGCGGCGGCAGCCCGATTGATACAGCGAAAGGCATCAAAATCCTCACTGCCAACCCTGCGCCGGTCACGGCCTATTCGGGCGTTGGCAAGGTGAAAAACCCAGGTGCGTTTTTGGTGGCGATCAACACTACGGCAGGCACGGCGGCCGAGTTAACCAGTAACGCGGTGATCACCGACAGCCAGCGTCAGGTCAAAGAAGTGATCATCGACACCAACCTGATCCCTGATATTGCCGTGGATGATCCCGCCATTATGTTGGCCATTCCTGCAAGCGTCACTGCCGCAACCGGCATGGATGCCCTTACCCATGCTATCGAGGCTTACGTCTCTGTTGGGGCACATCCCCTGACGGATCCGACGGCGCTGGCGGCGATCGGTACCATTAGCCAATGGTTGCCAGCAGCAGTAGAAAACGGCAAGGATTTACAGGCACGCGAGAAGATGGCCCACGGTCAATATCTGGCGGGTATGGCATTCAATAGCGCCGGGTTGGGACTGGTTCACGCACTGGCTCACCAGCCGGGTGCCACGCACAACCTGCCGCACGGTGTCTGCAACGCCATATTACTGCCGATCGTTGAGGCCTTTAATCGGCCATCCTGTCCGCAGCGGTTTGCAGATATTGCTCGTGCTATGGGGATAGATATTAGCGGGATGGATGAAGAAAGCGCCAGCCACGCTGCGCTCGACGCTATTCGCGCACTCTCTCAACGCGTGGGTATTCCTTCAGGTTTTGCCGAGCTGGGCATCACGAAAGGCGATATTGAAGGCTGGCTGGATAAAGCACTGGCAGACCCTTGCGCGCCCTGCAACCCAAGAGAAGCTTCTCGGGAACAGGTCCGTGAACTCTATCTCAGCGCGATGTAATGAGGGGAAAAAAATGATTCGTAAAGCTTTTGTGATGCAGGTGAATCCTGACGCGCACGCCGAATATCAGCGGCGGCACACCCCTATCTGGCAGGAGTTAGAAGAAACGCTGAAGGCCCACGGAGCGCATCACTACAGCATTTTCTTGGATGAGCAGCGCAGCTTGCTGTTTGCCACCGTAAAGATTGAATCTGAAGCGCGCTGGAATGCAGTAGCAGACACTGAGATTTGCCAAAAATGGTGGCGACATATGGCGGACATCATGCCCACCAATGTGGACAGCAGCCCAGTCAGTCAGGAGCTAAAAGCCGTTTTTTACCTCGACTAACCCTTCACTCTGGCAGTGGTTTATCCACTGCCTTTTCCCACATACTGTTTTCTTTGCCAGTAGTCGAGCAAGGTTATAAATAAGAATAACTTATATTAACTCTTACTTTTGGCAGAAAAAACTCATCAAACAAGCTTCGTAAACAGTGGCTCTCTCGGCAGAACACGAAGGCTCGCTACCTCTCTCCATTAACCTCGCCAGCCTGTAAAGGCCATTATTACTGACATAAAACTCATCACTCTAAGATTTTCCTTATGCGGAATTGCCGACTAACATGTTAGAAACTGTATCTGTAAGCTTCAATTCGTAATTAAATAATTCTTATCTTTTGACGTTAATGGCCCTGGTCAGGCGGGTTACACCTGCTTGCCCCACAGACCGAGAGAAGCAAAAGTGACCACGATAAATCCCCTCCTTGCAAGCAATCGAAGCCGGGCGCAGAAACAGCGCCAACCTGTTCTCCACTCTTACTCATCCACTGTTAAACCACATAAGCCGCTCAGGCAGTGGGTTGGCCATCCTGACCAATACAGCTCACTCGACGGGAGAACTGAGCATGGATAAATCACTCAACTTTTCTAGCCTGCGCTATGACATTCCGGCCGGCATTGTGGTGTTTTTGGTGGCACTTCCCCTCAGCCTGGGTATTGCACAAGCCAGCGGAATGCCGCCGTTTGTAGGTCTATTGACTGGCGTGATTGGTGGCGTAGTGGTCACGTTACTCAGCCCGTCGCGTTTTGCCGTCAGTGGGCCTGCCGCCGGGCTGGTCACTATTGTGGTGGGCGCCATGCAAACCCTTGGCTCATTTTCCACCTTGCTGCTGGCGATGATGCTGGCGGGCGTGCTGCAATGCGTGTTCTACCTGATTAAAGCGGGGCGTTTTGTCTCTCTGGTGCCAAGCTCGGTGATTCAGGGAATGCTAGCCGCCATCGGTATTCTACTTATCTTGCAGCAAATCCCCGTGGCCATGGGCTATGAGGGCGAAGATGGGTTGAAAGGCTTAGTTAGCGATCCGGCTCAGGCGATTTCTCCATCGTCACTCGTGGTCGCAGGCGTCGCGCTGGCTATTCTATGGCTGTGGGCCACCAAGCCCTTTCAGAGAATCAAGCTCATGACCTATATTCCCGGCCCGCTGATCGCCGTTTTATGGGGAAGTCTGGCAGTTATTTTCGGCGACCGTATTTTGCCGGACGCCATGCACTCCCTGCCGCGCATTGCATTGCCGAAGTTCGACAGCGCCGACGAAGTCACCTCGCAGTTGGAAAGACCCAACTGGAGCGCGTGGAATAATCCGCAGGTATATGTCATCGCCGCAACGCTGGCGCTGGTCGCCAGCCTTGAAACCTTGCTCAGCCAAGAGGCGCTGAAAAAGCTCAAGGAGCAGACTCCGCCCCCTTCCCCCAATAAAGAGATGCGGGCGCAAGGCATTGGCAACTTGCTCAGCGGGTTTCTCGGCGGCCTGCCTATCACGGCGGTCATTGTGCGCAGCTCGGTGAATGTTAACGCTGGGGCGCGCAGCAAGGTTTCTATCCTGCTTCATGGGGTATTGTTGCTGCTATGCGGCATGTTTTTCAGCGACTTACTGAATACTATCCCCCTCGCCTGTCTGGCCGCAGTGCTGCTTTATACCGGCTACAAACTGGCGGCTCCGGCCCTGTTTATTGCCCAGTGGCGGCTCGGCCTGGCACAGTTTCTGCCTTTTGTTGCCACGGTGGCGGGGATTTTAATCTTCGGCATGCTGGCGGGTATCGGCATTGGTTTACTGGCTCAATTACTGTCGAGCACTTATAAAAGCCACCATAACGCCATGCACTTGAGCAATGACGACAACCACTATGTGGTGCGTTTTCAACAAAACCTCACCTTCCTGCATAACCCGCGCCTGCAAAGCATTCTGGCGGAAATCCCAGATAACGCCGTGGTGCGCGTGGAGCAAGAGAACGCCGAATACATCGACCCGGATGTTAAAGCCGTGCTGACCGAATTTGGTGAAAAGGCATCGGGTCGCGGCATTAAACTCGATCGCTGGCCGCAATAACCCGTGATTGACTGATAATGAATAGAAAACGGCCTGTGGGGGAAACCGCACAGGCCGTTTTACTTCAGCTCTTACAGATTATTTCGCCAGAGCCTCAAACACTTTTTCGACTGCAACCGCACCCGGATCTTTCACCCCTTTCAGACTGTTACTGCTGAGGTAAGAGGAGCGGCCCGCGTTGGCCTTCTTCATGGTGGAGGTGTCTTTCGCGCCTTTTGCGGCGGCCTTGGCGGCGGCTTTCAGGTCGCCTTTTTTACCCAAGGCTTCCAGAGCGGGCTGCAAGGCATCAATCATGGTGCGGTCGCCCAAATCAGCCCCGCCGTAGTGCTTCATGCGCTCCAAACCAAACAGCAGCGCCTCGTTGATCTTCTTCCCGTCAGCCACTTTTTGCCCTGCGGCGGTGAAGAAAATCGACATCAACACGCCACTCGAGCCGCCCATGACGGTCGCCAGACGATCACCCACCACGGTTAAAAGTGCAGAAAGGTCATTCAGTGGCAGCTTTTTGCCTTTGTTTTGCTCTTGGATATCACGCGCACCCGAGGCGAAGGTTGAACCGGTATCGCCATCGCCGACTTTGGCGTCCAGTTTGTTCAGCTCATCTTCCAGCCCGGATAACGTCTCGGTGACTACCTCGACAATCTTGCCCACTTCGGCATTGGTTGAGGCCTTGACTTTTGATTTCTGCCCCAGCTTTTTGGCTTTCAACGTCGGCAGTTTTTCCAGTTTCACCAGGGGTTGCCAGCCTGCGGCTTCGACATCCGCCAACAGCGCTTTTTCTGTTTCATCGTCGAGCACGATGGTGGAAAGCGAGAAGCCTTTCATATCTAACGCGCTGACCAGCGCCGCAGGGCCAATCAGATAGCGAATCGACTTGCCGAGCGCCGAATGCGCCAGTTCTTTGGTCAGTTGATTCATCTCCAGAGGAGAAACGCCGCCGAGGTTATTAATCAATACCGCCAGTTTGTCGCTTTTCTTCACCTGCGCCTGTAGTTTCTCGACCAGGGTGGCAACGACTTTTTCACTGTTCTGAGTTTTGATTTTCGACACGCCCGGCTCGCCGTGGATACCCAAACCTAGCTCAACCTGCCCGGCAGGGATGCGGCTCTCTTCCTCTTCTTTGCCGCTGTCTCCCGGCAAACTACAGCCGGTCATCGCCACGCCAATGCTCGAGGTGGCATCAATAGCCTTTTGCGCCGCGGCGGTTACCGCCTTGAGTGACTTACCTTTTTCAGCCACATAGCCCGCGATTTTGTGCACCAGCACGGTGCCGGCAATGCCGCGAGGCTGCTTGTTATCCGGCAGGGAGATGTCGTCGGACACCATCACTAAATCGACTTTGTAACCCAGGTTTTTGGCTTTTTCAGCCGCCAGCCCAAAGTTGAGACGGTCTCCGGTGTAGTTTTTCACAATCAACAAGCAGCCAGCTTCGCCCGTGACGGCAATAATGGCGCTAAGCACCGCGTCGACGCTGGGAGAAGCAAAAACATCGCCACAGACGGCGGCGGTTAACATGCCTTTGCCGATAAATCCGACGTGCGCCGGTTCATGGCCGGAGCCGCCGCCGGAGATCAGCGCGACTTTCTTTTTGTCCCAGTCGCTGCGAACCACAACACGAATGGCCGGATCGATGTCTAGCTTGGCGAGATTTTTGTAGGGGGAAGTAAGAATTGCGCCTTCAATTACGTCGTTAATCAGATTCTTGCGGTCATTCATGAAAAATGTCGACATGCCGATTCGTCCCTTTAACTGTTATTGAGTATGGTCAGATTTGTGAATACCTCTAAACCAACATAGCACAGAGCAGCAGGAGATTTGGGGCGGAAAGGCGGTTTCCCGCCTTAGAGAAAACAGATTTTTTGACTAATCGCACGCCACAACGGCGATGGCCAATCCGCCGCGCGAGGTTTCGCGGTATTTAGAATTCATGTCTTTGCCGGTTTCATACATGGTTTCAATGACTTTATCGAGACAGACGCGTGGCTCGCTGGTGCGGCGTAGCGCCATACGCGAAGCATTCACCGCCTTCACGGCTGAGATGGCATTTCGCTCGATGCAAGGCACCTGAACCTGTCCTGCCAGTGGATCACAGGTTAAACCGAGATGATGCTCCATAGCGATTTCTGCCGCCATAAACACCTGCGCCGTGCTGCCGCCCAGCAGTTCGGTAAGCCCCGCCGCCGCCATTGAACAGGCCACGCCGACCTCCCCCTGACACCCGACTTCGGCACCCGAGATAGATGCGTTCATTTTGAACAGAACGCCCACCGCGCCAGCGGCTAAGAAAAAGCGGCTGTAAGAGTCCGGGCTGACCGGCCGAATAAACTGATCGTAGTAAGTCAGCACCGCGGGGATGATGCCACAGGCGCCGTTGGTTGGCGCAGTCACCACGCGGCCACCGGCAGCGTTCTCTTCATTGACCGCCATGGCGTACATGTTTATCCAGTCGACGACGCCCATCGGGTCAACATTATTCTTATCCTGCGTTACCAGTATCCGGCGCAAAGCAGCGGCGCGGCGGTTAATTTTCATAGGGCCCGGCAGCAGGCCTTCGGTGTGAATACCGCGAGTAATGCCCTCGCTCATCACATCCCAGATAGCCGCAAAATGTTCGGCAATCTCAGTTTTCGAGTGACCCGCGAGTTCGTTTTGCATCATCACGCCGGATAGCGATAAGCCGGTATTATTGCAGTGCTGCTGTAAATCATGGGCAGATTTGAACGGGAATGGCATGGTAACCGCGCTCTCTTCCTGCATACCAAACCGGCTGGCTTCAACGATAAACCCGCCGCCAATCGAGTAATAAGTTTGGCTATAAAGCAGCTGCTCGCCGTCGAAGGCGCTCAGGGTCATGCCATTTTCATGCAGAGGAAGGTTGGTGGAATGGAAGTTCATGCTGCCCTGCATTGGGAACTCCACCTCTTTGGCACCATTGGCCAGCATCAGCTTGCCCGTGCTTTCCACATCACGAATAAAACCAGGGATCGCATCGATATTTACTGTATCGGGTAAATTACCGGCAAGCCCCATAATAATGGCTAAATCCGTGTGGTGGCCTTTACCGGTCAGAGATAAAGAACCATAAACATCCACCACGACACGAGAAGTATTATTAATATGGCCGAGGGCGATAAGCTCATCGCTAAATATTTTCCCGGCTTTCATTGGCCCGACGGTGTGAGAACTCGAAGGCCCAATACCAATTTTGAAAATATCGAAGATGCTAATCACGTTAGACTCCATGGCAATAAAATGTCAGAAAAATCAGGAAGGAAAGTTTTGGATAGAGGGGCAGAACATCCCTGCCCCTTCTTTATTATTAAAGGTGAAGATTAACCCAGAAGAGTATAAACAATCGCAGACATGGCAATTAAACCCATAATAACCACGAACACGTTACTAATATGACCGCTGTATTTTCTCATTGCCGGCACTTTGCGAATCGCATACATCGGCATGAGGAATAACAGCATTGCAATAATAGGCCCGCCGATATTTTCAATCATCCCCAAAATGCTTGGGTTTAATGTCGCCACGGCCCAGGTCGTCAGCAACATGAAAATAGCGGTGTAGCGATTCAGTGTTGGCAGCGCGATATTTTTACCTTTGCTGCGCAGTGACTTAATCACCATGCCGTTAAAGCCTTCGCGAGCACCTAAATAATGGCCGAGGAAAGATTTAGTGATCGCGATAAAAGCAATAAATGGTGCGATATATTCAATCAGTGGGTTAGAGAAGTGATTGGCGAGATAAGACAAGATAGAGATGTTCTGCGTTTTCGCTTCCATCAGGTCAGTCGGAGAGAGGCTCAGCACGCAGCTGAACACGAAGAACATCACGGTCAGCACCATCATGATGTGGCTATAAGCCAGGATGCGTGAACATTTCTTCTCAGCGCCTTCGCCATACTCTTTACGCTTCGCCACTGCGAATGAAGAGATAATCGGCGAGTGGTTGAAGGAGAACACCATCACCGGAATGACCAGCCACAGCGTCATCAGCATGCCGCTGCCCACGCCATTGCCAGACATTGAGACGTTTTCAAATACCGAGGTATTCCAGTTCGGGATGAGGTAAAACGCCAGCGCCATCAGCACGGCAACAAAAGGGAACACCAGAATGCTCATCGCTTTCACGATTAAGTCCTGCCCAAAATGGACGATCGCCATTAGGCCAAGGATCAAGACCAGAGACAACAGCGCGCGCGGCGGCGCCGTCCAATGCATCTGATGAGTAATAAAGCTTTCGACCGTATTGGTTATCGCGACGCTATAAACCAACAAGATAGGATAAATAGCAAAGAAATATAACAGAGTAATTAACTTACCGGCTGAAATACCAAAGTGCTCTTCAACAACTTCGGTAATATCTTCGCCCGCATTTTTACCTGACAATACAAAACGCGTCAGACCTCGGTGAGCAAAAAAGGTCATTGGGAAAGCGAGTACGACCATAATAAGTAGCGGAATTAAACCACCAATCCCGGCATTAATAGGTAAGAACAGAACGCCTGCACCAATAGCTGTACCATACAGACCCAGCATCCACATGGTATCGGTTTTACGCCAGGTACTGGTTGAGACATTTACCTGCGTATCAATATGTGTGTTGTCCATAATCCCTCGGTATAAAAAACAATCTGTTATTTATAATTGATTTTTAACTACGTTTTAATGCCACAAGCGCGCCGTTAAAAAACCAATGAATCGTTTAAAACATATCATTAATGGCGGGATGATACCTATCAGCAGCATAAAAAGCTGTCATTTCGCTCTGCTTTGAGATCAAAGTCACGATTAATAGCTAATGCTCGATAATAAGCCTTAGAAAACACCTTTTATTAACATAATTGCCCTGTAGATGATCCCAACTTAGGACATTCAGTAACAAATTATATTTGTAGCCACCTACTTATATCTGCGCGTTATTTGTTCAGATCGCACAAAAATAAAACCAATTGACGATAATTTTGGCGTTTTTGTTATTGGGGTGATTTAGAGGATGTTAATAGTTGCGGTGGGTGATTTGTGGTGTGCGTATATCTGGCAGGAGGTAGATCTAAACTATCTTTCACTAAATACAGGAAGCTTTAATCGTCTGCGGCATCAAAGTTGCCTGCCGCAACAACGAATATTTAAGAGTGGGTAAAGAACTCCCTATTTCTTATAAACTGCAGTAAGTTACGAAAATCACCCATTATCATCGCCAGTAAAAATATGCTGGCGATGATATCTAATCTGACTCATATCAGGTGAGTAGGATAGCGGCAAACGAATCCTCCTCCCCTCATATTTAATCAGGTTTTCAACTGCAAAGTTACTGTTAAGCTTTTTGAGTTCCGGAGATAAGATCATCTCTAAATCATCATTAAAAGAAATCAGCCCGCGATCAAACGCTTTATCATGCAGGCTTGATAGACAGAGCCCATTACTTGGATTGAGACGATGTTCAGCCGCGTTGCTCCATGGGCGGATATGGCTTGCGACCAGTAATGCCGGTTCTTCAAGCTCAGTCAGGCAACAGCGATACTCATAGGCCTCAAGCACACGCTTGCGAAATAGCTGTTGAGCAACGCGGGCCTTAACGATGGTTGTTCTTTCTTTGCCAGTGAAATCCTGAGGTTCGCTCTCATTAAGCACCGTCGCCGGGCTACCAAGTGTACTCAGCTTGTCCATGGCTAGTTCGCACTCAACTTCAATGGAAGCCATATCTTCATTCATCTCTTTCCATAAAAGGCGGTCAGCCTTTGATGCTCCCTTCAAGCCCGTGCGCCCAGACTCAATAATGAAAGGATCTAGACTGGCAAAGTTAACTAACTTCATCGCAAGGGAGCCAGGTGTTCTACCCAGGCGTTGAGCATATTCAATAATATCTGGATTCTTAGAATGCAATCTACCGAATGGAATCTGACTATAAAGGGAGAGCGCAACCAGCAGTTGGTCGCGGGTCCAATGGTTTACAGCGGGCATGTTTTTGTCTTCCAGGAACTATAGATTCGAGTTATCGATTCCTGTCACTATGCCAGTGTTAAAGCCAAATACAAAATCTCATCACAACCTTTAGAGCAACACTTTCAATCCATGTTTTTGCACGATAGAGAGTAACTTCAGTGCCAGACCACTCGGCCTTTTTATTCCAGTTTCCCATTTCTGAATAGTTGAAACGCTGGTGTTGAGATACTTAGCAAAAACTGGCTGACTGATATTGAGGCCATTTCTGAGGGATTTGATTTCATCTGGCTGCAAGTCGTCAACAACCGATAAACAGGTTGTATCAAATTGCCGCATGGTTTCCTGGCTAATAGCATCAACACTTCTTAAGCCTGACGCCGCGCTGTGAATAGCTTCAAACGCAGGGCTTTTGAACTTACTTTTAGCAGTCATGGCAGATCTCCACTAATTCATTCTGTCTTATCATTTCTGTGAGTTTTACTTCTTCCAGTGCTGCATATTGCTTAGCTAGAACCTTGAACGCAGCGAGTTCGGCATCATCAATATTAGACTTGCCTTGTTTAGAAAAAAGAAAAGCATAGAACCAATTTTGACCACCTTTAGCGAGAATAATTGAACGATCTCTATTCTTATTAAGGCGCTTCTTGTAAACACCTCCGCCTAAGTCCTCCGCTTTACCTTCAAGTACCGTTTTAAGAGCGTCACATAAAGCAACATCCTTAATCCCATGTGACCTCGCGGCTTTGGTGAACCATTTTGTTCTAAAAACTCTCATCTTTTGGACATCCTGTCAGCTAAAAGTGTATCACTAAGTCAGTCACTTTACGCTGTAAGGATGGAGTTAAAATATCGACCTCACTAATTAGCTACCATTTACATAAATTACATTCATCGCTGCGAGGCTTCACGCATTCATGTCACCCATTTTAAGCAACAAAAAAGCCAGCACCTCTCGGCGCTGGCTTTGTCTGTTTACGCGGCGTGTTGCCGCGCAGGACAGGGATTAGAAGTCGTAGAATACGGTGACCCAAGTAGAGTCTGGCACTTCGTTGTTGGTTGAGGTTGCCAGAGTACGTTCTACATACACAGACAGGCCGTGGCCAATAACGGTGCCTGCACCGAAGTACACATTGTTCTGATGGTAATCTTCGTCGCCTTTCAATTGCAGGGAATCGGCTGCAACGTATGGCTGGATAGATTTCAGGAACGGCTGGTCGATGTTGAAGGTGTAACCAACAAAGCCTTCTACGCCGTAACCACTGCCCGCGAAGTAACGGTCAACAGACTGTTCATGCGTGCTTGGCACAAAGTTTTTGTAGTAGCTCGCAGTACCGACGATATACCAGTTGTTCGGCTGCCAGGTTAAAGCAGTACCGGAGATTTCCTGATGATAATCTTTTTCGTTTTCCGGCGTTTCTTTAATAGTAGCGTTGTTGGCACTATATGCGGCGCTGAAGACTAAATCTTTAGTGATTTTATAATCTGCACCAATACCTGCGCCGTTATTACGACGGTAATCTAAATTGCCACCGGCGGTTGTTTGATCTTCAGGTAATAAGTAGTTGGCATATAAAGTGACTGGGCCAAAATCGTTAGTATATTTCAGGCTGTTCTTCGGTTTATTTGCACCGTCGTAATCACCATTTACACCAATACCGGTTGCGCCTGCGTGACCATCGTTATCCCAGACGTCACTTTTAATACCGACGACGGAATAATAAATGCCGTACTGGTGACCGTAAGTGAAAGTACCGTAACGATCATCTTTAATACCGGCGTATAACTGGCGTTGCTTGTCTCGACGGCCATCTTCGTTGTAGTGGTCATCCCAGCTCAGCGCGTGCGCCAGATCTACACCTAACTCGTAATAACCAATGATTGAGATATCTTGGCTCAGAGCATAATCAGTGCTGAAACGAAAACGCGTACCGCCGTCGTGACCATTTTTATAATAACTTGGCTCTGGGCCGTTATTAAAAATCCACTCTGGACGAATACTACCGCCAACTTTAACGCTTAATGGCGCGAGCAAAGCATCGCTTTGCTTATTCTTTTCTAAAACGGTGATTTCAGCCTGTGCGCTGGCAGATAATACCGACATAACGACGCCGCCAATAATCATTGGCTTAATAAATTTGCTCATAAATTACCCTGTCTGATCAATTTCTATTGTTATGTGTTTGCAGTGGTGTTGCGCCACAAACAAATAATTAACATAGGTGATGAGGGTCACAAAGAAGAAAATGAGAAAGTTCCCAGAGTGATTCTTTTAAAATCAGATCATTAATTAATCAGCAATGTATGCAGTTGTTAGCTTATGAAACATTGAATACTTTACTGCTCACTTTGATTTCAAACTGTTGGATATACACTCAATACGGGCAGGCTTTTTAGACTGTGTCGACATATTTGATAACAAATCACTCTGTAACAGAGCACGTCTGAACAAAACAATTTTTGACATTGTCGAGGCAAAATTAATGACGCTATTTATTATTTCTTGATGTGATTAATAGAAATTGGGCTTATATAGAAGGATATTAGCAGAGAAATATGACAGAACGTCATTGATGGGTGGGAGGCAATCTCTTTTTTGCAATGTCGATCAGTTCGAGTATCACGTCCAGAGGGATATTTTGGACATAGCAGTTGAGGGCAAAAGTGTGAGTTTGGTCGGAGAAGAAGATTTCTGCGAGTACTAATAACGAATTTGTATCCTTGAGCCGTACTTCTACATACATGCCATCACGGGCGATATCGCTGCCAATAACAAAATCATAACTTGGGCTTCCCTTCTCAGTCGTCATCCTTTTTACTCCAAATAGTTTGGTTATTGCCAATCGCCAAATTAATATCGTCGGTGACAAATCGTCGACCAGACTCTGCTTACCAGACATTGCCGCCAACATAATATTAGTTTTTTGCGACTCAGAAAGGTTTGCTATAGCAGATGTTGCAGCGCCCACTCTTAGCAGTGCACCAAGCCCCAGTTTAACAATACTATCTCGGCATAAGAGAGGCTGAAGAGCAAAGCTACCGCCCCCGAACCCAACAAGGTTTTTGCGGCCAGTGGTCCGGTAACTCTCAATTCACGAAGGGGTAACGCAGAAAGAGATCTGATGATTTTCATATCCTGGCCGTTTTCCAGACCTATAGCTCGCAGACGGTTGTCCGGCTTTTAAACAGGACCGATTGATAAATGTGCATCCAGCAGCTATCGGCGGGCGGTTTAGATTCAATATAACCCAGTCATTGCCAGAGAGGCTGGCGAGGCTACCTCAATCAATATCGAAGTATTTAATGCATGTGTTGGGTCGAGTGTACTGATTGGCGGGCCGATCATCGGCAGCGCGGAACCGCACATTTTTGCCGAGGCGTCAGGCGGATTAGTTATCTTGCGCTTGATAGTGATTCTCGTTACGGGGGAAAGCAGAGCACGCTAGGCATCAGGCGAATTTCCTAGGTTAAGAGCTAATTTCCCGTGAACCTTCTTTTCTGGCGAAAACAGTAAAATAGTCTTTAATTCTATAGGTATAACGAATGGCTTCATCGTCTATTCATTCCTACTTCAAATACCATCTTGCTGTTTAATTCCCCAAAATGTGAAGGGAGTCATAACTATTGGTCAAGGAGAGACAATTTTAGCAGGAGATGAATTATCGTCCGTCGAGTCTGCTGGATTATACTCACTGCAAGCAGAGACAATCAGGACGAATCATTCTGCCCTGTTATTTCTCAGAAAAACGAGGATTACGTTATGGAAAAGAAAGTCATTTATTTGTTCTGTTCGGCGGGTATGTCCACTTCGTTGCTGGTTAAAAAAATGAACGACGTCGCTGAAAAACACCAAGTACCAGTCATCATCCAAGCCTTCTCCGAGTCACTGGCGGCAGAAAAAGGCGGTGAAGCGGATTTAGTTTTGCTCGGCCCGCAAATCGCTTACAAGTTGGATGAGATAAGAAGATTACTACCGGGTAAAACTGTCGAAGTGATTGATTCAATCCACTACGGCAAGGTTGATGGGTTAAAAGTTCTTCAATCAGCAGTCGCTTTAATTAAAGCATCAAGTCAGCAATCTGTGAGTCATTAATTAATTTTTTATTTTGCATTACTTAAAAGTCAAAGAGTCAGCAGTCAAAGAGCGAATTTCATACCCTGGCCGTCTAAAAGGCGGCATTAAAGGAAAATAAAAATGAGTAAAGCCATTGATTCACTTGAAAAGGTGCTTCTACCTTTTGCTGTAAAAATAGGTAGACAGCCCCATATTAACGCTATTAAAAATGGTTTCATCCGATTAATGCCGCTGACCCTCGCAGGGGCGATGTTCGTTTTAATTAATAACGTATTTCTGAGTTTCGGCGAGGGTTCTTTCTTTTATTCTCTCGGCATTCGTTTAGACGCTTCCACTATTGAGACATTGGCCGGTTTAAAAACCATCGGCGTCAATGTGTATAACGGCACATTAGGGATTATGTCGCTCATGGCGCCGTTCTTTATTGGGATGGCCTTAGCCGAAGAGCGCAAAGTGGATCCTCTGGCCGCCGGCCTGCTCTCCGTGGCCGCCTTTATGACCGTCACCCCTTATAGCGTGGGCGAAGCTTACGCCGTCGGGGCCAACTGGCTAGGTGGCGCGAACATTATTTCCGGCATGGTGATCGGCTTAGTGGTTGCCGAGATGTTTACCTTTGTTATCCGCCGCAACTGGGTTATCACCCTGCCAGACAGCGTACCGGCCTCCGTCTCCCGCTCCTTCTCAGCACTGATCCCAGGCTTCATCATCCTGTGTATCTTCGGGGTTATCTCTTGGCTGCTGGGGCTGTACGGCCACAACTTCCACCAGATTATTATGGATTCCATCTCCAAACCTCTGGCATCAATGGGAAGCGTGGTGGGCTGGGCATACGTGATTTTCAACTCCCTGTTGTGGTTCTTTGGTGTTCACGGCTCCCTCGCGTTAACCGCGCTGGACAGCGGCATCATGACCCCGTGGGCGCTGGAGAACATCGCCATTTACAACCAGTATGGTTCAGTACAAGCCGCGCTGGATGCGGGCCAGACCTTCCACTTCTGGGCTAAACCAATGCTCGACTCCTACATCCTGTTGGGGGGTTCTGGGGCAACGCTGGGCCTGATCATCGCCATCTTTATCGCATCACGTCGTGCGGACCACCGTCAGGTCGCCAAACTGGCACTGCCATCCGGCATCTTCCAGATTAACGAACCTATCCTGTTCGGCCTGCCGATTATCATGAACCCGGTGATGTTTATCCCGTTCGTTCTGGTGCAACCGATTCTGGCCATTATCACGCTGACGGCGTACACCATGGGGATTATCCCGCCGGTGACCAACCTCGCACCCTGGACTATGCCTACCGGGCTGGGGGCCTTCTTCAACAGTAACGGCAGCATTGCGGCGCTGTTAGTCGCCCTGTTCAACCTCGGTATTGCCACGCTGGTCTACATGCCATTCGTCATCTTGTCGAACAAAGCGCAGGCGATTATCGAAGAAGAAGAAAGCGAAGAAGACATTGCTGCATCACTAAAATTCTAATCTAAGGCAAGCTGGGGAGAGGAGATTCTCCCCAGTATCCAAAGAGTTAACTCAGGGAGATAACCATGTTTGATTTAGACAACATCGAAGACAGTGAAGAAGAGTTAGACAGTCTGGAAGAAGTGGTGATGGGCCTCATCATTAACTCCGGGCAGGCGCGCAGCCTGGCCTATGAAGCACTGAAGGTCGCTAAACAAGGCGATTTCACCAAGGCCTGGGAGCTGATGGCCAAGTCACGCGAGTCGCTGCATGAAGCCCACTTGGTGCAGACCAAACTAATTGAAGGCGACGCCGGTGAAGGCAAAACCAAGGTCAGTCTGGTGCTGGTTCACGCCCAAGACCACCTGATGACCTCCATGTTAGCCCGCGAGTTAGTGACAGAAATCATTGAGCTTCACGAGAAAATAAAATAGCGTTGGGAGTCATCATGCAGCCACAGTTACTGAGTATGGACATTAAGACAGCACGCGAAGATCAACTATTCGACGGTCAAAATTTCCACATGTTTATCTACAACAAGGTAGAGAGCATCTCAGGGCTGCACGAACACGACTACTACGAGTTCACCATCGTGCTCACTGGCCGCTACTACCAGCAGATCAACGGCAAGCAAGTGCTGCTCGAGCGTGGCGATTTCGCCTTTATCCCGCTGGGCTCCAACCATCAGAGTTTCTATGAGTTTGGCCCAACCCGGATATTAAACGTCGGTATCAGTAAAGCCTTCTTCGAACAGCACTATCTGGCCTTGCTGCCGACCTGCTTTGTGGCCTCGCAGGTGTATAAAATTAAGAGTGAGTTTCTTAACTTTATCGAGTCGATGGTGGCGTCTCTCAACTTCAAAAACGGCGAGTTTAATGAGTTTCTTGAGATGGTGACCTTCTACGCCATCAACCGTATTCGTCATCATCGCGAGTCTGATATCGCGCCTGACGTGCCGGTTTGGCTCAAAGAGACCATTGAGAAAATGCACGATAAAACCCAGTTCGGCGATAAAGCTTTGTCGACCATGGTGCAACTCTCGGGGAAATCGCAGGAGTATTTAACGCGCGCCACTCAGCGCCATTATGGCAAAACGCCAATGCAGATTATTAATGAGATCCGCGTTGATTTCGCCAAAAAGCAATTAGAGATAACCAATTACTCTATTACTGATATTGCATACGATTCGGGATATAGCAGTCCTAGCATGTTCATTAAGAACTTTAAAAAAATAACCACCTTTACGCCTAAGCATTATCGCAAGGAGTTATTTAATAATAGCTGACTGTATATGAATTAATGCGGACTCAATAATAGTCTTCACTCATTCCTATATTTACCTTTGTTTAAAGTGCATTCATATTGCACGGGAGCCCCTATGTCTAAAAAACTTAAAGTAGTCACCATTGGCGGTGGCAGCAGCTATACCCCGGAACTACTCGAAGGCTTTATTAAACGTTATGAAGAGTTGCCGATCAGTGAATTATGGTTGGTGGATGTCGAAGCTGGTAAAGAGAAGCAGGATATTATTTTCGACCTTTGCCAGCGCATGATAAAGCGCGCGGGCGTGCCCATCAGTTTGCATAAAACATTAAATCGCCGTGAAGCATTAAAAGACGCCGACTTCGTCACTACCCAGCTGCGCGTCGGCCAGTTAAAAGCCCGCGAGCTGGATGAACGCATCCCGCTGAGCCACGGCTATTTGGGTCAGGAGACTAACGGCGCGGGCGGCCTGTTCAAAGGCTTGCGCACCATTCCAGTGATTTTCGACATCATCAAAGATGTGGAAGAGATCTGCCCGGACGCCTGGGTTATCAACTTCACTAACCCAGCCGGTATGGTCACCGAAGCCGTGGTTCGCCACACCAACTTCAAGAAGTTTATCGGCGTGTGCAACATTCCGGTCGGCATGAAGATGTTCATTCAGGACGTGCTGAAGATTAGCCCGCAGGATGAGCTGTCGATTGACCTGTTCGGCCTCAACCATCTGGTGTTTATCAAAGACGTCATCGTCAACGGCGAGTCGCGCTTTGCCGAGCTGCTGGACGGCGTGGCCTCCGGCACCCTGACCGCCGGTTCGGTAAAAAACATCTTCGACCTGCCATTCAGCGAAGGGCTGATCCGCTCGCTCAACCTGCTGCCGTGCTCCTACTTGCTCTACTACTTCAAACCCAAAGAGATGCTGGCCATCGAGATGGGCGAGTTCTACAAAGGCGGCGCGCGCGCCACTGTGGTACAAAAAGTGGAGAAACAGCTGTTCGAGCTTTATAAAGACCCAGAGCTGAACGTAAAACCGAAAGAGCTGGAGCTGCGCGGCGGGGCTTATTACTCCGACGCGGCGTGCGAAGTGATCAGCGCCATCTACAATGACAAGCAGACCGAGCAATATGTCAATTTCGCCCACCACGGGCATATTGATAATATTCCGGCTGACTGGGCGGTCGAGATGACCTGCACCATCGGGCGCAACGGCGCGACGCCAACTCCGCGCATTACCCATTTCGATGAGAAAGTGCTGGGCCTGATTTACACCATCAAAGGCTTTGAGATTGCGGCGAGCGAAGCGGCTCTGAGCGGCAAGTTGAATGATGTGCTGCTGGCGCTGAACCTCAGCCCGCTAATTCATTCCGACAAAGACGCCGAGAAGCTGGCCCGCGACATGCTGCTGGCGCACGAAGCGCTGCTGCCGAACTTTGCGAAAGCCATCGCAGAACTAAAATAACCTATGCGCCCTCCTTCGCGGGAGGGCTGCCAAAGGGCAATTTATGGATAAGTTACTGATAGTTAATGCCGACGACTTCGGGCTTTGCAAAGCGCAGAACTACGGCATTATCGACGCCTTCACCCACGGCGTGGTCAGCTCCACCACGGCGATGGTCAACCAGCCGGGTGCCGAGCACGCCGCCCAACTCAGCGCCGCCAACCCACAGCTGCCGGTCGGCATGCACTTCGTGCTCACCCTCGGTAAACCTCTCACCGAGATGCCGGGCTTAGTGCGCGACAACGGCGAGCTGGGTAAATGGATCTGGGAGATGGCCGAAGCCGACACCCTGCCCCTCGACCAGATAAAACAAGAACTTGCCGCCCAGTTCGCCAGATTTATTAAACTGTTCGGCCGCAAACCGACGCACATCGACAGCCACCACCACGTGCATATGATCCCGCAGATCTTCCCTATCGTCGAAGCCTTCGCCCAACAGCAAGACGTCGCGATGCGCATCGACCGGGATACCATCCAGCAGCACAACATCCCCCTGTGCGGCGCACGCAGCACGGCGGCTTTCGACAGCACCTTCTACGGCGACAGCATCACAGAGGAGCTGTTTCTCAGCATCCTCGACCACGCCAACCAGCGCGGCGACCACTCTCTGGAAATCATGTGCCACCCGTCATTCATCGATAACACCATCCTCAGCAGCAAGTATTCCTACCCAAGATTGGCGGAGTTGGATGTGTTGACGTCGAAAGAGGTTATGGCTGGGGTTGGGGAACGTGGGTGGAAGTTGGGAGGGTTTGAGAACTTAGATTGAGTTGTAAGAACGCCTCTTCAGACAACATGTTTATAAAATCGCGTTTTATCGACATATCGCCAAAACGTGTCGATGGTATAAACATATCTGGGGGATATGTTTATAAAAGTGCGTTTTGTCGACATGTGTGGGGGGGTTGTGGGTTGGCTGGATGGTGCAAAAGCCCAGTTGCTGAAGGTGACTGGGCTTTTCGTCGTAGTGACGGTTGTTTCTTAAAGACCCAACTTTTGGAATTACTATTCCGATATTATCAACAGGGGTTGGTATCACCTTAAATAGTTTTACTTCGCAATAGTTGAATTACATATTCTTTGCGAGCAAGATCTCAACAACTTCAACCTGTTAACCTTGTGCTATGACTTCACATAAAGCATTGCAAATTGCAATTTCTTGCGTAGCTCTCTGGCGTAAAGGCGACCAGTGTGCTCCACATAAACCACTGCTGTTGCTTTATGTTTTATCGCAATACTTAAAGGGGCATCCCCGACTATTCGACTATGGACAAGAGATTCACGAACCTCTGACAAAATTGCTCGCTGACTTCGGCCCTAAAAGGCGTGATTACTATCCAAACATGCCCTTCTGGCGCCTGAGAACTGATGGATTTTGGACGCTTGAAAATACCGAAGGTTGCAAGCCACGCACAGGCAATACCCAACCAACAAAGCGTGAACTAATTGAGAATCATGTTTCTGGTGGTTTCGACGAACACAGCTACCAAATACTTTGTGAAACTCCAGAAATGATTAATAAGCTAGCGCAACAGATCATGACTGAGCGTTTCCCAGAAAGTGTCCAGTTAGTTCTTGCAGACCTTTTAGGCTTTGATTTCACAGCCCTGATGAAAGCACGTGACCCGCGTTTCAGAGATATAGTCTTACGGGCATATCACTCACGCTGTGCTTTCTGTGGCTACGATCTACGACTTGACGGCGCACTTGTTGGACTTGAAGCAGCACATATCCGGTGGAAGCAATATGGCGGGCCATGTGAAGTGAATAATGGGCTAGCGCTTTGTTCTCTGCACCATTCTGCCTTTGATAGGGGAGCGATAGGTATAGATGAACATTTGACTATCCGTATTTCCGACGGGGTAAACAGAAGCCCGGTTGTGGATCAGCTTTTCTGGCAGCGTGACGGACAAAAACTCTTTTTACCACAGGACAAAGTTTTCTGGCCTGCAGAGCAGTTTGTTGAATGGCACCAGAACCAAGTGTTTAAGAATTGAGCTTTTGAATATACCTTCCCTAACACCCTGACCAAAAACACGTCTTCAAAACTCTCTCCTATTCATAGTTTTTTATGATTCTTACTTGAACAAACATTCTTCGTACCAGATCCCCAGCATAGTCGCAGCGCTGCCAACTTGTTAAACTCCCACCTAATTTCTTACGCCACAGGCTGTATTTCGGCAACTGAGCCTGTTCCCCCTGTCGCGTTATCGTATTGCTTTCACCGGACACCATATGGCTATCAAGAAGAACGAACTTTACTCCTCCCTTTGGGCGAGCTGCGACGAGTTGCGTGGCGGAATGGATGCTTCACAGTACAAAGACTATGTGTTGACACTACTGTTTATGAAGTACGTCTCTGACAAAGCTAAGGGCAACCCTTACGCGATGATTGAAGTGCCGGAAGGTGCAAGTTTCGACGATATGGTTGCTCTCAAGGGCAACAAAGAAATTGGCGAAAAAATTAACAAAACTATCAGATTACTGGCTGAAGCTAATGACCTGAAAGGTGTTATCGACATTGCCGACTTCAATGATGAAGACAAGCTGGGTAAAGGCAAGGAAATGATCGACCGCCTTTCCAAGCTGGTGGCAATCTTCGAAGGGTTGGATCTCTCAGCCAACCGCGTTGATGGAGACGATCTGCTAGGTGATGCCTACGAATATTTAATGCGTCACTTTGCTACAGAATCAGGTAAATCCAAGGGGCAATTTTACACCCCAGCAGAAGTGTCACGCATTTTGGCGAAAGTGATTGGTATCAGCAAACAGACACCACAGTATGCTACCGTTTATGACCCTACCTGTGGTTCAGGCTCACTGTTGTTGAAAGCCAGTGACGAAGCCGGTCCGAAAGGACTGACCATTTATGGCCAAGAGATGGATTATGCAACCAGCGCACTGGCCCGCATGAACATGATCCTACATGACAACGCCACCGCTAAAATCTGGAAAGGTAACACTCTGGCCGATCCACACTGGAAGGATGGCAACGATAATCTGAAAACCTTCGACTTCGCAGTAGCCAACCCCCCTTTCTCCAACAAAAACTGGACCAGCGGGCTGGATGTTTCGAACGATCAATTTGACCGCTTTGTCTGGGGGACACCGCCAGAGAAGAACGGCGACTATGCTTTCTTGCTGCACATTATCAAAAGCCTCAAGAGCACAGGTAAAGGCGCAGTGATCCTGCCTCACGGCGTTCTGTTCCGTGGCAATGCTGAAGCACGTATTCGTGAAAACCTACTCAAGCAGGGCTATATCAAAGGCATTATTGGCCTGCCTGCTAACTTGTTCTACGGCACGGGTATCCCGGCATGCATTATTGTCATCGATAAAGAAGATGCTCGACTCAGAGCGTTCAATGCTAATGGCGAGAGCCAGCAAGGCATCTTTATGATCGATGCCAGTAAGGGCTTTATTAAAGACGGCAATAAAAACCGCCTACGCGCCCAGGACATCCATAAAATTGTCGATGCGTTTAATCGCGAGCAGGAAATCCCTCGCTTCAGCCGTCTGGTACCGCTGTCAGAAATTGCGGCTAACGACTTCAACCTCAATATCCCTCGCTATATCGACAGCAGCGATCCGGAAGATCTGCACGATCTTTCTGGCCATTTGGCTGGTGGCATTCCCGATCGCGATATTGATGCTCTCAGTGCTTATTGGAAAATTTTCCCGACTCTACGTCAGGAATTGTTCGAACCTGCCCGGCCTGGTTACAGCAATGCACGAGTCGAAGCAAGTGAAGTGAAGGCCACTATCCTAGCACACCCAGAATTTACCGCATTCAAAGCGGGAGCACTGATACCCTTTGAAAAGTGGTTTGCAGGTTGTCAGCTTGAAGAAATTGCTCGCGGTGATTCACCGAAACAGCTAATTGAAGAAATTGGCGAGCGACTTCTCTCTGCTTATGCTTCTGAAACCACAACCGATGTGCCGCTGCTGGAGAACTACGCGATTTATCAGTTACTGATGGATTACTGGATGGAGGTGATGCAGGACGATGTTTATGTCCTGAGTCAGGATGGCTGGCAGGCGGGCAAAGAACTTCGTGAACTTATTATCGAAAAAGGGGAAAAACTCAAAGAAACACCAGATCTAGTAATAGGCAAGAAAAAGTATAAGGCTGAACTGTTGCCGCCAGCCCTTTTAGTGGCTCGCTATTTTGCTACCGAGCAACAACAGCTTGAGCAACTGCAGATGGCTTATGACGAAGCAGTGCAAGCACTGGAAAGTTTCCTTGAAGAAAACAGCGGTGAAAATGAGCTACTTGCTGATGCGATGAACGACAAAGAAAAAGTAACAGCTGCTAGTGTTAAGGCTCGCCTTAAAGTCGCAACTGATAAAGAAGAAAAGGCAGCCCTGAAAACCGCTCAGACATTGTTTGATACCGAAACCCGAGCAAAAAAAGCGCATAAAGATGCGCAAGAAAAAATGGATTTTAAGGTGTTTGGTTATTATCCAAAACTAAATGATAACGATATTAAAATTCTGCTTGTACGCGATAAATGGCAGGCCAGTCTTGCTGGTGCTTTAGAAACGGAGATTGAGCATGTCACGCAGCGATTGGCAAATCGTATAAAAGAACTGGAGGAGAGGTATAGCTCAGCTTTGCCGGATCTTACGCAAAACGTTTCTGCGCTGGAGTCAAAAGTTGCTGCTCATCTGAAAGCGATGGGGCTGGAGTGGGAATGATGAATAAAGTAGTAAAAATGCAGGATAGAAAGACCATTCCAACTGGTTATAAGCAGACCGAGGTCGGTATTATTCCAGAAGATTGGGGGGTTGATTCAATAGGTCATTTATTATCAATCACAACCGGAAAGAAAAATACACAAGATAAGGTGGATGATGGTACATATCCATTTTTCGTCCGCTCTCAGACTATAGAAAAAATAAATTCTTACTCATTTGATGGGGAGGGCGTATTAACTGCAGGTGATGGAGTCGGAACAGGTAAAATATTTCACTATTTAAAGGGAAAGTTTGATTTCCATCAGCGCGTCTATTTAATGTACAATTTTAAAGAAACACTTGACGGCTACTTTTTTTATATAATTTTTAGCAATTACTTTTACGACAGAATAATGTCGATGACTGCAAAATCATCAGTAGACTCTGTCCGTAGAGAAATGATTGCTGATATGAAAATAACATTACCACCCAAGAATGAACAAACGGCTATCGCCCTTGTAATCTCCGATACCGATGCTCTGATAAATGCACTTGAACGATTACTCGAAAAAAAACAAGCTATCAAAACTGCTACAATGCAGCAACTGCTAACTGGTCGTATTCGCTTAACACAATTTTCTAAACATCCTGATGGAACTATCAAAGGATATAAATTTAGTGATCTAGGGCATATCCCGGAGGATTGGGAAGAGCGCGAAATAGGTCAGTTTGCCCCATTGCAAAGAGGTTTTGATTTACCGGCCAGTAAAAGAAGTGAAGGATTATATCCAGTAGTATATTCAAACGGCATAGTTAACACTCATAATCATTTCCAAGTTAAAGGTCCAGGTGTGGTTACAGGTAGATCCGGGACGTTGGGCAAAGTTCACCACATAGAGTGCGATTTTTGGCCTCATAATACATCGCTTTGGGTTACAAAATTCATTAACTCAGACTCAAAGTTTGTCTACTATATTTTTAAATATATCGGTTTTGAACGCTTTGCAAGTGGTTCCGGGGTACCAACCTTAAATCGAAATGATGCCCATAGTTTTAAAGTGGCTATTCCCTCGTCATTAAAAGAACAAACCGCCATAGCCACCGTCCTCTCAGATATGGACGCTGAACTCGTTACATTAGAAAAAAAACTAGCCAAGGTCCGCGATATAAAACAAGGAATGATGCAACAGCTGCTGACCGGACGCATCCGTTTATCATTGGATCACCAGCCATGAAACATACCCTTGATAAGACAGTTCTGTCGGTCAAGGGTCTATTAAGCCTGACTGACGTAACCATTCCAGCCTATCAGCGTCCTTATAAATGGAGGGTGAAAAATATCAGCGAACTGTTTGCGGATATTGATAGCCATCTTGATAAATCGGCTTACCGGTTGGGCTCAGTAGTGTTTCATCACACTGAGAGCGATGAAGAAAACAAGCTCGATATCGTCGATGGCCAGCAACGAACGTTGACATTAATACTATCTATATGGGCCATTATCGAAACCCGACTTGCTAAATTGGAACGTCAGGATTTGCAAGAAGCGCTAACCCAGCTAAAGCCCTCCGTTGAAGGTTTTATGGGACGGCAACGCTTTGCCAGTCAGATATCGGAATACAATCTGTACCAGAATTATCAGGAGCTAAAACGTAGGGTTAGCCATCGAGAATTCAGCGAGCAACATATTGATTTTCTCCTCAACCGCTGCCAGTTGGTGGTCTTTGTGCTGACTGACCTGTCTGAAGCCTTTCAGTTCTTCGACTCACAAAATGCCCGAGGGCGGGATCTGGATCCACACGATCTGCTTAAAGCCTTCCATCTACGTGAATTCGCCAGCCATGAGGTAGAACTGAAAGCTGCTTCCGTTGCCCATTGGGAAGGATTACCCAGCGATGACCTAGCTAATCTTTTCGCATCCTATCTCTACAGGGTACGTCAGTGGTCGCAGGGAAATTCAGCTCGTTTCTTTGGTAAGGATGAAGTCGGCCTATTCAAAGGGATCAACCTTGATCAGATTGGTCAGTTCCCTTATGTGGAATCTTTGCGCATAGCTCACCATTTTGTAGATGACTATAACAATCAGTATCAGCGCAAGATTGATGGCCAGAAAATGCGTTTCCCTTTCCATCTGGATCAAATGGTTATCAATGGAAGACGTTTTTTCGAAATGGCAGAACACTACCAGCAACAGGTATCGGCAATTATCTCCAGTGAGCATGCCAGCACTCATACTCAAAAGCCGTTAATGATTCAGGGCATAGTCCTTGGTGAAATGGCAACTCAGATACTAAGAACGTTAAATAGCTATCGAAATCGCTATCGAACAGGGGATCAATATATACGCACTATGTTTGATTGTGCTCTGATCTTTTATATCGACAAATTTGGTGAGCAGTCGTTATCTGCAGCGATTGAAAAAAGCTTTATCTGGGCCTACAGATGCCGAATCCGACAGCAGGTGGTACAGCTAGCAACTATGGATAAGTACGTGCTGGAAAATAATCTGTTCCGGGTAATCAAAGAAGCCAGAGTACCTGGTGATGTGCTATCTATACCATTACTCACAATTCGGGCTTCAGAAAATAATAATAACCGCCGTACCGGTAACCATGAGCAAGACGAGCTGGTGAGGCTGTTCAAGGAGATGAACTACTATGAGTGATGCAAAGGTAACATCCTTTACTGTCAGATCATTGCTGGGTGATGTATCTCGTTATCTTATCCCCATGTACCAGCGTAACTATGCCTGGGGAGAAGGTGAGATCACTCAACTTGTGCAGGACATACTCGACTACCAGCAAAAAAGCCTGCATAGCCCTCTCCCTCAAACTTACTACATCGGTACTTTGGTCGTGTTCACTCGCCCTGATGGGCAGTCAGAGATAATCGACGGACAGCAACGTTTTACGACCCTATCACTTCTTGCTAACTGGTTAAAAAAACACACTAAATCCTCGCTCGATATGAACTGGTACCAAGGCATTAACCTAGGTTTCGAGAGTAGACCAAAATCCAGTGAGACCTTTGCCCGCCTCTGGCAAGGCGTGGAACCACATAAGCTTCGAAGCAAGGAATTTAACGAAGGGTTGATCAATGGCTATGAGCTGATAGGTAAGGTGTTGCACGACTTGAAGCTAGTTGGTGAGTCATTAAACCATTTTTGTACTTACCTTTTCGACCATGTACAAATTGCCCGAATAGAAGTGCCTGTCGATACCGACCTCAACCATTTTTTTGAGGTGATGAATAACCGTGGCGAGCAACTTGAAAAACATGAAGTGGTGAAAGCGCAACTGATGGCTGTGCTCAACGAGATAACGGATCAGCAAGCTCGGCAGAGCAGCCTGAACACCCTCTCACGAGTTTGGGATGCTTGCTCCAACATGGAACGTTATGTCCAGTACGGTTTTACACCAGCCGAACGTCATCAATTATTTGGGCAGGAAAATTGGGGGCAATTTGTGCCTGCTGATTTTAATTCTCTAACTGACATGTTTATCCCATCTGCTTCGGAGCTTGGCACAGGAGAGAACCAAACAAACCGCACACTGGCTGACATTATCAAGTCATCTTCAACCATAAGTGGTGATAGGGGTGAAGAAGATGAAGGTAGCTCAGAGCGTTTTAATAGTGTTATCAACTTCTCCAACTTCCTGCTGCATGTTTTGCGTGTCTGTAGCCAAACTGGTAAGGAAAGAGTTGATGTACCACTTGATGACAAACAATTAATCGAACAGTTCGAACTTCGATTATTAAAGCAGAATGACCCGGTTAAAGCGGTACAGGATTTCGTCTTTGCACTTCTCAAATGTAAATACCTTTTTGATCAGTTCGTGATCAAACGAGAGTTCGCCAAAGGAAGCGATGGCTGGAGTTTGAAGCGCCTGCGTTGGTATTCAGAGAAGAGTACCAGTTATACCAATACGTTTAATGAAGATGAGATTAACAATACCGGCATCAACCGGCAGATTTTGATGTTGCTTTCCGCCTTCCACGTTTCAACCCCTACTCTGGTTTACAAACACTGGTTGAATGGGGCTTTGTTCTATCTGTTTAATGCCCATTCCGCTGTAAGCCAGATCGAAGCAAGGGAATATCTCGAATATCTGGAGCACCTTGCCTCCGCATTTGTCTTTCAGAACTTCCTGGCAGAAGAAACGCCAAAATCATATTTTGAGATTATCTACGGCAATGAGTCACATATCCAACTTGTTGTACTGTCAGATCAGATTCAGAAGAAGATGCGCTTTGGTACCATAGCAAACAACTTGGTATTCAATTACCTGGACTACTTACTCTGGTGTCGTGACAGAAATAAAATTGAGGTAGTCAAGCGTTTTGAATTTACTTTCCGCAGTTCGGTTGAGCATTTCTATCCTCAGCACCCAATGGATGGTTATAGAAAAATATCAGATACATCGTTGCATACCTTCGGCAACCTCAGCCTGATTAGTCATAGCAAAAATTCGCGGCTTAGTAACTTTCAGCCAAAACAAAAGCAAGAACATTTCGAAGCGAGTCTTGCCCGTAATGAAATTGACAGCCTGAAGCTGCTGGCAATGATCACGCTGATGAAGAAAAACGACCAATGGGGCGAGAAAGAGATCGCCGTTCACGAGGCGGAAATGCTGGAACTGTTAATCGACGCTAGTGGTAGCGTATTTAAGGAGGAATTATGAACAATGTCGGCCAGCGTGAACGTATAACGCAAAAACGCGTTATTAGCTTATTCACCGAACATTTGGGCTACCACTATCTTGGTAACTGGCATAAGCGCGAAGACAATAACAATATCGAACCTGGCCTATTGACTGCCTGGCTTCAAAAACGCGGCGTTCCAGAAGTGTTGATCACCAAGGCATTACGGCAGCTGGACAGGGCAGCAAGCCTAGGTGAAGGACGTATCCTTTATGATGCGAATAAAGAAGTCTATCGTCTGCTGCGTTATGGAGTGAAAGACAAAGAAGGCGCAGGTGAGCAAAATCAGACCATCTGGCTGGTAGACTGGAAAAATCCCGAGGCCAATGATTTCGCTATTGCCGAAGAAGTGACCCACAAAGGTGAAAATAAGAAACGTCCAGACCTGGTGCTGTATGTTAACGGCATTGCGCTTGGTGTGATTGAGTTGAAACGTTCTACAGTGTCAGTTTCAGAAGGCATACGTCAAAACCTCGATAACCAACAAAAAGCGTTTATTCGCAATTTCTTCACCACCATCCAATTGGTGATGGCAGGTAACGATTTAGAGGGGCTTCGCTATGGCGTAATTGAAACGCCGGAGAAATATTATCTCCAATGGAAAGAAACCACTGAATCACCTCATGCAAACTTACTTGACCGTCATCTTGCTCAGACATGTAATAAACAGCGTTATCTGGAATTGATCCACGATTTTATCGTTTTTGATGCTGGAGTGAAAAAAACCTGCCGTCACAACCAATATTTTGGCGTCTCTGCAACGAAGCCATTTATTCAACGCAGTGAAGGCGGAATTATCTGGCATACACAGGGGAGCGGTAAGAGCCTGACGATGGTGTGGTTGGCGAAGTGGATCAGAGAAAATGTCACCGATGGCCGGGTCTTGATCATAACCGACCGCACCGAGCTCGATGAACAGATCGAAAAGGTATTTAACGGTGTTGATGAAGAGATACTTCGTACCCGGAGCGGAGCAGATCTGATCTCGCGTTTGGATCAAACCAGCCCCTGGCTTATCTGCTCGTTAGTTCACAAATTTGGTCATCAAGACGAAGATGACAAAAATACTGGCTCTGATGATTTCATTGAGCAGATGAAGAGAAATATTCCTGCCAACTTTCGCGCCAAGGGCAAATTATTCGTATTTGTCGATGAGTGTCATCGTACTCAGTCAGGCAAATTGCATGCAGCAATGAAAAGTATTTTACCCGAAGCAATGTTTATCGGATTTACCGGCACTCCGCTGATGAAACAGGATAAAAAGAAATCGGTAGAAATTTTCGGACCTTATATTCACACCTATAAATTCGATGAAGCGGTAAATGATGGTGTAATCTTAGATCTCCGCTATGAAGCTCGTGATATCGACCAGCGGGTGAAGTCGCAGAAGAAAGTTGACCAGTGGTTTGATGCCAAAACATCTAAACTCTCTCGCCTTGGTCAGCAACAACTCAAGCAAAAATGGGCTTCGATGCAAAAGCTCTTGTCGAGTCGTTCGCGGCTTGAGCAAATTGTTGCCGATATCCTGCTCGATTTCGATCAAAAACCACGGCTCGCGAATGGACGCGGTAATGCCATGTTGGTCTGTTCCAGTGTTTATCAGGCCTGCAAATGCTATCAGATGTTCAGTGACTCTGGCTTTGCTGGTAAATGTGCCATCGTCACAAGCTATCAGCCGAACGCTAGTGAGATTAAAGGTGAGGAAAGTGGCGAAGGGCTGACCGAGAAGCTGGCTAAGTACAATATCTATCGCAAAATGCTCGCTGAGTATTTTGAACAGACTGAAGTCGAAGCCGCCAAGCGCGTGAGTGAATTTGAAAGAGAGGTCAAACAACGTTTTATAAAAGAGCCTGGTCAAATGCGCCTATTGATAGTCGTTGATAAGCTATTGACTGGTTTTGATGCCCCCTCCGCCACTTACCTCTATATCGACAAAAAAATGGCTGACCATAACCTTTTCCAAGCAATCTGCAGAGTTAACCGACTGGATGGCGAGGACAAAGAGTACGGCTATATTGTCGATTATAAAGACCTATTCCGCTCGCTGGAAAAAACGGTAAATGACTATACCGCCGAGGCTTTCGATGGCTATGATAAAGAAGATGTAGCCGGGTTACTGAAAGATCGTTTGCAACAGGCAAAAATAGATTTAGATGGCGCGTTAGATGCAGTACGCACACTTTGCGAACCTGTCAGAATGCCTAGAAATCAGCTGGATTTCCAACACTACTTCTGTGGTGAGCCAGGGACAGATATCGATCAATTATCAGAAAAAGAAGCTCTAAGACTGACACTGTACCAATCAGTGGCGAGGCTGATTCGTGCTTTTACCAGTCTTGCCGGTGAACTTATCGAGGCTGGTTATAACGAGCAACAAGCAGAGAAAATTAGTGTCGATGTCGAGTTTTACTCAAAGGTCCGGGATGAGGTCAAAATAGCCAGCGGTGACCTGGTCGATATGAAGCAGTTCGAGCCTGGAATGAGGCAGATGTTAGATCTTTGGGTAGATGCAGATCCAAGTGAAACCCTGATGGATTTTGAAGAGTTAGGACTGCTTGAACTGATTATCGAACGCGGAGAAGATGCACTTGATGGTCTTCCAGCTGATATGCGCGGCAATCAAGAGGCGATGGCGGAAGCGATTGAGAATAACGTACGTAGAACCATCGTCGATGAAAATCCCGTCAATCCGAAGTATTACGAGAAAATGTCAGTGTTGCTCGATGAGTTAATCGCATTACGTCGTCAGCAAGCGCTCTCTTACCAAGAGTATCTGGAGCATGTACGCGAGTTAGCCAAGCAGGTGAAATACCCACAATCTGGCAGCCAGAATACCTATCCTGCCAGCGTTGATACCCTTGCTAAACGAGCGTTGTATGACAACCTAGGGCAAGATGAAGTTCTTATTGCAAAGATCGACTCCGCCGTCCGTAATACCAAAAAAGCTGACTGGTATGGGGATCGTTTTAAAGAGCGTGAGATAGCCTTTGCTATTGCTGAAGAAATTAAAGGTTATGCGCTAACTGTAGCGGAAGTCATGGCATTGGTGAAAGCACAGAAGGAATACCACTGATGCCTATAGTTACGATCGGTGAATTGACTTTGGATTTACAACGTAAAGGGATAAAAAATCTACACATCAGTGTGTTGCCCCCTGATGGCCGAGTAAGGGTATCGGCACCCACCTCACTATCAGATACTGCAATCCGAATGGCTGTAGTCAGACGGTTAGTGTGGATACGCCAGCAGCAGGCACAATTTCAGGCTCAGCCGCGCCAGAGTGAGCGAGAGATGTGCAGCGGTGAAACGCATTATCTCTGGGGAAGAGGCTATCGGCTGGATGTGGTTATAGTGGATGAGGCCGCTGAAGTGAAACTTCAGGGGGGCTGGATATGCATGAAAGTTCCCCCACATTACGACACGGCTCAGCGGGAAACAGTTCTCAACCAGTGGTATCGCGGCATATTAAAACAAAGACTGCCTAAGTTAATGGCAAAATGGCAGCAGGAGGTAAAGGCTGAAGCCAGTTTTGTTGGCATCAAGCGAATGAAGACCAAATGGGGTAGCTGTAATCCACAGACCGCACGTATCTGGATCAATCTCGAACTGGTAAAAAAACCACCTGAATGCCTTGAATTTATTGTGGTTCACGAACTCGTCCATCTACACGAACGCAAGCACAACGAGCGTTTTACCGCTCTGATGAACATGCACTTACCAAATTGGCGCGAACACAGAGCTAAGTTGAATAAGATGCCCTTGGCTTATAACCATTGGGGATATTGACGTTTACTCCAATTTAATGACTGATTTAAATTTCTTAATAAAGGTAGAGTCCGTTTTAAAAAATATAACTTAAGGATGGAGAATTAAAAATGTATACAATAACACAAGCGAAAATAACGGGAATTTGGGGTTGGAATAACATTGAAACGAAATTCCATGATGATGTAAGTATTTTTATTGGTGCGAACGGCTCAGGGAAAACAACATTTATAAATATTCTAATATCCATTTTGAGAGTTGATGTGGCGGCATTGGAAGAATTATGGTTTGACAGCGCAACATTAGTATTCGAGGGTTACTTCGATGGCAAAAAGAAAAGGCGAACGTTAACTATCTTAAGAAAATCAGGCGATAAATACAGTGACGAATATATTAGTTATAAAATTAGTAGAGTAGTATATGATCTTCCTCTTCTTAGTGGTAGAAACATACGTTCTATGCACGTTCAAAGAAAAGTACTTCCTGCAATCGAAGCTATTAAAATAAAACTTCTGGAAATAATATCTTTCTCCAGTTTATCCGTAAGCCGCTCTGGCATCAGTGATATTGATGATCTTGAATATTTAGATGTTAGAAAGGATATTAATCAAACACATTCGATTGATACTATTCTCACAGAACTTTTGAACAAGCTTAAGGTTTATCAACTTAAAAAAGCTCAAGAATCAAAAGAAATTGCTAGAGATTTTCAAGAGGAAGTTTTGATTTCTGTTCTCTATGACCAGGAAATAGATTCCTCAATCGGTTTAAATGAATTAGCTCAGACTGATTTTCAAGAAGAGATGAAAAATTTCACAAACTCTTATAATCAATTAGGTATCCAAAGCACTCTTAGAAAAGGAAAAGCAAAAGAATTAATCAGTAAGCATTTTAGCGCAATTAAAGAAAGCGTTATATATTTACAAGAAGCGATAGCTGAAAAAAAAGGTGTTTTTGAAGTCGATAAAATATTTGCTTTCCCATTACTAAAAAGAACTAAAAAAATCCTACATGCAGGCAAGACTGCAGAGAGAAGAAGAAAGAGGTTATTTAAACCTCTTGAAATCTATAAAAGTGAGTTGCAACAATACTTTAAGGGGAAAATAATAACTTTATTACCAGATGGAGGGCTTTACTTCAAAGACACAAATAAAAATGGTAATGAATATGATTTTAAAAAACTCTCATCAGGTGAAAAACAAATCCTTATTTTATTAACTGAGTCATTGCTTCAGGATGGAGAGTCAAAGCTATTTATTGCTGATGAACCAGAACTGTCTTTACATATTGACTGGCAAGGTAAAATCTTACCTTCGATTAGAAAACTAAATGGAAGTGCTCAAATTATCGTTGCTACTCACTCTCCAGAAGTTGCAGGTGAATACCCTGATAACATTCTCGACATGGAGGATATTTGCTATGAGTAAAGGAATCCCTCGTAGTCTGAAAGCACTGTCAGTTATAAATCGTTTTAAAAGAGTGAGTGCGGTCCTCTATGTTGAGGGACCGACTGATAGAATATTCTGGAAAACTCTCTTAGATTTAAAAGGGGTTGATGATATATCCATTGAAATTGCTGGTAGTTGTTCAATTATCGATGACTATATAGATAAAATCCTGAATGAAAATCTTGAAATATTTGTAGCTCGAGATAAAGATTACAAATACATTTTAAATAAGATCCCCCAACATGAGAGAATACTATTTACCTTTGGTCATAGCATCGAAAACACTCTAATATATAATGAAGCCATTGTGAACATAGGAAAATCAATTGGTGGTGATGAGGAGGATTGCTCATCATCAGTTGAAAACTGGCATGAATATATTTCAAATCAACTACAACCTTTAGTTATTCGCGAATTTGCAAATGAAGCAGCCAGTGCTGGAATAAGTATATTTGGTGATCATGGTGATAGTCTTTTTGGAAAAAAATGGAATAGTGAAAATTTCCCAACCGAGAGAATATCTACTAAAATCGCTGAAATAGATGCCATCATTCCTGCTCAAGATATAGAAGCAGCTTCCAGTCTTGTTCTTGAGAAGATCAATGATATTTGTTGTTTTATAAAAGGACACTTCCTATTCAGTTTGGCAATGAAATTTGTAAAAGAAATGATGATTAGCCTTCTTGGCAAGGAGTCAGTTAATATATCTAATGACTCGTTAGCAGTAATGTTATCAATGACTTTTCGAGATACTATCTACTCAGGAATGCATCCTCACAGCGAACATTATGTGACTCAACTTGAGAAACTAAACTCAGTGGCGGCATGAATTTCAGGCAAAGCACTCTCATTTAAAATAGAGTGCTATTGTAAATAGTCCTTTTAAATGAAAACATTAACTAAAATAAACCTTAAATTGTGGTTTCAATGTAGTGTGCCTGAACCATCCATACCGCTAGCTTCGAATTTATAAATTAAATATGAGTAAAATTCAATTAAAAAGAACCCCAACCAATCTAATCACTTACATGAAAGATATAATATTGAATTCTTATATGTAAATACTTTCACACTCCATTATTCAAATTTGAATAAGTTATATATAAAAACTTCAGAACCTTTCTTTTCGAACAGACTTCACACTCTGCCTGTTTAATATAATTATTCGTGAAATAACATCAGCCGCATTATATTTACCTCAAAATAACTCATAACTGCTGAATAAAGTATAATCCAAAAAATTTACGTCAGATATGGACCTTACAGTAAATCCACCAACCGTTCAGTTTTTCCAAAATCAAACGGACTAACCCCCTTCTCCCGATTCGCATCCAGAAAATCAGCCCACCACTGCAACATCAACCTGCGCTCATCCAAATGCTCCGCCTTATGAATATAAGCCGCACGCACCGAGTTACGCTCCTGATGACTCATCTGCCGTTCTACCGCATCCCTCGACCATAATCCTGACTCAATCAGTGAACTAAAAGCCATCGTCCGAAATTCATGCCACAGACTTCCATCTTCGTGTCATAACTCATTACTCTCAAAGCCTTATTCACAGTGCTCTCGATCATGACTTTTCGTGGGTCATGATCGCCAACGAAAATTAAATCGTGATTACCATTTAGCCGTTTTATTTTCTCAAGAACTGCAAGTGCCTGTCGAGATGAAGGTTAACAGAAGCAGAGTATGCATCTTTGGAGAGGATGTTTAACGCCTTCCAATACTTATTGGTCTACCAACATCATTCAAACAACCCCGATAACCATCCGTCCAAACAAGGCCAATACAATTACATACCCCCCATTCCCTGCGATCCACATTCCAAAACCAAATACAAATCCCTGTAAATGCATCCAGCATATTTCTTTGTGTTGATGGTGGGAATACACTCTCTTCGCTGCGGCAAAACCCGCAGCCGGAATTGGAACTCCGACTATCTGGTACTGAAAAAACTTGTTTTTTTTCAGCGGCTACGTGCACACTTTAAATCGTGGCTCAGATAGGGCAACCCGCGTGGTTGGCCGGTCGCTAGATCCGGAGTTCCAAACCTGTCTGAGCCACACCTTTAGATTGGAACCTGAAGGCGTGGTGAAACTTAAATCTAGCAATGGAATGATCATCATGACTCACACCGAAACCGCAGAAAACTCTATCACCGTCTTCCGTTCACTGATTGCCGGGCTGGATTTCAGCCACTTGGAAGACACTCAACTTTATGACCTTAGCGCATTAGCCTCCGAGTCTGCCGAAGGGCTTTGTCATGGCTTGCTGTGTCTTAGCGAAGGGCTGGAGAACAGTGAGATTGTGCCGCCAGAGGGGGTGCCTCAAATCAGTGCTTATCTAAAAGCGGTGGCGCATCTAATTCCACTGCTGTTTGAGTTAAATGAGTGTGCGAGTGACAGACTGGGAAGTCGAAGAAACGGACCATTAACTGTCTGAATTTGAGACTTAATCTTTTTGATTGAGCCAAATCGCAGACATAAAAAAAGCCACCCGAGGGTGACTTAATTTTCATACTTACTAATGGTGCCGAAGGCCGGACTCGAACCGGCACACCTTGCGGCGGTTGATTTTGAATCAACTGCGTCTACCGATTTCGCCACTTCGGCACTGAAAGTAGTATGCGGAAAACGGGTGCATTATACCTTTCCGAAGACCTCACGCAATACTTATCCTGACGGGTTTTGACTGAGTGCCGAAAAAAACGGCAAAACCGCGTCTTTCTGGCTGTTTTTACTACAAATCGAGGGTCTGAAGGGGTGAATAAAAGCCTTGAATCAGTGGGTCGCGTCGCTCGAACATCGCCACCAACTCTTTGACCACCTCGCCGCCGCGTTCGTGTGACCACGCGAGTGACAATGGCGAGCTTTGGCGGTGGTTAACCAGCGTTCTGGCGACCAGTTCGCCGCTGTCGAGATAGGGCTGGCAAAGCGTGCGGGGCAGAAAGCCTATGCCGACGCCGCGAAGGTGGCATTGCAGCTTGGTGTTCATGTCCGCCACTTTAATCTCCTGCTGGCCCGGCAGCAGCCAGGCGACGCGTTTGGCGAGATGCACCGCCGTGTCCTCGATATTGACCGCCGGATACCAGCGCAGCTGCTCTTCGCTCAGCGTCTCCCCGCCCTGCGCCAGCGGGTGCTGCGGCGCAACCACAAACACCCACTCGACTTTGCCGAGCGGCAGAATGCTGATGCTGTTCTCCAGCGACTCCCTGCCCGCCACGCCAATCGCCAGATGGCAATCTCCATTGAGCAAGGTGTCCCACACACCCATATACACCTGTCGGGTGATGTGGAAAGTAGTGAAGGGATAACGCACATTTAAATGCGCCAGCAGGTCGGCAACGCTGTCGCCGTTATACAGCAAGTTATTGATAACAATATCAACCCGTGGCTCAACGCCCTGATTGATCTGCTTGAGTTCGCCGGGCATGGAGTCCAGCCAGCTCAGCCACTGCCGGCAGCGTTCGAGCAAATAGCTGCCCGCCGGAGTCAGCGTCACGCTGCGAGTGGTGCGCAGGAATAGCTGGGTGCCAATCCCCTCTTCTAGCACTTTGATGCGATAACTGATGGTGGCCGAGGTCTTGTGCAGCGACTCGGCGGCACGGGAAAAGCTACAGCACTCGGCAACTTTTACAAATGAACGGATTGTCTCGTGGTCCAGCATTGGCGCTCCTTGCAGGTTTGTCTCACCTCACTATGCCGCCTATTGAGCCTAAAATCCTCCCCATCTCCCCTGACCTTCATCACAAAAATGGTTTTAATTGCTGAGATAGGGAAAGCGTGCGCGAAATACAATTATGGAAATATATTCCATTTATTACTTTTAATTGAAAATTCCCTTGCTACAGTAGGGATCGAATCGATGCGATAAGAGAAAGGATGTAATGACTGAATTACGGAGAAGAGGTCGGCCTGCTCAGGAAGGCACCTCTGCGACCAAGGGCGCGCAGGCGCTGGATCGTGGGCTGGAGATCTTGCAGTTTTTGGCGCAGTCGGGAGGGAGTTCTTCGGTATCTGTGCTGTCGGAAAAGCTGGATCTGCCGCTTTCCACCACCTTCCGCCTGCTGAAAGTGCTTGAGAAATCAGAGTTTGTGTTCCAAGACCCGCAGCTGGGTTGGTGGCACATTGGTATTCAGTCGTTCACCGTCGGGTCGACGTATATGAACGATCGCGACGTGGTGTCGGTCGCCGGACCCTTTATGCGCCGCCTGATGCTGCTCTCCGGTGAGACCGCCAATCTGGCGATCCGCAATAACATGGACGCCGTGCTGATCCGCCAGTGCGAGTGTCAGGCGATGGTGCGCATGTGCGCCCCGCTCGGCAGCCGCCTGCCGCTACACGCCTCCGGCGCGGGCAAGGCGCTGCTCTACGCGCTGGATGAAGAAGAGATGCTGGATCTGATTGTGCGATCCGGTTTGCAAACTTTTACTCCGCACACGCTCAATAGCCTGATCCCATTGAAGAAGGATCTGGCGACCTCGGCCCAGCGCGGCTACGCGGTGGACCACGAGGAGCACGCACTGGGGCTGAACTGCCTCGCGTCGGCGATTTTTGATAAGAACAATCAGCCGATTGCTGCCATCTCCATCTCGGGGCCAAGCTCGCGGATGGAACCGACGCGCTTCGCCGAACTCGGAGAACTGGTGCGCGACGCCGCGCGCGACATCAGTACCGCGCTGGGTGACCCGCACAGCTAGAATCTAGGCCTGACGCCAGAGATGGCGTCAGGTCGCACGGTCTGCCAATCACAAAGCTCCGTGCTTTTTTTTGGCATAAAGTTAAGTTGGAAAAATTTTCCAAAAAATGGATTTATCGATGATAAGGAATGTAAACCATGGCTAAGATGAGAGCAGTTGATGCAGCAATGTGGGTGCTGGAGAAAGAGGGAGTGACCACCGCCTTTGGCGTGCCCGGCGCGGCGATTAACCCGTTTTACGATGCCATGCGCAGGCACGGCGGCATTCGGCATATCCTTGCACGCCATGTGGAAGGTGCGTCGCACATGGCCGAGGGCTATACCCGCGCCAAGGCGGGCAATATCGGCGTCTGTCTCGGCACGTCGGGGCCGGCGGGCACCGACATGATCACCGCGCTCTACTCGGCCTCGGCGGACTCGATTCCCATCCTGTGCATTACCGGCCAGGCCCCGCGCGCCCGGCTGCATAAAGAGGATTTTCAGGCAGTGGATATTGAGTCGATTGCCAAGCCGGTGACCAAGATGGCGGTGACCGTGCTGGAACCTGCCTTGGTGCCGCGCATGCTGCAAAAAGCCTTTCATCTGATGCGTTCTGGTCGCCCCGGCCCGGTGCTTATCGATCTGCCATTTGATGTGCAGATGGCGGAGATTGAATTTGATCCCGAGACTTATTCGCCGCTGGTGCCTTACAAACCTTGCGCCACGCAGGCGCAGATCGACAAGGCGCTGGCGATGCTGTGTCAGGCCGAGCGCCCGCTGATTATTGCCGGAGGTGGCGTGATCAACGCCGACGCGGCGGATCTGCTGCAAGAGCTGGCGGAGATCTGCAATATTCCGGTGATCCCAACCCTGATGGGCTGGGGGTCGATCCCCGACGATCACCCGCTGATGGCGGGCATGGTCGGGCTGCAAACCTCGCATCGCTACGGCAATGCCACCCTGCTGGCGTCGGATCTGCTGTTCGGCATTGGCAATCGCTGGGCAAATCGCCATACCGGATCGGTGGAGAAATACGTCGCGGATCGCAAAGTGGTGCACATCGACATTGAAGCGACGCAGATTGGTCGGGTGATCTGCCCCGATCTGGGCATTGTGTCGGACGCCCGCGAAGCCCTGCTGATGCTGGTTGAATCGGCTAAACGCCTGTTCGCCAAGGGCGATTTGCCAAACCGCAACGACTGGGTCGCAGAGTGCAACCAGCGCAAAGCAACATTGCTGCGCAAAACCCATTTCGAGGAGATGCCGGTCAAACCGCACCGGGTGTATGAAGAGATGAACCGCGCGTTTGGTGCCGACGCCTGCTACGTGACCACCATCGGCCTGTCGCAAATCGCGGCGGCGCAGACTCTGCACGTGTTCAAACCACGGCACTGGATTAACTGCGGACAGGCTGGCCCGCTGGGCTGGACCCTGCCTGCGGCGCTGGGCGTTCGCGCCGCAGACCCTGCTCGCAAGGTGGTGGCGCTGTCCGGCGATTACGATTTTCAGTTCTTGATTGAGGAGCTGGCGGTCGGCGCACAGTTCAAACTCCCCTACATTCACGTGCTGGTCAATAACGCCTATCTGGGGCTGATTCGTCAGTCGCAGCGCGGCTTCGACATGGATTATTGCGTTCAGCTTTCTTTCGAAAATATCAATAGCAGCGAGCTGGGCGAATACGGCGTTGACCATGTGAAGGTGGTCGAAGGGCTGGGCTGTAAGGCCATTCGCGTATTCAAACCGGAAGAGATTGCCCCGGCGTTTAGGCAGGCTGAAAAGCTAATGAAAGAACATCAGGTGCCGGTTGTGGTAGAAATTATCCTCGAGCGGGTGACCAATATTGCGATGGGCACCGAGCTGGATAATGTCACTGAATTTGAATCGACCACGGCGCTTGCGGCTGAAGCCCCGACCGCCGTGGCGTTTTACGATTACCGCCAAGGAGAGAACTCATGAGTCGCTTTGCCGCCAACCTTTCCATGCTGTTCACCGACGTCGATTTTTTGGCTCGATTCGCTCAGGCCAGGGCCTGCGGGTTCAGCGCCGTGGAGTACATCTCTCCTTATGAATTTCCGCCCGAAGTGATACAGGCCGAGCTGACTCAACACGGCTTATCTCAGGTGCTGTTCAATTTGCCGGTAGGGAACTGGGCCGGGGGCGAGCGCGGCATTGCCTGCTTGCCAGATAGAGTGGACGAGTTCCGCCAAGGGGTAAGTCAGGCGATTCGCTACGCTAAAGCCCTGAACTGCCCGCAGGTGAACTGTCTGGCAGGTAAAGTCCCGGCGGGCAGTGACCCGCAAGTGATAGAAAAAACGCTGGTGACTAACCTGCGTTTTGCCGCCGACGCGCTGGCAAAAGAGAACATTCGGTTACTGATTGAGCCTATCAACAACCTTGATATGCCGGGGTTTTATCTCAACACCAGCCGTCAGGCGCTGGCGCTGATTGAGCAGGTCGGCAGCAAGAATCTCTGGTTGCAGTATGACATTTACCATATGCAAAGGATGGAAGGCGAGCTGATCCAGACCCTGCGCAACCACCTGTTGCAGATCGCGCACATTCAGGTGGCGGACAATCCGGGGCGTCACGAGCCGGGAACCGGCGAGATCAATTTCGACAATATTTTTAGCGCGCTGGATCAGATGGGCTATAGCGGCTGGATCGGCTGTGAATATAACCCGCAGAGCGACACGGCGGCCGGATTATCTTGGCTAAATCATCGACAACGTTAATCAACTCACAAAGAGGATCGCGGGAAAAATATATTATGGCGTTCTGATAGACTTTTAATCGGGACCGGGAATGAGAATTACCTCTCTCCGCTCAGGGTTATTCATTACCCTGAGCGGGAACTCTACAAATAAGACCAGCCTTAATAATAAATTATCAGGATCTTAATCCAAGGAGATAGGTATGGCTGTTTCAGAAACAATCAATGGATCTTCAATTTCACAACAAATTAATAAATCAAAATTGTATCGAAAAGTTGCATGGCGAATCATGCCCATTCTATTAATCAGTTATATTGTGGGTTATTTAGATCGCGTCGGCATCTCCTTCTCTAAATTCCAAATGATGCCGGACATTTTAAATGGCAACATGGCCTTAGCGGAATCGGTATATGGGCTGGGCGCCGGAGTGTTTTTCATCGGCTATATCATTGCCGGGGTGCCGAGCAATATGGTGTTGAGCAAGTACGGCGCGCGAAAAATCATTGCGCTACTGATGGTGATTTGGGGCGGCATCTCGATGCTCAGTGTGTTTATCACCTCTCCCATGCAGTTCTACATCGCTCGATTTTTCCTCGGAATTGCCGAAGCGGGCTTCTATCCCGGCGTCATTCTTTACCTCACTTTGTGGTTCCCCTCGGGCCAGCGCGCCAAAATGACCGCCCTGTTCGTCTGCGGCATTCCCATCAGTAATATCATCGGCGGCCCGCTGTGCGGCTGGATCATTGAGCATATGAATGGCCTGATGCAGATGTCCGGCTGGCAGTGGCTGTTCTTTATCAGCGGCCCGCGCGCGTTGCTGATTGCGCTGGTGATCTTCTTCTTCCTCGACAACACCTATCAAAACGCTAAGTGGCTGACAGATGAGGAGAAAGCCATGATCCACGAGGATATGGATCAGGCCAATCAGCAGCGATTGTTAAACGCTAAAAATGGCATTGTCGCCCACGAATGGACGATGAAAACCATGCTGAAATCCTCGGCGTTCACCAAAATGTGGCTGATCTGCTTCTGTACCGTGATGGGCCAAGGCGGGCTGGCGTTCTGGGTGCCAACCATTATCAAAGATACCGGCGTGAAGTCCGTTTTCGACGTCGGCCTGCTCAGCATGGTGCCTTATATGCTGGCGGTAGTAGCAATGCTGCTGGCGGCGCGCAGCTCCGATAAGCACCGCGAGCGCCGCTGGCACATCGTGGTTCCCTTCTGCATTGCCGCCGTGGCGATGGTGAGCATTGGCGTATTTCAGGACAACAAAAGCATCGTGATGTTCTCACTGTGCATCGCCGTGGCCGCCAGTCTGGTGCCTTCGCCGCTGTTCTGGAGCCTGCCGAATGCCATCTTTACCGGCACCTGCGCGGCGGCGGGCATTGCGCTGATTAACTCCATCGCCAATATCGGCGGCTTTATCTCGCCCTATATCATCGGCTACTTTAAGAATACGACGAACAGTAATCTGGTGGCGATGTGCGTGCTGGCGTCGATGATGATCCTCGGCGCGGTGCTGACGCTAACGGTGCCCGCCAAGATGGTGAATAAGTAGTAACTGATTGTCTTAGCAGAGAAAACGAGAAGCATTAAAAAAGCGCCTGGGTAGTGATCCTCAGGCGCTTTTAGCTATTTAGGTAAAACGAAATGCGGGATTAAAGCTCAGCGTCGCGATGGCAATCTTTAGAGTAGATGTAGCTGAACACCTCGTCCTTGCCCACCGCATACCCCGCCTGCGGGCAGTACGCGCCCATAAAGATGTAGTCGCCTTTCTTCACCGGCACCCAGTCGTTGTCGAGGTTGTACATGCCCGCGCCGCTAAGAATATACGCGCCGTGCTCCTGCACGTGAGTCTCAATGTAGCCATGGCTAGCACCCGGGCTGAAGGACAGAATGTGCATGTTCATGTCAAAACCCAGCTCTTTAGGCAGGAAGTCTTGCAAGATGACGTCACTCATTCCTTCATACTCGATACGTTCGAGCTGGCTGACGTTGCCGCTGACCACATAGGCCTGATGGCCCGCCAATGGCTGATATTTGCGTTTATAGAGGAACAGTTTGCTTGGTTTACCTTCACTATTATTATCGAGATAAAGCTTTACGCCCGCCGGGCAATATAAATATCCGCCGGTTTTAAGTGCGTAAGATTTATCATCCGCCGCCGCCATAATTTCGCCGTCAATGACATAAACGAAAGTTTCTATATCGCCACCGCCAAAACCTTGATGATTACGCCCGCCGTCTAATAAAGTCACCAGATAATCCACAAAGGTCGCGCCTAATTTCGGCGTGGACAGAATGGTAATATCGCAATTCTCAAAACCAGGAATGACGTTTTTAACTAAACCGTCCGGCTCAATTAAGGCATAGTTATGGCGTTTAATAATAGAACGTGAAGATAAGACGTCGGCACGATAACCGGTCTGCTGATTAATATAACCCATGATTTTTCCTTATTTATTCCATAGGCCGATAAGAGATATCGGCCTATATAAAGATTATTGAGATAAAGCCGGTTTAGCGGTCTGATGTTTTTTCATTAATACGTTTACGGTGAAGAACATCAGCGTACCGATAACCAGAATGGCCGCCGAGATATAGAAGCCCATGACCTTCGAGCCGGTATGGTCGGAGATCATCCCGGTCACCAGCGGCGCAATCACCGAAGAAGACATGCCGAAGAAGTTGAAGACGCCGAAGCTGGTGCCGTAGCCCTTTTTCGGCGCGTTGTCGGCGACGAAAGAGATCATGATTGGGTCAACCGCCAGTTTACCGAGCAGGCCGTAGAGGATCAGGCTAATCAGCAGCATGGTGGAATCTGGCGACAGCACGGTGCAGGTCAGCATCACCGCCGCGCAAATCTCAAGGAAGATGATCAGGCTGACTTTCTTATTGCGGAAACGGTCGGACATGCGGCTGAAGAACAGCGCCCCCGGCACCGAGGCGAAGGCCACCAGCGCCGACGAGAAGCCAATGGCGACGCCCTGAAAACCGCGCTCCTGCTGCAAGAATGACGGCAGCCAGGTGACAATCATGTAATAGCCGTAACAGGTGGCGAAATACATCACGTAGGCGGAAATCATCTTCAGGCTGAATAAGCCGCCCGGATTCTGATTGACCTCTTCAACCACCGGCGCGGCGGTCACCGTGGCTGTCGCGACAGGCTGCTGCTTAGGCGTACTTTTGATCACAAAGAAAAACACCAGCGTCATCAGCACCAGCAGGAAGGTGATCATAAACAGCAGCACCTGCCAGTTCATACCGACGCTTTTCACCAGCAGGCTGGAGGCAATCAGGCCAATCCCCATCCCCAGCGCCGAGCCGCTGTTAATGATCGCGGTGGATAAGCCGCGTTTTTCTAACGGAATGCTTTCAGAGGAGAGCGAGTACGCCGAACCATAGTAGGAACCACAGCCCGCCCCGGCGAGCAGGCTACCGGCGTAGATCATGTGCAAGCTGGTGGCGTTACCAATCAGCAGCGTAGCGATGATGAACAGGCAGAAGCCGGGGATCAGCACAATCTTCTTGCCGAACTTATCCACCAAGATCCCGGCGGGGATCTGCATGCCGGTGTAGGCGAAGAAGTAGAAGCTGGCGATCAGCCCCATTTCGGTGTCGGACTGCGCGCCAATGGTGGCCTGAATTTCAGGGAAGATCGGCGTCAGGACGGTGCGGTAGATCCAGATAACCGCCCAGCCGAGGCAGAGCACGACGACGATTTTCTTCCAGTACAGCGGGTCAATGCCGCCCCCGGCTGGCGATGAGGTAGTGCGAGTGGTCATACTGCGCCCCCGTTTTCTTGGTAAGCCAGCTGATACAGCACGTGGGCCAAGGCGCGAACGCCTTCGGCTAAGTCGCTCAGTTCAGTTTTTTCAGCCGGGTTGTGGCTAATACCGGCGATGCTCGGCACAAACAGCATGACGGTCGGTACCCGTGGCGCGAAGATTTGCGAGTCATGCCCCGCCCCACTGTGCATCAGGCGATAGTTCATTTTCTGTGTTTCACACACCGCCGCGACCTGTTTCACCAGCTGCGGGTCCATCGGAATTGGCGCTTCGTCCATCCACAGGTTGATCTCCACCTCAATGCCCATCTCGCCGCAAATGCGTTTCATGTCAGCTTCAATCTCTTGAGTGAAACGCAGCAGCGCCTGTTGATCGGTGTGGCGGCAGTCCATGGTGAAGTGGGTGAAGCCCGGCACCACGTTGACGGTATTGGGTTTCGGTTCAACTTTGCCGAAGGTCAGCACCAGCGGATCGCCCTCTTTGCGCGCCTTTTCAATGGACTCATAGCAGATGCGGCTAAAGGCGTGCACGGTGTCACGGCGGTAGCCCATCGGCGTGGTGCCCGCGTGGTTGGACTCGCCGGTTAAGCGAATGTCGTAACGGCGCTGGCCAACAATGCTGGTGACGACGCCGACGGTTTTGCCTTCGGTTTCCAGCACTTTGCCCTGCTCGATGTGCAACTCGACAAAGGCGCGCAGGTCCTGACGCACCGGCGTGTTTTCCGGGCGGAAGTCGAAACCGGCCTGATGCATGGCATCCACAAAGCCCACGCCCTTGGCGTCTTGGACCTGATGCATGTCGGCGTTATTCGCCAAACCAAAGATGTTTTTGCTGCCCCAGAAGACAAACGGGAAGCGGCTGCCCTCTTCTTCCGCCATGGAGAGCACTTCCAGCGTGCGCAGCGGTTGGCCGTAAGTCTCTTTCAGATAGTTGATCGCCAGAAAAGCGGCTTCTATACCAAACTGGCCGTCGAGGTTGCCGCCGTTCACCACGGTGTCGATGTGTGAGCCTGACATGATGGTCTGCTCGGGGTAGCGGCTGCCTTCGAGGCGCGCCGACAGGTTGCCGACGTGGTCGAAATGGGTCTTCAGCCCGGCACTTTCAAATTTTTCCTGTAGTGCGCGCTGTGCGGCGCACCACTCAGGAGTATAGAGAAGACGCGTCATGCCTCCGGTCGGGTCTGCGCCGATCTGCGAAAGCCATGCGGAGATTTCTTGTATCTGGCGAGGGAAGTTTTGCATATTCCGGTCCTTATTTAATTTCCATATTGAAGGTCATTAATCACGAGGAGGTAGAAATAGAACCGCGAATTACTGGCAGGTTATTAGCCAATAATCCGCGCAAAAGCATTTATTCATTCAAGTGATGTATTTCACTTATTTATAAATAATTAGAATCTATTAATTAACTGGCGAACGGATCTTTGTGGTCGTAAGAACGCAAATAGATTTCATCGGAGATGAGGTAATCGTAAATTTCATCAACAATTTCGATGCCATTGATTTCACTATTACGCTCATTGTTTTCGCTGTTTTGCCCCGGATACATCACCTGACTCACGCCCGGCGCAGGTTTAATGCCATTGAGGTCACTCATCACCTGATTAATATTTTTGCGGAAGCCGTCGATATTAGTAAAAGCGGCAGGATCGATAACAATATGTAGCTGGCCGAGGTTACGGCCTTCGGTCAGGTCGTGATACATGGAACTGACGTTGCGGCCAAACGGCAGACCAAGCAGGATGCCCGCCAGCACGTCCACCATCAGCATCAGGCCATAGCCTTTCGGCCCGGCAATCGGCAGCAGTCCGCTGACGGCGAAAGGATCGGTGGTGTGTTCGCCGTTGGAATCCACGGCCCAGGTGTCAGGGATTTTGGCATTGCGCGAGCGGGCATCCAGCACTTTGCCCCATGCCTGCACCGTGGTTGCCATGTCGAAGGTGATCATATGGCCATCTTCGCCCGGTGCGGCAAAGGCTATTGGGTTGGTACCATAATAGACTTCCGCGCCGCCGTAGGGCACAACCATTGGGTCGGATTGACAGAGTGAAATGCCGATAAGCCCTTGTTTAGCCGCCTGTTGTACGAAGTATGAGAGCGCGCCGCTGTGGCCAATACGGCGGATGCCCACTACCGCCACGCCGTTGTCTTTGGCGATGTCGATAGCGTGCTCCATGGCGATTTTGGCTGCCACGTGCCCCGCGCCGTTATCCCCGTCAAATACGCCGCTGCAAGGTCCGGTTTTCTCAAATCTAAAATCCGGGTTGTTGTTAGTCCCGCCTTTGCTGATACGTTCTGAGTAGTATTCCACCCGAACGGCACCGTGAGAATGTACGCCCCTTGCATCGGCATGGACCAGAACATCCGCCACGATATTGGCCTGTTCTCTTGGCAGTCCCGCCTTGTTGATCTTATTGCTAATTAAAGTGTGGAGCTGTTCCCGGGTGACTTTCATAGATAATCCTTTTGGCTAACCACTGATAGAACCTATTTATGGTCACAATCTATAACCCTCAGACTTTAAAAATGTGATCGGCGACGTTTTTAAACTATTAAATTAAAATTTCATTCACTCACCGTCGAATTATAAAAATTATTTTGATAAAGCCTGTCGGCATTGATTGAGCGATTTTAATAAAGTCTTCTCTTTGCCATGAATATTTCTAACAATCCGCGAAGTGTGACTCACCTCTCCTTGTGACACCCCAGATATTTGTAATTTCCAGCCAGCCATTAAGGGAAATTTTAAATTGAAATTCTTTATCAGGCTTTTCACGAACCGCTTCTCACTAAGCATGAGAAAAAAAGCAAAAGGAAACAGTCATGGTCCACGCTTTTATTAAGAAAGGGAGTTTTCAGGACTCGGTAAGCCTGATGTTGATCTCCCGAAAGCTCAGCGAATTTCCACAGGTAGATGAAATTTCGGTGATGATGGGCACCCCTGCCAACAAATCTCTGCTGGAAGCCACCGGCTTTTGGCACGCCCAGTTCAACGACGCCACGCCAAACGATATTTGTGTCGCTATTAAGGCCGACAGCCAAGACCCAGAGATCACCCAGTTCATCAGCGACGCGCTGGAAGAGGCGCTCAAAGCCATTGCGCAAGGGCAGCAAGGGGGCAAACGCCTGCCAGTCGCCCGCAGCTGGCAGACGGCTCGCCAAAAAGCGCCGGACGCCAATCTGCTGCTGATCTCCATTGCCGGTGAATACGCCGCCGGTCTGGCCGATCAGGCGCTCGACAACGACTGCAACGTGATGATGTTTTCCGACAACGTCTCGCTGGAACATGAGATTGCGCTGAAGAAGAAAGCCAGCAGCAAAAAGCTGATTGTGATGGGGCCGGACTGCGGCACCGCCAATATCGCCGGAGGTCCTTTGGCCTTTGCCAACGTTGCGCCCAAAGGCGTCATCGGCATTATCGGCGCGTCAGGCACCGGCATTCAGGAGCTGACCTCGCAAATCACGCTGGCGGGCCAGGGCGTCTCCCACGCCATTGGCCTCGGCGGGCGCGACCTCTCGGCTGAGGTAGGCGGCATCAGCGCCCTGACGGCGCTGGCGATGCTGGCTAATGACAGCAAAACGCAGGTCATTGCCTTCGTGTCGAAGCCTCCGGCCGAAGCCGTGCGCCGGCGCGTGATGGCCGAAATGCAGGGCATCAATAAGCCGATTGTCGCGCTGTTCCTCGGCACCAAACCGGCCAGCCCGCGTCTGGGCAACGTGTGGCTCGCCAGCACGCTGGACGAAGCCGCGCGCCTCGCCGCCATGTTGGCAAATGTGCAGCAGCAGATAGCCTCCCTGCCAGCCGTGCACGGTAAGAAAATCGCCGGATATTACGCCGGAGGCACCTTGGCCGCCGAGGTTGCCATGCTGCTGGCCGAGCATTTGCAGGTCGCGCCGGACAGCCAGCACCACCACGGCAGCATGCTCGACGCCGAGGGCCATCGAATCATTGATATGGGTGATGATTTCTACACCCAAGGCAAACCCCATCCAATGATTGACCCGTCAACCCGCAACCAGACCATCGCCCAATTGGCGAATCAGCTTGAAACCGGCGTGCTGCTGATTGACGTGGTGATTGGCTTTGGCGCGCAGGCTGACCCGGCAACCTCGCTGGCCGACACGGTTCACGCACTCAAACAGCATCGCGACCCGGCTCACCCGCTGGTGGTGATCGCTACCGTCACCGGCACCGAGCAGGACCCACAACAGCGCAGTCGGCAAATCGACACGCTCACCGCCGCGGGCATCGTGGTGATGAACACCCTACCGGAAGCCGTACTGCTGGCTCATCAACTAATCAGTCCGCCGACCGAAACCGGGCCATTGACGCCTTACCACTTGCTGGATGGCGTCTCTGTTATCAACGCCGGTCTGCGCAGTTTCGCCACTGATTTACAAACCAATCAGGTTCCCGTGGTGCATTACCAATGGGCACCGGTCGCGGGTGGAAATCAGCGTTTAGCAGCCATTCTGAAAAAATTGCACTGAGGGATCACATGACTACAACTATTAATGAAGCCAATGCAGCCGTAATTGCGCGGATCCGCGAAGCCCGTCCACACTGGTGTGACGTCAAACTGGCGCAGGAAGTGGTGCCGGTATTACAGCAAGGTCGCAAGCTACTGCACGCCGGTCCGCCGGTGGTCTGGCAGGATATGAGCGGCCCGGTGCGCGGCGCCTGTATTGGTTGCTGCCTGTTCGAAGGCTGGGCCGAAAATGAGGAGCAGGCGCTGGCCCTGCTGGAAAACGGCGAAATTGAATTTATTCCGTGCCACAGCGTGCGCGCCGTTGGCCCGATGGGCGGCATCACTTCAGCCCATATGCCGATGCTGGTAGTGGAAAACCACACTCACGGCAATCTGGCGTTCTGCAATATGAATGAAGGGATTGGCAAAGTGATGCGTTTCGGCGCGTACGGCCCTGACGTGCAGGAGCGCCTGCGCTGGATGCGCGACACCTTGGCTCCGGTGCTGAAAGAGGTATTGAGCCACATTGATGGCGGCATCGACCTGACCGCCGTGATGGCGCAGGCTATCACCATGGGGGATGAATTCCACCAGCGTAATATCGCCGCCTCCGCGCTGTTAATGCGCCAGCTGGCTCCGAAAATCGCCCAGTTGGATCGCCCGCAAAGCGAGCTGACCAGCGTGCTCTCCTTCCTTGCCATTACCGATCAGTTCTTCCTCAATCTGGCGATGGCCTACTGCAAAGCCGCCATGGACGCCGGGGCCGAAATCAAACAAGGCACTATCGTCACCGCCATGACCCGCAACGGCAAAGATTTTGGTATCAAAATCAGTGGCATGGGCGACCAGTGGTTCACTGCGCCGGTTAACACGCCGGAAGGCCTGTTCTTCTCAGGCTACAGCCAAGCCGACGCCAACCCCGACATCGGCGACAGCGCCATCACTGAAACCTTTGGTATCGGCGGCGCGGCCATGGTCGCAGCGCCGGGCGTGACGCGCTTTGTTGGCGCGGCGGGCGGCATGGGCGCGGCGCTGGACGTCTCTGAAGAGATGGCGGAGATCTTCCTTGAGCGCAACATGATGCTGCAAATCCCGACGTGGGACTTCCAAGGTGCTTGTTTAGGTCTGGACGCTCGCCGCGTGGTGGAAACCGGCATCACGCCGCTGATCAACACCGGGATAGCACACCGCTCGCCGGGCGTCGGTCAGATTGGCGCGGGGACAGTTCGCCCACCGCTCGCCTGCTTCGAAAAAGCCATTGAAGCCTTAGCCGAGAAGCTTGGTATCAGCGCGTAACCCTTCACGCCACTTTGCCCGGCGGAGCCGTCGGGCAATCAGGAGCCACCATGGTTTGCATTGTTCTCTCCTCCAGCGCTCACGCCACCTGCGACTATGGTCCTTTGCGCCGTGCGGGCTTGTTCAACAACGCGATGAACTTTCTTACTCCGCGCCATCAGTTGCTGACGCTGCACCGCAGCGGGCACGGCCTCAGCCCGATGGGATGGGTGGTGGATGAAACGGATTTCGACCTGATTGCTGACCAGCTGCAAGGGGCAGAGCAGCTCCATTTTGATGCCGAAGGCTTATTGATTGATGGCCTGCGGGTGAAAAATATCGGCCCCCAGCACAACTTAACGCTGAGCCAGCCGGGGCTGGTGATCACGCAAACATTGCGTCAAACCCTGCGCTGTTCGCCAGCACAAACTGGCCTGTTTGGCGGGTTAGACATACTGGTTGCTTCACCCGTCGTCGGCGAATTACAGCAAATGCAGCGACAGTTTACGGACTGGCTGCTGGGTGGCGAAGTGGATTGGTCGCCGTTTATCGGCAAGGGGCTGGGCCTTACGCCGAGCAACGACGACACGCTGGTCGGCATGCTGCTGGTCGCCTACTGCGACAGCCGCGTTACTCCCAGCCAGCTGTCACCTTTTTTTGCGCACAGCAAGCCACTGGCCGGGCTGACCACGTTAGTAAGTCATCACTATCTGGCCTACGCGGCACGGGGGATTTTCTCCTCGCCGCTGCTGGCTATCGCCCACGGGCTACTGGCTCCACAGACCTTACTCCCCGCCGTGCGCGACCTGCTGAGTGTCGGCCACTACTCGGGCGCGGACGCGCTGCTGGGCATCTGGCTGGCGGCGCAAACCATTAATCAACTTCACTCAGTCAGCACCTCGCCGCACTTAACGGCCTGCTGAAAGCGTGGTTTTTACTTGTGATTCAACACACTAGAGAACTGAACATGGAAACTTTGGTTATCGCTTTAGGCGGGAATGCCCTGTTGCAACGCGGCGCGGTTCTTTCTGCTGAAAATCAATATAAGAGCATTGCGCTGATTGCCGATGCGATTGGCGAACTAGCCAAGAAATACCGCATTGCCATTGTCCACGGCAATGGTCCGCAGGTCGGGCTACTGGCCTTGCAGAACCTTAACTATCGCGACGTGCCGCCTTATCCGCTGGACATTCTGGTGGCGGAAACCCAAGGGATGATTGGCTATATGCTGGCGCAGAAGCTCTCCGCGTCTCACCCCGAGCAGGCAGTTTCAACCCTGATGACCCGCATTCTGGTGGACGGTGACGATGAAGCTTTCCAGCAGCCAACCAAGTTTATCGGCCCGGTCTATGCGCCGAAGGAAGAGTCGCATCTACGCCAGCAGTATGGCTGGACCATGAAGATGGACGGCGAGCATCTGCGCCGCGTGGTGCCTTCCCCCGAGCCGAAGCAGATCTTGGACATAGAAGCCGTTCACGCGCTGCTGGCGAAAAATCAGGTGGTGATTTGCAGCGGCGGCGGTGGCATTCCGATGGTTGCGACCGAGCAGGGGTTACAGGGCGTAGAGGCGGTGATTGATAAAGATCTCGCCGCGGCGCTGCTGGCCGAGGCGCTGGATGCTGACCATCTGGTGATCCTGACCGACGCCGACGCGGTCTATACCGGCTGGGGTACGCCAAGCCAGCAGGCCATTCGCAGCGCCACGCCGCAGCAATTGGCTCCGCTGGCGGTGCCGGACGGCTCAATGGGGCCGAAGATCATGGCGGTCAGCCGCTTTGTCGAACGCTCGGGTAAAGAGGCGCACATTGGGGCGCTCAAAGACATTGATGCCGTATTGAACGGCAGCGCGGGAACCCTGATCCGCCCCGCTCGCTGATCCACCCTAAACACTGAAGCAGGCTGGTTACAGCCGCAAAAATCAGGCCGGTGGAGAGCGATTTCTCACCGGCCTTTTAACATTGAAGCACTTGACCCTTAGAGGTACACACCATGGAAAAAACCGCCCCTGCCAGCCGATTCCCCTATTGGATCCAGTTGGTGATTATCTTCTTCTTCGGCTGGGTAGTGATCTACGCCGGACGCTCGGTTCTCAGCCCGCTCATGCCGATGATTCAGGACGAATACGGGCTGAATCAGACCGAATTGGGCATCATCAGCAGCCTGTTCTTCTTGGCCTACACCCTGCTACAGGTTCCCGCTGGATTGCTCGGTGACCGGCTGGGCCACAAAAAAGTCTTAGTCACCGGCTTTATGCTATTCGCCGTGTTCATTGCTTCCATCAGCATTTCGCCGGGCTTCTTAGGCTTTATCCTGCTGTGGATGCTGACCGGCGCAGCGCAGGGGGTCTATTACGGCCCGCAGTACGCGCTCTCCTCAGAAGCTATTCCGAAGAAGTGGCTGACGCTCGGCAGCGCGGTGATTGGCAGCGGCATGTCCTTTGGTATTGCGCTGGGCTATCAGCTGTCCAGCGTGTCGGTGAATCATTTCCACACCGGCTGGAAATTACCCTTTGTGATCATCGCCCTGCCGGTGCTGGTGGTGGCGCTGTTGATGCTGTTTGTTATCCATAAACGCCCGCCGGTTGCCGCGCCCGCTGCGGTACAGGCCGCCGACCAAGAGCCGCCGTTCCGCTTTATGGATTTACTGAAAAATCGCAACCTGATCCTCGCTTACATCACCATTTTCTGCTCGATTTACGGCTTCTTCGTGATCATCTCTTGGCTGCCTTACTACTTGCAGCAGGAGCGCGGAATGGACATGGCGCGCGCCAGTAATATTGCGTCGATTGTGCCGTGGATTTCGATTCTCGGGACGCTGATTTTCAGCTACGCCTCGGACAAGCTGGGACGCAGAAAGCCGGTGGTGCTGTGCATGCTGCCGCTCTCGCTGCTGGCGCTGTTCGGCATTGTCTATTCAACCTCGGAAACCATGCTGATTGTCGTGCTGGTGCTGTATGGCTTTATCGGAAAAATCAGCCTGAACCCGATTCTGGTGGCACTGGTCGCGGATAACGCCCCGAAAAAAGCCCTCGGCACCGCCTTCAGCCTGTATAACTTCTTTGGCATGGCGGCTTCGATTTTTGCCCCTTACGTGACCGGCTTTATCGCCGACCGCACGGGCTCACTCAACGCCGGTTTCTACTTCGCGGCGATCATCACGCTGGTGGGAATTGGTGCCATGCTACTGGTGCGCGAAAAACACGTGCCGCATTCGGAATAACCAGATAAAGGAGATTTCTTACAACATTTTGCCAATTGGGCGCTTTTTTCCCATGCCGTTTCAGAAAGTTCGCATTAGTATACAAATTCCGAATGAATACTCTGCCTAGTTGATGGATACCGGTTTGCTGAAAAAAATTTCTCTCTCACTTTTGGCTCTGGCCTTTGCCAGCACGCCGCTGTTGAGCCAGGCGAAAAACGCCCGATTGGCTTCTCAAGTTGTTGATGACTATGCCGAACATATCTTCTACGGCAGCGGCGCGATGGGAATGGCGCTGGTGGTTGTCGATAATAACCAACAAGTTTTCCGCAGCTTTGGCGAAACCCGCCCCGGCTCAGACATTCGTCCACGCGAAGACTCCGTGATTCGAATTGCCTCGCTGACCAAGCTGATGACCAGCGAAGTGCTGGTGAAGCTGTCGCAGCAGGGCACCGTCAAGATTAACGACCCGCTGCGCAAATATTCCGGCGGCAAAGCGGTGCCTTCCTATAGCGGCTCCACGCCAATCACATTGCTCAACCTCGCGACTCACACCAGCGGCCTGCCGCGTGAGCAGCCGGGTGGCGCGCCAAATCGCCCGGTATTTACTTGGCCGACCAAGGCCGATCGCTGGGCGTGGCTGCGAGTCGCCAAAATGACCACGCCTCCGGGCGCGCGTGCGGCTTACTCCAACTTAGCCTTTGACCTGCTGGCTGACGCCTTATCCAACGCGGCGCGCAAACCTTACACCCAGCTGCTGCGCGAACAGATAACCCAGCCGCTGGGTATGGTCGACACCACGCTGACGCCAAACGCCAGCCAATGTGCGCGCCTGATGTCCGGCCTGCGCCCAAGCCCTTGTCTGAATACCACGGCGGCAGCGGGCAGCGGCGGTATCTACTCGACCCCGGCCGACATGGCGCGTTGGATGCGCCAGTTCCTACCTTCCCCACTCGGCAAGCCAAGCCTGACCGCCGAAATGGCGCAGAAGATGTACTTTAAGCGTACTGATTTGGTGTCGCTGAAAGGCATGGACGTGCCGGGCATGGCCGACTCTCTGGGTATGGGTTGGGTGACGATGGCGCCGACGCCGCTGTTACCGCGCATTATTCAGAAAACCGGCGGTGGCGGTGGCTTTATTACTTATGTGGCGATGGTGCCTCAGCGCGGCGTAGGCGTGTTCGTGGTAGTGACGCGCAGCGAGTTAACCAAGTTTAAAAATATGAGTGACGGCGTAAACGATCTGGTTGCGGAGTTAGTGCGTAATAACGAGATTTAAAGCGCGGAATGATTTAAAGCACGGAAGTGCAAGCTGAGCTTATCCTCCCCTTAGTTCAAGGGGAGGATCAAAACCCTATCTTACTGATAGAGTTAGCTATTAATGACGCTTACCGTCATCATCTTCATCAACCAAATCTTCTTCATCACCTTCTTCGCCGTCCTCACCTTCGTCGTCGCCTTCGAAGTAAGTGCCCCAACCGTCGTAATCAACGCCGTGGGCTTCGGCCAGGTCCATCAACTGCTCAACCTGTTTATCAATCAGTTCGGCGTTCAGCGCAATTTCGCTGATCACGTCACAGCACATCACGGTTGAACCGTCTTCTAATTCCAACTCTTCTGCGTCATTAACTTCATAACCCAGTTTGAAAGCGGCAACCGCGGCTTTCTCCAAATCTTCAAACTTATCAGAAGATAAGTGATGTTCGATGGTGTAAAGCGCGTCTGGATCGCTGCCATCATCCAGCAGCTCTTCGATGATTAAGCGGGTCTCTTCACTCTGTTCTTCTAGCAATTCACGATTTGCCATGCCTCTGTCCTCAATCAATGTGACGTTTCTCTAGACCATTTTCACACAGCGCGGGGCCAGCCTCCACTATAAAGTTTTAACGACGGGGTTGTAATTGCATATTCATACATATAAATTGAATTTTAATTCACTAAAGAATGCAAAAGCATTGGAGAGGAACACCATGAGTCTGTTGAGTAAACGTCATTTTCTCAGGTTACTGGATTTTACCCCGTCGGAGATTTCATCCCTTCTCCAGCTCTCCGCCGAGCTGAAAGCCGCTAAGAATAACGGCAGCGAAAAAGCCCATCTGCAAGGGAAAAACATCGCGCTCATCTTCGAAAAAGACTCAACCCGCACCCGATGCTCTTTCGAAGTTGCCGCCTATGATCAGGGTGCTAACGTCACCTACCTCGGCCCAAGTGGCAGCCAAATTGGTCACAAAGAGTCAATGAAAGACACCGCCCGCGTGCTGGGCAGAATGTATGACGGTATTCAATATCGCGGTTTTGGTCAGGATAAAGTCGAGACGCTGGCGGAGTTCTCCGGCGTGCCGGTGTGGAATGGCCTGACGACGGAATTTCACCCGACTCAGCTGCTGGCCGACCTGCTGACCATGCAAGAGCATCTGCCGGGCAAATCTCTGTCACAAATGACGCTGGCCTATCTCGGCGACGCGCGCAACAACATGGGCAATACCCTGCTGGAAGCCGCTGCGCTCTGCGGTTTGGACCTGCGTCTGGTCGCGCCAACCGCCTGCTGGCCTGAAGCCGAGCTGGTGGAAACCTGTAAGAAGCTGGCGCAGGAAAACGGCGGCAACATCACTCTGACCGAAGACATTGCGGCGGGCGTGAAAGGCGCGGATTTCCTCTATACCGACGTTTGGGTATCAATGGGTGAGCCAAAAGAGACGTGGAAACAACGCATTAGCCTGCTGCGTGACTATCAGGTGAATAGCGCCATGCTGGCCCTGACCGGCAACCCGCAGGTGAAATTCCTTCACTGCCTGCCCGCCTTCCATGACGACCAGACTACCCTAGGCCGCCAAATGGCGGAAGAGTACAACCTGCACGGCGGGATGGAAGTGACCGACGAAGTGTTCGAGTCGGCGCACAGCGTGGTGTTCGATCAGGCTGAAAACCGCCTGCACACCATTAAAGCGGTGATGGTCGCCACTCTTGGTTCACTCTGATTCGCCTTCGGCCTGACGCGACAATCCTCGCGCGTCAGGTTATTTCCTCCAGCTTCGCACATACCCTTTTACACAACATTGCAGTTTTTCACGGCTAATCCCCGCCTGAACGCCCCGTTTTCAACTAACCTTTTCATTATGCGCCGCTTCTTTTGCCATCTTCTGGAGTGATAAAGAAAAGGGAAACGATATGAAATCAGTCAATTTGGAATATGTCCTGCGACTGGAAAGTTTACTGAGCCGGATCTATCCCAGAGAACACATTGCCGATTTACTGAAACAGATCCTGCAACTGGCCGAAAAATGGAATTACGGCAAACACCGCACTCAGGATTGGGTCGATGGCACCAACATTTACCTCATCACCTATGGCGACAATATCAGCCACGGCGAGCAGAAACCGCTGGCGACTTTGAACCATTTCGCCGACAAGTATCTGCGTGAAATCATCAGCGATATCCACATCTTACCGATGTATCCCTACAGCTCGGATGATGGTTTTAGCGTCATTGATTATCGCCGGATTGACGAACATCTTGGCGGTTGGCAGGACATCCACCAGCTCTCTTCCCACTTCAACCTGATGTTCGACTGCGTGATCAACCACATCTCGCGATCCAGCGACTGGATGAAGGGCTATCTGCACGACGATCCTTACTACAAAGATTACTTTATCGACTCCAACCCGGAGCTGGATTACAGCCGCGTGGTGCGCCCCCGCGCCCTGCCGCTGCTGACGCCGTTTATCAAAGCCGACGGCACCGAGCTGTATCTGTGGACCACCTTCAGCGAGGATCAGGTCGACATCAATTTCAAAAACCCGCAGGTGCTGCTGGAGAGCATCGACGTGCTGCTGCAATACGCCGCCAGCGGCGGGCAGTCGATTCGCCTCGACGCCATTGGCTACATTTGGAAAGAGGTCGGCACTCGCTGTATCCATATGCCGCAGGCGCACAACATCATCAAAGTGTGGCGCACCATTCTGGATGAAGTGATCCCCGGCACGCGGCTCATCACCGAAACCAACGTGCCGCATCACGAGAACATCAGCTACTTTGGCGAGGGCGACGAAGCCCACATGGTGTATCAGTTCCCACTGCCGCCGCTGACGCTGCACGCCTTTCTGCGTCAGGACACCACCACGCTGACCCAGTGGGCGCAAAGCCTCAACGCCGAGGCGCGCTACCCAGAAACCACCTATTTCAACTTTTTAGCCAGCCACGACGGCATTGGGCTACGCCCGACCGAAACCTTCCTCAGCGACGACGAGCGCAAATACATGGCGCAGGAGACGTTGCGCAAAGAGGGGCGCGTCTCCTACAAGGACAACGGCGACGGCACCCATTCACCCTACGAGTTGAACATCAACTTCCTCAGCGCCCTGACCGAGCCGGATGACGACGTCGACACCAAAGCGCGGAAATTCCTCGCGGCGCAGGCCCTGCTGCTCTCCTTCATCGGCGTGCCGGCCATCTATATTCACAGCCTGCTGGGCAGCGAAAATGACCTCGAGGGTATGCACCAGTCGGGGCTGAATCGCCGCATTAACCGCAAGAAGCTCAAGCTAGACGACGTCGAGGCCGGGCTGGAAAAAACTGACAGCCTAAGCGCGAGAGTGTTTTACGGACTGAGTAATCTTATTAAGCATCGTCGCGCCCATCCGGCCTTCTCGCCACAGGCCGGGCAGCGGGTATTCGATATGGGCAAATCGCTGTTTGCCATGGAGCGCTATGACCCGCTGACGGAAGACAAAATCACCTGCGTGTTCAACATCAGCGACCAAACGCAGGTGGTAAAACTGGCAATTGAAGGCAAGGACTTGATTGCCGATGTGCCGTTTGACGGCCAAACCCGCCTCCAGCCGTGGCAGGTGGTGTGGATCAAGCATAAGCTGAAGGCGCCGGAGCGTCTGGGCCGCATGCGTCGCTGGAGAATGAAAATCTTCAAACGGTAAGTGGGCTGCCAATCGTTTGCTTTTAGAATCGATTCAGGCCGATTTTCGCTTGCAGCACGAAAATCTGCGCGTATAATGCGCCACAATTTGCCGGGAGAACCCATGAACAATTGTCAGGTTTGTGATGTTAAAAAACATGCTCAACACGCCGTACCTGAAGGCAGCCCGCTGCCGTTGTTCTTCCGTTGCATTTCTGAATTATTGAAAGCCCCTCATTGAAGGGGCTTTTTTTTGTCCAGAATTTGAGGTTTAAGAACCGTAACTGCTGAGGAAATACGTCATGGCTAATCCGCTGTACCAAAAACACATCATCTCGATTAACGATCTCAGTCGTGAAGAGTTAGAACTGGTGCTCGACACCGCGGCCAGCCTGAAAGCCAATCCACAGCCCGAACTGTTGAAGCATAAGGTGATTGCCAGCTGCTTCTTCGAAGCCTCGACCCGCACACGCTTATCGTTCGAAACCTCAATCCACCGTCTTGGCGCTTCAGTAGTGGGCTTTGCCGACGGCTCTAATACGTCGCTTGGCAAGAAAGGCGAAACGCTGGCCGACACCATATCGGTGATTGGCACCTACGTGGACGCCATCGTCATGCGCCACCCGCAGGAAGGCGCGGCGCGCTTAGCCACTGAATTCTCCGGCGGCATTCCTATCCTCAACGCCGGCGACGGTGCCAATCAGCACCCGACGCAGACCCTGCTCGACCTGTTCACCATTCGCGAAACTCAGGGTCGTCTCGACAACATCAAGATCGCCATGGTCGGTGACCTGAAATATGGCCGCACCGTCCACTCGCTGGCGCAGGCGCTGGCGAAATTCAAAGGCAACCGCTTCTACTTTATCGCCCCGGACGCGCTGGCGATGCCGGGCTACATTCTTTCCCTGCTGGAAGAGAAAGGCATTGAGTACAGCCTGCATCAGAGCATCGACGAAGTGGTGCCGGAGCTGGATATTCTCTACATGACTCGCGTGCAGAAAGAGCGTCTAGACCCGTCGGAGTACGCCAACGTCAAAGCCCAGTTCATCCTGCGCGCCAATGACCTGGTGAATGCCCAGCCGCACCTGAAAGTACTGCACCCGCTGCCGCGCATCGACGAGATCACCACCGACGTCGATAAAACCCCTTACGCCTGGTACTTCCAGCAAGCCGGTAACGGCATTTATGCGCGCCAGGCCTTGCTGGCACTGGTTCTTAACGCCGACACAGCCCACTAAACTTGAGGAGAAAACAGCATGACTCACGATAATAAACTTCAGGTTGAAGCCATCAAATGCGGCACCGTCATCGACCATATTCCGGCTCAGGTAGGCTTCAAGCTGCTGTCGCTGTTTAAGCTGACCGAAACCGACCAGCGCATCACCATCGGCCTGAACCTGCCGTCGAACGAGCTGGGCCGCAAAGACATTATTAAAATCGAAAACACCTTCCTGACCGAGCAGCAGGTCAACCAGCTGGCGGTCTACGCGCCGAAAGCCACGGTGAACCGCATCGACGATTACGAAGTGGTGAAGAAGCTGACCCCCAGCCTGCCGGACCGTATCGACGGCGTGCTGCGCTGCCCGAACAGCAACTGCATCAGCCGCTCTGAGCCGGTGGCCTCGAGCTTTAGCGTCAAACAGCGCCAGAGCGAAGTGCACCTGCAATGCAAATATTGCGAGAAAGAGTTCGAGCATCAGGTGGTGATGAGCAGCGATGAATAAGCCTTGACCTGATCGGGCGTGATGACTTTTCATCTGCGCCCTTTATACTGTCGGCAAGCTATCCTTCCTTATCACATAAATCAGGAGACACTATGTCCCGCGAAATCAGCACTGAAAATGCACCAGCAGCTATCGGTCCTTACGTTCAGGGCGTTGATCTGGGCAGCATGATCATCACTTCCGGCCAGATCCCGGTTGATCCAAAAACCGGCGCGGTTGCCGATGACATCGCCGCTCAGGCACGTCAGTCTCTGGTCAACGTTCAGGCGATCGTGGAAGCCGCTGGCCTGAAAGTCTCAGACATCGTGAAAACCACTGTTTTCGTTAAAGATCTGAATGACTTCGCCACGGTTAATGCCACTTACGAAGCTTTCTTCACCGAGCACAACGCGCCATTCCCGGCTCGTTCTTGCGTTGAAGTGGCTCGTCTGCCGAAAGACGTGAAAATCGAGATCGAAGCCATCGCCGTTCGTCGTTAATTCGACTTTCGTGCCGTGCAATAGCCAGCCTGCGGGCTGGCTTTTTTATGCCTTTTTTCTGCCCCACTCCCCGCCATATTGTTATTGCCTCATCAGCGACCATACTTAAGACATCTGCCCATTTTCTGCCCTGTATTCAGGCAGCCGCCTTATCTGGCGCACTGAAATAGCGCGAAATAGCCTCTTTCTACTGAGTTTTCTGCGGTTTATGCACGCTGGCATGGTTTATGCCTGATCACTAATGCGTATTGAAAAACAATGAAGCAGCCCGTCCTGTCAGTGAGGTGAACATGATTAATATCGAGCTTTCTGATTCACCCTTTTTTGATGAAATGTTAATGGCGCAGGGGCAACACCGCAACCACTATCAAGCTTACTGGCAATGGTTACAGCAGGCAGATCAACAGGCCGTACAGCGCAAGAAGGAGGAAGCCGCGCTGCTGTTTCACCGGGTGGGGATTACCTTTAATGTTTATGGCGAAGATGACGGCGCGGAGCGGCTGATCCCGTTCGACAGCGTGCCGCGCATCATTCCAGCCAATGAATGGAAGATGTTAGATCTCGGCATTCGCCAGCGCGTTCAGGCACTTAATGCCTTTCTGCATGATATCTATCACGACCAGAAGATCCTTAAGGCGGGCATCGTGCCTGCCGAGCAGGTGCTCGCTAACGAGCAGTACCAGCCCTGCATGCAGGGGGTAGACCTGCATCGCAACACCTATGCGCACATAGCCGGAACCGACATGGTGCGCGGCGGCGATGGCGAATATTACGTGCTGGAAGACAACCTGCGCACGCCGTCCGGCGTCTCTTATATGATGGAAAACCGCAAAATGATGATGCGGCTCTATCCCGAACTGTTCGCCGAGCAGCGCATCGCGCCGGTGTCGCGCTACCCTTCCCACCTGCTGCAAACCCTGCGTGAGAGCACGCCGGTCAATGACCCGACGGTGGTAGTGCTGACGCCGGGGCGTTTCAACAGCGCCTATTTCGAGCACAGCTTCCTCGCCCAGCAGATGGGGGTCGAGCTGGTGGAAAGCGTTGATTTGTTTGTCAAAGATGGCGCGGTCTTTATGCGTACCACCTCCGGCCCGTGCAAAATCGACGTAATTTATCGCCGCATTGATGACGCCTTCCTCGACCCGCTGGCCTTCCGCGCTGACTCCATGCTCGGCGTGCCGGGGCTGCTGTCGGTCTATCGCGCCGGTGGCGTGGTGCTGGCGAACGCTATTGGCACCGGCGTCGCCGACGACAAGTCCATCTACCCTTATGTGCCGGAGATGATCCGCTTCTATCTGGCGGAAGATCCGATCCTGAATAATGTGCCGACGTGGCAGTGCCGAGACGAAAAAGCCCTGAGCTTCGTGCTGGCGAATCTGCAAAAAATGGTGGTGAAAGAGGTTCACGGCGCGGGCGGCTACGGCATGTTGATAGGGCCGACCGCCAGCAAAGCCGAGATAGAACGTTTTCGCGAACTGCTCAGAACTCGCCCGCAGAACTACATCGCGCAGGAAACGCTGGCGCTCTCCACCTGCCCGACCTTCGTCGGTAACGGGCTGGCACCGCGCCATATCGACCTGCGCCCCTTTGCGCTGACCGGCGCGGAAGTCCGTCTGGTGCCCGGAGGCTTGACCCGCGTGGCGCTGGCCGAAGGTTCGCTGGTGGTCAACTCGTCGCAGGGCGGCGGGACCAAAGACACCTGGGTATTAGAGGATGAGCCGGCCAACGGCCAGGTTGCGGAGGACGACCCATGTTAAGCAGAACCGCCAGCGAGCTGTACTGGATGGCGCGCTATCTGGAGCGCGCCGAGAACATTGCCCGCCTGCTAGACGTCACCAACAAGCTGTCGATGATGTCGATTCGCGACAAATCCCAGCTCGAAGATGAGCGGAACGATTTACTGGTGCCGCTGACCCTCACCGGCACCCGCCAGCTGTTCAGCGACAATTATCCGCAGGTCACTATGGGCAACCTGCTCACCTTCTTCGCGCTGGACAGCCTTAACCACAGCAGCATCTTCAGCTGTATGCAGATGGCGTGGAACAACGCCCACGCGGTGCGCGGCAGCCTGTCGTCGGAGGTGTGGGAGAGCATTAACGCCTCGTGGATTGAGATGAAGCAGATCCGCCGTCAAGGCGTGGCGTCGGTCGGCGCAGACGCCTTTTTCGACTGGGTGAAGGAGCGTTCGCACCTGTTTCGGGGGGCTATGTTTGGCACTCTGCTGCGCAGCGACGCGCTCTATTTTATCCGCCTTGGCACCATGCTCGAGCGCGCCGACAGCACGGCGCGGCTGCTGGACGCCAAAAACCAGCTGCTCGATGCCGATGAAGACCCGGTGCGCGAGTATTACCGGATGGACACCCTGCTGCGCGCGGTCAGCGCCCGCGAGGCTTTCCATACTCTTTATAAGCAGCAAATCAGCCGCGAGACCATTGCCGACCTGCTGATCCTGCGCCGCGAACTGCCCCGCTCGCTGCTGGCCTGCGTGGAGATCATGGCCGAACAGCTGGAGCTGATTGGCGGCCGCACCGGCAACTTGCCGCGCCGCTTGGTTCACACTCTGCACGCCGAACTGCGTTTCAGCACCCTCGACGACATTCTTGCGGTGGGCCTGCGCGAATGGCTGGCGCAATTCCTGAGCCAAACCAGTGCCATCGCCGAAAGCATTCACCACACTTATCTGGAGGCCCAATAATGAAGCTTAATGTCAGTCATCAGACGCATTACACCTATGCGCAGCAGGTGAAACGCAGCACTCAGTATCTGCGCCTCACCCCGCAGGACTCCAGTCATCAGAAGATTTTGTCGTGGGATTTAACCCTGCCGGAGTTCGCCACCCGCACGCTGGACGCCTATGGCAACGTGCTGCACGTGCTGACGCTGGACCAGCCGCATCAGGCGATCACCATTGAAGCCAACGGCGTGGTGGAAATTGAAGACAACGTCGAGGATGACAACTGCGGCCATTTATCGCCGCTGGTGTTCCTGCGCACCAGCCCGCTGACCCAGGCCGACGGCGCGATCCGCGACTTCGCCAGCCGCTATTATCGCCCGCAGGCCCAGCATGAAAGCCTGCGCGCCTTAATGGGCGAACTGTTGATGAAAATGCCTTACAGCCCCGGCACCACCACGGTGAAAGACAGCGCCTCGCAGGCGTTTTCCGCCCAACAGGGAGTGTGTCAGGACCACACCCACGTGTTCCTCGCCTGCTGCCGCAGCTTGGGCATCCCGGCGCGCTACGTCAGTGGCTATCTCTACACCGAGGATTCCACCCACGTGGCGATGCACGCCTGGGCCGAAGCCTGGCTCGACGGTCACTGGCAGAGCTTCGACGTGACCAACAACACCTGCCAGCCTAATCAGCATTTGAAACTCGCCATTGGTATCGATTATCTTGATGCGTGCCCGGTGCGTGGCGTCCGGTTAGGCGGAGGGTGCGAAGATATGCATACCGTCGCGGCGGTGCAAATGCTCGATATTCCCCAATGACCCTGACTTACTGAAAAGGTAGATTTCGATGACTTACTGTGTGGCCATGCGCTTGTCCTCTGGTCTGGTTTTTGTCTCAGATTCGCGCACCAATGCCGGGGTGGACCATATCTCCACCTTCCGCAAACTGCATGTTTTTCATCAAAGCGATGAGAGGATGCTGGTTATCCAAAGTGCCGGAAATTTGGCGACCACACAGAGCATCATTAGCCTGCTGCACCGCCGCTGTCTGGACCCCGACCGCGAGAATATGCTCAACGTGGAGTCGATGTACGACGCCGCCAGCCTGCTGGGGGAAACGGTGAGAGAGGTGATCGCCCGCGACAGCGGCGCGAATCAGGGTGGCATGACCGATTTCAGCTGTAACTTACTGTTAGGCGGGCAGATTAAGGGCGAAGGGTTGCGGCTGTTCCACATTTACCCGCAAGGCAATTTCATCGAAGCGACCCACGACACGCCCTATTTTCAGGTGGGAGAAAGCAAGTACGGCAAGCCGATTATCGACCGCGTGCTGACCTACACCACGCCGCTGGAACAGGCCATGCAGTGCGCGCTGATTTCGATGGATTCCACCCTGCGCAGTAATCTGTCGGTGGGCCTGCCGCTGGACGTGATGATCTACCCGACCGACAGTTTCAGCACCGCGCAGCAGTACCGCGTCACGGAGGAACATCCCTATTTCGACATGATCCGTAAAGGCTGGGGGGAAGGTTTGCTGAGCATCTTTGCCCAGTTGCCGCCGCTGAAGCTGGATTGATCAAAAAAGGATCGGCGCTGGCCGATCCTTCTCTCACGTTCTCTCTGACGTTTACAGCGTCACGCCGCTTTTGAAAATCGCCAACTCGCGAAAATCATTCAGCTCGTTCTTGGTCTGCTGGCCGCTGGCAATCTTCACAATCAGATCCACAAAGCTGTCCAGCAGCTGATCCATGCTCACGCCGTGGATCAACTGCCCCGCGTCGAAGTCGATCCAGTGCGGCTTTTTGGCCGCCAGTTCGCTGTTGGTCGCCAGTTTTACCGTCGGCACAAATCCGCCATAAGGCGTGCCACGCCCGGTGCTGAACAGCACCATGTGGCAACCTGCCCCGGCCAGCGCGCTGGTGGCGACGGCGTCATTGCCCGGCGCGCTCAGCAGGTTCAGGCCGTGCGCGGTCAGGCGTTCGCCATACTTCAACACGTCGACAATCTGGCTATGCCCGGCTTTCTGCGTGCAGCCCAGCGACTTCTCCTCAAGGGTGGTGATGCCCCCCGCCTTGTTGCCCGGCGACGGGTTTTCATAAATCGGCTGGTTGTGGGAAATGAAATACTGCTTGAAGTCATTCACCATGCTGACGGTTTTGTCGAAAGTCGCCTCGTCACGGCAGCGGCTCATCAGAATGCGCTCCGCACCGAACATTTCTGGCACTTCGGTCAGCACCGTGGTGCCGCCGTTGGCAATGGTGTAATCCGAAAAACGCCCGAGCAGCGGGTTGGCGGTGATGCCCGACAGCCCATCAGATCCGCCGCACTCTAAGCCGAATTTCAGCTCGCTCAGCTTGCCAGGCTGGCGTTGGTCACTGCGCATCGCGGCATAAAGCTCGTGCAAACGTGCGACGCCCGCCTCAACTTCATCATCGAATTTCTGCAACGCCATAAAGCGCACGCGAGCTTCATCGACTTCTCCCAAGGTGTCGCGGAACACGTCCACCTGATTGTTTTCACAGCCTAAACCAATCACCAGCACCGCGCCGGCGTTGGGGTGACGTACCATGTTCTGCAACATGGTGCGGGTGTTGATATGGTCATCGCCCAGCTGCGAACAGCCCAACTGATGAGTGAACAGGTAGACCCCGTCAATGCCTTGCGCCTGCTGGGTTTCTTTGAGGAAACGCTGCTGAATCTGCTTGGCGATGCCATTCACGCAGCCGACAGTTGGGATCAGCCACAGCTCGTTGCGAATGCCGACCAGCCCGTTTTTGCGGCGATAGATCTGCACCTCGCGATCGCCCTTTTGCGGCGGCACGGCGGCGAACTCCGGCTGGTACTGATAGGCGTCGAGATCGCTGAGGTTGGTTTTAGCATTCTGCGAATGAATGTGTTCTCCGGCGGCGATGTCCACCAGCGCATGACCAATCGGCAAGCCGTACTTGATGATGTGCTCCCCGGCGGCAATCGGGCGCAGCGCGAACTTGTGGCCGCGCACCACCTCTTGCAGCAAAGCAGCGCCAGTGTCGGTAATTTCTCCGCAGGTGAGATCGCGCAGTGCCACGGCGACATTATCAGCAGGGTGAATAGTTATGGTGCTTTGCATAGTCGCCGTGTCAGTCATGCTGTGCGTCACTCTCAGTTAAGCTCAATCGCGAAATAGCTTTTGGCGTTGTCGAAACAGATGTTTTTCACCATGTTGCCAAGCAGCGCGATGTCGTTCGGCGCTTCGCCCTCTTCTACCCAGCGCCCCATCATCTGGCACAGGATGCGGCGGAAGTATTCATGGCGCGTATAGGACAGGAAGCTGCGGCTGTCGGTCAGCATGCCGACGAAGCGGCTGAGCAGCCCCATGTTGGCGAGCTGGATCATTTGGCGCTGCATGCCGTCTTTTTGGTCGTTAAACCACCACGCGGAGCCGAACTGCACTTTGCCCGGAATGCCGTCGCCTTGGAAATTCACCGCCATGGTTGCCAGCACTTCGTTATCGCGCGGGTTCAGGCAGTAAAGAATGGTTTTCGGCAAGCCGCCGTTCATGCCCTGCGCGCCCAGCAGTTTTGACAGCGGCTCGGCCAGTGGCTGGTCATTAATAGAGTCAAAGCCGACGTCGGCACCCAGCAGTTCAAACATGCGGGTGTTGTTATTACGCAGCGCGCCGATGTGGTACTGCTGCACCCAGTTGCGGCGCTGGTATTCAGAAGCGAGGAACAGCAACACGCCGGTTTTAAACTGCGCGCTCTCTTCTTTGCTCGGCAGGCTGCCGCTCAGGCGACGGGACAGAATGCCGTCCAGCGTGGCTTGGTCAGCTTCGGCATATACCACCACGTCCAGCGCGTGGTCAGACACTTTGCAGCCGTGCGCGGCGAAGTGATCCATGCGTTTTTTCAGCGCGTCGCAGACATCGCTAAAACGCGAAATTGAGGTGTCTGAGGTCTGTTCAAGGCGCTTCATGTAATCGTTGAAGCCGGCGGCATCAATGTTGAACGCCTTGTCCGGCCGCCAGCTCGGCAGCACTTTGACGTCAAAATTGCCATCTTCGGCGACGATTTTATGGTGTTCCAGCGAGTCAATCGGGTCATCGGTGGTGCCGACCATTTTCACATTCATCTGCTTCATGATGCCGCGCGCGCTGAAGCTCTTCTGCGCCAACATCTCATTGCCGCGCTCCCAAATTTCATCGGCGGTTTTCGGCGACAGCAGCTTGCCAATAATGCCAAACGGGCGGCGCAGCTCGAGGTGAGTCCAGATATAGAGCGGGTTGCCGAGGGTGTGAGGCACAGTCGCGGCCCAGGCATCAAACTTCTCGCGGTCGCTGGCGTCACCGGTGCACAGGCGCTCGGCCATGCCGTTGGTGCGCATGGCGCGCCACTTGTAGTGATCCCCCTTCAGCCAGATGTCGTAGAGGTTTTTAAACTGATAGTCCTGCGCAATCTGTTCCGGCGGCAGGTGACAGTGATAGTCAAAAATCGGCTGATCTTTCGCATAGTCGTGGTACAGGCGACGTGCGACTTCGGTATCGAGCAGGAAATCTTCAGTTAAAAACTGCGCCATCTTGGGGTTCCTCGCCTTGATGTGAATTTGAGTTATCTCTCTTGATGCAAAGTTATCACACCAATTTAAGCTATCGTCCAGCGCTATTTCTTGCTAAACCCGGCTCGCCAATAGACTGAGAAATAATAAAAAATCTTTAAAATTATTGATATTTAAGGATTTTATCAATTTATATAGCCAGCGCACATTATCCACACTATTCAAATGTGGTTTTGTGATGTCATTCAAATTTTAAATCTGTATGACAAGTTATCGTAATTTTGCCCGAACAAATGTGCCGTCGAGATCCTGCCACCTCGACGGCACCGTTGTTTGGGCATTTTTTAGCGAACCGTTCGCTGGGCAAAAGAAAAAACCAAGAAGCAATAAAGCCGAGGCCCGCCGTAAGGCGGAGCTATTCGCGCCGTGGCCGTATCGAGCCATCGCCGACTACATTGGGTTGGAGAGAACGAAATGGGTAAGATTAAAGGGTTACGCTGGTACATGATCGCACTGGTGACCGTCGGTACTGTTCTGGGGTATTTAACACGTAATGCCATCGCCGTGGCGGCACCGACATTACAAGATCAACTGCATATCACCACACAACAATATTCTTATATTATTGCTGCCTATTCAGCCTGTTACACCATCATGCAGCCCGTGGCGGGCTACGTGCTGGACGTGATGGGCACCAAGGTGGGTTACGCCATGTTTGCCGTTATGTGGGCGCTGTTTTGTATGGCGACGGCGCTGGCCAGCAGCTGGGGCGGCCTGGCTATCGCCCGTGGCGCGGTAGGCATGGCAGAAGCGGCGATGATCCCAGCGGGGCTAAAAGCCAGCAGCGAGTGGTTCCCCGCCAAAGAGCGCTCCATCGCGGTGGGCTACTTCAACGTCGGTTCTTCCATCGGCGGCATGATTGCTCCGCCTCTGGTGGTGTGGGCGATTGTGATGCACAGCTGGCAGATGGCGTTCATCATCACCGGCGTGCTGAGTCTGGTGTGGGCGGTGTGCTGGCTGGTGTTCTACAAGCATCCGAAAGACCAGAAGAAGCTGAGTGAGCCTGAGCGCGAATACATTCTGGGTGGTCAGGAAGCCCAGCATCAAACCTCCAACAGCAAGAAGATGTCGGCGTGGCAGATCCTGCGTAATCGCCAGTTCTGGGGTATCGCGCTGCCGCGTTTTCTGGCTGAACCAGCGTGGGGGACCTTCAACGCGTGGATCCCGTTGTTTATGTTTAAAGCCTATGGCTTCGACCTCAAGCATATTGCGATGTTTGCGTGGATGCCGATGCTGTTCGCCGATTTGGGCTGCATTGTAGGGGGCTATCTGCCGCCTTTGTTCCAGAAATACTTCAAGGTGAACCTGATTGTCTCGCGCAAACTGGTGGTGACCATGGGCGCGCTGCTGATGATTGGTCCGGGGATGATTGGCCTGTTCGCCAGCCCTTACGCGGCCATCGCCCTGTTGTGCGTCGGCGGCTTTGCCCACCAGTCGCTGTCCGGCGCGCTGATCACCCTCTCCTCTGACGTGTTTGGCCGTAACGAAGTGGCGACCGCCAATGGTTTAACCGGCATGGCCGCGTGGACCGCCAGCACGCTGTTCGCCTTAGTAGTAGGCGCGCTGGCAGACACTCTGGGCTTCAGCCCGCTGTTTGCCGCGCTGTCGGTATTTGACCTGCTCGGCGCGATAGTTATCTGGACTGTATTGCAAAATCGCTCGGCGGTAGAGCCTGTTCCGCAGCCGTTGCAACCCGCGAAAGTCTAAACTTCGCGCCAACCGGCATGTCTTGAATCAGGCATGCCGGTTTTCACTTGAGTTGCACGGTGCAACGCCCTGCACTTCCCCGTATACTGGTATAACAAGTTTTGAACGCTAGACCCGCGCAATTCAAATTATCAGAGCGATGAAGAGTAAAATCATGGAACCCACTGAAACCAGACGTCTTTATCAACAACTGGCCGCGACGCTCAAGGAGCGTATTGAGGGTGGCGTTTATCCGGTCGGTGAGAAATTGCCCGCCGAACGTCTGATTTCGGAAGAGATGAATGTCAGCCGCACCGTGGTGCGCGAAGCTATCATCATGCTCGAAGTAGAAGGCTACGTGGAGGTGCGCAAAGGCTCGGGCATTCACGTGATGTCCAACCAGCAGAAGCATCTGGTGGTGGCGGGCAGCGGCGGTACCGGCCTTGATTTTGGCGCGGCAGGCCCCTTTGAGCTGCTTCAGGCGCGCCAGCTGATTGAAAGCAATATCGCGGAGTTTGCAGCGACTCAGGTCACCAAGCAGGACATTATCCGGCTGATGGAGATCCAAGAGCAGGCGCGGCTTGAAGACCGTTTTCGCGATTCAGAATGGGATTTGAAATTTCACATTCAGGTGGCGCAATCCACCCAAAATAGCGCCATGGCGACCATCGTCGAGAAGATGTGGAGCCAGCGTCGGCAGAACCCTTACTGGCGCAAGCTGCACGAACATATTGATGAGAAATCGATCGAAGGCTGGTGTGAGGATCACGATAAAATTTTGAAGGCGCTAATCCGTCGCGACCCGCACGCCGCCAAGCTGGCGATGTGGCAACATCTGGAAAACACCAAGCAGATGCTGTTCCGCGCCACCAGCGATGACTTTGAATTCAACGTTGATCGCTATATGTACTCAGAAAACCCGGTGGTGCATCTCGATTCACCACCACTCAATGTCCCTACTCCGCTAAACAACAAATAGTGCCTCTTATAGCAGGCCGATTTCTCGACCTGCTTTCATCAATTTCTTCTGAATAATCCTCCCCATTTGTCAGAAAAATAAGCCTCTACCTGTCAGCCATTGTCGAGTTGTGTCAGCCAGTGTAAAAGCGCGCCCCGTATGGCGTTGCGAACTTAAACCAATGCGCTCAAGCAGGTATATTTACCTGTCTCAAAGGTGGTTGTTTTGTTACAGTTAGACGACTTTTATTACCTAAGCGCCGAGCGATAAAATGCGCTTAATGCGAGGAATCGTCCAAAATACCCGCATAAAGACTAAGGAAAATAAAGGTTACAACGTTTTTTTTGCACTTAAGATGCATTTGATTGCCAGTGATCAATCGGCCTTTTGTATCAATTCCTATACTGCATGTATCAATACTCACGGCGTTTTGGGCTTTTTGCCCCGAATGCAGCGCCAGGGAAAGGCGTACTTCTCGGTCTGAAAGTCTCGCGTTGAGCATGCTTGCTCCGTAGTCGATTCAGGCGGGTTAACTGAAAACGATGGAGTTTCGCAAAAGTACATGGAAATCATTAGTTCGCTTATCGATGCCTTATGGCAACAAGATTATGAAACTCTGGCCAACCCTTCGCTGGTCTGGACGTTATATACCGTTTTATTTTTGATTATCTTCCTCGAAAACGGTCTGCTGCCCGCCGCCTTCCTGCCTGGCGACAGCTTATTAATTTTAGTCGGCGTATTGATTGCCAAAGACGCCATGAATTTCCCGCTGACCATCGTGCTGCTGACCACTGCCGCCAGCCTCGGCTGCTGGCTGAGTTATATTCAGGGCAAGTGGCTGGGAAATACGCGAATAGTGCAAGGCTGGCTGGCGCATCTCCCCGTGCAGTATCACGAGCGCGCGCACAACCTGTTCCACCGCCACGGCCTTTCGGCACTGCTGGTGGGCCGCTTTCTGGCCTTCGTCAGAACCTTATTACCGACCATCGCGGGCCTGTCCGGGCTGAGCAACGCGCGTTTCCAGTTCTTCAATTGGATGAGCGGCCTGCTGTGGATCTTAATCTTGACCACCCTCGGCTATTTCTTGGGTAAGACTCCGCTGTTCCTGAAGTACGAAGATCAGCTGATGAACTGCCTGATGCTGTTGCCGGTGGTGCTGCTGGTGGGTGGCCTTGGCGGCTCATTGCTGCTGCTGTGGCGTAAAAAGCAGGCCGATCGTCAGAATAAGGGCGATAAGGCACCGTGAAAATCAAACCGATTAAACGCTCAATCCTGTGGCCTATCACCTTGCTGACGCTGGTGTTGGTGGCGATTGTGATTGGATTTGCCGTCGCCCGCATGCCGCAGAACACTAACGCCCTGCAGATTCGCCCAGTGCGGGCCGGCGTGGCGCTGCCAGATGGCTTTTATGTTTACCAAAGCCTGAACCAGCGCGGCATTCGCATTCAGAGCATCACGCCGGTGCAGGACGGGCTGATCGTCGAACTGGACTCACTGGAGCAGCGCGAACTGGCAGAACACGCCTTGATGGATATCTTACCGCTGGGCTTCTCCATCCAACGCTGCGATCCGCCACAATCCCAGCTCTGGGTGCATAAAATTACCCGCGACCAGCTCAAATTAGGTTAACCCTCTCGCGCTTTCGGAATCCTCCCCTAAGCGCATCTATTATCTGCTGTTATAATTAGTCCCACTGTATTGAAAAATTATCTGTGCCAAGACGGCGCATTTTTTCTATCGACCCATTTCGATAAGACGTTTTTCAGTGCTTTACCTACGGAAGAAATGCACCAGCGTTTCACAATGACTAAGGAAGACACCCTCATGAATCTGCGTTTATCCGCGCTGTTCGCTATACCACTTTTCGCATTTTCTGCCGCGTCTTTCGCTGCTTCGCAGCCACAGACTTGCGCCGCTAAACAACAGCAAATCAAGACCCAACTTGATTACGCACATCAGCACAACAATAAAGACCAGATCGCTGGCCTGCAAAAAGCCTTGAGCGAAAACCAAGCGCACTGCACGGACTCTGGTCTCAAAGCCGAATACGAAAAACATGTTGCTGAAAAGAAAGAAAAAGTTCAGGAACGTGAGCAAGAGCTGAAAGAAGCCCAAGCCACGGGCGACAGCAAAAAGATCGAGAAGAAACAGCACAAGCTGGACGAAGCACAATCTGAATTGAAAGAAGCACAGGGCCAATAATTAGCCCTGTCAGACCGATTTTCCCCGTTCATAGCGGTGAAATGGCGTTATCTGACTCAGGCTTAACCTTAAATCGGGGGCTTTAGTCCTTAAATCAGGTGCCTAAGTTGCGATAACCCAGATATCCGCTATGTTAAAAGTTCGCATCAGTTAACGTATGGAGTGATACAAACATGGCTAAGAACACCACCTCAGAAAATCTGCGCGCGGAACTTAAATCGTTGGCTGATACCTTGGAAGAAGTTCTTCAAACTTCCACCGATAAGCCAAAAGCAGAGTTAGATAAGCTGCGCGGCAAGGCAGAAAGCCTGCTGAAAGACACCCGCTCTCGCCTGAGTGATACTGGCGATAAGCTGGTCCATCATTCGAAAGAAATCGCAGGTCGTGCTGATGATTACGTGCATGACAAACCTTGGACTGGCGTTGGTATTGGTGCTGCCGTCGGCGTAGTTATTGGCGTTCTGCTAGCCCGCCGTTAATTATGGCTGAACCGATAAAGACTCCGCCACAAGGACCGGGCAAAGGGATACTTGATACGGCGCAACGCATTGTCACCGTTTTGGTTGGCATGGTTGAAACGCGTGTCAGACTGGCCGTCATTGAGCTGGAAGAGGAAAAGGCCAATATTTTCCAACTCTTGCTGATGGCGGGCATCACCCTCATCTTTACCGCTTTCGGTTTAATGAGCCTGTTGGTTGTGCTGTTCTGGGCAATCGACCCGGCTTATCGACTTGTTGCAATGGGCACCACCACCGGCGTTTTACTGTTCCTGGCGGTGGTATTAGGTCTCTGGACGCTGTCAAAAGCGAAACGTTCAACTTTGTTGAGCATGACGCGTAAACAGCTGGATATTGACCGTTCATTGCTGGAAAAGGATGACCAATGAGCACACCTGACCGCGTTATCGAGAAAGTAAAACTGCTGCGTAAAATCGAGCGCCAACGCGCTGAGTTGTCTGCGGGCCGCCTAGAATGGCTCGAAGCAACCGCAAAAGTAGATCGCGGCTGGGTGAAGTTTATTGATATGCGTAAGTATCTGGTGCTGGGTTCCAGCGTTCTGGCAATTTACGGCATCCGACATCCAAGTAAAGTGGTTCGCTGGTCGCGTCGCGCCTTTGGTATTTGGGGCACCGTACAGCTTTTCCGCCGTAACTTTATAAAGCCGTAGCGCTAATTTATTGATTAAAATCGACTAATTCTTTTTTAATCAACTCGCAACGCGCTCCCCCACGGGCCAGTCCGGAGTTTCTCCGACTGGCCCGTTTCTTTAAGTTCCCGCCGCGCTGTTCAATTTATTTGATAATAATAGACAGTTTTACTTGCTAACAACTGTTCAACTTTCCCCTTACTATCCCATCATCAACCAGACGCGGTAACGGTTGGGGATAATACCCGGACGTGCCGTTAATATTATTGTCGCCCAATTTGGGCAACATTTTTCGGAGTCGAAAATGACCAAAGTTAACAATACCGTCCTGCTTATCGCTCGTATCTTAATGCCGATTCTGTTCATCACTGCGGGCTGGGGCAAGATCACCAACTACGCAGGAACCGGTGCTTACATGAGCTCAATGGGTGTGCCATCTTTCCTGCTGCCACTGACCATTTTGCTTGAGTTCGGCGGCGGCTTGGCCATTCTGTTCGGCTTCCTGACTCGTACCACAGCGTTTATCACTGCAATCTTCACTATCCTGACTGCACTGATTTTCCACACGGATTTTGCTGTTGCCGTAAACCAGATGATGTTCATGAAAAACCTGTCTATCGCTGGTGGCTTCTTTGCCCTGTTCGTATCGGGTCCAGGCGCAATCAGCATCGACCGCCTGATCAAGAAAAACTGGTAACAGTTCGCACATAAGAATGTGCCGCTATACTCAATAGACTGATGGGCGATGTGATTATTCACCTCGCCCTTTTTATTTCTTATCTGCACATCTCCCCAGCATGATTCGCGTTGCATCAATGCAGTACACCAAGATTCAGCACGAAGGATGATGGGAAAGGAGGGATCATGGGACAACTCGTCGAAGGCAAATGGCATGACGTTTGGTATGACACCAAATCTACCGGCGGCCATTTCAAACGCACTGAATCGCAATTTCGCAATTGGGTGACCCCCAACGGCGAGGCAGGGCCGCACGGCAAAGGCGGATTCGCCGCCGAGCCGAATCGCTATCACCTTTATGTCTCCCTCGCCTGTCCCTGGGCGCACCGCACCTTACTGATGCGCGCCCTGAAAGGCTTGGATAAGCTGATTCCAGTTTCCGTGGTGCATCCGCTGATGCTGGAGAATGGCTGGACATTCGCCACCGACTTCCCTGCCGCGACCGGCGATGACCTTTACCACCTGAACTTCGCCTATGAAATCTATCTGCGGGCGCAGAAGGACTACACCGGGCGCGTCACCGTGCCTATCCTGTGGGACAAAAAGCTGCAAACCATCGTCAGCAATGAATCGGCGGACATCATCCGTATGTTCAACAGCGCGTTTGATGCCCAAGGCGCGCGCGCTGGGGATTACTACCCGGAAAACCTGCGCCCGGCCATTGATGAAGTGAATGAGTGGGTCTATCCGCTGATTAACAACGGCGTCTATAAAGCGGGTTTTGCTACCTCGCAGGAAGCCTATGACGAGGCGGTAAAAGGGGTATTTGAAGGGCTAGACCGAGCCGAAGCCCTGCTGGAGAAACATCGCTACCTGACCGGCAACCAGCTAACCGAGGCCGATTTGCGCCTGTGGACCACACTGGTGCGCTTCGATCCGGTGTACGTCACGCACTTTAAGTGCGACCGCTATCGCATTAGTGATTACCCGAACCTCTACGGCTTCCTGCGCGACATCTACCAAATGCCGGGCATTGCCGAAACCGTGGACTTCGCGCACATCCGCAATCATTACTACCGCAGCCACGCAACCATCAATCCGCACGGGGTGATCTCCACCGGCCCGGCGCAGGATTTAGATGCCGAGCACGGCCGCGACCTGCGTTTCAGCTAAGCCGCATGCTTCCCCTCTGGCGAGGGGGAGCAAGACTAGTTGGCGTCGCGGGTGGCAAGCAGCTTGGCGATTTCCCGCAGGAACCACGCCTTGGCTTCACCCATGCTGTCGCGGCGCCATGCCATGATGATTTCCGCCTCGCGGTTGTACTCCGCGCTCACCACCCGCAGACGCCCCTCGGCGATATCTTTTTCCACCATAGGATAAGGCATCGTCGCCACACCCAAACCTGCCAACAGCGCCTGACGCTTCTCTTCAATGGTACTGACGGTTAAACGCTGCTGTTTATCCAGCAGCTGCACGGTGAGGGTCGGGCGCTCGCGGGCGGTATCCGCCACCGCGATGCCGCGATATTTCACCCGGCTGACTTCCGACAGCGGCTCGGCTTCCAGATGAATTGGGTGATCCGGCGCGGCGACATAGACACTCATCAGCTTATAGAGCTTGCGGCTGTTGATTTCAGACGATGAGCGGAAGTGCATATCCGGCGCGATAACAATGTCGGCGCGGCCCTGCTCAAGACGCTCCCAGGCGCCGGCTAGCACTTCGGTTATCAGCGACACCTGCGTGTTGGCTTTTAGCGCCAGCTTTTCAATTAACGGGAACAGCTGGGTAGCGGGAACCAGCGCTTCACAAACGATGGTAATTTGGGTTTCCCAACCGCGCGCCAGCGCTTCGGCGTCTACGGTAAGTTTATCAGCGGCTTCGAGCAAAACGCGGCCGCGTTCGAGCAGCATGCGGCCAACGTTGGTGAATTTTGTCCGATGACCTGAACGGTCAAATAGCACCACGTCCAGCTCTTCCTCCAGCTTCTGCATGGTGTAGCTCAATGCAGAAGGCACGCGGCCTAGCTCGTCTGCCGCCGCCGCAAAGCTGCCGCGCCGGTCGATGGCATCCATGACCCTGAGTGCTTCAAGTGTGAGTGCGCGATCCTTAGCCATGGGGTTCTCTGTCAGGAAATTTGAATATACCGACCAGATTAACTGGCTAACAATCAGTCGTCCAGACGCTTACCATTTAAGTATGGAATTTTTTTAACTGAGCCAGACCGCAATGATTAAGAGCAGAACTGCAAAAGAGTGCGGCACAGCTGACTTTGGTTGGCTTCAGGCGCGCTATACCTTTTCATTTGGGCACTATTTTGACCCAAAACTTATGGGCTACGCGTCACTGCGCGTTCTCAATCAGGAAGTGCTGGCGCCGGGTGCCAGCTTCCAGCCACGCACCTACCCGCAGGTGGATATCCTGAATTTAGTGCTGCAAGGCAGCGCGGAGTACCGCGATGCCGAGGGCAACAGCGTTCGCGTCAACGAGGGCGAAGCCGTGCTGCTTTCCACCCAGACCAACGTGGCCTACAGCGAGCTGAACCTGAGTTCAACCCAGCCGCTGACTCGCATGCAGCTGTGGCTGGACGCCTGCCCGCAGCATGAGAATCCGCTGATCCAGCAGATTAAGGTCGGCCAACAGCCGCACCTGCTGTTGGCATCGCCAGACGGCGAGCAAGGCAGCTTACAGCTGCGCCAGCAGGTGTGGATCCATCATATAGAGCTGGGCGAAGGCGAGAGCATTAGCTTGCCGATACGCGGCACGCGGGCCTATTTGCAATCGATTCACGGCCGCATCGACGCCCTGGGCGCAGAGAGTCAAGAAAAGCAGAAGCTGGTGTGCGGCGACGGCGCGTTTATCCAAGGTGAGTCAGAAATCAGCCTGACCGCCAGCACCCCGCTGCGCGCCCTGCTGATCGACCTGCCGGTGTGACGCAATAAGCTTCACCTAGAAACGCTATAAATGAAGAAGGCCCGTGCAACTTGCGTTACACGGGCCTTTTCGTATTGGAGGAGTTGACCGTTAAGCCGGGTTCTGTCGTGGACAGTCATTCATCTAGGCCAGCAATCGCTCACTGGCTCAAGCAGCCTACCCGGGTTCAGTACGGGCCGTACCATGTGAACCCCTATTTGGCCTTGCTCCGGGTGGAGTTTACCATGCCACGAACTGTTGCCAGCCGCGCGGTGCGCTCTTACCGCACCCTTTCACCCTTACCTGATCCCACTTGCGTGGGCCATCGGCGGTTTGCTCTCTGTTGCACTTGTCGTAAGCTCGCGCTTCCCAGGCGTTACCTGGCACCCTGCCCTATGGAGCCCGGACTTTCCTCCCCTTCATCTGTCTCCCCCGAAAGGGACGGCAACGAAGCGGCGACTGTCTGGTCAACTCCGGCGCGGATGATAGGCCATAATGGCCTACTTGTCACCCTCTTGCTGGTCGAGTGCGTATTTATACAACGCATTCTTCTTCACGCCATGGATCTCGGCGGCCAGCGAGGCGGCCTTTTTCAGCGGTAACTCTTTTTGTAGCAGCGCCAGCGTGCGCAGTGCCTCAGCCGGTAAGGCTTCGGCATCTACTTTATGGCCTTCGACAATCAGCACCATTTCGCCACGTTTGCGGGTTTCATCTTCTTTTACCCAGTCGAGCAGCGCGCCCACGGCGTCACCACGGATATTTTCCCAGGTTTTAGTGATTTCGCGCGCCAGCACGACATAGCGATCTGGCCCCCAGACTTCCACCATATCTTGCAGGCTGTCGAGCAGGCGGTGAGTGGATTCGTAGAAGATCAGGGTTCGAGGCTCTTCAATCAGTGCCTGAAGGGCATCTTTTCGTGATTTTGTTTTCGCAGGCAGAAAACCCTCGTAACAGAATTTATCCGAAGGCAAACCGGCGGCGCTCAGCGCTGCAATCGCCGCACAGGCCCCCGGCAAAGGAACCACACGAATACCGGCTTCACGGCAGCGACGCACCAGATGGTAGCCGGGGTCGTTAATCAGCGGCGTTCCGGCATCGGAAACTAACGCAATGCTTTGACCACTCTGCAATTTTGCTAATAAATGCTCGGCTTTTTGCTGCTCATTATGGTCATGCAACGGGTACATTTTGGCGCTAATGGCGAAGTGTTGCAGCAGTAATCCGGTATGGCGGGTATCCTCCGCCGCAATCAAATCTACGCTGCTGAGCACCGCCAATGCACGCTGGGTAATGTCCCCTAAATTGCCGATTGGTGTCGGTACGATGTACAGCGTTGATGCAGAAATATCTGCTTGATCGTGTTGATTCATTGTTTCATCCGGATTGCCGATTTAATATTGAGCATCTTGAAAAAAACATCACTGGAAACTGAATGCCTTCCTCAACTACTTTTCGTACCCGCACGGGACGTTTGATCCCTGCCGTTATCGTGGCGATGCTTCTCGCCAGTTGTTCGAGCCAGGCACCGCAAGCGCCGACTGAAACAGTTCAGGCGAAAGCGACGGGCAGCTCAGACTATTATCTACAGCAAGCCCAGCAAAGCGGTGATGATACCAAGGCTGACTGGCAATTACTTGCAGTTCGTGCCCTGTTGCGCGAAGGCAAAGTGCCTCAGGCAGCCGATCAGCTGGCCAAATTGCCGCAAAACCTGACCGCCGTGCAGGCGCAGGAGCAGCAATTGGTTAGCGCCGAAGTGCAGGTCGCACAGCAGAATTACCCAGCGGCGGCCACCACGCTGAGCAAAATCGATCCATCCAACCTCAACAGCGACCAGCAGGCGCGTTTCTATCAGGCGCAAATCGACGCCAGCCAAGGCCGCACCAGCCTCGGCCTGCTGCGTGCCTATATCGCTCAGGAGCCGCTGTTACAGGGTAAACCTCATCAGAACAACATTGACGCCACCTGGGCCGCGCTGACTCAGATGACGCCGCAGGACGTTAGCAACATCACCATCAATGCGAATGAAAACACCCTGCAAGGCTGGCTCGACCTGCTCAGCGTCTGGCAGAGCAACAAGCAAGACCCTGACCTGCTGAAAGCCGGTATTAAAGACTGGCAGCGCCGCTATCCGGTGAACCCGGCGGCTAAGAGCCTGCCGACTCAGTTAAACAGCGTGTTGAACTTCCAACCTTCTTCTACGGAGAAGATTGCCCTGTTCCTGCCGATGAGCGGCGCGGCGCAGGTGTATGGTAATGCCATTCAGCAAGGCTTCAACGCGGCGATGAACGGATTACCTTCTGCTCAGCCTGCGGCGCAGCAGCAGCCAGCAGCAGATCCAAACGCGGCACCAGCCTCAGCTCCGGTTGACCCGAATGCCGCCGTTAGCCCTTCTGCCCAGCAGGACGGCGCGGATCAAGAGCAGCAGGCAGCCACTACTGCTGCAGCTCCGGCTACCCCACAGCCAACCACGCCGGCTAACCCAAGTGCTCAGGTGAAAGTGTATGACACCAGCACCCAGCCAATCCCAGCCTTGCTCGCGCAGGCTCAGCAAGATGGCGCGACTATCGTCGTCGGCCCATTGCTGAAGGATCAGGTCAACGGTTTGGGGGCAGATCAAACGCCATTAAACGTTTTAGCGCTGAATCAGCCAGAAACTGAGAAAAGCAGCCCGAATATCTGTTACTTTGCGCTCTCTCCGGAAGACGAAGCTCAGGATGCCGCGCGCCACATGTGGCAACAGCATCGTCAGGCTCCGCTGCTGCTGGTGCCACGTGGTAACTTCGGCGACCGTATCGCTCAGGCTTTTGCCGATGAGTGGCAGAAACAGGGTGGACAAACGGTGCTGAAACAGGGCCTTGGCTCTTATGCAGAACTGAAATCCACCATCCGCAGCGGCATTCGTCTGACCGGCACGCCGGTGTCGAGCAGCGCGCAAGCGGCGGCGACCGCGCCTCAAGGCGTGACCATTGGCGGCATCACCATCCCGGCACCACCAACCGATGACCAGATCACTCAGGCCACCGGCGGCGGCGCATCGGGTAATGTAGATTCGGTGTATATCGTGGCGACGCAGGACGAGCTGACGCTGATTAAGCCGATGATTGATTTGGCGGTCAGCGGCCGCAATAAGCCATCTGTCTACGCCAGTTCGCGCAGCTATCAGGCAGGTGCAGGCCCGGATTACCGTCTGGAGATGGAAGGCGTGCAGTTCAGCGATATTCCTCTGCTGGCGGGCACCAACCCGGCGTTGATGCAGCAGGCTACCGGTCAGTTCAAAAATGACTACTCGCTGGTGCGCCTCTACGCAATGGGTATCGACGCATGGGACTTGGCAAACCACTTCTCACAAATGCGCCAGATCCCGGGCTTCCAGATTAGTGGCAAAACCGGCCAGCTGAGTGCGAATCAAAACTGCGTGATCCATCGCAAAATGCCGTGGTTGCAGTACAGTAAAGGCGCGCTGGTGCCGGTTTCTTCTTAAATCATAGGCTTAAGACAAAGCTGAAAGCGTGAACGGGGTATCGGATTTACCCCGTTTTTTAAGTACAAGGATGTATAGATGTTAGGAAAAAACGCGACAACGCGCGAACGTGGCGCAGACTATGAAGTCTTCGCCCGGCGTTATCTCGAAAAAGCCGGGTTAATTTTCGTCGAGGCCAACGTGGCTTGCCGACAGGGTGAAATTGACCTAATCATGCGCGACCAGCAAACCATCGTGTTTGTTGAGGTGCGCTACCGTCGCAACGCCTTATTTGGCGGAGCCGCGGCCAGCGTGACGCATCAAAAACAGCGGCGTTTATTACAAGCCGCCTCTTTTTGGCTTGCACTAAGAAATGCGAGCTTTGACACATCATCTTGCCGTTTTGATGTTTTAGCCATCACGGGTAGCCAGATAGAATGGCTGCGTGATGCATTCAATGCGGATTAAGATTGTTTTGAGACTGACGCCTGCCATAGCGCAGCCGACATTTTACTGACTGGACTAAATCACGTGCTGGATAGAATCAAAGCCTGCTTTACTGAAAGTATTCAAACCCAGATTGCCGCCGCAGAAGCCCTGCCCGATGCGATTTCCCGCGCAGCAATGACGCTGGTGCAATCACTGCTTAACGGTAACAAGATACTGTGCTGCGGTAATGGTACTTCTGCTGCGAATGCCCAGCATTTTTCAGCCAGCCTAATTAATCGCTTTGAAACTGAACGTCCAAGCTTACCCGCAATCTCACTATGTGCGGATAACATCGTGCTGACGGCTATCGCTAACGATCGCCTGCATGAAGAAATCTACGCCAAACAGGTTCGCGCGCTGGGGCAGGCTGGAGACGTTTTACTGGCTATTTCCACCCGCGGTAACAGCCGTGATATTGTCAAAGCGGTTGAAGCAGCAGTGACCCGCGACATGACCATCGTCGCACTGACAGGGTATGACGGCGGTGAGTTGGCCGGTCTATTAGGGCCTCACGATGTTGAGATCCGTATTCCGTCCCATCGCAGCGCACGTATTCAGGAAATGCATATGCTCACAGTGAACTGCCTCTGTGACCTGATTGATAACACGCTGTTCCCTCACCAGGACGATTAAGGAGATCCAATGAAGGCGAGTCCTCTCTTTGCAGTATTGTTAAGCGCCCTACTATTACAAGGCTGCGTAGCGGCCGCCGTTGTTGGCGTCGCGGGCGTGGCAACGAAAACCACCACCGATCCACGTACCGTGGGTACTCAGGTGGATGACGGCACGCTGGAAGCTCGCGTGTCTAACGCCATTAGCAAAGATAAACAGCTTAAAGATGAAGCTCGCATTGTGGCGACCGCCTATCAGGGCAAAGTCTTGCTAACCGGCCAGACGCCAACGCCAGATATGGCCGCGCGCGCGAAGCAAATCACCATGGGTGTTGACGGCGCGAGCGAAGTCTACAACGAGATTCGTACCGGCAAGCCTGTCTCTATGGGCACTGCATCGATGGACACGTGGATCACCACCAAAGTCCGTTCGCAGATCCTGACCAGCGACTCGGTGAAATCTTCCAATGTGAAAGTGACCACTGAAAACGGCGAAGTCTTCTTGTTGGGTCTGGTGACTCAGGAAGAGGGGAAATCGGCGGCGAGCATTGCAGCCGGTGTGAGTGGTGTGAAACACGTCACCACTGCCTTTACCTACGTGAAGTAAATCATTTCGCTCATAACATTCAGGCCCTTAACGGGCCTGAATTCTTTTTGACTTTCAACAATTTGCTACAAAACTTGCCTTAAAGCACTTCGCCATTGCTGCTAATCACTTTCTTATACCAGTCAAAGCTCTGCTTGCGCGAACGCGCCATGGTTCCGCTGCCGTCATCGTTTTTATCGACGTGGATAAAACCGTAGCGCTTGCTGTACTCGCCGGTGGTGAAGGACACGCAGTCGATGCAGCCCCAAGGGGTGTAGCCCATCAGGTCAACGCCGTCTTCGAACACCGCTTTCTTCATCTGCTCAATATGTGCTTTCAGGTAGGCGATACGGTAATCATCGTGGATCATGCCGTCTGGAGAAGCCTTATCGATGGCGCCAAAGCCGTTTTCGACGATGAACAGTGGCTTCTGGTAACGCTCGTACAGCACGCTCAGCGAGTAGCGCAGGCCCACTGGGTCAATCTGCCAGCCCCAGTCGGACGCCTTGACGTGCGGGTTCGGCACGCTGCCGGCAAAGCCAGACAGGCCGTTGTCATCGCTCGGGTTATGCGCCGACACCGCGTTACTCATGTAATAGCTCAGCCCCATGTAATCCGCGCAGCCTTCGCGCAGGGCTTGTTCGTCGCCCTCTTCCATCTTGATGTTAAAGCCGCGACGCTCCCACTCTTTAAGAATGTAGGACGGGTAGTAGCCGCGCATGTGCACATCGCCAAACAGGAAGCGCTCGCGCATGGACTCCACCGCGTACATCACGTCGTCCGGATGGCAGGAGAATGGATACAGCGGCACCATGGCCACCATGCAGCCAATCTGGAAGTCAGGGTTGATGGCATGACCGAGCTTCACCACTTTGGCACTGGCCACGAACTGGTGGTGTAGCACCTGATACATGGTCTCTTCCGGGTTTTCGTGTTCGGTGAACACTACGCCGGAGCAGCAATAGCCGAACAGCGGGTACTTCCAGTTGCGCTGGTTGTTGATCTCGTTGAAGGTCATCCAGTACTTCACTTTGTGCTTATAACGCTCCAGCACCACTTCACTGAACTTCACAAAGAAATCCACCACTTTGCGGTTTTTCCAGCCGCCGTACTCTTTTACGAGATGCCACGGCATCTCGAAGTGAGACAGGGTGATCACCGGCTCGATGCCGTGCTTGAGCAGCTCGTCAAACATGTCGTCGTAGAATTGCAGGCCAGCTTCGTTTGGCTGGGCCTCATCACCATTGGGGAAGATGCGGGTCCAGGCAATCGAGGTGCGGAAGCATTTGAAGCCCATCTCAGCAAATAGCGCGATGTCTTCTTTATAGTGCGAGTAAAAATCGACGGCTTCATGGTTCGGATAGCGATAACCTTCAAGCACGCCATCGGTTCTCACGCGATCCACGCCGTGCGAGCCACCGGAAAGCACATCGGCGATACTTACGCCTTTACCGCCCTTATCCCAGCCACCTTCAACCTGATGCGCGGCTACGGCACCGCCCCATAAAAAATCTTTCGGTAATTGCTGGCTGCTACTCATACAAATTCTCCCTTATTCAGGGCGGGAAGCTCCCGCCCAATCTACAAAATACTGATTAAGCCTGATTCAACTGGGCCTGTGGCGCCGTCGCGTCAGTCGCTTTAGCACTGCTTTTCGGTTGGCTTTCCACTTCATCTTTAAAGCCGACCAGATAGGTGAACAGCGCGCCGAGCACGAACGCCACGGTGATAGAAAGCAGGAAGCCGAGGAACTGCGGCATGTGGCCTTCTTTGAAGAACACCGGCAGCACCGCGATGCCCGGCAGGCAGTAACTCCATGAAACGGCATTGAATGAGCCTGCAATCGCGCCGCCAATCCCGCCCGCAGCACAGCTGCACAGGAAAGGTTTTTTCAGGCGCAGCGCCACACCATAGATAGCCGGTTCGGTGATCCCAAACAGCCCGGTTACGCCCGCTGACAGTGAAATACCTTTCATTTCACGGCTACGGGTTTTCAGGTAAACGCCGAACATGGTGCCGGTCATAGCGAATACCGCAGAAGCCTGCAGGCCAGTGAAGGTGTCATAACCCAAGGTCGCGTAGTTGCCGACGGTAACCGGCGTAATGCCCCAGTGAACGCCAAGGGTGACTAACGGCTGCCAGAAGGCACCCACCACGAAGCCTGCCACGGTCGGGCTGAGATGATACAGGTAGTTATAAACGCCACCGATCGCGCCGCCAATCAGGTTGCCAATCGGGCCAAACACCAGCAGGGTCATCGGCACCATAATCGCGATACAGAACATCGGGGTGAACAGGTTGCGGATCACCACTGGCAGGATTTTATTGAAGAAACGCTCAACGTAGGACATCGCCCAAACCATCAGAATGATGGGGATAACTGACGCGGTGTAGCTGAGGTATTTCACCGGAATGCCGAGGAAGTCCAGCGTCGGCGCGGAGAGCGGAATGCCCACGAGATTGGTCAGAGCATTGGCGATTTCCGGGTTGCTAACGGCTTCACGCATCAATTGCTGCATCGCAGGGTCCGCAGAGTTGATAGTAGTGATTTTGAACGCCGTCACCATGTTCATGTAGTCAGGGCTGATCAGCGCACAGGCGGTGATAACAGCGGTGAATGGATGAACGTTGAATTTTTTAGCCGCCGTAAAGGCGATCATCACTGGCAGGAAGGTGAATGCCGTCCACGACACAAAGTTCAGGATGCGGTAAGTGCCGCTGCTGGAGTCCATAATGCCGACGGCGGCCAGGAAGGAGATGATCCCCTGTAAAATACCGCAGGCCGCGAGTTGGTAAAGGAATGGCGTGAAAATACTCGAAATGACGTCCATCACCCGGCTGACAATGCCAACATTCGGCGCGGAGACCGGGGCATTTTCGTCAACGGTGATCAGTCGCAGAACCTGTTTATAAGCATCGCTGACGTGGTTGCCGATCACCACCTGCATCTGCCCGCCCGCTTCGATAACGGTAATAACGCCTTTAACGCGTTTTAATTCCTCTTTATCGACGATGCTATTATCTTTCAAAATAAAGCGTAATCGGGTTGCGCAATGTGTGACGCTAATCACATTATTATCGCCGCCAATATATTTTACGACTTCCTGAGCAGTTTGAGCGTAATCAATCGCCATTATTGTTCTCCTAATACCCGTGGTATTTGGCGCTTTGGCTGCCTAGCTGAAACGTCAATCACTGCGGGTATAACTTTTGGCACGAGAGGTGAGATTATTATTTTTATACTTCGGACGGGAGTTTAACAAAAAAGAATTTGAAGTCACGATATAACAAAGCGGGTTATTTGGTAGATGTTACATATTTAAAACACCCTGTTTTATTTAGGGCGCCTGATAATATTTTCATTAATTAGCGGCGGCAGTTTTTTGCCGATAGTTTCGATAATATACAAAACTGGGATCTGCGTCGTAATATTGTAGTGGCCTTCGAGCAGAATTGGTGGCATGTGGTAAGAGATGTTGAGGTCCGCCATGCGGGCCAGCGTGGAGCTTTCGCTGTTGGTCAGGCTAATAATTTTGCAATTCTGCAAACTGAACTGGCTGGCAATGCGGATGATCTCTTCTGTCTCGCCAGAAACCGAGAAAATAATCGCGATGGCATCCTGATACATATCGCTATTAATTGGGTAATAAGGGTCATCAATATAAGTGCTGAACTTACCAATATTAGAAAAAAAGCGCGCGCTATATTTACCCAAAGCGCCCGACGTGCCAATGCCCACAAATATAATTCTGCGGGTGGAAGCAATTTGCGCAGCGGCTTTACCTAATAACTCATCAAACTCGCTATTATTAATACTTTTAAAGTAACTAATAATCTCACTAATACCGAAAGAGACCGGCGGCTTTTCATCACGTTCAAGATATAACTTAAAGCGAATACGGAATTCTGAATATCCGTCGCAATTCATTTTCTTGCAAAAACGCAGCACGGTGGTGGTTGAAACGCCCGCAGCATCAGCGAGTTCACGGATAGTCATATACATGACTTTATCCGTGTTTTTAATGATGGTGTTATACACCATCAATTCTAATTCGTTCAGCGTCGAAATTTCTTTATAAGTGAACATACTGATGCCTGTGCCAAAGTTAGCCGATCCAAACTTAATCGTGCCTGATTATAGCAGTTTAAGCATGGTAACTTCACAATCAGTATGACCTGTATTGCCTAATGGTCCGTCAATATGCACAAAACCTAAGTGCTCATATAAAGCCACGGCCTGCGTCAGGCTGCCGGTGGTTTCTAAATAGCAGCGTGCAAAGCCTTGGGTGCGGGCAAAATCTAATGCCTGTAAGGCTAATTTCTTGGCTAAACCTTTCCCGCGCAATGCCGAGTGGAAATACATTTTCTGTAATTCACACAAATCATCTTCTGCGCCCTGTAGAGGTGCGACCCCGCCGCCGCCCGCGATCTGCCCATCCAGCTCCACCACCCAATATGCGCAGCGCGGTTGGCTGTAATTTTCATATAAATGGTCAAGGTTGGGATCCGCCACCGTATAGCCTTTGTCGGCGGTCAGGCCGAATTCGGCAGAGACTTGGCGGATAACATTCGCAATAGCGGCATTGTCTTCAGGACGTATCAGACGCACCTGCAAGTTGAGGGGTGTGGCGGTAGACATAAGACTCACTCAATATGATGATAAAAACACAATCAGTCCGAATTAATACCACCTAACCGCGCAATGATGCAACGCCGGGGCCACGGATGCCGTTTTAAAATACGCAATAAATTTAGCTTGCGCCGCTGCAACAAAAAAGGCCGCGTGAGCGGCCTTTTGCATAACATCACTTAGACACGATGTCTTACAGCGCGGCGATAGTCGCTTTCTGCTCAGCCAGCTTAACTTTGGCTTCGCCACAGGCAACCAGGCGTTCACGCTCTTTAGCAACAACCGCTTCTGGAGCACGAGCCACGAAGCCTTCGTTGGAGAGCTTGCCTTCGATTGACGCGATTTCGCCGTCAATCTTCGCCATCTCTTTATCCAAACGCGCCAGCTCAGCGGCTTTGTCGATAAGACCGGCCATTGGGATCAGCAACTCAGCGCCGTCCACCAGCTTGGTCATAGAAATCGGGCCTTTATCGCCCGCAGGCAGCACGGTGATGGACTCAAGACGTGCCAGCGAGGAGATGAAGTTCAGGTTCTGCTCAACGCGACGCTGTGCATCTGCACTTGCTCCGCGCAGCAGCAGCTCCAGAGGTTTGCCCGGAGAGAGGTTCATCTCGGCGCGAACGTTACGGATAGCGATGATAGCCTGCTTGATCCACTCGAGGTCGGCCAGCGCGCTTTCGTCAGCCTTAGCCGCGTCATACTCCGGGAAAGGTTGCAGCATGATAGTTTCAGCTGTGATGCCTTTCAGCGTTTTAACGCGCTGCCAGATGGTTTCTGTAATGAATGGAATGATCGGATGCGCCAGGCGCAGCAGGCCTTCCAGCACTTCAACCAGCGTATGACGGGTGCCGCGCAGCTGTGCTTCGCTGCCGCCATTCATTACCGGCTTGGTGAGTTCCAGATACCAGTCGCAGAACTGGTTCCAGGTGAATTCATACAGAATGCTGGCCGCTAAGTCGAAGCGGTAGCCGTCCATTGCGTCACGGTAAGCTTTCACTGTGCGGTTGTATTCAGCCAGGATCCAACGGTCTGCCAGAGACAGCTCAAGCTCGCCGCCGTTCAAGCCGCAATCTTGATCTTCTGTGTTCATCAGCACGAAGCGGCTAGCGTTCCACAGCTTATTACAGAAGTTGCGATAACCCTCGAGACGCTTCATGTCCCAGTTGATATCACGGCCGGTTGAAGCCAGCGCGGCCAGTGTGAAGCGCAGGGCATCAGTACCGTGCGGCTCGATGCCGTTCGGGAACTGCTTCTCGGTGCGCTTGCGGATTTTCTCCGCCAGCTGTGGCTGCATCATGTTACCGGTACGTTTTTCCAGCAGGTCTTCCAGCGAAATGCCGTCAATCATATCCAATGGATCGATTACGTTACCTTTCGACTTAGACATCTTCTGCCCTTCGTCGTCGCGGATAAGCCCGGTCATGTAGACCGTGTGGAATGGAACCTGCGGCTTGCCGTTTTCATCTTTCACGAAGTGCATGGTCATCATGATCATGCGCGCGATCCAGAAGAAGATGATGTCGAAGCCGCTGACCACGACGCTAGACGGGTGGAAAGCTTTCAGATCGGCAGTCTGGTTCGGCCAGCCCAGCGTGGAGAAGGTCCACAGGCCAGAAGAGAACCAGGTGTCGAGCACGTCTTCGTCTTGGGTCAGCACAATGTCTGCGCCCAGATTGTTTTCGCTGCGCACTTCAGCTTCGTCGCGGCCAACGTAAACGTTACCTTCCGCGTCGTACCACGCAGGGATACGGTGGCCCCACCACAGCTGACGGGAAATACACCAGTCCTGAATGTCGCGCATCCAGCTGAAATACATATTTTCGTACTGCTTAGGCACGAACTGGATCTCACCCTGCTCAACGGCTTCTACCGCCACTTTCGCCAGCGGGGCCGTGCGCACATACCATTGGTCGGTCAGCATTGGCTCGATAACCACGCCACCGCGATCGCCATAAGGCACGGTCAGGTCGTGAGGTTTGATCTCTTCCAGCAGGCCAGCTTCGTCGAAAGCAGCAACTACGGCTTTACGCGCGGCAAAACGCTCAAGGCCACGGAAGGCTTCTGGGATCTCATTGCTGCACGCGTCGCTCTCTTCACCGTTAGTGTCGAAAACTTCGGCTGTCTGGCGAACATCACCATCGAAGGTCAGGATGTTGATCATCGGCAAGCCGTGACGTTTACCCACTTCGTAGTCGTTAAAGTCGTGGGCTGGCGTGATTTTCACGCAGCCGGTGCCTTTTTCCATATCGGCGTGTTCATCACCCACGATAGGAATACGACGGCCAACCAGCGGCAGAATAATCTCTTTGCCAATCAAATCTTTGTAGCGCGGATCTTCTGGATTAACGGCCACGCCGGTATCACCCAGCATGGTTTCCGGACGCGTCGTCGCCACCACCAGATAGTCGTTACCTTCGGCCGTTTTCGCGCCGTCAGCCAGCGGATAACGCAGGTGCCACATGGAACCTTTGGATTCGCGGTTTTCAACTTCCAGATCAGAGATTGCAGTACGCAGTTTCGGGTCCCAGTTCACCAGACGTTTGCCACGGTAAATCAGGTCCTCTTTGTACAGGCGCACAAAGACTTCGCGCACGGCGTCAGACAGGCCATCATCCATGGTGAAGCGCTCGCGCTCCCAGTCCACGGAGTCGCCCAGACGGCGCATCTGGCGAGTAATGGTGCCACCGGATTCGGCTTTCCACTCCCAGATTTTGTCGATGAAAGCATCGCGACCGTAGTCGTGGCGAGTTTTACCTTCTTCGGCAGCAATTTTGCGTTCAACCACCATCTGCGTTGCGATACCCGCATGGTCAGTACCCGCCTGCCACAGCGTGTTTTTACCCTGCATACGCTGATAGCGGATCATGGCGTCCATGATGGTTTGCTGGAAAGCGTGACCCATGTGCAAGCTACCGGTGACGTTCGGCGGCGGGATCATGATGGCAAAGCTTTCTTTACTGGTGTCGCCATGCGGCTTGAAATAGCCCTGTTCTTCCCAGTGCTCGTAAAGCGGTTGCTCGATATCTTGCGGGTTATATGTCTTATCCATTTCGCTTCGTTTTTTTAGTCGGTCGATGTAGTGACAGACGGCGGCGTGGCCGTGGTCAAGGTAAAGCCAACGCTGCGATACGCTTTATAGCGATCGCGCGCCAACTGTTTTAGGGAATCTTCGTATGGTACGAAGTCTACCACTTCATGGAAAGCAGTAGCAAAATCTGCAAACTGGGGCAGCAGGCTTATCAAGAGATCGCGCGGCGCGTTACCGCGTTTTCCTGGCCAGCATAGCTCAACCGGCGCACCAAATTTTGGGCCTTCGCCGGCCAAATTGTGCGGCACGAACTGGCTTGGGTCGCGCTGCCATAAGGCTTCATCCAGACGTTCTGCCTGCTGTTGATCTTCACATGCCAGCAAAACGCGTTTCCCGGCGCGACAGCGTTCGGCGGCAATCTGACAGGCCAGCGCTTCGTGCGAGCTAAGGCCGGTGTCGCCATCGGGCGTATCGAGCAGAAAAAAAGTGGCTTGTTTCATCAGTTATCCAGTGCATTTAACCAAAATAAATCAGGCCGGAATTAACCGACCTGATCCCCTTCATCCTTCAAGCTGTCTCTGCGTTGGCTGCCTTCATTCACCCTAGTCACTTACTTGATGTAAGCTCCCAGGGATTCATTCAGTTGCCGCCTTGATACAGCTCGAATGATTTTGGGTATCGCTAGGGTGTATGGGGAGATCAATCGTCGCCATCAAGCCCTGCGCGGTTCAACAAGAACTGAGACAGGAGAGCGACAGGACGGCCCGTGGCGCCTTTGTTCTTACCTGAACGCCATGCCGTACCGGCGATGTCCAGATGGGCCCAGCTGTATTTACGGGTAAAGCGCGACAGGAAGCAGCCTGCGGTGATAGCACCACCCGGACGGCCACCGATATTCGCCATATCAGCAAAGTTGGAATCCAGCTGCTCGTAATACTCGTCGGCCAGCGGCAAACGCCACGCGCGGTCACCCGACTGCTCGGACGCGCCAATCAGCTCATGGGCCAGCGGATTGTGGTTCGACAGCAAACCGGTGATGTGATGACCCAATGCGATCACGCATGCGCCGGTCAGGGTCGCCACGTCGATCACCAGCTCAGGGTCGAAACGCTCGACGTAGGTCAGGGCGTCGCACAACACCAGGCGGCCTTCGGCATCGGTATTGAGCACTTCTACCGTCTGGCCGGACATCGTGGTCAGAATGTCGCCCGGACGGAATGCCTGACCACCCGGCATGTTTTCACAGCCCGCCAACACGCCAATCACGTTCAACGGCAGGTTGAGTTCGGCCACCACGCGCATCGCACCATAAACTGCTGCGGCACCACACATGTCGTACTTCATCTCATCCATATCAGCCGCAGGCTTAATGGAGATACCGCCGGAGTCGAAGGTCAAACCTTTACCGACGAGCACGATAGGCTTAGCGTCTGGATTCGGATTGCCTTTATATTCCATCACGGACATCAAGGATTCGTTTTTAGAACCATGTCCCACCGCCAGATAGGCATTCATGCCCAGCTCTTTCATCTGTTGTTCGCCGATGACGCGGGTGGTGATGTTGGTGCTAAACGCATCTGCCAGTTGGCGAGCCTGAGAAGCCAGGTAAGCCGCGTTACAGATGTTTGGTGGCATGTTGCTGAGGTCTTTGGCAGCTTTGATACCCGCCGCCACGGCCAGACCGTGCTGAATAGCGCGCTCGCCGCTGGTCAATTCGCGGCGCGTTGGCACGTTGAAGACCATCTTACGCAGCGGACGGCGCGGCTCGGTTTTGTTGCTTTTCAGCTGATCGAAGGTGTAAAGCGACTCTTTGGAGGTTTCGACCGCCTGACGCACTTTCCAATAGGTATTACGCCCTTTGACATGCAATTCGGTCAGGAAACAGACGGCTTCCATCGAACCTGTATCGTTCAGGGTGTTGATGGTTTTTTGGATCACCTGTTTGTACTGGCGCTCATCAAGCTCGCGCTCTTTCCCGCAACCGATCAACAGGATGCGTTCGGAAAGAATGTTCGGAACATGATGCAGCAGCAGAGTTTGGCCGACTTTACCCTCGAGTTCGCCACGGCGGAGCAAGGCGCTGATGTAGCCATCACTGATTTTGTCGAGCTGTTCGGCAATAGGTGACAAGCGGCGAGGTTCAAAAACGCCGACTACAATACAGGCACTGCGCTGTTTTTCCGGGCTACCGCTTTTTACACTGAACTCCATGCACTCTCCTGAATCTTAAAGACAACGGCGGGGGCTGCGGCTAGAATGAATAGGCCGGAGACATCTCCCGTCACTGTGTTAACGACCTGTGTTAACCTGAACGGCGTTAGTTTTTATTTTGGCGGCTATAAGCATGTTCCTATAGGACACCCCAATTCTCGGTGTTGTAATACTATTTTAGCTGTGAAGGTTGCCATATGATGAGAATAAATGGCGGATTAGCGATGAAACTATCGATTTTCCTGCAAAAAGACAAGTTATCACAGGCGTATTAAGCGTGATCATCATTAGATATCTGGTTAGGGAAACCTTCAAGAGCCAAATCGCAATTCTCTTTATCCTGCTGCTGATCTTCTTTTGTCAGAAGTTAGTCAGGGTTCTGGGCGCGGCGGTTGATGGCGATATCCCAACAAATTTAGTCCTTTCTCTGCTGGGCTTAGGCGTGCCGGAAATGGCACAGCTCATCTTGCCTTTAAGTCTGTTCCTCGGCTTATTGATGACATTGGGCAAACTTTATACAGACAGTGAAATCACTGTTATGCACGCCTGCGGCCTTGGTAAACGTTCATTAATCCTTGCTGCGCTATGTCTGGCTTTATTTACCTCTGTTTTTGCAGGTATCAACGCCTTCTGGGTCAGCCCTTGGTCATCCAAGCATCAAGACGAAGTGTTAGCCGAAGCGAAAGCCAACCCAAGCATGGCGGCCATGGTCGAAGGCCAGTTCCAACAGGCTCAGGACGGTAACGCCGTGCTGTTCGTTGGTAACGTGAAAGGTAAAGAATTCCACAACGTGTTCCTGGCGCAGCTGCGTCCGAACGGCAATCAGCGCCCGTCGGTAGTGGTCGCGGATAAAGGCCATATGGAACAGCGCCCGGACGGCTCACAGATGGTGACGCTGGACCAAGGCACGCGCTACGAAGGTACCGCCCTGCTGCGTGACTTCCGTATCACTGATTTCGTCAATTATCTGGCGGTCATTGGTCATCAGGCGGTTGCGCTCGACACCAGCGATTCCGACCAGATGTCGATGCAACAGCTGTGGCACTCAGATTTGCCCGAGGCGCGTTCTGAATTCCACTGGCGTCTGACGCTGGTTGCTTCCGTGTTCATCATGGCGTTACTGGTGGTGCCACTCAGCGTGGTCAACCCGCGCCAGGGCCGCGTGCTCAGTATGCTGCCAGCCATCATGCTGTATTTGATTTTCTTCCTGCTGCAAAGCTCTCTGCGCTCTAACGGTGCGAAAGACAAACTGGACCCAATGATATGGATGTGGGTGACCAACCTCGCCTACTTCTTATTAGCACTGGTGCTGAACATGTGGGACACGTTGCCGATGCGTAAGATTCGCGCGCGCTTGAGAGGGAGAGCCTGATGTTTGGAGTATTAGACCGCTATATCGGCCGCACGATCTTCAACACCATCATGATGACGCTGTTCATGCTGGTGTCGCTGTCGGGCATCATCAAATTCGTCGACCAGCTGCGTAAAGTCGGTCAGGGTGGCTATTCTGCGGCGGGCGCGGGCCTCTATACCCTGCTCAGCGTGCCAAAAGATATCGAGATCTTCTTCCCGATGGCGGCCCTGTTAGGCGCACTGTTGGGCTTGGGCACCTTGGCAACTCGTAGTGAACTGGTGGTTATGCAGGCTTCGGGCTTCACCCGTATGCAAATTGCTTCTTCCGTGATGAAGACGGCCATTCCGCTGGTCCTGCTAACCATGGCAATCGGCGAATGGGTGGCGCCGCAGGGCGAGCAGATGGCGAGAAACTACCGCGCACAGCAAATGTACGGCGGTTCGTTGCTCTCCACCCAGAGCGGCCTGTGGGCGAAAGATGGCAAAGACTTTATCTTTATCGAACGTGTCGCGGGTGACAATGAAATCACCGGCGTGAACATCTACCACTTCGATAACAACAATAAGCTGCAGTCCGTTCGCTATGCTTCTTCCGCGTCATTTGAAAATGGCACCTGGAAACTGTCGCAGGTGGATGAGTCTATCCTCACCGACGGCAAGCAGATCACCGGCTCGCAAACCCTGACTGGCGAATGGAAAACCAATCTGACGCCAGACAAGCTGGGCGTGGTGGCTTTAGACCCTGACGCGCTGTCGATTAGCGGCTTGCACAACTATGTGAAATACCTGCAGCAGAGCGGGCAAGAGGCCAAGCGTTATCAGCTCAATATGTGGAGTAAGATTTTCTCGCCACTGTCAGTCGCGGTAATGATGTTGATGGCCCTGTCGTTCATCTTCGGGCCGCTGCGCAGCGTGCCTATGGGCGTGCGCGTGGTGACGGGGATCTGCTTCGGCTTCCTGTTCTACGTGATGGACCAGATTTTCGGCCCATTAAGCTTGGTGTACAGCATTCCGCCGATCCTTGGCGCTATCCTGCCGAGCGCGCTGTTCCTGTTTATCAGTATCTATCTGCTACTCAAGAAACGCTAAGTGTTACCCGGCCCCTCCCCTCTCTTTTACGGGGGATGGGCCGGAAGAGGTCTCTTCTTTGCTAACTGCTGATTAACGCAAGTTATGCTCTTTCAAGAAAGCATCCCCGCCCAGTTGTCCCATCTGCCGTAAAATCCACTGCTGCCTGCGCAGCACATAAGCCGAAGGCGCATTGACCTTGAACAGATGAGGGTTAGGCAGCACTGCGGCCAATAGCGCCGCCTGTGAGGCTGTCAGCCTGCTGGCAGGCTTATGGAAGAAGTGCTGAGCCGCCTCTTCCACGCCAAACACGCCGTCGCCAAACTCAACAATATTCAGATAAACGGTGAGAATGCGGCGTTTGCTCCAGACGGTTTCTATACCTACCGTCAAACCGGCTTCCAGCCCCTTGCGCACCCAACTGCGACCATCCCACAAAAACAGATTTTTGGCAGTTTGCTGAGAAAGCGTCGATGCGCCACGGATCCTGGCGTTTTCCTGATCGCTTTTGGAGAGCACGGATTGAATGGCATCGACGTCAAAACCCCAGTGTTCAGGGAATTTCTGATCCTCTGCGGCCATGACTGCTAGCGCCATTGGCGACGATATTTCGCTCATCGGTACCCAGTCAGAATGTGACACATAGCCGAAATCCCCGGACAGCCATGCCGAAATCTGCCTTTCGACCATCACAGCAGAAAAGGGAACGGGCAAAAAGGAAAACAGCACGATGCCTGCAATCCATACACCGATAACAAAAATTACCAGTCGTTTTAACCATTTTAAGGGGGCTCGAAACAGAGCCATTCCAGACGATTTCCTCATTCACTCCATTCCATGACACATCTGACCAACTTATCAATCCCCAGAGCCGCTTGAGTGTCAGAATCTTCTGACAAGCCCCCCGGAGTGCTAACAATCCGCATTTCCATATTGACCACAATATCATCCGCCGGACAGAAAACCGGCTCGGCACCAATTGCATCAAGGAGTTCCGCCCGATCGGCATCTTTTCCTAAGGTAACTCTTATTGATGTATCAAAGAGTTTCGGCGCTAACAATGATGACTGACTGACAAAGCCAATAGGTTTACGTTTCTTATGTATTTTATCCACCAATGTGAACAGTTGTTCATCGATCTTGTAATCGCTTCCATCTTGCTCGAAGGTGGTTAACTGACTAACTACTCCAAATCCGCCACTAAAAATCAGCGCGCTGAGCTGTTCAGGAACCGATTCCTTGAGTGAAATTATTTCATAATCATCAAAATATGAGGATTTTTTTTCTTTAGCGGTAAAGCTAACGTTACACTTTCCAATAAGTTCTTTAATAACAGCGAGTTCAGAGGCATTAGCAACAATAAACAGCGCCTTATCTGTATATTTTCCCACCGACAAAACGGTCATAAAAGCGTCTGAAAACTCTGTTCCATTAGAAAAATCGCGACTACAAAGGAAAACACCCACAACCTGCATTTGTATTCTCCTAAAAATCCTGCGATAAAGACTTGTAGTTTTGTATAGACAAAGACTAATCTACATCACAGTTTTTAATGAATCTTGTAACAGTAACGCTTATATTTGTTATGTTGATTCATAGAATATGTATTAGGGGGCAGTTTGGATATCGAAAATTATTGTACGTTAAGGTTATTTTTTGTACCTCTGAGCTATGGTAAAGCTTGAC